>NZ_CP141262.1:2896428-4344642 GCF_045689605.1 Luteimonas sp. R10
GCCGGTCGCCAGCGCCGGCGGCAGGTGCACGGTGGTCGACTGGTAGTTGGCGCCGGTCGAGCAGCCGCGGCCGCAGGGCGTCGCCCAGAAGCAGGCCGCGCGGCGCAGCATCGCCTCGCGCAGGATCCGCTGCGCCTCGGCGTTGCCCGGGTGCAGCCTGGCCGGCAGGTTGTCGGCATCCAGGCGCCGGGTCAGCACCGCGCGGTGGCCGGCGACCACCGGAACCCCCAGGCGCCCGGCGCGCTGCTGGACCAGCAGGTCGCTGACCCTGGGCTTGGGCGGCGGCAGCAGGACGCCGGGCGGGGAATCGGGCGTGTTCTCCAGGCCGTCGTTGTCGCCGTACACGCCGATCAGCATCTCGACCTTGTCGTAGTACGGCGCCACGTCGGCGTAGTCGATCGGCCAGTCGAAGCCCAGGCCGTCGCGGCTGTAGGGCTTGAAGTCGTAGGGGCCGTTGCGCAGCGAGATCCGGCCCCAGTGGTTGGTGCGGCCGCCGAGCATGCGCGCGCGCCACCAGTCGAATCGGCCGGCGGCGTCCTGGCGTGCATTGACGTAGGGCTCGCCGGGCACCTGCCAGCCGCCGTCGACGGTCGCGTCGTAGAAACCGAAATCCTTGTCCGGGGTCGCCGCGCCGCGCAGCGGCGCCTGTTCCGGGGTCTGGAACATCGGCGTTTCGGTGGCCGGCGTGTAGTTGCGCCCGGCCTCGAGCATCAACACCCTGGCGCCTTCCATGCACAGCGTGTAGGCGGTCTGCCCCCCGGCCGCGCCGGAGCCCACCACGATCACGTCATACGCCTGCTTGATGGCGCCTGCGGTCAGAAAAGGCACGGCATGACCTCGGCGCTCACGCCTTCAGGCGGCTCAGGTAGTCGAAGCTCAGCTTCGCGCTTTCCAGCGGCGGCCGCTCGAAATTCTCCTGCTCCACGAAGTAGTGGCGGATCCGCCGCGGATCCACGGCAGCGAACAGCTTCGGCCAGTCCACCCGGCCGTTGCCCACCTCGGTGGTCTGCGTATCGACGCGATCGACGCCCGTCCTGGCGTCCTTGCGCACGTCCTTGATGTGCAGGGACGAAATCCGGTCCGCGTGGCGGGCGAGAAGCCGCAGCGGATCGGCACCGGCGGCCACGGCCCAGCCGATGTCGAGCTGCATCGTCACCAGCTTCGCATCCGTCAGCCGCAACAGTTCGTCGTACGCCGTCACACCGGCGTACGAGCGGAACTCCATGCCGTGGTTATGGTAGCCGCAGGTGATGCCCGCCCCGCGCGTGAGCTCGCCCATGCGGTTGAGCTGCTCCGCATTCCATTTCCAGTCGTCCAGGGTCATGCCGGCCGCGAGCGCGTCACCGTCCTCGAAACGCGAATCCGCCGTCGACGGAAACGAGATCACGATGTCCCTCGCGCCGATTGCACTTGCATAGTCGATGCGCCGCCGCAGGTCCTGCTGCGCATCGGCCATGCCGCAGTGCATGCTGGGCGCGGCCAGGCCGTTGTCCCGGAGCATGGCCAGCACCTCGGCGGCGGGCTGCTTCGGCACGCCCGCGAACTCGACTTCTCCGTATCCGATCGCGCCGACCGCCTTCAAGGCGGCCGGGAGGTCCTTTGCGACATCGTCCCGGATCGTCCACAACTGCAGCCCGACCGGCTTGTCCAGGGGGCCGAGGCGCGATTTCGAGGCAAAGGCAGCGGGAGAGGTCGTGGCGGCGAGCGCGAGTGAGCCGTACCGGAGAAAGGCGCGTCGCGTCGGCATGGTGTTTCCCTCGCTCCTCCAGGCTCGCTCCCATCAAGGGTATCCGGACCGGAACCGATGAACAATGCTGCCTCGCTGCGGCGCATTTCGTGCCGCCGATCGTTCGAGGCCCGCCTCGACGAGGCATATCGATGCTACCGGCTTTTCGGGGTAGAGTCCCGGTCGAACGGGCTCGAGAAGCACAGGCATGGGCGTCGACAATCGTTCCTTTGACGCGATCGTGGTCGGCACCGGCATCAGCGGCGGGTGGGCCGCGAAAGAGCTGACCGAGAAGGGCCTGAAAACGCTGGTGCTCGATCGCGGCCGCATGGTGAAGCACGGCGAGTATCCCACCGCGGCCGACCGGCTCTGGGAAACCCCCTATGCCGGCCGCCCCACGCAGGCGGATCTGCGGGAACAGGAGGTCGCCAAACGCGCCGGCGTGCTCTCGCAGGCGACCAAGCACTGGTTCGTCAACGATATCGATCATCCCTACATCGAGAAGAAGCCCTTCGGCTGGGTGCGCGGCTATCACGTCGGTGGCCGCTCCATCATGTGGGGACGGCAGTCGTATCGCTGGAGCCCGATGGACTTCGAGGCGAATGCGAAGGAAGGCATCGGCGTGGACTGGCCCATTCGCTACGGGGATCTCGCGCCCTGGTACGACCACGTGGAGGGTTTCATCGGCGTCAGCGGCCAGACGGAAGGCTTCGAGCAACTGCCGGACGGCAAATTCCTGCCACCCATGGCGCTCAATTGCGTCGAGCTGCACCTCAAGCAGGCGATCGCCGACAAACTGGGGCGCGCGCTCACCATCGGCAGGACCGCGAATCTCACCGCGCCGCTCGCGCACAGTCCCCAGCGCAGCACGTGCCAGTATCGCAATCTGTGCAGCCGCGGCTGTCCCTTCGGGGCCTACTTCAGCAGCAACTCCAGCACGCTTCCGGCAGCGGAGAAAACCGGAAACATGACGCTGCGGCCCAATTCGGTCGTCTATGAGCTCATCTACGACGGGAAGAAGGACAGGGCGAGCGGCGTGCGTGTGCTCGATGCGGAAACGAACGAGCAGATGGAGTTCCACGCCAAGGTGATCTTCCTGTGCGCGTCCACATTCGGTTCCACGTTCATCCTGATGAATTCCGTCTCCGACAGGTTCCCGGACGGCTTCGGGAACGACAGCGGCGAGCTCGGCTGCAACATCATGGATCACCACCTGGGCGTCGGCGCCTCGGCGACCGCCGAAGGCTTCGATGACCGGTACTACAGCGGCCAGCGGCCCAACGGCATCTACATTCCGCGCTTCGTCAACATCGGCAAGGACAAGCGCCAGTACCTGCGCGGCTTCGGCTATCAGGGCGGCGCCTGGCGCTCGGGGTGGACCCGGCTGCTCGACGACACCGCGCTGGGCGCGGACCTGAAGGCGAAGGCGGCAGCGCCCGGGCCGTGGGGCGTGGGCCTGGGCGGGTTCGGCGAAACCCTTCCGTACCACGAGAACCACGTCACGCTCGATCGCACGCGCAAGGACAAGCATGGTCTTCCGGTGCTCGCCTTTGATGCCGAGATGCGCGAGAACGAATTGAAGATGCGCCAGGACATGGCCGCCGAGGCCGCGACGATGCTGGAGGCCGCGGGATTCAAGGATGTCCACCCCTACGATGGCGGCGACGAGTTGGGCCTGGGCATCCATGAGATGGGCACCGCGCGCATGGGCCGCGATCCGAAAACGTCCGTGCTCAATGCCTGGAACCAGGTTCATGCCTGTCCGAACGTCTACGTCACCGACGGGTCCTGCATGACGTCCGCGGCCTGCCAGAACCCGTCGCTCACGTACATGGCCTTGACGGCGCGCGCCGCCGATCACGCCGTCCGGGAACTGAAGCGGATGAACCTATGAAGACCGTCATGAACCGCCGCGATGCGATACGCCGCGTCGCCTTGCTCATGGGGGGCGCCGTTTCGATGCCGGCCATCCTGGGCGTGCTCGGTGGCTGCTCGGCCGAGCCGGGCGCGGACGCGGGCGCAGAATGGAAGCCGGCGTTCCTCACGCCGGAGCAGGCCGCGCTGGTGGCGGAGGTCGCGGAGATCATGATTCCCCGCACGGACACGCCGGGAGCGAGGGACGTCGGCATCGCGGCCTTCATCGACACGATGTTGAAGGACGCCTATCCGGAGGACGGGCAGCGGCGCTTCGTCGCGGGACTCGCGGATTTCGAAGCCCATGCACTGCGCGAGCACGGGCGCGCCTTTCTCGCGCTGGAACCGGGACAGCGCACGGCGATGGTGAAACAGGCGCATGACCCGGCCGTCGAGGCGGAGAGGCAGTCGACCCTTCCCCTCGACGAGCGACAGCGTCCTTTCATCCTCACGATGAAAGAGCTCACGATGCTCGGCTACTTCACCTCGGAGCCCGGCGCCACGCAGGTACTGCAGTACCGCCCGGTTCCCGGCGCGTACCACGCCTGTGTCCCGCTGCGGCAGGCGGGGAACGGCAAGACGTGGGCCACGGAAACGAGCCGCCCGTTCTGATTCGCCCGACGGACAGCGGCGGCCCGGCACCGCAGCCTCACATGACAGCGGCATCGATGACAGCAGGACTGACGCATGAATCCGTATTCCAGGCTCGTCGCGCGATGCGGCGGCTGCATCCTCTTGTTCGCCGCGCTGTCCGCGGGCGGCGCTGCGGCGGACGCCACCGCCGAGCAGGAAGAATGGATCGCGCTGTTCAACGGCCGCGATCTCGACGGGTGGACGCCGAAGATCACGGGGCACGCGCTCGGGGACAATTTCGCCGGCACCTTCCGTGTCGAAGACGGACTGCTGAAGGTGCGCTACGACGGGTACGCGTCCTTCGACGGGAAGTTCGGCCACCTCTTCTACAAGGATCCCTTTTCCTACTACCGCCTGGTGGTGGAATACCGCTTCGTGGGCGAGCAGGCGCCGCACGGCCCCGGGGACTGGGCCTTGCGCAACAGCGGCGCGATGCTGCATTCACCGCATCCGCGCACGATGGGGCGCGACCAGGACTTTCCCATTTCCATCGAGGCGCAGTTTCTCGGGGGCCTGGGCGACAAGGCGCGCTCGACGATGAACCTGTGCACCCCGGGAACGGAGGTCGTCTATCAGGGTTCGATTTATCCCGAACATTGCCTGGATTCGGCTTCGAAGACATTCGAAGGCGACCAATGGGTGCGCGCCGAGATGCTCGTGCTGGGCAGCGGGCAGATCACCCACTTCGTCAACGGCGAGGAAGTGCTCGAGTATGCGTTGCCGCAGTTCGGCGGCGGCGCCGTGTCGAATTTCGACCCGGCCGCCAAGCCCGACGGGCAACTGATCGAGGGCGGCTACATCTCGCTGCAGAGCGAATCGCATCCGATCGACTTCCGCAAGGTGGAACTGCTCAACCTTGCCGGCTGCATGGACCGCGGCGCGAGCAACTACAAGCGCTATTACGTCAAGTCCGTGCCTGAAAGCTGCGTGTACGCGAAAGGCTCGAAGCCGGCAATGTAATACCGGCATTGGTCCATCAGGCCGGAAAGCCGGAACCCCGACGGAGTTTCCGGCTTTTTCCTTATGCACTCCACCGTCGAGCCCGCCCGGTGGCGAACACGCCTTCGATGTTCGTCCTCGATTCGCTTCACGGTATCGCGAGGCTGCCCGTATCGTTGATCGCGAAGATCCAGGAGGACGGTCAAGCGACGCCGACGGTACCTGTACCGCTCCGGTGCGGCAAACGACACCGGCCGGCATCCGGTATAAAGACCGGCACTCACCAGGGACAGGGCGCATGCGATTCGACAATGTGTACATCACCGCCACCGGTGCCTACTACCCGGGCCCGGCGATCGACAACGAGGCGATCGACCGCTACATCGAGCCGATCAACGCGCTGTCGCCGCGGCTCAAGCGGCGCATCCTCGGCGAAAACGGCATCGCGACCCGGCACTACGCCATCGACGAGGACGGCAACAGCACCCACTCCTGCGCCGGGCTGGCGGCTGCCGCGGTGCGGGCCTGCCTGGGCGAAGATCACGCCTCGGCGCTGCGTGCGATCGACCTGCTGGCGGCGGCGACATCCTCGGGCGACCTGCTGCTGCCCGGCTTCGCCAACATGGTGCAGGCCGAACTCGGCGCGCCGGCGATGGCCACGGCCAGCCACCACGGCGTCTGCGCCTCCGGCATGACGGCGCTGCAGCACGCCGCGCTGGCGCTGCAGTACGGCCAGTACCGCGACGCGCTGGTGGCGACCGCGGAATTCCCGTCGCGGCTGTTCAAGCGCTCGCGCTTCGCCCCGGTCGGCTACAACGCCGACTTCGACGCGCACTTCCTGCGCTGGATGCTGTCCGACGGCGCCGGCGCCTGGCGGCTGTCGAACATGCGTCCGACTGCCGGGACCGCGCTCCAGCTGCGGTACCTGCACCTGAAGTCCTTCTCCGGCGAACTGCCGCTGTGCATGCAGGCCGGGCAGTCGGCCGACGGGCGCCACTGGGGCGACTACCCGACCTTCAGCGAGGCCGACGCCGCCGGGGCGATGCTGCTGCGCCAGGACATCCGCCTGCTGCCGCAGCTGTTCGACGTGGCCACGCACGAGTACGTGAAGCTGGCGCAGAGCGGCGCGATCGACCCGTCGACCGTCGATCACTTCCTCTGCCACTATTCTTCGCAGCGCTTCGCACCGGTGGTGAAGCAATGCCTCGAGCTGGCGCAGCTGGAGATCCCGGAATCGCGCTGGTACAGCAACCTGGCGGTGCGCGGCAATCTGGGCTCGGCCTCGATCTTCACCATGCTCGACGACTTCCTGCGCGAAAAACAGCCGCGGGCCGGCGAGAGGATCCTGCTGTTCGTGCCCGAGTCCGGACGCTTCACCGTGGCGTTCGCGCTGCTGGAGGTGGTCGATGTCGCCACGCCCGCCGGGCGCTCGCTGCCGGTGCCGGAGGCGATCGGCACACCTGCGCCGATCGCGCTGCCGGATCCGCCGCACAGGCCGGACCCGTCCACCCAGCTGCCCGAGGTCGCGCGCCTGCTGCGCGAGCTGGCGCTGGTCTGGCACGACTATCGAAGCCGCATCTGGCGCACCCCGCTGGTGCGCAAGATCCTCGACGGTAGCATCGCCAAGGCCGATTACGTCGGCTGGATGGAGCAGTGGGTGCCGCAGGTACGCCAGGGCAGCCTGTGGATGCGCAAGGCCGCGGACCACCTCACCCCGAGGTACGCCGCACTGCGCGGCACGGTGCAGCACCACGCCGACGACGAGCAGCACGACTACGACGTGCTGTTCCAGGACTACCGCAACGCCGGCGGCCGGGTCGCGTCGCTCGATGCGCTCGAGCGCAATCCGGGCGGCGAGGCGCTCAACGCCTACCTGCACGCGCGCGCGGCGCAGCCGGACGCGCTGGGCCTGCTCGGCGCGATGTACATCATCGAGGGCACCGGGCAGCGCATCGTGCCGGCATTGCTGCCGCTGCTGCGCCGGCGGCTGGGCTGGCTCGGCAAGAGCTTCACCTTCCTGTCCTACCACGGCGAGAACGACGTCGCGCACCTCGAGCGCTGGCTGCGGACGCTGGAAACAGTGCTGGAGATCGGCGGCCGCGCGGTCGCCGAGGAGATCCTCGAGGACGCGCGCCACGTCGCGGTACTGTATGCGCGGCAACTGGAGATGATCCGATGACCCGCCACCCCCCTACCCCCGTAGAGCGGAGCCTGCTCCGCTGCTTCCGGCTCCGGAGCCCGCGTAGCGGAGCAAGCTCCGCTCTACGGGGGCGAAGGCTCGAGGGAGATCGGGCGTGAGCAGGACCGAAGACTGGCTCGACGCCCCGCACGATCCGCGCGACCCGAATCCATGGCTGGCGCTGTATCTCGACGCCAGCGGCCCGCTGGCCGACGACGTCAAGCGCGCCTGGCTGGCCGACGCCGCGTCGCGCTCGCGCCAGTTCGTGCTGCCGGTGGTGCGGCCGCTGGCGCGGCTGTCGATCGTGCTGATCCAGTTGCTGAAGATCGTGCTGCCGCGCGGCCTCACCTCCTCGAAGTGGCTGCACCGCACCATCGTCTGGGGCATGAAGACGTTCGTGCGCCCGGAAGCGAACTGGCTGATCCTGCGCCACTTCCATCTCGGCTCGCAGATACTGGCGTTCATCGGCCGCAACGCCCTGCCCGGCCGCGAGCTGCCCTCGCACCCGTTGAAGCCGGCCGACATCGACGCGCTGCGCGACGACGTGTTCCTGCAGCACGACCTCAACCTGTTCAACTTCATCATCCACCTCAACCGCGAACTCGGCGGCCGCCCGATCCAGCCGCCGGACGCGCTCGATTTCTCGATGATCGAACCGCCGGACCTGCGGCTCGAGGACATGCCGGCCCGCTGGAGCAACTTCATCGACCTGCAGACGGCGATCGAGGTCTACACCCCCGTCTACCAGCTGTTCCTGACCGACAACGATTTCTGGCGCGCGACCAATTCGCTGCAGCTCGACGAGATCATCGGCATCTATTCGGCGACGCTGCTGCAGCGCCAGGACTACCTGGTGTTCCTCAACAACAAGCACCCCCTGGTACCGCTGACCACGCTGCGGGCCGGCTTCCGCCTGGTGCTGCACGGCCTGTCCACCGAGATGCTGCACGCCCTGCTCAGCCGTGCCAAGGCGGAGCGTCCACAGTCCGTGGCTGAAGCGAGCTGAGGCATTCTGAGGCATTGCACGACAGGCTCGGCTGATGTTCCGCGTCAGCAGTCCTTTCCGCCGCAACGAAGCTACCCCGTCGCCACGGGGCAGCGCCAATGAATAGCCACCTCGCGCTGTTCCTGAGCGAAGTGCCTGCCTTGTTGCCGCGTCGAGGCGGGAGCCGCGCCGTGGGGATTGCTCCGCCCTTCGGTCCGGCCGCGCCAGGCAATCCCATCCGATGCGACGCGGTATCACCGTCGCCACGGGGCTAGGTCAGTGAATAGCCGTGTCATGCATCGGCTCCAGGCCGAGCGGCCTCGATTGCCTGGCGCGGCTATTCATTGGATGCCGCCCATGGCGACGGTGCTACATCCGATCTCTCCCGAATCACGACCGACCCTCAATCCAGAGACCGGGCTGCAAAAAAAAAGGGGCCGCTTGCGCGGCCCCTCCATCGTTGCATTGTCCGAACGTCAGGCCTGGATCGGCACCAGGGTGATCTCGACGCGGCGGTTCTGCGCGCGGCCGGCCTCGGTGCCGTTGTCGGCGATCGGACGTGTCTTGCCGGCGCCGACGGTGATCATGCGCTGCTGCGAGATGCCCTTCGATCCCAGGTACCCGGCCACCGCCTGCGCGCGGCGCTCCGACAGCTGCTGGTTGTAGCTGTCGCTGCCGACGCTGTCGGTATGGCCGGCGATCTCGATGATCGTCTGGTCGTACTGGCGCAGCGTGTTGGCGACGTTGTCCAGCACCGGATAGAACTGCGGCTGGATGTTGGACTGGTCGAAGCCGAAGGTGATGCTGCCCGGCATGTTCAGGGTGATGTTGTCGCCCTGGCGGACGACGTCGACGCCGGTGCCGGCCATCTGCCGCCGCAGCTCGGCTTCCTGGCGGTCCTGGTAGGCGCCGACGGCCCCGCCGGCGAGCGCTCCCGCGCCGGCCCCGACCAGCGCGCGCTGACGGCGCTCGGTGGCGTCGCCGCCGCTGAGCAACCCGGCCACCGCACCGATGCCGGCCCCGACCAACGCGCCGGTCCGGGTACGGTTGGGATCGTTGGGATCGCTGGACTGACCGGTATAGCTGGCGCAACCGCTCATCAGCAGCGCACCGGCGAGTGCGGCGGCGAGACCGGGATTGGCGAACTTGCGCATAGTGGCTCTCCTTGGATGACGCCGGACTGTCCGGCTGGGTGAACAGGCCACCATGCTAACCACGCCACGGTCTCAACAGGGTGACGGGAGCCGCAACGGACGCCATCGGATAGTCCCCATTCAGCCGGCGAGTTCCGGCGCTGCGCCCGCGTGCGTGGCCACCGCCCGGGCCCCGTCGACCGCCAGCCCCTCGGCAGCGGCCGCGTCGAGCGCGGCCTCCCAATCGCCCATCAGCGCCAGGTACAGCAGCTTCTCGAACTCCGGGCCGAAGCGGCGGATCACCGCATCCGGATCCGGGATCAGCCGCGCATCGGCGATCAGGCCGAAATGCACCCGGCCGTTGTAGCTGAGGATCGAGATGCCGATGCCGATCGAGCCGGTCTGCGGCACCCAGAACATCATCTCGCGCAGGGTGCAGCCGGCCAGGTACAGCGGCTGCTGCGGGCCGGGCACGTTGGTCGCGACGGCCGTGGCCTTGCGGCTGAGCAGCGCCAGCGCGACCTCCTGTACGGGTTGAGGTGTCATGCCCAAGGCCGCGAGCAATCCATAGGCGACAATGGCTTGCTTGGAACTCTTCAACCGATCCATGCAGTGCGCCACCCGCTCCAGCCGCCGCACCGGGTTCGGCTCGCCGACCGGCAGGTCGAGGAAGACCAGCCCGAAGTGGTTGCCGAGCTTCTTCGCGTGCTCCAGCGGCCGCAGGTTGACCGGCACCGTGGCGCGCAGGGTGATGCCGTCGACCGGCTCGCCGCGCTCGCGCATGTAGTCGCGCAACGCGCCCGCGGCCGCGGCCATCAGCACGTCGTTGACGGTGCAGTCGCAGGCGCGGCCGACCGCCTTCACCTCCTCCAGGTCCAGCGGCTCGGCCCAGGCCACGCGCTTGCTGACGCCCAGAGGCCCGCGCAGCAGCGAGGGCGGATCGTCGGGCAGCGACAGGGCGACCAGCAGTTCGCGCGCGATCTCGCCGCCCTCCTTCGCCAGCATCGTGGCCAGGCCGGGATCGCGGTACATCTCCATGCCCTTCGCGATCGCCTTGCCGCCGAGCCTGCGGTAGCGCGCCACCGCCCCGACGCGGCGCGCGACCTCGGCGCCGTCCTGCTTGAGCCAATCGCGCGCCAGGTCGCGGCCGGCATCGGGATCGCGCACCGTGTCGGTGAGCGACAGCAGTACCTGCACCAGCGCCATGCCGTCGGCATAGCAGTGGTGCACGCGCGCGACCAGCGCCGAGCCGCCGCGATAGCGTTCGACCAGATGGAACTGCCAGAGCGGCCGGTCCTTGTCGAGCGGCGACGATCCCAGCCGGCTGACGAAGCGTTCGAGCGCGCGCTTGCCGCCGCGCCCGGGCAATGCCGCCGGCTGCACGTGCCATTGGATGTCGAAGCTCGCGTCGTCCTGCCAGGCGGCGCCGGTCGGCGCGTCCACCGGCTTCTGCCGGAAGCGCGCGTAGGCGAGGAAACGCTGCCCGACCAGGTGCCGCAACCGCTCCAGCGACATCGGCTCGGCGAACATCAGCACGCCGGTGATCATCATCGGATTGGTCGGCTTCTCCATCCGCAGCCAGGCGGTGTCGACCCGCGACATCGGTTCGCTGCGCGGGCGCCTGCGCGGTTGCTGGGCGGTCATCCGCTCCTCCCTCGGACTGGCGGCGAGTGAAGCACGCGGCCGCGAAGACCGTCAATCGACGCCGCGGCCGCGGATGCCGGCGTCTCCGGGCGCGCCGGCGCGAACGCGGTCAGTCCTCGACGAAACGCACGCGGCGGGTGATCGAGCACACCGGCTCGTAGCCGATCGTACCGGCGGCCTCGGCCACCGTTTCCACCGGCAGGCCGGGACCCCAGAGCACGACCGGATCGCCCGGGCGCGCATCGGGCTGTCCGCGCAGGTCGAGCGTCGTCAGATCCATCGATACCCGGCCCGCGGTCCGCGCCGGACGGCCGTTGACCAGGACCGGGGTTCCGGCCGGCACCTGGCGCGGATAGCCGTCGCCGTAGCCGACCGCCGCCACCCCGACCGGCATGTCCTCCGGGCATTCCCAGCTGGCGCCGTAGCCGATGCGTTCGCCGCGGGCGATGCGGTTGACCGCGATCAACCGTGCCGACAGGGTCATCGCCGGCCGCAACCCGAACCCGGCCCCCGGGCGGCCGGGCACCACCGAGATGCCGTACAGCGCCCCGCCCGGCCGCACCCAGTCGCCGTGCGCGTCGGGCCAGCCGAGAACGCCGGCGGAGTTGGCCAGCGAACGCGGCCCGGACAGCCCCGCGGTGGCCTCGGCGAACACGCGCAGTTGCGCCCGGGTCTGGGCGCCGCCCGCGCGGCCGTCGGCGAACTCGTCGGAACTGGCGAAGTGGCTCATCAGCACGATCCCGTCGGCCACGGCCGGCAATCCGCTCAGGCGCGCATGCGCCGCCCGCACCAGGGTCGGCGCGAAGCCGAGCCGGTGCATGCCGGTGTCGACCTTGAGCCAGCAGCGGATCGGCGCACCGGACTCCGCCTGCGCGAGCATCTCGATCTGGTCGGGGTGATGGATCACCGCGTCGGCCCGCAGCCGCCGCAGCCGCGCCAGGTCCTCCGACGCATCGAAACCGGACAGCAGCAGCACCGGCTGCGACAGGCCGAGCGCGCGGATCCGCTCGACGTCGGACAAGGCCGCCACGCCGAACGCGTCGGCGTCGCGCAAGGTGCGCGCCACCCGCTCCAGCCCATGGCCGTAGCCGTCGGCCTTGACCACCGCCATCACCCGGCTGCGCGGCGCGTGCTGTCGGATCACGCCGAGGTTGTGGCGCAGCGCGTCCAGGTGGATGGTGGCGGTCGTCGCTCGGGCCATGCGCGGGATTGTAGGGTGCGGGCGGGCGGCCGTGGGGCTCTCCAGGCCAGGCCAGGCCGGTGATCTAGGAAGCGCCTTTTGCCACGGATCGACGCAGATAAAGCGGTTCTAGCTCTCGAACGCGCTTGGTCGTGCAGGGCGGCGCCTGCGGCCGATCGAGCATCAGTGCCGGTATGCCACCGCACCGCCCGGCTGATCCTTCATCCGCGTTGATCCGCGCCGACCCAGGGCAAAAGGGCTTCGACCGCGATCACTCGAAGCTGCCGACCGAATCGTGCGCCAGGTTGTCGAAGCGGGTGTACTCGCCGAAGAACTTCAGCTTGAACGAGCCGGTGGGGCCGTTGCGCTGCTTGCCGATGATGATCTCGGCCAGGCCCTTGTCCGGCGAGCTTTCCTTGTTGTAGTACTCGTCGCGGTAGATGAAGATGATCACGTCGGCGTCCTGCTCGATGGCGCCCGACTCGCGCAGGTCGGCCATCACCGGGCGCTTGTCGGTGCGCGATTCCAGCGAGCGGTTGAGCTGCGACAGCGCGATCACCGGCACGTTGAGTTCCTTGGCCAGGCCCTTGAGCGAGCGCGAGATCTCGGAGATCTCGGTGGCGCGGTTCTCGCTGTTGCCGGGCACCGCCATCAGCTGCAGGTAGTCGATGACGATCAGGCCGAGGTCGTGTTCGCGCTTGAGCCGCCGCGCCTTGGCCCGCAGCACCTCCGGCGACAGCGCCGGGGTGTCGTCGATGAAGATGCGGGTGTCCTTGATCATGCGGATCGCGCTGGTTACCCGGCTCCAGTCCTCGTCCTCGAGCTGGCCGGTGCGCAGCCGGGTGGCGTTGATGCGACCGTTGGACGAGATCAGTCGCAGCGCCAGCTGGCTGGCCGACATTTCCATCGAGAACACCGCCACCGCCTTCTTGGTCTTGAGCGCGGCGTATTCGGCGATGTTGAGCGCGAGCGTGGTCTTGCCCATCGCCGGTCGCGCAGCCAGGATCAGCAGGTCGGTCGGCTGCAGGCCGGCGGTCATCTGGTCGAACTCGTCGTAGCCGGTCGGCAATCCGGTGATGCCGCCGCCGTTGGCGTAGCGCGTCTGCAGCACGTCGAACGCCTCGGCCATCGCCTTGTTGACCGGGGTGAAGTCGGTGCGGCCGCGGGCGCCGGCCTCGGCGATGGCGAACACCGCCTGCTCGGCGCTGGCCAGCAGCTCCTGGCTGTCGCGGCCCTCGGGCTGGAAGCCGTCGTTGACGATGTCGGTGCCGACGTCGATCAGCTGCCGCAGCACCGCCTTGTCGCGCACGATCTCGGCGTAGGCCTTGATGTTGGCCGCCGAGGCCGTGGTGCTGGCCAGCTCGACCAGGTAGGCGCCCCCGGCGACCTGTTCGGCCAGGCCCTGCGACTCGAACCACTCACCCAGGGTCACCGCGTCGTAGGGCTTGTTCTTCTCCGCCAGTTCGCGGATCGCGCGATAGATCAGCTGATGGTCGCGCCGGTAGAAGTCGTTGTCGACCAGCATGTCGGCGATGCGGTCGTAGGCATCGGGCGAGAGCATCAGCCCGCCGAGCACCGCCTGCTCGGCCTCCACCGACTGCGGCGGAACGCGCAACTGCTCGATGCGGCTGTCGCTGCTGCGCGGCTCCGGGCCGAAGCGGGGGCGTGCGGACATGGCGGATTGCGGCTCCTGGCTTGCGTAGGCGCCGAACGCGATCAGCGTCCGGTTCGATTGTCGGATCGGGTCGGCCATCGTACGCGCGCTCGCACCTCGGGCGTTGCAGACAAGTCTTGGGACATGCTGTGCATAACTTTTCCCGCCACCGGTCGCATGCGCTGCGACGCAACATCGGCGTCAACGAAAAAAGGCGCCTCGCGGCGCCTCTTCTCGCATCGCCCGGACCGAACTCCGGGCGACTGTCCGGAGGATCAGACGACCGCGGCTTCCGGCTCGATCGCGACCTTCACGGTCGTCTCGACATCGGCGTGCAGGTGCACGACGACCTCGTACTCGCCGACGTGGCGGAACGGGCCCTCGCCCATCACCACCTCCGACTTGCCGACCTCGACCCCGGTCTGCGCCGTCAACGCCTCGGCGATGTCGCGCGGGCCCACCGAACCGTACAGCTTGCCCTCGGTCGAGGCGTTGACCTTGATCGAGACGCTGGCGCCCTCGAGCTTGGCCAGACGTGCGCTCGCCTCCTCGTGGGCGACCTTGGCCTTGGCCTCGTACTCGGCGCGCCTGGCCTCGAACTCGGCCAGGTTGGCCTCGGTCGCCCGCACCGCCTTGCCCTGCGGCACCAGGTAGTTGCGGCCGTAGCCCGGCTTCACCGTGACCTTGTCGCCGAGGTTGCCGAGGTTGGTGACTTTCTGCAGCAGGATCAGTTCCATGGGTGTGTTCCTTGTTCGTTAGCGACGCGCGAGGCGCCGCAACTGTTGGCTGTCCGAACGGACGGGGAAAGCGAGAAACGGGTGAAGATGAGTGAGAAACGGGAGAAAGCGCTCTTCTCTCGTTTCTCACTCCCGCGGCGGCATCGCCGCCGCCACTCACTTCCGCCTTAGACGTTGTGGTTGTCGGTGTACGGGATCAGCGCAAGGAAGCGCGCGCGCTTGACCGCGGTGGCGAGCTGGCGCTGGTAGCGCGACTTGGTGCCGGTGATCCGGCTGGGAACGATCTTGCCGTTCTCGGTCAGGTTCTGGCGCAGGGTGTTGAGATCCTTGTAGTCGATCTCCTTGACGCCCTCGGCGGTGAACTTGCAGTACTTGCGGCGGCGGAAGAACTTGGACATGGGGGTGATCCTCAGGCGGCTTCGGCGGTGTCGTCGGCCTTGTCGGCCTGCTCGGACTTCTCTTTGTCGCTGCCGGCGTCGTCATCGTCGCGGCGGCGGCGCTCGCTGCGCTCCGGCTTGTCGCTCTTCTCGTCCTTGTTCTTCATGATCAGCGACTGCTCGGTGACCGGCTCGTCGCGACGGATCACCAGATGGCGCAGGATCGCGTCGTTGAAGCGGAAGGTGCCGACGAGCTCGTCGAGCACGGCCTGGTCGGCCTCGATGTTGAGCATCACGTAGTGGGCCTTGACCAGGTTGTTGATCGGATAGGCGAGCTGGCGGCGGCCCCAGTCCTCGAGGCGATGGATCTTGCCGTTGCCGCCTTCGATCAGCGCGGTGTAGCGCTCGATCATCGCCGACACCTGCTCGCTCTGGTCCGGATGGACCAGGAACACGATTTCGTAATGACGCATGTGGTTTTCCTTTCGGTTATCGATCGCCGGGCGTCGCCCTGCGGGATCGGACAGCCCCCCGAAGCCCGGAACCGGACGCGGTGGAGCAAGGGCTCGCTACGGTTGGGCCGCAGCGAGCCGCATATTATGGCGGATCAATGACTTGCGGGCAAGGGCGGTACTGACCGGCCGACGAGCCGGTCAGGAGTTCGGGCGGAAGCCCCGGCGCCAGCGCCCCGCCATCCGTGGAAGCGGATCCGATGCCCGGCCTTGGAAACTGTGGGAGCGACGGAAGTCGCGACGGGCGCCGCCGGCCGAACGAGTCGCGACTTCCGTCGCTCCCACACGAGCACCAGCGGTTTGGCCTGTGCCCGGCGCCGAGCGCTCCCGGACGCTGCCGCACCTCAGGCGGCGCGATCGGCGGCTGTGGTGAAGCTCTCGCCGCAGCCGCACTCGGCGGCCATGTTGGGATTGCGGAACTGGAACTGCTGGTTCAGGCCCTGGCGGGCGAAATCGATCTCGGTGCCGTCGACCAGGGGCAGGCTGTCGGCGTCGACGTAGATGCGCACGCCGTCCTGCTCGCTGACCCGGTCGCCGGGACGCTCCTCGTGCGCCAGGTCGACCACGTAGCCCCAGCCGGAGCAGCCGGTGCGCTCGACGCCGAAGCGCAGGCCCAATGCCTGGGGCGAGGCGGCGAGGAAGCTCTTCACGCGTTCCAGCGCGGCGGGGGCGAGATGGATGGCCATGGGTCGATTCTACTCCGTCGGGTGCCGGCGCACGGTCACGCCGCATGAACGCTGCGTGCCGCAGTCAGTCAGCCGTGACTTCGGTAGACTGCACGGCTCACAGATCTGTTCATAGAACCCGGAATTCAAGGCATGACGACGGTCAGCGTGGCACAGGCGCTCGCGGGCAGGATCCCCGAGGGCGGCGAGGTAACGGTCCGCGGATGGGTCCGCACCCGGCGCGACTCCAAGGCGGGGCTGAGCTTCGTGAACGTCAGCGACGGCTCCTGCTTCGCGCCGATCCAGGTGGTCGCCGCCGATGCCCTGGACAACTACGAAACCGAGATCCGGCGCCTGACCGCCGGCTGCGCGGTGATCGCCCGCGGCACCCTGGTGCGCTCGCAGGGCAAGGGCCAGAGCTTCGAGATCCAGGCCGAGGCGGTCGAGGTGGTCGGCTGGGTGGACGATCCCGAGACCTACCCGATCCAGCCCAAGGCGCACTCGCTGGAGTTCCTGCGCGAGGTCGCGCACCTGCGCCCGCGCACCAACCTGTTCGGCGCGATCACCCGCATCCGCCACTGCCTGGCGCAGGCGGTGCACCGGTACTTCCATGCGCAGGGCTACTACTGGATCGGCACCCCGATCATCACCACTTCCGACGCCGAGGGCGCCGGGCAGATGTTCCGCGTCTCCACGCTGGACCTGGCCAACCTGCCGCGCGGCGGCGACGGCGCGGTCGACTTCTCCCGCGATTTCTTCGGCCGCGAGGCCTTCCTCACCGTGTCCGGCCAGCTGAACGTGGAAGGCTACTGCCTGGCGCTGAGCAAGGTCTACACCTTCGGCCCGACCTTCCGCGCCGAGAACAGCAACACCACCCGCCACCTGGCCGAGTTCTGGATGGTGGAGCCGGAGATCGCCTTCGCCGACCTGGCCGAGAACGCGCGCGTCGCCGAGGACTTCCTCAAGTACCTGTTCCGCGCGGTGCTGGACGAGCGCGGCGACGACATGGCGTTCATCGCCGAGCGCGTGCAGAAGGACGCGATCACCCGGCTGGAGGCGTTCGTCAACGCGCCGTTCGAGCGCATCGACTACGGCGAGGCGGTCGACCTGCTGCGCAGGTCCGGGCACAAGTTCGAATTCCCGGTCGAATGGGGCCTGGACCTGCAGACCGAACACGAGCGCTGGCTGACCGAGCAGCACGTCGGCCGCCCGGTGGTGGTGACCGACTACCCCGAGCACATCAAGGCCTTCTACATGCGCCTGAACGACGACGGCCGCACCGTCGCCGCGATGGACGTGCTGGCGCCGGGCATCGGCGAGATCATCGGCGGCGCCCAGCGCGAGGAGCGGCTGGAGGTGCTCGATACGCGCATGGCGCAGTTCGGGCTCGATCCCGAGCACTACGGCTGGTACCGCGACTTCCGCCGCTACGGCACCGTACCGCACGCCGGCTTCGGCCTCGGCTTCGAGCGCCTGGTGGTGTACGTGTGCGGGCTGTCCAACATCCGCGACGCCATCCCCTACCCGCGCGCACCGGGCCATGCGGAATTCTGATGGAACGGTGATTGGTGCTTCGTGACTGGTGATTCGCAAAAGCAGGATAGCCACCGACCACGAACGCCTCACCACCCACTACGAATCACCAATCACGAATCACCAATCACGGCCTTCCAATGACTTTGTTCCTCGCCCTGTGCTTCGTCGGCATCGCCATCGGCGGCGCCTGCGCCTTCGTGATCTTCTGGCCGCTGTCGCTGGTGCACCTGCGCGAGCGCGATCCGCAGTTGCGCGCACGGCTGGGCGACGGCGCCTTCCTCAAGCTCTCCGCCCTGCGCTGGCTGCTCGCCGGCGGCTATCGCGAATCGCGCGACCGCCAGTTCACCGGGTTGGCCACGCCGGCCCGGATCGCACTGATGACGGTGCTGGCCGGGGTCGGCATGGCGGCGCTGCTGTGGCTGTGGTCGCTGGCATGAGCGGGACCCGCGACCCGGCGTCGCCCGCGGCCTACGAGGAATGGTGGCTGGCCACGCTCGGCCGCACCGTGGTCTGGGCGCGCCTGCGCGTGCGCGCCGGCGGCACCGCCGAGGTGTTCGACAGCGACGGCAATACTCTCGCCTACGACACCGAGGACAGCGCCCGCGCCGCCCTGCTCGACGCCGAGTTCGTCGGCTTCGACGGCCTCGACGAGGACGACGCCCGGGAGCGCGGTTTCTCGCTGGAGGAACTGTCGCCGCCGCGCGCGGAGTCGGACGAGGCGCTGCGCCCGCAGATGGTGCGCAAGCTCGGCGGCCGCGCCTGAGGCATGTACGCGCCGCGCGCATTCGCCGAGACCGACTGGCGCACCTGGACCGACTGGTTGCCGCGGACCCCTTCGCCACACTGGTCACCAGCGACGCGCAGGGCGCGCCGTTCGCCTCGCACCTGCCGGTGCTGTACCGGCGCAACGGCGCCGACATCCTGGTCGAGGGGCACTGGGCGCGGCCCAACCCGCAGGCCGGCCATGGCGCGCGCGCGCTGTTGATCGTGCACGGGCCGCATGCGTACGTGTCGGCGGGCTGGTATCCGGACAAGGAGCCCGCGGCGCGGGTGCCGACCTGGAACTACGCGGTGGCGCATCTCCACGGCCGCCTGGAGCGCTACCACGACGCCGACGCGCTGGCGGACCTGGTCCTGCGCCTGAGCGACCACCACGAAGCGCGGGCCGGCGGCGACTGGCGCTTCGATCCGCAGGAACCGCGCTTCCGCGGACAGCTGCGCGGCATCGTCGGCTTCCGCTTCGTTCCCGAGCGGGTCGAACTGAAGTTCAAGCTCAGCCAGAATCACCCCGCGGAGAACCGGAACGCCGTCGCCGCGGCGCTCGAGGCGCGCGAGGAGCACGGCGCGCGGACGATCGCCGCGCTGATGCGCGCCAACGAATCCTGACCCACACGCACGGAGCCGGCCCATGGACCTCGACCTCAGCGGCAAGCACGCCCTCGTCTGCGGCGCCTCCGAAGGCATCGGCCGCGCCGCCGCGCACGAGCTCGCCCTGCTCGGCGCCGACGTCACCGTGCTGTCCCGGCGCGCCGAGGCGTTGCAGGCGGTGGCCCACGCCCTGCCCCGCAAGGACGCCCAACGCCACGGCTGGATCGCGGCGGACGTGTCGCAGACGGAGCTTCTGCGGGAACGGATCGAGGCGCTCGCCGCCGAGAAGCCGGCGCAGATCCTGGTCAACAACAGCGGCGGTCCGGCAGGCGGCCCGGCGCATGCCGCCGATGCCGAGGCCTATCTCGACGCGTTCCGCCGCCATCTGATCGCCAACCAGACCCTGGTGCAGACGCTGCTGCCGGGCATGCGCGCGGCGCGCTGGGGCCGCATCGTCAACGTGATCTCGACCTCGGTGCGCGAACCGATTCCCGGCCTCGGCGTGTCCAACACCGTGCGCGGCGCGGTGGCGAGCTGGGCCAAGACCTTGTCGCGGGAGCTGGCGGCCGAGGGCATCACCGTCAACAACGTGCTGCCCGGCTTCACCGAGACCGGCCGCATCGAGCAGATCGTGCGCGACCGTGCCGGCAAGGAGGGCCGCGGCGAGGAAGCCGTGCGCGCCGCGATGCGCGCCGCAGTGCCCGCCGGGCGCTTCGCCCGCCCCGAGGAGACCGGCGGCGTGATCGCCTTCCTCTGCTCGCCCGCGGCCGCCTATGTCAACGGCGTCAGCCTGGCGGTCGACGGGGGGCGGATGCAGTCGATTTGAAGGGCCGGGATTCGGGATTCGTGATTGGTGATTCGCAAAAGCGGGTCGCAATCGTCGGTCACGATTCCCGAATCACGGATCACTAATCACCAATCACAGCTCCATGCCCGAAGGTCCGGAAATCCGTCGTACAGCCGACCGCCTCGCCGGGGCGGTGGCGGGGCGCGTGCTGGTCTCGGCATGGTTCGCCTTTCCGGCGCTCAAGCGGCATCAGCGCACGCTGCGCGGCCGCAGGATCGAGACCGTCGTGCCGCGCGGCAAGGCCCTGCTGATCCAGTTCGACCATGGCTGGACGCTGTACTCGCATAACCAGCTATACGGGGTGTGGCGGGTGGCCGCGGCCGGGGAACGCCCGGACACCTCCCGCTCGCTGCGGGTGGCGCTGGAGACCGCGGACCGCGCGATCCTGCTGTACTCGGCATCGGACGTGGCGATGTGGCGGACCGACGCGCTCGCCGGGCATCCGTTCCTGGCCGGGCTCGGCCCGGACGCGCTCGACCCGAAACTCGATCCGGGCGAGGTGGAAGCGCGCCTGCAGGACCGGCGCTTCGCCGGCCGCAGGCTGGCGGCGCTGCTGCTCGACCAGCGGTTCCTGGCCGGGATGGGCAACTACCTGCGCTCGGAGGTGCTGTTCGAAGCCGGCATCGACGCCGCACGCAGGCCGGCCGACCTCGACGCCGACGAACGGCAGCGACTGGCGCGTGCGCTGCTGGCGGTGCCGGTGCGCAGCTATCGCGCGCGCGGCATCGAACCGGCCGCGGGCATGCGCGCCGACTACCTGACCGACACGCCCGACGCGTTCCGGTTCCGCGTGTTCGACCGCGAGGGACGTCCCTGCGAGCATTGCCGCACCCCCATCCGCCGCCGCGAGGCCGGCGGCCGCCGCCTGTACTTCTGCCCACGCTGCCAACGATGAGCGGGATCCGGACGCCGCGGTAAGATGCGCGGATGCGCCATTTCGCACATTTCATCGGCGGCAAGACACGGGACGCGGGCGGCGGTCGCCAGCTCGACGTTTTCGATCCTGCCACCGCGCGGACCTATGCGACGGTCGCCGATGGCGATGCGGCCGATGTCGACGCCGCCGTGGACGCCGCTGCCGGCGCGTTCCCCGGCTGGGCGGCACAGCCCAACGACCAGCGTGCGCGCTGGCTGGAGCGCCTGGCCGAGGGGCTGGAGGCGCGCGCCGGCGATTTCGCCCACGCCGAGGCCCGCGACGGCGGCAAGCCGTTCGCCCTGGCGCGCGACGTGGAGATCCCGCGCGCGGTCGCCAACCTGCGCTTCTTCGCCCACGCCGCCACCCAGTTCGCCAGCGAGTCGCACCACGGCCAGGCCGGGCTCAACTACACCCTGCGCATGCCGCTGGGCGTGGTCGGCACGATCTCGCCGTGGAACTTGCCGCTGTACCTGTTCACCTGGAAGATCGCGCCGGCACTGGCAGCCGGCAACACCGTGGTGGCCAAGCCGTCGGAGGTGACCCCGGCGACCGCCACGCTGCTGGGCGAACTGGCCGCCGACATCGGCTTTCCCGCCGGCGCGCTCAACATCGTGCACGGCCGCGGGCCGGAGGTCGGCGAGGCCATCGTCGCGCATTCCGGCATCCGCGCGGTCTCGTTCACCGGCAGCACCGCGGTCGGCCGCCGCATCGCCGGCATCGCCGGACCGCTGCTGAAGAAGCTCTCGCTCGAACTCGGCGGCAAGAACCCGACCCTGGTGTTCGCCGACAGCGACTGGCAGGGGCACCTGGACACGCTGGTCCGCTCGGCGTTCCAGAACTCCGGGCAGATCTGCCTGTGCGGCTCGCGGATCCTGGTCGAGCGGCGCATCTACAGCGCCTTCCGCGAGGCCTTCGTCGAGGCGGCGCTGGCGCTGCGCGTCGGCGATCCGATGGATTCGGACGCGCGGCTCGGCCCGCTGGTCTCGCAGGCGCATTTCGACAAGGTGCTGGCGGCGATCGCGCGCGCCCGCGACGAAGGTGGCACCGTGCTGTGCGGCGGCGAGGCGCTGCGGCGGCCCGGCTGGTTCGTGGCGCCGACCGTGCTCGAGGGCCTCGGGCCCGACTGCGCCAGCAACCGCGAGGAAATCTTCGGCCCGGTCGCCACCCTGCAGCCGTTCGACGGCGACGCCGAGGCGCTGGCGCTGGCCAATGCCGGCGACTACGGCCTGGCGGCCTCGCTCTGGACCCGCGACCTCGACCGCGCGCACCGCCTCGCCGCCAGGCTGCGCGCCGGCATCGTCTGGATCAACACCTGGCTGATGCGCGACCTGCGCACCCCGTTCGGCGGCATGGGCCAGTCGGGGATGGGCCGCGAGGGCGGCCTGGAGGCGATGCGCTTCTTCACCGAGCCGAAGAACGTCGGCATTCAACTTTCCCCATGAGCCACCCGACCCGATGACCGAACTCGACGACCTCCTGCACCGCAACCGCGACTGGGCCGAGCGCATCCGCCGCGAGGACCCGGGCTTCTTCGACCGCCTGTCGCGGCAGCAGGCGCCGCGCTACCTCTGGATCGGCTGCTCCGACTCGCGGGTGCCGGCCAACCAGATCCTCGGCCTGGACCCGGGCGAGGTGTTCGTGCACCGCAACGTCGCCAACCTGGTGGTGCACACCGACCTCAACGCGCTCAGCGCGATCCAGTTCGCGGTCGACCTGCTGAAGGTCGAGCACGTCCTGGTGGTCGGCCACTACGGCTGCAGCGGCGTGCACGCCAGCCTCACCGGCACCCGCGTCGGCATCGCCGACAACTGGCTGCGCCACGTCGGCGACGTCGCCCAGAAGCACGCCGGCCTGCTGGCGCAGGTGCCGAGCGAGGAGCTGCGGCACGCGCGGCTGTGCGAACTCAACGTGGTCGAGCAGGTGGTCAACGTCTGCCGCAGCACGGTGGTCCAGGACGCGTGGGCGCGTGGACAGGCGGTCGCCGTGCATGGCTGGGTCTACAGCCTCGCCGACGGCCGCGTGCGGCCGCTGGCGATCGACATCTCCGGCCCGGACGAGGTGGAGCCGGCGTACACCGCCGCCATCGCCGGCATGCCCATCACCACCCGGCGCGACGGATAGGAGCCGACCGATGAGCGATATCGTCCGCACCGACGCCGCACCGCCGCCGGTCGGCGCCTACCCGCACGCGCGCCGGGTAGGCGGGCTGCTGTTCCTGTCGGGCATCGGCCCGCGCGATCCGGCCACGAACGCGATCCCCGGCAACGAGGTCGACGCCGGCGGCCGCCTGCGCGGCCACGACATCGCCGCCCAGACCCGCGCCGTGTTCGCCAACGTCCGCGCGGTGCTCGAGGCCAGCGGCGCGCGCTGGCAGGACCTGGTGGACGTGACCGTCTACCTCACCGACATGGCGCGCGATTTCGCCGCCTACAACGCGGTCTGGTCCGAATACTTCCCGGATCCCGGCACCGCGCCCTGCCGCACCACGCTGGGCATCGACGCCCTGCCCACGCCGATCGCGATAGAGTTGAAATGCGTCGCGGCGCTGCCCGGCCGCGCCTGACGCCAGAAGGAGAGCCCGCATGCTGCCCGAACCGCTGAACCTCCAGGCCTGGATCGAGGAGAACCGCCACCTGCTGAAGCCGCCGGTCGGCAACAAGTGCATCCACGACGGCGACTTCATCGTGATGGTGGTCGGCGGCCCGAACCAGCGCACCGACTACCACTGGGACGAAGGCCCGGAGTGGTTCTACCAGCTCGAGGGCGAGATGACCCTGCGCGTGCAGGACGAAGGCCGCCCGCGCGACATCCCGATCCGGGCCGGCGAGACCTTCCTGCTGCCGCCGCGCGTTCCGCATTCGCCGCAGCGCGGGCCGGACTCGATCGGACTGGTGATCGAGCGCAAGCGCCTGCCGCACGAGAAGGACGGGCTGCTGTGGTATTGCGAGCGCTGCAACCACAAGCTGTACGAGGAGTATTTCCATCTCGTGGACATCGAAAAGGACTTCCCGCCGGTGTTCGAGCGCTTCTACGCGTCGAAGCAACGCCGCACCTGCGACAACTGCGGGCACCTGAATCCGGCGCCAGACAAGTACGCATAGCTCCGAAGCTGGAAACCGGCTTTTTGTGGGAGCGACGGAAGTCGCGACGGCTGTCCAGGCAGGTCGCGACTTCCGTCGCTCCCACAAGGGCGGGCTTCCCGCACATTGCCGGAGAGCACCGACCGCACCGGCTCCGGTAGAATGCCATCGTGCTGAAGATCGACATCCACGCCCATTACCTGCCGCACAGCTGGCCCGACCTGGCCGCCAAGTACGACGATGCACGCTTTCCGGTGATCCACCACACCGCCGACGGCCGCCACCGCATCTACAAGGACGGGCGCTTCTTCCGCGAGATCTGGTCCAAGACCTGGGACGCGCAGGAACGGATCGACGACTACGCCCGCTTCGGCGTGCAGGTCCAGGTGATCAGCACCGTGCCGGTGATGTTCAGCTATTGGGCGAAACCGCACCAGGCGCTGGAGCTGCACCAGGCGCTCAACGACCACATGGCCGAGACCGTGGCGACGCACCCGCGCCACTACGCCGGCATCGGCACCGTTCCGCTGCAGTCGCCGCGGCTGGCGATCCAGGAACTCGAGCGCTGCATGGACCAGCTGGGCCTGCAGGGGGTGCAGATCGGCTCCCACATCGGCGAGTGGAACCTGGACGCACCGGAACTGTTCCCGTTCTTCGAGGCGGCTGCCGATCTGGGCGCCGCGATCCTGGTGCATCCCTGGGACATGATGGGCGCCGAGAGCATGCCCAAGTACTGGCTGCCGTGGCTGGTCGGCATGCCCGCCGAGCAGTCGCGCGCGGCCTGCTGCCTGGTCTTCGGCGGCGTGCTCGAGCGGCTGCCGAAGCTGAAGGTGTGCATGGCGCACGGCGGCGGCAGCTTCCCGTACACCATCGGCCGCATCGAGCACGGCTACAACATGCGCCCGGACCTGGTCGCCACCGACAACCCGAACAACCCGCGCGAGTACCTGCAACGGCTGTACTTCGACTCCTGGGTCGCCGATCCGCGCGCCCTGCGCTACCTGATCGACACCTGCGGCATCGAGCGGGTGATGCTCGGCACCGACTATCCGTTCCCGCTCGGCGAGCAGATCCCCGGCGCCGGCATCGCCGAGCTGGACCTGGCGGAGGTCGAACAGGCCCGCCTCTATCACGGCACGGCGCTGGAATGGCTGGACCTGCCGATGTCTCGTTTCAGATGATGACTGTCCACGGATTTGCGGGGATCAACACGGAGAACGGCCGAAGGCGGCGGCTTCGGACCGGCCGAATCCGTACAACCGGGCAAGCGGCAGGCACGCGCGACGATGGCTGATGTACGCGATAGCCCCCCCGGATCGGCCCTGTCCGCGCTCATCCGCGCAACCCGCGGCAAACAGAAGACAGGAATGACCGATATCTTCTCCGAAGACTACGCGCGGCGGCAGGACGCCGGCGATCCGCTGGCCGGACTGCGCAACGAGTTCCTGGTCCCGAAGCACGAGGGCGGGGACCAGGCCTACTTCTGTGGCAACTCGCTCGGGCTGCAGCCGAGGCGCGCGCGGGCCCATGTCGAGGAAGTGCTCGAAAAGTGGGCGATGGAAGCGGTGGAGGGGCACTTCACCGGCCAGGCGCAGTGGATGCCCTACCACGAACTGGTGCGCGAACCGCTGGCCGACGTGGTCGGCGCGGAGCCGTCGGAGGTGGTGGCGATGAACTCTCTCACCGCCAACCTGCACCTGATGCTGGTCAGCTTCTATCGCCCCACCCGGGCGCGGCCGGCGATCCTGATGGAAGCCGGCGCGTTTCCTTCCGACAGGTATGCGCTGGAATCGCAGGTCCGCTTCCACGGCTTCGACCCGGCAACCGACCTGATCGAGCTGCAGCCCGACGAGGCCGACGGCACGATCTCGATGCAGGCGATCGAACGCGCGATCGCCGAGCACGGCCCGCGCCTGGCGCTGGTGCTGTGGCCGGGCGTGCAGTACCGCACCGGGCAGGCCTTCGACCTGGCGGAAATCGCCCGGCTCGGCCACGCGGCCGGCGCGGTGGTCGGCTTCGACCTGGCCCATGCCGCCGGCAACCTGCCGCTGCGGCTGCACGACAGCGGCGCCGACTTCGCGGTCTGGTGCCACTACAAGTACATGAACGCCGGCCCCGGCGCGGTCGCCGGCTGTTTCGTCCACGCGCGCCACGCCCGCACCGACCGTCCGCGCTTCGCCGGCTGGTGGGGGCACGAACGCGAAAGCCGCTTCCGCATGGGGCCGGAGTTCGTGCCGACGCCCGGCGCCGACGGCTGGCAGCTGAGCAACCCGCCGATCCTGGGGCTGGCTCCGCTGCGCGCCTCGCTGGAGCTGTTCTCGCGCGCCGGCATGGACGGGTTGCGCGCCAGGTCCGAACGCCTCACCGGGTATCTGGAAGCGCTGATCCGCGAATCGCTGGCCGACACGCTGCAGATCGTCACCCCCCGCGAACCGCGGCGGCGCGGCTGCCAACTGTCGCTGCGCGTGGCCGGCGGACGCGAACGCGGCCGGGCGCTGTTCGAAGGCCTGACGTCGCGCGGCGTGCTCGGCGACTGGCGCGAGCCGGACGTGATCCGCATCTCCCCCGCCCCGCTGTACAACACCCACGCAGACGTACTGCGCTTCGCCCGCTCGGTGGAGGCATGGCGTGACGGATGAACGCTTTTTCAGCCACGGATCAGCGCGGATGAAAGCCTTTGCGATGGAGCTACGATGACGCCGGAGCGCCGCCACATCGCCATCGTCGGCGCCGGCCTGGCCGGCGCATTGCTCGCGATCCTGCTGGCGCGCAAGGGCTGGCGCGTCGAGGTATACGAAAAGCGCGGCGATCCGCGGGTGCGGGGCTACACCGGTGGACGCTCGATCAACCTGGCCCTGGCCGAACGCGGGCGCCATGCCCTGCAGCAGGCCGGCGCCGAGGCCGCGGTGATGGCGCACGCGGTGATGATGCGCGGGCGCATGGTGCACTTCGCCGACGGCAGCCAGCAGCTGCAGCGCTACGGCCGCGACGACTCCGAGGTGATCTGGTCGGTGCACCGGGGCGACCTCAACGTCACCCTGCTCGACTTGGCCGAGCGCGCCGGCGCGGCGGTGCATTTCGATCGCCGGCTCGACGGCGTCGATTTCGACGCCCGCAGCGCGCGCTTCGTCGACGACCGCGACGATTCCGCGTCGGTCGTGCCGTTCCGGGCGCTGGTCGGCGCCGACGGCGCCGGTTCGGCGCTGCGCGCGGCGATGCAGCGCGAGGCCGACCTGGGCGAGCGCATCGAGCCCCTCGACCACTCGTACAAGGAGCTGGAGATCCCGCCCGCGCCCGGCGGCGATTTCCGCATCGAGCCCAACGCCCTGCACATCTGGCCACGCGGCGACTACATGTGCATCGCCCTGCCCAACGACGAGCGCACGTTCACGGTCACGCTGTTCATGCCCAACCACGGCGATCCCGGGTTCGACACCGTACGCACCCCCGCCGACGCGCACGCGCTGTTCGCCCGCGACTTCGCCGATGCGCTGCCGCTGATCCCGGACCTCGAGACCGACTGGGCGCGCAACCCGGCCGGCATGCTGGCGACGCTGTACCTGGACCGCTGGCACCTGGACGACCGCGCGGTGTTGATCGGCGACGCCGCGCACGCGATGGTCCCGTTCCACGGGCAAGGGATGAACTGCGCGTTCGAGGATTGCGTGGCGCTCGCCGAGCGGCTGGAGGCGGAGGCGTCGCCGGCGGAAGCCTTCGCCGCGTTCGCGGCCGAGCGGCGGCCGAACGCGGCGGCGATCCAGCACATGGCGCTGGAGAACTACCGCGAGATGCGCGATCGCGTCGACGACGCCGACTACCTGCTGCAGCGGCAGCTGGAACTGGAACTGCAGCAGCGCCACCCCGACCGCTTCGTACCGCACTATTCCATGGTCAGCTTCATGCGCATGCCCTACGCCGTCGCGCTCGAACGCAGCCATCTCCAGCGCGACATCCTCGAACGCGCCACGCGCGGTGTCGGCGACGCCGCCGATGTCGACCGCGCCGCGCTCGACGCCGAAGTGGAGCGCCGACTGCCGCGCCTCTGCGATTCCTCCGCCTAAGCAGAAAGCGCCCCCACAAACCCGCCGCCCAAGCAGCGAACGACGCCGTCGCCACGGCTTACGAAAATGACTAGCCGCGCCCCCACGACCCCTCCGCCCAAGCAGCAAACAATGCCGTCGCCACGGCCTACGAATAGTGACTAGCTAACAGCACCGCACTCCTCATGCCCGCCAGCTTCCTCTTCTACGACCTCGAAACCTTCGGCAGCGACCCGCGCCGCACCCGCATCGCGCAGTTCGCCGCGATCCGCACCGACGAGGCGCTGAACGAGATCGACGCCCCGATCGACTTCATGGTGCGCCCCGCCCACGACCTGCTGCCCACGCCCGCCGCCAGCCTGGTCACCGGCATCGCGCCGCAGGACGCGCTGCGCAACGGCGTCGGCGAGGCCGATGCGTTCGCACGCATCTTCGAGGCGATGTCGCAGCCGCGCACCTGCAGCGTGGGCTACAACTCGCTGCGCTTCGACGACGAGTTCGTGCGCCACGGCCTGTTCCGCAACTTCTACGACCCCTACGAGCGCGAGTGGCGCAGCGGCAACTCGCGCTGGGACCTGCTCGACGTGCTGCGGCTGGCGCATGCGCTGCGCCCGGAGGGCATCGCCTGGCCGAAGCGCGACGACGGCGCCTGCTCGTTCCGCCTCGAACACCTCGCCACCGCCAACGGCGTGCGCATCGGCGACGCCCACGAGGCGCTGTCGGACGTGCGCGCCCTGATCGGCATCGCCCGCCGGCTGCGCGCCGCCCAGCCGCGGCTGTGGGACTACGCGCTGCGCCTGCGCGACAAGCGCCACGCCGCCGGCCTGCTCGACACCGTCGCCATGCAGCCGGCGCTGCACGTCTCGCAGCGCTACCCGGCCACGCGCCTGTGCGCAGCGCCGGTGCTGCCGCTGGCCGTGCACCCGCGCATCGACAGCCGCGTGATCGTGTTCGACCTGGACAGCGATCCCGATGCGCTGCTGGCGCTGGAGCCGGAGGCGATCGCCGACCGCCTCTACACGCCTGCGGCCGACCTGCCGCCCGGCGAGCGCCGCATCGCGCTGAAGGAGGTGCATCTCAACCGCTGCCCCGCGCTGGTCGCCTGGCACCATCTCACCCACGCCGACATCGAGCGCCTGGGCATCGACGCCGCCGCGGTCTCGGCCCGCGCCGCGCGCCTGCGCGAGGCCGGCCCGGCGCTGGCCGAAAAGGTACGCCGCGTCTACGCGACGGAGGCCGCGCGTGCGCCGTCGGACGCCGACGCCGCGCTCTACGACGGCTTCATCGCCGATGCCGACCGCCGCCGCTTTCCCGAGGTGCGCGCGACGCCACCGGAAGCGCTGGGCACGCGCGCGTTCGGCTTCCAGGACCCGCGCCTGCCGGAGCTGCTGTTCCGCTACCGCGCCCGCAACTGGCCGCACACGCTCGACGCCGCCGAGCGGCAACGCTGGGACGACTACCGGCGCCGGCGCCTGGCCGAGGGCAGCGAGCTGTCCGAACTCTCGCTGCCCGGCTTCTTCGCCGAGATCGCCGCGCTGCGGCTCGCGCACGCCGGTGACGGCGCCAAACTGGCGTTGCTCGACCGGCTGGAGGCATGGGGCCGCGAGCGCGAGGCGGAACTGCGCTGACGCCATTGGCCTGGCTCTCCCTTTGAGCGCCGACGCGGTCTCCAGCGGCCTTGCGGGCGGGTTTCGACCAAGCGAGTATCGGGGAGCGACTCGAAACCCGCCCGCAAGGCCGCCCCACGCACACTCCGCGATTCCGGTGCAAGCCGATCTTTCGGAGCCGAGAGCCGGCCATGTGAACCAAAGCTTCGTCCCCCCGCCACCGCACCCCACGTATGACGACCTACTTCAGCGATCGCTCCTTCCGCTTCCTGCGCGCCCTCGCCCGCCACAACGAGCGCGCCTGGTTCCACGCCCACAAGGCGGACTACGAAGCGCACGTGCGCGAGCCGTTCCGGCGCCTGCTGGCCGACCTGCACCCCGACGTCCTCGCGGTCAGTCCGCACTACCGCGCCGACCCGAAGCCGGTCGGCGGCTCGCTGTTCCGGATCCACCGCGACACCCGCTTCGCCAACGACAAGTCGCCTTACAAGACCTGGCAGGGCGCGCGCCTGTTCCACGAGCGCAGCCGCGAGACCGCGGCGCCGTCCTGGTACATGCACCTCGAGCCGGGCGACTGCTTCGTCGCCGCCGGCATCTGGCATCCGGAGTCGCCGGTGCTGCGCCGCATCCGCCAGTTCGTGGTCGACAATCCCGCCGGCTGGAAGACCGCCGCGCACGCACCGGCCTTCCGCCGCCGCTACAGGCTCGGCAGCCAGGAGATGTTGGTGCGGCCGCCGCGCGGCTTTCCCGCCGACTTCGAGTTCATCGAGGACCTGCGCCGGCGCAACTTCATCGTCCTGCGCAGCATCGACGACGCCACCATGACCGGCCCGCGCCTGCGCCAGGTGCTCGCCCGCGACCTGAAAGCCACCGCGCCGTTCATGGACTACCTGTGCGCGGCGCTGGACCTGGAGTTCTGAGGCGGCGTGCCATGGATCCGTCCCGTAGGAGCGCACCGCAGGGGCGCGACCGGCCTGCGCAGGAAAACCGATCGCGCCCCTGCGGTGCGCTCCTACGGCGGGGCGACGGATCGGCCTCGTCGCAGCGGAACGGACTGCTTTGCAGCGGTTCAGCGATGCGCGGCACACTGGGCCGAATCCGGCTGCCATGGAGCGACGCATGAAGAAGTGGATCTGGCTCGCCGCGGCGCTGCTGCTGGCGCTCGGCGCCTACGTCGCCGCCGGCCCGTACCTGACCATCCGCGCCATCCAACAGGCGGTGCAGGAGGACGACACCCGGGCGCTCGCGCGGCAGGTCGACTTTCCGGCGCTGCGCAGCAGCCTCAAGCTGCAGCTCGACGACTACCTGGTGCGCAGCGCCGGCGCCGATGCGCAGGGCAGCGCCTTCGGCCAACTCGGCCTGCGGATCGCCAGCGGACTGGCCGGCGGCGCGGTCGACGCGATGGTCACTCCGGTGGGGCTGGCGGCGATGATGGAGGGCCGCCGCGTCTGGCGGCGCGTCGACGTCCGCGCTCTGCCGCAACCCGCCGGCGAACCGGCGGCGAAGCCGCTCCAGGATGCCGAACGCCGTTATGAGTCACCGTCGCGCTTCACCGCGACCGTCCATGATGACGCCGGCCGCCCGGTGGTATTCGTGCTCACCCGCGACGGCCTGCACTGGCGCCTGTCCGACATCCGCCTGCCGTTGTAGATCACTAGCACCTGCTGTGGCCGCCCCTGTGGGAGCGACGGAAGTCGCGACGCGACCGGGCGTCGCGGCTGTCGCGACTTCCGTCGCTCCCACAGGGGATCGGCGAGGTTGGTCCGCGCTCTACGGGTTGGAGACGCCGTGCGGCACGTGGCCGGTGGCCACGTGCAGGCGCGCCGAGTCGATGTTGTGCTGCGAATCGTCGAAGAAGATGTCGGCGCCGAACGCTTCCAGGAACGGGCCCTTGGCGCGGCCGCCGAGGAACAGCGCTTCGTCCAGGCGCACGCCCCACTCGCGCAGCGTGCGGATCACGCGCTCGTGCGCCGGAGCCGAGCGCGCGGTGACCAGCGCGGTGCGGATCGGCGAATCCTCCCCCGGCGGGTAGGCGGCCTGCAGATCGTGCAGGGCCGACAGGAATGCGCGGAACGGTCCTCCCGACAGTGGTTCGCGCGCACGCTCGCGCTCGTGCCGGTGGAACGCCTCGATCCCGCCTTCCTGCGACACCCGCTCACCCTCGTCGCCGAAGATCACCGCGTCGCCGTCGAAGGCGATGCGCAACTGGTCGTGGCGGTGCTGCGGCGCCTTGGCCGGCAGAATCGTCGCCGCGGCGACGTCGTTGGCCAGCGCCCGCCGCACCGACTCCGGATTGGCCGACAGGAACAGCTGCGCGCCGAACGGCCGGATGTACGGCCAGGTCGGCTCGCCGGAGGTGAAGGTCGCGCGCGAGATCGGCAGGCCGTGGTGCTGGATCGAATTGAAGATGCGCAGGCCGGTGTCGGCGGAATTGCGCGACAGCAGGATCACCTCGACCCGCGGCGCGTCCGGCGCCGCGCCCTCGTTGAGCGCCAGCAGCTTGCGCACCAGGGGAAAGGCGATGCCCGGCTCCAGAATCTCGTCCTCGTACCTGCGCTGGTGTTCGGCATAGGCCTCGATGCCATCGCGCTCGAACAGCGCGTGGCTGTCCTCCAGGTCGAACAGCGCCCGTGAGGAGATCGCGACGATCAGCGGCGGCGGAGTATCTGCGGACATGGCGCCAGTATGCGTGATGGATACGTGGGCCGGCGAGAGGCACGACGCCCATAGTTGTCCCATGCCCCGTGACAATCGACACTGCACCCGTAGACCGTTGGTTGCGACACTCGAATCGAACCTGGCCCGCTCACGACTGGAGTCCACATGGCCCGCACATTGCGCAACTTTCTCATGACGACGTGCATCGCCGTAGGCATCGTTGCGGCCCCCGCCGCTGTCGCCGCCGGGCCGGAGACCGGAACCGGATCACCCTACGCCGAAGCGAAGCGGATCATCGGCGAGGTGCAGCGCATCGTCACGCCCGACGGCGTGCAGGAGATGTACCGGGTCCCCCTCGGCGGCATCGACCAGTGGATCTCGATCCGCGGCGCCGATCGCGACAATCCGATCCTGCTGTACCTGCACGGCGGCCCCGCGGCGCCGATGATGCCGGCCGCCTGGACGTTCCAGCGCCCGTGGGAGGACTACTTCACCGTCGTCCAGTGGGACCAGCGCGCCGCCGGAAAGACCTACCTGGCGAACGACCCGGACGCGGTCGCGCCGACGATCCTGATCGACCGTTACGTCGCCGACACCATCGAACTGATCGCGCACCTGCGGGAGACCTACGGCAAGCGCAAGGTCTTCCTGCTCGGCCACAGCTGGGGAACGATCGTGGGCATGCGCACCCTGGTGGAGAAGCCGGAATGGCTGCATGCGTATATCGGCCTCGGCCAGATCATCCAGCCCGGGTTGGGCGAACGCATGGGCTACGAATACGCGCTCGCGCGGGCGGCGGAGGACGGCAACCACGAGGCGATCGCCGAACTCGAGGCGCTGGCGCCCTACCCCGGCGGCGACGTCCGCGGCGGTCGCATCGACCGGCAGCGCAAGTGGGTGATCCACTACGGCGGACACAGCGCCTACCGCGACAACTCCGACTACTATTTCGCATCGCAGCGGCTGTCGCCCGACTACAGCGAGGCCGACCGCAAGGCCATCGGCCTGGGCAGCGCGTTGACGCTCGACCGGATCCTGAGCCAATGGAACGACATCGACTTCCGCGAGGTCCGCAAGGTCGAGGCGCCGGTGCTGATGTTCATGGGACGCCACGACTACAGCACCCCTTCGCAGGCGGCGGCGGACTGGCTGGAACGGGTCGAGGCGCCCGCCAAGCGGGCCGTGTGGTTCGAGCACTCGGCGCACTTCGCCCCGCTGGAGGAACCGGGGCGGATGCTGATGGCGCTGGTGACGAAGGCGCGCCCGCTGGCGGAAGCGGCCGGCGACGGGGAGCGTAAAAAACGGGGGCGAATCTGAGATTTTCCCCATATTTCCTGGCGCTCGTCTTCCCCCTTTGAAAAAGGGGGATTGAGGGGGATTTGCTTTGGCCTTGACTTAGCCGGGCGCCCAGCAAATCCCCCCAGCCCCCCTTTTTCAAAGGGGGGAAGTAGCCAAGCCGTTGAATTGATCGCGGGAAACAGGGGGAATCTCAGACTCTGACCCCGGTTTCAGACGCGCCTCAGACCACGAACTGCTCGCTGAGGATGCGTTCCTCGAGGTTGTGCTCGGGGTCGAACAGCAGGGTCACGATCCGGTCCTGCGACTCGCGGATGGTCACCTCGACCACGTCGCGCACCTCGTGCGAATCGGCGGTGGCGCTGACCGGGCGCTTGTAGGGATCGAGCACGCGGAAGCGCACCTCAGTCTGCGCCTTGAGCAGCGCCCCGCGCCAGCGCCGCGGCCGGAATGCGGCGATCGGGGTGAGCGCGATCACGCTGGCGCCCAGCGGCATGATCGGCCCGTGCGCGGAGAAGTTGTAGGCGGTGCTGCCGGCCGGGGTCGCGACCAGCACCCCGTCGCAGATCAGCTCGTCCAGGCGCGGCTTGCCGTTCAGGTCGATGCTCAGGTGCGCGGCCTGCCGGGTCTGCCGCAGCAGCGAGACCTCGTTGTAGGCCAGCGAGCCGACGCTGGCGCCGGACTCGGTCTGCGCGATCATCTCCAGCGGCCGCAGCACCGCCGGCTCGACCGCCTGCAACCGTTCCAGCAGCCCGTCCTGACGGTAGTGGTTCATCAGGAAGCCGACGCTGCCGAGCTTCATGCCGTAGACCGGCTTACCGAGCGCGCCATGCCGGTGCAGCGTCTGCAGCATGAAACCGTCGCCGCCGAGCGCGCACAGCACGTCGGCGTCCTCCGGCTCGTGCTGGCCGTGCTCGGCCACCAGCGACTGCAGCGCCGCGCGCGCATCGTCCGTCGCGCTGGCGAGAAAGGCGATGCGCGGGGGCTGGCCTGAACTCATGCCCGCAGGATAGCGCACCCCGAACGACACGATGAAGACCTCCGCGTAGAGCGGAGCTTGCTCCGCTGTTTTCGGCTCCGGAGCCCGCGCAGCCGAACAAGCTCGGCTCTACGGGACTAGGCTCCGGAGCCTGCGCAGCCGAGCAAGCTCGGCTCTACGGGGCCGGGCTCCGGGGGCTTTCGTGCGGGTTACGGGTGGCGGCTGGGCTCAGCCGCCCGCCGCCAGCTGCGCCAGGCGGCTCACCGCCACCGAGGCGGTGGGATAGTCGATCGCCTTCTGCGCGAACATCTCGTCGAGCATCGCCAGGGTGAAGCGCAACACCGGTTCGTCGCGGCCGATCCAGCGGCGCACCTTCTCGTCGGCGTCCTGGCCCGGCATCGACAGCGCCTGCCCGGCCAGCAGCGTCTGCTGTGCGGCCAGGTCGTCGCGCAGCACGCCGCGCGCGACCGCGTGCCAGCGCCCCTGCACCTCCAGCGCCTCGATCTGGCCGAACAGCCACGGCAGGTGCAGCGCGTCGCCGACGCGGAAGTGCACCCGCGCGACGTCGACCGGCTTGAGCCGCCGCGCCCGCGCCAGCTCGATGATGTCGAACACCGGGCCCAGGTACGGCAGCTCGGCGAGATCCTCCGCCAGGTCCGCCGACATGCCGCGCTCGCGCCACTGCGCGCGCGCGTCCTCGAACGCCGGACGCTGCGAGTCGGGCAGGATGCCCTCGGCGCTGCGGATCTCGTTGAAGGCGTCGCTGTAGCGCTCCACCGCGCGGGTGATGCCGGGGATCTCGCCCGGCCGGTTCAGCAGCCAGCGCACGAACGAGCGCTGCAGGTGCCAGATCTCCTGCAGCGCGTCGATCTGCACCGCCTCCGGCACCTTGCCGTCGAGCGCGTCGATCTGCGTCCACAGCGCGCGCGCGTTGAGCGTCTCGCGGCTGATGGTGTAGGCCTTGGCGACCTCGGCCGGGCTGCGCCCGGTGTCCTCCTGCATGCGCATCAGGAACGTCGCGCCCATGCGGTTGATGGTGGTGTTGGTGACCGCGGTGGCGATGATCTCGCGCTTCAGGCGGTGCTTTTCCATCGCCGCGGCGTACTTCTTCTGCAGCGGCGCGGGGAAGTAACGCTGCAGCTCCTTGGACAGGTAAGGATCCTCCGGGATGTCGGAATCGAGCATCTGCTGGTAGGCGACCAGCTTGGCGTACGACAGCAGCACCGCCAGCTCCGGCCGGGTCAGGCCCTGCCCGCGCGCCTTGCGCGCCGAGATCTCCGCGTCCGACGGCAGGAACTCGATCTGCCGGTCCAGCAGCCCCTGGGCCTCCAGGGTGCGGATGAAGTGCTGCTTGGAGCCGAGCCGCGACACGCTCATCCGCTCCATCAGGCTCAGCGCCTGGTTCTGGCGGATGTTGTCGAACAGCACCAGGCCCTCGACCTCGCCGGTCATGTCGGCGAGCAGCTTGTTGCGCGTGGCCATGGTCAGCTTCTTCGCCTGCACCTGGGCGTTGAGCAGGATCTTGATGTTGACCTCGTGGTCGGACGTGTCGACGCCGGCCGAGTTGTCGATGAAATCTGTGTTGAGCAGCACCCCGTTCATCGCCGCCTCGATGCGGCCGCGCTGGGTCAGGCCGAGGTTGCCGCCCTCGCCCACCACCTTGCAGCGCAGCTCGCCGCCGTCCACGCGCAGCGCGTTGTTGGCACGGTCGCCGACGTCGGCATGGCTTTCGCCGGCGGCCTTGACGTAGGTGCCGATGCCGCCGTTCCACAGCAGGTCCACCGGCGCCTTGAGGATCGCGTTCATCAGCTCGTTCGGGCTCATCGCGGCGGTGTCGTCGTCGATGCCGAGCACGGCGCGCGCCTGCGGCGAGAGCCGGATCGACTTGGCGCTGCGCGGCCACACCCCGCCGCCGGCGCTGACCAGGCCGCGGTCGTAGTCCTCCCAGCTCGAGCGCGGCAGCGCGAACAGGCGCTCGCGCTCGCGGTAGCTCGCGGCCGCGTCCGGGTCCGGATCGATGAAGATGTGGCGGTGGTCGAACGCCGCCACCAGGCGGATGTGCCTGGACAGCAACATGCCGTTGCCGAACACGTCGCCGGACATGTCGCCGATGCCGACCGCGGTGAAGTCCTCGCGCTGGCAGTCGCGGCCGAGCGAGCGGAAGTGGCGTTTCACCGACTCCCAGGCGCCCTTGGCGGTGATGCCCATGCCCTTGTGGTCGTAGCCGACCGAGCCGCCGGAGGCGAACGCGTCGCCGAGCCAGAAGCCGTGCTCGGCGGCGATGCCGTTGGCGATGTCGGAGAACGTCGCGGTGCCCTTGTCGGCGGCCACGACCAGGTATGGGTCGTCGCCGTCGTGGCGCACCACGTCCGCCGGCGCCACGATCCTGCCGCCGACGGTGATGTTGTCGGTGATGTCGAGCAGGCCGTTGATGAAGCGCCGGTAGCAGGCGATGCCCTCGGCCAGCACCGCGTCGCGGTCGCCGCCGGCGGGCGGGCGCTTGACGAAGAAGCCGCCCTTGGCGCCGACCGGCACGATCACCGTGTTCTTCACCATCTGCGCCTTGACCAGGCCCAGCACCTCGGTGCGGAAGTCCTCGCGCCGGTCGGACCAGCGCAGGCCGCCGCGGGCCACCGGGCCGAAGCGCAGGTGCACGCCTTCCACGTGCGGGCCGTAGACGAAGATCTCGCGGTACGGGCGCGGCTTCGGCAGGTCCGGCACGCGCGCGCTGTCGAACTTGTAGGCCACGTAGTCCTTGTCGCCGCCGTCCCGATCGCGCTGGTAGAAGCTGGTGCGCAGGGTGGCGTCGATCGCGCCCATGAAGCTGCGCAGGATCCGGTCCTCGTCGAGGCTGGCGACGCCGTCGAGCAGCGCCTTCAGCGCCTCGCGGGTCGCCTGGTACTGCTGCTCGCGGTCGCCGCCGCGCGCCTCGACCACCGGCCGCAGCGTCGCCAGCACCGCGGCGTCGCCACCGGCCAGGGTCTCGAACTGCGCCTCCAGGCGCGCCGCGCCGCGTGCGACCTCCTCGCGGCTTTCGCTTCCGGTCGCCGGGCTGAAGCGCGCCTCGAACAGCTCCACCAGCAGCCGCGCCAGCAACGGGTAGCGCGTCAGCGTCTCCTCGACGTAGCTCTGCGAGAACGGCGCCGCGGTCTGCAGCAGGTACTTGCAATAGGCGCGCAGCATCGACACCTGGCGCCAGGTCAGGCCCGCCCGCAGGATCAGGCGGTTGAAGCCGTCGTTCTCGGCGCCGCCGCGCCATAGCTGCGCGAACGCGTCCTCGAACTCGTCGCTCACCTGCTCGATGTCCGGCCTGGCCGCGGCGGCCTCGACCTCGAAGTCCTGGATGTAGAGCGCCTCGCCGCCGACCTCGATCCGGTACGGGTGCTCGGAAATCACCCGCAGCCCCATGTTCTCCATCATCGGCAGCACGTCCGACAGCGGGATGTCGCGCCGCTGGCGGAACAGCTTGAGCCGCAGCGGGCCCTCGCCCTGGTTCGGGTGCGGCGCGCAGTACAGGCACAGGCGCAGGTCGTCCGGCGTGCGCAGCGCGGCCAGGTGGGCGACGTCGCCGGCGGCGATCGCCGGCGTCGCCTGCTCGATGTAGTTGGCGGTGAGCGCGCGCCCGTAGCGGTTGGCCAGCAGCAGGCCCTCGGCCTCGCCGTGGCGTGCGACCAGCTCGTCGCGCAGGTCGTCCTGCCAGTTGCGGACGATCGCCGCCAGGGCCGCGTCCAGTTCGCCCTCGTCGACGGCCTCGGTGACGCCCGAGCGCGGGCGCACGATCAGGTGCAGCTGCGCCAGCGGCGACTCGCCGAGCTGGACGCTGGTGTCGACGCGGTCGGCCTGCAGCGCCTCCTTCAACATCCCTTCGATGCGCAGCCGCACCTCGGTATTGAACCGGTCGCGCGGGATGTAGGCCAGGATCGAATAGAAGCGCCCGTAGCGGTCGCGGCGCAGGAACAGCCGGCTGCGGATGCGCTCCTGCAGGTGCAGGATGCCGGTGCCGAGCGCATGCAGCTCCTCGGCGCTGGACTGGAACAGCTCGTCGCGCGGCAACGTCTCCAGGATGTGCTTGAGCGCCTTGCCGCTGTGCCCGGTCTGGCGCAGCCCGGACTGGCTCATCACGTGCTCGAAGCGGTCGCGCACCAGCGGGATCTCCCAGGGCCTGCGGTTGTAGGCGCTGGAGGTGTAGAGGCCGATGAAGCGCTGCTCGGCGACCGGCTTGCCGTGGCGGTCGAAGCTGAGCACGCCGATGTAGTCCATGTAGCCGGGACGGTGCACCGAGGCGCGCGAATTGGTCTTGGTCAGGATCAGCGGATCGATCGCGCCGCCCTGGTGTGCCGTGGGCGCGGCCAGCGTGCTCAGCGCGCGCGCCTTGCCGGCGTCCTTGCCGCGCAGCAGCCCGAGGCCGCTGTGCTCGACCGCGCACAGCACCTCCTCCCCGCGCTGTTTCTTGACCTTGTACTCGCGGTAGCCGAGGAAGGTGAAATGGTCGCTGGCCGCCCAGCGCAGGAACTCCTGCGCCTCGCGGCGTTCGCCGTCGGACACCGGCAGCTCGCGGGTGGCGAGGTCGGCCGCGACCTGCAGCATCTTCTCGCGCATCGTAGGCCAATCCTCGACGATCAGGCGCACGTCGCGCAGGACCGCCTTGACCGCGCGCCCGACCCGCTCGACGCCGTCGGCGGCCTGGCGGTCGATCTCCAGGTGCATCAGCGATTCGGCATCGCCCTCGCCCACCGAGACCAGCCGGCCGGCGCGGTCGCGCCGGATCGGGATGATCGGATGGCCGAGCACGTGCACGCCGATACCCTGCTCGGCCAGCGCCATGGTCACCGAGTCGACCAGGAACGGCATGTCGTCGTTGACGATCTGCAGCACCGTGTGCGGCGACTCCCAGCCGTGCTCGGCGAGATTGGGATTGAACAGGCGCACGTTGGCCGTGCCCGGCTTGCGGGTCCGGGCGAAATCGAGGAAATCGTTGGCCAGCGCGGCCCAGCCGTCGGGGCTGTGCAGCGGCAGTTCGTCGGCGGTCATGCGCCGGTAGAAGGCACCGGCGAACGCGCTGGCGTCGTCCTGGCGGCCTTTGCCGGCGCGGCTGCGGATGGCCGCGAAGATCGGGTCGAGCAGCGCGCTGCGCGCCTGCGCGCGGGGCGGTGCCGCCGGCCTCTTGCCGGACTTCGCGGACCTGGGACGTGGGACGGCTTTGCGTGGTGTGCTCATGGCGGCGGGTTTCGGATGGAATGAGGCCCGCGCTCGCGCACGGGCCGGTGGAAGGGCGTCAATGTCGTCCGGCGATGACCTGCGGCACGGCGACGGCGGTCCGGGAGCGTGTTCCGGCGCTGCGTCAGCGCAGCCCGGTTTCGTGGCGGGCGATGACCAGGCGCTGGATCTCGCTGGTGCCTTCGTAGATCTCGGTGATCTTGGCATCGCGGAAGTAGCGCTCGATCGGCATCTCCTTGGAATAGCCCATGCCGGCGTGGATCTGCACCGCCTGGTGGGCGACCCACATCGCCGCTTCCGACGCGGTCAGCTTGGCCACCGAGGCCTCGGTCGTGAACTTCCGGCCCTGGCCCTTCAGCCAGGCGGCGCGCAGGGTGAGCAGCAGCGAGGCATCGATCTTGCACTTCATGTCGGCGATCTTGGCCTGGGTCATCTGGAACGCGCCGATCGGCTGCCCGAAGGCCTTGCGTTCGCGCACGTAGTCCAGGGTGGCTTCGTAGGCGGCACGGGCGATGCCGATCGCCTGCGAGGCGATGCCGATGCGGCCGGCGTCGAGCACGCTCATCGCGATCTTGAAGCCGTGGCCCTCCGTGCCGAGCACCTCCTCGGGCGCGGCGACGTAGTCCTGGAACTCGATCTCGCAGGTGGCCGAGGCGCGGATGCCGAGCTTGGGTTCCGTCTTGCCGCGGTGCAGCCCTTCGCGCTCGCCGTCGACCAGGAAGGCGGTGATGCCGCGCGCGCCCTTGTCCGGATCGGTCATCGCGAACAGCACGAAGTACTTCGCCACCGGGCCCGAGGTGATCCAGCTCTTCTTGCCGTTGATGACGAAACTGCCGTCGTCGCGTTTCATCGCGCGGCATCGCATCGACGTGGCGTCGGAGCCGGACTGCGGCTCGGTCAGGGCGAAGGCGCCGATCTCCTTGCCCTCGGCGATCGCGCGCACGTAGGTCTGCTTCTGCGCCTCGCTGCCGTGGGTGAGGATGCCGTTGCAGAACAGCGAATTGTTGACCGACATGATGGTCGAGTGCGCGGCGTCGCCGGCGGCGATCTCGATCATCGCCAGCACGTAGGCCACCGGGTCCATGCCGGCGCCGCCGTACTCGGCCGGCACCTCGATGCCCATCAGGCCGTTTTCGCCCAGCAGGCGGATGTTCTCCAGCGGGAATTCCCCGGAGCGGTCGAACCCTTCGGCGCTGGGCGCGATCTTCTCCTGCGCGATGCGCCGCGCCACGTCCTGGATCATCAACTGCTCTTCGGTGAAGCCAAAATCCACTTGCGCGCTCCGGGCGGGAAGGTCGGGGTGGAATTGTAACGGGACTCGGGACTCGGAACTCGGAACAGCGGCGTCGCGCCGACCGGCAGTTCGTCGACCGTCATCCCGGCGCAGGCCGGGATCCAGCGCTTGCGCCGTGCCTTCGAACCGGTGGCGGCAAACACCTGGATCCCGGCCTGCGCCGGAATGACGAGCAAAGCGCCTACGCTGTCCCGAGTCCCGGCTCCGAGCCGCCCGCCTTGACCTCCCCCTGCCCCGGTCCCACAATTATCTCTATATCGCGATAGGAAGATGCCTGTGGATCTGGAAAGCTGGTCGGCCCGGCTCAAGGTGCTGGCCGATGCCACCCGGGTGCGCCTGCTGGCGCTGCTGGAGCGCGAGGAGCTGACCGTCGCCGAACTGTCCGCGGTCACCCGCCTGGCGCAGCCGCGCGTCTCGACCCACCTGGCGCGGCTCAAGGAGGCCGGGCTGGTGCGCGACCGCCGCGCCGGCGTGTCGGCCTACTACCGCTTCGACGACGCACCGCTCGACCCGCCCCTGCAGCAGCTCTGGCGCACCCTGCGCGACGGCAGCGACGATGCCCTGCTGCGCCAGGACGGCGAGCGCCTGCCCGCGGTGCTGGCGATGCGCGCCGCCGACCAGAACTGGGCCGACTCGGTGGCCGGCGACATGGAACGCCACTACTCGCCCGGGCGCACCTGGGAGGCGCTGGCACGCTCGGCGCTGCCGCTGCTGGAGGCCGGCGACGTGCTCGACATCGCCTCCGGCGACGGCGTGCTGGCCGAACTGGTGGCGCCGCACGCGCACCGCTACGTCTGCGTCGACACCAGCCGGCGCGTGGTCAACGCCGCCACCGAGCGCCTGCGCCGGCACCGCAACGTCGAGGTGCACGAGGGCGACATGCACGCGCTGCCGTATGCCGACGCCGAGTTCGACCTGGTGGTGCTGATGCACGCGCTGACCTACGCCGCCCGCCCGGCGCAGGCGGTCTCCGAGGCGGCGCGCGTGCTGCGCCCCGGCGGGCGCCTGCTGCTGAGCAGCCTCGCCCGCCACGAGCATCGCGCGGTGGTCGAGGCCTACGGCCACGTCAACCTCGGCTTCGGCGAGCGCGACCTGCGCCGCTTCGTCGAGAAGACCGGGCTGACGGTGCGCAACCTGGAAACCGTGACCCGGGAAAAGCGGCCGCCGCATTTCGAGGTGGTCTCCCTGATCGCGGACAAGCCGGTATCGAAATGATCGTTCGGCCAGCCCTGCTCCCGAAGAACGAGGTCCCGCAATGAAAGCGCTGCCCTGGCTCGATCCTTCCCGCGCCGAAGCGCTGCTGCGGCAGCTGGAACAGCGCATCCTCGTGCTGGACGGCGCGATGGGCACGATGATCCAGCGCCACGACCTGCAGGAGGCGGACTACCGCGGCGAGCGCTTCGCCGACGGCCACGACCGGCTCGTGCGCGACGACGGCGGCGCGCAGGGCGCCGGGCACGACCAGAAGGGCAACAACGACCTGCTCAGCCTCACCCGGCCGGACCTCGTCCGCGACATCCACGCCGCCTATCTCGACGCCGGCGCCGACCTGGTCGAGACCAACACCTTCAACTCCACCGCGATCTCGCTCGCCGACTACCACCTGCAGCACCTGGTGCGCGAGCTCAACCGCGAGGGCGCGCGGCTGGCGCGCGACGCCTGCGCGGCGGTGCAGGCGGCCACGCCGGAACGTCCCCGCTTCGCCGTCGGCGTGCTCGGCCCGACCAGCCGCACCGCATCGATCAGCCCCGACGTCAACGACCCCGGCTTCCGCGCGGTGGACTTCGACGAACTGGTGGCGGTCTACCGCGAGGCCGCCGAGGGCCTGGCCGAGGGCGGCGCCGATGCGCTGATGGTCGAGACCGTGTTCGACACCCTCAACGCCAAGGCGGCGCTGTTCGCCATCGAGGCGACGTTCGACGGCCTCGGCGCGCGCCTGCCGGTGATGATCTCCGGCACCATCACCGACGCCTCCGGCCGCACCCTCTCCGGGCAGACCGCCGAGGCGTTCTGGTATTCGCTGCGGCATGCACGGCCGCTGTCGGTCGGCTTGAACTGCGCGCTCGGCGCCAAGGAGCTGCGGCCGCACGTCGAGGCGCTGTCGGGCGTGGCCGAGTGCCACGTCAGCGCGCATCCGAACGCGGGACTGCCGAACGCGTTCGGCGAGTACGACGAAACCCCGCAGGACATGGCCGAAACCCTGCGCGAGTTCGCGCAGTCGGGCCTGCTCAACATCGTCGGCGGCTGCTGCGGCACCACGCCGGACCACATCCGCGCGATCGCCGAAGCCGTCGCCGACCTGCCCCCGCGCCGCCTGCCCGCGCACCTGGAGGCGGCGGCATGAGGTTTTTCAGCCGCGGATCGACACGGACGAACGCGGAGAAGACGCTTCGGACGAGGCCCCCTCGGTGCTTCCCCTGTAGGAGCGACGGAAGTCGCGACAACTGCACGCCCGGTGGCGTCGCGACTTCCGTCGCTCCTACAGGGGCGCGCCGGGATGGCGCCCTTTCCTCGCGAAACGCCTTGTCCGCGTTCATCCGCGTCGATCCGCGGCCAACACCTTCCTTCCCGGCCAACCGATGACCCAGTCCCGCCATACCCGCCTGTCCGGCCTCGAGCCGCTGGTCCTCACCCCGGACCTGCTGTTCGTCAACATCGGCGAGCGTACCAACGTCACCGGCAGCGCGCGCTTCCGCAAGCTGATCAAGGAGGACCGCTACCCGGAGGCGGTGGAGGTCGCGCGGCAGCAGGTCGAGAGCGGCGCCCAGATCCTCGACGTCAACATGGACGAGGGCATGATCGACTCGGAGCGGGCGATGACCCGCTACCTCAACCTGATCGCGGCCGAGCCCGACATCGCCCGCATCCCGTTCATGGTCGACTCGTCGAAGTGGTCGGTGATCGAGGCCGGGCTGAAGTGCCTGCAGGGCAAGGGCGTGGTCAACTCCATCTCGCTCAAGGAGGGCGAGGAGACGTTCCTGCAGCAGGCGCGCAAGGTGCTGCGCTACGGCGCGGCGGTGGTGGTGATGGCCTTCGACGAACAGGGCCAGGCCGACACCCGCGAGCGCAAGGTCGAGATCTGCACCCGCGCCTACCGGCTGCTGACCGAGACCGTCGGGTTCCCGCCCGAGGACATCATCTTCGACCCCAACATCTTCGCCATCGCCACCGGCATTCCCGAGCACGACAACTACGCGGTCGATTTCATCGAGGCCACGCGCGAGATCAAGCGCACGCTGCCGCACTGCCACGTCTCCGGCGGCGTCTCCAACGTCTCGTTCTCGTTCCGCGGCAACGAGACCGTGCGCCAGGCGATCCACGCGGTGTTCCTGTACCACGCCATCGACGCCGGCATGGACATGGGCATCGTCAACGCCGGCGCGCTGCCGATCATCGACGACCTCGACCCGGAGCTGCGCGAACGGGTCGAGGACGTGGTGCTCAACCGCCGCGAGGACGCCACCGAGCGCATGCTGGAGATCGCCGAGCGCTACCGCGGGCAGAAGGGCGAGGCCAAGGCCGAGAACCTCGCCTGGCGCGAGGCCAGCGTCGCCGATCGCCTCAGGCATGCCCTGGTGCACGGGATCGACCAGTACGTCGTCGACGACACCGAGGAGGCGCGGCAACAGTTCGACAAGCCGCTCGAGGTCATCGAGGGCCCGCTGATGGCCGGCATGGGCGTGGTCGGCGACCTGTTCGGCGCCGGCAAGATGTTCCTGCCGCAGGTGGTCAAGTCGGCGCGGGTGATGAAGAAGGCGGTCGCCCACCTGCTGCCCTATATCGAGGCCGAGAAGGAGCGCAGCGGCAACGCCGGCAAGCCCAACGGGCGCGTGCTGATGGCCACGGTGAAGGGCGACGTGCACGATATCGGCAAGAACATCGTCGGTGTGGTGCTGGCCTGCAACAACTTCGAGGTCACCGACCTCGGGGTGATGGTGCCGGCGCAGGCGATCCTCGACAAGGCGCGCGAGATCGGCGCCGACATCATCGGCCTGTCCGGCCTGATCACGCCGTCGCTGGAGGAGATGAGCCACGTCGCGCGCGAGATGAAGCGGCAGGGCTTCGAGACGCCGCTGCTGATCGGCGGCGCCACCACCTCGCGCGCCCACACCGCGCTGCGGATCGCGCCGCACTACGGCGCGCCGACGGTCTGGGTCAAGGACGCCTCGCGCGCCGTGGGCGTGGTGCAGTCCCTGGTCAGCGTCGAGCTGCGGCAGAAGTTCGTCGCCGCCAACGACGCCGACTACGCCAAGATCCGCGAGCGCCACCTCAACCGCGGCGACGCCAAGCGCCTGGTGTCGCTGTCGAAGGCGCGCGCGCAGAAGTTCGACGGCGGCTGGGACGACTACGAGCCGCCGCGCCCGAACACGACCGGCGTCACCGTGCTCGACGACTACCCGCTCGACGAGCTGGTCGACTGCATCGACTGGACGCCGTTCTTCCAGGCCTGGGAACTGGCGGGCCGCTACCCGGCGATCCTGGACGACGACGTGGTCGGCGCGCAGGCGCGCGAACTGTACCGCGACGCGCGTGCGATGCTGGAGCGGATCGTCGCCGAGAAATGGCTGACCGCGAAGGCGGTCTTCGGGATCTGGCCGGCCAACAGCGTCGGCGACGACGTGGAGGTGGTCCTGGCGGACCACCGTGATTCGGGATTGGTGATTGGTGATTCGCAAGAGCGATCCCCTGCTGCGTCGCAATCACCAGCCACCAGTCGCCCATCACAGGTCCTGCACTTCCTGCGCCAGCAGGTCGACAAGCCGCCCGAGCGTCCGGACTTCTGTCTGGCCGACTTCATCGCGCCCAAGGATTCCGGCCGGCAGGACTGGATCGGCGCGTTCGCGGTCACGGCCGGCATCGGCATCGACGCGCACGTGGCCCGCTTCGAGGCCGACCACGACGACTACAACGCGATCCTGCTCAAGGCGCTGGCCGACCGGCTGGCCGAGGCGCTGGCCGAGCGCCTGCACCTGCGGGTGCGGACCGAGTACTGGGGCTACGCGGCGGACGAGGCGCTCGACAACGACGCCCTGATCGCCGAACGGTACAGCGGCATCCGCCCCGCGCCCGGCTACCCCGCCTGCCCGGAGCACAGCGAGAAGGCCACGCTGTTCGCCTTGCTCGACGCCGGTACCAACGCCGGCATGACCCTCACCGAGAGCTTCGCGATGCTGCCGACCGCGGCGGTCTCCGGCTACTACTTCAGCCACCCGGGCAGCCAGTACTTCGTGGTCGGCCGGGTGTCGAAGGAACAGGTGGAGGACTATGCGAAGCGCAAGGGCGTGAGCCGCGCGCAGGCCGAACGCTGGCTCGCGTCCAACCTCGACTACGATCCGGAATGAACCGAGAACGGCGAACCTGCGCCGCCGCCCCGTAGAGCGGAGCTTGCTCCGCTGCTCCCGGCTCCGGCGCCCGGCTCCGGCGCGCGCGAACAGCCGAGCAAGATCGGCTCTACGCGGTTCGCGACGCATCGAGCTTTTCAGCGCCTCACCACACCAGGTCGTCGGGCACCTGGTATTTCGGATCCGCGTACGGGTCGTCCCCGGCCGGCGCACCGGGGTCGACCCTCAACGCCACCGCCGGCGCGAACACCGCCTCGGCCTCGTCGAGCACCGACGCGGCCACCAGCAGATAGCGGCCGTTGAGTTGCACCACGCCCAGCTCGCCGGCATTGAGCGCCTTCAGCTGCGCGGCGGTGACGTAGATGCGCTTGATCTTGCCGCCGTACTCGAAGTGTCGCGCGATGTCCGCGTCCTCGGCGTTGAGCGCCTTGCCCTGCAGCAGCTGCGCCAGCTTCGCGCGCGCCTCGCGCCGTTGCCGCGCCTCCTCCTGCCTTCGGCGCTCGGCCTCGATCCGCTCGTCCTTCTCCTTCTGCGCGCGGATCGCATAGGCCTTGGCGAGGTCGATGTCCTCTCGCGTGCGTCCCGCGCGCTGGCCGCCGCGCTTGTCCTGGCGCTGCGGCGCGCCGGCTTCGGGCTTGCGCCCGCCGTGCCGCCCGGGCCTGGCGTTCGGGTTCGGCTTCGGCTTGGATTTGCGTTCCGGCGCCGGCGCGCTCTTGAAACCGAGCCCGAGCAGCTGGTCGCGAAGGGAATCGCTCATGTCGGTCGTCGATATCAGTAGTGCGGCGGTGGCGGCTCGTCCGCCGGGTCGGCATAGAAGGTCCCCCGGGCCTGCTTCAGCTCCTCCAGGCCGCGACGGACGACTTCGGTATCGCGCGCAGTCTCCATGCGCAGCGCGGCCAATGCGTCGCCGAGCTCCGCCAGCGCCTGCTCCTGGAAGGCCAGGCGGGTCTCGAGTTCGACGATGCGCTGTTCGAGGGTCTCGTCCATCGGTCAGCCCGCGAGCACCGAACGTCCGCGGCCGATGCCATAGTAGGCCAGCCCCGCCTCCTCGACCATCTCCGGCGCATACACGTTGCGGCCGTCGAAGATCGCGGCGTCGGCGAGCGCATCGCGCAGCATCGCGAAGTCGGGGCTGCGGAACTGCTTCCATTCGGTCACCAGCACCAGCGCGTCGGCGCCGCGCAGCGCATCCCTCGCACTCTCGCACAGCTGCAGGTCGTCGCGTTCGCCGAACACCCGCCGCGCCTCGTCCATCGCCTCCGGGTCGTAGGCGCGGACCCTGGCGCCGGCCTCGTGCAACTGCTGCAGCAGGCACCTGCTCGGAGCCTCGCGCATGTCGTCGGTATCGGGCTTGAACGCCAGGCCCCAGACCGCGAAGGTCTTGCCACGCAGCGCGTCGATGCCGCAGTAGTGCTGCACGAGCAGGTCGAACAGGTGGCTCTTCTGGCGCTCGTTGACCGCCTCCACCGCCTGCAGCAGGACCGGCGTGTGGCCATGGTGCAGCGCCGTGCGCGCCAGCGCCTGCACGTCCTTCGGGAAACAGGAGCCGCCGTAGCCCGCGCCCGGGTAGATGAAGTGCCAGCCGATGCGCGGATCCGAACCGATGCCCTGGCGCACTGATTCGACGTCGGCGCCGACCTTCTCGGCGATGTTGGCGATCTCGTTCATGAAGCTGATCTTGGTCGCCAGCATGGCATTGGCGGCGTACTTGGTCAGCTCGGCGGAGCGCACGTCCATGGTCACGATGCGGTCGCGATTGCGGTTGAACGGCGCGTACAGCCGCCGCAGCGCGTCGACGGCGTCCTCGCTGCCGGCACCGATGACGATCCGGTCCGGACGCATGCAGTCCTCGACCGCCGCGCCCTCCTTCAGGAACTCCGGATTGGCGACCACCTCGAACGCGACCGATGCACCGCGTTCGGCCAGGGCCGAAGCGATCGTCGCGCGCACGCGGTCGGCGGTGCCGACCGGCACCGTGGACTTGTCGACGATCACCGTCGGGCGTTGCAGGTGGCGTCCGATCGTATCGGCCACCGCGAGCACGTACTGCAGGTCGGCGCTGCCGTCCTCGTCGGGCGGCGTGCCGACGGCGATGAAGATGATCTCGGCGCGCGCCACCGCCTCGGCGGCATCGGTGGTGAAGGCCAGGCGCCCGGCTTCGCGGTTGGCCGTCACGATCGGCGTCAGCCCCGGCTCGTAGATCGGCACCCGGCCGCGGTTGAGGTCGTCGATCTTGCCGCTGTCGATGTCGACGCAGACCACGTCGTTGCCGACCTCGGCCAGGCAGGCGCCGGTGACCAGGCCGACGTAGCCGGTTCCGAAGATGCTCACGTGCATGACGGTGCTCCCTGCGGCCTATTCGGCGGCGGCCGGCATGACCTCGATCAGCTCGACCTCGAACGCCAGGGTGGCATTGGGCCCGATCGGGCCGCCCGGCGTGCCCTGTTCGCCATAGCCGAGCTCGCTCGGAATCCACAGGCGGTAGCGGCTGCCCGGCGCCATCAGCTGCAGGCCTTCCTGCCAGCCCGGCACCACCTGGTCGAGCGCGAAGGTCGCCGGCTCGCCGCGCGCCAGCGAACTGTCGAACGTGGTGCCGTCGAGCAGCTTGCCCTCGTAGTGCACGCTGACCCGATCGCCCGGCTTCGGCGGCGCGCCCTCCCCTTTCTCCAGCACTTCGTACTGCAGGCCGGACTCGGTGGTCTGCACGCCCGGCTTCTTGGCGTTCTCGGCGAGGAAGGCCTCGCCGTCGGCGGCGGCCTTCTCGGCGGCCGCCTGCTGGCGCGCCTGCATGCGCTGGCCCAGGCCCTGCATGATCTGCGCCAGCTGCTGCTGGTCGACCTTGGGCTCGTTGCCGGCAAGCGTGTCGCGCACGCCTTCGAGCATGGCGTCCAGGTCCACCTCGTCCTTCACCGGCACCAGGGTGTTCCCCAGCTCGAGGCCGATCGCATAGCCGACCTGCTCCTTCTCGCTCTCCAGCCCGGGAATGTCGAGCGTCGACGCGTCGCCGTCGGCGGATGCCTGCGCGGCCTTCTCGCCATCGAGCGGCTCGCCGGTCTCCTTGTCCAGCGGCTTGCAGGCGGCGAGCGTGGCCGCCAGGGCGACGGCGAGCAGCGCCGGCAGGGTGGCGCGCGGGAAAATGGTCATGCGGAGACTCCTTGGTATGGGGGGAAGCCGGCAGGGCCGGCGGCGCACCCGCGGTGCGGGCGCGGTGAAGGCGGTCGCCGGATCAGAGGATGTCCAGCAGTTCGACGTCGAAGACCAGGGTCGCATTCGGGCCGATCGGACCACCCTGCGTGCCCTTGGCGCCGTAGCCGAGCTCGCCCGGAATCCAGAAGCGGTACTTGGCGCCGATCGGCATCAAGGCGACGCCCTCGGTCCAACCGGGGATCACCTGGCTGAGGCCGAACTCGGCCGGCTCGCCGCGCTCGTAGGAACTGTCGAACACGGTGCCGTCGAGCAGGGTGCCGTGGTAGTGCACGCGCACGCGGTCGCTGGGCAGCGGACGCCGGCCAGCCCCCTGGCGGATCACCTGGTACTGCAGGCCGGACGGGGTCGAGAACACGCCCTTCTCGCCCTTGTTGGCGGCCAGGAATGCCGCGCCCTCGGCGCGGTTCCGCTCGCCGACCTGCGCCGCCTCGGCTTCCATCTTCTGCTGCACCCGCGCGGAGAACGCCTGGCGCAACGCCTCGGCCTCGGCCTCGGCCAGCAGCAGCTCGCCGCCCTCGATCCGCGTGCGCAGGGCCTGCAGCATCACCGGCAGGTCGATCTCGTCGCGGATCGGCAGCAGCGAGCGGCCGACGTCGGCGCCGACCAGCAGGCCGACCTTGCCGCGGTCCACTTCCGGAGGCGCGGCGCCCGGCGGCGTGCCCGGCAGGCTCTGGCCGCCGCGCGCGGCCACCCGCTGCATCAGCGCCTGGCCGACCTCCTGCATTTCCGCCGCGTCGAGCAACGGCTCGCCGCCCTCGAAGGCGTTGCGCACCGCGCGCTCCAGCGCGGCGTAGTCCATGTCCGGGCCGACCGGCACAAGCGACTGGCCCACGTCCATGCCCACCATGTAGCTGACCTTCTCACGCTCGTTCTCCAGCCGCGGCTGCTGGGCGCCCGCGGTCGCCACTGCCAGCCAGCCCACGAGCAGACACAGCGCGAACGCGCCGCGCATCGCATTCTTCATCGGGAAACACTCCAGTTGGGCGCCGCCGCCGGCGACGCGTAGGCGCCTATTGTCGCGAGGCCGGCGCGCACGGGCAATCGCGTGCGCGCCGCGCGTTCATCTGCCCGTGGCGTGCGCCTGCAGCGCACGCTCGATCGCCGCCACCACCTCCGGATCGTCCGGCACGGTGCGGCTGCCCCAGTTCGCCAGCACCCGGCCATCGCGGCCGATCAGGTACTTGTGGAAGTTCCATTGCGGCGTCGCGCCGGTGGCCGCGGCAAGGTCGCGATACAGCGCCGTGGCCTCCGGCCCGACCACGTGCACCTTCTCGAACATCGGGAACTTCACCCCGTAGGTGAGCGTGCAGAACTCGCGGATCTCCGCCTCGTCGTCGAACTCCTGCTCCTTGAAGTCGCCCGACGGGAAACCGAGCACGGCGAAACCGCGATCGCCGTACCGCGCGTGCAGCTCTTCCAGCGCCTCGAACTGCGGCGTGAAACCGCATTTGCTCGCGGTATTGACCACCAGCAGCACCTTGCCGCCGTAGGCCTCCTGCAGGTCGACCGGCGCCTTGCCGGCCAGTGGACGGTAGCTGCGGTCGAGCAAACCGTCTGCGGCGTGCACCTGCATGCTCATGAAACACATCATTAATACAGCACAAGATGCTGTTATAGAAAGAATTTTTTTGTCTTTCATGAGGAACTCCACGGCAACGTGACTTCGGTTGGGGGGCCAATCGGCATCCGGTTCTTGACAGCTCCTGTCCTGGTGTTATAGTTCCATACAACACCGATCAACCAGGGCAGGAGGTTCCGGCATGAACCGCAAGCTCCACAACACGATACTGGCTTTCTCCGTCACCGGCGGCATGCTGTTGCTGGGATTCATGGCAGCCGTTCCGGTTCCGCGCGCGGCCCAGGCCGCGGCGGCGCCGACGCAGAACCTGTCTTCCGCGCGCGCCGAAGCCCTCGAGGCGCGCACCCGGGCGTTCGAGGCGGAACTCGGGCGCGCCGGATCCGCCAACGAGATGATCGCCCTGTCCTCGGTGTTCCTCGCCGAGATCGTGGCCGAGGCGGCAGTCGCCTCGGCCCTGCAGGGCATCGAGCAGGACACCACCGGCGAAGGCGCCACCGGCACCAGGGCGGCCGAGCGCAAGCGCGGCAACGGCCGCAAGCGCAATGCCCTGGCCCTGCCCTATTTCTCGTTCGCGCACGGCCTGCGCGGCAGCAGCGGGAGCTGACCCCATGACGTCCATCCAGTGGAGCGAAGGCGCTCCCATCTACCGGCAGCTGAAGGAGCGCGTCATCGCGATGATGCTCGACGGCCTGCTCAAGCCCGGCGACGCCCTGCCCTCGGTGCGGCAGGTCGCGGCGGAATACCAGCTCAACCCGATCACCGTCTCGCGGGCCTACCAGGAGCTGGCGGACGAGGCGCTGGTCGAAAAACGAAGGGGACTCGGCATGTTCGTCACCGATGAGGCATCCAAGAAGCTGCTGGCCAACGAACGCGAGCGCTTTCTCACCGAGGAATGGCCGCAGGTGCTGGAGCGCATCCAGCGCCTGGGGCTGGCGACGGAGGACCTGCTCAAGCCGATCCGCAATGGAGGTGCGAAGTGAACGCCGCCGTCTCCGACAAATTCTCCGGCGGGTCCCCCGGCGGCCTGTCCAACGACCTCGTGGTGCAGGCACGCGGCCTGCGCAAGGCCTACCGGAACACGCTGGCCCTGGACGGCACCGCGTTCGACATCGAGCCGGGCCGGATCGTCGGCCTGATCGGCCCCAACGGCGCCGGCAAGACCACCGCGCTCAAGGCGATGCTCGGCCTGATCCCGTTCGAGGGCGACCTCAAGATCCTGGGCCGCGATCCACGCCTCGAGCGCGACGCGCTGATGAACGACGTCTGCTTCATCGCCGACGTCGCCGTGCTGCCGCGCTGGATCCGCGTGCGCGAGGCGATCGAGTTCGTCGCCGGCGTGCATCCGCGCTTCGATCGCGCCCGCTGCGAGCGCTTCCTCGCCAACACCCAGCTCAAGCCGGACGCCAGGGTGCGCGAGCTGTCCAAGGGCATGATCGTGCAGCTGCACCTGGCCCTGGTGATGGCGATCGACGCCCGCCTGCTGGTGCTGGACGAGCCGACCCTGGGCCTGGACATCCTCTACCGCAAGCAGTTCTACCAGCGCCTGCTGGAGGACTACTTCGACGAGCAGAAGACCATCCTCATCACCACCCACCAGGTCGAGGAGATCGAGCACATCCTCACCGACGTGATGTTCATCCGCGACGGCAAGATCGTCCTCAAGGCGACCATGGACGAGGTCGGCGGGCGCTTCACCGAGGTGCTGGTCAACGCCGAGCAGGCCGAGGCCGCGCGCGCGCTGGGCCCGATCGACGAACGCGCGCTGCCGTTCGGCAAGACGGTGATGCTGTTCGACGGGGTCACCCAGCCCGCACTGGCGTCCTACGGCGAGACCCGCACGCCGGGCCTGGCCGATCTCTTCGTCGCGACGATGAAAGGAACCTACGCATGAACGCGAGCACCGACACCATGACCCGGGCGCCGGGCGCGAATCCCCCGGCGGCGCCGCACGCGACCCACCGCTACCGCATGCTGCTGCGCCGCGAATACTGGGAGCACAAGGGCGGCTTCCTGTGGGCGCCCCTGGTCGCAGGGGCGATTTCCCTGGGGCTGACCCTGCTGTTCGCCATCATCGCCCTGGTCGCGGCGCACCGCGCCGCGGCGGGCGGCGAGCTGGAGATCGACGGCGAGGTGATGGTCAACGGCCTCGACCTCGGGCTGATCACCAGCCGCCTCGGCCCGGAGGAGATGCGCCAGCTCGGCGCCGGCCTCGACGTGAGCCTGGTCATGGCCTCGACCTGGCCGTTCATCGTGCTCGCCTTCGTGGTGTTCTTCTACTGCCTGGGCGCGCTGTACGACGAGCGCAAGGACCGCAGCGTGCTGTTCTGGAAGTCGCTGCCGCTGTCGGACCGCGATACCGTGCTGTCGAAGGCGGTCAGCGCCGTGGTCGTCGCGCCCGCCTTCGCCACCCTTGCGGCGATCGCGACGATGCTCGGTTTCCTGCTGCTGGTGAGCGCGATCGTGCTGGCGCACGGCGGCAACCCGGTGCGCCTGGTCTGGGGCCCGGCCAGCCCGTTCTACCTGGCCGCGCACTTCATCGCCGCGATCCCGGTGTACGCGGTCTGGGCGCTGCCGACCGTCGGCTGGCTGCTGCTGTGCTCGGCCTGGGCCCGGAGCAAGCCGTTCCTGTGGGCGATCATGATTCCGGTCTTCGCCGGCGTGATCGTGTCCTGGTTCGACCTGATGGAGCTGTTCCACCTGGAGACCCTGTGGTTCTGGAAGAACGTGGTCGGCCGCTCGCTGCTGAGCGTGGTCCCGGTCGGCTGGCTGGACGCGCTCGACCTGCAGGGCCTGGCCGCGATGGGCCGCTTCGAGTTCGAAAGCGCCGCCGACATCCGCGGCGTGCTCAACCTGAAGGTCATGTACTCGGCCTTCGCCTCGCCGAAGATGTGGATCGGCGCCGCCGCCGGCGTGGCGATGATCGTCGCCGCCATCCGCCTGCGCCGCTGGCGGGACGAGGGGTGAGGCAGGCCGCTTGCGCGGCACTGACGCGCGGCCTGCCGAACGCCCGGCCATGGATGGCCGGGCCGGACGGTCCAAAGCCGGTCGGTCTCGCCATGGATGGCAGCGGCCCACTCCCCGAAGCGGCAGCAGGATGCCTTAATTGGCATCGGCAGCGGCCGCGAGCGCCCGGCCATGGATGGCCGGGCCGTCCGAAACCGGTCAGTCCCGCCATGGATGGCAACGGTCAGCCCCCCGAAGCGGCAAGTCGCCCTATCTGCCACTGCTGCGGGCGCGAACGCCCGTATTAGGGATGGCCAGGACCGTCCGCCCGCTTCGCCGGACGACGGCGACAGGCGGCCCGAAAACACCCCAAGCGTTCCGACGAACGCAACCGATCACAGGAGCCCGTGCATGAAACCCATCGTCACCACCGCCCTGCTCGCCAGCCTGCTGCTGCCGCTGGCCGCCGCCGCCCAGGACGACCGTTGCAAGGAATCCGAATCGCGCGAGCTGCAGCTCGACCTCGCCGGCGTGAAGACCGTGACGTTCGAGGTCGGTCCGCACAAGCTGCGGCTCGACGCGACCGATGCCCCCGACGCCACGCTGCGCGGACGCGCGTGCGCGGCCAGCGCGGCGCGCCTGCCGCAGCTGCAGATCGAACAGGAGAAGAGCGGCGACCGGCTGCTGGTCCGCCTGCAACGCGAGGAGCGCGCACTGAGCTTCTCCTTCGGCAACAGCTATGCCTACCTGGACCTGTCCGGCCAGATTCCCGACGACGTGCTGGTGCAGCTGAAGGTCGGCTCGGGCGATGCCTGGCTGACCGGCGCCGCGGCGATGAGCGCGGACGTGGGCTCCGGCGACGTCGAGGCGAAACGGATCCGCGGCCTGGCCACGGCCAAGGTCGGCTCCGGCGACATCGCCTTCGACGACATCGGCGCGCTCGAGGTCCTGTCGATCGGCTCGGGCGACCTCCAGGCGCGCAACGTCCGCGGCGCGGTCGAGGTGGGCAGCATCGGCTCGGGGGATTTCGAGCTCGAAGGCGCGAAGGGCGACGTCGAGATCGGCTCGATCGGCTCCGGCGACGCCGACCTCGGCGATATCGACGGCAACGTGGCCGTCGGTTCGATCGGTTCGGGCGACCTCGACGCCCGCGGCATCCGCGGCGATCTCACCGTGCGCTCGAAAGGCAGCGGATCGGTCGAACATTCGGGGGTGACCGGTAAGGTCGAGATTCCCCGCCGCTGACGCGGCGCGGCGTGCGCGTGCGCTGATGGGCGAGCCGCGGCGGTTGGCCCGTACCGGGGATGAATTGCCCCCCCGCGGAGCAGTCGCGACAGCCCTCGCCTACGAGGAAGTACGGAAGGCATTCCTTCCTTGTGGGAGCGACGGCAGTCGCGACACGCCGCTGGGGGCCGGTACGATCCAACCCCCGGACCGCGGCAAGCTCAGCCGCCGCGCGACTTGCCGTGAACTCCGCCCCTGGTCAGCGCAGCCGGATCCAGCAGTCGCCTGAGTTCGGCCTCGGACAGGCCGCTGTCCTCCAGCGCCACTTCGAACACGGGCCGGCCCTCGCGATAGGCGCGCTTGGCGATCGCGGCACCCTTCTCGTAGCCGATCACCGGGTTCAGCGCCGTCACCAGGATCGGGTTGCGGTCGAGCGCGGCGGCAACGTCGCCCTTGCGCACCTTCAGGCCGGCGATCGCGCTGTCGGCGAGCAGGCGCGAGACGTTGCCCAGCAGGTGGATCGACTCCAGCAGGTTGGCGGCGATCAGCGGCAGCATCACGTTGAGCTGGAAGTTGCCGCTCTGCCCGGCCACCGTGATCGCGGTGTGGTGGCCGATGACCTGGGCGCAGACCATGCAGGTCGCCTCCGGGATCACCGGGTTGACCTTGCCCGGCATGATCGAACTGCCCGGCTGCAGCGCCGGCAGTTCGATCTCGCCCAGGCCCGCCAGCGGCCCCGAGTTCATCCAGCGCAGGTCGTTGGCGATCTTCATCAACGCCACCGCCAGCGCGTTGAGCTGGCCCGACAGCTCCACCGCGTCGTCCTGCGCGGCGATGCCCTCGAACTTGTCGGCGGCGCTCTCGAAGCGGGTCCCGGCGTGCTGCGACAGCCGCCTGACCGCTTCCCGCCCGAAGCGCGGGTCGGCATTGATGCCGGTCCCGATCGCGGTGCCGCCCAGGGGCAGGCGCCGCAACCGCCCGAGGCTGTCCTCGATCCGCGCCTGCGCCGACGCCAGTTGCGCCGACCAGGCGCCGAACTCCTGCGCCAGTGTCAGCGGCATCGCGTCCATCAGGTGGGTGCGGCCGGTCTTGACGACGTTCTTCAGGGCCCGCCCGCGGCGGTCGACGGTGCGGCGCAAGTGCTTGAGCGCCGGCAGCAGGTGCTCCACCGTCGCCAGCTGCGCGGAAACGCGGATCGCGGTCGGCACCACGTCGTTGGAGCTCTGGCCGAGGTTGACGTGGTCGTTCGGGTGCACCGGCCTGCCGCCGCGCGAGGCCAGCGTGGCGATCACCTCGTTGGCGTTCATGTTCGACGAGGTGCCGGAGCCGGTCTGGTAGATGTCGATCGGGAAATGGGCGTCGTGCTCGCCGCCGGCGACGGCGAGCGCGGCCTTGCCGATCGCCTGCGAGAGCCGCTTCGGCAGCAGCCCGAGGCCGGCATTGGCCTCGGCGGCGGCGGCCTTGATCAGGCCCAGCGCGCGAACGAAGTCGCGCGGCATCGGCCGGCCGGAAACCGGGAAGTTCTGTACCGCGCGCTGGGTCTGCGCGCCCCACAGCGCATCGGCGGGCACCTGCAGCTCGCCCATGCTGTCGTGCTCGGTGCGCGTGCCGGACGCGGGCGATGATCGCTTGACCATGAACGTCTCCATAGCGGGTCGATGCGGGGCAGTCTAGCGCCCGGCCCGTCGCCGCGGCGGCGCTCGCCGGGCGGGCGTGCAGGACTTCCCGTCGCGGCGCCGGAGCGCCGCTGGCTGTAAACTTGTCGGTTTCGCCACTCCGCCAGGGTCGCCGCCTCCATGTCCGCTCCCGCCAACCCGGCAGATACGTTCGCAGAATCGCGCCTGCTCGCCCTGTCGCCGCTCGACGGCCGCTATGCCGGCAAGGTCGACGCGCTGCGCCCGATCTTCTCCGAGTACGGCCTGATCCGCGCCCGGGTCCGGGTCGAGGTGGAATGGCTGCTGGCGCTCGCCGCCCATCCCGGCATCGCCGAGCTGTCGGAGTTCGACGAGGCCCGAAGTGCGAAACTGCGCCGCCTGGTCGACGATTTCTCGGTCGCGGACGCGGCCCGGGTCAAGGAGATCGAGCGCACCACCAACCACGACGTCAAGGCGGTCGAGTACTTCATCAAGGAGCGGCTGCAGGGCGAACCGGATCTCGCCGCGGCGCTGGAGTTCGTGCATTTCGCCTGCACCAGCGAGGACATCAACAACCTGTCCTACGCGCTGATGCTGGGCGACGCCCGCCAGCAGGTGCTGCTGCCGAAGCTCGACGCCCTGATCGAGAAGCTGCGCGCGATGGCGCACGCGCATGCGGCCCTGCCGATGCTCTCGCGCACCCACGGCCAGACCGCGTCGCCGACCACCCTGGGCAAGGAACTGGCCAACGTCGTCGCGCGCCTGCAGCGCCAGGGCGAGACCCTGGCCGGCGCGCGCATGCCGGGCAAGATCAACGGCGCGGTGGGCAACTACAACGCGCACCTGGCCGCCTATCCGGACGTCGACTGGCCGGCGTTCGCCGAGCGCTTCGTGCATTCGCTCGGGCTCGACTGGCAGCCCTACACCACCCAGATCGAGCCGCACGACGGCATCGCCGAGCTGTGCGACGCGCAGCGCCGCATCGACAGCATCTGCATCGACCTGTGCCGCGACCTCTGGGGCTACATCTCGCTCGGCTACTTCCGCCAGACGACGAAGGAAGGCGAGATCGGCAGCTCCACCATGCCGCACAAGGTCAACCCGATCGATTTCGAGAACGCCGAGGGCAACTTCGGCGTCGCCAGCGCGCTGTTCGAGCACTTCGCCGCCAAGCTGCCGGTCAGCCGCTGGCAGCGCGACCTCACCGACTCCACCGTGCTGCGCGGGCTCGGCACCGCGTTCGGACACGCCCTGGTCGCCCTCGACGCCCTGCTGCGCGGCCTCGACAAGCTCGCGGTCGACGAGGCGCGGCTGCAGGCCGACCTCGATGCCGCCTGGGAGGTCCTGGCCGAGGCGGTGCAGACGGTGATGCGCCGCCACGGCCTGCCCAACCCCTACGAACAGCTCAAGGCGCTGACCCGCGGCCGCGGCATCGACGCCGACTCGATGCGCGGCTTCATCGAGTCGCTCGCGCTGCCGGAGGACGAGCGGCGGCGCCTGCTGGCGCTCACTCCCGCCGCCTACACCGGCCTGGCCGAACGGTTGGCGAGCCAGATCTGACCGGAAGACGGATCTCCGCTCCGCAGGAGGCGCCCCGCGCGGGCAGGACGGCAGCCGAACTACGGCCACGAAACGGAGCCTGTGCATGCACCTGCTGATCAACATCGACGTCGACGACCTGGCGCGGGCCGAGCGCTTCTACTGCCAAGCTTTCGGGCTCAGGCCCGCGCGCCGGATCGGCGGCGGCGTGCTGGAACTGCTCGGCGCGCAGGCGCCGATCTACCTGCTGAAGAAGGAAGCCGGCAGCATCGGGGCGGGGACGGCCGAGCGCAGCTACGCACGCCACTGGAGCCCGCTCCACTGCGACGTGGTGGTTGACGATCTCGACGCGGCCCTGGCCCGTGCCCTCGCCGCCGGCGCCCGCCAGGAAGGCGACGTTCGCGAGGCCGGCTGGGGCCGCATCGTGCAACTAGCCGACCCATTCGGCCACGGCTGGTGCCTGCTGCAGTTCCTCGGCCGTGGCTACGACGAGATCGCTGGCTGAACCCCGTCGCGTTCCGGAGCCGCCGCTCGTCGTGCCTGTTTGCGGGAGTGGCGTGCCGCCGCCGGGACGTCGCGACCGGCCGCGTCGCCGTCGCGACTTCCGTCGCTCCCACAGGAGCGGAGCGTTCTCGGCGTTTGTGGGAGCGACGGAAGTCGCGACAGCCGCACCGAAACGATGCGGGCCACACCCCGATCGCGTAGGCTTTCGCGCATGCCCCCACTTCCGATCGAAATCGACGCTTCCGCGCTGCCGCCGCTGGGCATGCCGCCGGCGGAGTTCCTGGAGAACTACTGGCAGAAGCGGCCGCTGCTGATCCGCAACGCGTTCCCGGATTTCGTCTCCCCGATCGCCCCGGAGGACCTCGCCGGCCTGGCCTGCGAAGACGGCGTGCTGGCGCGCATCGTCGCCCACGAACGCAGCACATCGTCCGAAGGCCGCGACCGCTGGCTGCTGCGGCAGGGGCCGTTCCCGGAATCGCTGTTCCCCACCCTGCCCGACCACGACTGGACCCTGCTGGTGCAGGACGTCGACAAGTGGGACGCCGATGTCGCCGCCTTGCTGCCCGCCTTCGATTTCCTGCCGCGCTGGCGCATCGACGACGTCATGGTCAGCTTCGCCGCGCCGGGCGGCTCGGTCGGCGCCCACGTCGACCAGTACGACGTGTTCCTGCTGCAGGCCCAGGGCCACCGCCGCTGGCAGATCGACGACCGTCCGGACCCGCCGGTGCACTTCCGCCTGGACACCGAGCTCAAGCTGCTGCAGCGCTTCGCCCCCAGCCACGACTGGGTGCTCGGCCCCGGCGACATGCTGTACCTGCCGCCGGGCGTGCCGCACCACGGCGTCGCCGAGGACCCGTGCCTGACCTTCTCGGTCGGCATGCGCGCGCCGTCGGCCGCCGAGCTGATGGGCGATTGGGTCGACGCGATGATCGCCGAGGCCGACGACGGCCTGCGCTACCGCGATCCCGACCTGGCGCCGCCGCGCGATCCCCACGAGATCGACCCCGCGGCGATGAACCGCGTGGTCGAGGCGCTGAACCTGCTGCGGATGAACGATCCCGACCGCCTCGGCGACTGGTTCGGGCGCTTCATTACCCTCTACCGCGCCGGCGGCGAGGCCGCGCCCTCCGGGGAGCCGCGCTCGCGCATCGAGGTCGAATGGGACCTGCAGCAGGGCGGCACGCTGCACCGCCATCCGTTCACGCGCATGGCCTGGCGGCGCAGCGGGCGCGAGGCGCGGCTGTACGTGGCCGGCCAGGACCTGCCGCTGCCGGCGCGCGACGCGGCGCGGGTCGCCGCCGCCGCCAGCATCGATGCCGGACTCTACGGCGCGCTCTCCGCGACCGGGCGCGATGCCGTGTTCGCCCTGCTCGGGCAGGGCCACTACCGCCTGCTGCCGCCGGGCGACGAGGACGAGCCGGCGTCATGAGCACGGGCGCCGCGGACGCGCCGTTCCGGATCGAGGCCGTGGACCATGCCGTGGCCTCGGCCGACCTGCGCAGCGTGCGCGAGGCCGTCTTCGTGCGCGAACAGCGGGTGCCGCCGGAACTCGAACTCGACGCCGTCGACCCGCTGTGCGCGCATGTCCTCGCCCGCGACGCCGGCGGCCGCCCGATCGGTACCGGGCGCATGGACGGCGCGGGCAGGATCGGGCGGATGGCGGTGCTGGCGGACTGGCGCGGCCGCGGCGTCGGCGCCGCCCTGCTGCAGGCGCTGCTGCGCATCGCACGCGAACGCGGGTTGAAGGAGGTCGTGCTGCACGCCCAGGCGGGCGCCATCGCGTTCTACGCCCGCCACGGATTCGTCCCCGTCGGCGGGCGATTCCATGAGGCCGGCATCGAGCACCAGACCATGCGGCTGGCGCTCGCACGGCCGCAGGCGATCGAAAGCCGTGAAGACGCGGTGACGGCCACGGTCGACCTGGTATCCGATGCGCGGCGGCACCTGTGGGTCTACAGCCGCGAACTCGATCCCGGTCTGTTCGACGATCCCGCCGTGCTGGAGGCGCTGCGGGCGTTCGCGGTACGCGAGCGCGGCGGCGAGGTCCGGCTGCTGCTGCAGGACGCGGCGGCCGCGCAGCGGGCGCACGCGCCGCTGCTGGCGCTGGCGCAGCGGCTGCCGAGCACGTTCCTGTTCCGCGAGGTCGAGGATCCGGTCGACCGCGCCTATGCCTCGGCCTTCGTCGCCAACGACGGCGGCGGCTACTATTTCCGCGGCCTCGGCCATCGTTTCGACGGCGAATGCGAGCGCCACGGCGCCGGCCGCGCACGCCAGCTGGTCGAGGCCTTCAAGCCGGTCTGGGAGCGCGCGCGGCCATGCAGTGAACTGCGTGCGCTGGGGCTGTGACCGGCGCGCACGCGCCGCGCAACGCCGGCTAACCTGCCGCCGTCGGCGACCCGACGGCCAGTCGCACCGCAACCGGCGCTGCGGCTATAATCAGCGACTTCATGCGCCCGCTTTGCCGGCGGTCGCCGCCCCTCCGCACCGGAACATCCGGAACGGGCGCCGCCTTCCCCCTAAGAGCCCCATACGCCAGACGTGGACAGTCTTCTGAAGCAGTTTGCGCAGTCTTCCCAGCTCGGCGCCAACGCCGCCTACATCGAAGAACTGTACGAGCGATACCTGGTCGATCCCGACAGCGTCGGGCCGAAGTGGAAAACCTGGTTCGATGCGCTCGAGGGCCGCGAGGCCGGCGACGTCCCGCATTCGGCGGTGCGCGAGGCGGTCGCCGAGGCCGGCAGGCGCGCGGCGCGCGGCCAGGCCGGCGGAGGGGGCGCCGACGAACGCGAGCGCCATGTCGGCCGCCTGATCACCGCCTATCGCTCGCGCGGCCACCTCGGCGCGCAGCTCGATCCGCTCGGCCTGTCGCCGCCGGTCAACCCGCCCGACCTCGGCCTGCCCTTCCACAATCTCTCCGATGCCGATCTCGACGGCGAGTTCAGCACCGGCGGCGTGGGCGGCCGCGAACGCATGCGCCTGCGCGACCTGCTGGCGCTGCTCAAGGCCACCTACACCGGGCCGATCGGCGCCGAGTTCATGCACATCACCGATGCCGAGCAGCGCCGCTGGCTGTACGAGCGCCTGGAACGCGCCGGCGGCCGCTTCGACCCCGGCGTCGAGGGCCGCAAGCGGATCCTCGAACGCCTGACCGCGGCCGAGGGCCTCGAGCGCTACCTGCATACCAAGTACGTCGGCCAGAAGCGCTTCTCGCTGGAAGGCGGCGATGCGCTGATCCCGCTGCTCGACACCCTGGTCCGTCGCGCCGGCAGCGACGGCGTCAAGGACATCGTCATCGGCATGGCCCACCGCGGCCGCCTCAACGTGCTGGTCAACACCCTGGGCAAGTCGCCGCGCAAGCTGTTCGACGAGTTCGAGGGCAAGTTCGAGCACAAGCCCAGCGACGACCCGGCGCACACCGGCGACGTCAAGTACCACATGGGCTTCTCCGCCGACGTGCAGACGCCGTCCGGGCCGGTGCACCTGGCCCTCGCCTTCAATCCCTCGCACCTGGAGATCGTCGACCCGGTGGTGGTGGGCAGCGTGCGCTCGCGCCAGCACCGCCGCGGCGACAAGGCGCGCAAGATCGTGCTGCCGGTGCTGCTGCACGGCGACGCCGCGTTCGCCGGCCAGGGCGTGGTGATGGAGCTGTTCCAGATGTCGCAGGCGCGCGGGTTCGCGGTCGGCGGCACCGTGCACGTGGTGATCAACAACCAGGTGGGCTTCACCACCAGCGACCGCCAGGACGCCCGCTCCACCCTGTACTGCACCGACGTGGCCAAGATGGTCGGCGCGCCGGTGCTGCACGTGAACGCCGACGACCCGGAGGCCGTGGTCTTCTGCGTGGAACTCGCCTACGCGTTCCGCCAGCAGTTCCGCAAGGACGTGGTGATCGACCTGGTCTGCTACCGGCGCCACGGCCACAACGAGTCCGACGAGCCGGCGGCCACCCAGCCGCTGATGTACCAGACCATCCGCAAGCACAAGACGCCGCGCGAGCTCTACACGGCACGCCTGATCGAGGCCGGCGTCGTGACCGAGGACGAGGCCAAGGCGATCGTCGACGGCTTCCGCGACAAGCTCGATGCCGGCGAGGTCACCACCGAGCTGGCCGACGCCAATCCGGACGACTACGACCTCACCATCGATTGGGGCCCGTATCTCTCCGGCCGGATCGACGATCCGGTCGACACCCGCGTCCCGGCGGCCAAGCTGCAGGCGCTGGCGAAGGCCATCAACGAGATTCCGGACAACGTTTCCCTGCATCCGCGCGTCGCCAAGGTCTACGAGGAGCGGCGCAAGATGGCCGCCGGCGAGATCCCCGGCGACTGGGGCTTCACCGAGAACCTCGCCTACGCCACCCTGCTCGACGAAGGCCACAAGCTGCGCCTGGTCGGCCAGGACAGCGGCCGCGGCACCTTCTTCCACCGCCATGCGGTGCTGCACGACCAGAACAGCGGCGACGACTACATCCCGCTGCAGCAGCTGGTGAAGAACCCCGAGGACGCCACCATCATCGACTCGCTGCTGAGCGAGGAGGCGGTGATGGCCTTCGAGTACGGCTACTCCACCTCCGAGCCCGGCACGCTCGACATCTGGGAGGCGCAGTTCGGCGACTTCGCCAACGGCGCGCAGGTGGTGATCGACCAGTTCGTCTCCTCCGGCGAGGCCAAGTGGCAACGCCTGAGCGGGCTGACGCTGTTCCTGCCGCACGGCTACGAGGGCCAGGGCCCGGAACACAGCTCCGCGCGCCTGGAGCGCTTCCTGCAGCTGTGCGCGCTGGAGAACATGTTCGTCTGCGTGCCGACCAACTCGGCGCAGGCGTTCCACATGATCCGCCGGCAGCTGTGCATGAAGACCCGCAAGCCGCTGGTGGTGATGACGCCGAAATCGCTGCTGCGGCACAAGCTGGCGGCCTCGCCGCTGCGGGACCTGTCCGACGGCGAGTTCCGGCACCTGATCGCCGACGAGGCCGACCCGAAGCAGGTCAAGCGCGTCGTCGCCTGCTCCGGCAAGGTCTACTACGACCTGCTCGAGGAACAACGCAAGCAGTCGCTCGACAACGTGGCGCTGATCCGCGTCGAGCAGCTGTACCCGTTCCCGCGCGAGGCGCTCGCCGCCGAGCTCGAGCGCTACGGCAAGGGCGTCGGCCTGGTCTGGTGCCAGGAAGAGCCGCAGAACCAGGGCGCCTGGTACCAGATCAAGCACCACCTCGACGCCTGCCTCGCATCCGGCCAGAAGCTGCACTACGCCGGTCGCCCACGCTCGCCGTCGCCGGCGGTCGGTCACTTCAACGACCACGTCGAGGAGCAGAAGCAGCTGATCGCCGACGCGTTGGTGAACCCGCTCAAGGGCAAGGTCGCCGCCGAATGATTCCCACCCCACACCGCTTTCCCAGGAAGCCGCCCCATGGCCACTGAAATCAAGGTCCCCGTCCTGCCCGAATCCGTCGCCGACGCCACCATCGCCAGCTGGCACAAGAAGCCCGGCGACGCGGTCAAGCGCGACGAGAACATCGTCGACCTTGAGACCGACAAGGTCGTGCTCGAAGTGCCCTCGACCGTCGACGGCGTGATCAAGGAGCTCAAGTTCGAGGAAGGCGCCACCGTGACCAGCTCGCAGGTGATCGCCCTGATCGAGGAAGGCGCCGCGGCCGAGGCTCCGAAGAAGGACGAGAAGAAAGAGGAAAAGAAGCAGGAAGACGGCAAGTCCGACGCCGACGAGGCAGTGTCGACCACCAAGGACGAAACGGACGAGGTCAAGGCGGCTAAGCAGGAAGGCCCGCAGATGGCCAAGAAGGAAACCAAGCAAGCCGCGCCCTCCTCCAACCAGTTACCGCCCGGCGCACGCTTCACCGCCGAGAAGGAAGGCATCGATGCCGCGCAGGTCGAAGGCACCGGCCGCCGCGGCGCGGTGACCAAGGAGGACCTGCTCAACTACGCCTCCGGCAAGACCGCCGGCGTCTCCGGCGGTGCGCGCCCGGAAGAACGCGTACCGATGACCCGCATCCGCAAGCGCATCGCCGAACGCCTGATGCAGTCCAAGAACTCGATCGCCATGCTGACCTCGTTCAACGAGGTCGACCTGGGCAAGGTGATGGCGCTTCGCAAGGAGCTTGGCGAACAGTTCCAGAAGGAGCACGGCATCAAGCTCGGCTTCATGAGCTTCTTCGCCAAGGCCGCCGCCAACGCGCTGCAGCGGCACCCGGTGGTCAACGCCTCGGTGGATGGCGACGACGTCATCTACCACGGCTATGCCGACATCTCGGTGGCGATCTCCACCGACCGCGGCCTGGTCACGCCGGTGCTGCGCAACGTCGAGCGCATGGGCTTCGCCGAGGTCGAACAGGGCATCGCCGACTTCGCCAAGGCCGCGCGCGAGGGCGGGCTGAAGCTCGAGGACCTGCAGGGCGGCACCTTCACCATCACCAACGGCGGCACCTTCGGCTCGCTGATGTCGACCCCGATCGTCAACCCGCCGCAGTCGGCGATCCTGGGCATGCACGCGATCAAGGAGCGCGCCGTCGTCAAGGACGGCCAGGTGGTCGCCGCACCGATGATGTACATCGCCCTGTCCTACGACCACCGCATCATCGACGGCAAGGACGCGGTGCTGTTCCTGGTCGACATCAAGAATCAGCTCGAGAATCCGCACCGGATGCTGCTCGGCATGTGATGCCGAGCAGCATCCCGGGAGTCGGGAGTCGGGAGTCGGGATTCGGAAAGACGTCGAGCCCGCTCTTGCGAATCCCAATCCCCAATCCCAAATCCCGTGTGAGCGAATGAAATGAGCGAACAATTCGACGTCATCGTCATCGGCGCCGGCCCCGCCGGCTACCACGCCGCCATCCGCGCCGCGCAGCTGGGCATGAAGGTGGCCTGTGTCGACGCCGCGCTGGGCAAGGACGGCAAGCCGGCGCTCGGCGGCACCTGCCTGCGGGTGGGCTGCATCCCGTCCAAGGCGCTGCTCGATTCCTCGCGCCAGTACTGGAACATGGGCCACCTGTTCGGCGACCACGGCATCAGCTTCAAGGACGCGAAGATGGACGTCGGCGCCATGGTCGGGCGCAAGGACAAGATCGTGAAGCAGTTCACGGGCGGCATCGCGATGCTGTTCAAGGCCAACAAGGTGACGCCGTACTACGGCTTCGCCACGCTGCACCCGGACCGCCTAGTCAAGGTGAAGCAACACGACGACAGCGAGGTCGAGCTCAAGGCGACCAACGTGATCATCGCGGCAGGTTCCGACTCGATCGAGCTGCCGTTCGCGAAGTTCGACGGCGAGAACATCGTCGACAACGTCGGTGCGCTCGACTTCACCGAGGTGCCCGGGCGACTGGGGGTGATCGGCGCCGGCGTGATCGGCCTGGAGCTGGGCAGCGTGTGGAAGCGCCTGGGCGCCGAGGTCACCGTGCTCGAGGCCCTGCCCGACTTCCTCGCCGCCGCCGATGCCGAGATCGCCAAGATCGCCGCCAAGGAATTCAAGAAGCAGGGCCTGGACATCAGGCTGGGCGCCAAGGTCAGCAAGACCGAGGTCAAGAAGAAGGGCAAGAAGACCGAAGTCCACGTCACATTCGAGGACAAGGACGGCGAGCAGAGCCTGGTGTTCGACAAGCTGCTGGTCTCCGTGGGCCGCAAGGCCGCGAGCAAGGGCCTGCTGGCCGACGGCACCGGCGTGAAACTGGACGACCGCGGCCGCATCGAGGTGGACGAGCACTGCCACACCGGCGCCGACGGCGTCTGGGCGGTCGGCGACTGCGTACGCGGGCCGATGCTGGCGCACAAGGGCTTCGAGGAGGGCATCGCCGTGGCCGAGCTGATCGCCGGCCTGCCCGGCCACGTCAACCTCGAGACCGTACCGTGGGTGATCTACACCGAACCGGAAGTCGCCTGGGTCGGCCGCACCGAGAAGCAGCTCAAGGACGAGGGCGTCCCGTACAAGGTCGGCACCTTCCCGTTCGCAGCGCTCGGCCGCGCGGTGGCGATGGGCGAGCCGGCGGGCATGGTCAAGGTCATCGCGCACGCGGAGACCGACCGCGTGCTCGGCCTGCACCTGGTCGGCGCCAACGTCTCCGAGCTCGTGCACGAGGGCGTGCTGACCATGGAGTTCAAGGGTTCGGCCGACGACCTGGCGCGCATCTGCCACGCGCATCCGACCATGTCCGAAGCGATCCACGACGCCGCGATGGCGCTGGACAAGCGGGCGATTCACAAGGCGAATTAGAGCCGCGATTCGGGATTGGTGATTCGTGATTCGTGAAAGCGGCCACGTCACCCCCGATTTTTCTGTTCCACTGAACGCCGGGCGTAAGCTCGGCGTTCGCTTTTGCGAATCACCAATCACTAATCACGAATCACCATCCCGATGAAAAGCCTCTGCGTCTACTGCGGTTCCAACGCCGGCAGCGATCCGCTCTACGCCGAGCGCGCCATCGCGCTCGGCACGCGCCTGGCGAAGGACGGCATCCGCCTGGTCTACGGGGGCGGCAACATCGGCCTGATGGGCACCGTTGCCGATGCCGTGCTCGAAGCCGGCGGCGAGGTGACGGGCGTGATCCCGCAACAGCTGGTCGACTGGGAGGTCGCGCATCGCGGTGTCACCGCGTTGGAGATCGTCGGCTCGATGCACGAGCGCAAGTCGCGCATGTTCGACCTGGCCGACGGCTTCGTCGCCCTGCCCGGCGGCTTCGGCACTCTGGAGGAGATCGTCGAGATGCTGACCTGGCGCCAGCTCGGCATCGGCCGCAAGCCATGCGCGTTCCTGGACATCGCCGGTTTCTGGTCGCCGCTGATCGCGATGATGGACCGGATGGTCGAGCAGCGTTTCCTGCACCCGGACCAGCGCGACGACCTGTGGACCGGCGACGACATCGACGCCCTGCTCGCCTGGATGCGCGCGTACGAGCCGGCGCAGGCATCCAAGTGGTTGGACGAGAAGCGCCGCCGGGCGTTGCGGTGAGCAGTTCCGGCGTTTGGCGAAACGATCGCGACGCGTGGCGACGCGTTCATCGCCGCCGGCGCCCTGATCTCCGCGCGGCGCGGCTCGACGAGAAGCGCCGCCGGGCGTTGCGCTAAGCGATCCCGCCGCACGGCGGCCGAACGTGCACCAACCCGCGCTCCGCCCCGTCATCCCGGCGCAGGCCGGGATCCAGGCCCGCGCGTTGTCAGCACCCGCAAGCTGCGCGAGAATCTGCGAGCGGCTGGAAGCCGGCTTGTCCCATCGACGACAGGACACCCTCATGCGGGAAAGGATTCCCTGCGTTTACATCCTCGCAAGCCGACGCAACGGCACCCTCTACATTGGCGTGACCTCAGACCTGCCGGCGCGAATCTGGCAGCACAGGCATGATCTGGTCGCGGGTTTCACGCAGCGCCATCGCGTGCACACGCTGGTCTGGTACGAGCCCCACCCGACCATGGCGTCCGCGATTGGCAGGGAGAAGGCGCTCAAGGAATGGAAACGTGCGTGGAAACTACGGTTGATCGAGTCGGCGAATCCGCAGTGGCGGGATCTCTATCCGGAAATCGCATAGGTACAGCTCGTCGTGAGGCCTGTCCAGGCTTTCGCACGCACCTCGACTGACTCAGAATCGGCTTTCTGGATCCCGGCCTTCGCCGGGATGACGGATCTGAAACATGACCTCGATTTCATCAGTCTTCCGCGGCCTCCGTATCCACGACGACTGCGATTGATCGAGTCGGTGAATCCGCTGCGCGTGATCTCTACCTCGAGATCGCATAGGCAGCCACCACAGTTCGTCGTGAAGCCTGTCCGGGCTTTCGCACGCACCTCGACTGACGCAGAATCGGCCTTCTGGATCCCGGCCTTCGCCGGGATGACGGATCCGGGACATGGCCTCCATTCCCCAGTCTTCCGCGCCTTCGGTATCCACGACGACTGCGATTGATCGAGTCGGCGAATCCGCCATGCGTGATCTCTGTCGCGAGATCGCATAGCAACCATCGCAGTTCGTCGTGAAGCCTGTCCGGGCTTTCGCACGCACCTCGACTGACGCAGAATCGGCTTTCTGGATCCCGGCCTTCGCCGGGATGACGGATCCGGGACATGGCCTCCATTCCAACGACCTTCCGCGCCTTCCGCATCCACAATGACGACGCCGGCTATCGCAGCGGCATCGAGGACGTTTCGCTGGAGGACCTCGCGCCCGGCGAAATCGTGATCAAGGCCGCGTACTCCTCGGTCAACTACAAGGACGCCCTCGCCGGCACCGGCCAGGGCAAGATCCTGCGGCGCTTCCCACTGGTGGGCGGCATCGATGTCGCGGGCCATGTCGCCGCGTCGACCGACAAAGCCTTCAAGGAAGGCGACGCGGTGCTGGTCACCGGTTGCGGACTGAGCGAGACCCGCGACGGCGGCTACTCCGAATACGCCCGCCTCGAGTCGCGCTGGGCGATCCCGCTACCCGCCGGACTCGACCTGCGCGAGAGCATGGTCCTGGGCACCGCCGGCTTTACCGCGGCGCTGGCGCTGCTGCGCATGAGCGAGAACCGGCAGACCCCCGACCTCGGCCCGCTGGCGGTGACCGGCGCCACCGGCGGCGTCGGCTCGCTGGCCGTCGACATCTTCAGCAGCGCCGGCTACCGGGTGCACGCGATCAGCGGCAAGCCGGAGCACAGCGGCTATCTGCGGTCGATCGGCGCCGACGCGGTGCTCGGCCGCGACGCGCTGGCGACCGCGCGACCGATGGACTCGGTGCGCTTCGGCGGCGGCCTCGACAACGTCGGCGGCCCCATGCTGGCCAGCCTGCTCGCGCAGACCGCACCCTACGGCAACGTCGCCAGCGCCGGGCTCGCCGCCAGCCACGACCTGCCGGCCACGGTGATGCCCTTCATCATCCGCGGCGTCTCGTTGCTCGGCGTGGCCTCGGCCGGCACCGCGCGCGGGATCCGCGACGAGGTCTGGCGCCGGCTCGCGTCCGACTGGAAGCCCCGCCACCTCGACCGCATCTGCACCCGCGAGGCGTCGCTCGAGCAGTTGCCGGACGTGTTCGCGCGCATGCTGGCCGGGGGTTCGCGCGGGCGGACATTGGTCACATTCGAGTGAAACGCGCGCGACGTTCCACTTCAATTCCGTGACGCAGGCGGTTGATTCGCCTGGACCGGACCCGCACGGTACGGAGGCGGTCGACGCCGTCGCTTGCGAGCGTCGGCACCGCCGTTACAATCCTCACGTTGAATCCGGGGAACACCATGGCGCGCATCCTGATCGTCGACGACTCGCCGTCACAGCTGGCCGGCATCCGCCGGATCGTGGAAAAGCTCGGCCATGAAGCGCTCCCGGCCGAAGACGGCCAGGCCGGCGTCGACGCCGCCAAGCGCGAGCTTCCGGACCTGATCCTGATGGACGTGGTGATGCCGAACCTCAACGGGTTCCAGGCCACCCGCGCGATCACCCGCGAGCCCACCACCCGGCACATCCCGGTCGTGCTGGTCACCACCAAGGACCAGGAAACCGACCGCATCTGGGGCATGCGCCAGGGCGCGCGCGGCTATCTCACCAAGCCCTTCAGCGAAAGCGAGCTGTCGGACGTGATCGCCAGCATCCTCACCGCCGGCGACGCCGGTTCCGCCAAACCGCAGGCGCCTGTCGCAGGCTGAGCCACACCGGCCGGATCACGCTCCGGCGCTGGATCACGCTCGTCGCCAGCCGCTGCCGAAGGCGTCCTGCAGGTCGCGGTAGGCCTTGCGTTGCGCCTCGTTCTCCGCGCGCGGCGCCAGCACCTCGAGTTCCACGATCTGGTCCCCGGCCGCGGCGCCGCGCGCACCCGGCAGGCCGCGGCCGCGCAGGCGCAGTTTGCGCCCGGCTTCGGAATCGGGCGGGATCTTCAGCTCCACCGGCCCGCCCAGCGTCGGCACGCTGACCCCCGCTCCGAGCGCCGCCTCCCAGGGCGCCACCGGCAGCACGTGCACGACATTGGCACCGTCGACCTCGAAATGCGGATGCGCGGCGTACTCGATCTCCAGCAGCAGATCGCCCTGGCCGCCGGCACCCTGCCCCTTGAGGCGGATCAGCTGGCCCGGCCGGACGCCTTTCGGGATCCGCACGTCCAGCGCCTTGTCGTTGACGCCGATCCGGATGGCCCGGCCTTCGTACACCGCCTCCAGCGGCACCGCCAGGCGCGCGCGCGTCTCGCCGCGCGGCGTTCCGCCGCTCCGGCCGGCACGCGGGCCGCCGCCCGCACGCCGGTGCCCGAACAGCTCCTCGAAGAAGTCGCTGAATCCGCCTCCGGCGCCGCCGCCCGCGAAGATCTCGTCGAAGTCCGCGCCGCCGGGCCCGCCCTGGCCGAAGCCGCCGTGCGGCGGCTGCACCTCGTCGCCCGGACGGTAGCCGCGGGCGCGCAACTGGTCGTAGGCGCTGCGCTTGTGCGGATCGCGCAGCGCCTCGTAGGCCTCGTTGACGGCCTTGAACCGCTCCTCGGCGCCCGGTTCCTTGCTGACGTCGGGATGGTACTTACGCGCCAGCCGGCGATAGGCGGTCTTGATCTCCGCGTCGCCCGCGCCCGGCTCGACGCCGAGGATCTCGTAATAGTCCTTGAACTGCATGCTTCACCTTGCGCTGGGATCGGAGCCGCGGTCGCGCGGTACGCCGGCGAAAGCCGGTACACGACGATCTTCGCCGTGCCCGAGGATCCCACAAACGCCACGGCCTGCAAGCACGCCTGCAGGCCGTGACGGGACGGGCGGCCGGATCGCGAGCCGCGGCCGCGGCGCCGTTACTGCCGCGCGGTGCTGCCCGGCCCCACCTGGATGCGTCGCGGCGTGGTCTCCGGACGCTTGGGAATGCTGATCTCCAGCACCCCGTTGTGGCCGTTGGCGGTGATGCCCTCCGGATCGGCGCTGTCGGGCAGCGCGAAGCGGCGGTGGAAGCTGCCGGTGCGGCGCTCGACGCGCGAGAAGCGGGCGTTCTCCCCGTCGGTGTCGGACCTGCGCTCGCCGCGGATGCTGAGGATGCCCTTGTCCATCAGCACCTCCACCTGCTGCGGATCGACGCCCGGCAGGTCGGCGAAGATCACGAAGCGGCCGTCCTCCTCCTTGATGTCCACGCGCGGCATCCATTGGCTGGTGACGACGGACGATTCGTCCTGCCCGTCCTCGTTGTTGAAGAACTGGTTGAAAACCTGGCGGATCTCGTCCTGCATCGAGGACTGGATCGGCCACTGCGAATAGCGGACCGGGTGTCTCATCGATCTTGTCTCCGTTGCTGTGGCACGGCCATCGCGGCCGGATGCCCACACAGCTAGGTCCTCCGGCGCCACCTTTCAAGGGCCTTTGCCGCTCCCTCGACACGGAACCGCTAGACTGCGTTCAGTCGACCCTCACAGGACACCCGCATGCCCATCCAGCCCGGCGACCCGATCCCCGAGGTGGTGCTCAAGCACATCGACGGCGGCATCCAGGCCATCGATACCCCGACCTTGTTCGACGACAAGAAAGTGGTGCTGTTCGCCGTCCCCGGCGCCTTCACCCCGACCTGCTCGGAGCGGCACCTGCCCGGCTTCGTCAAGCATTTCGACGAGTTCCGCGCCCGCGGGATCGACGTCGCCTGCATGGCGGTCAACGACCCGTTCGTGATGAAGGCCTGGGGCGACAGCCTGGACGTGCCCCAAGGCATGCTGATGCTGTCGGACGGCAACGGCGACCTGGCCCGCGCGCTGGGGCTGGAGATGGACGCCAGCGCCTACGGCATGGGCACCCGCGCCAAGCGCTTCGCCCTGTACGCCGAGGACGGCGTGGTGAAGCAGCTGTTCGTCGAGGCCCCGGGCGAGTTCAAGGTCTCGAGCGCGGAGCACGTGCTGGCGAGCCTGGAGTAGCGCCGGCAACGCCGGGCAGTCGGGCCGTTCGGGAACGTCAGACGACATACCGGTCCCATCTGCCGCCATCGGCTGGCGGGTGTCGAAGATCAACCGGCTGAACACCAGCGCCACGCCGAGCGGCGCGCTGGCGACCAGCGTCCACGGCACGGTGATGCCGCGGGCGGTGGACGCGCACGGCACCGCCAGCGACGCATCAATCCGGGCGTGTCGTCGCGGCCGCCGCCGGGCCGCGTGCCGCCCCGGAAGAACGGCGGCTCGGGCCCGCCTTGCCGGGCGGCCGGCGCGAGACCGGAAAACAGGCTCAGCAGCAGGCCCATCGAGATCGTCGCAAGGGATCGCATGCGATTGCCCTTCACGCGCTCGCCGGCGCCCGGCTTCTCATGTCTTTCGTTTCGTCGATGCGCGCTGCAACGTAACCATTCGCCCCGTCGAACGAATCGTCCTGATGCGGGGGCAATCAGGCGCCGCTCTCGGTGCCTGACGACGCCTCGCTCTTCCCTCAACCGCTTCAGGAGACTCTTCATGACCACCCGGATTCATTCCGCCGTTCCCGCGCTCGCCCTCGCCACCGCGCTCGGTTCGGCGCTGGCCATGGGCGCTTCGCCCGCACAGGCCCAGGAGAAAGGCGCCGAGAAGGAAAGATGCTACGGCGTCGCGCTCGCCGGCAAGAACGATTGCGCCGCCGGCCCCGGCACGACCTGCGCCGGCACCTCCAGGACCGACTATCAGGCAAACGCCTGGAAGTACGTGCCGGCCGGCACCTGCACGCAGACCGCGTCGAAGACCTCGCCCACCGGCCACGGCCAGCTCGAGCCGTTCGAACCGAAGAAGTCGTAAGCCCCCTGGCCCTTTCGGAGACAGGTCGGTGAACCTCCCCTCATCCCCCTCCATCGCCGAATCTTCTCCGGCCGGCACCGGCCTGCCCGTGCGGGCCGGTGTCGGATTCAAGCCCCGTCATTTCGATGCGCTGCGGGCGGACGTCGCGCCGCCCGGCTTCATCGAGGTGCACGCCGAAAACTACATGGGCGCCGGCGGAGCGCCGCATGCCCAACTCGCCGCACTCCGGGAGCGGCTGCCGCTCTCGCTGCACGGCGTCGGCCTGTCCGTCGGCGGCGAGGACCCGCCGGATCCCGCCCACCTCGATCGGCTGGCGACGCTGATCGCCCGCTATCGGCCCGAGGCCTTCTCCGAACATCTCGCCTGGTCGACGCACCACGGCCGGTTCTTCAACGACCTGCTGCCGCTGCGCTACGACGCCCGCACCCTGGACCGGGTCTGCTCGCACATCGACCTGGTGCAGGGCCGGCTCGGCATGCGCATGCTGCTGGAGAACCCGGCGACCTATCTGGAATTCGAGGGCAGCGCCTACGACGAGCCCGGCTTCCTGTCGGCCATCGTGCGCCGGACCGGCTGCGGGCTGCTGCTGGACGTGAACAACGTCCACGTGTCGTGCCGCAACCATGGCCATGATCCGCTGGCCTACCTGGCGGCACTGCCGCTGCGCGCGGTCGGCGAGATCCATCTCGCCGGACACGCGGAGGAACGCGACGTCGACGGCGACCTGCTGCTGATCGACAACCACGGTTCGCCGGTCGCCGATGCCGTCTGGGCGCTGTACGCGCGCACCCTGGCGATGACCGGACCGATCGCGACCCTCATCGAGTGGGACAACCACGTGCCCGACTACGCGACGCTGCGCGAGGAAGCGCGGCGGGCGGAGACGATCCTGGACGGGATCGGTACGACCGCGCAGGAGACGGCGGCATGAGCGGCGCCGACGCCCGGCAGGCTGGCTCGCAACGGGACGCCGCCGCTGCGCCGCTGCGGCTGGGGGAGTTCGCCGCCGCGCTGCTGCAGCCGGTCCTCGAGGTGCCTGCCGGCGTCGAGAACCGCGACCGGCGGCGCGCCGAACGCAGGTTCGCCGTGCACCGCAACAACGTCGTCGTCGGCCTGGTCGATGCGCTGGCCGAATCGTTCCCAGTCACCCAGGTCCTGGTCGGCCCGGAGTTCTTTCGTGCGATGGCGCGCGAACGCGTCCTGGCCGAACCGCCGCAGAGCCCGGTGCTGACCGATTACGCGATCGGCTTTCCGGACTTCATCGCCCGGTTCCCGCCGGCCGCCGCCGTGCCCTACCTCGCGGAGGTCGCCAGGATCGAAGCGCTGCGCATCCGCACCTATCACGCGGCCGACGCCACGCCGGTCGCGGACACGGCCTACCGCAAACTGCTCGAAACGCCCGAACGACTGGCCGCGACGCGCGCGGTGCTCCATCCCGCCTGTGGCTGGTTCCGCGGCCGCCATGCCGCGTATTCGATCTGGCGCGCGCACCAAAGGCTGCAGGACATGGCCGAGGCCAGCCTCGCCGGCATCGACGTCGCGCGCGCCGAGGACGTGCTGATCACCCGACCGGCGTTCGATGTCGCCGCCACTGCCCTGCCCGACGGCGCCGTCGCCTGGCTGGACGCGCTTCGCGACGGGCAGTCCTTCGCCGCCGCCATGCATGCCGCCGGCACCGAGGTCGACGGCGGCGCGCTGTTCGCGCTCCTGATGCGCTACGGCCTGGTCACCGCGTTCGATCCCACCCCGGAGCACTGACATGGACACCTTCGCAGCAGCCACCCCGAACACCCGACCGGGCCCTTCGGCCGCCGCCGTGCGAGGCGTGTGGGGGGTGATCGCCCTCTTCGAGCGCATTCCCCAAAGCGCGATCGCCCTGCTGGCGCGGTTCTCGATCGCGGTCACCTTCTGGCTGTCCGGGCAGACCAAGATCGAAGGGCTGGTGCTGGACCCGATCGGCCGCACCGTCGAACTCGGCCTGCCGCGGATGTCCGGGAACGCGGTGGAGCTGTTCCGCAGTGAATACGCGCTGCCGCTGATTCCGCCCGAACTGGCCGCCACGACCGCCGCTGTCGCCGAGCACGTGCTTCCTCTGCTGCTGCTGATCGGGCTGGCCACGCGTTTCTCGGCGTTCGCGCTGCTGATCATGACGCTGGTGATCCAGGTCTTCGTCTACCCCGACGCGTTCGCGACGCACGGGATGTGGGCCGTGGCGATGCTCTACCTCATGGCCAGGGGGCCGGGGCGCGTCTCCCTGGACCACCTGATCGCCCGCCGCGATCGCGCCTGAGCGCGACATTGCGCTTGGTGATCGCACCGGACCGCCGCATCATGGCCACCATCCTCCCGTTCCAGCGACCGGAGTCGACCACGTCGATGCCCCAGCATGGCCCATCCGCCATCCGCGGCGATTCGCCCGAGCGTGCCCATGACAGCGGCGCGGCATGGGCCGGATTGATGGTGCGCGCGCAGGACGGCGACCGGGCGGCGTACCACGCGCTGCTCAGTGACATCAGCCCTTACCTCCGGACGATCGCGCATCGCTACCTCGGCCGCGGTGCGGATGCGGAGGATGCGTTGCAGGAAATCCTGCTGGTCGTCCACGACATCCGCCACACCTACGAACGTGGGCGGCCGTTCAAGCCTTGGCTGGCCACGATCGCCACGCGCCGCTGCATCGATCTGCTCCGGCGCCGCTCGCGCCGCGCCGCGCATGAAACCGACGCCGGCGACGCGCTGGATCGCCTGCAGGAGGCGTCGCCCGGCCCGTACGAAGCGACGACCCACCTTCACGACAGCCGTGCGATCCACGAAGCCGTCGACGGACTGCCGCCGAAACAGCAGCAGGCGATCCGCCTGCTGCACCTGGAAGAACTGTCGCTCGGCGAGGCATCGACCCGCAGCCGGCAAAGCGTCGGTGCGCTGAAAGTGGCCTGCCATCGCGCGTTGAAAACGTTGCGGCAAGCCTTGGCGGGAAAGGGAGAACCGCATGACTGACACCAGCCGCCTCATCGACCAGCTGACCGCGCAGGCCAGGCCGGTCCGCCCGCTCGCATCGCCGTTGCGACGGACGCTGCTGTGGGTCGCGATGGCCACCGCGCTCGTCATTGCGATCGTCGCCGCCTATGGTCTGCGCCCCGGCCTGGCGGCGCATCTTGCCGCGCCGCCGGCGCTGGTCGAATGGATCGCCAGCGTCCTGACCGGCGTGCTCGCCGCCTACGCGGTCTTCCAGATCAGCGTACCGGGCCGCTCGCCGCGCTGGGCCTGGCTTCCGCTGCCGGCGCTCGCGTTGTGGCTGGGCGGCCTGGGCTGGGGCTGCCTGCGCGATGCCGCCCGCATGGGCAGCGAGGCCTTCGTGCTGGAGATGGCCAGTTCGGAATGCGCCGTCGCGATCGCCATGACCAGTGTTCCGCTCGGTCTGGTGATGCTGCTGATGGTGCGGCATGCCGGCGTCGTCCGCCCCGCGCCCACGGCGATGCTGTCGGCGCTGAGTGCCGCGGCCCTGTCGGCCGCGGGCGTGAGCCTGTTCCACGGCGGAGAGAGCGCGCTGATGACGCTGCTCTGGCACGTCGGCGCCGTGACCGTGCTGTCGCTGCTGTGCCTGGCGTTCGGGCGCCCGCTGTTTTCGTGGATCGGGTACGTCAAACGCTGAGGCCGCGCACATCCGAATTCAGCCGTCGAAGTCGCCTCGTCCTCCGGTCGATGGGCGGGTGTCCCTGTCATTCCGACAGGGTATGGCGGGCACGATGGCTTGCGCGGGCCAGCCGGCTCCGCTGTAGCAGCAGGTAGGCCGCCGGGATCACCAGCATCGACAGCAACGGCGCGCTGAGCATGCCACCGATCATCGGTGCGGCGATGCGCTGCATCACTTCCGAGCCGGCGCCGCCGCCGATCATCAGCGGGAACAGGCCGGCCAGGATCACGGCCACGGTCATCGCCTTCGGCCGCACCCGCTGTACCGCGCCTTCGCGAATCGCTTCGTCGAGTTCGGCCGCGCCCGCGTTCGGGTTCGCCTCCAGTTGCCGCTGCCAGGCATTGCGCAGGTACAGCAGCATGATGATGCCGAACTCGGCGGCGACGCCGGCCAGGGCGATGAAGCCGATCAGGGTCGCGACCGAGACCGCGTGTCCCATGGCCCAGATCAGCCAGAATCCGCCGATCACGGCCAGCGGCAGGCTGAGCATGATGATGGCCGCTTCCGCGGCTCGCCGGAACACCAGATAGATCAGCCCGAAGATGATCGCCAGCGTCATCGGCACCACCATCTGCAGCCGCGCCCGTGCGCGCTGCATGAATTCGAACTGCCCCGACCATTGCACCGCGTAACCGGCCGGCAGCTGCACCTGTTCGGCAACCGCGTCCTGAAGGTCGGCGACCACCGGGCCCAGAGCCCGCCCCGGACCTGATCCGGGGTCGTCGCGCCCGGCCAGGTCGACGTAGACATAGCTGGTCAGCCGTGCGTCGTCGCTCTTGAGCATCGACGGCCCGGAGGTGAGCTTCAGGTCGGCCACCTGGCCCAGGGTCAGCTGCACACCGCCGGCGGCCACGATCGGCAACCGTTCCAGCGCCGCCACGCTGTCGCGTTGCGGACGCGGATAGCGCAGCACCACCGGGTAGCGTTCGCGACCCTCGACGGTCTGGGCGATCGGCGCGCCGCCGACCACGGTCGCGATCAGCCGTTGCAACGCGGCCTGGCTGAGGCCATAGCGGGCGGCGGCCTCGCGACGGACGCTGACATCGAGATAGCGCCCGCCGGCGATCCGCTCGGCCACCGCCGAGCCGACCCCGGGCACCCCGGAGGCGATCTTCTCGATCTGCTCGGCCAGTCGCGCCAGCTCGTCGATATCCGGCCCGCTGACCTTGATCCCGATCGGGCTCTTGATGCCGGTCGACAGCATGTCGATGCGGTTGCGGATCGGCGGCACCCAGAGGTTGGTCAGGCCGGGCAACTGCACCGCCTGGTCCAGTTCCTGGATCAGCTTGTCCATGGTCATGCCCGCACGCCATTCGCTGCGCGGCTTGAACGTCACCGTGGATTCGAACATCACCAGCGGCGCCGGATCGGTGGTGGTCTGCGCGCGCCCGGCCTTGCCGAACACGTGCTCCACCTCGGGCACGGCCTTGATCATGCGGTCGCTTTGCTGCAGCAGCTGCGCCGCCTTGCCGGCCGACAGGCCGGGCAGCGCGGTGGGCATGTAGACCAGGCTGCCTTCGTCCAGCGGCGGCATGAATTCGCTGCCGAGCTTCATATAGGGCAGCGCGGTCAGCAGCAACACCCCGCCGGCCGCGGCCAGGGTCAGCCGCGGGAAACGCAGCACCCAGTTCAACACCGGCCGGTAGCCGGCGAGCAGTGCGCGGTTGACAGGGTTTTCCGACTCCGCGCGGAATTTCCCGCGGACCAGGTAACCCATCAGCACCGGCACCAGGGTGATCGACAAGCCCGCGGCGGCGGCCATCGCGTAGGTCTTGGTGAAGGCCAGCGGCGAGAACAGCCGTCCCTCCTGCGCCTCCAGCGCGAACACCGGCACGAACGAGAGTGTGATCACCAGCAGGCTGACGAACAGCGCCGGCCCGACTTCGCCGACGGCATCGACGATCATTCCCCAGCGCTCGACGGCCGAGGGTTCGTCACGATCCTCGTGCGCCAGGCGCCAGGCTTCGACGTGCTTGTGCGCGTTCTCGATCATCACCACCGCAGCATCGACCATCGCGCCGATCGCGATCGCGATGCCGCCCAGCGACAGCAGGTTGGCGCTGATCCCCTGGTAGTACATGACGATGAAGGCGGCCAGCACGCCCAGCGGCAGGCTGACGATCACCACCAGCGACGAGCGCAGGTGCCACAGGAACAGTGCGCACACCAGCGCGATGATCAGGAACTCCTGGCCGAGCTTCTTCGCCAGGTTGCGCACCGCGTCCAGGATCAGTTCGGAGCGGTCGTACACTGGGACCACTTCGACCCCGTCGGGCAGGCTGGCTTGCAACGCCGCGAGTCGATCCTTGACCGCCCGGATCGCCGTGAGCGCATCCTTGCCGGTCCGCAGCACGATGATGCCGCCGGCGACCTCGCCTTCGCCGTCGAGCTCGGCGATGCCGCGTCGCAGCGTCGGCCCGCGCTGCACCGTCGCCACGTCGCGCAGCAGCACCGGTGCCGGGCCGCCGGTCACCGGGATGGTTTCGAAATCCGCCCGGTCCTGCAGGTAGCCCTCGCTGCGCACCATCCACTCGGCCTCGGCCTGCTCGATCACCGAGCCGCCGGTGGCGCCGTTGGCGGCCTGGATCGCCTCCGTCAGCTGGGCGACGGTAATGCCGCGCGCCGCCAGCCCCTGCGGGTCGGGCACGATCTGCCAGGCCTGGACCATGCCGCCCAGGCTCGCGACTTCGGCCACGTCGGGCACGGTCTTGAGCTCGTAGCGCAGAAACCAGTCCTGCAGCGATCGCAACTCGCCCAGATCATGCTGCCCGGTACGGTCGACCAGTGCGTACTGGTACACCCAGCCCAGGCCGGTCGCGTCCGGGCCGAGCGACGGATTGACGCCTTCGGGCAACTCGCCGCGCACCTGGCTCAGGTATTCGAGCACGCGCGAACGCGCCCAGTACAGATCGGTGTCGTCGTCGAACAGCACGTAGACGTAGGAGTCGCCGAAGAACGAGAAGCCGCGCACCGTCCTGACCCCGGGGACCGACAGCATGGTCGTGGTCAACGGATAGGTGACCTGGTCCTCGACGATGCGCGGCGTCTGCCCCGGCCACTCGGTGCGGATGATGACCTGCACGTCGGACAGGTCCGGCAGCGCGTCGAGCGGCGTTCGCGCCAGCGCCCACAGCCCCCACGCCGCCAGCGCCGCCGCGGCCGCGAGCACCAGCACCCGGTTGGCGATCGAGCCGCGGATGATGCGCGCGATCATGGCTGCGCCTCCATCGGCTCAAGCCGTTCCACCGTCAGCCCCTCGTCGTCGGAGCGGACGAAGACGCGTACGCGGTCGCCTGCCTGGAGGTCCTTGGCCACGTCCGGGTTGGCCAGCGCGAAGTCCATCGTCATGCCCGGCATGTTCAGCGTCGGGAACGGACCGTGCTTGAGCGTCACCTTCCCGTCTTCGATGGACTCGACGGTGGCGTCAGCTTCGTGCAGGTCCGATTCGCGTTCCGTCTCCTTCCCTCCGGTCTTGCCTTCGCTTTCTTGCGCCCTGGTCGATTCGAGACGTTCGAGCAGCCCCGACAGGCTGGCCTCCGAGTCGATCAGGAACTGCCCGGACACCACCACCGGTTCGCCGCCTTTCAGCCCGCTCAAGATCTCGGTGCGGCCTCCGTTGCTGCGTCCGGTCCGGACGGCCACCGGCACGAACCTGTCGTTCTCGTCGCGGACGATCACGTGAGACCGCTCGCCGGCGCCGATGACGGCGTCCGTCGGCACCAGCGGCACCTCCTCCTTGCCGCGCTCGGGCTGCAGACCGATCTCGGCGAACATGCCCGGCGCCAGCAGGCCTTCCGGGTTGTCCAGCACGATCCGCGCCTGCTGGGTTCGGCTGTCGGGGTCGACGTCGGGCAACAAGGCCTGGACCTCACCCGTGAACTGCCGCCCCGGAAACGCGCTCACGCGGGCCTGCACCGGCGTGCCGGCCCGCAATCCGGCGACATCGGCCTGCGGCACCGCCGCGACCAGCCACATCGTGTCGGTGCCGTTGACCCGCAACAGCATCGTGCCCGGCATGGCGGCATCCCCTTCGCGCACGCCGATTTCGCTGACCACGCCGGTGACCGGCGAAGTCAGCACGATGCTGCCGTCGCCGGCCGCCCGCGCGCCGCTCGGCAAGCCGAGCGCACGCAGGCGTTGCCGCGCGGCCGAACGCAACGCCTGCGCCGAGGCCGAGCCGGCCCCGTCCAGCGCGCCGGCCTCCGCCAGCGCCACGCCCCAGCGCGGGGCCAGCACGTTCACCAGCGGCTGGCCCGCACGCACGGACTCGAACGGCGTCTTGACGTGCAGCCGGCTGACGACGCCTTCGACCGGCACGCTGATCACGTGCTCGGCGCGCAGATCCCAGCCGAGGGTGCCCGGCACCGTCAGCGCGCGCTCCAGCCGGCCGAGCTCGGCCGGCGCGACCCGGATCCCGAGGCTCTGCCGCATGCCGGGCGCGATCGAGATTCCAGCGCCAGCCGCTTCGTCGGCATACTTGGGGACCAGCATCATGTCCATGAAGGGCGACTTGCCCGGCTTGTCGAAGTGCTGGTCCGGGACCATCGGGTCGTACCAGTAGAGGACCTCGCGCTCGTCCGGCGCGGCCCCGGTGCCGCCGGTCGCCGGGCTGCCCGATCCCGACTGCGCCCGCCCCCACCAGTACCCGGCGCCCAGAGTCGCCAACACCACTGCCGCCGCCACGACCACGATCACGATACGGTTCATCCGGTTCACGGTTGGATCTCCGAAGTCAGCAGAAAAGCCAGCGCCGCCCAGGCGCGGCCGAGCTGTGCCAGGTGCTGGACATGCATCAGCTGCAATTCGAGTTCGTCCTCATGGGCATCCAGCCAGGGACGCAGCTCGCCGCCGGCACGGTAGGCGGCCAGTGCGGTGGTGCTGCGGTCGCGTGCGAGCGGGATCTGCGCATCCTCGTGCAGGGCCACCACGCGCTTGATGCCTTCCCAATGCGCAAAGGCGGCGCGGATCCGTGCGACGAGTTGCCGACGCTGGTCTTCGCGGGTGGCCAGGGCAGCCCGGTAGTCCGCCTGGCGCGCGGCGATGCCGCGATCCTGCCGGTTGCGCGTGAACAGCGGCAGGCCGACGCCGAACTCCAGCATCACCATGTCGCTGCGTCCGGCCTCGCGCTGCCCGTACGAGGCGGTCACGCTCCAGTCCGGGCGCTTCTCGGCACGCGCCGCGTCGACCTCCGCCGCCGCGGTTTCCAGCTGCGCGTCGACGGGCTGCAATGCCGGCAGGCGGTCCAGCGCCGCCAGCAACTCGGATTGCGAATACGGCGTCGTGGTGAAATCGGGCGTCGTGTCGGCGGCACGGAGGGCGCCGTCCGCGGTTTCGCCGATCCAGCGCTGCAGCGCTTCCCGGGCCTCGGCCTGCGCGGCCTCGGCGGCGGCAATATCGTTATCCAGCTCCAGCGCGGCGGCTTCTGCGGCCAAGGCGTCGTTGAGCGACCCACCACTCCCGACGCCGGCCCTGGCCAGCCGCGCAGCCAGTTGCGCCTGCTCCCGCAACAGGTGCAGTTTCTGCAGTTCGCGTTGGCGCGCCCACAAGCCGATCCAGGCTTCGGCGCTTGCGCGCTGCACATCCAGCCGCTCGGCCGTCTCCAGCGCTTGCGCCTCGTCGGTCCTGCGCAGGGCCAGCGCACGTTGCGCCTCGCGCTTGGCCCGGGCCGGGAACGCCTGGCGCAGTCCGATCCGCTTCATGGTCATGGGGTCGACGGCGTCGTCGAACGCATCGGAGCCCGTCACCGGCAGGTTGCTGATGCCGACGATCAGCGTCGGATCGGGCAATGCCCCGGCGCGGTGCGATTCCTGCCGCGCGGCTTCGACCGATGCGCGGCGGGCTTCGAGCATCGGCACGCGTTCGCTGGCGCGGCGGACGGCCTCCGGCAGGGAGATTTCAAGGGGCGCGGCGAATGCCGCGGCAGCGGGCGTCGCGAGGGACGCAACGATCAGGCACGGCATCGCCCCACGCACGATTGCGGAACGGACGGCACCGACAAGGGAACGGACAGGCATGAGACCTCCGAAACGGCCACGACACGCGCACGGCGCTCCTGCGCCGGCGCACTAGGCAATGCCGTTTCGGGGTCTAGATCAGAAGACTGCAGAACCGCAGTCGCGGCGGCGGGTCCGACCCGGTCATCGGCACCTCGGCCCAGGCGGCCGCGCGCGAAACCGGTTGCATCGTGAACAGCGGCATCGCCGGCGCCGGCAGCGCCAGCGGGGGCACCGACAGCTTGACGATATCGGGGGCGGTCGACCGGTCCGGATTGCAGTGCTTGTGGCACAGGGTCGGATTGCCTTGCGCCTGCTCCATGCCCTTCTTGGCGCATTCCTCGACCATCGCCTCGGTTTCGGCGGGCGCCTGCCCTGCCGGGCAGAAGTACACCGCCAGTGCCGCCTGCTGGAACAGCAGGCAGAACACCACCACGAGGGCGATGCGTAGGCGGTGGCGAGCGCGTCGGGTCACGGGGCCGGATGATACACCTAGAGTCGAGTTCCATCGGCCGGAGGCGCCGGCGCCCGGCGCGTAGCGCCACGGTCGATCCTGCACCTCAGCGTGCGATCCGGAACCCCACCCGCGCCCAGGCGCCGCCTTCGGCCAATGCGGTCAGCACCTGCTCGCCGGGCGTGTCGAACTCGCGCAGCAGCGGCCGCGTGCCCTCGGTCTCGGCGATCCAGCGCCCGTTCAACAGCCACTGGACGCGCCCGTCGCCGCCGAGCGCGCGCAGCGACAGCCGCACGCCGCGACGGCTGCCCGGCGGCCGCGCCAGCGTGGCGCCCTCGTTGACGCCGTCGATGCGCAACGCCGCGACCGCATCGCGACCGTCGGGCGCGCAGTCCGGCGACAGTGGCGGCAGGCGGGAAGCGCGGCGGGCGGCCGCAGGCAGCCAGGGCGACGCCAATGCCGGCCAGCGCGCGGTCTCGGCGTCGCGCGCGACGTGCGCATCGCGGCACGCGCCCGACAGCCGCAGTCCGCTGCGCACGTCGACCCGGAAGCGCTCGCGTCCGGCGCTCCACAGCCGCGCATCGCGCTCGGCGAACGTCGGCGGGATCGCGCCGTCCAGCACCCAGGCCTGGCGGCGACGCTGGCACAGCACGGCCGGCTGCGCGGCTGCGGGCGTGCCCAGCGGCCAGCAGATGTCCTCGCGCCGCACGTTGCGGGGCGGCGGCTGCGGACTGCCGTCGCCGCGCGCGCGCGGCAAGGTGTCGACGACCTCGAACAGCAGCGGCAGCGCGGTGATCGCGCCGTACTGCCCCGGCAGCGGCGTGCCGTCCGGGCGCCCCACCCATACCCCGACCGTGTACCGGCGCGTCGCGCCCAGCGCCCAGGCGTCGCGGAAGCCGTAGCTGGTCCCGGTCTTCCAGGCCACGCGCGGGCGGCCGCCGGTATCGAAGGTGTCGGCGCGCTCGCCGGGGCGCGGGTTGGAGGCGAGGATCTCGCCGACGATCCACGCCGCGCCCGGCGACATCAGCCGCCGTTCGATCAGCGGCGCGTCCTCGGTGTAGCGCACGCGGCCGGCGATCCCGCCGCGGCGCAACGCCGCGTGTGCGCCGACCAGGTCCTCCAGGGTCGCGCCGGTGCCGCCGAGGATCAGCGACAGGTTGGGCGCGGCGCCGCGCGGGAACCGCAGCCGGATCCCGGCGTTCTCCAGCCGCGCGGCGAAGCGCGCCGGGCCGACGCGGTCGAGCAGGTCCACCGCCGGCACGTTGAGCGACAGCCGCAGCGCGGTGGACGCCGCCACCGGGCCGTTGAACGCGGCATCGAAGTTGCCCGGGCGGTAGCCGCCGAACGCCTGTGGCGCATCCACCAGCAGGCTCTCGGAATGGATCAGGCCGTCGTCGAGCGCCATGCCGTACAGGAACGGCTTCAAGGTCGATCCCGGCGAGCGCCAGGCCCGCACCATGTCGACGTGGCCGAGCCGGGCGCGGTCGCCGAACGCCACCGAGCCGACATAGGCGCGGGCCTGCAGGGTCGCGTTGTCGACCACCAGCAGCGCCGCGGACGTGCGCTCGGGCAGGTTCGAGAAGTACGCGGCCACGCGCTCTTCCAGCATGCGCTGCAGGCCGGGCTCGATGGTCGAGGCGATGCGCGCGCTGCGCGCATCGCCGTCGCGCAGCCGCCGCGCCAGCAGCGCGGCATGCAGCGGCTGCCGCAGCGCGCGCGACACTACCGGCTCGATGCGCGCGTCGTCGACCAGGGCGCGCGACCAGACCCCCTGGTCGACCATGCGTTCGAGCAGCTTGTCGCGCGCCGCCTGCGCGCGTTCGGGATGGCGGTCGGGGCGCAGCCGGCTCGGCGCCTGCGGCAGCACCGCCAGCAGCGCCGCCTCGGCGTGAGACAGGCGCGCGGCGGACTTGCCCAGGTACGCCCAGCTGGCGGCCTCCACGCCCTCGATGGTGCCGCCGAACGGCGCGCGCTCCAGGTACAGGGTCAGGATCTCGCGCTTGGACAGGCGCGCCTCCAGCTGCAGCGCGCGCAGCATCTGCCTGACCTTGCCGGGCAGCGAGCGGGTGTGCCCCGCGGATGGCGGGGCGAGGATACGCGCGACCTGCATCGTCAGCGTGGAGCCACCGGAGACGATACGGCCGCCGCGCATCCATTGCGCCGCGGCGCGCAGCAGCGACACCGGGTTGATGCCGGGATGGCGGTGGAACCAGCGGTCCTCGTAGGTCAGCAGCGCCTGCAGGTACAGCGGCGACACCGTGTCGGGATCGGCGGGATGCCGCCACACGCCTTCAGCGTCGGCGAACGCGCGCAGCGGCGTGCCGTCGCGCGCGACCACCAGCGTGCTGGTGTCGCGCGCCTTCGGCAACGGCGGTGGGAACGCGAGATCGAGGACTAGCAGCGACAGCAGCAATGCCACAGTGCCCCAGCGCAGCCAGGGCAGGAAGTGCCGCCATCCGCGTTGCCTTGCCGAACCCATGCCGTCATTCTCGCGAAGGTGGGAATCCGCTGCGCTGGTTCCTGAATGTCGATGCAGCCGCAAAGTCGCTGGATGACCAGCCCTTCGGGCTGTTGTGAAGCACTTCCCGCCTTCGCGGGAATGACGATCAAAAGCGCAACGCCGATTCCCGATTCCCGATTCTCAATTCCCGGCCCTACGGCTGCACCACCGTGATGCGCTCGACCGGTGCGCGGCCGACGCCGCGCAGTTCCGGACGGTACATGTCCTCGACCAACGGCGGCGGCACCGTGTAGGTGCCCGGCGTGACCGCCCGCACCAGGTAGAACAGCCGCGCGGTGCGCCCGGCGTCGAGCGAGAGCGCGGCGACATAGCGGTCGTCGCGGAACTCCTCGTGCCTGACGTCGGCCGCGCCGGCGCGTTCGGCCAGCTCGATTCCCGCCACGGTCACGCCGGCCCATTGCCCGGCATCGCCGAGGTTGAAGTTCTCGATCTCCAGGCCCGACGGCAGCAGGTCGGTGAGCAGCGCGTCGGGCATCGCGCGGTCGGCGGTGATGGCGACCGCGACGATCAGCGCCTCGCCTTCCTTCAGCGGTCCGGGCGTCCACGGCTTGCCGTCGGTGCGGTACAGCGCGCGCTCGACCTTGAGGTCGCTGAAGTCGGGCTCGGGCGCCGTGCGCGGCACCCCGGCGACCTCCAGGCTGGCATACATGGGCGGCTCGCCCTTCGGCTCGAAGCGCACGCCGCGCGACAGCGCCGCGAAATCGAAGGTGCGGCCGAACACCCGCGTCTCGGCGACCGGCTCGTCGCTGTCGCCGGTCCGCAGCACGCCGGACACGCGCCGCTGCTGGTCGCTCGCCAGCGCCTTGCCGAGCCGCGCCAGCGCGATCTGCTCCTGGGTGCTCAGGTACAGCGCGCGGCCGCTGCGGCGCGCGTCGAGTTCGCGGCCGACGTCGATGGCGCGCGCGACGTACGCCGGCTTGCCGGCGCCGCGCTCCTCGGTCAGCGCGATCTTCAGCGCCGCGTCGCGCAGCGGGCTGCCGTAATCGCCGAGGTAGCGCGGGCGCGCGTCCTCGAAGGCGAACCCCTGCGCGATCGCGCGGTCGCCGCGCGCGGCATCGCCCTGCAGGCGCAGCGCCAGGCCCAGGTGCACCAGCGGCAGTCCGGTCAGGGTCTTGCCGCGCTCGTTGTCGTACAGCGCGCGCAGGGTACCCAACGGCGCGCGTTGCACCCGCGCCAGCACGTAGCCGGCGTGCGCCTGGTAGGCGAACTTGAGGTGCGGGCGGTGGTCGCGGCCGTAGAACTCCTGGCCGCCGGCCAGCAGGTCCTCGCTGAGGCGTTCGAGCGCCTTCTGCAGCACCGTCTCCGGCACCGCGAAGCCGGCCTCGCGCGCCTCGAGCAGGAATTCGGCGATGTACGGCGTCAGCGCCGGCGCGGACGCGCCGCTGCTGCCCCACATCGAGAAGTGGCCGTTGTCCGCCTGCATCGACGCCAGCCGGCCGAACGCGCCCTCGACGATCGTGCGGCGCTTCTGCGCATCGACGTCGCGGATGCCGAGCATCTTCACCGTGGCCGGGTCGAGCATCAGCGCCGCATAGCCGCGGCTGGTGGTCTGTTCGGCGCAGCCGTAGGGATAGTGCAGCGCGCCGTGCAGCGCGCTGGCGAACGGGATCGGCGGCAGCGCGCCGACGCTCATCCGCGCCTGCACCGAGCCCGGCATCAGCCCGTCGGCCAGCGACGCGTCCATCGTCACCGGCGCCAGCGGATCGAGCGCGCGCGTCTGCGCCCGCAATACCGCCGGCCAGCCGGCGCGGACCGGCAGGTCGTAGCGCCGGTCGACCGCGTGGCCGTTGCCTTCCACCCGCACCCGCACCCGCGCGGTGGCGTAGTCGTTGCCCGCGACCAGCGGGAAGCTCAGCGTCGCCTTGCCTTCCGGCTCGATCGCCGCGCTGCGCGTGCCGTCGCCGATCGAGACCGGTCCCTCGCCGTCGACCCGCACCGCGAACTCGCCGGACTTGCCGGTGTAATTGCTGAGATCGAGGGTGACCGTGCTGCGGTCGCCCGGTGCCAGCACGCGCGGCATGCTGGCCTCGGCCACGATCGGCGCGCGCACCACGGTCTCGGCGTCGCGGTTGCCGTAGGCGCGGTCGGAGTACACCAGCGCCGACACCCGCAGGGTGCCGTTGAAGTCCGGCACCGGCAGCTCGATCAGGGCGTTACCCTTGGCGTCCAGCTTCACCGGGCCGGCGAACAGGTCCACGGTCTGCACCCGCGCGGTGGGCCGCCGCGCCTGCGGCAGCGCGCCGAGCGCCATGTCGCCGCCGAAGCGGATGCGCGCGCTGCCGCCGTCGTAGCTTTCGATCACCCTGCCGTAGACGTCGTAGGCATCGATGCCGAAGCGGCGCTGGGCGAAGAAGTGCGCCACCGCGTCCGGCACCGGGAACCGGGTGATGTTGAGGATGCCGACGTCGACCGCCGAGACCGTCGCGTACGCCTGCTTGCCGGCGAGTTGCGGCGCGCTCACCGTCACCCGCAACGGCCGTTCCGGCCGCACCAACTCCTCGACCGTCAGGCCCACCGCGACGCGCCGGTCGCGCCGGTCCATCGGCACGTGGGCGACGCCGACCGCGCGCGTCGGCGTGATCTTGCTCGCGGCGCTGCCGCCGCGGAACACCAGCGCCGTCACGTAGACATCGTGCCGCTCCCAATCCTCGGTGACCGGAATCTCGAAGCTGCTGCCGGGTTCGGCATCGATCGCCTGCACGTACAGCAGCGCGTCGCTCTCCACCAGCAGCAGGCCCTTGCCCGGGTGCGGCGGCGTCACCGTGACCTTCAGCGTGTCGCCGGCGCGATAGCCGGTCTTGTCGAGGGCGAGCTTGACCTTGTCCGGGCGCGCGTCGAGCCCCCGGTTCTGATCGTTCCAGCTCCAGCCGGCGCGGAACGGATAGCGCGTGGTCAGGCCGGTCTCCGGGTCCTGCACGTCGACGCGATACTCGCCCCACTCCACCGGGAAATCGAAGCGCACCGCGCTGCTGCCGGCGTCGATGCTCCGGGTCTCGACGTTCTGGAAGCGGCGGGTGAAGTCGTAGTTCCAGCCGCCGTCGTCGTCATGGGTCCAGTGGTAGTCGCGGTGCTCGCGCACCAGGGTGACCTTCAGTCCCTTCAGCGGCTGCGCATCCCCCGCCGCGTCCACCCGCACCAGTTCGAAGCCGGCACTGGCGTTGGCGTCGGCGCCCTCGGCATCGTCGAACAGCGGGCGCACGCCGACCAGGGCGCCGGCCGGCCACATCACCCGCCTGAGCGTGCGGTCGACGCTGCGGCCGCCGCTTTCGTACAGGCTGCCGGTGACGACCGCGGCGATCGGAGTCGACGGCTTGGCCTCTTCCGGCAAGGCGATGTCCTGCTGCAGAAGCCCCTTCGCGTCGAGTTCGGCATCGACGACCTCCTTCGCCTCGCGCGGCAGCTCGACCGTCGGATCGCCGAAGAAATAGTCGGGCAGCGACTCGACCGGATGCTGCGCCACCGCCACCGCCAGGGTCGCGGTGAAGCGGTTGCCGGCCGCCGGCGCGCCGTAGAGATAGGCGCCGCTCGCGCGCAGGCGCAGGGGGCGGCCCGGGGCGAGCACCGGATCGGGGCTGTCGAGCTCGAGCTTCATCCGCTCGGGCAGGAACTCCTCGATCCGCAGGGTCATGCCCTGGACGGCCTCGCGGCTGCCGGGATCGGTGCGGAACTCGACCTGCCAGCGCCCGGTCGGGGCATCGACGGGAATCTCGCGTTCGAGGCGGTAATAACCCTGCGCCCCCGCCTGCAGCGGGGTTTCGAACAGCGTCTTGCCGTCCGGCTGCTTGAGGCGCACGAACAGCGGCTGCGTCTTGCCGTCCTTGGCCACCACCGGCGCGCCGTCGCGATCGCGCAGCAACGCCGACACTCGCACGGTTTCGCCCGGGCGGTACAGGTCGCGGCCCGACCAGGCGAACACGTCGAACCAGGCCTGCTCGCGCCCGCTGACGGCGAACTCCGACAGGTCGAGCGCCGGCTGGTTGAACGGCAGTATCGATATGTCGCTGCCGCGGCTGGCCACCAGCACGTGCGCGGCGTCGAGGGTGTAGTCGAGCAGCGCGTTGCCGTTGCGGTCGGTCTCGCCCTTGAAGATCGTCTCGCCCTTCGCATCCAGCACGCGCAATTCGACCCCGCCGGTCGCGCCGCCGTCCCGCAGCGACGCGGTGTGCACGAACAGCTTGTCCTCGTAGGCGCGCGCGTGCAGGCCGATGTCGCTGACGCTGAAGAACGCCGTCTCGACCGCGTCCTCGAACGAGCCGGCGCGCTTCATCGCGGCGAAGTACAGGCCGGGCTGCTGCAATTCGGCGATGTCCTGCAGCGGCAGGTGCGTCAGCACGCGCTCGTTGCGCTCGCCGCCGAGGACGAAACGGTTGACGTAGACCGGTTCGGCCAGCCGCGACAGCGGCCGCCGGTCGTTGTAGTCGGCGCTCAGCTCCCAGCTGCCCCGGCGGCCGCCGCGCTGGTACTGCCTGAAGAACTGCGGCAGCGCGCTCTCGCGCACGCGCAGGAACTCGACGTCGACCTCGGGCACGTTGAGCGAGACCACCGGCAGGCCGCGGCTCTCGCGCGCCGGCAGCACGCTGCCCTGCGAGGCGAAGCCGACCGCCGGCTCCAGGTCGCCGGTGTGGATCCTGCGCTCGACGTCCTCGCCCAGGCGGCTGCCGTCGGCGGCGGTGAGGGCGGCGGAGATGCGGACCGTGTAGTCGCGATTGGCCTCGACGAAGGGGAAGCGCAGCGTCCGGCCGTCCTCGTCGAGCGACCAGCTGCCTTCGCCGTCGACCTTCTCCGCGAAGGTGACCAGCTTGTCGAAATCCTGGGTGCCGACCAGCGGCTGCGAGAACTCGAGCGCGATCGCCAGGCCATCGCTGCGCTGGTCGGGCCAGGCGCGGGCCAGGCCGAAGCCCTCGATCTCCTGCCGCTCGGCGTGAATCGCTTCGCCGCCGGCGGTCGGCAGCTGGCCGCCGGCGTCGCGCTTGCATGCGGCGATGCCCAGCAGCACCAGCATCGGAACGAGGACAGCGATCACGGCCCGGCGGCAAACCGGTCCGACGGCATGCTTGCTCATCGTGCGCGCACTCTTTCCCTGGAGTGGCGTCGAGTATAGACCCGCCGGCGATGCGGACGCGCGTCGCCGGCAGGTGCGCATCAGCGATGCATCAGGCGTCCGGGCGCTGCTCGGCCTCGTCGGACGGTCGCGGCGCGGCCGTCTCGGCATCCTCGTCCAGCGACGCGTCGACCCGCTCCACCGCCTGCAGGTTCTCGTCGGCGGCCAGCCGCATCAGGGTCACGCCCTGGGTGTTGCGGCCGACCTGCGAGATCTCCGAGGCGCGGGTGCGCACCAGGGTGCCGCCGTCGGAGATCAGCAACACCTCGTGGTGGTCGCTGAGCTGGATGGCGCCGACCAGCGGGCCGTTGCGTTCGCTGGTCTTGATCGCCAGCACGCCCTGGGTGCCGCGCCCCTTCTTCGGGTATTCGGCGACCGGCGTGCGCTTGCCGTAGCCGCGGGCGCTGGCGGTGAGGACGTCGCCGTCGCCCTCGACCACGATCAGGCTGACCACCGACTCCCCCTCGCCCAGGCGGATGCCGCGCACGCCGGCCGCGGTGCGGCCCATCGAGCGCACCGCGCCCTCGTCGAAGCGCACGGCCTTGCCGTTGGAGGCGAACAGCATGATGTCGCGCTCGCCGTCGGTCAGTGCCACGTCCACCAGCGCGTCGCCCTCGTCGAGGCGGATCGCGATCTTGCCGCGCTGCAGGCGATAGGCGAACTCGGTCAGCGGCGTCTTCTTCACCGTGCCGCGGCGGGTGGCGAAGAACACGAACCGGTCCTCGGCGTACTCGCGCACCGGCACCACCGCCTGCACCTGCTCGCCCTCCTCCAGCGCGATCCAGTTGATGATCGGCCGGCCGCGCGCGTTCGGGCCGGCATCGGGCAGCTGGTGCACCGGCAGCCAGAACACGCGTCCGGCGCTGGTGAAGGTGAGCAGGGTGTCGTGGGTGTTGACCAGCCACAGCCGGTCGATGAAGTCCTCTTCCTTCGCCACCGCGGCCGAGCGGCCGCGGCCGCCGCGCTTCTGCGCGCGGTAGGCGGTCACCGGCTGGCGCTTGGCGTAGCCGGCGTGCGACAGCGTCACCACCACGTCCTCGGGCGCGATCAGGTCGAGGATGTCGAGGTCCTCCTCGCTGGCGCGGATCTCGCTGCGACGCGCGTCGCCGAATTCTTCCTTGAGGTTGCGCAGCTCGGTGCGGATCACCTCCAGCAGCACGTCCGGATCCTCGAGGATCTCGATCAGGCCGCGGATCGCGTCGAGCAGCTGGCGGTATTCCTCGGTCAGCTTCTCCTGCTCCAGCCCGGTCAGGCGGTGCAGGCGCATCTCCAGGATCTGCTGCGCCTGGACGTCGGTGAGCTGGTACATGCCTGTGGAAGCGAGGCCGTCGACCAGTCCCACCCCGTCCGGCAGGTCTTCCGGGCGCGAGGCCTCGGCGCCGGCCGCTTCCAGCAGCGCGCCGACCAGGCCCGGCGGCCAGGTGCGGCCCAGCATGCGCTCCTTGGCGACCTGCGGATTCTCCGAGGTCTTGATCAGCTCGATCATCTCGTCGATGTTGGCCAGCGCGACGGTCAGGCCTTCGAGGATGTGGGCGCGGTTGCGCGCCTTGCGCAGCTCGAAGATCGTCCTGCGGGTGACCACCTCGCGGCGGTGGCGCACGAACGCCTCGAGGATCTGCTTGAGGTTGAGCAGCTGCGGGCGGCCGTCGACCAGCGCCACCATGTTGATGCCGAACACCGACTCCAGCTGGGTCTGCTGGTAGAGGTTGTTGAGCACCACCTCGGCCGACTCGCCGCGGCGGATCTCGATGTAGATGCGCATGCCGTCTTTGTCGGACTCGTCGCGCAGCTCGCTGATGCCCTCGATCTTCTTCTCTTTCACCAGCTCGGCGATCTTCTCGATCAGCCGCGCCTTGTTGACCTGGTAGGGGATTTCGGTGACGGCGATCGCCTCGCGGCCGTTGTCGGCCACCTCGATCTCGGCGCGCGCGCGGATGCGCACGCGGCCCCGGCCGGTGCGGTACGCCAGGTGGATGCCGCCGACGCCGTTGATGATGCCGGCGGTGGGAAAGTCCGGACCGGGGATGTGCTCCATCAACCCGTCGATGTCGATCTCCGGATCGTCGATCAGGGCGATGGTGGCGTCGACCACTTCCGACAGGTTGTGCGGCGGAACGTTCGTCGCCATGCCCACCGCGATGCCGGCCGAACCGTTGACCAGCAGGTTGGGCACGCGCGCCGGCAGCACCGAGGGTTCCAGTTCCTTCTCGTCGTAGTTGGGCTTGAAGTCGACGGTCTCCTTGTCGATGTCGCCCATCAGCTCGTGCGACAGGCGCGACATGCGCGCCTCGGTGTAGCGCATCGCCGCGGCCGAGTCGCCGTCGACCGAGCCGAAGTTGCCCTGCCCGTCGATCAGCATGTAGCGCAGGGAGAACGGCTGCGCCATGCGTACCAGGGTGTCGTAGACCGCCGAATCGCCGTGCGGGTGGTACTTACCGATGACGTCGCCGACGATACGCGCCGACTTGTAGTACGGCTTGTTGCTGTGCGCGCCGAGCTCGTTCATCGCGTACAGCACGCGGCGATGGACCGGCTTGAGGCCATCGCGCACGTCCGGGAGCGCGCGCCCCACGATCACGCTCATGGCGTAATCGAGGTAGCTGCGGCGCATTTCGTCTTCGAGATTGACGGGGATGATTTCTCTGGCGGAATCGACCATCTAGGGTGCTTGCATCCTGGCTGCGCGGGCCGTTCGCGGACGCCGGCCCGGCGGTTCCGGACGGCTTTCCGCGCGGCCCGCCGGCAACGCGTTGAAAAGACGTGAAATCATACCACGGCGGGCCCGTTCGCGCGAGCTTTTTCCTTCAGTAAAACAAAGACTTAGGCGCGGATCGCCACGGATGAACGCGGATGGGGCGAACTTGCCCGGAAAATGCCCCGCATTCGCGGACGGCAGGTCTCGGTTCGCGGTGGTGCGGCACGTTCATCCGCGGCCGAACCGTTTCATCCGCCGAACAGCGCCCGCATCGCCTCCGCGTCCGGGCGCTCGACGACGCCCTTCTCGGTGACGATCGCATCGATCAGGGCCGCCGGGGTGACGTCGAACACCGGATTCCAGGCCCTGACGCCGTCGGCGACGGTGCGGCTGCCGTTCATGCCGAGCAGCTCGCCCGGATCGCGTTCCTCGATCTCGATGGCGTCGCCCGAGGGCGTGGCCATGTCGACGGTCGACGACGGCGCCACCACCATCACCTTCTTGCCGTGGAAGCGCGCGGAGATCGCCAGCTGGTAGGTGCCGATCTTGTTGGCGACGTCACCGTTCGCGCAGATGCGGTCGGCGCCGACCACCACCCACTCGACCTCGCCGTTCCTCAGCAGGTGCGAGGCCGCGGAATCGGCAATCAGGGTGGCGTCGATGCCGTCCTGCTGCAGTTCCCACACGGTCAGGCGCGAGCCCTGCATCCACGGGCGGGTCTCGTCGGCGAACACCTTGCCGATCCGGCCCTGGGCGACGCCGGCGCGGATCACCCCGAGCGCGGTGCCGAAGCCGGCGGTGGCCAACGAACCCGTGTTGCAATGGGTGAGCACGCCGGAACCCGGCGAGATCAGCGCGGCGCCGAGCTCGCCCATGCGGCGGTTGGCAGCCAGGTCCTCGGTCTCGATCGCTTGCGCTTCGCGCTCCAGCGCGGCGCGCCAGTCGCCGTCGGCGACCAGCAGCGCCGCGCGCATGCGCGCGAGCGCCCAGGCCAGGTTCACCGCGGTGGGACGCGCGGCATTGAGCCGCTGCAGCGCCGGTGCCAACGCCGCCGCTGCGGCGGTGCCGTCTGCCGCCTCGACGGCGCGCGCCGCCAGCACCACGCCCCAGGCGGCGGCGATGCCGATCGCCGGCGCGCCGCGCACCACCAGTTCGCGGATCGCGGTCGCGACCTCGTCGCTGTCTTCGCAGCGCACGTACTCTTCGGCGAACGGCAGCTTGCGCTGGTCGAGCAGTTCCAGCGCCTCGCCGTTCCAGCGGATCGGGCGGATGCGGTCGTAGCGGGCGTAGTCGATGGCGTCGGTCATCGTGGAAGTCTAGGGCTTGTCGATATGGGCCGGACAGGTGCGTGGAAGTGCGTTTTCGAGAACCCCGGTCGGTGCCGGTGCCAGCGTCCATGGATCCCCGCCCGCGCGGGGATGACCCACATCGTCGTTCCCGCGTAGGCGGGAACCAGGGCCGTCAATCGACACCCTCGGTACAGGCCATCGTCCCCGTCGCCGGCCAGGGAGCCCGTGCCCGGATGCTGCCGTGGGAAAGCAGTGCCACCAGCCGCCGCACCAGATGCGATCAACGCACCCGGAACTCCGCACGGCAACCGCCGTCGACCCAGATGCCGCCGCGGTCCCAGCCCCAGTTCTGGCGCTGTACGCAGCGCGTGCCGGACAGCTGGCGCACCAGTTGCACGTCACGGTCGACGACGGCGTTGCAGCGGCGGTGGCGGTTGTTCTTCGACTCGCAACGCACGATCTGTTCGCCGTCGGCGCCCGGTCCGTGTCCCGGACGGCCGGGGCGTCCCGGGTACGATCCGCCCGCCCCGGTGACGAATTCGGCGCGGCACCCCTGCGACACCCAGACGCCGCGTCCGTCGTAACCCCAGCTGCTGCCCTGGATGCACTGCGCCGACGACAGCTGGCGCCCGATGCGGACGCCGCCACGGGTACTCGCCGGGCAGTACTGGCGCCGGTTGTCGCGCGACTCGCAGCGCAGCGTGCCGCCCTGTCCGTAGCCGGGCTCGCGGCCGTAGCCCGGGTATCCGTGGCCGCCGCCGTATCCACCGTAACCGTAGCCATCGCCATAGGCCATGCAGCCCGTGCCGCCGAGCGCCAACGCGAGTGCCGCAATCCGCAAGGTGCTGTTCATGGGCATACCTCCTCTGTCCGATGTCCGAATCTAATCTAATCGGTGTTCATGAACGAAGACATGCGCAGGCGCCGCACGCCGGCGCGCGATGCCGGGCCGTTCAGGCGCGTGAGAACTCGAACGACAACGTCTCGGCGATCCGACTGGTGTCCAGCAATGCCATCAGCAGTCGATCGACGCCGAGCGCCACCCCGGCGCAGTCGGGCAGGCCATGTTGCAACGCAGCGAGCAAGCGCGCGTCGATGGCGGGCTGCGGCAGCCCACGTGCCGCGCGTGTCGCCAATTCGTGTTCGAACCTGCGTCGCTGTTCACCCGCGTCGGCGAGTTCGTGATAGCCGTTGGCCAGTTCCAGCGGCCCCAGGTACAGCTCGAAGCGCTCGGCCACCGGCGCCGGATCGGCATCGCCGTCGTCCTCGCGCACTCGCGCGAGCATGCACTGCGAGGCGGGATAGTCGTGCACGACGAGGATCGCGTCCGCCGGCAGCTGCGGCTGGATCCGGTGCGTCATCAGCAGGTCGAGCCAGTCGTCGCGCTGCAGGCCGGCCGGGTCGATCTCCAGATCGCCGAGTGCGGCGCGCAATTCCCGCTCGTCGGCCCGCATCGGGTCGACGCCCGCGCGCGCGCGGTAGAGCGCGCGATAGCTCGTGCGTTCCACCGTCGCCCGTCGTCCCGCGAGCGAAAGCGCCGCCTGCACCAGCGCCACCGCCTCTTCGGCCAGCCGCAGGTGATCCCAGCCCACCCGGTACCACTCGAGCATGGTGAACTCGGGATTGTGGCGGCCGCCGGCCTCGCCGTCGCGGAACACGCGACCCAGCTCGTAGCAGTCGCCGGCTCCGGCCGCCAGCAGCCGCTTGAGCGGGTACTCCGGCGAAGTGCGCAGCCAGCGCCGGCGCGGCCCGGCGTCGACGTGGCCATTGAAGTCGAGTGCGAACGAAGCGATGTTCGGCTCGCTGTTGCCGGCCTGCGACAGGATCGGCGTCTCCACCTCGAGCACGCCGCGCTCGGCGAAGAAGACGCGGATGGCCGCGTTGAGGCGGGCACGCAGGCGCAGGGCCTCGAGCGTCGCCGAGGGGCGCCAGTCGCCCACGTCGCGCTCCGGCGCAGCCGCGCGACGCGACGTCACGCGTGCGCTTCCAGGAACGCGACCAGCCGCGCCTCGTCCCAGACTTCGATGCCGAGTTCCTCGGCCTTCGCCAGCTTGGAGCCGGCCGATTCGCCGGCGACCACGAAGCTGGTCTTCTTCGACACGCTGCCGGCGGCCTTGGCGCCCAGCGCCTCCAGCCGCTCCTTCGCCTCGTCGCGGGTCATCGATTCCAGGCTGCCGGTGAGCACGACGGTCTGCCCGTCGAGCGGGCCGGCCGCGGCGGAGGCGCGCTCCGGCAGCCGCTTCGCCAGCGCCTGCTGCGCCTTGGCCGACGCCAGGAACAGCGCCGCGTTCGCATCGTCGGCGAACCACGCCACCAGCGAATCGGCCGCCTCGGCAGGCAGCCCCGCCGCCACGTGGTTGTGCGCCGCCGCCTTGCGCAGCGCACCGGCCGATGCGAACGCGGACGCGAGCTGCGCGGCGCGTACGGGCGTGATCTTCGGGATCTCCAGGTCGACCAGCAGCGTCGCCAGGTCGAGTCCGTCGCGCAGCTTCGGCGATGGCGGGTGCGTATCGCCGATGCGCACGCCGCGCGCGAGCAGGTCGTCGATCACCTGCTGGTTGCCCGGCTGGTCGAGGAAATGTCCGATCGCGCGCGCGACTTCGCCGCCGATGTCGGGCACGCGCTTGAACAGCGGCCACGGCGTGCGCCGGATCAGTTCCAGGTCGCCGAACCAAGCCGCCAGCGCCTTGGCGGTACTCTCGCCGACGTGCTGGATGCCGAGCGCGAACAGGAACCGCGCCAGCGTGGCGTCGCGGCTGCGGTCGATCGCCGCGACCAGGTTCTCGGCCCACTTGGTCGCCACCTTGCCGGCCTTCACCGTTTCCGGCGTGGTGCCGCCGCGCTCGTCGGAGCGGCGCTTCATCTCCAGCAGGTCGTCGAGCGTGAGGCGGTAGAGGTCGGCCACGGACCCCAGGTAGCCGAAGTCCGACAGGTCCTCGATGTAGCGCTCGCCCAGGCCGTCGATGTCCATCGCCCGGCGCGAGGCGAAGTGGCGGATCGCCTCCTTGCGCTGCGCCGGGCAGCTGAGCTCGCCGGAACAGCGCCAGACCACCCCGCCCTCCTCGCGCACGATCTCCGAACCGCATTCCGGGCACGTCGCCGGCATCGTCCACGGCTGCGCCGAGGGCGGCCGGTGCTCCGGGATCACCGACAGCACCTCCGGGATCACGTCGCCGGCGCGGCGCACGATCACGGTGTCGCCGACGCGCACGTCCAGCCGCGCGATCTGGTCGGCGTTGTGCAGGGTGGCATTGGTGACGTTGACGCCCGCCACCTGCACCTCGCGCAGGCGCGCGACCGGCGTGGCCGCCCCGGTACGGCCGATCTGGATCTCGATCGCCTCCACCACCGTCGACTGTTCCTGCGCCGGGTACTTGTGCGCCAGTGCCCAGCGCGGCGCGCGCGAGACGAAGCCCATCTCGCGCTGGCCACGCACGTCGTCGAGCTTGTAGACCACGCCGTCGATGTCGAACGGCAGCGCGTCGCGGCGCTCGCCGATGCGGCGGTAGTAGTCGAGCAGCCCGTCGGCGCCGCGGACCACCTCGGCCAGCGCGCTGACCGGGAATCCCCATTGGCGCAGCTTCTCCAGCACTTTCGAGTGGGTGTCCGGCAGCGGCGCCCCCTCCACCAGGCCTGCGCCGTAGGCGAAGAAGCTGAGCGGACGCTGCGCGGTGATGCGGGGATCGAGCTGGCGCAGAGAGCCGGCCGCGCCGTTGCGCGGATTGGCCAGCACCTTGCCGCCGGTCTCGCGCATCCGGGCGTTGTAGGTTTCGAAGTCGGCGCGCGGCATGTAGACCTCGCCGCGGACCTCCAGCACCTTCGGCCAGCCCCTGCCGCGCAGCTTCAGCGGGATCGCCCGCACGGTGCGCAGGTTGGCGGTGACGTCCTCGCCGGTGGCGCCGTCGCCGCGGGTGGCGCCCTGCACGAACGCGCCGTCCTCGTAGCGCAGGCTGATCGCCAGGCCGTCGAGCTTGGGCTCGGCCGAGAACACCGGCTCGTCGCGCTCCAGGCGCTCGGCGATGCGCCGCACGAAGTCGCGCACCTCCTGTTCCTCGAAGGCGTTGCCCAGCGACAGCATCGGCACCGCGTGCCGGACCTCGGCGAACTTCGACGACGGCGCGGCGCCGACGCGGCGGGTCGGCGAGTCCTCGCTGGCCAGTTCCGGGTGTTCCGCCTCCAGCGCCTCGAGTTCGCGCATCAGCGCGTCGTACTTGGCGTCCGGAATGCGCGGCTCGTCGAGCACGTGGTAGCGGTAGTTGGCGTCGTCGATCTGGCGGCGCAGTTCGGCGGCGCGGGCGGCTGGCTTCGCAGGCATCGGCGAATTCTAACCCCCGGGTACCGGCGCGATGTCGGCTGTCGCCATGGTGGCGTTCTGCGGCAGTGGAACCATCAACCCGACGCGGCACACCGAAGCACCGACCAAACGCCTGGCGCGGCTCGCACGTGTTCGATCGGAGGCGGGACGTGAGAAACGGTCTGTTCGTGGGCTCCGGAACCAGCGGCGTCCGGGCCGGGGAATGCTCCCCGGCTCGGTCGGGCCATCCATGGCCCGACTCGCCGCCGCAGACCATCCATGGTCTGCTGTCCGCATCCCCCGGCCCGGACGCCGCGTCGGCAATTCGCTTTCGGATGCTCGGCAGCCAATTCCTCCGAAGCCGACCAATGCTGAAGCGGGCGCCGTGCCGGGGGTATTGCGGAGAGCAGGCCATGGATGGCCTGCGGCCCTGAGTCCGGCCATGGATGGCCGGACCGAAGGGCGCAGCAATACCCCCGGTGCGGCGACCGCCCGCGCGGTCAACCGAGGACGCTCGTCGAAAGCACCAGCTGCCGAAGTGGCTATTCGTTCGCGCCGCCCCGTGGCGACGGTGATGCCTTGTGGCAACGGACGGTATTGCTCGGCGCGGCGCGCTACCAGCGGGGGCTGCGGGTGATCGGCGGGGCCTCGTGCTGGCGGTCGTAGGCGCGCAGTTCGTCGCGCAGGTGGGCGATGCGCTGGCGGCCGAGGGCGTTGCGCTGCTCGTCCAGCAGCACGCCGTCGAGCAGCTCGGCCATGCGCTGCGCGGTCGGCTGCATCGCGTCCCAGGCGTCGAGCGCGCTGACCGGCGCCGGCAACGTCAGGAAGAACGCGATCGCCGGCGTTTCCAGCGACTGGATCTCCGACATCTCGAAGCTCCCGGGCTTGCGGATGTTGGCGACGCTGAAGATCGGCCCGCGCTCGGGGTGCCCCTCCACCAGCCGGTGGAACACGTTCATGTGGCCGTAGGTCAGCCCCGCCTTCTCAGCGGCGACCACGATGTCCGGGCCGCGCAGCACCTGGCCGGCGCGCGCGGCGATGTACAGCGTCACGATCTTGTCGAAGTCCTCGCTCACGCGGCGGCCGAGATCGGCGTTCGGGCTGGCCGGCTCGCCGACGGCATCGTCGAACAGCTCCATCTCGGCCTGTACGGCCTCCTCGCCGGGCACAGCGGACCCCGCCAGTTCCTCCTCGAGCTGTGCGCCCAACGTCGGCTCGGTGCGCTCGCCGCGCTGCTCGGTCTTCAGCCGGCGGCCCTGCGAGTTCTGCCGCGGACGGGTGCCGAAGTACCAGATGGCGGCGAGCAGGAACGCGCCCGCCACCAGGATCCAGATCTGTAGCAGCCACTCGTCCGACATCGTCCTCTCCTCGCGGTGAATGGGCGGCCGGCCACCGCAGGCAACGAAGGCGCGGCCGGCACGGCTAGGCGGCCCCCGCCAGCCGCGCCGCCTCGGCCAGGTCGACCGACACCAGGCGGCTGACGCCGGGCTCGCGCATGGTAACGCCCGACAGCTGCTGTGCGGCCTCCATGGTCGCCTTGTTGTGGGTGACGAACAGGAACTGCACCTGCTCGCTCATCTCCAGCACCATGGTGGTGAAGCGGCCGACGTTGGCCTCGTCCAGCGGCGCGTCGACCTCGTCGAGCAGGCAGAACGGGGCCGGATTGAGGCGGAAGATCGCGAACACCAGCGCCACCGCGGTCATCGCCTTCTCGCCGCCGGACAGCAGCGAGATGCTGGACACGCGCTTGCCGGGCGGACGCGCCATGATCGTCACGCCGGTGTCGAGCAGGTCCTCGCCGGTCAGCTCGAGATAGGCGTGGCCGCCGCCGAACAGGCGCGGATAGAGCTCCTGCACGCCGGAGTTGACCCGGTCGAAGGTGTCCTTGAAGCGGCCGCGGGTCTCGCGGTCGATCTTGCGGATCGCGTCCTCCAGGGTCTCCAGCGCGGCGGTCAGGTCGGCGTCCTGGCGGTCCAGGTACTCCTTGCGCTCGGCGGCCTCGGCATGCTCCTGGATCGCGGCCAGGTTGACCGGCTCCAGCCGCCGCAGCTTGGCGTCGAAGTCGGTGACGGTCTTTTCCCAGTCCGCGACGTCGGCCTCGGCCGGCAGGCCGTTCAGCACGTCCTCGAGCACGATGCCGCCCTCGGCGACCGCGGCGGCGAGCTGCTCGGTGCGGATCACCAGCGCCTGCTGGTCCAGCCGGCGCTGCGAGATCGCCTCGCGCTGCGCCAGCGCCTGCTCGTCGCGCTGCTGGCGGACCTGTTCGTAGCCGCGCAGCTCGTTCTCCACGCCCTCCAGCGCCGCGCGCGCCGCGTTGAGCGCGTTGTCGGCCAGCACGCGCTGCTCCAGCGCGGCCTGGCGCTCGGCCTCCAGCCCGTGCACCGGGGCGTCGCCCTCGGCGAGCTGGGCGTTAATCTGCTCGAGCCGGCTGTCGAGCTGCCCGCGCTGCCCGCCCATGCGCTCCAGCGCCTGGGTCAACGCCGCGGCCTGGGTGCGCTGCGATTCCAGGGTCAGCGCCAGCGCGTGCGCGGCATCGCGCGAGGCGCGGGCGGCGTCGCGGGCGGCATCGCGGGCCTCGGCCAGCCTGCGGCGCTCGGCGTCCAGCGCCTGGCGGGTCTGTTCCAGCTCCGCCATGGCGGCCACGGCGTCTTCCAGCCGCGCGCGCGACGCGCGCGCCTGCTGGCCGCTGCCGTCGATGGTCTCGTGCAGCTGCGCGAGCTCGGCGTCGATCTTCTCGATGCGGTTGCGGGCCGAATCCAGCCGGCCCTGCTGGCTCTGCAACTGGCCGGCGAGCTCCGACACGCCGCGGTGCGCCATGTACAGCGCGCGCTGCGCGTCCTCGCGCTGCTGCTCGGCCGCGAGCAGGCGGTCGCGGCGCGCGGTCGCCGCCTCCTCCAGTTCTGCCTCGCGTTCCTGCAGGGCCTCGATCTCGGCGCGCAGCGCCTGGATCTCGCGCTCGCGCAGCAGCGCACCCTGCTTGGCCGCGCCCGAGCGCAGCACCCGGACCCAGCCGGCGCCGAGGCGCTCGCCGTTGCGGGTGATGACCGAATCGCCGGCCTCCAGCCGCGCCTGCAGCGCGCGCGCCTCGTCCAGCGACTCGGCCACGTGCAGCCGCGCCAGCAGCCGGCGGATCGCCAGCGGGCCCCGCACCTTCGCCGCCAGCGAGGTCGGCGCGAACGCGTCCTCGCCCTGCGCCGCCGCCACCAGCGCCAGGCGGCCCTCGCCGAGGTCGCCCAGGGCGCCCACCAGCGCCTGCGGGTCGTCGACCAGCACGCCCTCGATCAGCTGCCCGAGCGCGCTTTCGACCGCGTTCTCCCAGCCGGACTCGACCTGCAGGCGCTCGCCCACGCGCGCGGCCGAATCCAGGCCCTGCCGGCGCAGCCACTCGACCGCGGCGCCCTGCTCCTGGCCGAGCGCGGCATGCTGCAGCGCCTCCAGCGAAGACAGGCGCCCGCGCGCCTCCTGGGCGCGCTTGCGGACCTCGGAAATCTCGTTCTGCGCGCCGCGCTGCTCGTCCTGCAGCGCCAGCGCCGCCTGCTTGCGCGCCTCGAGGCCCTCGGCGAGGGTCTCCAGCCCGGCCTTCTGCTCGTCATGCTGCGCCTGCACGCCCTCGAACGCCGCGGCCAGCGCGTCCAGGTCCAGGCCGGCGCGCTCGGCGGTCAGCTGCTCGCGGCGGCGGTCCGCTTCCAGCGACTGCCGGTCCAGATAATCGACGCGGGTGCGCTCGACATCAGCCCCACGCGCGGCCTCGGCGCTCTCGCGGCTGTGCGCGTCCCAGCGCTGCTGCCAGTCGGCCAGCGCGGTTTCGGCGTCGCGCAGGGCCTCCTGCCGTGCCTCGTCCTCGGCGCGCAGCTGTTGCAGTCGCGGCTCGTCCTCGACGATCGCGGCCTGCAGCGATTCCAGGCGCGCCTGGTCGCCGCTGATGTGCTCGCCGATCTCCGACAGCGCGCTCTGCGCCTCCTCGTGCGCCCTGCGCAGGCGCTCGCCGAGGTCGCGCTGGTGGGCGATCTGCTGCTCGATGCGGGCCAGGGTGCCGCCGACCTCGTAGACGCCGGCCTGCGCCTTGTTCAGCGCCTCGCTCGCCTCCTGCTGGCGCACGCGGCCGGTCTCGATCTGGCGCTCGGCCTCGCGCTGCTCGGCGATCAGCTGCTGCAGCCGGGTCTCCTCCTGCGACAGGCCCTCGCGCAGCGCCTGCAGCTGCGCGTCGACGCCGCGGTACTCGAGCGCCTTCCACTCGGCGTCGCGGACCTTGCGTTCGGCCTGGATCGCGGTGTACTGCTCGGCCTGCCGCGCCTGGCGCCGCAGGTGTTCGAGCTGCTTGCCGACCTCCTCGCGCAGGTCGTTGAGGCGGTCGAGGTTCTCGCGGGTGTGGCGGATGCGGGTCTCGGTCTCCTTGCGCCGCTCCTTGTACTTGGAGATGCCGGCGGCCTCCTCCAGGTAGATGCGCAGGTCCTCGGGCCGGGCGTCGATGATCTGGCTGATCATGCCCTGCTCGATGATCGAGTAGCTGCGCGGGCCCAGGCCGGTGCCGAGGAACAGGTCGGTGATGTCGCGGCGGCGGCAGCGGGTGCCGTTGAGGTAATAGGTGCTCTGGCCGTCGCGGCTGACCGTGCGCTTGACCGAGATCTCGTTGAACGCCGCGTACTCGCCGCTGATGGTGTGGTCGGAGTTGTCGAAGATCAGCTCCACCATGGCCTGCGAGACCGGCTTGCGCGCGGTGGAGCCGGAGAAGATCACGTCGGTCAGCGAATCGCCGCGCAGCCGGCTGGCGGTGCTCTCGCCCATCACCCAGCGCACCGCGTCGATGATGTTGGACTTGCCGCAGCCGTTCGGGCCGACCACGCCGGTCATGTTGGTCGGCAGGTGCAGCGTGGTGGGGTCGACGAAGGACTTGAATCCGGAGAGCTTGATCGTGGACAGGCGCATGCGGCGGTGGGGTGCCTCGGCGGGCCACGGCAGTCCGCGGCGGCGCATATGAGAAAAAGGATGAGTAGTGTCGTCTAACCGACTGAAGCATTAACAGGAACCGCGGCGAAGTGCCGCGGCCATCGGCGAGTATACCGGCCCGCCGCCGGCCCACGTAAGCCGCGGGCGCGGACCGGCGCTGTTCCCCCGCCGGCGGAGCGGACCCGCTCCAATGCGCACCCCTCATCCCGTAGAACCAAGCTTGCTCGGCTGCCCGGGCTCCGGAGCCCTCCTGTAGAGCCGAGCTTGCTCGGCTGCGCGGGCTCCGGAGCCGAAAGCAGCGGAGCGAGCTCCGCTCTACGGGAGTGGGTCCGCTCGCGTGGCTGCGGCTCGCAGCAGGCACAATCCGCCGATGCCCAGTTCCCCGCCGCCCGCCGCGGCATCCGCCAAGCGCCCGAACCCCAGCCTGCGCGAGCGCTTCCACGCGATGCGTAACCTGCCGCCGTTCCTCCGGCAGATCTGGGCCACCAGTCCGGCCCTGACCCTGACCAGCCTGGGCCTGCGCCTGGTGCGCGCGTTCCTGCCGATCCTGATGCTCTACATCGGCAAGCTGATCATCGACGAGGCGGTGCGCCTGGTCGGGCTGGGCCTGGCGTTCGAGTCGATGGGGACCGCGTGGCGCAGCGGCCAGCTGGATCACCTGCTGTGGCTGCTGGCGCTCGAGTTCGGCCTGGCGATCGTCTCCGACCTGCTCGGCCGCCTGGTCAGCTACGCCGACGCGCTGCTGTCGGAGCTGTTCACCAACGCCACCAGCATCCGCCTGATGGAGCACGCGGCGACGCTGGACCTGGAGGACTTCGAGGACCCCGAACTGCAGGACAAGCTCGACCGCGCCCGCCGCCAAACCATGGGCCGCATGAACCTGATGGGCCAGCTGTTCGGCCAGCTGCAGGACGCGATCACCGTGGTCAGCTTCGCCGTCGGCCTGCTGGTGTACGCGCCCTGGCTGATCCTGCTGCTGGCGGTCGCGCTGATCCCGGCCTTCGTCGGCGAGGCGCATTTCAACGCGATGAACTACTCGCTGAATTTCCAGTGGACGCCGGAGCGGCGGCAGCTGGAATACGTGCGCCAGACCGGGGCCAGCGTGGAGACGGCGAAAGAGGTCAAGATCTTCGACCTGCACCGGTTCCTGATCGGCCGCTACCGCGCCCTGGCCGACGGCTTCTACCGCGCCAATCGCGCGCTGGCGCGGCGGCGCGCGTTCTGGGGCGCGCTGCTGGCGGCGCTGGGCACGCTGGGCTACTACGTCGCCTACGCCTACATCGCCTGGCGCACGGTGCGCGGCGACTTCAGCATCGGCGACCTGACCTTCCTGGCCGGCAGCTTCCGGCGCCTGCGGCAGCTGCTGGAGGGGCTGCTGATCGGCTTCTCGCAGGTCGCCGGGCAGGCGCTGTACCTGGAGGACCTGTTCTCGTTCTTCGCGATCGAGCCGGAGATCCGGTCCCCGGAGCATCCGCTCCCGTTCCCGCAGCCGGTCGCCCGGGGCTTCGTGTTCGAGAACGTCGGCTTCCGCTATCCCGACGCCGAGCGCTGGGCGGTGCGCCACCTCGACTTCGAGCTGCGCGCCGGCGAGGTGCTGGCGCTGGTCGGCGAGAACGGCGCCGGCAAGACCACCCTGGTCAAGCTGCTGGCGCGGCTGTACGACCCCGACGAGGGCCGGATCCTGCTCGACGGCCGCGACCTGCGCGAGTACGACCTCGACGACCTGCGCGCCAACATCGGCGTGATCTTCCAGGACTTCGTGCGCTACCACCTCACCGCCGCCGAGAACATCGGCGTCGGCCGCATCGACGCCATGGACGACGACGCCCGCATCCGTGATGCCGCGCAGCGGGCGATGGCCGACGAGGTGATCGAGGCGCTTCCGCTGGGCTATGCGCAGCTGATCGGACGCCGTTTCCGCACCGGCGTCGACCTGTCCGGCGGGCAATGGCAGAAGATCGCCATCGCCCGCGCCTACATGCGCGACGCCCAGGTGATGATCCTCGACGAGCCCACCGCCGCGCTCGACGCGCGCAGCGAGTTCGAGGTGTTCAAGCGCTTCAAGGAGCTGTCGGAGCGGCGCACCGCGGTGTTGATCTCGCACCGGTTCTCCAGCGTGCGCATGGCCGACCGCATCCTGGTGCTGGAGGCCGGCATGATCGAGGCCAGCGGCACCCACGCCGAGCTGATGGCGCAGGGCGGCCGCTACGCCGAGCTGTTCGAGCTGCAGGCGGCCGGCTACCGCTGATCCGCCATGCCGCAGCGCGGCAACGACTGTGAAGCGGCGCACAGCCCGGCGATCGCGAACGCACCCGCTCGGTGCGTCCGCGCGGAACTGCGCAGCCGGTCATCCTTGCCGCATTGACGCGCCCGCCGGCCGGTCGATAGCTTCGCGGCATGGCGGCGCCGTTGCCGCGAATGGACGCCCGCCACCGTGCGCAAGCTCCCCGTCCTGCCGATCGCCCTGCTGCTCTCGCTCGCGCTGGTGGCGGTGCTGGCCTGGCAGAACCGCGAGCTGCGCACGCAGCGCGACTGGCTCGCCGAACGCGCCACGCGCCCCTACTACGGCATGTACGTCCCGGCCGTGCCGGTCGAAGGGCTGCGCGGCGAGGCGCTCACCCTGGGCGGCGTCTCCGGCGACTTCCAGGTGCTCTACTTCTTCACCCCGCAATGCCCCTACTGCCTGGCGTCGGCGCCGATGGTGCGGGCCCTTGCCGGGCGCCTTGAGGACGCGTTCGGCGAACGCGTGCAGATGATCGGGGTCGGCGATGCGGACGCCGGCCCGCTGGCCGGCTACGTGCGCGAGCACGGCTTCGATTTCCCGGTCGCGGCGGTCGCCGAGCGCCGCACGCTGATGCTGTTCCGCGGCAGCAGCGTGCCGCTGGTGCTGGTGATCGGCGCCGACGGCCGCGTGCTGCACTCGCATCTGGGCACCATCGACACCATGGACCAGGTCGGTTCGATCCTGGCCGCAATGCGTACGGACACGCCGCCTGCGGCCGCCATGCAAACGAGGAACACACCATGAAGCGTTCGAAGATTTCGTTGCGCAAGCTGCTGGTCGCGGTCGCCTTCGCCGGGGCCATGGGATTCGGTGCGATGCAGGCGGTCGCCAGCGGCACCGCCGAAAAGGCGCAGGCCAACTCCTGCAGCTGGGTCTGCGAGTCCGACTGCCCCGGCTTCGGCGGCAGCTACATCGCCGGCGTCTGCTACTGCTGCGGCTGACCCGCGCGGGCGTTACGGAGGCCCGCCGCCTGCGGGCCTCCGACCGCCTCAGAACAGCGAGGCCTGGTCGTCCGCGGGCGCGGAATAGTCCAGGCGCCCGTCGACGATCCGGGCCGCGGAGGTATACGGGTGCGGCTGCGTGCGCCCAGCCGCCAGCAGATGGATCACGTCCCAGCCACGGGTCTTGAAGTCGTCCGCGATCAGCCCGCGATGGCATTGCCACCAGACCGCCTCGGCGCACAGCACCGCCGTCCGCGACCGGATTGCCAGATCGCCCAGGCGTTCGCGGGCGGCTGCGTACTCCGGCGTGGCCATGTAGTCGGCGTAGCCGCGGAAGCCGGCATTGCGCCAGGCGGTGTTCGGCGAATCCGGCCGCGGCGGCCTGCGCCCGCCGAGTTCGGGCATCGGCACATAGGCCAGCCCCGATCGCGGCAGCGCCTGCGCCATCGCCGTCCCCGAGAACTGCGGGTGCCGCCGCGAGCCGGCGAAGCGGCGTACGTCGGCAACGGCTTCGATCCCGGCCGCCGTCAGCAGCGCGACAAACGTCTCCCAGTCACGGGTCGAATGGCCGACGGTCCAAAGCCTCGCGGTCATGGCCGCAGTGTGCCGCGTTCCGGTTGTTGCCGGCGTGACGTCGCAAAGATGAGAACCGGTCTCATCAATCCGGTACAATCTACGGCAGTCCGCTTGACGCCACCCCCCGCATGTCTGCTGCCTTTGGCACCGAAACGGTGCTGGACGTCCGTCACTGGACGGACGACTACTTCAGTTTCACCACCACCCGCGACGACGGTTTCCGGTTCGACAACGGCCAGTTCGTGATGATCGGCCTGGAAGTCGACGACAGGCCGCTGTTGCGCGCGTATTCGATCGCCAGCGCCAACTGGGAGGAGCAGTTGGAGTTCCTCAGCATCAAGGTGCCCGACGGCGCCCTGACCTCGCGCCTGCGCGCCGTCCGCCCCGGCGACCGCGTGCTGGTCGGCCGCAAGCCCACCGGCACGCTGCTGATCCACGACCTGCACCCGGGCCGCAACCTGTACCTGCTGGGGACCGGCACCGGGCTGGCGCCGTTCCTGGCGGTGCTCAAGGACCCGGAGACGTACGAGCGCTTCGAGCGGGTGATCCTGTGCCACGGCGTGCGCCGCCCCGGCGACCTGGCCTACCGCGACTACATCGTCAACGAACTGCCGCGGCACGAATTCCTGGGCGAGCAAATCAGGGCGCGGCTGCGCTACTACCCGGCCGTGACCCGCGAGGACTTCGTCTTCGACGGCCACGACCATCGCGGCCGCCTGACCGCACTGATGGAGGACGGACGGATGATGCGGCAGCTGGGGATCGAGCCGCTCGACCCGGCGCACGACCGCGCCATGATCTGCGGCGGCCCGCAGATGCTGGCCGACTTCCGCGCCCTGCTCGACGGCCGCGGCTTCGTCGCCGCACCGCGCATCGGGACGCCCGGGCAGTACGTGTTCGAGCGTGCCTTCGTCGAGAAGTAGCGCGGCGACCACCGTGCCCGCTTCCAGGACCCGGCGCCCCGACTCCGGCCGAGACGCCCGGCGCGACTGCTCGTAGAATCCGGACGTCACCTCGTGGAGTCGAAACGATGAAGATCCTGGTCGCCGTCGACGGCAGCGACATCAGCCTGCGTGCGGTCAAGTTCGCGATCCGGCTCGGCCGGCGACTGGCCGAGCCGGCGCAGCTCGTCCTGCTCGCGGTCGATCCGCCGCTGTTTCCCGGTGTCGAAAGAAAGATCGGCGCGGCCGCCGCGCAGCGCCATCACGCCGAGAACCACGCGACCATGCTGGCTCCTGCGCGGCGGGCTCTGGCGCGGGCGAAACTGGAGGCGCGCGAATGCCTGGAGATCGGCGAGATCGCCGAAACCGTGCTCGAGGTGGCGCACAAGCCGCGCGTCGACCTGATCGTGATGGGGTCGCACGGCCGCGGCGCCGTCCAGGGGGTGCTGCTCGGCTCGGTCTCGAGCAAGGTGATCGCGCAGACCGACATCCCGGTGACGATCGTGCGCTGACGCCTACGGGATTCGTCCCGCGAAGCCACCCGCTACGGATCGGCGCGGATTGGCGCTTGCAGGTGAAAGCGGCTGCTCGTCGCCGTCGTTGCGTTATCCGCGGCCATCCGCGCCGATCCGCGACAAGTCGCCTTTGATAGGCTCATCGCGCCAAGGCGGCCTCGATGTCCGCGCGCAGCGACTCGGGCGTGTCGTTCGGCGCGTAGCGCGCGATCACCGCGCCGTCGCGCCCGACCAGGAACTTGCTGAAGTTCCACTTGATCGCGCCGATGCCGAGGAATCCGGCCTTCTGCGCCTTCAGCCACGCCCACAGCGGATGCGCACCGGCGCCGTTGACCTCGACCTTGGCGAACATCGGGAAGCTCACGTCGTACTGCAGCGAGCAGAAGTCGCGGATCTCCGCCTCGTCGCCGGGTTCCTGGTGCCCGAACTGGTCGCAGGGAAAGCCCAGCACCACCAGGCCGCGATCGCGGTATTGCCGCCACAACGCCTCCAGCCCGGCGTACTGCGGAGTGAACCCGCACTTCGAGGCGACGTTCACGACCAGCAGCGCCCTGCCCGCGTACTGCACCAGGGGCTGCTCGGCGCCATCGATGTCGACGGCGCTGAAATCGTAGGCGGTTTCCATGATCAAGATTCCTCGATTCCACGCGTTCGCCCGCAGACGCTCCGGTTCGGAGAGCGGGCCCATGCCGGCAGTCTAGGCGGTGTCCGGCCGTCGTGCATGGTCCGACGGCGATCCCCGCCAGGCGTCCCGCCCGCCCACGTCTGGGCATCGGCCGACGCAGGCGCTAGGCTGGCGCAAACCGATCCGCCGGCGATGCGATGCCACAAACCCTATCGAGCTCGGACGGCGCAGCGCTGGCGACCCTGTACGTGCACATCCGCATCCTGCTGGGCATGATCGTCGGCCTCGGCCTGACCCACCTGCTTCGCAACTTCGCCAACATCATCGAGAACCCGCGGCGCAGGCGCGTGTACTGGGTGCACCTGCTGTGGGCATTGTCGGTGTTCCTGTACCTGATCCATTTCTGGTGGTGGGAGTTCCGGCTCTCGCACCTGGTGGCGTGGAACTTCAACCTCTACCTGTTCGTCACCCTGTACGCGCTGCTGCTGTACCTGTTGTGCGCATTCGTGTTCTCCGACAGCGCGGCGGAATACCCCGACTACCGTGAGTACTTCTACGCCCGCCGGCACTGGTTCTTCGGCCTGCTGGCGCTGGTGTACGTGGTGGATCTCGCCGACACCTGGATCAAGGGCCCGGAATACTTCCATCACTTCGGCCCCGAGTACCTGGTGCGCAACGGCGCCTACATCGTCCTCAGCCTGGTCGCCATCGCCACCCGCAATCCCTGGTATCACGGCGTTTTCGTGGTCGCCGGACTGCTCTACCAGCTGTCCTGGATCGCGCGCCAGTTCGAGACGCTCTAGACCGCATCGCTCCTTCCGCCTGCCCCTGTAGGAGGGGCTTCAGCCCGACCGCGTTCGGATTGGCAGGAAATGCTTCTGCCGTTGTTTCTCTTCGCAACGCGGCGGCGCGTTCACGGTCGCCGCTGCCGGTGCGTCTGCGGGCTGAAGCCCCTCCTACAGGGCAGCGCAGTCACTTCGATGCGCTCCGGGGCCCGTGCCGATGGTCATGGGTCTGCCGGGAGTGCCTTCGGCTATGCTTGGAAATTCCGCACTGCCCAGGATTTCCACGATGAAGCACCCGCTCAGTCTCGCGCTGGCCGTCGCCCTCGCCGGGGTCGCCGCCACGCCCGTCCTCGCCCAGTCCGCGACTCCGGAGTCCGCCGTGTCCAGCGCCGAGGCCCAGCAGGCCAACCCGTTCTTCGAGCAGAGCCCGCTGCCGCTGCAGTATCCCCAGTTCGACGAGATCCGCGACGAGCACTTCGCGCCGGCCTTCGATGCGGGGATGAAGCAGAACCTCGAGGAAATCGACGCGATCGCCGGCGACCCCGAGGCCCCGACGTTCGAGAACACCATCCTCGAACTGGAGAAGTCGGGCGAGCTGCTGGGCCGGGCGACGCGGGTGTTTTTCAACCTGGTCGGCACCGACACCAACGACACGCGCAAGCAGCTGCAGGCCGACTACTCGGCGAAGTTCGCCGCGCACCGCGACGCGATCTCGCTCAACCCCGAACTGTTCGAGCGGGTGAAGACCCTGTACGAGAATCGCGCGTCCCTGGGCCTGGATGCGGAAGGCACGCGCCTGGTCGAGCGCTACTACACCGACTTCGTGCGCGCCGGCGCCGACCTGGACGAAGCACAGAAGGCGCGCCTGAAGCAGATCAACGCCGAGCTCGCCGACCTGGGCACCAAGTTCAGCCAGAACGTGCTGGCCGAGGTGAACGACTCGGCCGTGGTCGTCGACACCCGCGAGGAACTCGACGGCCTGACCGACGCGCAGATCTCCGCCGCCGCCGAGGCGGCGAAGTCGCGCGGCCACGAGGGCAAGTACGTCGTCACCCTGCTCAACACCACCGGCCAGCCGCCGCTGTCGCAACTGACCGACCGCGGCCTGCGCGAGCGCATCTTCAAGGCTTCGATTGCCCGCGGGTCGCGCGGCAACGAGTGGGACAACACCGGCATCATCGCGCAGGTGGTCAAGCTGCGCGACGAACGCGCCGAGATGCTCGGCTACCCCAACCACGCCACCTACGTGCTCGAGGACGAGACCGCCAAGACCCCGCAGGCGGTCAACGACATGCTCGGCCAGCTCGCGCCGGCGGCGGTCGCCAACGCCAAACGCGAGGCGGCCGACCTGCAGGCGATGATCGACCAGGAGCAGGCGGCCAAGGGCGAGGAAAGCTTCCAGCTCGAGCCGTGGGACTGGGCCTTCTACACCGAGAAGGTGCGCCAGGCGAAGTACGACTTCGACGAATCGCAGCTCAAGCCCTACTTCGAGATGATGAACGTGCTGGAAAACGGCGTGTTCTTCGCCGCCACCCAGCTGTACGGGATCACCTTCAAGCAGCGCACCGACCTGCCGAAATACCACCCGGACACCTGGGTGTACGACGTGTTCAACGCCGACGGCAGCCCACTGGCGATCTTCATCTTCGATCCGTACGCGCGCGACTCCAAGCGCGGCGGCGCCTGGATGAACTCCTACGTCGAGCAGTCGGAACTCGAGGACACCAAGCCGGTGGTGGCCAACCACCTCAACGTGCCCAAGCCGCAGGCCGGCGAGCCGACGCTGCTGACCTGGGACGAGGTGACCACCGCTTTCCACGAGTTCGGCCATGCGCTGCACGGCATGTTCTCGGACGTGAAGTACCCCTACTTCAGCGGGACCAGCGTGCCGCGCGACTTCGTCGAGTTTCCGTCGCAGGTCAACGAAATGTGGGCGGACTGGCCGTCGATCCTGGCGAACTACGCCAAGCATCACGAGACCGGAGAGCCGATGCCGCAGGCGCTGCTGGACAAGGTACTGGAGACGGCCAAGTTCAACCAGGGCTTCGCCACCACCGAGTACCTGGCCGCGGCCATGCTCGACCAGCGCCTGCACCAGGCCGAGGGCGAGCAGATCCCCGAGGCCGACGAAGTGGTCGCGTTCGAGGCCAATGCGCTGGCCGCCGACGGCATCGACTTCGCGCCGGTACCGCCGCGCTACCGCCTGCCCTACTTCAGCCACATCATGGGCGGCTATTCGGCCGGCTACTACGCCTACATCTGGTCCGAGGTGCTCGACGCCAACACGGTCAAGTGGATCGAGGAGAACGGCGGCCTGAGCCGCGCCAACGGCGACCGCTTCCGCGCCACCCTGCTCTCGCAAGGCGGCAGCAAGGACGCGCTGCAGCTGTTCCGCGACTTCTCCGGCGCCGATCCCGACATCGGGCCGCTGCTGGAGAAGCGCGGCCTGACGCCGACGCCGGACGACAGCGCACCGCCGTCGACCCCGGAGGTCACGCCGCCGTCGGGCCCCGACGTCACGCCGACCGGCGAATAGTTGAAGCGAGGAACGGGTGGCGAGGAACGAGAAACGAGTCGAAGCGCTCACTCGTTCCTCGTTTCTCGTTTCCCGTCCTAAAGCGGATCGGCCAGGTCCAGGAAGATCTCGCGCGCGGCCACGCCCAGGTCCGGCTGGTCGATGAAGAAGCCGTCCACGCCGAGCGCGTACCACTGCACCGCCTCGCCGACGACCGACTGCGGCACGCCGTTGGGCGCCTGGGTGAGGAACGGCTCCTCGGCACGCAGGGTGTACGGATGGACCTTCAGGCCCGCGGCCAGGGCGTGCCCGAGCATCGGATGCACGTGGCCGGTGTTGCGGGAGGCCAGCAGGGCACGGCCGTCGCCGTCGACGTCGACCGGCGGGTCGAGCGGCTCGCGCAACACCAGGTCGTTCTTCCACGGACCGATGCCGCTGGCGTAGTGCGCCTGCATCCATTCCAGCACCGGCTGCGTGGCCAGCGCGCCGTAGCGGGTATCGGCGCCGATGCCGCCTTCCACCAGCGCGGCCAGATCGCCGTACACCGCCGTCGGCTCGGTGCCTTGCGCGGCGTTGTAGGCCATGTCGTAGGGCGTGGCCGCCTCGAAGTCGCTGTACAGCTGCACCAGCGGCAGTTCGACCCCGGCCGCGGGCATGATCCGCGTCTTCAGCTGCAGCAGGTTCTCGACCTCGAAGCTCTGGATGTAGACCCGCTTCGGGTCGGTGAAGCCTTCCGCAACCAGCGTCTCGACCAGCTTCGCGCCCAGCGAGATCCCGATCGGTTCGCCATCCAGGCGTCGCCCTTCGTGGGCGAAGTAGGTCGGGTGCTTGGTTTCCGGATAGACGCCGATGATGCGCCCGGGCCGGCTTTCCCGCTTCGCCAGCCGCACCACCTCGGCGAAGGTGGGCACCTGATAGCGGCCGTCGTAACGGGCATTGCGGGGGCGGACCTCCGGGATCCGCTCGCGCGCACGCAGCGTGCGGATCTCGGCCAGGGTGAAGTCCTCGGTGAACCAGCCGGTGACCGGCACGCCGTCGACGACCTTGGTGGTCCGGCGCTCGGCGAACTCCGGGCGTTCGGCGACGTCGGTGGTGCCGGAGATCTCGTTCTCGTGGCGGGCGATCAGCACGCCGTCGCGGGTGGCGACCAGATCCGGCTCGATGAAGTCGGCGCCCTGGCGGATCGCCAGCCGGTAGGCCTCGAGCGTGTGCTCCGGGCGGTAGCCGCTCGCCCCGCGGTGGGCGATGACGATCAGTCCGTGGCGTTCGCGGTGCGGCCGCGCGTGCTCGGCGCCGGCGCTCACCGAGGCTTCCTGTGCATAGGCGCCGAGGCTGCAGGCCGAGACCAGCAGCGCGGCGAGTGCGGGGGCGAATCTTTGCAGACCGAAACGATGCAGGAACTGCGGGTACATGGCGTCGTGCCTCCTGGATGGGGGATGCGCCGGCGCCCCCTGCCACGCCCGGCGCCCACAGCGTCGCCGCTCCAGGTTGCGGCGCGTTGACGATCGCGGGACGAAAGCGGACTGCGGCCGCACCCGTGACGCAACGCCCGTCGCAGATCGTCAAACGCCACCGATGGCCATGAGGCGGCGGTCAGCATTCGGCTGGGCCGTCGGGGCGGCCTTCCGGGCGGATTTCGAGTCGCTCCCCGATACTCGCTTGGTCGAAATCCACCCGGAAGGCCGCTGGAGGCCACGCGGGCGAATGCCGACCGCATCGTTCGCGGCACCGTCCGGATTCGCGGCGATCCGCAGGGACTCAGCGCGGCGCCACGTAGCCGCCGGCCAAGCCCTCGGGCGAGAGCACGATCTGCCACAGCTGGATGCGCCGGGCGCGGAAACTGGCCATCGAGCCGGCCAGGTAGAACCGCCACATGCGCCGGAAGCGCTCGTCGTAGCGCGAGGGCAGCCGTGGCCAGGCCGCTTCCACATTGTCGCGCCAGGCCTGCAGGGTGCGGTCGTAGTCGGTGCCGAAGTTGTGCCAGTCCTCGATCACGAAGCGCCGTTCCGACGCCTGCGCGATCTGCGCCGCCGACGGCAGCATCGAGTTCGGGAAGATGTAGCGCGCGATCCACGGATCGGTGCGGCGGCGCGAGACATTGCTGCCGATGGTGTGCAGCAGGAACAGCCCGTCGGCCCCCAGGCAGCGCCGGGCGACGTCGAAATAGGTCCGGTAGTTCTTCGCGCCGACGTGCTCGAACATGCCGATCGAGACGATCCGGTCGAACCGCTCGTCGAGCTCGCGGTAGTCCTGCAGCCGGATCTCGACCGGCAGCCCGGTGCACAGCTGCCGGGCGTAGTCCGCCTGCTCGCGCGAGATCGTCACCCCGACGCCGGATACGCCGTAGCGTTCGGCGGCGTACTTGAGCATCTCGCCCCAGCCGCAGCCGATGTCGAGCAGGCGCATGCCCGGCCGCAGGCCGAGCTTGCGGCAGCACAGGTCGAGCTTGGCCTCCTGCGCCGCGTCCAGGTCGTCCGCCCGGCGCCAGTAGCCGCAGCTGTAGACCAGGCGCCGCCCGAGCATGGCGGCGTAGAGGTCGTTGCCGAGGTCGTAGTGGCGCTCGCCGACGACATAGCTGCGGTGGCCGCGCTGCAGGTTGAACAGGTGCGCGCGCACGCCGTCGAGCAGCTCGCCGATGCCGTGGACGCGCTCGTCCAGGCGCGCCCGGATCAGGCGCAGCAGCAGCCCGTCGAGCGACGCGGTGTCCCACCACCCGTCCATGTAGCTTTCGCCGAGGCCGAGCGAGCCCTGCGCGAGCGCCCGCGCGTGGAAGCGCTCGTCGTGTACCTGCAGATCCCATTCGCGCGTACCGCCGATACGGATGTCGGCGTCCGCGAGCAGCGTCTGCATACGCCGCCGAAGTCGGTCGCTGCTGAGCATGTTGCCGCCGCCGGAGTTCGTTCCCTGCCGTCCCGGCAGTGTAACGCCGCAGGCCGGCGCATTCAGCCTTTGACGAACAGGTCCCGCAGCGACGCCGTCAGGTACGGCGCCAGGATCTCGGCGGGCACCACCACGCGGCGCGTGCCGTCGACGTACGGACCGACCTGGTAGGGCGGAAACACGAAGCGCAGCGCGCGGATACGGCCGTCGACGCCCATCACCGGCTCGAAGTGCTCGAAATTCCCGGGATCGGGGCCCGAGCCTTCGTCGATCATCCGGCCCGCCGCGCGGATCGTCTGCGAGCGCTCGGCCGGCTGCAGTTCTTCGGCGTCCACCCGGGTCGACAGCTCGGCGTGCAGCTGCTCGCGAACGTAGTCCGACACCGCCTGCCAGCCCGCCTGATCGCCGAACAGGTCCTGCGCGCGCAACAGCCGCTCCTGCCGCGGCAGCCACACGAACCGCGCCACCAGCGGGTTGCCATGGGCGCCGCCGGTGTAGCTGCTGCCATCGGCCGCGACGGCGACCACCCGCGGCGTGTTCGCGACCATGCTGAACTCCAGCGACAGGTCGTAGGGCACCGACGGGGTCCCCTCGCCCATGCTCGCCACCGCCTCGAGCAATTCCTCCCGCGCGGCCTGGGCATAGCGGTGGAGCTCGGCGGCCAGGCCGGGATACTGCTTCGCCTCGGGCGGATAGCTGATGCCGATGACGTAGCGCGGGTCGTGCTCGATCACGTCCTCCAGGTCCGGCGCCGCATCGGCGGACGGCTGCGACGCATCCGGAGAATCGGCCGCCCCCTGCGGTGCCGCAGGGTCCTGCCGCGGTTGCGGCACCTCGGCCTCGCGCTGGCAGGCGCCCAAGGCCAGCACCAGCAGCCCACAGATCAATCCTCGCTTCATCGCCGACTCCTTTCCCCGGTCGCGGACACTTTGCAGCGGCTGGAGCATAGCGCCGGCCACGTGATGGAGAAATGCAAGGCCGGCAAAGAAAAACCCGGCCGAAGCCGGGTTTTTCGATAGATCCGGTATGGGCCGGAATTACATCGGCTCGACTTCGTCGGCCTGCAGGCCCTTCTGGCCCTGGACGACCTTGAAGGAAACCTTCTGGCCTTCCTGCAGCGACTTGAAGCCCGAACCCACGATCGAGCGGAAGTGGACGAACACGTCCTGGCCGCTCTCGGGGGTGATGAAACCGAAGCCCTTGGCGTCATTGAACCACTTGACGGTACCGGTTTGACGATCAGACATTGCTGTTACTCCTTGAAACACAGTTTGGATTGGGACACGACCCGCACACCGCGGCGCCGAGACTGTCGAGCAAGGGGTAACGCGAAAGCGATGGAGCGGATCGTCCCGACCGGCAAGCGCCGACCGTACAGCCTTTGATCTACCGCATCGGAGCCACGATGTACCGTGATCCCGGCTTTGAACAGTCCGCGCACCATACCCTACTTCCGGGCGCAAGTGTGAACAAGCTTGCACGGCGGAGCGTTCCGGTATACGGGCCGATCAGGCCCGCAGCCCGGCATGCTCCGGATGGCGGTCGATGTAGGCCGCGGCGTAGGAGCAGCGCGGGTCGACCCTGAGCCCCTGCGCCCGCGCATGCTGCAGCGCCGCATCGACCAGGCGACCTGCGATCCCGCGACCGCCCACGGCCGCCGGCACCAGGGTGGACAGGATCGTCATGATCCCGTCCTGCAGGCCATAGGCCAGCTGTGCCCGGTGCCCCTCGACCTCGACTTCGAACAGGCCGCGCCGGGAATCGTGGTGGATCGCGGGCGCCGCGCCGGCATCGGCCATGTTCAATCCTCCGAGGAGCCGCGGTGGTCGCGCTTGCCCTGGTTGAGCCGGTCGCGCGTGCTGATGCTGCCCTGGATCGCCGGCAGGCGGCTCTCGCCGGCATGCAGGTCTTCGGCGCGCCGCGCGGCGTCGGAGGATTGGAAGCCGGTCTCCGGGGCCGGCCCGCCCTGCCCGTCCGCCGACTGCCACGGCTTCGGCTGCCGGGCCTGCTCCTGCTTGGCTTCCAGCAGCGCGCGGGTATTGGCGAGCGCCTTCTGCGGGGTGATTCCACGCTTGCGGGCGGTCTTCTTCGCGGGTCTGGCGGCGGCCTTCTTCGCGGTCTTCGCCGTGCCCTTCTTCGCGGCCTTCGCTGCGCCCTTCTTCGCGGTCGTTGCCGCGGTCTTCTTCTTCGCGGCCGGCTTCGCTGCCACCCGTTTGGCCGGCGTCTTCGATGCCGCCTTCCTCCCGGCGGCGCGTCCGGTCGCTGCCTTGCCGGCCCAGGCCGACGCCGCCCCGGCCTTGCGCGCCTGCTTCAGCTGTGCCTCGAACCGCTTCAGGATGTCCGCCAGCAACTCCGCCTTGTCCTTGCTGCGCTGGTTGTCGGCAGCGCCGCGTTTGCCGCCCGTGCGCCCGCGTGCGGCCAGCTTCTGCCGCTGCACGAGGTCGCGGGCGCGGTCGCGCGCCTTGCGGGTACGCTCGATGCGCCTGCCGAGCTCGGGCTCTCCGAGCCGCCGCAAGGCGTTGGCACGGCTGTCGTCGTACAGGCCCATTTCGGTCTTGTTGAGCAGGCCGGTGGCCTTGGCGCGGGTGATCGCCATCGTGTCTCCCTCGAGTCGTCCGGATGTCGTGGCCGGGGATAGCACAGCCGGGATTCATTCGCGGTGAGGGCGCCGCCGTGTTCGTGTCAGATGCGGCCCGAAACCGCGGGGCAGGTGACGCGGATCGTCAGCGGATCCGCAGAAGTGCTTGCCGGCTCGCTGGCACGCTTGATGCGTCCGGCCTGCACAACATCCAGGCGCGACGGGAGCCGGGACATGCACATGCCCGAACATGCAGGCGAACACGAAGCGGTCGACCGCCTCTACCAGCTCGCAAGCCAGGGAGAGACTGGAAGCAGCGAATATCTCCGGCTCGACCGGCTGATCTACGGTGGCTTGGTCAGGACCTACGGCCGCGCGGAAGACGACCCGCGCCGTCCGGCGGCCGCCTGACGCACCCGCAGGCGGGTACCCGGACCGGTCACGAGCCGAACGAAGGCTCGGCCAGCCGCTGCAGGAAGGTCGTGGCCACCCGCGGCTCCATCATCACCGTGAACAGCATGCCGTAGGCGGCGCCCCACAGGTGCGCGCTGTGGTTGACGTTGTCGCCGCCGCGCCGATCCATCCAGATGCTGTAGCCGATGTAGAACAGCGCGAACACGAACGCCGGGATTCCGATCGGGATCAGGAACAGGTAGATGGGCGCCCACGGCGCCAGCAGGATGAACGCGAACAGCACCGCCGAGACCGCGCCGGAGGCGCCGAGGCTGCGGTAGTGCGCGTCGCGCTGGTGGCGCATGTAGGTCGGCAGGATCGCGACCACGATCGCCGAGAGATAGAACGCCAGGTACCCGAGCCAGCCGATTCGCTCGGCGAAGAACTGCTCCATCACGCTGCCGAAGAAGTACAGCGTGATCATGTTGAACAGCAGGTGCATCCAGTCGGCGTGGATGAAGCCGTGGGTGACCAGCCGCTCGTACTGGTGGTGGCGGTCGATCGCCGGCGGCCACAGGATCAGCCGCCCCAGCAGCTGCGGATTGTTGAATGCCTGCCACGACACCAGCGTGGTGACGCCGATGATGGCCAGGGTGACGATCGATTCCATCCTTTCTCCAGATGCCGATTGCGGCAGGGACCGTTGCCGGATGCCCGTGACGGGCGCGGAGAGCGAAGCCTAGCGCATCCGAGCGGACGCGCGCCGTCCAGCTCGGCAGACGGACTGCAGCCGGACGCGCAAACGGGCATCATTGGCGCATTCCGATCACGCTCCGGTGCAATGAACCGTCTTATGCTCGCTGCCGCGCTGCTGCCTTGCCTGCTCTCCGCCATGCCCGCCTCCGCGTCCACCGCTCCCGATCCCGCGCTCGTCACCGTTTCCGAGCGCAGCGGCTTCGAGCGCACCGGCCGCTACGACGAGGTGATCGCGTTGTGCGAGGCCTTCGCCAAGGCCTACCCGGACGCGGTGCGTTGCTTCGATTTCGGCACCTCGCCGGAAGGCCGGCCGATGAAGGCGCTCGCCGTCTCGCGCAGCGGCGCGTTGACGCCAGGGGACGCGCGCGAGCGCGGCCTGCCGGTGGTGCTGATGCAGGGCGGCATCCACGCCGGCGAGATCGACGGCAAGGACGCCGGCTTCCTGGCCCTGCGCCAGGCGCTCGACGGCCAGGCCGCGCCCGGTGCGCTGGAACGGCTGGTCTGGGTGTTCGTGCCGGTGTTCAGCGTCGACGGCCATGAGCGCTTCGGCGCCTGGAACCGCCCCAACCAGCGCGGCCCCGAGGAGATGGGCTGGCGCACCACCGCGCAGAACTACAACCTCAACCGCGACTACGCCAAGGCCGACGCGCCGGAAATGCAGGCGATGCTGCGCCTGGTGAACGACTGGGATCCGATCGCCACCATCGACCTGCACGTCACCAACGGCGCCAAGTTCGAGCACGACATCGCCATCCAGGTCGAGCCGCTGTACTCCGGAGACCGGGCGCTGCGGGAGACCGGGCGCGCGCTGCGCGACGGGGTGATCGACGACCTCGCCAAGCAGGGATCGCTGCCGCTGCCGTTCTACCCCTCGCTGGTCGAATACGACAACCCGGCGTCCGGCTTCGAGGACGGGGTCTCGCCGCCGCGGTTCTCCACCGGTTATTTCCCGCTGCGCAACCGCCTCGCCATGCTGGTCGAGACGCACTCGTGGAAGGACTACCCGCACCGGGTACGGATCACCCGCAACACCGTGGTTTCGGTGCTGGAGCGTACGGCCCGTGACGGCCGCGAGTGGCTACGCCTGGCGCGCGAGGCGGACGCGCGCGCCGCGCGGCTGGCCGGCCAACCCGTGCCGCTCGACTACAAGGCCACCGACGCCAGCCGCACGATCGAGTTCCGCGGCTATGCGTACACGCGCGAGCCGTCGGAGATCTCCGGCGCACTGATGACCCGCTACGACGAAACCACGCCGCAGGTCTGGACGGTGCCGCTGCGCGACGAGGTGGTGCCGGACCGCAGCGTTACGGCCCCTGGCGCGGGCTATCTGGTGCCCCCGGCGCATGCCGCGTGGATCGCGGAGAAACTGGACGTGCACGGCATCGACTACACCCGGATCGCGCGCGCCCTGCCCCGGGCCGACGTCCAGACCTTCCGCGCCGACAGTACGGCGCTGGCGGCCACCACGGTCGAGGGTCACCAGATGCTGACGCTCGAAGGCGAGTGGAAGGCCGAGCCGCGCGACGTGCCCGCCGGCGCCCTGTTCGTGCCGATCGCGCAGCCGAAGGCGCGCCTGGTGACGGCGCTGCTGGAGCCGCAGGCGCCCGATTCCTTCGCCGCCTGGGGATTCTTCAACAACCATTTCGAGCGCAAGGAATACATGGAAGCCTACGTCGCCGAAGAGGTGGCGCGCGAAATGCTGGCCGCCGACCCGCAGCTGAAGGCGGAGTTCGAGCGCCGCCTGCGCGGGGACGCCGGCTTCGCCGACAGCCCGCGCGCGCGGCTGGACTTCTTCTATCGGCGCCACAGCGCCTGGGACGAGCGCCACAATCTCTATCCCGTCTACCGGACGGAGCACGCGCCGCGATGATCCGCGCCCTCACCCGCCTGCTGCCCGCCGTCGCGACGCTCGTGCTGCTGGGCGCCTGCGCGACCGGCGCGGCACCTGCGCCGGATGCGGCCGCGGACGGCGGCGGCGCGACCCTCAGCGTCGTCACCCTCAACATCTACCACGACCGCGACGGTTGGGAGCGGCGCCGCCCGCTGGTGATCGAGGGCCTGCGCGCGCTGCGGCCGGACGTGATCGGCCTGCAGGAAGTGCTGCAGCACGGGACCTTGCGCAACCAGGCCGCGGACATCGCCGACGCGCTGGGCTACGACTTCCATTTCGTGTCCACGGCGCCGGAAGGCGAGGTCGAGCGCTACGGCAACGCGATCCTCACCCGGCACCCGATCCTCGAGCGCAGCGAGCGCCGGCTGCGGCCGCTCGAGGACTCGCGCACGGTGGCGCACGTGCGCATCGCGTTCGACGGCAGGCCGATCGACATCTACGACACCCACCTGCACCACACCGCGGAAGGCGGCGCGATGCGCGCCGAGCAGCTCGCCGACGTGCTGGCGCATATCGACGGGAACGACGACGGCACGCCGATGGTGCTGATGGGCGACTTCAACGCCGGGGCCGGCAGTCCGGAGCTGCAGCGGCTGGCCGGGCGCTATGTCGATGCGTTCGGCAGCACCCATCCCGGCGACGACGTCACCACGCTCAACCCGCACTACTTCCCGGACCGGCACGAACGCATCGATCACGTCTTCGTGCCCGGCGACCGCTTCGAGGTGCTGGAATCGCGCCGCGTGCTGGATCGGCCCGACGCCGACGGCATCTGGCCCAGCGACCATTTCGGCATCCTGGCGCGGCTTCGCCTCTCGCCCGCACGCTGACCCTCCCCCCCATGCTCACCTGCACCCAAGGAACCATCCGATGCATGTCCGCCTCACCGCCGCCGCTGCCGCATGCGGCCTGGCCGTGGCCGTCGGCGCCTGCCAATCACTGTCCTCCGGCCCGCGCGTCGACAGCGACGCGATCGCCGAAGCGGCAGGGCCCGGCCGCACCATGATCCACGGCAGCGCCACGTACTTCGAAAAAATGCTGATGCCGATCGACTCGGTGCTGTCGGTACGGCTGGTCGACCGCGATGCCGCGCCGGACAGCAAGCAGGCGATCCTCGCCGAGGCCGCCTTCAGCGATATCGCCGGCCCGCCCTACGCGTTCGTCCTTCCCTACGACCCGGACCGCCTGAAGGATGATGGCCGCTATGGCATCACCGCCAGTCTGACCACGCCGCAGGGGGAGACCTTCTTCGCCACCGCCGAACCGGTCCCGTTCGAACCCGGCGATCCCGGGAAGATCGAATTCAGGATGATGCGCCTGCCGACTCCCTGAGCCGACCCTTCGCAGACGGAGCTTGCCTCCATGAACATCGTTTCGAGCGCAACACTGGCCGCCGTCCTCGCAGCAAGCCTGTGCGCATGCCAACAGCGGCCGGATGCCGCAGCCCCCGATCGCGAGGCTGCTTCCGCCATAGATACCGACGACGGCGAGGCCATCGCTCCGCCATCCGATGCACCGGCCAGCCGCAGCTTCCGCTGCGAGGAGATCCTGGTCGCCAGCCGCGTCGACGCCGACGGCGGGCCGCTCACGCTTTCCCTGTCCGGACGCCGGCTGGTGCTCGCACCGGAGGAGTCCGCATCCGGAACCAGCTACGCCGACGGGCAAGGCAACCGATTCCGGTTCGGCGGCGATACGGCGACGCTCACCCTGCACGGCGATCCGGCCCGCACGTGCATGCCGACCACCCAGGTCTCGCCCTGGGACGCCGCCGCCGCGCGCGGCGTCCGCTTCCGCGCGATCGGCCAGGAACCCGGCTGGCTGCTCGAAGTCGGCGACGGCGATCGACCGACGCTCACCGCGCAGCTGGACTACGGCGAACGCTTCATCGAAGTGGAAAACGCCCGGCGCCGGCCCGACGGCGACGGCTTCGAGGGAACGACCACCGACGGCACCGCCGTGCGGCTCGACATCGAACGCCAGGCATGCGCCGATCCGATGAGCGGCGAGCCTTTCGAGGCGAGCGTGCGGCTGCGGGTCGGCGACCGTCGCTACGCCGGCTGCGGCGCGTTCCTGGACGACTGATCGCGGGTCGCGCAAACCGGTCGCCACGCGATCGAAGCGGTCCCCGCAGATCCGCACGCGGACACCGGTGCCGACAGGACAAGCCCCAATGTGGGAGCGACGGAAGTCGCGACCCCACGATGCATCGACATGCACGCCCGCTTCCGCTACTTCCGCCGCCCCCGCGCAGACCAATGCGCGCGGGTAACGCCGCCACCGGGCCGCGCATGCGCATTCTTCGCAGCCTTTCTTGACATCGCCGCAGCCTCGATGCAGGATCAGACCAACCGGTCCAACCAATAAGTTTTACCGGTCGGTCTTACCCTCCCCGCCGGGGCGTCCACATGCCGCGACCGAGATTCCTCAAGCTCGACGAAACCCGCCGCGAACAGGTGCTGGAAACGGCCGGCGAGGAGTTCGCGGCGCACGGCTACGACCAGGCCTCGCTCAACCGCATCATCGAGCGCCTGGGCCTGAGCAAGGGCCAGTTCTACTACTACTTCGACGACAAGATCGACCTGTTCCAGGCGGTGATGGACTGGGCCTGGGCGCTCGGCGTGCCGGAGGAGATCGGCGACTTCAGCCACCTGCAGGCCGACACCTTCTGGCCGACGCTGGAACGCCTGTCCGAGCGTTCGCGGGCGCTGTTGCGCGAACGCCCGTGGTACGTCGGCGTCTGGCGCCCGCTCTACCACCCGCCCGCGGACGAACGCGCGCAGCGGATCGCGCAGGAGAAGATCGAACAGATCAACGCGATCCGGCGCACCTTCATGCGCCACGGCCAGAAGATCGGCTGCATCCGCAGCGACATGCCCGAGGACCTGCTGCTGGCCGCGATCTTCGGCCTGCGCGGCGCGCTCGACCGCTGGTTCGTCGATCACTGGGACGAGCTGTCGGCCGAGCAGAAGGACACCCTGCCCCGGCTGATGCTCGACATGTTCCGGCGCATGTTCGAGCCGACCTGACATGCGCCCGCACCGGCATCGCCCCGCCGTAGAGCGGAGCTTGCTCCGCTCTACAGGGGCCGGGGGGCGGCGAAGGAACGCGGACACCACCGGCAACCAAGGCGCTCCCGGACAAGGCCACCCATGACCCGCGACGACGCGCCGGCGGTCTTCGAGGTCGAGGGCCTCAACAAGGTCTACACCATGGGCGAGGTCCGGGTGCAGGCGCTCGACGACGTCGATCTGCGCCTGCGCGACGGCGACTTCGTGGTGCTGCTGGGCGCCTCCGGTTCCGGCAAGTCGACCCTGCTCAACCTGCTCGGCGGCCTCGACACGCCGAGCAGCGGACGGATCCGCTACCGCGGCGACGAACTCGACGCCGGCGACGAGGCGGCGCTGACCCGCTACCGCCGCCACCACGTCGGCTTCGTCTTCCAGTTCTACAACCTGATCCCGAGCCTCACCGCGCGCGAGAACGTGGCGCTGGTGACCGAGATCGTCGACGACCCGCTGTCGCCGGAGGAAGCGCTGGCGCTGGTCGACCTCGAACACCGGCTCGATCATTTCCCCTCGCAGCTGTCGGGCGGCGAACAGCAGCGCGTGGCGATCGCGCGCGCGGTCGCCAAGCGGCCGGCGGTGCTGCTGTGCGACGAACCCACCGGCGCGCTCGACCTCTCCACCGGCGTGGTGGTGCTCGAGGCGCTGGCGCAGGTCAACACCGAAATGGGGACCACCACGCTCGTGATCACCCACAACGCCTCGATCGCCGACATGGCCGACGTGGTGCTGCGCATGGCCGACGGCCGCATCGTCTCCAGCGAGCGCAATGCGCACAAGCGCTCGCCCGACGAACTGGAATGGTGACGGCCGATGGCGATCTCGGCACTGAACCGGAAGCTGCTGCGCGATCTGCTGGCGATGGCCGGCCAGGCCACGGCGATCGCGCTGGTGCTCGCCGCCGGCATGACCATGTGGGTGATGTACCTGTCGAACTTCCAGTCGCTGCAGCGCACCCAGCAGGCCTATTACGAGCGCCAGCGCTTCGCCGACGTGTTCGCCTCGCTCAAGCGCGCGCCCGCGCCGCTGATCGAGCGTATCGCCGCCATCCCCGGTGTGGTTCGCGCGGAAGCGCGGGTCGTGGCCGACGTGGTGCTGGACGTGCCGGGCCTGGAGGAGCCGGCCAGCGGCCGCCTGATCTCGGTGCCGGCGGACCGGCGCCCGGACCTCAACGACCTGCACCTGCGCGCCGGACGCTGGATCTCGCCGACCCGCGCCGACGAGGTGATGGCCAGCGAGTCCTTCACCGAGGCGCACGGCTTCCACGTCGGCGACCGGGTGGCGGCCATCATCAACGGCCGCAAGCGCACGCTGGAGATCGTCGGCATCGTGCTGTCGCCGGAGTACGTCTACAGCATCCGCCCCGGCGAGCTGGTGCCCGACGACCGGCTGTTCGGCGTGTTCTGGATGGAACGGCGCGCGCTGGCCAGCGCCTTCGACATGGAGGGCGGATTCAACGACGTCATCCTGAAGCTGGCCCCGGGGGCGCTGGCCGACGACGTCATCGCCCGGCTGGACACGCTGCTGGAGCGTTACGGCGGCCTCGGCGCCATCCCGCGCGCGCTGCAGCCCTCGCACTGGACGCTGGACGCCGAGCTCCAGCAGCTGCGCAGCATGGGCATCGCGGTACCGGCGATCTTCCTGCTGGTCGCCGCGTTCGTTCTCAACGTGGCGCTCAGTCGCGCACTGGCGCTGCAGCGGCCGCAGCTGGCCGCGCTCAAGGCGCTGGGCTACCGCAACGACGAACTCGCCTGGCATTACCTGAAGTGGGCGCTGGCGATCGCCGCGGCGGGCGCGCTGCTGGGGGTGGCCGCCGGCGCCTGGCTCGGCGCGGCCATGACCGACCTGTACGCGCAGTACTTCAGCTTTCCCGACACCGACTACCGCGTCTCGCCGGCGGTGGTGCTCGGCGCGGTGGCGGTCAGCCTGCTGACGGCGATGGCGGGCGCGTACTCGGCGGTGCGGCGCGCGGTACGGATCCCGCCGGCAGAGGCGATGCGGCCGGAGCCGCCGGCGCGCTACCGGCGCAGCCTGATCGAACGGCCCGGGCTGCGCGAGCGGTTCGGCATGGCCGCGCGCATGATCCTGCGCAACCTCGAGCGACAGCCGCTGCGCGCGCTGGCGTCGGTCACCGGCATCGCCTTCGCCGCCGGCATCCTGCTGTTCGAATTCGCGCTGATCGCCTCCACCGAGCGCCTGATCACGATCCAGTTCTCGGTCGCCGAACGCCAGGACGTGACGGTCAACTTCGTCGAGCCCGCGTCGTCGACCGCGCACCATGCCCTGGCACGGCTACCCGGCGTGCTGGCGGTGGAGCCGCAGCGCACGGTACCGGCGCGCCTGCGCGCGGGCTTTCGTCACCGCGACCTTGCCGTCACCGGGTTGCCCGCCGATGCGCGGCTGCGCCGCATCGTCGACAGCGACGGGCAGGCGATGGCGCTGCCGCCGGAGGGGCTGGTGCTGTCGACGATGCTGGCGCGCGTGCTCGACGTCGCGCCCGGCGACCGCGTCACCCTCGACATCCTGCAGGGCAGCCGGCCGCGCCGCGAAGCCCAGGTGGCCGGGCTGGTCGACGACGCGGTCGGGTTGTCGGCCTACATGGAGATCGACGCGGTACGCCGCCTGATGCGCGAGGGCGGCACCCTGTCCGGCGCGGCGCTGAAGATCGACCCGGCGCAGGAGCAGGCGCTGTCGCGGGCGCTCAAGGCGCTGCCGGTGATCGCCGGCGTGGCGATCAAGCGCACCGTGATCGAGAACTTCCGCGAGACGCTGGCGCAGAACATCGGCCTGATGATCGGCATCAACGTGCTGTTCGCCGGCATCATCGCCTTCGGCGTGATCTACAACGCCGCGCGGGTGTCGCTGTCGGAGCGCTCGCGTGAGCTGGCCAGCCTGCGCGTGCTCGGCTTCACCCGCGCCGAGATCTCGCTGATCCTGCTGGGCGAGCTGGCGATCCTGACCGCGCTCGCGTTGCCGCTCGGCATGGGACTGGGCTACGGCATGGCGCTGGCGATGGTGCGTTCGATCGAGAGCGAGGTCTACCGTTTCCCGCTGGCGGTCGCCCCGGCCACCATGGCCTGGTCGGCGCTGGTGGTGATCGCCGCCGCCGCCGTCTCCGGCCTGATCGTGCGCCGCCGGCTCGACCGGCTCGACCTGGTCGGCGTCCTGAAGACACGAGAATGACACTCGAGGAGTGAGCACGATGCCGCGTCTCCGCGATTCCCTGCGCAGGGTTCCCGCCTTCTTCGGCCGCTTCGGCTTCCTGAAGAAGCGCAGCGTGCTGTTCGGCGGCGCAGTGGTCCTGGCCCTGTTGCTGGTCGCGCTGTGGCCGCGCGCGGTGGAGGTCGATCTCGCCGCCGCGACCGTCGGCGAACTGCTGGTCACCGTCGACGAGGAAGGCGAGACCCGCGTGCGCGAGCGCTACATGGTGTCGGCGCCGGCCGCCGGCGAGATCCGCCGCATCGAACTGGAACCGGGCGATCCGGTCGAGGCCGGGCGCACGGTGGTGGCGCGGCTGCGGCCCTCGGCGCCGGTCCCGCTGGACGTGCGCACGCGCGCCGAGACCGAAGCCGCCGTGCAGGCAGCGGAAGCCGCACTCGGGCGCGCGCAGGCCGAACGCGCGCGCGCCGAGACCGTGGCCACGCGGGCGCAGCGGCGCTACGCCAGGTTGCGCGAGCTGCAGGACAGCGGCGCGATCGCGCGCGACACGATGGAGGCGCAACAGGCCGAGGCACAGGCGGCGCGCGACGCCTTCGAATCGGCCGAGCATGCGGTCGCGCAGGCGCGGCACGAACTGGCGGCCGCGCGCGCGCGACTGATCCGGCAAGGCGCCGTCGCGGAGGACTCCGCGCCGGACGACGCCGGCCATGCGGACGGCGACGACCTGCTGGTGTTCGCCCCGGTCGACGGCGTGGTGCTGCGGCGCCTGCGCGAGAGCCGCGGCGTGGTGCCCGCCGGGGCGGAGCTGCTGGAGGTCGGCGACGCCCGCGGCCTGGAGATCGTCGCCGACCTGCTGTCCTCCGAGGCGGTGCGGGCATCGCCCGGCGATCCGGTGCTGATCGAGCAATGGGGCGGCGGCGACACCCTGCGCGGGCGGGTGCGGCGGATCGAGCCGGCCGGCTTCCTCAAGATCTCGGCGCTGGGCGTGGAGGAGCAGCGGGTCAACGTGATCATCGACTTCGAGGACCCGGTGGAGGCGCGCGAGGCGCTCGGAGACGCCTACCGGGTCGAGGTGCGGATCGTCGTCTGGCGCAAGCCGGACGCGCTCAAGCTGCCGGTCGGCAGCCTGTTCCGCGAGGGCGAGGACTGGGCGGTGTTCGTCGCCGAGGACGGCCGTGCGCGGCTGCGAACGCTGGTACTGGGGCCGCGCAACGACCGCGAGGCGGAAGTGAAGGAAGGGTTGCGCAAAGGCGAGCAGGTGGTGCTGTATCCGGCTGACGACCTCCGCGACGGCGCGCGCATCAAACCGCGCAAGAACTGAACCGTGCTGTCAGGTGCACGCGGCCGGCAATGGCCGCGCCGCTTCTGTTCGATCCTGCGAGACGCCCTCTCCCTGTGGGAGCGACGGAAGTCGCGACCCTGCGAAGTCGCGACTTCCGTCGCTCCCACATCTGAGTGGCCGACGACGATTTCCCGTCAGCTGGAGGACGCGTCCTCCAGCGCTTCCCAACGCGCATAGGCAGCTTCCAGTTCCTTCTGGGCCTCGGCCAGGGCCGCATTGTGGGCCGTGACGGCGGCGGCGTCGCGCCGGTAGAACGCCGGGTCGGCGATATCCGCCGTGAGCTCGGCGACCCGTGCTTCCAGGCGTTCGATGGTGGCGGGCAGTTGTTCCAGCTCACGCGTCTCGCGGTAGCCGAGTTTGCGCCTGGGCGTCGGCGCGGCGGCGACAGGCGGCGCTTCCGCCCTGGCCGCGACACCCGGCCGGGCATCGGCGGAATCCGCGACCGGCGCAGGACGCTGCCGCAACCAGTCGCTGTACCCGCCCACGTACTCGCCGACCCGCCCGTCGCCCTCCATCACCAGGGTGGAGGTCACCACGTTGTCGAGGAAGTCGCGGTCGTGGCTGACCAGCAGCAGCGTGCCCGGGTAGTCGGCCAGCAGTTCCTCCAGCAGTTCCAGCGTCTCGACGTCGAGGTCGTTGGTCGGCTCGTCCATCACCAGCAGGTTCGACGGCTGCGCGAACAGCTTCGCCAGCAGCAGCCGGTTGCGCTCCCCGCCCGACAGCCGCGTGATCGGCGCGCGCGCGCGCTCGGGCGTGAACAGGAAGTCCTGCAGGTAGCCGACCACGTGCTTGCGCCTGCCCCCGACCTCGACGAACTCGAGCCCTTCGGCGACGTTCTCCAGCGCGTTCCAGTCCTCGCGCAGCGCGGCGCGGTACTGGTCGAAGTAGGCGACCTGCAGCTGGGTGCCGATGCGGATCTCGCCGGACTGCGGCTGCAGCTGGCCCAGCAGCAGCTTCAGCAGGGTGGTCTTGCCGGTCCCGTTGGCGCCGATCAGGCCGATCCGGTCGCCGCGCAGGACGGTGCCGCTGAAGTCGCGCACCAGCGGCTTGCCGGGATAGCCGAAGGACACGTGCTTGGCCTCGATCACCTTCTTGCCGGAGTTGCCGGCCTGCGCGGTTTCCATGCGCACGCTGCCGCCCAGGTCGCGGCGCTGCGCGCGCTCGCGGCGCATCGCCTCCAGCCGGCGCACGCGTCCTTCGTCGCGGGTGCGCCGTGCCTTGATGCCCTGGCGGATCCAGACCTCTTCCTGCGCCAGCAGCTTGTCGAAGCGCGCGTTCTCCTGCGCCTCCGCGTTCAGCCGCTCCTCGCGGCGCCGCTGGTAGTTGGTCCAGTCGCCGGGCCAGTCGCTGACCTGGCCGCGGTCGATCTCGACGATCCGGGTGGCCAGCGCGCGCAGGAAGCGGCGGTCATGGGTCACGAACACCAGCGCGCCCGCCCAGCCCTTCAGGAACCCTTCCAGCCAGTCGATCGCGGCGATGTCGAGGTGGTTGGTCGGCTCGTCCAGCAGCAGCACGTCGGGCGCGGACACCAGCGACCGCGCCAGCAGCACGCGGCGCTTCATGCCGCCGGAGAGCCGGCCGAAGACGTCGTCGCCGTCGAGGCCGAGCCTGGCCAGCGTCTCCTCGACCCGCTGGTCGGCCGACCAGCCGTCGGCGGCTTCGATCTTGGCCTGTACGGCCGACATCGCGTCGGCATCGAACTCGTCGGCGTGGCTGAGACGGTGGAACTCCGCCAGCCAGGCGCCCAGCTCGCCCATGCCCTCGGCGACCACGTCGAACACCGTGCCGGAGGCGCCCGCCGGCACCTCCTGCTCCAGGCGCGAGATGCGCACCCCGCCCTCGCGGCGGATCGCGCCGTCGTCGGGCCGCAGGTCGCCGGACAGCAGCCGCAGCAGGGTGGACTTGCCGGCGCCGTTGCGGCCGATCAGGGCGATGCGCTCGCCGGAATCGATCGACAGGCAGACTTTTTCGAGCAGGAGCGGGCCGCCGACGCTGTAGTCGACGCCGTTCAGGGTGATCAGGGGCATCGGGATAGTCTAGCGGCTGCCGGCCTCCGGGGGCTGATGGCGGGCTGACCAGCCCCTGTTCGCCGGTCGCCGCAGGCAGTACATTTGCGCCACGATCGCCCACCCACCAGCGGAGCACGCCATGGCCAAGAGCCTGGACAAGAAGAAGGAAGACAAGAAGAAACCGGAAAAGTCGCTGAAGGAAAAGCGCGCGGCCAAGAAGGAAAAGAAAGCCGGCAAATGAGCCGGCTTTCTTTTTCGCGGCTGCCGGCGCCGCCTCGCCCTGTGGGAGCGACGGAAGTCGCGACCCTGGGAATTTTGCGCACTTCCGACAGCACCGGCACCGAGGTGCCCGTCGCGACTTCCGTCGATCCCACGTGACGGATCACCTTCCGGCCTGATTCGGGTATGGCCGGCCCGGGACGCATGCGTGCAGCGGAGCAAGCTTCGCTCTACGCGGATTGCTGCGATGCGCGCCGCCTAGGAGCTGCATGAGAGCATCGAGCAGCCGGCGCGGTCGCGGGCCCAGTCCGGCCGCCGGGCGGCGAACTGTTCGCGGCCCGGCTGCTCCTCGTAGGGCCGGCGCATCACCTCCAGCAGCTCATGGATGCCGCCGTCGTCGCCCGCATGGGCGCGATCGATCGCCTGCTGCGCCAGGTAGTTGCGCAGCACGTAGCGCGGGTTGGCGGCGTTCATGCGTTCCCGCCGCTGCTGCGGCGTCAGCGGGTCGTCGTGCAACCGCGCCGCGTAGCGCGCCAGCCAGTCGAGAAAGCCTTCCTCGTGCGCGCGCAGCTTGGCGTCGTCGTAGAACGCGTCGCGCAACGGGCCCAGCGCCGGCTGGTCCGGATCGAACTCGGCCAGGCCGCGAAAGAACAGGGTCATGTCGACCTCGCCCGCGCGCAGCAGCGCGTACAACTGCGCGGCGAGCGCTGGATCGCCGTCGCGGCATTCGGCCAGGCCCAGCTTGCGGGCGACGTTGTCGCGGTCGACGCGCACGAACGCGGCGCCGTAGCGGTCGAGCCCGGCCTGCAGCGGCTCGATCCCGTCGAACAGCGGCGACAGCGCCTGCGCCAAGCGCGACAAATTCCAGTGCGCGACGCGCGGCTGCCAGCCGAAACGGTAGCGGCGGCCGTGGGCGTCGGTGGTGTTCGGCGTCCACTCCGGATCGTAGTCGTCGATCCAGCCGTACGGGCCGTAGTCGATGGTCAGGCCGAGGATCGACATGTTGTCGGTGTTGAGCACGCCGTGCACGAACCCGACCCGCATCCAGTGCGCGACCAGCACCGCGGTACGCTCGCAGACCTGCGCGAACCAGTCGCCGTACAGCGCCTCGCCCTCGCCTGCCAGCTCAGGAAAATCGCGGCGGATGGCGAAGTCGGCCAGCCTGCGCAGCAGGTCGACGTCGCCGCGCGAGGCCGGCAGCTCGAACGTGCCGAAGCGGATGAACGACGGCGCCACCCGGCAGACGACCGCGCCGGGCTCGTCCCGGGGATGGCCGTCGTAGAACATGTCGCGCTCGACCGTCTCGCCGGTCGCCACCAGGCTCAGCGCGCGGGTGGTCGGCACGCCGAGGTGGTGCATGGCCTCGCTGCACAGGAATTCGCGGATCGACGAGCGCAGCACCGCGCGGCCGTCGGCCATGCGCGAATACGGCGTCTTGCCCGCACCCTTGAGCTGCAGTTCCCAGCGGCCGCCGTCGGCGCCGATCGCCTCGCCCAGGGTGATCGCGCGGCCGTCGCCGAGCTGCCCGGCCCACTGCCCGAACTGGTGGCCGCCGTAGTTGGCGGCGAACGGCGCCATGCCGTCGAGCAACCGATTGCCACCGAACACCTGCGCGAATTCCGGCGAAGCGACGTCGGCCTCGGAAAACCCCAGCGCATCCGCCATCTCGCGCGAATGCGCGACCAGCTTCGGCGCCGGCACCGGCGTGGGCGCTACCCGCGACCACGCCGCGCCGTGCACCTGGCGCAGGCGCGGACCGGACTCCGGATCGCCGGGCAGATCGCGCACGAACGCGTTGTCGAACCGGGGAACATGCATGACACCGAGCCTAGCAGGGTGCCCGGCAACGCCGCGCCACGCAGTCTGCTTTTCGTCCGCATATCCCGCCCCGCAGGTCGGCTGAAGCCGCTCCTGGGTCCAGCTTCGGGATCTAAAGAGAGAGCAGGCAAGATAGTGGACTTCGGAGCCGGCGGCGCCCGCGCCGGGACACCCCGGCTCGGCCGGGCCGCGCCAGGCGGCCATCCGCCGCGGTGAGGCAGGCACCGTCGCCACGGGCGGTGCCAACGAACAGCTGCGCCGTGCAGTTCCTTTCGCCCACACGTCCCGGCCCGGGCACCGCATCGACGATTTGCTTCCGGATGCCCGGAAGCTTGCAAGCGTCGGAGCGGGAGCGATGCCGGGCATAGCTCGACCGCCACGACGAGACGTTCGCGCCGGAAGCGTAGAATGTTCGGTTGCCCCGAACGGCTCCCCGCTGGCGCCGAACAGAGAATTCTCCATGAGCGCCGAAACCGCCAACGAGCTCCGCTTCACCGACCTCGCCCTCTCCGAACCGTTGCTGCGCGCGCTGGCCGACGTCGGCTACGAGTCGCCCTCGCCGATCCAGGCCGCGACCATCCCGCCGCTGCTGGCCGGCCGCGACGTGCTCGGCCAGGCGCAGACCGGCACCGGCAAGACCGCCGCGTTCGCGCTGCCGGTCCTCAACCAGCTGCAACCGGCGGCGAAGAAGCCGCAGGCGCTGGTGCTCGCGCCGACCCGCGAACTGGCGATCCAGGTGGCCGAGGCGTTCCACAAGTACGCCCGCCACCTGCCGGGTTTCCACGTGCTGCCGGTCTACGGCGGCCAAGGCTACGGCCAGCAGCTGAGTGCGCTCAAGCGTGGCGTGCACGTGGTCGTCGGCACCCCCGGGCGGGTGATCGATCACCTGGAGCGCGGCTCCCTGGACCTGTCGGAGCTGCGCTGCCTGGTGCTGGACGAAGCCGACGAGATGCTGCGCATGGGCTTCATCGACGACGTCGAAGCGGTGCTGAAGAAAACCCCGGAGACGCGGCAGGTGGCGCTGTTCTCGGCGACGATGCCGCAGCAGATCCGGCGCATCGCGCAGACCTACCTCAAGGATCCGGTCGAGATCGCGATCAAGTCGAGCACCACCACCGCCAAGAACATCCGCCAGCGCTACTGGATGGTCAGCGGCGTCAACAAGCTCGACGCGCTCACCCGCATCCTCGAGGCCGAACCCTTCGACGGCATGCTGGTATTCGCGCGCACCAAGCTCGGCACCCAGGAGCTGGCCGACAAGCTGGCCGCGCGCGGGCTGTCGGCCGCCGCCATCCATGGCGACGTGGAGCAGAAGCAGCGCGAGAAGCTGGTGCAGTCGCTCAAGGACGGCCGCATCGACATCCTGGTCGCGACCGACGTCGCCGCGCGCGGACTCGACGTCGAGCGCGTCAGCCACGTCCTGAACTACGACATCCCCTACGACACCGAGAGCTACGTGCACCGCATCGGCCGCACCGGCCGCGCCGGGCGCAGCGGCGAGGCGATCCTGTTCGTGGCCCCGCGCGAGCGCGGCATGCTCGGCGCGATCGAGCGCGCGACGCGGCAGAAGATCGAGCCGATGGAACTGCCGAGCGTCGAGACCGTCAACGAGCGCCGCGTCGCCAAGTTCCTCGAGCGCATCGGCAGCGGCCTGGAGAGCGGCCAGATCGGCCTGTTCCGTGAGCTGATCGAGCGCTACGAGCGCGAGCACAACGTCCCCGCGGTCGAGATCGCGGCGGCGCTGGCGGGCCTGCTGCAGGGCGACACGCCGCTGCTGCTGGAGCCGCCGCGCGAACGGCCGAGGCCGGCGCCGGAACGCGGCGAGCGTGCCGAGCGCGGCGAACGGCGCCCCGCCCGCGACGACGCGCGCGCGGCCGAGCGCCCGCAAAGGCCGCGGGCAGTCCGCGACCAGGGCCCGCGAGCGCCGGAAGCCGGAATGGAAACCTTCCGCATCGAGGTCGGCCATCGCCACGGCGTGCAGCCCGGCAACATCGTCGGCGCGATCGCCAACGAGGCGGACCTGGAAAGCCGCTACATCGGCCGCATCGACATCCGCGACGACCACAGCCTGGTCGACCTGCCGGAAGGCATGCCGCGCGAACTGATGGAACACCTCAAGCGCGTGCGCGTGGCCGGGCAGCCGCTGCGCATGCGCCGCGCCGAGGCCGGCGACGTCGACGCGCCACCCCGCGGCAAGCGCCCTTCCGCGGGTCCGCCGCGCGGCAAGCCCGCCGGCCGGCCCAAGCCCGGAAAGCGCTGAGTCGCGAACGGTGGACCGGGCGCCGGGAACCGAAGCGGCACGAAAACGGCAGAGGCCTGAACCATCGCAACTCCGCCGTACCCTCACCCCAACCCCCGCTCCGCGCCCCGGCCCGCGCCAGCGGCGCGCACGCTCCACCGCACGCGCGCCAGTGGCGCGCAAGCCGTGCGTCTCGCCCCGAAGGGAGAGGGGCTTGAAAGCCGACTGCCGCAAGGTCGAACTTCGACTTCCGTAGGCAGAGCCGGGGGTTGCTTCGGAGGATGAAAAAACTCCGGCTAGAATCCGGCCATGTCCCGCATCCTGGTGTTCCAGCATGTCGCCGCCGAACCGCTCGGCACGCTCGACCCGCTGATCCGGCGGCGCGGGCACCGCATCCGCTTCGTCAACTTCGAACGCGAGCCGGATGCGCAGCCGAACGTCGACCGCTACCGCGGCCTGGTGGTGCTGGGCGGACCGATGAACGTCGACGACCGCGCGCACCGCCCGCACCTGCGCACCGAACTGCTGGCGATCGAACGCATGCTGCGGCAGGGAAAGCCGGTGCTGGGGATCTGCCTCGGCGCGCAGCTGCTCGCGCACGTGCTCGGCGCCGGCGTGGCGCGCCGCGAACGGCCCGAAATCGGCTGGTACCCGCTGCACGTCACCGACGCCGGGCGCGGCGACCCGGTGCTGGCACCGCTGCAGGCCGCCGCCCCGGTGTTCCAGTGGCACCGCTACCAGTTCGAGATCCCGCGCGAGGCCGTGCACCTGGCGCGCACCGAGACCTGCGAACCGCAGGCCTTTCGCTGGGGCGACAGCGCCTACGGCTTCCAGTTTCACCTGGAAATGGACCAGCCGCTGGTCGAGCGCTGGCTGCACAACCCGCACTATCGCGAGGAACTGTTGGCCTCGGGCCTGCCGCACGACGCACGGGCGATTCAGGCGCAGACGCGGCAACACATCGCCGCGATGCAGGCCAACGCCCACGCGGTGTTCAACAATTTCCTCGACCTCGTCGGCCGTCCACAGAAGCTCTATACCCTGCCCACGCGCGAGTTCTTCTAGGACAGGTCCACGCGCTCGTTGCCGGCCGCCTTTCCGCGATCGCCGGTCACCGCGGCGCTGGCGATGTCCAGCGCCCTGCCGATGGCGGTGCCGGGGCCTTCCCAGTATTCGGCCGTCCTGGCGTCGACGTGGATCAGGCGCAGCTGCGGGTCGTGCTCGCCTTCCGGGAAGAAGACCCGCATCGTCGGCGACCACAGCTGCTCGAGCTTGGCGCGATCATCGACGATGGTGGCGATGCCCGACACCGAGACGTAGGTGCCACTGGACGGATTGGCATAGGCGACGCTGACCTGCGGATTGGCGCCGATCTCCGCCACATTGCCGCTGTCGGCACGGGTAATGAACCAGAGGTCGCCATCGAACTCGACCTCCTGCGTGCCCATCGGCCGGCTCACCAGCCGGCCATCCGGGGTCGCGGTGGTAAGCATGGCGATGTCCACGCCCTCGATGAGTCTGGCGAGCTTGCGGATGTGGTCGCTGCGGTCGTGGTCGCTCACGGAAGGGCCCTCCGCCGGAATTACGCCCATGACAACGCAACTCCCGCATAAGGCGGGTGAATCACCCGGCGTTAACGCCGTCGCCGGCCTGCAACAAGTGCCGCAATGCGGGCAGGTACTTCTCCGCCGAGCCGGTGTTGACCGCGACCACGCGCTCGCCGGCGGCCAGCAGGCCGCGGTCGAGCAGCTGCGGCAGCGCTGCCAGGCACGCGGCCCCTTCCGGCGAGATCCAATCCCGGGTGCTCCGCCACCGGGCTACGAGCTCCTGAGCGATCTCGGCCTCGCTCACCGCCACCGCTGCGCCGCCGCTGGCACGCACGATCTGCAGCACGCGGAAGTGGCCGACGCCGCCGGGCACGTTGAGCCCGGTGGCGAGGGTCGCGCCCGCGGGCATCGCCGTCGTGTCCTCGGCGCCGTCGTCGAAGGCGCGCACCAGTGGCGCGGTCGAGGCGCTCTGCACGCACAGCATGCGCGGCCGCGCGCTGCCGATCAGGCCGAGCGCCTCGAGCTCGTCCCAGGCCTTCCACATGCCGAGCACGCCGGTGCCACCCCCGGTCGGGTAGATCACCGCATCCGGCAGCGACCAGCGCGTCTCGCCGGGCGCGGGCTCCGCCAGTTCCAGGCCGAGCGATTTCTTGCCCTCGATGCGCCAGCCCGGTTCCTGGAAGGTCGCGACCGAGAAATAGCCCTGCGGCAGGTAGCGCTCGCGCAGCAGCGCCGCCGCCTCGCGGATGGTGGGACCGGCGAGCTCGAGAATGACCTGTTGCGGGTGGCGGTGCGCGGCGGCGGCGACGTTGCCGAGGATCGGCATCGGCGTATCGCCCGGCATCGCCACGACCACTGACAACCCGCCCGCCAGCGCGTAGCGCACCAGTGAATCGCCGGCGTTGCCCTGTGTCGGCACCGCGAGCTTCGCCAGCCCCAGCCGCCGCGCCCGGGCGACGACCATCGCCATCCCACGGTCCTTGAAGCTCTGGGTCGGGTTGGCACCAAATCCCGGGTGCGCCCTGCCCTCGTCCTTGACCCGCAGGTCGAGCGCGGCGCGGCGCGCGAGCGGATGGTCGCGGTAGTCGAGCAGCGGAGTGTGGCCTTCACCGAGCGCGACCACATGCGCGGCATCGGCGGGGTCCGACACGTCCAGCGCCATCAGCGCGCCGAAGCGCCACATGTCACGGCGCCCCGGGTCGTACCAGGCGGCATGCGGCCTGTCCGCCGCCAAGCGCTCGAGGTCGAGCACCATCTCCAGCGGCCGGCCGTCGGCCGGGTCGAGGTTCATCGGCGCGTCGGCCGGGTACTCGACCCCCGACCCGAGACCGCGCAGGCAGCGCACGTAGCTCATCGGCTCATGGCCCGAGCACGTGGATCACCTCGGCCAGTTCCGGCCAGCCGAACAGCGGCGCGAGGAACCAGTACGCGCCGACGATCACCAGCAGCCACATCGCCAGCTTCAGCGCGAAACCGACCAGCTTGAAGGCCAGGTACAGGCCGAGAATGATGACGACGATCCCGAGCCAGCTCACGCGGCATCCTCCAGGCTTTCACCACCGTCGACCCGCGGCCGCAAGGTCGGATCCAGGGCGACGCGGCCGTCGAACACGAAGCAGTCGCCCTCGTAGCCATACCCGCCGACCTGCTCGAAGTAACCGAGGATCCCGCCGTCGAGCTGCAGGACACGGGGCATGCCGGCATCTTTCATCCACAGCGCGGCCTTCTCGCAGCGGATGCCGCCGGTGCAGAAACTCACCACGGTCGCATCCGCCAGCGCCTCGTGATGCGGCGCCAGCGCCTCCGGCAGCTCGCCGAAGCTGTCGATCGGCAGCTTCAGCGCGCCGGCAAAACTGCCGTGGCCGACTTCCTCGCGGTTGCGGGTATCCAGCAGCACCAGCGGCCGGCCGTCATCGTCCGTGCCGCGGCGGATCCAGCGCGCGAGTTCGGAAGCCGTGACCGCGGGCGCGCGACGTCCCAACGGGGCGGTGCCGGGGCGGCGGAAGCGGATGATCTCCGGCTTGACCTTGACCTTCAGGCGCGCAAACGGCTGTGCGCGGCTGCGGCTGAACTTCGTCGGCAGCCGGGAAAAGCGGGGATCTCCGCCGAGCCGCGCGAGAAAGGTATCCACGGCGCCCGCCTCGCCGGCCAGGAACAGGTTGATCCCCTCCCCGGCCACCAGCACGGTGCCGCGCAGGCCGCCTGCCTCCGCCCAGGCGCGTACCTGCCGCGCCACGGCGACCGGATCCTCGATGGCGACGAAACGGTAGGCGGCGACGTTGCTCAGCATCTGCGGATTGTACCGGCTGCCCGCGGCGGGCGGCCGCCATGCACGCCCTCCGGTCGCGTGTCGGCGCACGGTGACGGTCGGGCAATCGCCCGCTAGCACCCGCTCATCGGAACCGGCAAACGCTCAACCTAAAGGTTGACAATCAACCGGGTCCGGATATATTCAACCACATGGTTTTTAATCACACGCCGGCCGGTCCGACCCGCCAGCGCACGTCCGCAGGAGAGACGCCATGAATCCACCTTCCCCGTCGATCAAGGGCGGCCGCAACATCGCCGTGAAGGTCCCGCCGCACGCCTGGGACGCAACGGTCGCCTTCTATCGCGACGTGCTCGGGCTGAAGCCGATCACCGGCCACGAACCCGCGACCGGCTTCGAGTTCGGCGCCAACCAGCTGTGGATCGACCGCGTGCCGACGCTCAGCCAGAGCGAGGTCTGGCTGCAGGTGACCACCGACGACATCGACGCCGCGCGTGCGCGGCTCGAGGCCGCGAATGTCGTGCGCTGCGACGAAATCGAGCCGCTCGGGGAAGGCGCCCGCTCGTTCTGGATCCTGAGCCCGGCCTCGATCGTGCACCTGGTCTCGCCGTCGGAACGCGAGTGGTGACCTCGGCCGCAGCGACGGCCGGTGCCGCCGGCGCGCCCGCAGCTGCGGCTCAACGACGCGCGAAGTACTGCGAAGAAGTGCAGACGGCGATGTCCTCGGCGCTCGGCGCGGGCATCTCGCTGCCGCGCAGGCCCATCACCCGGACCACATCGTTGTCGTCCTCGGAGATCTTGGCGATCGCCAGGTAGTCGGTCTTGAAGTCCCGGCAGAAGGCGCTGCCGGGACTGAGCGTCGGCGACTTCTCCGACACCACCCGCCGCAGCTCGACCGGATGCTCGGCGCCGATCATCAGCGCGTCGGCATAACGTTCGCCCGGGCGGTATTCGTCGCCGCCGCGCACGATGGCGACGCGTTCGGTGACGAACTCGGCACCGTTCTCGCCGCGGATCAGCGCACCCTCGATGGTCACGTTGCCGGTGACCGACTCGGCGATCGGGTTGCCGGACTCGAACGTTCCCAGCGCCACCGGATGCAGCATCGGCGGAGCCGCGCGTTCCGTGGCCCGGGTCGGATCGGCCTCCGGCACGTCCGCGGGCGGTGGCGCCTGGACCACGACGGGCGCGGTGCGCACCGTCGCGCCGGTCGCGGTCTCCGGTGCCGGCTGGCAACCGGCCGCAAGGGCGAGTACCGAAAAGGCACAGGCGATCTGGGCGGCGCGCATGCGCCGGGGGGGCTGCTTCATCACCAGGAACTCCATCGCAAAGGACCTCCAGCGCACGAGCTCGGGGGAGGCAAGGCTGGAGTTCGTATTATGCGGTTGGAGATGCGCAAAGTTGTTCAATACGCGTGAAACCGACGCCCAACTTCCGCGATCGGGTGCTCAAGTTCCGGAAGCGGATGCGCGTGCGCGTCACCTGCGGGCTTCATAATGCGCCGCGGCGCACAGGGCGATGTCCTCGGCGGTGGCGGCCGGCATCGATTCGCCGCGCAGCGCGACCAGCTTGACGGCGTCGCCGCGGTCCGATGGCACGCTCGCCAGCGCGATGTAGTCGGCCCCGGTTTCTCCACAGAGCGCCGCGCCCGGATCCGCGTCCGGCGGGGTCTCCTCCAGCACTCGGCGCAGCTCCACCGGCTGTTCGCTGCCGACCGCCAGCACGTCGGCGTAGCGCTCGCCGCTCCGGTACTCGTCGCCGGCACGGACGATGGCGACGCGCTCGGTGACGAACCCGGCGCCGTTGGCGCCGCGGATCACGTCGTCCTCGAGCGTCAACCTGCCGGTGGCGGCCTCCGCGACCGGGTCCTCGGGCTCGAACTCTCCGAGCGCCACCGGCCGCACTTCCGGCGGTGCCGCACGTTCGACCCGTGCCTCGGACGGATCCGGCTCGGGATGTTCCTGAGGCGCCGGCGCGGTGCTCTCCACCGGGGGGTTTGCGGCATCGTCGGTCGGCCCGGGTTGCGACCGATTGCAACCGGCAAGCCCCCATGGCACGGCCGCGATACAGAGTACGAGGGAGAGGCGGCGGAGTTTGGCATTCATCGCAAGCGACCGGTGAACGAGACAGCGCCCGATCATAGAAGGAAGGCATTCACGCCACGTGAGCGCGCCCGGCGTCGCCGGCGACGTCATCTGCCCCGTATCCGCGTCGCGGCACTGCCAGCAGTGCCCCCAGCGTCAGCAACGCCGCCGCGCACAGATACCAGCCGACCGAATCCAGTCCATGGCGGCCCGCCAGCCAGGTGGCGACGTACGGCGCCAGCGACGCGCCGAAGATGCCCGCCAGGTTGAACGCCAGCGAGGCGCCGGTGTACCGCACCGCGGTCGGAAACTGCTCGGCCAGCAGGGTACCGACCGGCCCGTAGGTCAGGCCCATCAGGCCCAGCCCAAGCACCAGGAACAGCAGCGTACCGCCGAGACTGCCGGCGACGAACAACGGCGCGAAGCACAGCCCGAAGGCGAAGATCGCGATCGTCGCCAGGATCATCGCGCGGCGGCGGCCGTGGCGGTCGGCATACAGCGCCGCCAGCGGGATGGTGATCCCGAAGCACACCACCCCCAGCATCTGCAGCCACAGGAACTGCTCGCGCGTGTAGCCGAGCTGCGAGGTGCCCCAGCTCAGCGCGAACACCGTCATCAGGTAGAACAGCACGAAGGTCGCCAATGCCAGCACCGTGCCGCGCAGCAGTGCGCGCGGGTACCGCAGCAGCACTTCCGCCATCGGCAGGCGCACGCGCTCCTGCCGGTCGAGCACGCGCTGGAAGGCGGGCGTCTCGTGGATGCGCAGCCTTACCCACAGGCCGACGGCCACCAGCACCGCGCTCGCGAGGAACGGGACCCGCCAGCCCCAGGCGAAGAAGGCGGCGTCGTCCATCAGGGCCGTCAGCAACAGGAAGACGCCGGTCGCCATGAAAAAGCCGATCGGCGCGCCGAGCTGCGGGAACATGCCGTACCAGGCGCGCTTCTCCGGCGGCGCGTTCTCGGTGGCCAGCAGCACCGCCCCGCCCCACTCGCCACCCAGCCCGAGCCCCTGCCCCAACCGGCACAGCGCCAGCAGCACCGGCGCCGCCATGCCGATCTGGGCGTGGGTCGGCAGCAGGCCGATGACCACGGTCGACACGCCCATCGTCAGCAGTGCCGCGACCAGGGTCGTCTTGCGTCCGACACGGTCGCCGAAGTGCCCGAACACGGCCGAGCCGACGGGGCGGGCGAAGAACGCCAGCGCGAACGTCGCCAGCGACTGCAGCGTCGCCGACGCCGGATCGGCCGCCGGAAAGAACAGCGCCGGAAACACCAGCACCGCGGCGGTGGCGTAGATGTAGAAATCGAAGAACTCGATGGTGGTGCCGACCATGCTCGCGAACAGCACCCGGCGCCGGCCGGCGCCGGCGTGCGCTTCCCGTCGCCCGGCCGCCGTCATCCGCGCCGCACCGTCGACGTCACCGCCACAGCAGGTAGCCGGGCAAGGCCATCAATGCCAGCAGCAGCACGATGCCCAGCACCCGCAGCAGGACCCATCCGGGCCGCTCGCGCAGCAGCGAGGCGAACGTCTCGGCGCTCCCGTCGCGGCGCGCGGCCGCGTGCTCGGCGCGAACGCGGGTCCGGCGCTCGTCCTGGTAGGCGGCCATCAGCCGCTTGGCTTCGGCGACGTCGCTGTCGTGCTTGACCCAGATCCCGCCGTGCGAAATGCCGAACGGGCCCGGCCTGGTCTGGTACCACGCGATGCGGTGCGCATCCAGGAAACCGCACACGTCCGCGATCTCGTCGTCGGGCACATGGCGCAGGTTGAGCAGCAGTTTCGACATGCCGCCATGATACCCGGCCGAACGGGACCGGACGCCCGACGGCCGGCCAGCCGCCGGCCCCCGGGCGCCTCGACGTGTCCTTTACGCAGCGTGCTTCATCGCCAGTTTGCGGTCGCGCATCACCTGGTGGCAGGAACGCACTTCCGGCAGCAGCCGATTGACGATGTCGCGGGCGGCGACCGGAACGTCCTCGTCGTTGGCGGCCTTCTCGAAGGCCTCCAGCAGCCGGTCCTCCGACTCTTCGAGTTCGGCGACGTAGCCATAGGCCTTGTCGCCGAGCGTGGCGCGGACCTTGCCGTAGAACTGCTGCATGCCGCCGACCGCGGTGCCGGAGGTTTCCGCCTTGCCGCCGGCCGCCTGCACCGCGCCGCCGAGTTCGTTGACGATCGCCGCCTTGACGCCGGCGATGCGGGTGAACAGTGCCTTGAGGTCGGCGTCGTCGACCTTGCCCGCGGCCTCTTCGTAGAACTCCTGGCCGTCGCGGGCGATCTCGATGAGGTCGTTGAGGGTATGGGTGGTCTTGTCATGTTCGTTCATGGTGGGGGCTCCATGGTCTGCCGCCGGGATCGGCCGGGCCGATCCCGGTACGGAAGCGGGTGGGATGCGGCGTTGTCGCCGGAAGTGTGCGCACCGCGTGGTGCGAACAAGCGCGACACTAGCAACGTCCGGCTCAAGGCAGCGTGACGTGCCGACGGCACCTGCGGCCGGAGAACGGGATCGGACGCACGCGATTGCGTTCACGGCGCCGGACCGGTTCGGCCAGGGCGCCGCGTACAGGCGGAGCCGATGGGTTCACGCCGCGTCTTCGGCCGCCCCGGACTCCGGCAGGCGGTGGTCGATCTCGTACTTCGGCGGCTCGCCGCCCGGTCCCTGCAGGTAGTGCTCCATCCAGCGCATCAGCCGCAACGAGTAGTCCCAGCGCGATGCGGTGCGCGCATTGCCGTGGCCCTCGCCCGGATACAGCACCAGCCGCACCGGCGCCTGGCCGGCGAGTTTCAGGTAGCGGTACATCATGTACGACTGCATCGGCGGCACGCGCGGGTCGGCCTCGCCGTGCAGGATCAGCGTCGGCGTGCGCGACTTCTGCGCGTGCGTGATCGGACTGGCCTGGCGGTACAGCTCCGGCGCCTCCCACGGCCAGGTGCCCATGTGCACCAGATACTGCTCCTGCGGGATGTCGCCGGTGGTGACCAGGCTGGCCTGGTCGGAGATGCCCACGAACATCACCGACGCGGCGAAGCGCTCGCTGTAGTAGGTGGCGCCCCAGGCGCTGGCGTAGCCGCCGTAGGAACCGCCGGTGATGCCGACCTTGTCGCGATCGACCAGGCCGATTTCGACCAGGTGATCGACGCCGTCGACCAGGTCGTCGAACTGCTCCATGCCGGGGCGGCCGCGGTCGAGCTTCGAGAACGCGACGCCACGCCCGGTGCTGGCGCGATAGTTGGGGAAGAACATTGCGAAGCCGCGCGCGGCGGCGTATTGCGCCGGCTGCGCGTAGCTGCTCATCCAGCCGTTGGAATAGTGCGACTCCGGGCCGCCGTGCACCACCAGGATCAACGGCACGCGGCGGCGGCCGCGGCGCTCGAGCGGATGCACCAGCACGCCCTCGAGCTCGAGGCCGTCGCGGGCGCGGTAGCGCACCGCCTCCTGCTCCGCGAAGCGCACATCGGCGAGCCAGGGATTGCTGTCGGTCAGGCGCCGCGGCACGGCCGCGCCGGCGGCGAGATGGAAGACTTCGTTCGGATGCGTCGGCGCGTTCGCCAGCAGTGCGATCTCGCCGTTGCCGGCCACGCTCAGGCCGTACCAGACCGGCCCTTCCGCCGCGAGCACGGTGCGCTGTCCGCCGCCATCGACGCCGATCTCGCCGAGCCGGCTCTGCACGCCCTCGTGGCTGATGAACAGCAGCCGCGAGGCGTCGCGCCAGCCGACACTCCAGACATGCCCTTCCAGGCCCGGCAGCAGGTCGCGCTGCTCGCCGCCGTCCTTGCCGACCACGGTCAGCCGGCCTTCGCGCGGATCGTGCGCGTCCTCGGCGGAAACGATCGCCAGGTGCTCGCCGTCCGGGCTCCAGGCCAGGTCGCCGAGCTTGCCTGGGTTGTCGACGCGCCCGAGCTCGCGCCCGTCGGGCGCGATGATGCGCACGCGCGCGAACACCAGGGTGTCGTCGGTCAGCTGGCGCGGCGCGACCACCAGCGCCAGGCGGTCGCCGGCGGGGCTCCACAGCACCTTCTGCACGCTGCCCTCGACCTCGACGCGGCGCGGCTCCGCCCGGTCGTCGCCGAGGTCCCGGATCCACAGTTGCACCGGCCGCCAGTCTTCCTCGTACACCTTCTGCGTGAAGCCCTTCTTCTTCAGCGCCTTCAGGGCCTCGCTCTCCGGCTCGGGCGCCAGCAGCGCCGCCTGGCGGCCGTCCGGCGACAGGCTGAATGCGGAAATGTCGGTGTCGAGCGCGGCGAGCCGCTTCGCCTCGCCGCCGCGCAGCGGGATCCGGTACAGCGCCGAGGTCTTGTCGTCCCCGCGCTTGGACAGGAACGCGATCGCGCGCCCGTCGGGAAACCAGGCCGGCGCCCGCACCACCACCTCGCCGGTCACGAAACCGCGGCCGTTGCCGGCGCGGTCGACCACGTGCAGCTCGGCATGGGCGGTCCCGTCCTTGTCCACGCCGGGGCGCCGCGGGACCGACAGCACGTACGCGGTCTCGCTGCCGTCCGGGCTGATCGCGATCTGCGTCGCCATGCGCGTCTTCGCGATCTGCTCCAACGTCATGCCGCCGCGCGCCTGGGCATTGGCCGCGGCGGCGGCGAACAGCAGCGACAGCAGCAGCAACCGCAATGCACGCATGGATTCCGCTCCACGTTCAGGAAGCCGCACTGTGCCACAGCGGCCGGCGCCGAAGAAGCGCGAGCGCCGGCCGTGCGTGGAACCGGCGGAATGCCCGCACAGGCGCCGTGGCGCCCACAGCGGCAAAACGGCACGTGTATCCGTGCCCTCGATATTCACGCGTACGGTTGCGATCGCCGCCCGAGTTGTCTAGCCTCCATCAGTTGCACCATCTCTCGCGCCGTGAATCGACCGGTGCACTCCCCACTCCACCCATTCATCGAGGAGATCACCCATGGAGATCGCCGCCGAGTGCGTCGCCACCATCCATTACACCCTGACCGACGACAACGGCCAGGTCATCGACAAGTCGCCCGAGGCGCGGCCGCTGAGCTACCTGCACGGTGCCGGCAACATCGTGCCCGGCCTCGAGAAGGCGCTGACCGGGAAGAAGCCCGGCGATTCGCTGGAAGTCGACGTCAAGCCCGAGGAGGCCTACGGCGAACGCAACGAGAACCTGGTCCAGGCCGTGCCGCGCGAGGCGTTCAAGGGCGTGGACTCGGTCGAGCCGGGCATGCAGTTCAAGGCGCAGACCGATCGCGGTCCGCTGCTGGTGACCGTGGTCGAAGTGGGCGACGAGCAGGTCAAGATCGACGGCAACCATCCGTTGGCCGGCCGCAACCTGCATTTCGCCGTCGAGGTCGCGGAAGTCCGCGAGGCCTCGTCGGAAGAAAAGCAGCTCGGCCAGGCGAACCAGCCGCAAGCCGCCGCCTGAGCGATCGCCGGCTGTCTGTCGAACGCCGCCGGCGCACCGCACCGGCGGCAGTCCCGTCGTCGGGACGCATCCACCACTTGGCGCGGGTCCGGACTCGCCCCCCCACGGGTCGAACGCCTGCGTGCCTTGATCCGCGAGCAAGTCTCCGGTTCACGTAATCCCCGAACCCGTTGAGAGACCGCTGGCGGGCGCCTGCACTACTGCCAGGCGTTGACCGTCCGCCGGAGGTTGTCGCGCGCCCGCGCGTCGTATCGCGCGTGGAAGAAATCGCTCAGGAAGATCCGCGGCTTCGCCAGCAGCGCCTTCAGGAACCGGCGGCGATTGAGCCGGAACAGCCAGCCCGGCACACGGCCCCGGTATTCGGCGGCGATGCCCCGGTGGTAGGCGTCGAATGCCGCCGGTTCGGCGCCGAGGATCGCCATGTCGCAGTCGAGGAAGTGGCGCGTGTCGTCCGCTTCCGGGCCGCTGCCGAAATCGCCGGGGCCGTGCTGGCCGTGCCGCGCCGTCAGCTCGATCAGGGCGGCAACCCGCGCCGCGTCGACGCCCGCCTCCGGCAGCCAGCGTGCGATCGCCTCGACCGCCATCCGTGCCGAGCGTGCCTCGTTGTCGCGCCGGCCGGCTTCGTACACCGCGTCGTGGTACAGCACCGCAAGCCAGGTCTCGACCGGCTGCATCCAGCCGGGGCCCGCGGCCACGTCGGTGTAATGCCGCAACACTTCGCCGACGTGCGCGAAATCATGATAGGCGCGCGGCGGGCTCTCGTAGGCGGTCAACAGCGCCTCGCGCTGCGGCTGCGGCAGGACCGGCGCCGTACATACGGCAAACGGATCGTCGATGCGTGTGGTCACGGGCCTCGGCTCGTCGCGTCGTGGTGTCTCATGTTGCGCCGCTTCCGGACACGGTGCCATCCGCCTGCCGCGTCGCCGGGGAAGGCGCCCGGTTCGGCCTGCGCGCGTCGCGCCACAGCCAGATCGACATCGTCGCCAGCCAGGCCGCGATGATCGCGATCAGCCCCTTCTGCGACAGCCCTCGCGGCAGTTCCCGCCACAATGCCAATACCCAGACCCCGGCGAACGCGACCAGGGCCACGGTGAAGGCCGCGGCGAATCTCCGCCGCCAGCGGCGATCGCCGCGCAGTCGCCACGCCTGCAGCAGCATCGCCGTGGTCACGCACAGGAACGCCGTCTGCGCCGCGACCCCGTGCAGCCAGTTCCACAGTGTCGGCGGCAGGCCGGCCTGCGCGGTCGGCGCGAACGCGGTCACGCCGAGCCCGGCCGCCGCCAGCAGGAACAGCAAGGTCGGCGCGCCGCTGCGCCCCGAATCCGGCAACGCGCGATACCAGCCGACCGCCAGCGCCACGATCGCACAGGCCAGGGCCACATAGCCCGCCTGCAGCCAGCGCCCTTCGTCGCCCAGCAGGTAGAAGCTCATCGGCGTCCGGATCCAGTCGAGCTCGGCGCGCGCGAACTGCAGTACCACCGCGGCCAGCAGGAACAGCACAATGCCGCCCAGCGCGGTGCCGGCCATCGGCCGCAGCAGCGGGTCCGGAACCACGCCGGAAGCGGACGTCAACGATGGCACGCCAACCTCCTCGGCAGCCGGCGTGCCATGGACAGGCGGTCGTCTGCCGGTTTCAGTCACCTTTGGCATGTGCATCCTCCCCGCGGGACGGTACGGCGCGGATGATGCCTGTTCCCCCGACCGCGTCCAGTCCGAACAGGGCGGCCGAAAACGGCGTCGGGCTCATCCCGCCGCCGCGGGGCGGACCACCAGGACCGCGCCGACCGCCACCAGGGTCGCGCCCAGCAGCCGCCAGGCATCCACCGGCCGGGTGGCGTTGAGCACCCCGAAATGATCGAACAACAGCGACCCGGCCACCTGCCCGAACACGATCAGGCAGATCAGCGCCGCCGCGCCCAGCCGCGGCACCAGCACCGTTGCGCTCAACACGTACAGCGCCCCGATCAGCCCGCCCAGCCAGATCCACGACGGCTGCGAGGCCACCGTCTGCGCATTGGGCAGCGACGTACGCGTGACCAGCAACGCCGCGCCCAGCGCCAGCGTACCGACCAGGAACGACATGAACGAGGCGAACAGCGGCCCTTCGGTCGCATGCCCCAGCCGCGCATTGATCAGCGCCTGCAACGGCAGCAGCACGCCGACCGCCGCCGCCAGCAGAATGCCGCCCAGGATTCCCAGGTGCATGGTCCAGACTCCGGATCGATGGAACGGGGAAGTCTATGGCTTCGCGGCGTCGAAGGTGTCCTCGGCAACGGAACGGTGCGGCCCCACGGGCGTCGCCGGCCCGCTGCCCGGCGGTTCCGTCAGGACGGCGCAGCGCTCCGCGCCGGGCGACCCGCCATCAGCGTCGCCGGTCGGGGCCATCCGGGAAGCAATCGCGGACGTTCACTCCGAGGACGCCTCCGACAGCGCATACAAGAGGTCCACGTACGATTTCTCGATCTCGGCCAATCCCGCCGCCTTCACGCCTTCGGCCGGGCGGATCAGCATGTATTCGTCCGGGGCGTGGGCGCCTGCCCCGTGGCCCAGGCCGCCGAATACGAACGGCAATCCCAGGGTGCGGGTGAACTGGTAGAACGGCGCGCTGCCGGCCAGCCAAGGGGCGACCCTGGGATTGGCGCCGTAGCGGTTGAACACGCCGATCGCCGCCCGCACCAGCGGCGCGTCCACGGGAGTGGAGGCGGCCGGATAGCCCGAGAGCCGGCTCAGTTCGATGTCCTCGAACCCCCCGGCGTCCAGGTGCTCGCGGATCATGCGGTAGGCCTCGTCCGGTTCCAGGCCCGGCGGCAACCGCGAGTCGATCTTCGCCGTGGCCATGTGCGGCAGGATCGTCTTCATGCCCTCGCCGGTGTAGCCGCTCCAGATACCGTCGATGTTGAGCGTCGGATCGAACAGGTTGCGGATGATGGCCTCGCGGCCATGCATGCCGCCGATCCATTGCGACACCCCGAGCGCCTTCTGCATCGCCGCATCGTCGGCGCGCAGGGCAAGGCCGTTGACCAGCCGCTGCTCCTCGTCGCTGGGGGCGCGCACCGCATCGTAGTAGCCGGGAACGAGGATGGTGTTGCCGTCCGGCGTGCTCATCGAGGCGATGGCCTGTACCAGCCGCAACGCGGGGGAATCGACCATCGCCTTGAGCGAGCCGTGCACTTCCGCCTTCGCCGGACCGCCCCACTCACCGCCCTTCGATTCGAGTTCGAAGTAGATGATGCCCTTGACGCCGAGGTTCAGCGACGCGTCGCCGTCCGGCTCCTGGATGTTCATCGGGAAGAACGCGCCGTCGGCCGCACGCAGGCGGTCGAGGTAGGGCTCGATCACGGCGCCGAAGTTCGGCGAGCCCAGCTCCTCCTCGCCCTCGGCGATGACGTACAGGTTCACCGGCAGGGTGCCGTGCTCCTGGATGATCGCGTCCAGGGCATTGAGGAAGGCCCGTTGCGGCCCCTTCTGGTTGGTGGCACCGCGGGCCATGAGCACGGTGCCGATCTCGTGCTCGACCAACTCGCCGGCGAACGGATCCGCGATCCGCCAGTTCTCCTCGACCGGCTGCACGTCGTACATCATGTAGACGACCAGCGTACGTTCGGCACCGGCGTCGTAATGGCCGAACACGCCGGGATGCCCCGGGGTTTCGACCAGCGCGACGTCCCGGAAACCGAGATCGCGCAGGTCGCCGGCGACCAGCTCCGCCATCTCGCGAATCCCGTCGTCCTGTGCGCTGATCGAGCGCTGGCGCACCCAACGCTGCAGGTGCGCGAGATGGGCGTCGAGATCGGCATCGATACGCGCGTACACCGCGTCGTGGCGGCCGGCGTACGCGGGGATCGATGCCGAATCGAATGCCTGGTCGGTCGAGAACTCCCAGTCCGGGCGCGGCCCCTCGGCCCGCGCGCCGGGAGTCGCCGCGGCGGCCACCGCCAGCGTCAGGAGCAGCGCGAGTGCCGCCGATCGAATGCCAATCATCATCAACCTCCCCGTTGACCTGCAGGCACTATAAACGCATGGCGACGGCGCGTGCCGCCCATCGGCATTCATGCCATCGCGGCGCCGTTCTGCAGCGCCGCCTGCACCTCGCGCCGCGGCGGCGCGCCGAACAGGCGGCGGTACTCGCGGCTGAACTGCGACGGGCTTTCGTAGCCGACCCGATGCGCGGCGGCGGCCGCCTCCACGCCTTCCATCAGCATCAGCCGGCGCGCCTCCTGCAGACGCAGTTGTTTCTGGAACTGCAGCGGCGTCATCGCGGTGGCGGTCTTGAAGCGCTGGTGCAGGGTGGACGGGCTCATGTGCGCGGCGGCGGCGATCTGCTCGATGCGTAGCGGCTCGGCGTAGCGCGCCTTGAGCAGTTCGATCGCGCGGGCGATGCGCTGGGCGGCGCCATCGACATGGCACAACGCCTGCAGGCGTGCGCCGAGCTCGCCGGAAAGCACCCGGTAATGGATCTCGCGCAGCGCCAGCGGCGCCAGCACCGGCGCCTCGTCCGGGGTATCGAGCAATCGCACCAGCCGCAGGATCGCATCCAGCAGCGAGGCGTCGGTGCGGGCGAGATACAGCGCCCGCCCGTTCTCCTGCGCGGGCGGCGGCGAAGACGCCAGCTGCGTCGCCAGTTCGGCGACCGCCTGGGTGTCGATGTCGATGCGCAGGCACAGGTACGGGCGTTCCGGCGAGGCCTCGATCACCCGTCCGGTCACTGGCACCGACATCGACACCACCAGGTAATGCAGCGGGTCGTAGTGGTACAGGTCCTCGCCGAGCATGGCCTGCTTGCGCCCCTGCACCACCACGCACAGGCTGGGATGGTAGACGCAGGCCAGCGGTTGCGAGGGTTCGTCGGCACGGACCAGGACCAGGTCGGGCACGGCGCAGGCGTGCACGCCCGGCTGCGGCGCGTTCCGGATGATCCGGTCGGCCAGTTCCGCGCGCTGCGCCTCGGTGCCGTGGCGGGTGGCGATCACGTTGAAAGCGTTGTCGGGCATGGCGTCGGCTCCTGACCGGGGCGTCCTCGATTATGCGCATCGAGGCCGGTGCCGCCAGCGCAATGGGTGGCCCGGCGGAGGATCGGGCAAGAATGCTCCAGCAATGGACTAACGTCCGCCGGGGGTGGGGTCCTAGCCTGTTGGCTCCCCCGCACCAGGAGACTCCAGCATGCGTACCCCCTTCCCCCGCCGCACCCTCGGCCGCCACGGCCCCAGCGTGTCCGCGATCGGCCTGGGCTGCATGGGCATGTCCGACTTCTACGGCGACAGCGACGAGGCGCAGAACCTCGCCGTGCTGAACCACGCCATCGACACTGGCGTCAACTTCCTCGACACCGCCGACATGTACGGCGTCGGCCGCAACGAGGAGCTGCTGGCCAAGGTGTTGCGCACGCGCCGCGACGAGGTGGTGCTGGCCACCAAGTTCGGCAACGTGCGCGCGCCGGACGGCGCCTTCCTCGGCGTGGACGGCCGGCCCGAGTACGTCGCCGCGGCCTGCGACGCGAGCCTGAAGCGCCTGGGCATCGACCGGATCGACCTGTATTACCAGCACCGGGTCGATCCGAACGTGCCGATCGAGGACACCGTCGGCGCGATGGCGCGCCTGGTCGAATCGGGCAAGGTGCGCCACCTCGGCCTGTCCGAGGCGGCGCCCGATACGGTACGCCGCGCGGCGGCCGTACATCCGATTGCCGCGCTGCAGAGCGAGTACTCGCTGTGGACGCGCGAGGTGGCCGATGCCGTGCTGCCGGCCTGTCGCGAGCTGGGGATCGGCTTCGTTCCCTACAGCCCGCTCGGCCGCGGCTTCCTCACCGGCGCCATCCGCAAGGCCGACGACCTGGCCGACAACGACTGGCGCCGCCAGAACCCGCGTTTCCAGGGCGACAACTTCGACCGCAACTACGCGCTGGTGGAAGCGGTCACCGAGCTGGCCAAGGCGCGCGGTGCCACGCCTGCGCAGGTCGCGCTGGCCTGGCTGCTGCACCAGGGCGAAGACATCGTGCCGATCCCGGGGACGCGGCGCATCGAGCGCCTGGACGAGAACGCCGCAGCAGCGCATATCCGCCTGGAAGACGCGGAGCTGACGCGCATCGGCGCGGTGCTCTCCAGCCACGCGGTCGCGGGCGAGCGCTATCCGGAATCCAGCATGCAGTCGGTCAACCTCTGACCGGCACGGAGCGCCGGCCGCCACCGGCGCTCCGGCTTTTCGCTGCGTTTACACCACGATCACTACCGTCTGGGGTCTTCGTAGCGCCGCGCCGGCGGCCGTCCTCGCACAGGAGCGTGAATGAAGATCCAGCTCAATACCGATCACCACATCCAGGCCGACGAATCGGTCGTCCGCCACGCCGAAGACAGCATCGGCAATGCGCTCGCGCGCTATGCCGGGCAGGTCACCCGGGTCGAGGTGCACCTGCGCGACACCAATGCCGGCAAGGGTGGCGCCCAGGACAAGCACTGCACCCTCGAGGCGCGCCTGGAAGGCCGTCCGCCGGCCACCGTGTCCGACGACGCCAGCACCGTCGCGGCGGCCATCACCGGCGCGGCGAAGAAACTGGTGCGGGTGCTGGACAGTTCGCTCGGAAAGCTCGGCTGAGCGGCATGGGGTCGGTGCCTTGCCAGGCGGTCTGTGGGGCTGTTCACTGACACCGCCCGTGGCGACGGCCCTGTCTTCACTGCGCCCGATAGGGCTGCTTGGCGCGGCTATTCACTGACACCGCCCGTGGCGACGGCCCTGTCTTCACCGCGCCGGAAAGGGCGGCCTGGCGCGGCTATTCACTGACACCGCCCGTGGCGACGGCCCTGTCTTCACTGCGCCGGAAAGGGCGGCCTGGCGCGGCTATTCACTGACACCGCCCGTGGCGACGGCCCTGTCTTCACTGCGCCGGAAAGGGCGGCCTGGTGCGGCGCGCCTACGTGGGGGCGATGGCGATGCTGCTTTCGCTCCGCGCTCCCAGTTCCCGGTACAGGGCCACCGCACGCTGCATCAGCGCATCGTTGCTCCAGGCCTTCGCGTCCCCCGGCCCGGCCGCGGCCAGCGCCGCGCGCTCGGCGGGCGAACGCAGCAGCGCGGCGACGTGCCCGGCGAACGCATCGACGTCCTCGCTGCTCACCCGCGCGCTGCGCGCGTCGCGCAGCACCATGGCGGTGCCCATCACCGCGGTGGACACGATCGGCACCCCCAGCGCCATCGCCTCGATCAGCACCAGGCCCTGGGTCTCGGTGGGCGAGGCGAACACGAACACGTCGCCGGCGCGATAGCAGTCCAGCAGCTCGGTACGACGGTCGAGGTTGCCGAAGAATCGCACGTGATCGCCCAGCCCGAGCTCCGCCGTGAGCCTACGCAGCCGCGCCGCGTCCGGCCCTTCGCCGGCAACGACGAACAGCAGATCCGGAAACTCGCCGACCAGCCGCGCCACCACCCGGAGCAGGAACGCGACGTTCTTCTCCACCGCTAGCCTGCCCACCGTGACCAGTGTCGGCCGCTCCGCCGCGATCCCGTGCCTGGCGCGGAAGCGCCCGCCGTCGCCGCCCGCGAACTCGTCGAGTTCGATTCCCGTCGGCAGTACCGTGGACGGCGTTCGGACGCCGTAACGCCGCAGCACTTCGGTCATCTGCGCGCTGGGCACGATCAGGTGGTCGACCCCATGGCACAGCCGGCGCGAAACCGCGCGCGCGAAGGCCCGCAGCAGCGGCCCCGGCAGCCACGGGAGGTAATGCGCCACGTACTCCTCGAAGTAGGTGTGGTAGGTCTCCACCGTCGGCCGCCCGATCCGTCGCGCCAGGCGCACGCCCAGTTGGTGGGCGCGGAACGGCGTATGGATATGGATCGCATCCCAGCGTCGCCGTGCGAGCTGCGGCAGCACCGTGCGCAGCGCCGACGCGCGGATCAGCCGGTCTTCCGGATCGAAGAAGATCACGCGCGCCGGCAGCCGCAGCACCTCGAGTCCGCCCTCGCCGTCGTGCGCCTCCTGTCCGCTGTCCGGGCCATAGTCCGGCGCCACCAGCGTCACCCGGTGCCCCATCCGGATCAGCGCCTGGGCGAAGGTGCGGATCGAGGTCGACACCCCGTTGATCCGCGGAAAATACACGTCCGACAGCATGAGGATGTCCATGCCCGGCGAGACTATGTCGGCAATATGACAGCCAGGCGACGAATCAGGTCCCCTGCAGCCATTATGGGGACGACGGGTGTGGGAGCGACGGGAGTCGCGACAGCGGCGGCATACCGCCGCCACTTCCACAAGCAAGGACCGCCGTACGCCTCCGATATCATTCCGCCGCGGGCAGGCGGATCGTCGGCGCGTCATAGTCCAGCACCGGCCCCTTCGGCACGATTCCGGTCGGGTTGATGTGTCTGTGGCTCTCGTAGTAGTGCCGCTTGATGTGCTCGAAATTCACCGTCGACGCCACCCCCGGCTGCCCGTACAACTCACGCGTGTACGACCACAGCGCCGGATAGTCCACCAGCCGCCGCAGGTTGCACTTGAAGTGCCCGTGATAGACCGGGTCGAACCGCAGCAGGGTGGTGAACAGCCGCCAGTCGGCCTCGGTGAGCGTGTCGCCACACAGGTAGCGCCGCTTCGACAACATGCCTTCGAGCCAGTCGAGGGTATCGAACACGCCGTCGACCGCTTCGTCGTACGCTTCCTGGCTGCGCGCGAACCCGGCGCGGTACACGCCGTTGTTGAACGTGTCGTAGATCCGCTCGTTGTACGCGTCGATCGCCTCGCGCAGCGGAGGCGGATAGAAGTCGCCCTCGGCCGCGCCCGCCCCGTCGAACGCCGAATTGAGCATGCGGATGATGTCCGCCGACTCGTTGCTGACGATCCGCCCGCTCCGCGTGTCCCACAGCACCGGCACCGTCACCCGCCCCGTGTAGCCGGGATCCGACCTGACGTACAGCTGCCACAGGCACTCGACGCCGTTCACCGGGTCGGGCACCACCCCAGGCGCGGGGCGGAAGGTCCAGCCGTCCTCCACCATCAGCCAGTGCGTCACCGACAATCCGATCATCTCCTGCAGGCCCTTGAGCTCGCGGAAGATCGTCGTCCGGTGCGCCCACGGGCAGGCGCGTGCGATGTAGAGGCGGTAGCGCCCGGGCTCGGCCGCGAATCCGCCCTCGCCGCTCGGCCCGGCACGGCCGTCCGCCGTCACCCAGTTCCTGAACACGGACGACGAACGCCGAAGACGCCCGGTCTCGTCGACCGGGATCTCCTCCTCGCTGTGCCACTTGCCGTCGATCAGCATGCCCATGCCCGGATTCTCGCTGCCAGTCATCGAAATGGCGAGCTTGCCTGCCGGGCGATCAAGGGCATGTGCCCGGCCGCCAACGGCCTCCGCACTATCCGCCATCCAGCGGACACACTCCACGACGGAACTCGTATCCAGGCACTGCTGCCGCTGCCGATCTGCACGGCACGGTGGCGAGCGTCGGCCCCGACGGGGGCCGCCTTGCACAGGGGTTGAATCCGGAAAGGCAGCGCCCTATCTAGCGCATGCGCAGCTTTCGACGCGACGGCCAACCGATCATGAGGCGTTGCATCATCGCGCCGTCTTGACGATCGCGAGCCGATACTTCGTTTCACCACAGGAACAATCGCCAAGCAGGATCGCCACCATGTCGGCCCCACTCGATAATCGGGACTCCTCCTCCGACACCTCAGCACCGGACCCGCAGGTCCTCGCCGATCACTCCCTCCCTGGCAGCCGGGCCGACGCCTCTCCACCGCAGCTGTCGCTGCCGGAAGCCGCATCGAAACTGGAACAAGGCCTGTGGTGCCTGATCGCCCAGGGCCTGGACGACGAGCAGTTCTGGCTCGCATTCTCACGCCTGTATCGCGGACTGGCCGGCCAACTCCCGCAGGCCGAACGCAGCCGCCTCGCCTTCCACGCCGACTACGCCCTGGCGCGCCTCGGCATGCCGGTCTGGACCGTCATGACGGAATCGACGCTGTTGTCCTCCAACGATGGTTCGAAGCCGGAGCCGGATGGCGCTCCGTCGGTCGCGGCGGCGGCGTAGCCGCCAATACACCGGCTGTCGCCGCACGTTGTGCGATAGAGACCCGCTGGTCTCCGCAGGCATGAGCGACTCGCCCGTGCCCTTCATGCAGTGTTTCGTGCATTCCGCACCCACGGATCATCCGAGTCGATCCTGCAGGCAGCCCCTATCTCCGCGGGTCAGCCGGGGATCGTGCCGCTGGAGCGGGCAAACTGCGTTTCGTCGTTCATCAGCGACCTACCAGCCAGCCAGGAAACAACCATCACGGACCCGGGAAAGGCGCTCCTGTTTGCGGACTCAGGTCGGATTGTTGTCGAATTCTCCGGTATAGCCTGGCTCCGGCCAGCGGTTGGGCCGCCCGGCTCATTCCGGCACTCGGCCACGATCTCGGGCGGCCACTCAGCGAAGGCGGGAATGGCGATGCCTAAGTAAGCGCCATTCGTGTCATGCACCATATTGGTCCAGTACCAATCGATAGCGTGCCAGCCCGCCGTTGCTGCCCAGCCGCTCGAAGGCGAGGACGTGGTGCTCAGGCCACTGCCTGGCCGGCCAGGCGATGCACCTCCTCGGCGCTCAGTGCAGGCCCGCCGGCGGCCGCGACGATCTCCGGCGGAAACGCCGGCAGGCGACCGGTGCCGGAGATTCGCAACGACTCTCCGGGCTGGATCGGCGGACCGCCCTCTTCCATGTAACGGCGGATGTGCTCGTACAGCCGCCACAGCAACTCATCTTCCCACCAGCCCTTGTAGCCGATGGTCACGATCTCCTTACACTGCCGCGGATCGTCCGGCTCGCCCCACAGCAGAGCCAGCAGGTGCGACTCGCGACCGGCCGAACCGGTGAACTCGGTCATCTTATAGCTGCGTGCGCGCAGGTCATCCCATTTGCAAGTCTGTGCCGGATCGACGCCAACCTTCTTCCAGAACTCCCAGAAACGGACCGGAATCACCGAAAAAAAAGATACTTCTCCGGTGGATCGATTGAATAGCACAGGAATATCGCGTGGAGTAAAGAATGCAATTTTGAAGAAAAGCACTGTGGCTAGAAAAAAAATGACCAAAGCAGAGAGACTGAAACACAGGAAAATGAGATCTGGCCACGACAACTCATCAGCGGCTATCAAATCAGAAAATATAGAAACATTTATCCAGCCAACGAGGCCCACACTGAGCAATCCAACAATCGCAAAGAAAGGCAGCATAAACGTCATCTCTGGCGTTCCAGCCGGCGCTCCTACCTCGATCGCATCGGGATACACGTTTAGCAACGCATCGCAGGTGCTGGCCTGCCCGTGCACAGACACACGCTTGTCCTCTGGCGCTACCCGCCACGGCAGCTTCCCGCCCAACAGCGTGCCGTTGCGCACGGCCTCGCCAAACTGGAACCAGGGATCTGGCTGGTTCCATTCCGGAATGCGGATGTCGTAATTGGGATTGTTCTTGCGTGTCATGTCAGCCTTTGGAAAGGGTTTCGTCGATAATCAGATCGCCGTCCTCCGGCGCGTCCCAGATCCGCACGCTGCCGAACACCGCACGAATGGCGTTTCTTTCGACCTCCATCTCGCGCTTGATGGACTCGCCATCTTCGATATGATCGGAAATGACCATACCGGGCGCGTCGACGACGAACTCCTTGACCTCCCCGCTCTCCAGCGTGCGGTGGTTGAACTTCCAACGGCTCCTCTGCTCCTGTGTGCCGCGCAACGTGAAGCCCAACTCGTATTTCACTTTGTCGCGCAGCTGCGGCGGCAAGAACAATCGTACCCAAGCCTCGTAGGTGCCGGTGGGGACACGTGTAATCGTCGGCGCTCCAAGGCCTACCGTTCCCGCACTCAAGGTCATGCGGTCTCCGGCGTGGAAATCGATCCTGACGCCGAGCAGGATCTTGTTCAATTCATTCTGCTCGCGCTGCAAGCTGCCCCACTTCCGGCGGCCGCTTCCCCAGATGCTCTGCTTGACCCATTCCACCGTCGGCGGATCGTCTAGCATCATCGCGACCCAGCCCGCGATCAAGCCTAGACCAACCAACAACAATCCCCAACCGGTCCAGGACAAACCCCAGCCTGCAGCAATTGTCCCGGTGATCCAGCCAGCAGCCGCGCCGACTGCCATACCACTCGCGACTGCAGCACCAAGAAAAAAGATAGCCTGGGCCCATCGCATTCTGGCCACATCCCTGTCGCCCATCGCACTTTCATCGAACGCAGAAACTATAGCGACAATAGCGTCTATCGTTAACACAACTGTTGATGCAAGGCCTGCAACAACTTTCATGCCAGTTGCCGCTACAGTCTTGCCTAACCGCTTCGCATATGCCTCGCTAACTTCCATCATGGCCGCCGTCAGCCCCAGCCCTGCCGACAGCAGCGAGATCCGGGCGCTGGCGCGCTCCTCCGCATCGCCATTCTCCAGCTGCTCCCAGGCCTTGCCAATGGAGAGTGCCTGCAGCACGCCCCCTGCCGCGGACAGTGTGGCACCGCCCTGCTTGAACACCTGGATGCTCTCACGCACCATGTCCTTGGTGTTCTTACCAAGGGTGCGGGCAAGCTGCGATACGGCGTCGGCGCTCCTGTTGGCGGCGGCACCAGCACCCGCAGCCGCCTTGCCGCTGGCTTCGTCCAGCTTGTCGAGCGCGCCGACGGCCTGCCCGCTGGTCCTGCGCACCGCCACGTAGAAATCGACTACGGCGTCCGCCATTCCCGGGCGCCCACCGATGTCGAACCACATCGCCCCGCCCATCACGAGGCTCTTGACCTGCTTGCCGTCGACGGCATCGGCGGCACGTCTTGCCAGTTCCCGTACATGGCCCAATTGCCTGCGCCAGTAGCGGGCGCCCACGTCGATCGGCACGCTGACCTTGTGCAAGGCGATGCCTGCCTTTTCGGCGAGCGTGTCGGCGATTCCTTCTACCAGGGCCTGCACCTTGTCGCGAAACGGAGATTCGATCTTGCCCAGCTTGTCCAGTGCCATGGCGGTCGCGCCGGCCACCCCCAGGTTCAGATGGCCGTACACTGCGGCGAGATTTCTCAACAACGGCAATTGCCTTGCAACGATCCGGATTTCCGGAAACGCCTGTAGCAGCTTGTCATCGCCGGGCGGAAGATCCGTACCCTTGGCAGCGGCTTCCTCGATTTTTTCGATGAGACTGAAAAAAGTCTTGGTCTGCTTGACGATCTTTGTTGGCTTGAACGCCTCGATCGCGGATTTCTGGTTGCCGAGCAACGCGCGGACCAGCAAGGCCTCCTTGTCGTCCGGATCCTTGAGCAGGAAATCCTCGAACCACGCGACCCCGTTGTCGCTGATCGGTCCGCCAAAGGTCACCTTGGCGACCGCCCCGCCATAGTGGATCCCGTCGGACGGCGTAGTTTCGTCGAAATCGTTCGAAGTGACGTGCTTGCGCTGGTCGCTTTGCAACCATCGCCGGTAGTCCACTTCAATGCGCGCCAGAAGCCTATCGTCTTCTTCCGCCTTGCTCTTATGGGTATTCAGGAATGTGCGGTAGTCCTTCGCCTCATCTTTTCCAGACAGCCCGTCGAGGATGTCCTCCTCAAGGTCCCTGGCTTCCTCGTCTATCTCCGCATCGGTCACGAACCGGATTTTTCCCCGCCCGTAGACCCGGAACCTGCCGTCGCCATGGGGACCGTCCCACCCATAGGTGTAAATGGGCTCCAGCGTGGCATCTCCCGGTATCTTGCCAGAAGACTGTAATTCCTCGAACTCCCGTTCGCTCACTTCCTTGCCGTTCATTCCGGCATACTTCTGGTCAGTCGAGTTCTTCTTGCGCGCCTCGGCCTGATCGCTGGACAGCTTCAGCAGACCTTCAATGGTCATCGCGGACTGGAAGCGATGGTAGCCGTCCTGCTGCGCCGCCACCCACTCCGCCGCAGTGTTGCAGAGCGTGACCCGTCGGTGCGCCGTTTCGCTGGTCACGCCGATGGCGTCAGTCACACCTACGATCATCGCGGCATCGAGCGGATAATCACCGCGCCTGGAATGACCGCTGAGGTCATTGTGCTTTCCCAAAATTGACTGCGCCGCCGCCTGCATGTCGTTCGCCCGCTCCGGACGCATGCCAGGCAGGCCCGGCATTGCGGCAAACGGCAGGGGTTCGAACGGATTTCCCTTGAACGGGTTCCCCGTCACGATCATGGGGAACGGCGTCTGAGACCGCGGGTCGTATTCGGCGACGACCTGCTGCAAATTGCTTTCTGTCAACGGGATCGATTGTTCGCACTTGGCCTTGGAAGCATTGATCAGGGTCATGCGCTTGCTGCGCAGACCTTTTTTCGATTGATACTCATCCCGAATTTTCTGGCTCCAGACATGGTCGCTATACGCGACCCAAACCTTGCCGGCGCGCTTTGCGTCCTGAATGACGAACAACATCGCTGTAGCGTACGAGGCGACACGTGAGCAGGTGAACTGATCGTCTTCCGTTTCCTGTTGGCCGCCTTCAAGCGGGAAGGGCTCCATGTATCCGCCCGGGTACACCTTGAACACTTCCCAGCCCTGTTGCGCCCTGAGCTGCGCTGTGTGCGGCTGTTCGTAGTACGCAAGCACGTATCCAGGACGCAAGGATCGCGCGACATAACCGCACGTCGTCATGACCGGCATGGCGAGCTCGTGCTTGAAGAGCGGGTTCAGCAGCTGCTGACGGCTTCCAGAGTTCGCATAGGTGCTGTCCGCGACACCGGGGCGGACCAGCAATACAGGCAAACCCACCTTCTGGCAGGCAGGGCATCCTTGGGAACTGCAGCTCGGAGCGCCCGCCGCCGCGTTCTGGGCGTTGATGGAATACGGGCCTTGTCCGTCAGCCATGGCAATTGTTCTCCTGATTCTGATTCAATGTGACTGGCGCACCAGCCTGCCGATCGAGATCGGCGCGCATCATCTCCCAGCCTTCGGGATCGGGAATTTCAGCAAGCAGACCCATCAATGGAACTCCTTCGGCAGCAGCCCGACGAACAGCTGCTATAAACCTAGGATGCTCTACCAAGCGTGGGTGCACCTGCAGGACATAGGCACCCAGCAGTACCTGATCTTGGCGCCCATCCACCCCCATTTTTCTGATCGATTGCACCGCATCCGCGCACTGTCGCAAATAATCCATTGGCAGCGCCCGACGGAAGCGACGCCATCCCCGCAGTAGATCTTGGACCACGTGACAGTTCTGCGCGTGCTCCCATTGCGAGGAACTCAGTTTCAGCGTGCCGGCGACGCCTGTACCTGTCTTGCCATAGGTCACCAGCCGTTCGCACCTATCGATAGCGAACCAGTCCGTCACTGTCCCAAGCAGGTCGGTGCGCTGATCCTGCGTCAACACCGGCCACATCCATTCCAGCACACGACGATCGGCCCATCGGACAAGCCGCCGACCCGCACGTACTGGCGCGGCGGTTTGCATGCAAGCCGCCATACGCACCGCCAGCCCATCAATCCGACCTGTTGACAACAACCAGCCTCCGATGGAGAAACCGCCCCCTTGTTCGGCATCGGGATTCTCTTGTTCCATGATGGCCATATTGACACTCGCCTCCAACAAGGGCGTGTCCCTTGGCCGGATGCGAATCAACAGGGGTCTTTGATCTTCCTTCAAAGAAGGGTGCCGCACTGGCACTGGTACAACTTCGGCATCGATATCTGCAAGCCAATCCTTTGAGAACGGCTCACGGAGCATTGGATCGACCAACAGACAAGGCGAACAGCTGCTGTCGGCCTGCAGTTTTTCACTCAATGTCCTTATGAGGTCGGTATGCATGCCTGCCTCACAAAGCTGCGGCTCCGCTGGCGGCAGCAGAAGCGTCGTTCTTTGAGCACGCCTCTAGGCCGGCCGTTGGAACTTGAGCGTTGCCACTCGCACTCGCCGGCCCCGTCCACTCCTTCTTCGAAGCCTTGAACTCGATCGCCCCAGGCGAGCCCAGTTCGATGTCGCCGCCTTCCAGCTTCAGGTACGCGCCGGTCGCGGTCAGCAGCACGTGCTTGCTTGGGGCCGAGATCTCGACGTCCGCCTGGGTGCTGGCGGCGGTGATGCTGGCCTTGGCCGCCACCTTGGCCTCGTTTTTGTGCGCTCGCGCGCTCACCCTACCTTGCGCGGCGTGCAGGGCGATGCCCTTCTCCTGGGCCGGCTGGCCGGCCGGTGCGGTGCTGCCCTGGGTGAACAACGCGATGCCGCCGGCCGCGGCGATCACGGTGCCGGCCTGGCTGGCCCAGTCGAGATCGCTGCCGGCGATCAGGCTGGTCTGGGTGCCAGAGACCCAGGCCTGGTCGGCTGGGGTCAGGCTCAACAGGCCTTCGGGGCTGCCGGCGACCAGCTGCGGGGCGCTCCAGCCGGGCGCTTCGCCCTCGCCGCCGCCGATAGCCTTGCCGCCTTCGCCACCACTTTCGGCCGCGCCGCCGCTCTGGGTGGCCTGCATCGTCTCCTGCACGGTCTTCAGGCTCGCCTGAGCCGGCAGGGTGTCGGCATCGTCAGGAAGTGTCGCTTCCTGACTCCTGGCGGTGTCGGCCAATGCCTGCAGCAGCTGCTCGCTCTCGCCCAACTGGCCGAGGGTCTGGGTGGCGGCGAGCTGTTGCGCGCCGGACTCGGCCGTCAGCAGCAGGCCGGCGCCAGCGCGGATGGCGCCGTTGGCCTGCGTCGACAGTTCCACCCCGAATCCCCGATCGGCGCCGCGCACGTTGTCCTCGCCGCCCTTCAGGTGGCCCAGGGTCAGCGTGGTCTCGTGTTGTGTCGTGGCCGCCTGGGCACGGCCTTGGCCGGGCGTGTCGTCCAACCGCAATTGCTGGTAGCCGCCGCTGCCGTCCTGGCTGCTGCCCAACGCCTGGCTCTTGAAGCCGGTGTACACGGCGGCGTGCTCGTTGCCGTCGAACCAGGCCGCGGCATTGCCGGTGGCGCCGGCGCCGCCGCCGGCGACCTGGTTGTGCTGGGCGTCGGCTTGGCCCTTGCCGTTGTAGACGCTGCCGATCACCACCGGCCGGTCGATGTCGCCTTCCAGGAAGGCCACCAGCACTTCCTGGCCCTTGCGCGGAATCAGCACGCCGCCCCAGTTGTCGCCGGCCCAGGGGGTCGCCACGCGCACCCAGGTCCAGGCACCGTCGGTGCCGGGGGCGTTGTCGTCGCCGCCCGGATGGGCATGGCCGCTGCTGGCATCGGCGCCGCGCTGCCAGGCGAACTGCACCTTGATGCGGTGGTCGCGGTCGGTCAGCACCGGGCCGCCGTCGCTGACGACGATCGCGCTCTGGGTGCCGTGCACGGTCGGTTTGGGGTGCAGGCGCAGGCCGTGGCCGTCCACGGTCCTGGGACGGTACGGCACCGAAGCCGGGATGGCGGTGAAGGTGTTGCGGTAGAAGTGGGCCGCGTCGTTCGTGCCACCGCCGGTGATGCGGGACAGCAGGGAGTCGACGGCGTTGGTGGCGGTCTCGCCACTTTCGGCGGTGCCGGCTTCGGAGGCGCCCTCACCCCTGCCCCTCTCCCGTAAACGGGAGAGGGGTTCGTTCGCACCGGCGGATCCCGCAACTGATGACGTTGCGGTCAGTCCCGACAGGGCATCTGGCAGATCGGCGCCCGGCAGGGCCACGGGGCCCAGGGAGGCTTCGAGGGCGCTGTGGATCTCCGCGCCCAGGTTGTTGCGGGCCTGGTGTTCGACCTTCAGGCAGGTGAAACGGCGGGCATCGGCGTCGAGTCTGGCATGGTGCTGGACCAGCTCGAAGCGGGCGGCCGGCGCCAGCCGGCGCCAGGTGCCCTGGCCGTCGAACGTGCGGGCGTCGACCTGCAGCGCCTCCAGGTGCTGGCGGGCTCGGCGTTCGCCCTGGGCGCTGTCGTGCCAGGCGTAGGGGCCGGCGGTGTCGTCGTCTTCCGCGGTCGCGTCGCCGAAACGCTCGCCGTCGGCGGTGGCCGGGCGCATGCCCAGGCTGCGGTAGTCCCAGCTGGCGCGCGCGAGCCTCCCGGTCTGCCAGCGGCGTGCGCTGGACCACTGCTGGATGCCGTCCTCGCGCTCGGTGGCGTCGCTGCGGTGGTAACGCACGGGGCCGGCATCGGCGAACGCCTCGCCGTGGTCGGCCAGCACCAGCGTGTGCCGGCCGAGCGTATCGGCGGCGGCATCGCCGGCGTGTTCGAACCAGCCGAAGATGCCCTCCTCCGCCAGCAACCGCCGCAGGAAGGCGAAGTCGCTCTCCTCGTACTGCGTGGTCAGGCTGCGCCTGGCGTACACGTCGCGGTCGGCCAGTTCCCAACGCCACGCCGGCGACAGCGCGCCGGCTTCGGCGTAGTCGGCGAAGACGTCCTCGACGATCTCCAGCACCGTCATGTCCTGGAACACGTAGCTGTCGATGCGCTGGCGCAGGAAGGCCAGCCACGGCTCCAGCACCAATCGATAGCGTGCCAGCCCACCGTTGCTGCCGAGCCGCTCGAAGGCGGTGACATGGCCATGGAACGGGCGCAACCGCGTGCGCGAATCCGCGGTGAGCAGTTCCAGCAGCACCGGCTGGCCGAGCAGATCGTCCAGCGACAGGTGCGCATCGATCGACAGCGCGGTCAGCTCGAAGCGGAAGCCGTCGTCCAGCGATTCATGGCCGGCCAAAGTCTCGGCGACCAGGACGTCGGGCCCCAGGCCGGTATGCAGCCGCAGCAGCCGTTCGTGCTGCTTCGGACCGGCGACCAGGGCGGTGAGTGCGGTGGCGAGTGCGTCCATGGCGATGCTCCTTGCGCGGCCCCGTCCATCCCGCCGGACGGGCAGGCGCCCGTGTCGGCGGGCGCCCGATGTGCCGCCGGTGTCCGGGTCAGGCGGTGATCCGCTCCAGCTTCAACGACGGGTTCTCGGTGCAGTGCAGCTGGAAGTTGCGTCCCGCTGCGGAGACGGTGATCTCGCGGACATTGTTGACGATGCGGTTGCTGTTGGCCTGGGCCTGTGCAGCGCCGCGGATGCGCCACGAGAACCGCGACAGCAACGCCGCGAGGTTCCGCGCATCGCCGCGCGCCTCGGGCGCGGCCTTGTCGAGCAGCTCGACGATGTGTTCGGGCTGGATCCTGTTCCAGCCGCAGACACTCTCGGTGCCGCGCCCTTTGCGACCGAGCCCGAGGCTGTCGCAGTTGCCGATGGTCGTTTCCCTGTCGATTCCGTAAAAATCCATGGTGACTCCTCCTTGGGTATGGCAAGGCGCCTCGACTTCAGGCCACCTTGTACTTGAAAGCTCCGTTCTTGCCGGCCGCGACCTTGATCTGACCGATCTTGCCGCCTTCGGCCATGCTTGCCAATACGGCTTCGGCGATTTCCGGCAACAAGGTGCCGTTGAGAATGTGATCGACGTTGCGTGCGCCCGAGTCCACCTCGGTGCAACGCGCCAGTACCGCGTCGACCAGCCCCGTGTCCCACTGGAAGGCGGCCTTGTGGTTGGCGGCGACGCGGTCGCGGATCCGGGCCAGCTTGAGGGCGATGATCTGCGCCAGCACCTCGTCGCCGATCGGATAGTACGGCACCACCTTCAGCCGGCCGAGGAAGGCGGGCTTGAAATGCTTCATCAGCACCGGGCGCAGCGCTTCGGCCAGGGCGCCGGCCGCGGGAACCTCCTTGGCCGGCTTGTTGAGGCAGGCCTGCATGATCTGTGGCGAGCCGACGTTGCTGGTGAGGATGATGAGGGTGTTGCGGAAGTCGATCTCGCGCCCTTCCGCGTCGTCCATCATGCCCTTGTCGAACACCTGGAAGAACATCTCCAGCACGTCCGGGTGGGCCTTTTCCACCTCGTCCAGCAGCACCACGCTGTACGGATTGCGTCGCACCGCCTCGGTCAGCACGCCGCCCTCGCCGTAGCCGACGTAGCCGGGTGGCGAGCCCTTCAGGCCCGAGACGCTGTGCGCCTCCTGGTACTCGCTCATGTTGATGGTGATGAGCTTGCGCTCGCCGCCGTAGAGGATATCGGCCAGCGCCAGCGCGGTCTCGGTCTTGCCGACCCCGGACGGCCCGACGAACATGAAGACGCCGCGCGGCTTGTTCGGGTCCTCCAGTTTGGCGGTGGCGGTGCGCACGCGCTGGGCGATGGCGTCGAGCGCGTGATCCTGGCCGATCACCCGCTCGCGCAGCAGGTCCTGGAGCCCGCGCACGGTGCGGATCTCGTCCTTCACCATGCGCCCGAGCGGAATGCCCGTCCAGGCGGAGACGATCTCGGCGACCACGGTGCCGTCGACCTGCAGCGGCACCATCGGGGTGTCGCCCTGGAGCTCGCGCAGTTCGGCCTGCAGGCGCTGGAGTTCGGCGTGCTTCGTGGTGTCGGGGCCCGCGTCGGCAGTGCCGGTAGCGATCTTGTCGCCCTTGCCCTTGGCGACCTTCGCGGTCTTGGCAGCGCGCGCGCGCTTGCCCCTTCCGCCGCTTTCGGCGGGCGGCTGGGATGGGGGGAGCGCGCCAGGCGAAGCCGCGGCGGCATCGATTCCGCCGGCTCCGGACGCATCCCCAGCCCGGCCCTCCCCCGCTGCCGCGGGGGAGGGAGCGGGATCGTGATCCCGCTCGAGCTCGGCGCGCAGCGCCTGGATGCGCTGCGCCAAGGCGGTTTCCTGCGTCAGCCGCGCCTCGTTGTCGGCCAGCACTTTCCGCGCCTGGGCCTGCTGTTCGCGCAGTTCGCCCAGGCGCTCGTCATGGTGATTCGCACCGCCCGCGGCCTCGCGCCCGAGCGCCGCGATCTCGGCCTGCAGCCGGTCGAGGTGACGACGCGTGTCTTCGACGATCGCCGGGGTGGCGCTCTGCCCGAGCGCCACCTTGGCGCAGGCGGTGTCGAGCACCCCGACCGCCTTGTCCGGCAGCTGGCGGCCGCTGATGTAGCGGTGCGACAGCCGCACGGCCTCGGTGATGGCCTCGTCGAGCACGCGGATGCCGAAGTGCTTTTCCATCAGCGGCACGATGCCGCGCAGCATCGCCGCGGCCAGCGGTTCGGTGGGCTCCTCCACCTTCACCACCTGGAAGCGCCGCGCCAGGGCGGCGTCCTTCTCGAAGTACTTCTTGTACTCGCTCCAGGTGGTGGCGGCGATGGTACGCAACTCGCCGCGCGCCAACGCCGGTTTCAACAGGTTGGCGGCATCGTTCTGCCCGGCCGAGCCGCCGGCGCCGATCATGGTATGCGCCTCGTCGATGAACAGGATGATCGGATGCGGGCTCTTCTTGACCTCGTCGATCACGTTCTTCAGGCGGTTCTCGAACTCGCCCTTGACGCTGGCGCCGGCCTGCAGCAGGCCCATGTCGAGCACGTGCAGTTCCACGCCCTGCAGCACCTCGGGTACGTCATTCCCGGCGATGCGCCGCGCCAGGCCCTCGACCACCGCGGTCTTGCCCACGCCGGCCTCGCCGGTGAGGATCGGGTTGTTCTGGCGCCGGCGCATGAGGATGTCGACCAGCTGGCGGATCTCGGCGTCGCGGCCGATCACCGGGTCGATGTGCCCGTCGCGGGCGCGCTGGGTGAGGTTGGTGGTGAACTGGTCGAGCGCCGGTGTCTTCGACAGACCGCCCCGGCCCGGCACGGCATCTTCCGCGCCGTCCGCGGAGCCCTGCCCGTCGGCATCGGCGAAGCCGACGCCCTGCCCCGCCTCCTGCGAACCCTCTGTCAGCCTGGAGAAGTCGTGCTTCAGTTCGTCGCGCTTGAAGCGCACGAACTGCTTGGAGCCGCGATAGGCGAGCTGCGCCAGGTTCGGCTCGGTCAGCAGCGCCAGCAGCAGATGGCCGCTGCGGATGCGGGTGGTCCCCGAGTCCAGCGACGCCAGCAGCCAGGCGTGCTCGAACAGCGCCGGCAGGTGCTGCGAGAACACCGGCGTGCGGGTGTTGCCGGCCTTGAAGCGGCCGATCTCGTCGCCCAGGTCCTTCTCCAGCGCCTCCAGCGAAATGCCGCTGCGCCGCGCGATCAGCACGAAGTCGCTCTGCGGCTGCTCCAGCAGCGCCAGGAACAGGTGCTCGAGGTCGACTTCGTAGTGCCCGCGCGCCATGCACAGGTTGGCCGCGCACTCGGCCGCCTGCCGGCAGGTGTCGTCGAGCTTGCTGATCAGGGTCTTGAGGTTGATGCTCATGCTTGAACCGATGGCTCCATGCTGGATGGGTACGTTCTCTCGCCGGCCGGCCCGCCGCCTGCCGTCGCGGCCTGCCGCAAGCAGCCGCGCCCGTTCGGCTCCGCGCCCGCGTGTGTTGATGCGGGGGCGCTCATTGCAGCGTGTGGATGCCGTAGCCGGCATCGGATCGTGCGGTTTCGGACGGCCTGGTGCAGAGATAGCTGTCCCAGCCCAGACGCGCGCCATGCTCGCCGCCGATGCCGGCGCCGCGTACGTCCTCGGCCTTGAGCACCAGCCGCACTTCGTACTCCAGGCAGGAACCGGTGAGCAGGGTCAGCCACTTGGCGAGCGCCTTCGCCGCGTCGCCGCCGGGCAGGAATGCGTCGAAACGGTCGCGATCGAGCGGCCCCACCATCAGCCGCAGGCGCAGGTCGCGCTGCCAGACGCGATCGCCGGCCAGTGCGTTGGCACCGAGCTTCGCGTTCGCCATGCCGAGCCGGGTCGTCTGTTGCTCGGGAACCTGGTACCAGGCACCGACGAACTGCTCGACCCGGATGTCGATGCCGAAGTAGTCGGCGAGCATGTGCTGCAGGAAGACCGCCGAGACCGGCCGTTGGCGAACGCCGCCGGCGTAATAGGCGATGGCCTGATCGAACACGTCGCCCTGCCCGTCGGCCATGCGGTCCCGCAAGCCCGGCAGACCGACACCGGAAAGCGACAGCACCAGCGGCAGGAAACGCTCGCGCCGGTCCAGCTCGTACTGCATCGCCAGCCGGTACTTCTTCCATGCCGCGTAGTGCTGCGCGAGCACGCGGCTGGTGAAGATGTCGAGGAAGGCGCGCGCGGCACGGTCGCGATGGTAGACCTCGCGCTCGTGCAGCAACTCGGTGTAATGCAGCGGCAGCGCGCCGGTGGTGCCGAGCAGGCCCATGAAGGCCGGAGTGATGTGTACCTGCCCGATGCTCTCGGTCGCGATCGCGTGCTCGAGCGCGGCGCTGTGCGCCAGCGCTTCGCCTTCGGTGGACCAGGCACGCACCTCTTCCAGCTCGGCGGCCGGGAATCCGAGCGACAGGGTATTGCGGAAACGGACCCGCTGCGGGATCACGTCCTCCGCCGTCGCGCCCTGGTGGTGGAACAGCTGCTCGACCACCCGCATCGCCTGGAAGTACTCGAAGCGGTGCGGATGTTCGAACAGCTGCTGCGCTACGCCAGGATCGACTCGCCGCTTCGCGGGTCGCATCGGACCAGTACCTCTTCGTTGTGGCTGGAGATCAGGATGAGCTGGGTGAAGCTGTTGGCATGTACGTACAAACCGAAGAACCGGTCGAGCACCTGGGCGAAGGCGGCGATGCCGGCGCCGACGAAATTCGCCTCGTCGATGGTCAGGCGGATCTCGATGCCGCGGACGACCGACGCGAAATGCTTGCCCGACATCCACGCCGTGGTCGGCCGGTGCTCCAGGCCGACGATGCCCTCGATCTGGCGGCCGGAAACGCTGCTGGCCGACAGGTCGTACAGGCGCAGCATTTCCTTCAACGCAGGCAGTCCGCTCTGGGTCAACGACAGATGGTTCAGCGCCAGGTGCGAGATCAGCCGCCAATGCGCGCCGCGACCGCGGCGGAAGCGCAGCGGGCGGCTGGGCTTTCGCAGCAGGCCGATCGTGCGCGCAGGGCTGCCGCCCTCGATGCTGAGGTCGCCGCCGGACACGCCGTAGGCCAGGTGCGTGGGCAGGTCGCGGTTGCTGCAGGTCAACTCGACGCTGAGCACGTCGGTCTTCGGGACCGTCGGGTTGAAGTCCAGGTCGACGAACGACAGCTCCGTCTCGTAACCGGGACTGTGACGGGCCACGGCCTCGTCCCTGCGCGACAGCCAGTAGTGTCCGGTCTTGTCCGGATCCTCGCCGTGGCGCAGGGAGTAGAACGGCCGGAATTCCTGCACCTGCTCGCCCTGCGGCGTCTGCCGGACGCGCCTGACCGAGTCGATCGAATGGATCTCGTGGGCGAACGCGCGTCGCGCGTCGGCCACGACCGGGTAGTGGGTCGTGCGCTGGGTGACGCGGATCGGCTCGCCGTGCTGGGCGAACAGGTTGACCACCGGCGTGCAGCCGGACAGCACGTTGTCGCGGCTCAGGCCTTCCAGCACCCGGCTCGCCGGCTGGTCCGGCGCCGTCGCCCGCAGGACCAGGTGCAGGGTGAAGCCGCGGCTGGCCTGGGCGCTCACCGGCTTCAGGTCGAGATCGAAGAAGCCGAACTTCTCCGGAAACGCGAACAGCTCGGTCAGCAGGCGGTAGGCGGGATGGGCGCGCGGCGGGAAGTCGATCAGCGCCTCTTCCGCAGCGAACCCGACCGGCCGCAGCGGTACCGACTCCAGCCGCCGCCAGCGGCCGTCCCGATCCGCCTCGACATAGGCGTTCATGACCTGGAGCGACAGCGCGTCGCGCAACGCTGCGCAGAACGAAGGTTCGCCATCGACGAACAGGCGCAGCGCCTGGCCGCCGAGCTTGGCGAACGACACCTGGTCCGACAGCAGTTCGAAGGTCAACGAGATCTGGGCGCCCGATCCTGGCGGCAGGCCGACCGCCATCGGCGCCTCGGCGACGGCGCGATACTCCGCCGACCGCAACGCGATCGGCGCCAACTGCACGTCATAGGCGGTGCGGAAGCGGCAGTTGACGCCGCGCACCGGCCGCGACTGCAGCTGGGTGCCGCGCGGGATGCGCACCGGCGCGCTCAGCTTCGCCGCCGCCGGCCCCATGTCGAACCGGGCGATCGAGCACGACGGGAACGGCCGCAGGTAGTGCGGATACATCACCTCGAGCAGCGCGTCGGTGAACTCCGGATAGTCGTCCTCGATCCGCTTCGACACCCGGGCGCTGAGCAGTGCGAAGGACTCGATCAGGCGCTCGACGTGAGGATCCTGGCTGCCGTCCGCCGACAGCAGCAGGCGCCCGGCGATCTTGGGATACTGCTCGGCGAACTCGCGCCCATAGCGGCGCAGGAAGGCCAGTTCGCGCTCGTAGAACGGCAGCAGGTCCTGCATCGCCGTCAGGCCGCCTGGCGCCGCAGGCGGCTGACCGAGTATTGCAGGGTCGTCGGCTGCAGCATCGCGTCGAAACTGACCGCCTCGCGCGCCGGCTGCAGGTCCAGCAGCCCGTGAATGGTGAAATGCAGCCCGGTCCCCATGTGCATGTCGGAGTCCAGCCGTACCTGCACGTTGTGCAACCGGCGCTCGTGGCGGGCGATCGCCTGCTCCAGCGAACGGCAGATCGCCGCGCGGTCATAGGCGTTGGCCAGGCTCATCGAGGAGAAGTCGCACAGGCCGTAGGTCATCAGCGACTGGCGGCAGTTCGGATAATCGCCCAGGTCGTCCTCGGAGAACGCGGACCGGCTGTTGAGCAGCCCTTCCAGGTCGCGGGCGACGGATTCCTTGTACTGCTCCACCGAGATCGACTTGAACACGTTGCCGCCGGATCGGGACCGCGGCGCATCGTCGAGCAGTTTTTCCAGCAGGCTCGGTTCGAATCCCTTCATTGACCGTCATACCTCGTAGGCGGCTCGTCCAGCCGCGCGATCTTCGACACCGGGCTTGCGGCCGTGATCGCGGCCTCTGGGACCCGGATGCGATGGCGCACTCCATGTGCTGCCCACGATCCCCCGGGCCAAATGCGGTGGCGCACGCGGCGCCACCGCAAAGCGTCATCAGGCCGTGTAGTTGGGAACGTTCTTGATGGCACTCCACTGCGCGACGGTCTTGCCGCCGACGCCACCTTCGGGCTTCTGCTGGTTGTAGGTCCAGCGGATGGCGCCGAAGCTCAGCTGTACGACTTCCTGCGGCATGCCGTCATCGTCGACGGTGGTCGTGACACGGTGCACCAGCACGTTCAGCAACTCGACTGCGTAGTAGTTCAGTGCGTTTCCGTCCTTGTCGGCCCGCATGAACTCGATGCGCGCCTTGGGGAAGGTGGTGCCGCCCGCGCACGCCTGGTTCAGGGCGGTGGTGGACAGGTCGATGGACTTGACGATCTCGATCGGCGACAGGTTCACGCGCGCCGCGGACTGGCCACCGGAGGTGGACGCCGTGGCCGAGCGCGGCTGAAGCAGATCCTGCGAGAACGACTTGATCTCGATCCAGTTCAGGTGCTTGTCGTCGCGGGACTCGCCCTTGATGGTATCGATGGAGAGGAATGCATGTTGCATATCTGGGTTTCCTTGTTCCGATCTTCCGTGAGATAGAGGTCGCCGGCGCGTATGGCCCGGCAGTCGATACGAACCGCCCCAGCGGGACGGATGCGTCACTGCGAATGCGGGATCTCCGTCCCTTGACGCTGCAGAAAACCGTTACGACTTCTTTGCACTAGCCGGCAGTTCGGCCACAAGCCGCAACGAAACGGACAGCTCGTCGAGCTGGAAATGCGGCCTGATGAAGGCCACCGCACGGTAGACACCGGGCTTGCCCGGCACTTCCGAAACCTGGATGGACGCCTCGCGCAGCGGGTACTGCGCCTTGGCTTCCTGGGATGCGTTGTCGTCGAGCAGCACGTACTGCGCGATCCAGCGATTGAGGAAGTCCTCGACATTGCCCGCCGAGGCGAAGCTGCCGATCTTCTCGCGCATCATCGCCTTGAGGTAGTGGGCGATGCGCGACACCGCGAAGATGTACTGCAGCTGCGCCGACAGGATGGCATTGGCGTTGGCGGAGTCGGTGTTGTACTTCTTCGGCTTCTGCGCCGACTGCGCGCCGAAGAAGGCCGCGTAGTCGGTGTTCTTGCAGTGCACCAGCGGGATGAAGCCGAGGTCGCTGAGCTCCTTCTCGCGGCGGTCGGTGATCGCGATCTCGGTCGGGCACTTGAGCGCGACCTCGCCGTCGTCGGTGCGGAAGGTGTGCGTGGGCAGGTCCTCGACCAGGCCGCCGCCCTCGACGCCGCGGATCGCCGCGCACCAGCCGAAGTCCTCGAACGCGTGCGTCAGGCGCGCGCCCATCGCGTAGGCGGTGTTGCACCACAGGTACTTGCCGTGATTGGTGGCTTCGACCTCTTCGACGAAGTTGAAGCCCTCCACCGTGGTGCCGTCCTTCGGGTTGTACGGCAGCCGGCCGAGGAAGCGCGGCATGGTCAGGCCGACGTAGCGGCTGTCCTCGGACTCGCGGAACGACTTCCACTTGGCGTACTCGACGGTATCGAAGATCTTCGCCAGGTCGCGAGGCTTGCCCAGGTCGGTGAAGGTCTCCAGGCCGAACATGTCTTCCGACGCGGCGCTGATGAACGGCGCGTGCGCGGCCGCGGCCACGTGCGACATCTGCTCGATGAAGTACATGTCCTCCGGCTGCCGGCCGATGTGGTAGTCGCCGATCAGGGCGCCGAACGGCGCGCCACCGAAGGTGCCGAACTCCTCCTCGTAGACCTTCTTGAACAGCGCGCTCTGGTCGAAGTCGATCGCCGACTTGAAATCGCGCACTAGGTCCTTCTGCGGCGCGTTCATGACCTTGACCTTCATCATCGGCCCGGTCGAGGTCTGCTGGCAGAGGTAGTGCAGCCCGCGCCAGCTGCTCTCCAGCTGCTGGAACTCCGGCGCGTGCATCACCGCGCTCAGCTGCTCGGAAATGATGCGGTCGAGCTCGGCGACGCGCGCATCCAGCGTGAGATTGAGGTTGTCCGAAACGACGACGGTGCCATCGAGCACCTCCTTCGCCAGCTCCGAGATGATGTCCTTGGCGCGCTGGTGCTCGGCGCCGGACTTGGCCACCTTGCTCTGCTCGACGATCTGGTCGAGCAGGCCGGCCTCGGTGACGGTGGCGGCTTCTTGGGTTGCGGTCGTCGCTTCTGCGGCCATGGTCTACTCCTGGTCCTCGCTGCCGAGCTTCTTCAGCTGCTCGGTATTGGTGAGCACGTCGTTCAGCAGGTCCTCGAGCTTCTCGTTGCCGGCCAGCTTGTTGCGCAGGTCGGCGAGCTTGGAGCGCGACTCGAGCAGCCGGCGCAGCGGTTCGACCTGCTCGACCACGGCCTCGGGCCGGAAATCGTCGATCGAGTTGAACTTCAACTCCACCGCGAACTCCCCGCCCTCGCCGCTGATCTTGTTGGGCACGCGGTAGACGGCGCGCGGCGCCATCCCTTCCATCACCTCGTCGAAGTTGTCGAGGTCGACGTTGACGAACTTGCGGTCCTTGAGCTTCGGCAGCGGCTGCTCGGGCTTGCCGCTGAAGTCGCCGAGCACGCCGACCACGAAGGGCAGCTCCTTCTGCTCGATCGCGTCGCCCTTCTCGACGTCGTAGGTCAGCTGCACACGCGGCGGGCGCACCTTCTGCAGGCGCTTCTGGACACTATCCTTCTTGGCCATCTCACTCGTCTCCTGACGATGGGTCGGGCGGAACGGACCCTCAGTTGCCGCCGATGTTCTTGAACGGATCCGCGCCGGACTGACCGCCCGACTCGCTCGAAGCGCTGCTGGCGGCGGGACGCGCCGGCGCCGCCGACGCGCGCGGCGCCGGCCTGGCCCTGCGTGCGGCGGTCGCCTTCTGCGGTTCCTCGGGGGCGAGGATGTCGTCGCCCATGGTCGCCTTCAGCGTGCCGGCCAGGGTCTCGGCTTCACGCCGCGCGGTTTCCGACGACAGTGCGCCGCGCCCCTGCAGGCGCTGCAGCGAGTGGTTGGCGATGCGGAACCCGCTCACGGTGAGAATGCCGTCGGCGACCATGTCGTCCGGGTCCCGTTGCAGGACTTCCTCGGCCGCGACGATGGCACGCGCGTAATTGGACTTGTCGAACTGCAGTTGCGCCGAGCGCACCCACGGTTCCTTCTTGGTGGGGTCGGCCTTGGCTGCGTCGGCGAAGGCGACCAGGGCGGCATCGACACGCCCCGCGCTCACCGCGGACTCCGCCTGCGACATCAGGCTGCCGTAGTCGGAGGCGCCCTGGCCTCCGGTCGTTGCACATGCCCCCAGCAGCGACAACAGCACCAACGCCATCAGTCCCTGGCACGCTCCCTTCCCGCTCCATCCCGTCATCATGACCGTCCCAAATCAATCCTGATTCATTCCATGTGTCCACACGTTCCGTGTGACACGCCTGAAATCCGTCCGCACGCCACCTAGGCGATCGACCGGATCTCGTTCCTGCTCGTTTCCGGAGTGGGTATAGTAGCCTTTCCCTGCTGCGTCAAGATGACATTCCCCCTGCAGGCGCCCCGGCTCCGGAAGGGCGCCGCCTGCCCCGTACGCCCCGGCATCGTGCGCCGGCGGCCCGCCCATTAAAAACCAGCGAACCAGGCGATTCAAGTATGGACACACATTTCGCAGCCCGCGCCGCGGCCGCCCCCGTCTCTTCGCGACTCCGTTCCCGCGCCTCCGCGCGGCTTGTCCTGGCGACGGCCTTCCTCGCGCTGGGCGGCTGCGCCAGCGGTGGCGGTATCGGCAAGGCGGTCAACCGCACGCTGGAGAGCGTCGGCCTCAAGGACACCGACACGCAGCAGGAGGAAAAGCGCATTCCGCTGCGGCTGTACGCAGGAGACAACCTCAATGCCGGCAACGACCGGCGCGCCTTGGCGGCGGTCGTGAAGGTCTATCACCTGCGCAGCAACCGGCGCTTCGAACAGGCGCCGTTCGACATGTTCCTGGACGAGGATCGCGAGCGGAGGGCGCTGGGCGAGGACCTGGTGGCGGTCAACGAGATCGTGCTGACGCCGGGGGCGCGGCACGAGGTCGAGGAGCGGCTTGCGCCCGAGGCCGAGGTGCTCGGCGTGGTGGCGCTGTTCCGGGCCCCGGCGAACAATCGCTGGCGCCTGTCCTTCGATGGACATCACAAAAAAGTCCAGAAGGAAGGCGTGACCGTCGGCCTGCACGCCTGCGCGATGACCACCAGCAGCGCCGCGCTGATCACGCGTATCGCCGGCGACCCGGCCAGCCTGGCCTCGGTGCAGTGCATGTCGCCATGATCGGCACGACGTGATCGGCGCCTGCTAAGATCGGCCAGACAGGGGGGAACCCGCGGCGGCATTGCCTGATCCGCGACCGCATGGGTAAGCTCCCTCCCGAACGATCCCGGGTGCCGGCACGACGTCCGGCGCCCCGCTCGTGCCGCAGCGATGCGACATGACGAACGAAACAGCCAAAGGATTGCAGCGTGTCGCACGTGAGTCGGATGTCGAAGGTGTTCTGGGGCGAGGGATTGTTCCTGCGGCCGCAGCATTTCCAGCGCCAGGACGCCTACCACGAGGCGCGCCTGCAGGATCTCGCCCGCAGCCTGCACCCCCACGCCTGGGGCGTTCGCAGCCTGCGCTTCGACCCGCAGAGCCTTGCCACCGGCAGCCTGCGAGCGCTCGAAGTCTCGGCGATCTTTCCCGACGGCGAGACCTACGATGCTCCCGCGCACGACGAGTTGCCCGATGCGTTGTCGCTGGGCGACCTGCCCGAGGGTGTGCAGGCGACGACGGTGCACCTTGCGCTGCCGCTGATCCGCGAGCACGGCGGCAACTGCGGCGACAACGGCGACGGCGCGCAGTCCGCGCGCTTCGTGCAGGACAATCGACCGACGCCGGACCTCTACACCGATGCCGCCGAGGCGGAGCTGTCGTACCTGCGCAAGGCCGTGCGCCTGCTCACCGACGACAAGCCCCGCGACGCCTACGTGACGGTCGCGGTGGCGCGGGTGCGGCGCACGCCGACCGGCGGCTTCGAGTTCGACGAGGCGTTCCAGCCGCCGAGCCTGAGCATCGGCGCCGCGCCGCAACTGCGCATGCAGCTGCGGACGCTGCTGGACTCGCTACAGGCCAAGGTGGACGCGTTGTACGGACTGCACCGCCAACCGTCGCAGCACATCATCGAGTTCCGCTCCGGCGACATCGCCTCGTTCTGGCTGCTGCACACGGCCACGTCCTCCTTCGCCACGCTCTCGCACCTGTTCCACAATGCCGGGCTGCACCCCGAGCGCCTGCACCAGGAACTGCTGCGGCTTGCCGGGGGACTGCTCACCTTCTCGAAGGCCTACGGCCTGTCGGACCTGCCGAAATACGACCATGCCGCCCCGGAGGCCGGCTTCGAGCGCCTGTTCGGCATGATCCGCGAACTGCTCGATACGGTGATCTCGGCGCGCTACTTCCAGATCGCACTGTCCGAGGTGAAGCCGTCGTTCCACGTCGGCCGCATCGATTCGCAGCGCATCGACGACAACTCCGCGTTCTACCTGGGCGTCGCCGCCGACATGCCGGGACAGGAACTGGTGCAGACGGTACCGGTGCGGTTCAAGGTCGGCGCCCCGGACGACGTGGAGAAATGCGTGTTGTCGGCCCTGCCCGGGGTGAAGCTGACCCACGCCGCGCAGGTGCCCGCCGCCATCCCGGTGCGCCCGGGCAGCTACTACTTCGCGGTCGAGGCGCGCGGCCCCCTGTACGAACGCATGCTCAAGGCGCAGTCGCTGATGATCTACGTGCCTTCCGGCTTGCGTGAACTCAAGCTCGAACTGATCGCGGTGGCGCCATGAACCCGAAGCTCCCTCCCGTTCCCGCCCCGATGCCGTCGCTCACGCCCCAGCACGCGGCCGCACCCGGCAGCGCCGGCGTCGCCACCCCGCGCAGCCTGCTCGACCTGATGTCCGACGGCTTCTACCTGCTGCTGCTGCTCAAGCGCGGGCAGCTGCCGGGCAGCGTCGACGGCTTCGTGCAGTCGGTACAACGGTTCCTAGACGGCGTCGAACGCGGCGCGATCAAGCTCGGCATCGCTTCCGAGGACGTGTACGCCGCCAAGTACGCCTTCTGCGCCGCGGTGGACGAGGTGGTCCTGTCGCAGCCGTCGCCGGTGCGCGACGCCTGGGAGCTGCAACCGCTGCAGCTGCGCCTGTTCGGCGACCATCTCGCCGGCGAGCACTTCTTCGACCGCCTCGAGGAACTGCGTGCGCAGGGCGCGCCGCGGCTGCCGTCGCTGGAGGTCTACCACTACTGCCTGCTGCTGGGCTTCGAGGGCAAGTACCGGCTCGAGGGCCCGGAGAAGCTCGGCTACCTGACCGCGCGCCTCGGCGACGAGATCGTCTATCTCAAGGGCAAGCGCACCGGCTTCGCGCCGCATTGGCCGCCACCGGACAACGTGGCCCATGCCCTGCGCCGCGTGGTGCCGCTGTGGCTGCCGGCGGTGCTGGTGGGCACGTTCGGCCTACTCGGCTACTTCGGGCTGAGCGCCTGGCTCGGTCACCGGACCGAGCAGCGCATGGCCGCCTACCAACAGGTCGTGCAGATGCCCGAACGCACGGCCCACGTCACCATCACCCTGCCGTGAGAACGATATGGACATGCCTTCTCTGGCCCGCGAGGCGCTCGCCGCGCTCGCGGTACCGTCGCAACATGCACGCCTGATCCAGCTGGACGCCCCGGTATCGGGGCTGGTGGTGGAACGGTTCGATGGCAATGAAGCCGTCTGCGCGCCGTTCCGGTTCGACATCGACGTCTTTTCCACCTCCGCCTTCCTGGCGACGGAGGAGTTGCTCGAACAACCGCTCGGCCTGCGCCTGCGCCGGGCCGATGGCGCGCATCGCCGCTGGTACGGCCTGTGCACCGAGGTGGCGCCGTTGGGCGCCGACGGCGGCCTGGCCCGCTACCGGCTGACCATGGAACCCTGGACCGCGTTGCTCACCCATCGCCGCAACGCGCTGGTATTCCAGGACCTGGACGTGCGCGGCGTGCTCGAGCAGGTGTTTGCCGATTATCCGCAGGCGGCGTTCCGCTTCGACGTAACCCGTGCCCTGCCGGTGCGCGCGATCACCACCCAGTATCGCGAGAGCGACTGGGATTTCGTCGCCCGGCTGCTGGCCGAGGCGGGGCTGGCCTGGCGCTACGAGCATGCGCAGGACGATGCCGGCGACGATGACGATGCCATCCGCCACACCCTGGTGATCCACGACCAGGCGGCCGAAGCGCCCGAGAGCGGGCGCCTCCGTTTCCACCGCATCGACGGCACCGAGACCGCCGATGCCGTCAGCGCCTTCAGCGAACAGCGCCAGTTGGTACCCAACCGCAGCCAGGTCGCGAGCTGGCACAGCGAGCAGCTGACCAGCGTGGCCGGCCAGAGCGAGGCCGACGCCGGCACCCTGCCCCCGCTGGAAGTCTTCGTGCAGCCCCGGGCCGGGCGTTTCGAGCAGGCCGACCACGCGCAGGCCGAGGCCGCACACCGGCTCGATGCCTTGCGCCTGCCGCAGACACTACATTTCGGCGCCGGCAGCGGCCGCATGCTGGCAGCCGGCAGCACCTTCACGTTCGAGCAGCATCCCAACCACAGCGGCCAGGCCTTCCTGCCGTTGCGCATCGCCCACGTGGCGGTCAATAACCTCGGCAGCGGCATCACCGCCCTGCTCGCCTCCGCCGACCTGGAGCACGGCAGCTATCGCAACCGCTTCGCCGCGGTGCCCGCCGGCACCCCGGTGGCGCCGCTGCCGCGCCCGCGCCCGACCGTGCACGGGCCGCAGACCGCGCGCGTGGTCGGCCTGCCCGAAGCGGCGGTGACGCCGACCCGCGACCACCAGGTGCGGATCCAGTTCGCCTGGCAACGCGGTCCGCAACCGAACCCGGGCGGACTGACCGAGGCCGCCAGCCAGCATCCGGGGCATGCCCCCGGGGACGCGACCAGCGGCACCTGGGTGCCGGTGGCCGAGTGGCTGGCCGGGCCCAACTGGGGCAGCCACTTCCTGCCGCGGATCGGGGCCGAGGTGCTGGTCGAGTTCGCCCACGGCGACGTCGACCAGCCGCGCATCACCGGCCAGCTGTACAACGGCGAGGTCGCTCCGCCGTTCGCCGGCGGCATCGACGGTGCGTCCAACCACCCCGGCACCCTGAGCGGCCTGCACAGCCAGGCGCATGACGGCACCGGCACCCAGCAATGGCTGCTCGACGACACCCCTGGGCAACTGCGCACCCGCCTGCACACCACCCTGGCCGACAGCCGGCTGGAGCTGGGCTACCTGATCGATCACCGGGACGGCAGCCGTGGCGGCCTGCGCGGGCAAGGCGTTGAACTGGCCACCGGCGGCTGGGGCAACGTGCACGCCGGCCAGGGCCTGCTGCTGTCCACCACCGCCCGCCCCGACGCCGCGTCCACCCAGCTCGACCTGGCCGAGGCGGTCGCCCAGCTCAAGGGCGCCGAGCGCGCCGCCGAGGGACTGCACGACACCCTGCTCCAGCAGCAGGTGCCGGGCTTCGACGCCAACGAGCGCCTCACTGCACTGCGCGAGGCGATCGACCCGCAGGCCGACGGCAAGTACGCCAGCAGCGTCGCCGGCCAGAGCGCGATGAAACCGGCGCCCGGCAGCCGCGACCCCGGCGAAGATCCGGTGGAGCGCTTCGCCGATCCCAAGCTGATCGCCGAATCGCCGGAATCGATCGCCTTCGCCACCCGGAAGAGCGCCGTCGCCTATGCCGGCGGTGCCCTGCACCTGACCGCGCAGGACGACGCCCAGCTCAGCGCCGGGCAGACGTTCTCGTCCGTCTCCGGCCAGCACGCCGCCCTCTACGCCCACGCCGGCCCGATCCGCGCCATCGCCGCCAACGGCCCGGTCACCCTGCAGGCCCACACCGGCCCGCTGGAACTGCTGGCCGATCAGTCCGTGACCTTCACCGCCACCGACGATCGCATCGACGTGCTCGCGCAGCAGAAGATCGTGCTGCAGGCCGGGCAGACGCAGGTGACGCTGGAGGGTGGCGACATCACGTTCGCCTGTCCGGGGAATTTCACGGTCAAGGCGAGTCAGCATCCGTTCTTGGGTGGAGAGAGTGGCGATGTCCGCCTGTCGCTGCCCGACGGCATTGTGAAACTCGAACCGGACAGGATGCTCGACTTCTCCGGTTGATGGACAACAGACAAGGATGCCCACATGAGCAACGAGAGCGAGGCTCCCGAGCCAGTCAAGAAGCTTGTTTACCCGTTCCCGATCGTGGAAGCCTCGAGCGGCGACGAGCGCAATACCGCCGAAGCCACTGATCCGCAGGCGTACTACGATGCGTTGGCGCTGGCTGAGGACGGCTTCTATCCCATCGGCTACAACGGCCAATGGCACGGCGGCATCCACTTCGGCAGCCAGACCGGTACCCAACTGGCGCAGGACGCAGGCATCCGCTGCATCGCCGACGGCGAAGTGATCGCGTGGAAGATCGACGACGACTATCCAGCCGTGGAATATGCCAGCTGCGGCCCGGCGACCTACGCCACCGGCTTCACCCTGGTACGCCATCGCCTGCAGCTTCCCAAGGCCGCCAATGGGCAGGCCGGGGACGGTGCCACCGATGGCAACGCAACAGACCAGAACGACACCGATGCGCAGGAAGAACCGAGTCTGCTGTTCTACAGCCTCTATATCCACCTGCTGAGCTGGAAAGGCTACAAGCAGTCGCCCGACAAACCGAGGCCTGCGTACTGGGGCGACCCGCTGCATATCGTGGGGGAGAAGGCCAGGGACGCCAACAGGGCGAACAATCCCCATATCCCTGAGAACGGTATCGGCCTGAACCTGCGCGACGCCAACCGACGGATCGTCGGCTTCGCGCCTCGTGGCACCAGGTTGAAGCTGGGCGCCCGACTCGGCACAACCGGTTACTACGCGGTCACCGAGGTGGTCGGTGCCGTGTATCCGGAAGGCCTGACCGGCGCCCACGCCTACAAGGCCGAGATCCCCGACACCGAAGTGGAGCCGGGCGAGCTCGATACCATCGTCATCCCGGACGAACCGGTCAAAGTCAAGGCAGGCGACCTGATCGGCCATCTCGGCCAATATCAGCGCTACATCGACATGAATCCACTGGGTTCAGCCTGCAATGAGCGGCCGCTGATGCAAGTGGAGGTGTTCACACTGGACGACATTGATGCCTTCATCTCCCAAAGCCGGGCGCGGGCTGCGCAGTTGGAGGAGCGGCACAAGACCCTGCTCCTGATCGAGGAAGGCGCCCGGCTGGTGCAGACAACGGGCACGGCGGCACCGGATGCGGCGCAGCTCAGTACGCAGGCCGATGGCGCGGAGGGCCCCGTCGCCGGCCACACCCGTGTGCTGCCAATCAGCGCGCTGGATGAGCCCGTCAAGGAGGAAGACGGCACCCGTTGGTGGAGAGTGGAGGTGGGCACCGCTGAAGGAAGCAGCGCCTCGGGCTGGGTCCGGGAGAAGGAGCACGCCAAAGTCCGCCTGTGCACCCCCTGGGACTGGCCGGGGTTCGAGATCGTGAACATCGACGGCGCCACGCCGCGCGCGCTCTATGCCCACCATGTGGTCCAGCAGGGCCACGCCGCACCCGACGAACAAGGTCAACTGGAAGCCGAAGGCAGCAGCGTCGATAGCGGCGTGCTGTTCCGCAAGCTCTACGACGTGATCGATCTGGATGGAGACAAGGCGCTCACCCCGCTGGAACTGCGACAGGCCCTGCGCAAGCCCTGGCTGGCCCAGGCGCTGGCCCACTTGATCATCAAGCACGAAAGCGAATGGTCCGGCCCTATGGACAAGTGGCACGCCATGGACGATCTGATCCCGGACCAGCGCAAGCCGGACTGGGAAAAGGAGAAGGCGCGGATCGAGTCACTGCTGTGGTGGGACAAGGTCAAGGGAAACCAGGGTTTGCCAGAAAGCGAATCGCTCGTCGCCTTCAATCTCCACCCAGTCGGCTTCATAACAAACTTCGCCACGGGTCCTTGCTACTGTCACAGGGATCTAACCGAAGAAGAGCTGCGAGAAATTATTCTCGCAATGCGACGGTCCGAGACGGCCGTCCACGGTGCTGTGGGCGAGAGGCTGTTTACGGCGACCAACATCTCAATGCCGGACGGAGACAAGAACTATCGAATGCTGGCAGAAGAGATCAATGCTGTGTTCAACCAGTTCGAGATAAATACTTGCATACGGAGAATACACTTCCTTGCCCAGGCATACTGGGAGGCCGACAGGCTGAGAACCACGAAAGAATACGGTACCGGACATAGATATGCGCCCTATGTGGGGCGCGGGTTGATGCAGTTGACTTGGGAAAGTGGCTACCAGAAGTACGAGAGCTACAGCGGATTGGGCTGTGTAGACGACCCAGACTTGGTGTCGAATAGCCTCAATCATTCCGTCCTATCAGCGGCCTGGTACTGGAACCAAGGAAAAGAGCTGTCCGTTGGGACCACCTGGTCCGCACCGGCAAGCGCTCCGGAGTACGTCAGGAGGCACAACCCCAGCTATCCGAAAAGAACGATCACTTACACGTATGGAGGAAGGCAAAGCAGCTATGGCACGATCGATCTGAACTTGGTGGCCGACGATGATTACGTAGACGTGATCAGCTGGTTGGTGAACGGCGGTAGTAACGGGCTGACAGAACGGCGAGTTTACGTCACAAGACTCAAGGAGATCATGAACTATGATTCAAGCTGCATCAGTAGGCGAGAATAGAATGCTTGTATTCTTCTCTGCGGCCGCGTCAATTCTCATCGCATCTTGCGATGCGACGACTTCTACTCAAACGGACGACGGCATCCCTGCGGTCGAAGCAAAGCAGGCCTTGCAGGAGTCTGGTCATGCGTCGAGCGATTTAGGTGGGGCGCTCGAAGCATACGTGGACAGCGACCTTTACGTAGTTGTCGATGCGGATATCGATATGGACGGGGCGCTCGACAAGGTCGTCAGCAACGCCCGGAACCGTGGCAATGAACTGATCTTCTTCAAAAGCACAGAGGGCGGTTATCGCACTGCGCTTGTGAGTACGAATCTTACGGAAGACGGCGGCAGAATCCTTGGGGAAATCAAGCAGGCCACGGGAGATGTTGAAGATGGCGAGGTTGTCTCCATAGAAACATTTTTCCCAAAAGGAATGGATGTCGCAACACATTACATTTCTTACTCGAACAACGAGTGGGAGCTTTCCAGAACTGTCTACAAGGTATCAGACTGGAAGAATCGCGAGAACGTAATTTACCTCTGCGAAGTCAAACAGGGCATTCCAATGCGGGATCTCGTTTCAGAAGAGGTCGTGTCGATGGTTCGCCAGATCCCGGATGAATCCGTTCGAGATCAGGTGTGCAAGCTGGAGAGTTCTCCAGAAACATGATCTGCCTCGTCGGACGTGTCATTTGAAGTCGCATAGAATCACCTGGAATCATTTGTAAATTTCATAAAATCAGACAATCGCCTCAGCAAAGCCATTGTTGCTAAAGACTGGCTATATTTTGCTTTAGCATACAATGGCATCAGTAACGAATGATTGATGGCTGATGCCGAGAATGCCCTCGAACCTCTCCCTGCTGGTCACGTCCGCTCTCTCCATTTTCCTGCTGAATTGTCAGAACGTCACGACTCGCGGCAATACGGGCTCGCTACCCTCTCCTTCATGGACCGCGTCTGCAGTCGAAGACGAAGGAACCCACGTCGCGCAGGATCTGGACAGGATCAAGGAAATCGCCATTGCGAAGGACATCGTCGCAAATCATGGCTCGAACTTTATCTACATCGATGGACCTTCAGAAGGCAGATACGTAATTGTCCACGAGACATTCTCGTCCCGCTCGAAATACAAGACGATTACTCCGATCGTCAGCGTCGAGCAGGACGACCTCATCATCGATTGCAGCTATGTGAAATCCATCACGGACATGACCACCGTATCGGTCGGGACCTACTGCAGAGGCCGATCCGAGGCATCCATCGAGTCTATAGAACACGCTATCAGCGACGAGCACTTGCTCACTTACTCCTCGTCCCTACCGTGGCTCGGCGAAACAAGCAACTCTGCCGACTGCGAGCATCCATCAGGCCTGGCTTACGCAGGGCATTACATTGTCAGATGCAGGACAGGAGAAGACGATGAAATGACGGGAAACCTATCCATCACGTTTCTTTCACCAGACTACCGTGTGATCTTTTCAATCGCCGGATTCGAATTTGCACCTACAACCGCGGAGGCCAACCAGAAAACATTGACTTTCTGGGGGCTCAACAAGAGCTCGCATCACGAGATCGCCGTGAAGACGCTCCCTTGAGGATCTTTTCGCTGTATCTCTCTACTGAACAGAGCATATTGCCTTCGCTTTATCGCACGCATCTAGGTGCATGACCATGAAACTTCCTGTAAGCGCGCTGGCTGTGCTCGTGTTGGTCGCCTGCACACCGGTTGCGCGATCAGATGGACACGCAACCGGAAAGGATATTACTCGACGCATGGATCCTTGCTCGACGGCTGACCATGAAATTCGGATGGCAATTGAAGTCGGCGATGATCGACACGCCAGCATCTGCCGCGTGGATGGCTTGGGGGACTGTCTCTACAGTTTTGAATTCGGTAAGACATTCATCCACGCCAGTCTCGACCTTAACTTTGACGGCCGGGAAGATTATCTGATCAAGGATTTTTCAGGCGCCTACGGCATGCACGACGTCGTGCACTTTATGGGATTCACAAGCTGTCCGGGAGGATTCAGCGTCAAGGTACTCGACGATTTCTTCACTGATGTCCGGCCGAGAGAGGCCAGGGGAACCTGGGCCGATCTGCAGGTCAGCCGGGCATGCTTTGATGAAGGCAAAGGCGAAACCGGGACGCGAAAGTACACCGTTGCGTTCGATTCGGCGCGCTCGGCGTATGGCCCTCCGGATGGAAATCCGGCACTTACGGAATACTGCGGCCCTGAGGAGCTTGCTCTGCCGCTGACGCCGGCCCATGAATGAACAAACCGAGAAGGTCGCCTCGCTTCCTCGGCGACCGGGCTAGGATGTACTCCATGTGCCTGATCGCCATCGCCTGGAACATCCATCCCCGCTTTCCGCTGGCCTTGATCGCCAATCGCGACGAGTCGCATGCGCGACCGGCTGCGGCAGCCGAAGCCGATCCGGAGGCGCCGGATGTCTACGGTGGCCGGGATCTGGTGGGAGGCGGCAGCTGGCTGCAAGTGTCGACGCGGGGGCGGCTGGCGGCGGTGACGAACGTCAGGGAAGGTCTTGCGGCGGAGGCGGCGCCGCGGTCGCGCGGATGGCTGGTGCGGGATTTCACGCGTGGCGACACACCGGCCGGTCAGTACGTCGAGGCGTTGCAGCCTCTCGCACACGAGTACGGGCGCTTCAACCTGCTGGTGTGGGACGGCGATGCCCTCGCCTTCGCCAGCAACCATCCGGCCATGCATGCGCCAGTGGCGCCGGGCGTCCACGCCATGTCGAACGGCGCTTTCGACGCGGCCTGGCCCAAGAGCGGGCATGCGACCCGGGCGTTGACGGCCTGGCTGGAATCGCTGCCGAACAGCGCCGATCCCGCAAATGATCCCGATCTGATCGAACCGCTTTTCGCGGCCCTCGCCGACACGGCCACCGCGCCGGACACGTCGCTGCCGGACACCGGCATCGGGCTGGAACTGGAGCGGGCGTTGTCGCCGCCCTTCGTCCTGGGCGAAACCTACGGCACGCGCTCGAGCAGCGTGGTACTGGTGGAACGCGGGCGGATCGTGTTCGCGGAACGGCGTTTCGGACCGAATGCCCGGGCGTTGGGCGGGTCGGTGGCGGCACTGACCCGCACGACGTGACAAGCGCTCGTACGTGCCGGCCGGATAACTCGAAGACCCGTCCCGCACGAAGCTTGTTTTCCCGAAAACGGTGACGCTTCGGATCCGTGCAACGCACGCGCAGATTCGACCGGACAACCTGCCTGGCCATGCGAGTCGGCCGGGCAGCGCCAGCGGCCTCAGGGCGAGGTCGCGGTACAGCGGATCGGTGCGTCGTTCTCGAGACTTTGTTCCCAACCGTTGCCGCTTCGATAGGCCACGGTGCCGTTGATGCAGGTAGCGTTGTTGCCGTCGCGGCGGGCGCTGAGCGGCCCCGGCAGTTCCTGAAGCGCACTGGAGGCCGCCGGCACCAGGACGGCATCGGCTCCAGCTTCACTCGGGTCGGCACCGGCCGCGGCCTCCGACAGTTGTGTGGCGTTGACTGACTCGGCCCGCGGGCTGCTCGCGGCGTCCTGGTCGGCAGCGTCGACGTCCGGGCCCGGCGATGCCTCACCATTTGCGGCGAAGGGCGAGACATCCGGCTCTGCCGCATCGCGTGGCGCGGTCTCGGCAAGCGGTGCGTCGTGCCCGGCGAACACCGTCATCACCGCATAGCGGATCGCGTCGGCGGCAAGCACGCCGACGATGACGGCCAGCGCGATCGGGACGAAGAAGGACCAGGGCGGAGTGTCGTCGCGGAACCCGCTCATGATGCTGCCCTCTCCTTGAGGAAGCTCGAGCCTAACGCATCCGATGACCTTCGGCACCCGCAAATCCTCTCTTTCGGCACAGGATCGGCACCCTGTGGCACGTTAGTCTGGTGCCCTGGCCCGCTCGCATTCATGCCCATGCCGACCCGACTGCCCGCCTCTGCTCTGATCGCCATCGCCGCGGTTGCGGCCGCCCTGCTGCTGGGCGGCTGCGCCGATCGCGACGCCACCACCGCGCCCCTGCCCGAGGCCATCGCCTGCCAGGCCGGCGCCTGGCGCATGGAAAGCGGCGAAATCCTGTCGCTGTCGCCGGTCGAGGGCGGACTGCGCTATCGCCTGCTCGACGGACGCAGCGGCCTTTTCGAGACATCCGGCGACGACGCGGAACTGTCGGCGCGCGAGGGTTGGCGCGAGCACGGCCCAGCGGTGGCGACGGCGACGTTCGAGCCTTGCGACGCCGGCACCATGCAGTTCCGCATCGATGGCGGCCCATCGGGCAAGGCGGAGAAGATCGCGCTGCCGACGCAGGACACGCGCTTTCGCAGCGGCGACCTGACGATGCGCGGACGCCTGGTATTGCCGGCGGACAGCGACGCGCCGGTCCCGCTGGCGGTACTCGTGCACGGTTCGGAGCGCTATTCCGCGGTCGACATCTATCCGCTGCAGTACCTGCTTCCGGCGCAGGGCGTGGCCGTGTTCGTCTACGACAAGCGCGGCACCGGCGGTTCCGAAGGCGAATACACGCAGGATTTCCGCGTGCTCGCCGATGACGCCGTCGCGGCGCTGAAGGAGGCGCTGCGGCTGGCGCCGGACGGCTTCTCCCGCACCGGCTACGTGGGCGGAAGCCAGGGCGGCTGGATCGCCCCGCTGGCGGCGTCGCGTTCCCGCGTGGATTACGCCGTGGCGACGTTCGGCCTGGCGGAGGGCGCGCTCGCCGAGGATCGCGAGCAGGTCATGAACGACCTGCGCGACGCCGGCCACGGCGAGGACGTGCTGGCCAAGGCGCGGGAGGTGACCGATGCAACGGGACTGTTGATGGCTTCGGGGTTCACGCGGGGCTTCGACGAACTGGACGCCGTGCGCCGCGCCTATGGCGACGAGGCGTGGTTCGGCGATATCCGCGGCGAGTTCACCGGCAGGATCCTGGAGTTCCCGGGCTGGATGCCGCAGTGGGCCGCGCGATGGATCGCGATGCGCTACGACGTCGGCACCAGCTGGGATTACGAGCCGCTACCGGTGCTGGCCGAACTGGCGGTGCCGCAGCTGTGGATCATCGCCGCGGAAGACCGGGAGGCGCCGAACGCCGAGACGCTGCGCCGCCTGCGCGCGCTGCAGGCGCAGGGGCGGCCGGTCGACCTGGCGGTATTTCCCGGGACCGACCACGGCATCTACGAATTCGCCGAGGAGGACGGCGAGCGGATCCCGCTGCGGCATCCGGACGGTTACCTGCGCCTGCTGGCGGACTGGATCGCGGAACCGGTGCTGCGGGGCGGCTACGGCACGGCGAAACTCGAGCCTGCTCTGGCCGCGGGGCACGCGGATGCGCCTCCGCAATAGAAGCGGGAGCGCATGGGCGCCTCGATGCGAGTGACGGCGGCACGTCACCCTTCCCGGAGTCGCGACTTCCGTCGCTCCCACACCCGTCGCTCCCACACCCGTCGCTCCCATCGGGCACTCCCACATGAGCGAGGATCGCCGCGTCATGTCAGCGCGCCCGCTCTCTGAACGTCCCCCCTCAAGCAATCAGGCCTTGCGTAAACAGGGAGTCTTCGCCTCCATCTCCCCTGGACCGTGGTTGTGTCGCACAAAAGCAGAAGGCCCAGTCTTTCGGGTTTGACCCCGATCGGCTGAGCCTTCCTGTCGAAGCGATTGCGTCCGGCTTGCGCCTTTCGCTTTTTCTTCGACGCGTGCAGGTTACCGCGATGCCTGTTAGCCGGGCGTAAAACAGGGCGACCGTTCGTCGGCGACTTCATCGGCCGCCCTCACCACGGCCACCAGCCCCGGCCCGTCTGCGCGTAGCGGTCGGCGGCGCGCTCGAAGCGGTTGCGCACGCTGATGCCGCCGCAGGCCAGGTACAGCGGCAGGAACAGCGGGCCGAGCGCCATGTACTGGTAGACATGGGCGCGTTCATGGTCGCCGATCCGGACCGGCGGCTCCTCGCAGTGGCCGGCGCGGTGCGCATAGGTCAGGCACGGCGCATCGAGGGTCTCGCCGGTGTGCAGGATCGTATTGCCGAGCGTCATCGCTCCGCCCGGCCCCCAGGGCCAGCGATGAAACACGAGCGCTACCGTGTGGGGGTCGAAATGCACGCGAGCGCCGAACGGCAGGCCGGCGCTTCCGGCGATCAGGCCGAGGCCGGTGTTGGGCGCCGTCCACAGCATGCCGAGGACGCGCAGCAGCACCGACGCGGTGCGGCCCATGCGCGGCGCGGCGCTCAGTCGCCTTCCGGCATCACCAGCCACAACACCAGGTAGACGAGGATGCCCGGGAACGCCGCGGACAGGATCGACACCACCACGTACAGCACCCGCAGCAAGGTCGAACTCCAGCCGAAGCGCCGGGCGATCCCGCCCAGCACGCCGGCGAGGACGCGGTCGTTGATCGACCGGGACAGGGTGGCAGGCTGGTTCATGATCTCGCTCGCAATGGCTGTGTTGCAGACGAGTCTAGCGCGAAGGCCGGCGAGAGGCGCGTGGCAGCAAGCCCGCGCCCGGCGCCGGCGAGATTCAGGGCGCGCGCGCTGCGAGCCAGTCGTGGATCGCCGTCGGCACTTCCTTCTGCGCGCGGCCGGAAACGTAGATGCCGATGTGGCCGCCACGGAACGACAGCTCGGAATAATCGTCGCTGCCGACCAGCCCCTGCAGCGGCCGCGATGCGGACGGTGGAACCAGGTGATCCTGCTCGGCGAAGATGTTGAGCACCGGCATCTCGACCATGCCCAGGTGCACTTCGTTCTCGCCGATGACGATGCCGCCCTCGACGAAACCGTTGCCCTGGTAGAACTGCTTGATGAACTGGCGGAAGGCCTCTCCGGCCTGGTCGGGCGAGTCGAAGATCCAGTTCTCCATGCGCAGGAAGTCCTCGACCGCCTTGCGGTCGTCGAGGATGTCGACCAGGCCGATGTACTTCTGCACGAACAGGCGCCACGGCTTCAGCGTCAGGTAGCACAGGTTCATCAGGTCGGCCGGCACGTTGCCGAGCGTGTCGACGAACAGGTCGACGTCGATGTCGCGGGTCCAGTTGGACAGCATGTTGTCGTCGGTGTGGAAGTCCACCGGCGTGACCATGGTGATGAGGTTGCGCACCTTGTCCGGGTGCAGCGCCGCGTAGCACAGTGAGAACGTGCCGCCCTGGCAGATGCCGAGCAGGTTGACCGCACCGATGCCGAACCTGCCGCGCAGGTGGTCGACCGCGCCGCCGATGAAACGCTCGATATAGTCCTCGAGGGTGAGAAAACGGTCCGACCGGTCGGGATAGCCCCAGTCGATGATGTAGACGTCCTCGCCCCGCGCCAGCAATCCCTTGACCAGCGAGCGGTCGGCCTGCAGGTCGACCATGTACGGCCGGTTGACCAGGGCGTAGGCGATCAGCAGCGGCACCTGCGCGGTCGGTGCGCCCTCGCCACGGAAGCGGTACAGCACCACCTTGCCGTCGCGCCAGACTTCCTCGCGCCCGGTGGCGCCGTAGTCGACGTCGTCGACCTCGCGCAGGGTCTGCAGGCCGGCGGCGAGCTTCTGTTGCATCCGCAGGGCCTCGTCGGCCATGGCCTTGGCACTGATGTCGAGCGGGCCGTGCATGTCAGCGCTTGCTCCTGGTGGTCTTCTTCATCGCAGCGGACCTGGAAGATGGCTTGCCGGTGACGGCGGAGGCCGAGCGCTTGGCCCGGCCCGCCGCGCGCCGGGCGGGACTGCTCGCATCGCCTTGCGACGGACGTGTCGTTACCCGCCGCCCGGCGCCGGCGGCTTGCGGCGGCGCCTCCCTGGCCGCCGGCTTGCCCGGCGCCGCCTTGGCAGTGCGCTTCGCCGCGGCGGGCCGGCTGCTGCGGGCAGCGGACTTGCGCGGCTTGCCCGCCTTTGCCGCCCCTGCCGGTTTGCGCGGCGGCACGGCTTCCGGCGACGCGCTCGACGATGGAACCACCGCGTCGCGCAGCCGCCGCACCTGCCGTTCCAGTTCAACGATCTTGCGGTGCGCGCCGTCGAGCTCGCTGCGCGTCGGCATGTCGAACAGCCTGCACAGCTGCTCGACCTCGCGCTGCACCGCGCCGCGCACGCGCATCTGCGCGTTCACCAGGTGCCCGTACGCGTCGCGGAATTCCGGCGACAACGCGACCTCCGCATAGGCTTCCTCGGCCGCCTCGATCCACAAGTCGAACAACGCGCGCGGCGATTCGATCTGCAATCCGGGCTGCTCGCGTTCGGCGAGCCGGCGCTCGAGGAGGGCGTAGGCCTGCTGCGAGGCCTTCAGCATCAGCGCGTTGTAGGCCTCGGTCCGTTGCTGCAGTTCCAGCTGCGCCTGCACCAACCGCTGCCAGCGCTCCTGGTGCTCGCGGGCGAAACCGAACGTCGGCAGGTCCAGCAGGTCGCTGCCCTGCGCACGCCAGGCACGCAGCAGCGGCGCCGCCTGTTCCATCCAGTGCTCGAAATCGTGCAGCCCCGGGCCGCGCATGCTCCGGAACATCTCCGGGAACGGGTTGACGCCGGCGGCACCGAGCGCGCGCTTCCAGGCGTCGACCACGTCCGCGGCGCTGCCGTCGCGCCCGGCGAACTGCGCCGCGACCTGCTGCATCTGCGCATACCACTGCCGCGCCTGGGCATCGAGCCGGCCGACGACATCGTCGGCCGCACCCGGCTGCGCCTGTCCCTGCGCCATGCGCGCCCACCGGCCGATCGCGTCCTGCAGCGCCTGCGCGCCCTGCGCGCCGGCATCGGGCGAAGCGCTGCGCAGGGCGTCGCCCCAGGCGTTCCAGTACTGCCGCGCCAGGCTTTCGAAATCGGCGGCCGCCGCGCCGCCCTGTGGTTCGCTGTTCGCCATGCCGCCCTCCGGAACTGGTGTCCGGATCATAGCAATCGGGCACGTGGTCGCCGTGACACGGCGATCATGGCTTGGGGATGCGCACCGTCTTGCTGATCATCAGGGTCCCGGACAGGGCGTAGACCAGCACCAGCGGATGCAGTTGCCACGGCCCGATCTGCCAGACGCCCAGCCACAGCTGCGCACCGATGCGGCCGCTCCCGGCCAGCACCGCCAGCAGGATCACGATCGCCAGGCTGGTCGGGATCGGCGTGCCCTCGAAATACTTCACCTTGTCCCCGCCGCCGGCCAGCTGCTCGGCGGTGACGTTGTAGCGCGCCAGCCGGCTGACCCCGCAGCCGACGAAGTAGCTCAGCACCATCCAGTCCCAGCCGCCCTGCAGCCCGCAGGCATAGCCGAGCGCGGCCGGCGCCACGCCGAAGGAGATCACGTCCGCCAGCGAATCCAGTTCGCGCCCCAGGGTGGAGGCGACCTTGCGCCAGCGGGCGATGCGGCCGTCCAGCGCATCGAACACGAACGCCAGCGGGATCAGCGCCATGCCGGTCGCCAGGTCGCGGACCACACCGTCCTGAAGGAATTGCATCGCCGCGAACACCGCTCCGGTGCCGCAGAACGCATTGCCGAGGGTGAACCAGTCGGCGAGCTGGAACTCGCGCAACATCGAGAAATGGCGGGGAGCCGGCATGGGCGCGGGTCCTTGGGGCGTCGCCGCCAGACTGCCAAAAGCGGCATGCCGCCGCCAGTCGCAGGAGCTGGCCCTTGTGCGGGTGGCGGCGGCACGCCGCCACTGCTCCCGCATTGGAGCCGCCGTTGCGGGCGTTCTAACGGTGGCGCCGGTGTGGGAGCGACGGAAGTCGCGACGCTTTCGAACCGCGCCGAGTTGCGACTTCCGTCGCTCCTACGTCTTCTACATCCGGAACCTGCTCGTCGCGGTCAGGGGATCGCCAGCGCTCCCGCGTCCAGCGCCTCGCCGGCCTTCCACGGCCTGGCCCCGATGACGGCATCGGCCGGCAGCGCACCCTCGCCATCGAGGTGCGCCGCCATCCGGTCTAGCGCCGCATAGACGTACGGCAGCAGCGGCACGTAGCGCGCGCCGTAGTCCGGCAGCCCGAGGAAGGCGTCGAAATGCTGCGCGTTCCGCACCTGCCAGAAGCGGACATCGCGGCCGGCGGACCGGGCGGCGGCAACATAAGGCGCGCTGGTGAAGGCGAGCGGGATCAGGCCGTCGTCGCGGCCATGCACCACCAGCACCGGCAGCCCCGCGCGCGGCAGGCCGGCGCGCACCGCTTCCACGCCCTCGCGGACGCGATCGGCGTCGGCGCTCTGCCCGTCCCAGAGCGCGCGCAGGCACTGCAGGCCCGGAAGGGTCGGATCGGGCGGCGCCAGCCCGGGATCGACGATGCCGACGCCCGCGCCCGGCGGGATGCCGCTGGCATCGCTCCACCAGGCGTTGCGCTCGGCCGCGGTGGCGACGCGCGGCGTGAAATCGGCGTTCTGCGCGGAGAACCCGAAACCGCAGGGATGCTCCCCGGCACGGTAGCGGCCGTAGGCCGAGGCGTAGGTCGCCGCCACCGCGCGCCACAGGTCGAACTCGACCGAGAGCGCCCCGGCACGGATCGCCGCCTCGCTCCAGCCGCCGTCGCGCAGCCGCCGCCAGGCCGAACGCGCCTGCGCGGCGGTGTCGTCGCCGTCGACCAGGCCGGTCTGCTTCAGGGTGGCGCAGCGCGGCGCGCGCTGCGGCTGGTTCACGGCCGTGAACGGCGACTGCGGCAGATCGTCCAGGTGCGCCAGCGCGCACGGCATCAACAACGCGGCCTCGGTGGTGTAGTCGTACAGGGCACGCGCACCGTCGCCGCCGGACAGCACGCTCGGCGCGCCGGCGACCACGCCATCGAGCCAGTCGCCGTCCAGTTCCGCCGCGCGCAGGACCGCGCCGCCGCCGTTGGAGATGCCGACCGCGATGATGCGGGTGTTGTCGAACGTGAACGGCGCCGCCTGCGGCAGCGCCTCGTCGAGCGTACGCAGGGCGAACTCCGCCGCCTGGCGCACGTGGCGGCCCCAGTCGGCCTCGGGATTGTCCTGCGAATGCGCGTGCTTGAAGGCGACGCCGGATGCCGATGCCGGGGCATCCGGTGCGAACGCCGTCGCCCGCTCGCGCGGAACCACGGCGCCATCCGCGTCGATGCCGAGCCCGGCGTCGAGGTCGAAGTAGTCGCTGCCCACGCCCTTGTCGGTGTACGCGACCGCGCACCCCCTTGGCAGTCCCCAGGCGCCGGCGACCGCGATCGCGCCGTAGATGCCGCGCGAGCCGGACGAGGCGCTCACCAGCACGCAGCGGCGCCCGGCGTCGAAGTCGTCCGGCAGCTGCAGCAGCACGCGGTGGGGATGGCGCGCGCCGGGCAGCGCGGCCAGCGCGTGGAACTCGCGGCCGGGCACGGCCGCGACGCTGCCGTAGACGTCGCCGTAGCCGCCGCCCGGCACCAGGTCGGCGATGCCGCGCCAACTGCTCCAGATCGCGCGGCGGCGGCGTTCGTCGAGCGTCGGCCGCTCCGGATCGGCGAATGCCGGCGCCGCCATCGCACGCAGGCCCTCGAGCCCGAGCCCGGCGCTGAGCAGGTCGTCGCCGTCGCGGTGGGTGCTGGCGTGCCGGTCGGTGAACATGGCGGGCTCCGATGGTGCGCGTTGCTGGCCGGTGGTGCAGGCCGCCAGCAGCACGGCTGCGGCCAGGACGACGGTATTCGCGGGATTTCGGCTCATGCCGCCGACCTTAGCAGCGGCGACGGCCGCCGGCATCGTACTTTGGTACCAGCCGGGGCGGACGGCGCCGGAGAACACCGACGCATGTGTCCGTCGTTCCGGCGCGGGCGGAATCCGGTTGCTTGCGAGCAGATCGAAATGGGTTCCGGCTGGCGCCGGACGGCTGCGTGGCTGCTCCGGGATTCCCGACTTCCGATTTCCAGCCCCGTTCTCCGCGCCTACAATCGCCCGATGCCGGTCCTCCTGATCGCCGACGACCATCCGCTGTTCCGTGCCGCGTTGCGCGGCGCAGCGGCCGAAGCCGTGGCCGACATGCGCGTGGAGGAAGCCGACACCTTCGACGGCGTCATCGCCGCGCTCGATGCGCGCAGCGACATCGACCTGGTCCTGCTCGACCTGCACATGCCCGGCAACCACGGCCTGGCGGGGCTGGCCGCGATCCGCGCGCAGTACCCGGCGGTGGCGGTGGCGCTGGTGTCGGCCAACGAGGATCCGCAGGTGATCCGCCGCGCGCTCGACCACGGCGCCGCAGGCTACATTCCCAAGAGCGCCGGCCTGGACGAGATGCGCCAGGCCATCCGCAGCGTGCTCGCCTGCGAGCAGTGGCTGCCGCCGGCGCTGCGCGGACCGGTGGAGCGCGCCGACTCGCTGCCGCACGACGCCGATCTCGCCGCGCGGCTGGCCCGCCTCACCCCGCAGCAATTCCGCGTGCTCACCCTGGTCGCGCAGGGGCTGCTCAACAAGCAGATCGCCGATCGCCTCGACGTGCAGGAGCGCACGGTGAAGGCGCACCTGTCGGCGATCTTCGAAAAGCTCGATGTCCGCAACCGCACCCACGCGGGCGTGATCCTGCGCGAGCTGGAGATCGGCGATCCCGCGCGGCGGGTCGAAGCCGATGCAGTGGACGGGTCGCGGCCGGGAACTTCGCCGGCGCAATGACGGTCTCCGGCATCGCACCCGCACCCACCGGAGCCCACCGATGCCGACCGCGTTCTCCGCCCCCCGACTCCTGCGTTCGCTTGCACGCACCCTCGCCCCCTTCATGCTCGTCGTGGCGCCGCTTTCCGCCGGCGCCGCCGTGGAACAGGCCGGGCCGGTCCAGCAGCTGCGCATCTACGAGATCTTCGACGACACCCGCGACGCGTTCCACGACCGGTTCCGCGACCACGCCGCGCGCATCATGGAGAAGTACGGCTTCGAGATCATCGCGATGTGGGAATCGCGGCGGGAGGGCCGGCTCGAGTTCGTCTATCTGCTCGAATGGCCGGACGAACGCACCATGCGCGACAGCTGGGAGCGGTTCATGGCCGACGAGGAATGGGCGGAGATCAAGCGCGTGACCGGTCGCGAGCACGGCCGGTTCGTCGGCGAGATCGAGGACCGCACGCTGCGGTCGACCGACTACTCCCCGGTCGCGCCAGGCAGTCGTTTCCGCTGCGGTGAGAAATGGGCCGTCGCCACGGGTGCCGCCGATGAATAGCCGACGCTTCAAGCATGGATGGTTGGTGAGTCCATTGCGAAGGGCCCGGCTGCCTGTTTGCACCGCCCGTGGCGACGGGTCTGATCTCACCGCAGCGGAAACGACTGCCTGGCGCGATCAGATGCGCGAATACGTCCACGACAGCATGCCGCCGTCGCGATAGGGCATGACGCCGTGGAAGGCGCGCGGATCGGCGTCGAACACCAACGGCAGGAAATGGCGGTCGCCGTCCCATAGCGGCAGTTCCAGGATGCGTTCGACCGGCACCCATTCCAGCGTCCCCTCCGGGTTGCCGGCGAGCGGCGCGCCGCTGAAGCGCGTCACCAGGAACAGGAAACCGAACCAGTCCTCGCCCGCCTTGCCGAACCCGGGCCAGCTGATGGTGCCGCGCAGCTGCAGTTCCTCGCACTCGATGGCGGCCTCCTCGCGAATCTCGCGGCGCATCCCCGTGACCACGTCCTCGTCCGGATCGAGCTTGCCGCCCAGGCCGTTGTACTTGCCGAGATGGTGGTCGTCGTCGCGGGCGTTGCGATGGATCAGCAGCACCTCGCGGCGATCTGGCGACAACACGTAGCCGAGGGTGGCGACGATCGGGGTGTAGGGCATGGGCAGCGGGTGCGGGGGCGAAAGCGCGATTGTAGAGTGAAGGAAGCGAGGAACGAGTCAAAGCGGCTCCACTCGTTTTTCGTTCCTCGTTCCTGCCCCGCCTACGCACGGCTCGCCAGCAAGCGGTCCAGCACCGACTTCAGCGCCAACGGCCGCACCGGCTTGTTCAACAGCGCCAGTCCGTTGTCGAGCACGTCGCGGCGGACGCCGCTGCCGTCGTCGGCGCTCAGGATCAGCGTCGGCCGCGGCCCGAAACGCGCCGCGAGACGTGCATGCAGGCCGACCCCGGTGTCGCCGTCGTCGAGGTGGTAATCGAACAGCCACAGCGCCGCCGGATCGGCCTGCATCGCGTCCGCCGCGGCCGTGCCGCCGCCGGCGGCGGCGATCGTGCAGCCCCATCCGCGCAGCAGTCCGGCCAACGCCTGAAGCGCATCGGCATCGTTGTCGACCACCAGCACCCGAGTGCCCGGCAGCGCGGGGCGCGCGGTGCCCGACTGCGGCGCTGGCCGCGCCGGCAGCCGCGGCAGCGTGAGCGAGAACACGGTGCCGCGCCCGACTTCGCTGCGCAATCCCAGCGGCGCCGCCAGCAGCCGGGCGATCCGGTCGGCGATCGCCAGGCCGAGGCCGAGCCCCTGACCACCGACGCCTTCGCCGCGACGGAACTCCTCGAAGATCGGCGCGCGCTGCGGTGCCGGGATGCCCGGCCCGGTATCGTGCACTTCCACCCGCAACACGCCGCCGTCCCCGCGGCGCACGCCCAGCAGGATCGCGCCGGAACGAGTGTAGCGCACGGCATTGGCCAGGAAGTTCTGCAGCGCGCGGCGCAGCAGCTGCGGGTCGCTGCGCGTCCATGCACGGGTGGGCCGGTAACGGAAGCCCAGCCCCTGCTCCGAGGCCAGCGCGCGGAACTCCGACGCCAGTGGATCGAGCACCTCGGACAGCGGAAACTCGCGCGGTTGCGGCGCCAAACCGCCCGCCTCCAGCCGCGACATGTCGAACAGCCCGGTCAGCAGGCCGCTCGTGGAATCGAGCGCACCGCGGATCTGCCGCAACTGGCCGCGGCGGGACGCATCGTCGAGCTGCTGCGCGAGCGAGTCGGTGAACAGCTGCGCGGCATGCAGCGGCTGCAGCAGGTCGTGTCCGACCGCGGCGAGGAAGCGGCTCTTGGCATCGTTGGCGCGCTCGGCCTCGCGCCGCGCCTGGTCGAGGCTGGCGGTGCGTTCGGCCACGCGCTGCTCGAGGGTCTCGTTGGCGGTGCGCAGCGCGTGCTCGGTGCTGCGGAAGGCGGTCACGTCGGTGAAGGTGGCGACGAAGCCGCCGCCGGGCATCGGGTTGCCGCGGATTTCGACGGTGATGCCCTCGGCGGCGATCTCCTCGACAGCGCAGTCGCCGCGTGCGCCCGCATTGGGGAGCCGACGCTCGGCGACGTACGGCGTGCCCGCACGCATGTGTCGCAGGCGCTTGCGCACCTCGTCCTCGACCGACACCGTGCCGAGCAGGCCGCGACCGAGATTGAAGCGCACCAGGTCCGCCACCGGCACGCCCACGCGCAACAGGTCCGGCGCGTAGCCGAACAGTTCGGCGTAGCGCGCGTTCCAGGCCACCAGCCGCAGTTCGGCATCGACCACGCTGATGCCCTGGCTCATGTTCTCCAGCGCCGCTTCCAGCACGCGCTGGTTGAAGCGCAGGTCCTGCGATGCCTCGCCGACGATCGCGGCGACGGTGTCGAGGTCCGGCCCGGCCTCGCGCCGGGCCGCATCCAGCAGCAGCCGCGCCGAGGCGCTGCCGAGCACAGCCGACAGTTCCCGCTCCAGGCGCGATTCCAGCGCCGCCGGCACCGGGCCTTGGGCCGGGGCATCCTGCAGCAGCGCATCGACCACACGCCCGGGCAGGAACCGGCGCCCGGCATTGCGCAGCGTCCGCAGGTCGGCGCCCCGCCGCGGGCCGCGCCGTTCGCGCCGGTCCAGCGCCGCGACCAGCAGCGTGGCCAGCGTGCCGGTGAACAGCGTCGTGCCCACTGCGCGTCCCAGCCGGCTCCAGCCGGTCAGCCCGAACAACGCATCCGGCGCCAGCCAACCCAGCCCGAGCGGGCCCGCGGCCAGCCACATGGCGTCGGCCCGTGCGAATGCCGGCACCAGCATCACCCAGGCCCAAACCGCGAACGCCGCCAGCACCCCGGTGGTCGCCGCGCGCGCGGAGGTCTGCGGCCGCCACACCGCGAACGCCAGCGCCGGCGCCAGCGTCGCCAGCGCCGAGAACGACACCGCGCCGATGTCCGCCAGCGCATCGCTGTCGCCCACCAGGCGGCTGTAGGCCCAGGCCAGCAGCATGATCACGACGATGCCCGCGCGCCGCAGCAGCAGCAGCCCGCCGCGATGATCGTCGCCCTGCCCGCGCGACCACGCCCCGCGCAGCAGGCCCGGCGCGAACCAATGGTTGCCGATCATCAGGCTCAGGGTCAGGGTGCTGACGATCACCATGCCGGTCGCCGCGCTCAACCCGCCGAGGAACGCGAACAGCGCGATCCCCTCCCCGCCCTGCGACAGCGGCACCGCCAGCGCGTACATGTCCGACGGCACGCGATCGCCGAGCAATGCCATGCCGGCATGCGCCAGCGGCAGGCCTGGGATCGCGATCAGCAGCAGGTACAGCGGGAACTGCCAGCGCGCCGTGCGCACGTCGCGTTCGTCGCGGCACTCCACCACCGCGACGTGGAACTGGTGCGGCAGGATGAACATCGCCAGCCCGCCCAGCAGGACCAGCGGCACGAAGCCGCCGACGTCCTGCGGCGGCGGCGGCGGCACGTTCGGCAACGGATCCAGCGCGAACCAGACGAACGCCCCCAGCGCCAGCATCGCCGCCAGCTTGAACAGCGACTCGAACGCCATCGCCAGCACCAGGCCGCGGTTGTGCTCGGCGGCGCTGGCGCGGCGGGTGCCGAACAGCATGGTGAACAGCGCCATCGCCAGCGCCACGTACAGCGCGCTGTCGCGCCAGGGCGGTACGTCGGCAAGATCGCTGACGACGGTCCCGGTGAGCGTGGCGAAGCTCATCGCCACCGCCTTGAGCTGCAATGCGATGTAGGGGATCAGCCCGAGCGCCGCGACCAGGGTGATCGTGGCCGCCAGCCACGCGTCCTTGCCCAGGCGGGTGGCGATCAGGTCGGCCAGCGAGGTCGCGTTGCTCTCGCGGGCCAGCCGCACCAGCCGCGTCATGAAGGCGAACGCCACCGTGTAGAACACGATCGCGCCGAGAAAGGTCGGCGGCAGCGGCCAGCCGTAGCGCGCCGCCTGGGTGACGGTGCCGTAGAAGGTCCACGAGGTGCAGTGCACCGCCAGCGACAGCGCGTACACGTGCCGCCAGTGCTTCGCGAACACGCCCGGGTGCCGCTCGCCGAACAGCGCCGCGGCGAACATCAATCCCAGCCACAGGCCGGCCGCGAGCACCACCACGCCGACGCTCAGCATCGGCGCCGCCTGGCCTGATCGGTCCCCCGCCCCATACTGCGCCGGCCTGTGCTCATACCGCGACGAGAATAGCAGCGGGCCGCGGTCAGGCTATCCTCGGGCACGGACCACGCGGTGTCGTGACTCCCGTCGCTCCCACAGTTGGAGACCGGGCCGGCGGCCGACCACAACGCTTGCGGCGCCAAAATGGCTGCGGACGGAAAACGGCACGGCCCGTCGGCCGTGCCGCGCAGGATCAGAAGTTGTACCGCACCGACACGTACCAGTTGCGCGGCCACCCGTAGTAGGCGGTCTGGATGTTGCCCACGCTGGCGAACTCCTGGCCCTCGACCTTGTAGGTCTCGTCGGTGAGGTTGCGCACCCCGCCGCGCACCTGCCAGACGTACTGCGGCGAGTCCCAGACCCCGTACAGGCCGACCAGGGTGTAGCCGTCCTGCGACAGGCTGTCGCGGTTGTCGACCGAGAGCCAGGTGCGGCTGCGGTAGGAGACGTCGCCGCCGACGCTGACCATGCCGCCGTTGCCGAGCGGGAACCCCTGCTGCAACGCGATGCGTGCGGTCCAGTCCGGCGAGAACGGCACGTGGTCGTGGCTGACGCTGGGATCGTAGCCCGGGTAGTCGGGATCCAGGCGGAAGTCGTCGAAGCGCTTGTACTGTGCGTCCATCCAGCCGAGCTGTCCGCTCAGCGTGGTGTTCCGCCCCAGCAGGGCGACGCCCTCGAACTCGATGCCCTTGATCTCCAGCTCCGCGGCGTTCAACACCGGAAAGGTGCCGACGTCCTGGGAGACGCGCGCCTGGAAGTCCGAGTAGTCGCTCCAGAACGCGGCCACGTTGCCGCGCAACCGGTTATCGGCCGAATTCGCCTTCAGGCCGAGTTCGTAGGTCCAGACGAACTCGGGATCGAACTCCGGATTGGCGGCATCGGAGGCGGTGTTGGCGCGGCCGTTGAAACCGCCGGACTTGAAGCCGCGGTTGGCCGAGACGTACCCCATGAGGTCGTCGCTGAAGGCCTTCTGCAGGCTGACGGACGGCGTCACCGCGGTCCAGCTCCTTTTCGCGCTGAACGCCACGGTCTCGTTCAGCCCCTCGAAGGGAGCGCCCCAGAACGTGCTGGTGCTGCGATCGTAGTCCTTGCTGTCGCGCGTGTAGCGCAGGCCGGCGGCGAGGGTCCAGGTCGGCACGAACTCCCAGTTGGCGTGCGCGAACGCCGCGACGCTCTCGGTCGACAGGTCGTCGCCGATGGTGCGCAGGAAGGAGATCGGCGTGCCGGCCAGCGCGAACAGGTCGTCGGCGTAGGCTTCCTGGTACGAGGGCACGTTCTCCTTCATGTAGTACGCGCCGAAAGTGGCCTGCAGGTTGCCCCCGTTGTCGTACAGCAACTGGAACTCCTGGCTCACCTGGTCCTGGTCGAGCGCCACCAGCACGTCGCCGAGCTCGTACTCGGAAGCATCGATGTCGATGAAGGAGTTCGTCTCCAGCTCGCGATAGCCCGTGATGCTGCGCAACGTCCATTGCCGGTCGAGGTCCCACTCCATCGCCAGCGAGGCACCGGAGTGCTTCAGGTCCTGGCCCTGTCCCGGCGCGAACGAGGTGCGCGCGGTGAAATCGAACTCGCCCGTCGGCGCCGGCAGCAGCACCACCGGGCCGAGTGCGAGATCGGTCTGGATCAGCGGCGCGGTAGGCCGGCCCATGGACAGCGCCGCATCCTGCTTCGTGTGGTCGAGCGACAGCGTCGCCCGGAAGCCTTCGCCGGGCTGGAACGCCAGCTTGGCGCGCAGGGCGCGGGTATCGTCATCGTTGTAGTAGGCGCCGCTGTCGCGATCTCGGATGAAGCCGTCGTGATTGAGCCAGGCGCCGGCCACGCTGGCGGCGACCGTGTCGCTGAGTTGCCCGGAGACGTAGAAACGACCCTCGGCGCGTCCATGGTCGCCGCCTGCGAGCTCGACCGCCCCGCCGGCGTCGTCGAACGGGTTCTTGGTGGTGACCTTGATCGCGCCTCCGGTGGAGTTCTTGCCGTAGAGCGTGCCCTGCGGGCCTCGCAGCACCTCGACCTGCTGCACGTCGAACAGCGAGAACAGCGCGCCGTTGATGCGCGAATAGTAGATGTCGTCCACGTACAGGCCCACGCCGGGGTCGAAGGTCTGCAGCGCATCGGGCTGGCCGATTCCGCGGATGAAGGCGTTGACGCTGTTGGCCGAGCCGCGGCCCTGCACGATGTTGAGATTCGGAACGGCGCCCTGCAATCCATCGATGCTGTTGGCCTGCAGGTCCTTGAGCTGCTCCTCGCCGAAGGCGCTCACCGCCACCGGCACGTCCTGCAGCGACTCGCTGCGGCGGCGGGCGGTGACGACGATCCCGTCCAGCGTGGTGGCGTCGACCTGCGCCGCGGGGCGGGCGGGTGCAGCCTCTTCCTGGGCATGCGCCGCGAACGCCATCATGCTCATTGCGACCGCGATGCTCAGTGTGCTGCGCTTCATTGGTTTCCCCTCTGTCGGTCCCGCGGATGCGTCTGCGGCTACGCCGCGCCCGGCCACCATGGGCCACGCGGCAAGGCTAGGGCGACCTCCCGGCGCCGGCACTTGTACCTTCGGACAATGGGCCCGGAACCGGGCCGCCGGGACACTGGCGGGGCCGCCCTCTCCAACGGAACCGCAATGGCCCTGCTGATCGTGCTCGGCGCGCTGAGCTTCCTGATGGTCGTCGCCTATCGCGGCCACAGCGTGATCCTGTTCGCGCCGGCGGCGGCGATGGGCGCGGTACTGCTGACCGATCCCTCCCTGGTGGCGCCGATGTTCACCGGCCTGTTCATGGAGAAGATGGCCGGTTTCCTCAAGTTGTACTTCCCCGTGTTCCTGCTCGGCGCGGTGTTCGGCAAGCTGATCGAGCTGTCCGGCTTCTCCAAGTCGATCGTGGCCGCGACCATCCGCCTGTTCGGGCCGAGGCGTGCGCTGCTCTCGATCGTGGTGGTCTGCGCGCTGCTCACCTACGGCGGGGTGTCGCTGTTCGTGGTGGTGTTCGCGGTCTATCCGTTCGCCTCGGAACTGTTCCGCCAGAGCGAGATCCCCAAGCGCCTGATCCCCGGCACGATCGCGCTCGGCGCGTTCACCTTCACCATGATGGCGCTGCCGGGCACGCCGCAGATCCAGAACATCATCCCGACCGCGTTCTTCGGCACCGACTCGTGGGCGGCGCCGGTGCTGGGCACGGTCGGCTCGGTGTTGATCTTCGCCTTCGGCATGCTGTACCTGGAATGGCGCCGGCGCCGCGCCGCGGCCGCCGGCGAGGGCTACGGCACCGAATTGCGCAACGAGCCCGAGGCCTTCATCGGCGGGCAGCTCCGGCACCCGCTGCTGGCGCTGTCGCCGCTGGTGCTGGTGGGCGTGGCCAACAAGCTGTTCACCGTGCTGATCCCGCGCCTGTACGGCGACAGCCACGCGTTCGTGCCGGCGGTGATGGGCGAGGCCGCGCCGGTGGTGCAGGAGGTCTCGCGGGTGACGGCGATCTGGGCCGTGCAGGGCGCATTGCTGGTCGGCATCCTCAGCGTGCTGCTGCTGGCCTGGAAACCGGTCACCCGGCGATTCGCCGAGGGCACCCGCGCGGCCATCGGCGGCGCGTTGCTGGCGTCGATGAACACGGCGTCCGAGTACGGTTTCGGCGCGGTGATCGCGGCGCTACCCGGCTTCCTGATGGTGGCCAATGCGCTCAACGGCATTCCCGACCCTCTGGTCAACGAGGCGGTCACGGTGACCGCGCTGGCCGGCATCACCGGCTCGGCCTCGGGCGGCATGGGCATCGCGCTGGCGGCGATGTCGGAGAGCTTCGTCGCCAACGCCGAGGCCGCCGGGATCCCGATGGAGGTCCTGCACCGGATCGCGGCGATGGCCTCCGGCGGCATGGACACGCTGCCGCACAACGGCGCCGTGATCACCCTGCTCGCCGTCACCGGGCTCAGCCACCGCCAGTCGTACGGCGACATCTTCGCGATCACCGTGATCAGCACGCTGACGGTGTTCGCGGTGGTCGGACTGTATTACCTGACCGGCTGGGTGTAACGCGAGGCTTGCTCCGCAGTCCCGGGCTCCGGCGCCGACAAAGCGGGCTCCGCTCTACGCGGTGGCTCCGGCTTGTCGGGAGAGCCGCTCGGTCGGGCTTTCGCGCTTATGGCCTGCCAGATTGCCACCTCGTGGGAGCGACTTGTGGGAGCGACGAAGTCGCGACGCCTTTCCGCCCGCGAGCGTCGCGACTTCCGTCGCTCCCACGGCTTGTTTGCCGGAAACCGGCCGGCCGAGGTGGTCGAGTCCGACCGCCGGTCAGTCCGCCATCACCTCGAACGTGGTCTCGATGGTCTCGGCCGAACTGCCGCCGGCGAACACGGTGAACGTCCCGGGTTCCACCACCGGGCGCAGGTCGGCGTCGAGCAACGCCATGGCTTCGGGCTCCAGCCGGAACCGCAGCGTGCGGCTTTCGCCCGGCTGCAACGTCACGCGCTGGAAGCCGCGCAGCTCCTTCACCGGGCGGGTGAAGCTGGCGACATCGTCGCGCAAGTACAGCTGCACGACCTCGTCGCCGGCGCGGCGGCCGGTGTTGATGACCGTGACCTCCACGTCGACCGCTTCGCCACGTCCGATGCGCGGCGTCTTCACCCGCAGGTCGTCGTAACGGAAGGTGGTATAGGTCAGTCCATGCCCGAACGGATACAGCGGCGTCCAGTGCACGTCGAGGTACTTCGAGGTGTACTTGTCCTTCGCATCGGGCGGGCGCCCGGTGTTCTTGTGGTTGTAGTGGATCGGCACCTGGCCGACGTTGCGCGGGAAGGTCACTGGCAGCTTGCCGCTCGGGGCGTGGTCGCCGAACAGCACGTCGGCCAGCGCGTTACCGGCTTCCACGCCCGGGAACCACGCCATCAGGATCGACGGCACGTTCTCGTGCAGCCAGTTCACCGACAGCGGACGGCCGCCGAACAGCACCGCCACCACCGGCTTGCCGGTCGCCTGCACCGCCTGCGCCAGCCGCTGCTGGACGCCCGGCAGGTCCAGCGTCGTGCGGTTGTTGGCCTCGGCGCTCATCTCCTGGTCCTCGCCGAGCATCAGGATCACCGCGTCGGCCTCGCGGGCGACGCGCACCGCCTCGTCAATGCCGGACGTGTCGTCGCCGTCGATCTCCGCGCCCTCGGCATGCAGCACGCGCACGTCCGGCCCGAGCGCGGTGCGGATGCCGTCCAGCGGTGTGACCGCATCCTCGGGACGGCCTGCGGCAGCCCAGTTGCCCAGCATCTGCCGGCGGTCGTCGGACAGCGGACCGATCACCGCCACGGTGCGCAGCCGCTTCGACAGCGGCAGGGTGCCGCCGTCGTTCTTCAGCAGCACGAACGACTTGCGCGCCATGTCGCGCGCGGCATCGCGATGGGCCGGCGTGAGCGTCATCGCCGCCTCGCGCGCAGCGTCGCTGTAGCGGTACGGATCGTCGAACAGCCCGAGCCGGTGCTTGGCGCGCAGCACGCGGCGCACAGAAGCATCGACGAAGGCTTCGTCCAGGCGGCCGTCGCGCACCGCCTCCGCCACGTCTTCGAGGTAGATGCCGCTGACCATGTCGATGTCGACCCCGGCCTCGAGCCCGAGGAGGCCGGCATCGGTGCGGGTCGCGGCGACGCCGTGGGGCATCAGTTCCTGGATCGCGTTGTAGTCGCTGACCAGGACGCCGTCGAACCCCCACTGCCCGCGCAGCAGCGTCTCGATCAGCGGCCGATGGGCGTGCATCGGCACGCCGGCGACCTCGTTGAACGCCGGCATGATCGACTGTACCCCGGCGTCGACGGCGGCCTTGAACGGCGGCAGGTAGATCTCGTGCAGGGTACGTTCGGATACGTCGACGGTGTTGTAGTCGCGGCCACCCTCGGCGCCGCCGTAGGCGACGAAATGCTTGGCGGTGGCGAGCATCGTGTCGGGCGCGGCGAGATCGCCTCCCTGGAAGCCGCGCACGCGCGCCTCGGCCATCCGCGAACCCAGGTACGGATCCTCGCCCGCGCCCTCGACGATCCGTCCCCAGCGCGGGTCGCGCGCGATGTCCACCATCGGCGCGAACGTCCAGTGCAGCCCGTGCGCGGTCGCTTCCACCGCAGCGATGCGCGCGGCGTTCTCCACCGCCCCTGGGTCGAAGCTCGCCGTCTCCGCCAGCGGCACCGGGAAGATGGTGCGAAAGCCATGGATCACGTCGTGCGCGAACAGCAACGGAATGCCGAGACGCGATTCCTCCACCGCCACCTGCTGCATCCGGCGGCTGTAGTCGGCGCCGTAGACGCCCAGGAACGAGCCCACCTGCCCCTGCCGGATCTGCGCCTCGCCCCCCTCCGGCACGCGCGGGCCGGTGTCGCTGCCGCGGCCGCGGTACTGGGTGAGCTGGCCGAGCTTCTCTTCCAGCGTCATCCGCGCCAGCAGCGCTTCGACCGCCGCATTCTCGTCGCCCGGGACCGGATCGGAGGCCACCGTCTGCCCCAGCGCCAACGCCGGCAACAACAGCACCAGCCCGAACAGCACCCGACCCGCACGCCACGCTTTCATCGACACGCCTCCAACAAAAGGGGCACCATGCTAGCAGCAGCATCGAGCGCTTCGCGTTGTTTTTCGCGTTGTTTGCGGAGCGGTGATTCGGATCGGTCGGATCGCAAGGCGCGATGTAACGTTTCAGCGCATATTGGCGTGGCGCCTGGAACACCGTTCTGCGCCGTTGGTCAAAACCTGGCCAATGCCCTCAACGGTATATTCGGGATGCCAGGAGCTCCTGGCGACTCAAGGATAAGGATAGGGCCTCATGAATACCCAAGGATCGAATGCATTCAAGGTCACGATCTGTACAGCGCTTCTGTTGACATCCGGCTTGGTCGGCACGGCCATGCCCAACAAGGCGGAAGCGCAGCCTGCGTCACCCTTCCTGTACTGCTTTGTCAGTCCCAACAGCCAGCCTGGCGGCCCGCTCGGCTTGTGCTCGTCGCAATATCCCAGCGCATCCTATTCCGCTTCGTTTTCGGTCCAGAACCTGCCTGCTGGCACCTACAGTTTCGTCTGGACCAACGAAATCGGCCAGGTACTCCCATGCACCTGGAGCAGCTGCACCGTCAACTACCTCGGCGGCATGATGATCAGCGACGTCATCTACGTGAATTATACGAACACGACGACCGGGGCGTCGAACACGCTGTCCCGGGCAGTCGCGATCAACGGTCCTTACTGACGACCGATTTTCGTGGAGCACAAGAAAAAGCGGGCCGAGCCCGCTTTTTTCTTGCCGCGAAAGAGTTGCCGCTCACTCCGCCGGCACGTCTACGCATTCTTCCACGGCCTTCATCGGCGGATTGATGCGATCCTCGCCGCTCCACTGCGGCCGTGACGACGGTCTTCCCGTCAGCCGGCAGCCGCAACGCGGGAATGCGATCGCCTATGATGTCCGTCCTGCCAGTGGAGGTCGGCCCCAGCCGTGATGGAGGCACTGCACAGCACGCGCCGGACCCGCACGCCATCGGCGCCGGCACGCGACCCCGCGCGGAGCTGATGCCGCGCATGGTCGAAGGCCTGTTCCGCGACGAGGTGCTGGAAGCCCGCAGGCAGGACTGGCTCGGCAGCGTGCACCTGTCGACGTCGAGGCTGGGTTGGCCGATGGCCGCGGTCGCGGCCCTGGCGGTGATCACGCTGACGCTGATCCTCGCCTTCGGCAGCTACACCAGGAAGGAGCGCGTGCACGGCCGGCTGGTCCCGGTCGGCGGCCTGCAGACGGTGGCCGCACCGGCCGCGGGCGTGTTGACGCGGCTCCTGGTCGAGGAAGGCCAGGCGGTGAGCCCAGGGCAGCCACTGCTGGAGATTTCCCCGGACATCGACACGGCGCTGCCCGGCGGCGCGGTCGGCGAACAGGTGGCGATGGGATTGGAACGCCAGCGCGATCGCCTACGGCAGGACCTCGTCGAACTGGTGGCCTCGCAGGCGCAGCAGGAGGCCGCGCTGCGCGCGCGGATCGGATCGCTGCAGCGGCAGCTCGCTTCCGCCGCAGCGGAACTCGAGGTCAGGATCCGGCAGGCGGCCGGCGCCCGGCGCATGCTGGAGCGCATCCGGCCGCTCCAGGGGGAGAGGATCGTCAGCGACGTGCAGGTCCAGCAATACGAGGAGCTGGCGCTGAACGCCGAGGCGCAGCGCCAGCTCGCGGAGCGAAACCGGCTCGATCTCGATCGCCAGCTCGCCGACGCCCGCCAGGCACTGGAAGCACTGCCGCTGCGCAGCGGAGAGCGGCGCAGCACGATCGAGCGGGCGCTCGCGGACGTCGCCCAGTCCTCGGCGCGCAATCAGGCGCAGCGCTCGGTACTCGTGCGCGCGCCCGGTCGCGGCATCGTCTCGGGGCTGGCGGCGGACGCAGGCCAGGCGGTCTCCGAACGCCAGCGCCTGCTGTCGATCATGCCGGCGGACGCCGAGCTCCGCGCCGAACTCTGGGTGCCGTCGCGCGCCATCGGGACGCTGGCGCCCGGCGGCCGGGTCGCGATGCGCTACCACGCCTTCCCTTATCAGACCTTCGGCCAACAGTACGGGCGCATCGTCGAGGTGGCCGGCAGCGCGCTCGGCCCGGATGAGGTACGGGCGCGGACCGGCATCGATCCGGGCGCTCCGGCCTACCGGGTGCTGGTCGCGCCGGACCGACAGCACGTGCCGGCCGGGAACCGTACCCTCGCGCTGCGCGCCAGCATGGCCCTGGACGCGGATTTGCTGCTCGAGCGCCGTCGCCTGTACCGGCTGATCCTCGCGCCGCTCGACGGCGCCCGTTCCGACCCGCCGCCGGAGACGCCATGAGCCTGCGCATCGACGGCGCGACGAAGCACCGGCTGCCGGTGATCCAGCAGAACGAGATCGCCGAGTGCGGCCTGGCCTGCCTGGCGATGGTCGCGCGCTACCACGGCCATGATGTCGACCTCGCCGGCCTGCGGCGGCGCTTCCCCGTCTCGCTCAAGGGCGTCGGACTGGCGCGACTGATCTCGGTGGCCGGCAGCCTGGGATTCGATACCCGGCCGCTGCGCGTGGAGATCGGCCACCTGCGCGATATCCGCACGCCGTGCATCCTGCACTGGAACCTCAACCATTTCGTCGTTCTCCGGGCGGTCCGCGGCGATCGGGTCGACATCCACGACCCCGCACGCGGAGCGGTCACGATGTCGCTGCGGGAGTTCGGCCGTCATTTCACCGGCGTCGTCCTCGAACTGGCGCCGTCGCCGAACTTCGCCCCCGTCCGCGAGCGTCGGCGCGTGTCGATGCGCGCCCTCGCCGGCCAGGTGTTCGGCCTGCGCCGCGCCGCGGTACAGGTTCTCCTGCTCGCCCTGGCGCTGGAACTGTTCACCCTGGCGCTGCCGCTGGCGCTGCAATGGGTGATCGATCTGGTGCTGGTCTCCGCCGATCTCGGGCTGCTGACCCTGCTCGGGATCGGCTTCACCGTGGTGGTGCTGTTCCAGGCCGCGATCGCGATCATGCGCGGCTGGGTCGTCGCCGACCTCGGCGCCTCGCTGAATGCGCAGTGGATCGCCAATCTCTTCGGCCACCTGCTACGGCTGCCGCTCGATTTCTTCGAGAAGCGCAGTGTCGGCGGCGTGTTGTCGCGCTTCCTCTCCGTGCAGTCGATCCAGCAGACCCTGACCGGCAGCTTCATCGAGGGCATCCTCGACGGCCTGACCGCGCTGCTGGTGCTGGCGCTGCTGTTGCTCTACAGCCCGCCGTTGACGCTGCTGGTCCTGGCGGCGTTCGCGCTGTACACGCTGCTGCGCTGGGTCAGCTACCGCCGGCTGCAGCAGCTGAAGGAGGAGCAGCTGGTCCATATCGGCCGCCAGCAGAGCCAGATGATCGAATCGATCGAGGGCGTGCAGACGATCAAGCTGGGCAACCGGCAGGCCGAGCGCCGGGCACGGATGGCCAACGCCACCATCGAGGTCGCCAACCGCGAGGCGGCGATCAACCGCGTCACCGCCACGTTCTCGGCACTCTCGAAGCTGATCTTCGGCCTGCAGCGCATCGCATTGATCTGGATCTGCGCGTGGCTGACGCTGCGCGGCCAGTTCACCGCCGGCATGCTGGTGGTGTTCGTGGCCTACGCCGAACTGTTCGCCACCCGCGGCGGTGGCCTGATCGACAAGCTGGTCGAACTGCGCCTGCTCGGCATGCACGGGGCGCGCATCGCCGACATTGCGCTGGAGCCGCCCGAGGCACACGTGGAAACCGGCTATGCCGGGCCGGCGCCGAGGCCGCGCATCGAGGTCGAAGGGGTGGGTTTCCGCTACGCGGAGGACGACCCCTGGGTGCTGCGCGACTGCACGTTCGACATCGAGCCCGGCGAATGCGTGGCCATCGTCGGCCCGTCCGGCTGCGGCAAGACCACCCTCGCCAAGCTGCTGCTCGGCCTCATGCATCCCGCCGAGGGCAGCATCCGCATCGACGGCATCGACATCGAGCGCTACGGCCTGGCCCGCTACCGCGACCATTTCGGCGCGGTGATGCAGGAGGATACGTTGTTCGCCGGCTCCATCGCCGACAACATCGCGTTCTTCGATGCCGAAGCCAGCGCGGAGCGGATCGAGGCCGCCGCGCATGCGGCGCAGATCCACGAGGACATCATGGCCATGCCGATGGGATACGAATCGCTGGTCGGCGACATGGGCTCCTCGTTGTCCGGCGGCCAGAAACAGCGCGTGCTGCTGGCGCGCGCGCTGTACCGCGAACCCGCCATCCTCCTGCTCGACGAGGCCACCAGCCACCTGGACGTGGCGCGCGAGCGTGCGATCAACGCGCGTATTTCCGCGATGGCGATCACACGCATCGTGATCGCGCACCGGCCCGAGACGATCCGCAGCGCGGACCGGGTGATCGCCCTGAACGGCGGTCGCATCGTCGAGGCGGACGCGCGTGAAGGGATCGAGGCAGATGAACCATCCACGGCCGAACGTTCGAACTAAGACGGCGGTAACAGACCTCCGCGTGCGTTCGGCTAGCATCGGAACGCATGCCGAAGCCGGAACGGCGCAGAAATTCCGGCCACCGTTCCCAACCGAGGAGTTCCCATGAAGCATCAAGTCGAGAAGGTAAACGCCGATACGACCGACGTCGCGCGTCCGTTCGCGCGCCAGGTCGCACGCGAACTCACCCAGGACGAGATCGCCGCCATCGCCGGCGGCAAGGGCGACACCACCCATGCGACCGGGCCCAACGGCGACGACCCGTCGGATCCCGGCATCTGACACACCGCCGGCCGACAAGGCGGAGCGGCCAATGCGACGGCTGCATCCGCCCTGTCGATGGATCAGCAACCCATTGCACGCCTCGCTTCGCGCGAGGCGTGCATTCGTCTGGGTCGCGTAATTCCTGAAGCAACCGTCGCGACTTCCGTCGCTCCCACAAGCAAGGCTCCCGCCCGTCCACGCCCCGCCCCGCCCATGCTCGCTCGATCCCCGCTGATCCTCTCCGCCCTCCGTCACGACATTCACGCCGCCGCCGTCTGTTGGGGACTCCGCAAGCAAGGGGCCGCGCCGGTCTGGATCGAGTCCTGGGCCGATCCAGGCATGGCGCCGCTGTCGCTGCACTGCGACGCCTCCGGGCTGCGGGCGAACGGGGGGCCGGCCGATCCTGGCGTCTCCAGCGTCTGGTTCCGCCGGCCTCGCGCCCCGGAATCATTTCCGGGCGCGCTGGAGGCGGACCTGCCGTTCCTGCGCAACGAATGGGGGCGCTTCGTCAACAACGTGCATGCCCTGGCGGGGGAACTCGGCGGCCCGCTGTGGGTCAACTCCCCCTCGGCGGCAATCGATGCCGAGAACAAGATGGTGCAGCTGCGCGCCGCACGGCGCGCCGGCCTGCGCTTTCCCGCCACGCTGATGTCGTCGGACCCGGCGGAGATCAGGCGCTTCGTCGGCGCCCACCAGCGCGTGGTGTACAAGCCGTTCCAGACCCATACCTGGCTGGACGCCGCAAGCGGGAAGATGTTCAGCACCTATGCGCGCATCGTCGACGCGGAGATGCTGCGCGACGACGCCAGCCTTCGCCAGTGCCCGGGCATCTATCAGGCGGTGGTCCGCAAACGACATGACGTGCGGGTCACGCTGATCGGCGACCGGGCCTTTCCGGTACGACTGGATACGCCGCCGCAGGACGATTTCATCGACTGGCGGATCGCCTCGCTCGCCGACACGATGCGGGCCAAGCCCGCGGAACTGTCGACCGCCATGCTGGCGGGACTGCAGCGGCTGATGCGCGAACTCGGCATCGTGTTCGGCTGCGTCGACCTGGCGATCGACGCGGCGGGCGATGCACATTTCCTCGAGGTCAACCAGGCAGGCCAGTTCCTGTTCCTGGAACAGGCGGTGCCGGCGATGCCGATGCTGCAGGCGATGTGCGCGATGCTGGCGCAGGGCCGCACCGACTACTCGCCGGAATCGATCGACGGCGTGAACTTCGCCGATTATCTCTCGAGCGACGAACACCAGCACTGGTGGGAACGCGTCGGCGGCGGAATCAAGGGCAAGGACGGGGCGATCCCCGGCGTCAGCGTGGAGTGACGGCCCTTCGATTTCGAATGTGCTTGAGGCCGGCAACAAACAGCGGACCCCCGGCCACTGACGCGTCGTCGCGCTTCCATCACCACGCATCGGGAGCGGCCACGAAAAAAGCGGGCCGTGGCCCGCTTTTTTCTGTTCCGGAGATGGAGGCGGCACGAATTACTCCGCCGAAACGCCCTCGCCCTCTTCCACGGCTTTCATCGACAGGCGGATGCGGCCCTGCTTGTCGACTTCCAGCACCTTGACCTTGACCACGTCGCCTTCCTTGAGCTTGTCGGAGACCTTCTCCACGCGCTCGCTGGAGATCTGCGAGACGTGCACCAGGCCGTCCTTGCCCGGCAGGATCGTGACGAACGCGCCGAAGTCCATGATCTTGACGACCTTGCCCTCGTAGATCCGACCCGGCTCGACGTCCGAGGTGATCTGCTCGATCCGGTCCTTGGCGGCCTGCGCGGCGGCGGCGTTGACCGAGGCGATGACGATGGTGCCGTCGTCCTGGATGTCGATCTGGGTGCCGGTCTCCTTGGTGATCGCCTGGATCGTGGAGCCGCCCTTGCCGATCACCTCGCGGATCTTGTCCGGGTGGATCTTCAGGGTCAGCAGGCGCGGCGCGTATTCGCTCAGCTCGCTGCGCGGCGCGGTCAGCGCGTTGGCCATCTCGCCGAGGATGTGCTGGCGGCCGCGGTTGGCCTGCGCCAGCGCGACCTTCATGATCTCCTCGGTGATGCCCTGGATCTTGATGTCCATCTGCAGCGCCGAGATGCCGTTGGCGGTGCCCGCCACCTTGAAGTCCATGTCGCCGAGGTGATCCTCGTCGCCGAGGATGTCGGACAGCACCACGAACTCGTCGCCTTCCTTCACCAGGCCCATGGCGATGCCGGCCACCGGCGCCTTGATCGGCACGCCGGCGTCCATCAGCGCCAGCGAGCTGCCGCAGACCGAAGCCATCGAGGAGGAACCGTTCGACTCGGTGATCTCGGAAACCACGCGGATGGTGTACGGGAACTCCTCCATCGTCGGCATCACCGCCAGCACGCCGCGCTTGGCGAGGCGGCCGTGGCCGATCTCGCGGCGCTTCGGGCCCATCATGCGGCCGGCCTCGCCGACCGAATAGGGCGGGAAGTTGTAGTGGAACAGGAAGTGCTCCTTGTACTCGCCGCCGACGGCGTCGATCACCTGGCCGTCGCGCGCGGTGCCGAGGGTGGTGACCACGATCGCCTGGGTCTCGCCGCGGGTGAACAGCGCCGAGCCGTGGGTGCGCGGCAGGATGCCGACCTTGCTGCTGATCGGGCGCACGGTGTCGAGCGCACGGCCGTCGATCCGGACCTTGGTGCTGAGCACGGCGTTGCGCAGGGTCTGGTATTCGAGTTCGCCGAACTCCTTGGACAGGTCCGCGGTGTCCCAGCCGTTGGCGTCGATCTGCGGTGCCAGCGACTCGAGCACGTCCTTCTTCAGCGTTGCGATCGCATCGCGGCGCTGCAGCTTGTCGCGGATCTGGAACGCCTGCTCGAGGCGGTCGCCGATGGCGGTCTTCAGCGCCGCGACCATCGAGCCGTCGCGCGCCGGCGGCTGCCAGTCCCACTTTGGCTTGCCGGCCTCTGCGACCAGCTCGTTGATGGCGTCGATCGCCACCTGCATCTGCTGGTGGCCGAACATCACCGCGCCGAGCATCACGTCCTCGGAGAGCTCCTTCGCTTCCGACTCGACCATGAGCACCGCGTCCTTGGTGCCGGCGACCACCAGTTCGAGGTCGCTGTCCTGCAACTCGCTGGCGGTCGGGTTGAGCAGGTACTCTCCGTTCCTGTAGCCGACCTTGGCGGCACCGATCGGCCCCTGGAACGGGCAGCCGGTCAGCGCCAGCGCCGCGGACGCGCCGATCAGCGCCGGGATATCGCCGTCGACCTCCGGGTTCAGCGACATCACCGTGGCGACGATCTGCACTTCGTTGCGGAACTCGTCCGGGAACAGCGGGCGGATCGGGCGGTCGATCAGGCGCGAGATCAGCGTCTCCTTCTCGGTGAGGCGGCCTTCGCGCTTGAAGAAACCGCCCGGGATGCGGCCGCCGGCGTAGAACTTCTCCTGGTAGTCGACCGTCAGCGGGAAGAAGCTCTGCCCTTCACGCGCGGTCCTGGCGGCGACCGCCGCCACCAGCAGCGTGGTTCCGTCCATCGACACCATGACGGCGCCGCCTGCCTGGCGGGCGATCTCGCCGGTCTCGAGGGTCATGGTGCGGCTGCCGTACTGGAAGCTCTTGGTAACTTTCGACACGTTTGATTTCCTTGGATCTCTTTACGATGAACCGGGCGGGACCCCTGTCCAGACCGGGCGGCCGCTTGGCGGCGCAGGAGGGTGACTGACGGGAACGGGCATCCGGCCCATTCCGATCGATACCGCCGCAGACCTCGTCCGACGCGGTTGAACGGTCCGGGGGGATCCCCGTTCCGCGCGTGGCATCCTTGCACCGCGGTGCTGGCAACGGCCGAAGGCCGCAAAAACAAAACCGCGGCGCATCGCTGCGCCGCGGCGTGGGTATCGGTCAGCGACGCAGACCGAGCTTTCCGATCAGAGCCTTGTAGCGCTCGGCATCCTTGCGGTGCAGGTAGTCGAGCAGGCTGCGGCGCTGGTTGACCATCTGCAGCAGGCCGCGCCGGCTGTGATGATCCTTCTTGTGCGTCTTGAAGTGCTCGGTGAGGTGCGCGATGCGCGCGGTCAGCAGCGCGACCTGGACTTCCGGGGAACCGGTGTCGTTGTCGCCGCGCTTGTGCTCGTTGATGATTTCGCTGGTGTCGATGGACATGTGTCGCCTCGGTGATGCGCGGCCTGCAGGAACGGCGCACCGTGCCGGTTGGCACGGGCGAAGCACCGCATGGCCCGCCGCTTGCTGGAATGAATGCGTGAAATGCTTGGGAAAAGCCGCGAAATTGTAACCTCTGGCCGCCCTTGCGACAAGGCTCAGTGCGGCCCTGGCGGCTGGCCGCAGGCCCAGGCGAACAGCCGCTGCGGCCGGAGCCGCCCGGCCTCGTCGACCTGCCCCAGCCCGAGCGCACGCCCGGCGCGATCGAAGGCCGCCACCGCGCCGCGTGCCGCGAACCCCCCGTCCACGCCCTGGCCGTACGCGAGCCGGTGGGCCTGCTCCTCGTTCAGGACCACCATCGGCCAGGCGGTCATGCCGGCCTCGACCGGCAGCAGGCAGGCATCCAGGCAGTGGCGGCCGCGTTCGGCCAGCGCCTGCAGCGCTTCCAGGGTCCACAGCCGGGGATCCCTGAACGGGTCCACCCACAGCCGCCGCAGTTCGGCAACGTGGGCGCCGCATCCCAGCGCCTCGCCGAGATCGCGCACCAGGCTGCGCACGTAGGTGCCCGATCCGCATTCCACGTGCAGCCGCAGCAGCGGCTCGCCGCCGTCGAGCAAGTCCGCCGCCGACCGCAACTCGAAGGCGTGGACGTCGACCTCGCGCGGCTCGACCTCGATCGCTTCCCCGCGCCGCGCCTTGGCGTACAGCGGCTCGCCGCCGCGCTTGAGCGCCGAATACACCGGCGGGCGCTGCAGGATCCGGCCGGTCAGGCCGGTCAGCGCTCGGTCGACGGCGGGGATGTCCAGCAGCGGCACCGGCCGCTCGCGCAGCGGTTGCCCCTCGGCGTCGTCGGTGTCGGTGACGACGCCCAGCCTGGCCACGGTGTCGTAGGCCTTGCGCGCCCCGAGCAGTCCGCCGGCGATCTTGGTCGCCTCGCCGAAGCACACCGGCAGCAGGCCGGTCGCCAGCGGGTCGAGGCTGCCGGTGTGTCCGGCCTTCTCCGCCTGGAACAGGTGGCGGACGCGCTGCAGCGCCTGGTTCGAGCTCAGCCCGCGCGGCTTGTCGAGCAGCAGGATGCCGTCGAGCTTGCGAAAGCGTGTACGTGGCCGACGGGTCATCTATTCATTGTAGTGGGCGGGACTCGGGACCCGGGACAGGGAATGGGACCGCGAACTAGGAAGCCTCATGTTCGGTCATCCCGGCGAAAGCCGGGATCCAGCTTCACGTGCCCGAAAGGCTGGATCCCGGCTTTCGCCGGGATGACGGTGCGGGCATTTCAGTTGCCGACTGCCGACTATCGGGCCGGATATCGAACGCCAGCCGTCATTGCCGGCTATTGGCCTCAGGACGCGTTCCCGCCGTGGTCATCGCGCAGCAGGTTGTCGATCCGCTCGCCACGATCGACCGAGTCGTCGTAGTGGAAATGCAGCTCCGGCACGTGGCGCAGGTTCACCGCGCGCGCCAGCCGGAAGCGGATCTCGCCGGCGATCTCGCGCAGGCCCTTCACCGCCTCGCCGGAGCGCTCCGCCTGCAGCGCGGTGACGAACACCTTGGCGTGCGCCAGGTCGCGCGTCACCTCCACGTCCGACACGCTGACCGACGGCAGTCCATGCTCCTGCACGGCCGCGCGCACCAGCGCGCCCAGCTCGCGGCGGAGCTGGGCGGAAACGCGGTCGGTGCGTGAAAATGACTTCGTCATTTTGGTGATTCGCAATTCGTGATTCGATAACGGCAACGGCAAGGTGCGGATGACTCGGGAGACGCGCCGCGAACCGCTCTTGCGAATCACGAATCACCAATCCCGAATCACGCGGACCCTTACAGGGTCCGCTGCACCTCAATCCGCTCGAAGCATTCGATCTTGTCGCCCGGCTTGACGTCGTTGTACGCCTTCACGCCGATGCCGCACTCGGTGTTGACGCGCACCTCGTCGACGTTCTCCTTGAAGCGCCGCAGCGACTCCAGCTCGCCTTCGAAGATCACCGTGTCGTCGCGCAGCACGCGGATCGGCTTGCTGCGCTTGACCACGCCCTCGACCACCATGCAGCCGGCGACCGCACCGAACTTGGAGCTGCGGAACACGTCGCGGACCTCGGCAGTGCCGATGATCTCCTCGCGGATCTCCATGCCGAGGATGCCCGAAGCCACCTGCTTCACCTGGTCGATCACGTCGTAGATGATCGAGAAGTAGCGCAGGTCGAGACCGTTGCTCTCGATCACCTTGCGCGCGGAGGCGTCGGCGCGGACGTTGAAGCCGATGATCGTCGCCTTGGCCGCGGCCGCGGAGTTGGCGTCGGACTCGGTGATGCCGCCGACGCCGGAGACGATGATGTTGATGCGGATCTGCTCGTTCGACAGCGCGGTCAGCGCCTGCCGCAGCGCCTCGGCGGAACCCTGCACGTCGGCCTTGATCACCAGGTTGAGCGACAGCTGCTGCTCGCTCTGGCCCATCTGCGCCATGATGTCTTCCATGCGGTTGCCCGCCGCCTGCACCAGGCGCGTCTCGCGACGCTTGGCCTCGCGCTGCTGCGCGACTTCCTTGGCCAGGCGCTCGTCGTCGACGACCACGAAATCGTCGCCGGCGTCCGGCACGCCCGACAGGCCGAGCACCTGTACCGGAATCGACGGGCCGGCGCTGTCCACCGGCTGGCTGTTCTCGTCGAACAGCGCGCGCACGCGGCCGAACTGCACGCCGCAGACCAGGTAGTCGCCCTTGTTCAGCTTGCCCTGCTGCACCAGCACGGTCGCCACCGGGCCGCGGCCCTTGTCGAGCGACGACTCGATGACGGTGCCGACGGCGCGGCCTTCCGGCGGCGCGCGGAGCTCGAGCACCTCGGACTGCAGCAGGATCGCGTCGAGCAGGTCGTCGATACCCTGGCCGGTCTTGGCCGAGAGCTCGACCATCTGGATGTCGCCGCCGAACTCCTCGGCCACGACGTCGTGCGTGAGCAGCTCGTTCTTGATCCGGCCGGGATCGGCATCGGACTTGTCGATCTTGTTGATCGCGACGATCAGCGGCACGTTCGCGGCGCGCGCGTGCTGGATCGCCTCGATCGTCTGCGGCATCACGCCGTCGTCGGCCGCGACCACCAGCACCACGATGTCGGTGAGCTTGGCGCCGCGCGCGCGCATCGACGTGAACGCGGCGTGGCCGGGCGTATCCAGGAAGCTGACCACGCCCTTGTCGGTCTCGACGTGGTAGGCGCCGATGTGCTGGGTGATGCCGCCGGCCTCGCCGGAGGCGACCTTGGTGCGGCGGATGTGGTCGAGCAGCGAGGTCTTGCCATGATCGACGTGGCCCATGATCGTGACCACCGGCGGGCGCGCTTCGCCCTCGCCCTGGGCCGCGCCCATGTGGGCGATCAGCTCGCTCTCGGCGTCGTCGCTCTCGGCGCGGACCGCCTTGTGGCCGAGTTCCTCGACCACCAGCACGGCGGTGTCGTGGTCGATGGTCTGGGTGATGGTCGCCATGACGCCCATCTTGAACAGGGCCTTGACCACGTCCCCGCCCTTCATCGCCATCTTCTGCGCGAGATCGGCCACGGTGATCGCGTCGCCGATCGGCACCTCGCGCACCACCGGCGCGGTCGGCCGGGCGAAGCCGTGCTGGCCGCCGCCGGTGCGCGCCTGTTCCACCTGGCGCCTGGACTTGGGCTTGCGCACGGTCGAACGGCGCGCTCGCTCGGAGGCGCTCAGGTGCAGCTGGCCGGCGAAGCGCGCGGCGGCGCCGTCGTCGTCCTCGACGCCCGCGACCATCGCGTGCGAGCCGCGGTGGTGCTTCTGCTTGTGTCCGCTGCGGTCGTCGCGCGCGGCGGCCGGCTTCGGATGGCCGTGGCCGTGGCCGGGCTTGCGCGCGGCGGCGGGCTCTTCCTCGACCGGCGCGACCGCTGCGGCGGCCAGCTCGGCCTCCTTGCGCAGGCGCTCGGCCTCGGCCTCTTCCGCACGCTTGCGCTGCTCGGCTTCCTCGGCGCGGCGCTGGTCGGCCTCGGCCAGGCGCTGCTGTTCGGACAGGTTGCGCTGCCGCGACTCCTCGAGCTTGCGCAGGATCTCGGCGCGCTCGTCGTCGACCGGCGTGCCGCTGTCCCGGGCCGCTTCTTCCTCGGTCGGCTTGACCAGGGTGACCTTCTTGCGCACCAGGACGTCGACGGTGGTGCGGTTCTTGCCGCCACCGACCGTCAGCTCCTGCTTGCGGCTGCGGTTGAGCGTGATCTTCTTCGGCGCAAGGCTCTCGTCGGCGGCCTTGTCGGCCTTGCCGTGGGTCCGGCGCAGGAAGCCGAGAAGCTTGACCTTCTCGGTGCTGGTCACGACCTGGTCGGGATCGCTGAACGGCATGCCGGCCTCGGCCAGCTGCTCCAGCAGTTTCTCGACCGGCGTGTTCACCAGTGCGGCCAGCTTGCGGATCGTGGTTTGTTGCGACATTCGGGTTCCGGTTCCTTGGGCGTCGGCGAAACCGCCGCGCTGTGGATTGAGCCAATTGTACCGTTTGCTGACGGACGCTTCGGGCCGGGGGCCGGGAGGCGTCGTCGGCCTCCGGCGCTCAACCCGCGTTTGACGCCATCTCAGGCCTCCCGCTCGAGGCGGGCGATCTCCTCGGCGCGAGCGGCGAGGATCAGGGCGGCCGCACGCTCCTCGTCGAGGCCTTCGATGCCCAGCTCCATCAGCTCGTCGGTGCCGAGGTCGGACAGGTCCTCGCTGCTGCGCACGCCGTGCGAGGCGAGCGCGTAAGCGGTGGTGTCGTCCATGCCTTCCAGCGCCAGCAGGTCCTCGGCCGGCGCGTTCTCGTCGAGCTCTTCCTCGACCGCCAGCGCGTCGTTGAGCAGGGCGTCGCGGGCGCGGGCGCGCAGCTCCTCGACGATGTCCTCGTCGAAGCCCTCCACCGCCAGCAGCTCGCCGACCGGCACGTACGCGATCTCCTCGACCGTGCTGAAGCCTTCCGAGACCAGGATGCCGGCGATTTCCTCGTCGACCTCGAGCTTCTCCTGGAACAGCTCGCGCGCCGCGATCTGCTCGGCCTCGGACTTGGCGGTCACCTGGTCCTGGGTCATCACGTTCAGCTGCCAACCGGTCATGCGGCTGGCCAGGCGCACGTTCTGGCCGCCCTTGCCGATCGCCTTGGCCAGCAGCTCCTCGGCCACCGCCAGGTCCATCGAGTGCTTCTCCTCGTCGACGATGATCGACTGCACCTCGGCCGGCGCCATCGCGTTGATCACGAACTGCGCCGGGTTGTCCGACCACAGCACGATGTCGACGCGCTCGCCGTTGAGCTCGTTCGACACCGCCTGCACGCGCGAGCCGCGCATGCCGATGCAGGCGCCGATCGGATCGGTGCGGTTGTCGTAGGCCACCACCGCGATCTTGGCGCGGTCGCCCGGGTCGCGCGCGCAGGCCTTGATCTCGACCAGGCCCTGGCCCACTTCCGGCACCTCGAGCTTGAACAGTTCCATCATGAATTCGGGCGCGGCGCGGCTGATGAACAGCTGCGGGCCACGCGGCTCGCTGCGCACGTCGTAGAGATAGCCGCGGATGCGGTCGCCGGCGCGGACCACGTCGCGCGGGATCGCCTTGTCCTTGGGGATGAACGCTTCCGCGTTCCCGCCCAGGTCGACGTAGACGTTGCCGCGCTCGACGCGCTTGACGATGCCGGTGACCAGTTCGCCGACGCGGTCCTTCCAGGCATCGACCACCTGCGCCCGCTCGGCCTCGCGCACGCGCTGCACGATCACCTGCTTGGCGGCCTGCGCGGCGATGCGTCCGAACTCGGCGTTCTCGATCGGCTCCTCGATGTAGTCGCCGACCTCCACGCCCTCGGCCTCGTCGACCGCGTCCATCAACCGGATCTGGCGATGCGGCGACTCCATCACCACATCGTCGGCCACGACCTCCCAGCGGCGGAAGGTCTGGTAGCTGCCGTCCTTCGGGTCGATCGCGACGCGCGTGAGCACGTCCTCGTCGTGGTAGCGCTTCTTGGCGGCGGTGGCCAGCGCCGCCTCCATCGCCTCGAGGATCACCGATTCCGGCACGCCCTTCTCGTTGGCGACCGCGTCGACGACCATCAACAGTTCCTTGCTCATTTCTGGATCACTCCGAACTCGACGGCCCATCGGCCGTACGCTTGTTGGCTTGTGGTGGCTTCACCTGCTTGCCGGAGCGCGGATCGCGCCCCGACGGCTTCTTCTGCTTGCCCGGTCGCGCGTCGCGGCCGGAGCGGTCCTTCGCCGGCGCCAGGCCGAGCGCGGCCCAGTCCGGGACCAGCCGCGCCTTGTCGATGTTGTCGAACGCGACCGTGAACGGCTGGCCGTCGACCTCGAACGCGATCGTGTCGCCCTCGACCCCGGCGATCCTGCCCTGCAGCCGGCGGCGCCCGTCCTGCGGCAGCTTCAGCCCGACCTTCGCGGTCTGTCCGGCGAAACGCGCGAACTGCTCCGGCGTGAACAGCGGCCGGTCGATGCCCGGCGACGACACCTCAAGGGTGTAGTGCCCGCTGATCGGATCCTCGACGTCCATCTGCGCCGACACCTCGCGGCTGACGGCCTCGCAGTCCTCGATCGTCACGCCCTGCCCTTCGGCCTCGGGGTCGGCGCCGGGCCGGTCGATGTACAGGCGCAGCACGGCGCTGCCGGGCGTCGGCAGGTATTCCGCGCCCAGCAACTCCAGCCCCAACGCTTCGACCGTCGGCGCCAGCAGTTCCACGATTGTCGTCGCCTTGTCCGTCATCTCTTCCCGTGAAGCGGTTGCACACCGGCGTGCGGATCCGAAAAGAACTCCCGCCAAGAACTCGTAAAACAAACAAGGGGCCCGACGGGCCCCTTGTCCGATACCACTGGATTTCGGCACCGGGACGCGAGCAGTACGCGTTCCGGCTCAGCCCGATTCGCTGTCGGGAAACAAAAAAGCCTCCAGGAGAGGCTTTTCGTCGACCGCGAAAAGCTGGTAGCGGGGGCAGGATTTGAACCTGCGACCTTCGGGTTATGAGCCCGACGAGCTGCCAGACTGCTCCACCCCGCAGCAGATTCGTAATTATGGGGAATCCGGCCCTTTATTGCAAGCCCCCGGCGACCGTCCGAACCCGGTGCCTCCCAGCTGGAAACGGCCTTTTTTCAGCCGCCGATTGACGCGGATGAACGCGGATCAGGAGCAGGGCCGAACATCGCGGGGCACGCCGTCCGGGCATGTTCCATGGTTCCGGCAACTCGCGTGGATGCGGATCGGGCGGAGTCAGGCGCCGATGGTCGCCTCTGCACATGCCCCGTTCGCGTTCATCCGCGGCAAACAGGCCCTACCCCGCGAACGCCTGCTGGCACAGGGCCATCAGCGGGCTCCAGAACAGCCCCAGCACCAGCAGCGACAGGGCGTTGACCGCGAACATCGTCCGCAGTCCCCTGCCCCGGCGCGCCTGCAGCGGCTCGCCGGCGGGCTCGTCGAAGTACATCACCTTGATCACGCGCAGGTAGTAGAACGCGCCGATCACCGCGAACACGATGCCCACGATCGCCAGCCACAGCAGGTCGCCCTCGAGCGCGGCGCGCAGCACCGCCAGCTTGGCCCAGAAGCCCAGGAACGGCGGCACGCCGGCCAGCGAGGCCATGATCACCAGCACCAGCCCGGCCATCCACGGGCTGCGCGCGTTCAGGCCCTTGAAGTCGTCGATGCGGTCGGCCTCGAAGCCCTTGCGCGACAGCATCACGATCGCGCCGAACGCCGCCGCCGACATGATCGCGTAGCTGATCGCATAGAACATCGCCGCGGCGAAGCCGGCCTCGCCGCCGCCGGCCAGGCCCAGGAACAGGAAGCCGATGTGCGAGACGGTGGAGTACGACAGCATCCGCTTGAGATTGCTCTGCGCGATCGCGACGATGTTGCCGATCGCCAGCGACAGCGCCGCCAGCAGTCCCAGCAGCAGCTGCCATTGGTCCTGCATCGGCCCCAGGCCGACCTCGAACAGGCGGTAGGCCATGCCGAACACCGCCAGCTTAGGCACCGAGCTGATGAACACGGTGATCGCCGTCGGCGCGCCGTGGTAGGCGTCGGGCAGCCACATGTGGAACGGCGCGGCGCCGAACTTGAACGCGACGCCGGCCACCACGAACACCAGGCCGGTCAGCAGCAGCACGCGGTCGTCGCCGGACGCGGTGGACGCGGCCGCGCTGATCGCGTCCAGGTACAGGGTGCCGGTGGCGCCGTAGACCAGCGACAGGCCGTACAGCAGCAAGCCGGAGGCCAGCGAGCCGAGCACGAAGTACTTCATGCCGGCTTCCGAGGCCAGCGGACCGTCGCGGTCGATCGCCACCAGCGCGTACGAGCACAGCGCCAGCAGCTCCAGCCCCAGGTAGACCATGGTCAGGTTGCCGGCCGAGACCAGCAGCATCATCCCGACCACGGCGAACAGCACCAGGACCGCCACCTCGCCCTTGTACAGGCCGCGCTCGCGCAGGAACGACCAGCTGTAGCCCAGCGACATCGCCGACACCACCAGGATCACGAATTTCAGCACGTCGGCGGCGGCGTCGCGGACGAACAGGCCCTCCATCACCACGCCGCGCCCGCCGACGCCGGCGGCCACCAGGCCCGCGGCGGCGACCAGTGTGGCGATCGCCAGCGCGTGGGTGAGGACGCGGCGGCGCTCGTCGAGGAACAGGTCGAGCATCAGCAGCGCGAACGCGCCGAAGATCACCGTCAACTCCGGCAACAGCGGCGCGAACTCGGCGAAGGTGCGGACGGGTGGCGTCATGGCGGCGACGGTCATCGCACGATCCTCAAATCTTGGTGGCGGACAGCAGTTCCGCCAGGTGCGCGATGGAAGGCTCCATCAGGTCGGTCAGCGGCTTCGGCCAGAGGCCGATCGCCAGCACGCCGGCGGCGAACACGCCGAGCACCAGCACCTCGCGGGCGTTGACGTCCTGCAACGCGGCGACGTGGGCGTTGCCGACCTCGCCGTACAGCACGCGCTTGACCAGCCACAGGGTGTAGGCCGCGCCGATCACCAGGGTCATCGCCGCGACGAAGGCGAGCAGCGGATGGCTCTGGAACGCCGCCAGGATCACCATGAACTCGCCGACGAAGCCGGAGGTGCCCGGCAGGCCGGCATTGGCCATGGCGAACAGCACCATGAACGCGGCGAACCAGGGCATGACGTTGGCGACGCCGCCGTAGTCGGCGATCTGGCGGCTGTGCATGCGGTCGTACAGCACGCCGACGCAGGAGAACATGGCGCCGGAGATGAAGCCGTGGCTGATCATCTGCACCATCGCGCCCTGCAGGCCCAGGCGCGCGGCGTCGGCATTGCCGGTATCGCGCATCAGCGCGAAGGCGATGAAGGTGCCAAGGGTGACGAAGCCCATGTGCGAGACCGACGAGTAGGCGATCAGCTTCTTCATGTCCGACTGCGCCAGCGCCACCAGGCCGACATAGACCACCGCGATCAGCGACAGCGCGATCACCAGCCAGGCCCATTCGTGGCCGGCGTCGGGCACTATCGGCAGGCTGAAGCGCAGGAACCCGTAGCCGCCGATCTTCAGCATGATCGCCGCCAGGATCACCGAACCGCCGGTCGGCGCCTCCACGTGCGCGTCCGGAAGCCAGGTGTGCACCGGGAACATCGGCACCTTGACCGCGAACGCCGCCAGGAAGGCGAAGAACAGCCACATCTGCTCGGTGGCGGTCAGCGGCAGCGCGTACAGGTCCGGCAGCTGCCAGCTGCCGCCCTTGAGGTACAGGTAGATCAGCCCGACCAGCATGAAGATCGAGCCGAGGAAAGTGTAGAGGAAGAACTTCACCGAGGCGTAGACGCGTCGCGGGCCGCCCCAGACGCCGATGATGATGAACATCGGGATCAACATGGCCTCGAAGAAGACGTAGAACAGCATCGCGTCGACCGCCGCGAATACGCCGACCATCGCCCCCTCCAGCACCAGGAACGCGGCGAGGTACTGGCTGACGCGCTTGTCGATCGAGCCCCAGGCGCCGATCAGCACCAATGCCGTGGTCAGCGTGGTGAGCACGATCAGCGCCACCGAGATGCCGTCGACGCCGAGGTGGTACTGGATGTCGTAGGCCGGAATCCACTCGCGCCGCTCGACGAACTGCATGCCGGTCGCGGCGAAGTCGAAACCGGTCAGCAGCGGAATACTGGCGATGAACGCCAGCAGCGCCACCGCCAGCGCCAGCCAGCGCGCCAGCTGTGGTCGCGCCTCGCCGCAGGCGAGCGTCAGGACGCCGCCGAGGATCGGGAGCCAGATCAGGAGGCTGAGAAGTGGCCAGCTATGCATGGAAACGTCCGACACTTGAGGATCCCGCTGATTGCTGCCGTTGCCCGCCGTCCCCGCGCGGGCAGGGATCCGGCGCCCTTGCTTTCAGCAGATCGAAGCCGCCGGTTCCCCGCATGCGCGAAGGCGACGGCCCATTGGTTCGTTGATTCCGGATATCCATGTTCTTCCTCTCGCCGTCAGGTCCAGTAACGGATCAGCACGGCCAGCAGCGCGATCAGGCCGATGATCATCGCGAAGGCGTAGTGGTAGAGGAAGCCGGACTGGACCCGGCGCGCGACCCCCGAGACGAGGTCGACCACGCGCGCGGCGCCGTTGACGATCAGGCCGTCGATCAGCTTCTCGTCGCCCTGGCGCGAGGCCTTGCCGAGCAGCAGGCCGCCACCGGCGAAGCCGCCGATCCACAGGTCGTCCGCCCAGTACTTCTTCTCCAGCACGCGCGTGATCACCGAGAACGGGAAGACGCCGCGCAGCTTTGCCGGCAGGCCGGGCTTCCACCAGTACATCACCGTCGCCAGCACGAAGCCGGCCAGCATCAGCCAGAAGGTCGGTGCGACCAGGCCATGCAGGGCGAAGGCCACCGGTCCATGCCACAGCTCGCTGCCGAGCGCGGCGACGGTGTCGCGCGCCTGGGCCAGGTCGATCGCGCCGAGGAAGAACGGCGCCTGCTCGTGGTGACCGCTCCAGTCGGTGCCGAACAGCATCGGCCCGGCGGTGAAGAAGCCGATCGCGATCGAGGGGATCGCCAGCAGCACCAGCGGCAGGGTCACGACCCAGGGCGACTCGTGGGGTTCGTGCGGGCCGTGGTGGTGGCCGTGATCACCGTGGGCGTCGTCGTCCAGCGGCTCGTGGCGCGTTTCCTGGCCATGCTCGTCGTGGGCGGCGGCCGGGTGCGACGGCGCCGCCTCGCGGAAGCGCTCGGTACCGAAGAACGTCAGGTACAGCAGCCGGAAGCTGTAGAAGCTGGTGACGAACGCGCCCAGCAGCACCGCCCAGTAGCCGTAGGTGCCGATCCAGCCCATGCGCCCGGCGGCGTGCCCGGCGGCCTCGATGATCGTGTCCTTGGAGTAGAACCCGCTCAGGAACGGCGTGCCGACCAGTGCCAGGGTGCCGATCACGCTGGTCCAGAAGGTGATCGGCATGTACTTGCGCAGGCCGCCCATCTTGCGCATGTCCTGCTCGTGGTGCATGCCGATGATCACGCTGCCCGCGGCCAGGAACAGCAGCGCCTTGAAGAAGGCGTGGGTCATCAGGTGGAAGACCGCGGCCGAGTACGCCGAAACGCCGAGCGCGACGGTCATGTAGCCCAGCTGCGACAGCGTGGAATACGCGACCACGCGCTTGATGTCGTTCTGCACGATGCCGATCAGGCCGGTGAAGAACGCGGTGGTGGCGCCGATGAACAGCACGAACGCGAGCGCGGTGTCGCTGAGCTCGAACAGCGGCGACATGCGCGCGACCATGAAGATGCCGGCGGTGACCATGGTCGCGGCGTGGATCAGCGCCGAGATCGGGGTCGGGCCCTCCATCGAGTCCGGCAGCCAGACGTGCAGCGGCACCTGCGCCGACTTGCCCATGGCGCCGATGAACAGGCAGACGCAGATGAGGGTCGCCACGGACCATGGGCGCCCGTCCAGGATCTCCACCACCTGGCCGCCACCGATCTTGTCGGACGCATTGGCGAACACCGTGGCGTAGTCCAGCGTGCCGAACCAGTACAGCACCGCGGCCACGCCCAGCAGGAAGCCGAAGTCGCCGACGCGGTTGACCAGGAACGCCTTGAGGTTGGCGAAGATCGCGCTCGGCTTCTTGAACCAGAACCCGATCAGCAGGTAGGAGACCAGGCCCACCGCCTCCCAGCCGAAGAACAGCTGCAGGAAGTTGTTGCTCATCACCAGCATCAGCATGCTGAAGGTGAACAGCGAGATGTAGCTGAAGAAGCGCTGGTAACCAGGGTCCTCGGCCATGTAGCCGATGGTGTAGACGTGCACCAGCAGCGACACGAACGTCACGACCAGCATCATCATCGCCGTGAGCCGGTCGATCATGAAGCCGACGTGGGCCGAATAGCTCCCCACCTCGAAGAAGGTGTAGACGTTCTCGTTGTACGGCGCCGCGCCCTGCCCCACCAGCTGCCACAGCACGTAGCCGGACAGCACGCAGCTGACCGCCACGCCGAGGATGGTGACCGAGTGCGCGCCCGCACGCCCGACCTGGCGGCCGAACAGGCCGGCGACGATCGCGCCGAGCAACGGCGCGAGGACGATGATCAGCAGGTGGGTTGTCGAAATCGCCATTTTTCAGTTATCCAGAAGCCGCACCGTCGAACATCTCAAGAAAACTTCCAAGCGCCATTTAAAAGCCCCTCTCCCTCCGGGAGAGGGGTTGGGGTGAGGGTACGGCGAAATCGCGATGGTTCAGACCTCTACCGCTTCGCCGCACCCTCATCCGGCGCTTCGCGCCACCTTCTCCCAAAGGGAGAAGGGATCAAGCTCACCCCTTCAGCGTGTCGATGTCCGCGACATTGATCGTGCGCCGGTTGCGGAACAGCGTCACCAGGATCGCCAGCCCGATCGCCGCCTCGGCCGCGGCCACGGTCAGGATGAAGAACACGAACACCTGCCCGGTGGCGTCGCCGAAGTGGCGCGAGAAGGCGACGAAGTTGATGTTGACCGCGAGCAGCATCAGCTCGATCGACATCAGCAGCACGATCACGTTCTTGCGGTTGAGGAAGATGCCGGCGACGCTGATGCAGAACAGCGCGGCGCCGAGCGCGAGGTAGTGTCCGAGGGCCAGGCCTTCGCCGAGGAAACTCATGCCTTGCCCTCCCCGTCCGGCGCTTCGCCGTCGGCCGGCGGCGCCTGCGTCGTCCGCGGCGGCTCGGCCTGCATCCGCACCAGGCGGAACCGGTCCTTCGCCTGCACCCGCGACTGCGCACCTGGGCTCTGGTGCTTGGCGCCCTCGCGCCGGCGCAGGGTCAGCATCACCGCGGCGATCACCGCCACCGTGAGGATCAGCGCCGCAACCTCGAACGGCAGCAGGTAGTCGGTGAACAGGCGGTGCGCGACCCAGGCGGTATTGGAGACGCCGGCCGCCTCCGCGACATCCGGCGCGAACGGCGTGACGCGCGAGCGGATGCCGATCAGCGTCAGCATCTCGGCCAGCATCACCACCGCCACCAGCAAGCCGACCGGCAGGTAGCGCACGTAGCCTTCGCGCAGCGGCGCCACGTCGATGTCGAGCATCATCACCACGAACAGGAACAGCACCATCACCGCGCCGACGTACACCAGGATCAGCGCCACGCCGAGGAACTCGGCGCCGGCCAGGATCCAGGTGCAGGCGACGGTGAAGAAGGTCAGCACCAGGAACAGCGCGGCGTGGACCGGATTGCGGACGCTGATCACCGCCACCGCGGACATCACGGTGAGGACGGCGAACCCCAGGAAGGCGAGCAGAGTGAAGTCCATGGCTTACCTGTAGGCGGCGTCGGCGGCGCGGCGTTCGGCGATCTCCGCCTCGAGACGGTCGCCGATCGCGAGCAGTTGCTGCTTGTTGACGATGTTCTCGCCGCGGTTCTCGAAGTGGTATTCGTGCACGTGGGTCTCGACGATCGAATCGACCGGGCAGGACTCCTCGCAGAACCCGCAGTAGATGCACTTGAACAGGTCGATGTCGTAGCGCGTGGTGCGGCGGCTGCCGTCGGCGCGCTGCTCCGAGTCGATGGTGATCGCCAGCGCCGGGCACACCGCCTCGCACAGCTTGCAGGCGATGCAGCGCTCCTCGCCGTTCGGATAGCGGCGCAGCGCGTGCAGGCCGCGGAAGCGCGGCGACTGCGGCGTCTTCTCCATCGGGTACATCAGCGTGTACTTGGGCCGCCACAGGTACTTGAAGGTCAGCCACAGGCCGCCGATCAGCTCGAGCAGCAGCAGGCTGCGGAACCAGTTGACGACGCGTTTCATCGCTGCACCCCCTCGAGCACGCCGTAGTAGGCCATCAGCGCGACCACGCAGATCCAGGCGATGCTGATCGGGATGAACACCTTCCAGCCCAGCCGCATGATCTGGTCGTAGCGGTAGCGCGGGAACGAGGCGCGGAACCAGACGTAGGTGCTGGCGAAGAAGAACACCTTCACGAACAGCCACCACCAGCCGTCGACCGACAGCAGCGGGATGCCCCAGCCATGGAACGGCGACAGCCAGCCGCCCATGAAGAAGATCGCGGCGAGGAAGCTGATCAGGATCATGTTGGCGTATTCGGCCAGGAAGAACAGCGCGAACGCCGAACCCGAATACTCCACCATGTGCCCGGCGACGATCTCCGACTCGCCCTCGACCACGTCGAACGGGGCGCGGTTGGTCTCGGCTACGCCGGACACGAAATAAACCACGAACAGCGGCAGCAGCGGCAGCCAGAACCAGCTCAGGAAGCCCTTGTCGCCGGCCTGCGCCATCACGATGTCGCTGAGGTTGAGGCTGCCGGCGGCGATCAGCACGCCCACCAGGGCGAAGCCCATCGCGATCTCGTAGCTGACCACCTGCGCGGCCGAGCGCATCGCGCCGAGGAAGGCGTACTTCGAGTTCGAGGCCCAGCCGGCGAGGATGATGCCGTACACGCCCAGCGAGGTCATCGCCAGCAGGTACAGCAGGCCGGCGTTGGCATTGGACAGCACCAGCTGCGCATCGAACGGCACCACCGCCCAGGCGGCGAACGCCGGCGCCAGGGTGATCAGCGGCGCCAGCACGTACAGCGCGGGCTGCGCCTTGGCCGGCTGGATGACTTCCTTGAACAGCAGCTTGAAGACGTCGGCGAAGGCCTGGAACACGCCCATGCCGACGTACATCGGCCCGTGGCGCACGTGCATCCAGCCGATCAGCTTGCGCTCCCAGACCACGTAGAACGCCACCGCCAGGATCACCGGCACGGCGATCACCAGGATCTTCAGAACGATCCACACGATCGAACCGAGCGGACCCAGCGCGTGCAGCCAGTCCTGCAGCGGCCCGGACCATTGCGTCAGCAGTTCCGCGGTGGTCATGCCGGCACCACCTGCACGCGGCCGGCCGCGAGCGCGGCGGTCGCACTGTGTCCGCTTTCGATCCATGCCGCGCCCTGCGCGACACGCTCGCTGACCGACACCTGCAAGGTCGCGGTGCCGGCGGTATTGGAGATCCTTGCCATGGCGCCTTCGGCGACTCCGATCGTGTTCGCGTCCTGCGGATGCAGGACGATGCGCGGCCCCAGCGTCAGCGGATGCGCCTGCAGCGCCGCGGCGCGACGCACGACGGCGTCGCTGCGGTAGATGGCCGGCGACACGGCCACCTCCAGCCCGCCCGATGCATCGTGGGAGCGACGGGAGTCGCGACGGCCTTCAGACGATACGGAGTCGCGACTTCCGTCGCTCCCACCCGGGGCCGAGCCGTTGCGACCGCCGGCTTCGTCGTCCCGGGGTCTCATGCCGGCGCGCAGCTCCGACAGCTCGGTGAACTCGAAACCGGGCAACTGCAGCTGCCCGCCCAGCGCGCGCAGCACGCGCCAGCCCGCGCGCGCCTCGCCCGGCAGCCGGCCGGCGGCGAACGCACGCTGCGCCAGGCCTTCCAGGTTGGTCAGCGTGGCGTCGATCTCGGGCAACGCGCCGATCGGCAGGATCACGTCCGCCACGGCGCGCGTCGATTCGCAGGCGAACTGGCTGAAGGCGACGACCTGCGCGCCCTTCAACGCCTTCAGCGCCATCGCCTGGTCGGCGAAGTCGAGGCCCGGCTCGATGGCGTACAGCACGTACGCCGAGCGCGGATCGGCGAGCATGGCCTGCGCGTCGCGCGAGGCCGGCAGCACGCCCTGGCGCGCCAGGCCCAGCGCGTTCGCGCCCTGCGGGATGCGGCACAGCGCCGCGCCATGGGCCTGGGCGAAATCGCCGGCAGCGGCACGGATGGCGGCGGCGTGCTCGCCGGACTCGGCGAGCGTGCCGACGATGACCACGGCGCGATCGGCGCCCTTCAGCGCATCGGCGAGTTCGCCCGCGGCCAGCGCATCGGCGATCCGCGACGGCGGCACGATGTGCTTGCCGGCGATGTCGAAGGCGAACTCGAAATCGACCGGGTTGACCACGTGCACCTTGGCGCCCTGGCGCCAGGCCTGGCGCACGCGGTGATGCAGCAGCGGCACTTCATGGCGCAGGTTGGATCCGACGATGGCCACGGCGTCGGCCTTGGCGATGTCGGCGACCGGTATCGCGAACGGTTCGGCGGCGGCGCCGTCTGACAGGTCGCGCTGGGCGATGCGGTGGTCGAGGTTGCCGGTTCCCAGGCCCTCGGCCAGGCGCGCCAGAAGCAGCCCCTCCTCGTTCGAGGTCGCGGGATGCGCCAGCACGCCCAGGTCGTCGGCGGCGTTGTCGCGCAGGATCTGCGCGGCCTTCGCCAGCGCCTCGTCCCAGGTGGCCTCGCGCCAGCCGTCGCCGTCCTTCAGCAGCGGCCGCACCGCACGGTCTTCCGCGGCCAGGCCCTGGTGCGAGTAGCGGTCGCGGTCGGACAGCCAGCACTCGTTCACGGCCTCGTTGTCGCGCGGCACCGCGCGCAGCACCTCGCCACGGCGCACGTGCAGGAACAGGTTGCTGCCGAGCGGGTCGTGGTAGCCCAGCGATTCCTTGGCGATCAGCTCCCACGGCCGCGCGCGGAAGCGGAACACCTTGTTGGTCAGCGCGCCCACCGGGCAGACGTCGATGACGTTGCCCGACAGCTCGGTGGTCAGCGGCTTGCCGTCGTAGGTGCCGATCTGCAGGTTCTCGCCGCGCTGCATGCCGCCCAGCTCGTAGGTGCCGGCGATCTCGCCGGTGAAGCGCACGCAGCGCGTGCACTGGATGCAGCGGGTCATCTCGGTCTCGACCAGCGGCCCCATGTCCTCGTCGGCGACCACGCGCTTGCGCTCGGAGAAGCGGCTGACCGAACGGCCGTAGCCCAGCGACAGGTCCTGCAGCTCGCACTCGCCGCCCTGGTCGCAGATCGGGCAGTCGAGCGGATGGTTGATCAGCAGGAATTCCATCACGTTGCGCTGCGAGGCCAGCGCCTTTTCGCTGCGGGTGGAGACCTTCATGCCGTCCATCACCGGCGTGGCGCAGGCCGGCGCCGGCTTGCCCATCTTCTCCACCTCGACCAGGCACATGCGGCAGTTGGCCGCGATCGCCAGCTTGTCGTGGTAGCAGAAGCGCGGGATCGCGATCCCGGCCTTGTCCGCGGCCTGGATGATCATCGAGCCCTTGGGCGCGGCCAGCTCCACGCCGTCGATGAAGACGGTGACGTGGTCGGGCGGCAGGGTCGGGTTGACCGGCTGGGCGCTCATGGGGTGGCTCCTGTCGGAGCCGGGAATCTGGATTCGGGATTCGGGATTCGCAAAAGCATGAGTTCGGCATCGGGAATCGGGAAGCCGGCTTGTGCTTCTCCGAATCCCGAATCCCGAATCCCGAATCCCGCGTCGCGCTCGAAGCTGGTGCTCATGCAGCCACCTCCAACCCGGCGTCGACGATCGACCTGCCGTGCGCGACGTAATACTCGAACTCGTCCCAGAAGTGCCGCAGGAAGCCCTGCACCGGCCAGGCCGCGGCCTCGCCGAAGGCGCAGATGGTGTGGCCCTCGATCTGGCCGGCGGCGGCCTTGAGCATGTGCAGGTCGTCGACGGTCGCGTGCCCTTCGACGATGCGGGTCAACATGCGGTACATCCAGCCGGTGCCCTCGCGGCACGGCGTGCACTGGCCGCAGGACTCGGCATAGTAGAAACGCGCGATGCGCTGGCAGGCGCGCACCATGCAGGTGGTGTCGTCCATCACGATCACCGCACCCGAGCCGAGGCCGGAACCGGCCTTCTGGATGCTGTCGTAGTCCATCGTCAGGCCCATCATGGTCTCGCCCGGCAGGACAGGCATCGACGAGCCGCCCGGGATCACGCCCTTGATCGTACGGCCCGGGCGCATGCCGCCGGCCATCTCCAGCAGCTCGGCGAACGGCGTGCCGAGGCGGATCTCGTAGTTGCCGGGCCGGGCGACGTGCCCGGAGACCGAGAAGATCTTCGGGCCGCCGTTGTTCGGCTTGCCGAGGTTGAGGAACCACTCGGCGCCGTTGCGCACGATCGCCGGCACCGAGGCGAAGGTCTCGGTGTTGTTGATCGTGGTCGGCTTGCCGTACAGGCCGAAGTTGGCCGGGAACGGCGGCTTGTAGCGCGGCTGGCCCTTCTTGCCTTCCAGCGACTCCATCAGCGCGGTTTCCTCGCCGCAGATGTAGGCGCCGGCGCCGAGCGCGTTGTAGAGATCGATGTCGATGCCGCTGCCGAGGATGTTCTTGCCGAGCCAGCCGTTGGCATAGGCCTCGGCGGTGGCTTCCTCCAGGTGCTCGAACGGCTCGTGGTGGAACTCGCCGCGCAGGTAGTTGTAGCCGACCGTGCTGCCGGTGGCATAGCAGGCGATCGCCATGCCCTCGATCACCGCATGCGGGTTGTAGCGCAGGATGTCGCGGTCCTTGGCGGTGCCGGGCTCGGACTCGTCGGAATTGCAGAGGATGTACTTCTGCATGCCCGAATCCTTCGGCATGAAGCTCCACTTCAGGCCGGTGGGGAAGCCCGCGCCGCCGCGGCCGCGCAGGCCCGACTGCTTGACCATCTCGATCACGTCGGTCGGCGCGATCTTCTCTTCCAGGATCCTGCGCAGCGCGCTGTAGCCGCCGGTCTTGAGGTAGTTCTCGTACGACCAGGGCTTGTCGAAGTGCAGCGTGGTGTAGACGGCCTGGTGCTCCTTCGGCGCGGGACCGACGGGGCCGTAGCCTTCTGAATGACTCATCGTGCACCTTCGCCCATTGTGGGAGCGACGGAAGTCGCGACATTCCAGGCAACCATGCAGTCGCGACTTCCGTCGCTCCCACACGCTCGGAAAAAACACCGGATCACTTCAACGCCTCCAGCAGTTCGTCCACCTTCTCCGGCGTGAGCTTCTCGTGGTAATGGCCGTTGATCACGACGACGGGCGCGCCGCAGCAGGCGGCGACGCACTCCTCCTCGCGCTTGAGGTAGACGCGGCCGTCGGCCGTGGATTCCCCGAGCCTGCAGCCGAGCTTCTTCTCGGCATGCGCGACCAGGTCCTCGGCGCCGTTGAGCCAGCAGCTGATGTTGGTGCAGAACGCGACGTTGTTGCGGCCGACCTTCTGCGTCTCGAACATCGAGTAGAACGTCGCGACCTCGTACGCCCACACCGGCGGAATGCCCAGGTACTTGGCCACCGCGGCGATCAGCTCGTCGCTCAGCCAGCCGCCGTTCTGGTCCTGCGCGGCCTGCAGGCCCTGCAGCACCGCCGAGCGCTTGCGGTCCGGCGGGAACTTGGCCACCCAATGGTCGATGTGGGCACGGGTGTCGTCGTTCAACGCGACCATCGGGTCGACGTTGCGCGCGTTCTCGAAATTGCCGGTTGCTCTCATGACGGCCGTGATTCGTGATTCGTGATTCGTGATTGGAAAAAGCAGGGCGCGGGATCGGACGTATCGCAAGGCACGCGGCTGCGCCTTTGCGAATCACCAATCACGAATCCCCAATCCCGGCCCTTCACCGATCGATCTCCCCGAACACGATGTCGTAGGTGCCGATCATCGCCACCACGTCGGCCAGCATGTGCCCCTTCACCACCGAATCCATCGACGACAGGTGGGCGAACCCCGGCGCGCGCAGGTGCACGCGGAACGGCTTGTTGGCGCCGTCGGAGACCAGGTAGCAACCGAACTCGCCCTTGGGCGCCTCGACTGCCTGGTAGGTCTCGCCCGCCGGCACGCAGTAGCCTTCGGTGAACAGTTTGAAGTGGTGGATCAGCGCTTCCATGTCGTCCTTCATCTCCTCGCGGGAGGGAGGCGACACCTTGTAGTTGTCGATCATCACCGGGCCTGGGTTGACCTTCAGCCAGGCCACGCACTGCTCGATGATGCGCACCGACTGGCGCATCTCGGCCACGCGCACCAGGTAGCGGTCGTAGCAGTCGCCCTCGACGCCGACCGGGATGTCGAAGTCGACCTCGGCGTACCTGGCGTAGGGCTGCTTCTTGCGCAGGTCCCAGGCCACGCCCGAGCCGCGCAGCATCGGGCCGGTCATGCCCCAGGCCAGCGCCTTGTCCGGCGGCACCACGCCGATGCCGACCGTGCGCTGCTTCCAGATGCGATTGTCGGTGAGCAGGGTCTCGTACTCGTCGATGCGCGCCGGAAAGTCCTTGGCGAAGGCTTCCAGGTAGTCCAGCATCGAGCCTTCGCGCCAGGCGTTGAAGCGCTTGAGCTTGGCGCCCTTGCGCCAGGGCGACTCGCGGTACCGCGACATGCGCTCGGGCAGGTCGCGGTAGACGCCGCCGGGACGGTAGTAGGTCGCGTGCATGCGCGCGCCGCTGACCGCCTCGTACACGTCCATCAGTTCCTCGCGCTCGCGGAACGCGTACAGGAACACCGCCATCGCGCCGAGGTCGAGCGCGTTCGAGCCGATCCACATCAGGTGGTTGAGGATCCGCGTGACCTCGTCGAACAGGGTGCGGATCCACTGCGCGCGCTCGGGTGCCTCGATCCCCATCAGGGTCTCGATCGCGCGCACGTAGGCGTGCTCGTTGCACATCATCGACACGTAGTCGAGCCGGTCCATGTAGCCGATCGACTGGTTGAACGGCTTCGACTCGGCCAGCTTCTCGGTGCCCCGGTGCAGCAGGCCGATGTGCGGGTCGGCGCGCATCACCGTCTCGCCGTCCATCTCCAGGATCAGGCGCAGCACCCCGTGCGCGGCCGGATGCTGGGGACCGAAGTTCATCGTGTAGTTGCGGATCTCCTGCCGGAGCACCGCGGCGCTGCTGGCGCTGGGCTCGACCGGCGGATGGACCGGAACGCTCACGTCGCTCATTTCGCACCCTCCGCCTTGCGCGCCATCTGCTCGCCCGCCGCCGTGGCGTAGCGCGCGTCCTCGCGGATCACCCGCGGCACCAGCACGCGCGGCTCGACCGAGGTCACCGGCTCGTAGATCACACGCTTCTTCTCCGCGTCGTAGCGCACCTCGACGTTGCCGATCAGCGGGAAGTCCTTGCGGAACGGATGGCCGATGAAGCCGTAGTCGGTGAGGATCCGGCGCAGGTCGGGATGGCCCTGGAAGATGATGCCGAGCAGGTCGAACGTTTCGCGCTCGAACCAGTCGGCCACCGGCCAGATATCGGTCAGCGAGGCGACGATCGGCAGCGCATCGTCGGGGGCGAAGCAGGTCACGCGCAGGCGCTGGTTGTGCTGCACCGACAGCAGCTGCGCCACCGCCGCGAAACGTTTCGGCGGCGGTGCGATCGCGCCCTCGCCGTCCGGCTGCTGCAGCTGCCGGCTCGGCGTCTGCCCGAAACCGAACCGCCCCGGGCCGCGGCCCTCGACGCCGCGGCTGAAGCCCTCGGAGGACACATCGGTGTCCCACTCGTCGCTGCCGTAGCTCAGGTAGTCGACGCCGCAGACGTCGATCAGCTGCTCGAAGCCGAACTCGTCACGCAGCGCCAGGCAGCCGTCATGCCAGGCGACGGCGTCGAACACGATGCCGACCTCGCCGCGCGGCTCGCTCACCGAGACCTCAGCGTCGTCGAAACGCGCGCGCAGGCGATCCGTGAAAACGTTCACCTTGTCGCTCATTCGCGCAATCCCGTGCGGTTCTCGCCGAAGTTGGTGGCGCGGCGGATCTTGCGTTGCAGCTGCAGGATGCCGTAGACCAGCGCTTCGGCGGTCGGCGGGCAGCCCGGCACGTAGATGTCGACCGGCACGATGCGGTCGCAGCCGCGCACCACCGCGTACGAGTAGTGGTAGTAGCCGCCGCCGTTGGCGCAGCTGCCCATCGAGATCACCCACTTCGGGTCGGGCATCTGGTCGTAGACCTTGCGCAGCGCCGGAGCCATCTTGTTGACCAGGGTGCCGGCGACGATCATCACGTCGGACTGGCGCGGCGACGGGCGGAACACCACGCCATAGCGGTCCAGGTCCAGGCGCGCGGCGCCGGCGTGCATCATTTCCACCGCGCAGCAGGCCAGGCCGAACGTCATCGGCCACATCGAACCGGTGCGCGCCCAGTTGAGCAGGATGTCGGAACTGGTGGTGACGAAGCCGCGCTCGAGCAGGGGGTTCTCCCCCTGCGGGCGCAGGATGTCGTCGAGCTGCCCCTCCGGCAGCGGATTGCTGGCGAAGTCGGCAGCCTTCTGGATCGTCTGGATCACTCCCATTCCAGTGCTCCCTTTTTCCAGACGTAGATGAAGCCGAGCAGCAGCATGCCGGCGAAGATGCCCATCTCGACCAGGCCGACCACGCCGAGGTCGCGGAACACGGTGGCCCACGGCACGATGAAGATGATCTCCAGGTCGAAGATGATGAACTGGATCGCGATCAGGTAATAACGCACGTCGAACTGCATGCGCGCGTCCTCGAACGCGGCGAAGCCGCACTCGTACGGCGCCAGCTTCTCCGCCGACGGACGCTTGGGTCCGAGCAGGTTGCCGATGATCAGCAGGGCGATGCCGATGCCGGTGGCAACGATCAGGAACAGCAGGGTCGGCAGGTATTCGGCCAGCACGCGTTGTTCTCTCGGCTACTTGCCGCACTCGGCGGCCGTTGCTCGACGCTTTCGCGCCAGCCGCGACACGGTGACCGCGTCGCGGCATTGAAGACTCCGGACCTTCGACGGAAGGTCCGCACGGACTTGCGCCATCCCTGGCGGCGTTGCGGCCTGTACTCCGCCCGGTCGCCCGGCACCGCACTTCGAACCCGTGAATTGTAGCGGTTCGTGAACTCGCGAGTAAACGATTACGCGAGCCTCGCATGGGCGCACGCATCAATCGTTCGCACGGCGTGAAGCCTGCAGGCGCCGCAAATCGCGCACGTGTCCGCCGCGTGCCTGGCTGCCAGCAAAAACCCCGCTCGGGAGCGGGGTTTTCGTCGCTTCGCGCAAACGCGTGCGCAAAGCCGGATATGGTGCCCAAGAGGGGACTCGAACCCCTACGACTCTCGTCGCTACCACCTCAAGGTAGTGCGTCTACCAATTCCGCCACCTGGGCAATGGCGCCGCCCGACGATCGCGGACGGCGGACAGCGCATTGTAAACGCTATTGCTCTTCGTCTTCCTGAGCCGGCGCGGGCGCCTGCTGCTGCCCGGCAGCCCCGGCGGGCGCCTCGGGGAGAGCCGGAGATTCCGTCGCCGGCGCGGCGGGCACGGACGCGTCCGGCTGCTGCCCGGGCGCGGCCGGCACCGATCCGGCGTCCGCCGGGGGCGCCTGCGGGACCGACATCACGCCCAGGTCCTGCTGCACCTGCTGCGGCGCCGCCTGCCGCGTCGCGTGCCAGGCCATGAACAGGGTGATGGCGAAGAACCCGATCGCCAGCCACTTGGTGGCCTTGGTCAGGAAGCTCGACGAGCCGCGGGCGCCGAAGACGGTGGCGGACGCGCCGCCGCCGAAGCCGGAGCCGGCCGCCGCGCCCGAGCCGCGCTGCATGAGGATCAGCGCGACCATGGCGATCGCGATCAGGACGAACAGGACGTTGAGAACGAGCAACAGCATTCGGATCGGATCCGGTCAGGGCGCCGCAGCGGCGATGATGGCGATGAAATCCTCGGCGACCAGCGAGGCGCCGCCGATCAGCCCGCCATCCACGTCCGGCTGCGAAAACAGCGCGGGAGCATTGTCTGGTTTGCAGCTGCCCCCGTACAGCACGGGCAGCGAGCCGGCGATTGTAGCATCGTGGCGCGCCACCTCGCCACGGATGAAGGCGTGGACCGCCTGGGCCTGCTCCGGGGTCGCGGTGCGGCCGGTGCCGATGGCCCAGACCGGCTCGTAGGCCACCACCGCGCCCTCCAGCGCCCGGGCCCCGGCCATCTCCAACACCGGCGCCAGCTGGGCCGCGATCACCGCCTCGGTGCTGCCGGCCTCGCGTTCATCCAGGGTTTCCCCGACGCACAGCACCGGCACCAGGCCGGCCTGCCGGGCCGCGGCGAACTTGCACGCCACCAGCGCGCTGTCCTCGCCGTGGTACTGGCGGCGCTCCGAGTGGCCCACCAGCACATGGCGGGCGCCGACATCGGCCAGCATCGCCGCCGACACCTCCCCGGTGTAGGCGCCCTTCTCGTGCGCGCTGACGTCCTGGGCGCCGAAACCGAGCCCGTGCCCGGCATAGGCCGCGGCCAGCTCGCCGAGGTAGGGAAACGGCGGCATCACCACGCGCTCCACGCCGGCGGGCGCATCGGCGGCGGTCAGCGCATCCAGCAGCGCCCGCGCGAAAGCGCGGTTGCCGTGCATCTTCCAGTTTCCGGCCACGATCCGTGGGCGCATGCGGAACTCCTCGGGCAAAAGGAACCGCGATTCTAGCGGTACTGCATTCCGGGGGACCGGCGGCTGCTTTGATCGGCTCTCCGCCATCCCTTGCCTGGCGGGGGCCATCCGGCGGCTGGCATCGCGGACTGGTGGGCGCGCGACGCCGCCTGCCTACTTGAGCTTGATTTCACGCAGCCGCTCTTCCAGGTAGCCCTGCGCGGTGATCGGCTCCGGGTAGCGGCTCGGGTTGTCAGCCGTCACCGTCGCCGGCAGCACGTCGATCACGAAGTCCGGGTTCGGATGCAGGAAGAACGGCGTGGAATAGCGCGGCTTGCGCGCCTCCTCGCCCCGCGGGTTGACCACGCGATGGGTGGTGGACGGATACACGTGGTTGGTCAGGCGCTGCAGCATGTCGCCGATGTTGACCACGATCACGTCCTCCTCGGCGGTGAACGGCACCCACTCGCCCTTGCGCGACTTCACTTCCAGCCCGGCCGCGCTGGCGCCGACCAGCAGGGTGATCAGGTTGATGTCCTCGTGCGCGCCGGCACGCTCGTTGGGGATGTCGTCGGTGGTGATCGGCGGATAGTGGATCGGACGCAGGATCGAGTTGCCGAAGTCGGTCTTGTCGGCGAACCAGTCCTCCGGCAGGCCGATGTGCAGGGCCAGTGCCGCCAGCACGCGCGAGCCGAGCCGGTCGAGCGCCTGGTACAGGCCATAGCCGTATTCGCGGAAACCTTCCACCTCGGTCGGCCACAGGTTCGGCGGCATCACCTCGCGGTACTTCGAGTCGTCGGGGATCTCGCGGCCGATGTGCCAGAACTCCTTCAGGTCGAAGTGCCTGGCGCCCTTGGCGGTCTCGACCCCGAACGGCGTGTAGCCGCGGGCGCCGCCGCTGCCGGGCACGTGGTACTTCATCTTCACCGCCTCCGGCAGGGCGAAGAACTCGACGAATACGCGGTACGCGTTGTCGATGTCCGACTGCGGAATGCCGTGGCCGCCGATGCCGGCGAAGCCCCATTCGCGATAGGCGGCGCCGAGTTCGGCGACGAAGGCGTCGCGGTCGCTGTCGAAACGCCGGATGTCCAGGGTGGGAATGCGCGCAGCCATGAAACTCTCCGTCGTCGATTCAGCCCGCCGCCGCGCGCACCGCGTCGGCCAGGCCATCCAGGGTCTTCTGCATCAGCGTGGCGTCGTCGGCCTCCACCGTCACCCGCACCACCGGCTCGGTGCCGGACGGGCGCAGGAAGGCGCGCCCCCTGCCCTCCACCGCGGCCTGCGCCCGCGCCAGTGCCGCCTGCACCGCAGGCGCCTGCGCCGGCCTGGCGCCGTTGCCGTAGCGGACGTTCACGGTCTGCTGCGGCAGCTTCCGAAGGCCTTCGAGCGCCTGCTGCAGGGAGTTTCCACGGCGCTTGAGCACCTCCAGCACCTGCAGCGCGCTGACGATGCCGTCGCCGGTGCTGGTGCGGTCCAGGCACAGCAGGTGCCCGGAAGTCTCGCCGCCGAGCATGCCGCCATGCTGCAGCAGCGCCTGGTGCACGTAGCGGTCGCCGACCTTGGCACGCACGAACCCGATGCCGCGCGCGGCCATCGCCTGCTCCAGCCCGTAATTGGTCATCAGCGTACCGACCACGGGGCCGCGCAGGCGGCCGCTGACCTGCCAGTCGCTGGCCAGGATGTACAACAGGTCGTCGCCGTCGGCGATGCGGCCGTCGCCGGCCACGAACAACACCCGGTCGCCGTCGCCGTCGAAGGCGATGCCGACTTCGGCGCCGGTCGCGGCGACGTGCTCGACCAGCGCCTGCGGGTAGGTGGAGCCGACGCCGTCGTTGATGTTGAGCCCGTTCGGATCGTCGCCGATCGCGTCGACCCGCGCCCCGAGCTCGCGCAGCACCAGCGGGCCGATCTGGTAGGTGGCGCCGTTGGCGCAGTCCATGGCGATGCGCATGCCGCCCAGGTCGAAGCCGCGCGGCAGCGAGCCCTTGCAGGCCTCCAGGTAGCGGCCGACGGCGTCGCGGGTGCGCACCGCCTTGCCGAGCTTGTCCGAGGGCACGGTGCGGAACGGCTGCTCGAGCGCCGTCTCGATCGCTGCCTCGGTGGCGTCGTCGAGCTTCTCGCCGCCGGCGGAGAAGAACTTGATGCCGTTGTCGTGGTGCGGATTGTGCGAGGCGGAGATGACGATGCCGCCGTCGGCGCGCAGCGAGCGGGTCAGGTGCGCCACTGCCGGGGTCGGCATCGGCCCCATCAGCTCGACGTCGACGCCGGCCGCCACCAGCCCCGCCTCCAGCGCCGCCTCGAACATGTAGTTGGAGATGCGGGTGTCCTTGCCGATCACCACGAACGGCTTGCGCCAGGCCTCGTCCCCGCCCCGCAGCACGTGGCCGTAGGCATTGCCCAGGCGCAGCACGAAATCGGCCGAGATCGGGGCTTCGCCGACGCGTCCGCGGATGCCGTCGGTGCCGAAGTAGCGCCGCGAAGCGGCGCTACCGGGATTCGGGATTCGGGATTGGGGATTTGTCATGGCAGTCGTCGGCACGGCAGGTATCGGGCACGGCTTGGGGCGATGTTCCGGCTTTCCGAATCCCGAATCCCCAGTCCCCAATCCCGGCTTCTCACGCCACCACCTCCACGTCTTCCTCCGGCCGCGGCTGGCGCATCATCAGCGCCAGCAGGCGGGCGATGCGTTCGCGCAGTTCGCGACGGTCGCAGATCTGGTCGATGGCGCCGTGCTCGAGCAGGAACTCGCTGCGCTGGAAGCCTTCCGGCAGGGTCTCGCGCACGGTCTGCTCGATCACCCGCGGGCCGGCGAAGCCGATCAGCGCCTCCGGTTCGGCCAGGTTGATGTCGCCGAGCATCGCGAACGAGGCCGAGACGCCGCCGGTCGTGGGGTGCGTCATCACCGAGACGTACGGCAGCCCGGCCGCGCGCAGCCGGCCGAGCGCGGCCGAGGTCTTGGCCATCTGCAGCAGCGAGAACAGGCTTTCCTGCATGCGCGCCCCGCCGCTGGCGGAGAAGCACACGAACGGGCTGCCCAGCTCCAGCGCGCGCTCGGCGCCGCGGGCGAAGCGCTCGCCCACCACCGACCCCATCGAGCCGCCCATGTAGGCGAAGTCGAACGCGCAGGCGACGATCGGCCTGCCCTTGAGCGTGCCTTCCATCGCCACCAGAGCATCGCGCTCGCCGGTGGCCTTCTGCGCGGCCTTGATGCGGTCGGCGTATTTCTTCTGGTCCTTGAACCGCAGCACGTCGGTGGGGCCGAGCTCGGCGGCGATCTCGTCGCCGCTGTCGCGGTCCAGGAAGCCGCGCAGCCGCGCGCGGGCGCGGATGGGCCGGTGGAAGCTGCACTTCGGGCAGACCTCCAGGTTCTCCTCCAGCTCCGGCCGGTACAGGATCGCGCCGCAGCGCTCGCACTTCTCCCACAGCCCCTCGGGCACGCTGCGCTTGCGCGGTGCACCACTCTCGGTGCGGATGCTCGCGGGCATCAGTTTCTTCAGCCAGCTCAAGTCGGTCACCTTCTCTCGTCCGGTGCGGTGGCCTGGATGGATGCTCCGGCCGCACCGGCACCTGCAAAGCGCAAGTCTAGCGCGGACCGGAACGATGCGCCTGCGGACGGCCGGCGGCACGCATGCTGAACCGCCGACCTGTTCCACCGCCTCGACCGTCGCCGAACGGCGGCCCGCGCCAGATCCCGTGGGCGATCGATAGCGGGCGAAGATCGAAGGCTGCAAAGTTCCCTGTGGGAGCGACGGAAGTCGCGACGGCCGGCGGCAGCGCGTCGCGACTTCCGTCGCTCCCACAAGAGGCGACGCCCTCCTAGCCTGCAGCGCCGGTATCGGCGTGCGGGCGGTCGAGCGCAGCGCGCAGCGGCGACAGGAATGCCGCGGCGCGGGACACGGCTTCGGCCGCGTCGGGAGCGCCCGCCAGCGCCGCCACCAGGGCGCTGCCCACCACCACGCCGTCGGCGTCCCGCGCCATGGCCGCGGCGCCGGCGGCGTCGCGGATGCCGAAGCCGGCAACCACCGGCACCTCCGTGCGCGCCCGGATGCCGCGCAGGCGTTCGCCGGCGGCGGCCGTGTCGAGCCGCTCCGAGGCTCCGGTCACGCCGGCGAAGCTGACGTAGTACAGGTACCCGCCGGCATCGGCGCACAGCCGTTGCAGGCGATGCTCGTCGGTCGTGGGCGAGGCCAGCAGGACCAGGGCGATCCCGTGCGCGGCGAACGCGTCGCGGAACCCGGCCGCTTCCTCCGGCGGCAGGTCGACCAGCAGCACGCCGTCGACGCCCGCCGCGGCGGCCGCGGCGGCGAAGCACTCGGCGCCGCGGATCTCGACCGGATTGAGATACCCCATCAGCACCACCGGGGTGTCCGCATCGCGTTCACGAAACGTCCCCACCGCCTCGAGCACGAACGACATGCCCGCGCCCCGTGCCAGCGCGCGTTCGGAGCTGCGCTGGATGGTCGGCCCATCGGCCATCGGATCGGAGAACGGCACGCCGAGTTCGATCACGTCGGCGCCGGCCCGGACCAGCGCATGCATCACCGGCACGGTCGCCTCCAGCGACGGATCGCCGGCGGTGATGAACGGAACCAGCGCCTTGCGGCCGGCGGCCTTGAGTGCGTCGAATTTCTGTTCGAGACGGGGCATAGGGCGAGGAGTGAGTGGAGTAGTGGGAAACGAGTGGAAACAAAGGCTGGAAGCGGATTCGGAAACGACGACGCGAGAGGCCGATCCTCTCGTTTCTCACGCCTCTCCACTCACTCCTGCCTCAAACCTCCACGCCTTCGCGCGCGGCGATGGTGTGCACGTCCTTGTCGCCGCGGCCGGACAGGTTGCACAGCACCAGGGCGTCCTTCGGCAGCTCGCGGGCGAGCTTGATCGCCTGCGCGATGGCGTGGCTGGACTCGAGCGCGGCAAGGATGCCCTCGGTCCTGGCCAGCAGGTGGAAGGCCGACAGCGCCTCGTCGTCGCCGATGCCGACGTACTCGGCGCGGCCGCAGTCCTTCAGGAAGGCGTGCTCGGGCCCGACGCCCGGGTAGTCCAGCCCGGCGGACACCGAGTGGGTCTCGGTGATCTGGCCGTCGTCGTCGCAGAGCACGTAGGTGCGGTTGCCGTGCAGCACGCCCGGCCGCCCGGCCGCGATCGAGGCCGCATGGCGGCCGCTGGCGAGGCCCTCGCCGGCCGCCTCGGCGCCGACGATGCGCACCCCGGGATCGTTGAGGAAGGCGTGGAACAGGCCGATCGCGTTGCTGCCGCCGCCGACGCAGGCCGTGACCGCGTCCGGCAGGCGACCGTACTCGGCCAGCATCTGCGCGCGCGCCTCGCGCCCGACCACGGCGTTGAAGTCGCGCACCATGCGCGGATACGGGTCCGGACCGGCCACGGTGCCGATGATGTAGAAGGTGTCGCGCACGTTCGTCACCCAGTCGCGCATCGCCTCGTTCAGCGCGTCCTTGAGCGTCGCCGAACCGGAGGTGACCGGCACCACTTCCGCGCCGAGCAGCTTCATCCGGTAGACGTTGATCTTCTGCCGCTCGATGTCGGTGGCGCCCATGTACACCACGCACTCGAGTCCCAGGCGCGCGGCCACGGTGGCGCTGGCGACGCCGTGCTGGCCGGCGCCGGTCTCGGCGATGATCCGCGTCTTGCCCATGCGGCTGGCGAGCAGCGCCTGGCCGATGGTGTTGTTGATCTTGTGCGCGCCGGTGTGGTTGAGGTCCTCGCGCTTGAGCAGGATGCGCGCGCCGCCGGCCTCCTCGCTCAGCCGTTCGGCGTGGTAGATCGGGCTGGGGCGGCCGACGTAGTGCGCCAGGTCGCGCTCGAACGCCGCGACGAACGCCGGGTCGACGCGCGCCGCGTCGTAGGCGGCGGCCAGTTCCTGCAGCGGCCCGATCAGGGTCTCGGCGACGAAGCGTCCGCCGAAACGGCCGAAATGGCCCCCGGCATCGGGCCAGGCGTGATAGTCGATGGCGCGCTCAGTCACCGGAGCTCCTTTCCGACAGGTCGGTGCAGTCGGCGCGGCGGACTTCCTGCACGAAGCGGCGCATGCGCTCGCCGTCCTTGATGCCCGGCGCGCTTTCGATGCCGCTGCAGGTGTCCACGCCCCAGGGCAGGGTTCCCAGCGCGGCCTCGAACACGTTGTCCGGGTGCAGGCCGCCAGCGACGAAGAACGGCAGGTCCAGGCCGGGGGGGATCTGCTGCCAGTCGAAAGTCCGCCCGCTGCCGGGCTGGGCTTCGCCGCCGTGGCTGTCGAACAGGAATCCGGAGGCCCCGGCGAACTTGATCCGCAATCCGGTCGCATCGAGCGCCATGGGCCCGCCCATCGGCACCGCCTTGAGGTAGGGAACGCCGAACCCGCGGCAGAAGGCGTCTTCCTCCTCGCCGTGGAACTGCAGCAGCGCCGGACGCACCTGGCGCACGACCTCGCGCACCGAGTCGCCGTCGTTGTTGCGGAACACCGCGACCGCGCTGACCAGCGGCGCGAGCGCTTGGCGCATGGCGCGCGCTTCCTCCGGCTCCACCCGGCGCGGGCTGCCGGCGGCGAAGACGAAGCCGACCGCGTCCACGCCGAGCTCGCCGGCCAGGCGCACGTCGCCGGCACGGGTCATGCCGCAGAACTTGACGCGGGTGCGGAACAGGATGCGGCTCATCGGCGGGACGGTCACTGACGGCTAGCCCGACAGCGTAACTTTTTCCACGCACGCGTGCGCACGCGCCCGGCACCGGTCACTGGGTCACCTCTTCCGGAAGTCCGCATTCAGGCGGATACAGCGGCCCCAGGAACGACAGCCCGGCCGCCGGCGCGGTGGCCCCGGCCTGGGTGCGGTCGCGCGCCGCCAGCAGCTGTGCGATCCATGCGCCGGGGCGCTCGCCCGCCCCGACCTCGAGCAGCGAACCGACGATGTTGCGGACCATGTGGTGCAGGAAGGCGTTGGCCTGGAGTTCCACGGAGACTTCTTCGCCGAGGCGCTCGACCGCGATCCGCTGCAGATCGCGGCGTGCGTGCGGTGCCTGGCAGTGCACGGTGCGGAAACTGGAGAAGTCGTGCTCGCCAACCAGCGCCTGTGCAGCGCGGTGCATCGCCTCGGCATCCAGCGGCCGCCGGCACCACGCCAGGTACTGGCGCTCGAGCGCGGCGCGCACCGGACGGTTGAGGATCCGGTAGCGGTAGCGGCGCGCACGTGCCGAGAAGCGCGCGTGGAAGGCGTCGCCGACCGGCACGCACCAGCGCACCGCCACCGCCGGCGGCAGCCGCGAGGTCGCGCCCAGCATCCAGCCGCGCGGATCGCGGCGGGCCTGGCTGTCGAAATGCACCACCTGGCAGCGCGCGTGGACACCGGCGTCGGTGCGCCCCGCGCAGACGGTGGCGACCGGCGCATCGGCCACCTCCGACAACGCGCGCTCGAGCGCGCCCTGCACCGTCGGCGGGCCCGCCGTGCCCGGCTGGCTCAGGCGCTGCCAGCCCGAGAAGTCGCCGCCGTCGTACTCGACGCCCAAGGCGTAGCGCATGCGAAGTCCGGTACGTGGAAGGAGCAGGAGATGCTAGCGGGTGACCGCGCCGACGTCAGCGCAGGAACCGGCCACGGACCGCGGCCTTCGGCCGAAGGCCGCGATGGCTGCGGGATGCGCCGGCGCCGTCAGCCGATCTCGCGCAGCAGACGCTCCGCCTCGTCGCGTTCGCCGCTGCTGCCGCCGGCGACGACTTCCTGCAACAGCCCGCGGGCGGTGTCGACATCGCCGAGTTCGACGTAGGCGCGGGCGAGTTCGATGCGCTCCTGCCCCGGCTCGAGCTCCTCCGTCGCGGACGCCGCGGTCGCGTCCGGGCCGGCCTGCTCCACCTGTCCCGCGCGCCCGGCCTGCGTGCCGGACTCGTCGGTCGCGCCCCCGGTTTCCGCGGTCGGCACGGGGCCGTAGTCGAAACGCGGCTCCGGCGCGGGCGCAGCGGGCGGTGCCGTCGGCGGCGACTGCGCGAGCTTGGCGTCGCCGTGCCAGGTCGGCGTGGCGGCGGCGACCCGCTTGCCGGCCTTGCGTGGCGTCGCTGCGACTCGCGCGCCGGAGCCCGGCGCCGCCGCGGTGGTCGGTGCGCCGGCACGGAAGCTGCGCGCGGGCACGGGCTTTTCGCGGCGCGACCAGAGCCACGCCAACAGTGCGGCCAGCAGCAACGCGATGCCGAGGCCCAGCCACAGCCAGGTCCCGCCGCCGGTCTCGACCGCCGGAACGCCAGCCGCGACCGGCTGCTCGCCGGCCGGGGCGAGGGTGGTCGCCGGTTGCCGGTTGGATTCGGCCAGACGCTGCTGCGCAGCGGCCAGTTCGCTGTCCTTGAGCGTGATCAGCTGCTGCTGTTGCTGCTGCAGCTGCTCGAGCTCGGCGATCCGCGCTTTCAGTTCCTCGACCTCGGCGTCGCGCGCGGCCAGCGTTTCCCGGGTTTCCTGTATTTCCTGTCGAAGCATCTCGCCCTCGCCGCCGGCGGTGATGCCGGATCGTGTTCCCGCCTGTTGGCCGCCACCGGAGGATGGCGGCGCGATTTCCAGGCGCGCCTCGGCGGTGCGCGCCGGCCCGCCGCCTTCCGCCGCCGCCGTGTCGCCGGCACCATCCGGAGCAGCCGCGACGGCGGCCTCCGGCTGCGGCGCCGGCGTCGACATCTCGCGCCAGCGCGCCACCTGTGCGCGCACCTCGGCCGTCGCCTCGGCGGCCGAGACGCGGGTGAGCTCGTCGCGCGGCGGAATCCGCAGGACCGCGCCCTGCCGGACCAGGTTGACGTTGCCGCCGATGAACGCCTCGGGATTGGCGCGCAGCAGCGCCAGCATCATCTGGTTCAGGCTGACGTCGTCGTTCGGGGCGATCCGCTGCACGATCTGGCTCAGCGTGTCCCCGGCCTGCACCGGACCGTATTCGCCCGGGACCGACATCGCGGTCGCGGCGGGGGCCGGCGCCGGGGGCCGCGGCGTCGGGGTAGGCGCGACCGTCTCCTCGGCCACCGTTTCGGGCGCGGCGCCCGCCTCGGCGGGCGGGGCCGCTTCCGGCGGCACGTCGGCGATCGCGGTGGCGTCCGGCTGCGGCGGGCGCACGATCGTGCCCGCCGGCGCCGCTTCCGGCGCGCGCACCGGCGGCTGCGCGGGCGCGGCCATGGTGTCGGGCGTATCGACCAGGGCCGAGTATTCGCGCACCAGCCGCCCCTGCCCCCAGTCGACCTCGACCAGGAAGGTCAGCAGCGGCTGCTCGACCGGACCGGCGCTGGTGACGCGGACCACGGGACGGCCGCCGGCGTCGAGCGCGACCGTGAACTGCAGGTCCGAGACCACGCCCTGCGGCGGTTCCAGCCCGATCCTGGCGAAGGTTTCGGGCGATGCCAGCCGCGCCTGCAGGTGCCGCAGTTCCGCCGGATCGCCGGAAACGATCGGGATCTCGGCCAGGAACGGCTCGCCGTACTGCGAACGCACCTGGATCTGGCCGAGCCCGAGCGCGAACGCCGGACCGGCCATCAGCACCAGCGCCAGTACCCACGCGATTCGCCACTTCGACAGCATGCATCTCCCCCTCGTCGGGCTACGACTCTAGCCGGCCGGACCGTCGATTCGCAACGACGCGGCCGGAAAAAGCGTGACCCCCGCCTACTCCGCGCCCGCGGCCGCCGCGACCAGCTCGGCGATCTGTACCGCGTTCAGGGCCGCGCCCTTGCGGATATTGTCGGAGACGATCCACAGGTTCAGCCCGCGCGGGTGCGAGAGGTCCTCGCGGATGCGGCCGACGTACACTGCGTCCCGCCCGGAGGCATGCGTCACCGGAGTCGGATAGCCGCCGGCGACCGGATCGTCCACCACCTCCACGCCCGCCGCCGCCGCCAGCAGCGCGCGCGCGCGCGCCGCGGTGAGCTTGTCGCGGGTCTCGATGTGCACCGCCTCGGAGTGGCCGTAGAACACCGGTACCCGCACCGCGGTCGGATTCACCTGGATGCTGTCGTCGCCGAGGATCTTCCGGGTCTCCCAGACCAGCTTCATTTCCTCGCGGGTGAAGCCGTTGTCCATGAACTCGTCGATCTGCGGGATGAGGTTGAAGGCGATCTGCACCGGGAACCGCTGCGGATCGGCGTCCTGGAAGTTCAGCAGCGCGCCGGTCTGGCGGCCCAGTTCCTCCATCGCCGCGCGCCCGGCGCCGGAGACCGACTGGTAGGTGGCGACGTTGATGCGCTCGATCCCGGCCTCGCGGTGGATCGGCGCCAGCGCCACCAGCATCTGCATGGTCGAGCAGTTGGGGTTGGCGATGATCCCCCGCGGCCGCACTTTCGCGGCCTCCGGATTCACCTCGCTGACCACCAGCGGCACGTCGTCGTCGTAGCGGAACGCAGAACTGTTGTCGATGACCACGGCGCCGGCGGCGGCGAATTTCGGCGCGTACTCCTTCGATACCGAGCCGCCGGCGGAGAACAGCGCGATTTCGATGCCGGCCGGGTCGAACGTCGCCAGGTCCTGCACGAAGGCCTCGTCGTCGCCGAACGCGACGGTGCCGCCGGCGGAGCGTTCGCTGGCGAGCGCGACCAGTTCGGACACCGGGAACCGGCGCTCGGCCAGGATCGACAGCATGGTCTCGCCGACCGCGCCGGTGGCGCCGACGACCGCGACCTTGAAACGTCTGGAAGGGGAATTCATTGGATGCGATTTCCGGGAGTCATGGGGAGAGAGAACATTCATTTCCCGCAGGAGCGGCTTCAGCCGCGACCGCGCGGGAGACACGAACCAGCCGCCGTCGTTTTCCTTCGCAACGCGCGGCGGCGCGCCTGTCGTCGCGGCTGCTGGCGGATCTGCCTGGCGCGGTCGCGGCTGAAGCCGCTCCTACAGGGACGTTGGTACCGGTTTCGGGGACCTGCGGCCGCGATGATGCGGCCAGGCCCCTATCGTTTCATCTTTCCGGCGTTCACCGGCGCCGGCGGCCGGCCGGCGTCCGGGCCGCACCCGAGCGCGGCGACCAGGTTGTCGACCGCCAGCGCCACCATCGCCCGGCGCGTGGCCGGGCTGGCGCTGGCGATGTGCGGGGTGAGCACCACGTTGCGCAACGCCAGCAGTTCCGGCCGCACCGCCGGCTCGCCCTCGTAGACGTCGAGCCCGGCGGCGGCCAGGCGGCCGTGCGCGAGCGCGTCGGCGAGCGCGGGCTCGTCGACGATGCCGCCGCGGGCGACGTTCACCAGGGTCGCGGTGGGCTTCATCTTCGCCAGCGCGGCGGCGTCGACGACGTGGTGCGTCTGTGGCGTGTACGGCAGCACCAGCACCAGGTGGTCCGCCTGCGCCAGCAGTTCGTCGAAACCGACGTACCGCGCCCTGCAGGCGCCCTCCGTCTCCGCCGGCAGCGGCCTGCGGTTGTGGTACAGCACGCGCATGTCGAAGCCGGCGGCGCGGCGGGCGATCCCCTGCCCGATCCGGCCCATGCCCAGGATGCCGAGGGTGCTGCCGTGCAGGTCGGCGCCGAGCATGCGGTCGAACGACCATCGGTCCCAGCGCCCTTCTCGCAGCCAGCGCTCGGACTCGGTGATGCGGCGCGCGGTGGACATCAGCAGCGCGAAGCCGAAGTCGGCGGTGGTCTCGGTCAGCACGTCGGGGGTGTTGGTGACCAGCACCCCGGCGGCGGTGAGCGCCGGCAGGTCGAGGTTGTCGTAGCCGACGGCGACGTTGGCGACCGCGCGCAGCCGCGCGGCGCCGGCGATTTCCTCCGCGCCGACCTTCTCGCTCAGGGTGACCAGGGCGCCGTCGACGTCGCGCAGATGGGCAGCGATGTCCGCGGGCCGGTAGCGGTCCTCCACCGACGTGCGCACCACCTCGAAATGCTCGTCCAGGCGCATGGTGATGTCCTCGAACAGCGGGCGCGCCAGCCACACCCGCGGACGCGGCTCAGCCATCGCCGGCGTCCCCGGGCGATGGTCCGCGGGCGTCGGCCGGGATCCGCGGCGCCACCTGGCCGACATCGCCGCACTGGGCGCGGTGGCGCAGCGCCTGGTCCATCAGCACCAGCGCCAGCATCGCCTCGCAGATCGGCGTGGCGCGGATGCCGACGCAGGGATCGTGGCGGCCGGTGGTCACCACGTCCACCGCTCCGCCGTCGACGTCGAGCCCGCGCCCGGGCAGGCGCAGGCTCGAGGTCGGCTTGAACGCGACCGAGGCGACGATGCGCTGCCCGGTGGAAATCCCGCCGAGGATGCCGCCGGCATGGTTGGACAGGAAGCCCTCGGCGCTCATCTCGTCGCGGTGCGCGGTGCCGTGCTGGGCCACGCTGGCGAAGCCGTCGCCGACCTCCACGCCCTTGACCGCGTTGATCGACATCATCGCCGCGGCGAGTTCGGCGTCCAGCTTGCCGTAGACCGGCTCGCCCCAGCCCGGCGGCACGCCGTCGGCGACCACGACGACCCGCGCGCCGACCGAATCGCCGGACTTGCGCAGCGCATCCATGTAGGTTTCCAGCTCCGGCACCTGCGCCGCGTCCGGCCAGAAGAACGGATTGCCCTCGACCGCCGACCAGTCGTGCGCCGCCGGGACCACGCCGCCGATCTGCGCCAGGTGCCCGCGCACGAAGACGCCGTGGCGCTCGCGCAGCCAACGCTTGGCGATCACCGCCGCGGCCACCCGCATCGTGGTCTCGCGCGCCGAGGAGCGGCCGCCGCCGCGCGGGTCGCGGATCCCGTACTTCTGCCAATAGGTGTAGTCGGCGTGGCCGGGGCGGAACTGCCGCGCGATGCGGTCGTAGTCCTTGCTGCGCGCGTCGGTGTTCCTGACCAGCAGCGCGACCGGCGTGCCGGTGGTCCTGCCCTCGTACACGCCGGACAGGATCTCGACCGCGTCGCTCTCGTGCCGCGCCGAGGTGTGGCGGGTGCGGCCGGTGGCGCGCCGCGCCAGGTCTCCGGCGAAGTCCTCCGCGGCGATCGCGACTCCGGGCGGGCAGCCGTCGATCACGCAGCCGATCGCCGGGCCGTGCGATTCGCCGAAGGTGGTGACGCGAAACAGCTGCCCGAACGTGTTCAAGGGCGGCGCCCCCCGGTCTCCGCCCTTCCAGGACTGCGCCAGGAGTCCCCTCCCCTTTGAAAAAGGGGGGCAGGGGGGATTTGCTGTTGTTTTCCGCTCGCCCCGGACGAAAGCAAATCCCCCCTGCCCCCCTTTTTCAAAGGGGGGAAAGGCATGGTGCTGGTGGGAGACGGGCTCAAAACAGGCTCCCTGCGGCGGCCGCCGCCGGCGCCGGGGTCGCGCCTTCCCGGGCGGCGGCGAGCTCGGCGATGCGGACGTTGTGCTTCACCAGGTCGTGGCACTCGACCACGAACACGCCCATCTGCCCGACTTTGAATTCCACCCACACCAGCGGCAGGTCCGGCAGCAGCGCGGTCAGCGCACGCTCCGACTCGCCCACCTCGCAGATCAGCAGCCCGTCCTCGCGCAGGTGCAGCGGCGCGTCGCGCAGGATCTTCAGCACCAAGTCGAGGCCGTCGTCGCCGGCGCGCAGGCCCATCTCCGGCTCGTACGAATACTCCGGCGGCAGCGCGTCGGTCTCGTCGTTGGTGACGTAGGGCGGGTTGCTGACGATCAGGTCGTAATGCTCGCCCTGCAGCGCGGAGAACAGGTCGGACTTCAGCAAACGCACGTTGTGCGCCTGCAGCCGCGCCTGGTTCTCGGCGGCCAATGCCAGCGCATCGTCGCTCAGGTCGGCGCCGTCGACGTGCCAGTCCGGGTTGTAGTGCGCCATGGCGATGGCGATGCAGCCCGAACCGGTGCACAGGTCGAGCGCGCGCCGCACCTCGCGGCCGCCGAGCCACGGCTCGAAGCCGGTCTCGATCAATTCGGCGATCGGCGAACGCGGCACCAGCGCGCGGCCGTCGGACTTGAAGCTGAGCCCCGCGAACCAGGCCTCGCCGGTCAGGTAGGCGGCGGGCACGCGTTCCTCGATCCGGCGCAGGAACAAGCCCAGCACCTCCTCCTTCTCCGCCAGCGTCACCCGCGACTGCCCGTATGCCGGCGGCAGATCGTGCGGCAGGTGCAGGGCGTGCAGGGTCAGCTGGGTGGCCTCGTCGAGCGCATTGTCGTAGCTATGGCCGAACGTCAGCCCGGCCGCGTTGAAACGGCTGGCGCCGTAGCGGATCAGGTCGATGATCGTCTGCAGTTCGTCGGTCATGGCGCGCGCGGGCCCGTGGCGGCCGGGAAGTTGTCGTATCGGGGAGGAGCGGCCGCCCGGGCAGCCGTTCGGGAAGTATATCGGCCGCGCGGGTATCATGGTCGAACTTCAAGTGGAATCTCAGATGTTCAACCGTGCCACGCTCATCGTCCTCGTGATCGCCCTCGCCGGCGGCCTCGGCCTGCTGGCGGCGCAGCGGCTGACCTCCGAACCGGCCTCCGCCTTGCCGGAAACGCAGGCGGTCACGCTGTTCCCGCAGCCGCGCGCGCTGCCGGCGTTCGCGCTGCAGCAGTCCGACGGCACCCAGCTGGTGCCGGGCGAACTGCACGGCCACTGGACCGTCGTGTTCATCGGTTTCACCTTCTGCCCGGACGTCTGCCCGATGACGCTCGCCGAACTGTCGCGGGCGCAGAAGCAATGGGAGGACATCCCGGACAGCGTGCGGCCGCGGGTGCTGTTCGTCTCCGTCGATCCCGAGCGCGACACGCCCGACCGCGTCGGCGAGTACGCCGCCGCCTTCCACCGTGACACCCTGGCCGCTACCGCCGACGTCCCGGCGCTGGAAGAGTTCGCCCGTTCGCTGTCGCTGGTGTTCATGAAGGCGCCGCCGCCGCCCGGCGCGCCGGATGACGGCTATACCATCGACCATTCCGCGGCGATGGCGGTGCTCGACCCGCAGGGGCGCATGGCCGGCGTGATCCAGCCGCCGCTGGATCCGGCCGCGATCGCCGCCGACCTGCGCATGCTGACCGCGGCGCATCGCAACGACTGACCGCGAACCTCGACGCCCTCCCTTCCCGCGCTTGCGGGAGAAGGCGGCGCGAAGCGCCGGACAGAGGACGCCTTCTAGGGCAACCCGACCGCTACTGACCTCATGGATACCGTCACCGCCCTGACCTACGTCCTGCCGCATCGCCTGCTGTCGTCGCTGGCGCGCCGGCTGGCCTATTCGCGCCGCCCGCGCCTCAAGCAGTGGCTGATCGACACGGTGGTGCGCCGTTTCGGCGTCGATCTCGGCGAAGCCGCCGAACCGGATCCGCGCGCCTACGCCAGCTTCAACGCCTTCTTCACCCGCGCGCTGCGACCCGGCGCGCGCATGGCCGATCCGGACCCGCGGGCGCTGCTCGTCCCCGCCGACGGACGCATCAGCCAGTGCGGGGCGATCGGCCACCCGGACGAGCGCGGGCGCATCTTCCAGGCCAAGGGACGATTCTTCACTGCCGCCGAACTGCTCGCCGACGCGGACGATGCCGAACCGTTCGACGGCGGCGCGTTCGCCACCGTCTACCTGTCGCCGAAGGACTACCACCGCGTGCACATGCCCTGGACCGGCACCCTGCGCGAGACCGTGCACGTGCCGGGGCGGTTGTTCAGCGTCGGCCCGGCCGCGGTGCGCGAGGTGCCGCGCCTGTTCGCCCGCAACGAGCGCCTGGTATGCCACTTCGACACCGACTTCGGGCCGATGGCGGTGGCCATGGTCGGCGCGCTGCTGGTCTCCGGCGTGGAGACGGTATGGAGCGGCGAGGAGATTCCGCGCTACGGCGACCGCGTCACCCGGAAGGACTATCGCGGCAAGGGCATCGTGATCGAGCGCTTCGCCGAGATGGCGCGCTTCAATTACGGGTCCACGGTGATCGTACTGTTGCCGCCTGGCGTGGCGGAACTGGCGCCCACGCTGGCGGCTGAGGCGCCGGTGCGGCTTGGACAGCGATTGGCCGTGTTGCGCGACCGGCCTTCGGCGCTCTAGACGACCGCGCACCGGACAGGACTAGGGGTTTTCCCCCTCTACACAGCCGGCGACAAGCAGGCGACCATCCCGCTGACTTCCCTCTTCCGTATCGAACGAAGGAGCAGGTTCATGATCGAGCCAGCCGCGTCGCCCGTCCGCCACTCGCCCGTCCAGGCCGACGACATCGATCAATCGAAGGTCGATGGCGCCCTGCGCAATATCCAGGCCGACTCCATCACCGGACAGTCGGCGTTGGCGAACGCGCTCTCGAATCCGGACCTGAACCAGGCCGAGCGCAACGAGATCCTGCAAACGCTCGCGCGCGGCGACGAGAACCACCTACTTGCGTTCTACGCGAACGATGCCAGCCGCACCCGCGACGACCAGTACGCGTCACTGGGCGAAGACCAGCGGATCATCGGCGAGGCGCTGCAACAGGCCTACGAGGATGGAGCGATCACCGCCGACGACCTGCTGCGCATCTCCGACGTGAACCAGTCCGGCAACGGCGGCCAGCGCTTCCTGACCACGCTGCAGAACGGCGGTGGCGCCCCCGGAGGCACCGTCGAGGCGCTTTCGGATGCGCTGTGGCAGCGCAACGGCAACGACGGACTGGATCGCGCAGGCGCCGCCATCGGCTACACCTCAGATCCGGGCCTGCAAAGCCGCAACCTGAACACGGCAGAGAAACGCCTCGAGGCGTTCGAAGCGCTGGTACAGCTCAACCAGGACGATCCATACAGCGGCATGTATGCCGGCGTCAGCGGGACGATATGGCAGAACACCGCCCTGGCTTCCGCGGGCCGCTTGTTCATTTCCCACAGCAGCGAACTCATCGACCATTACACCGGCGCCGGTGGCGACACCGCGCAAACCGAAACCTTGGCGAACTTCATCAGCCAGACCGTCTTCAACCCCGATGCCCGCGGCATCGTGCTCAACCGCAGCCAGGATCTGGTACCGGCCGTCCAGAGCGCCCTGGGGACGACTGCCGGCCAGTTGCTCGATGGCGCAGGCGCCGCCGAGCCCGGTTCGCTCGAGCAGGAGCGGCTGATAGCGCAGTTCGGACGCCTGACGGCCAGCATCTCCGGCGGCGCCGCCGTGGCCCTGACCGAGTACACGGACCAGATCAATGCCAACCAGGAGTCGCGCGAGCAGTTCGCAGGAATGGTAAGCACTCTGGTGGGAGAAACGCCCATCGGCAAGGTTCCGGGCTCGGGGGACGCAGTGACGGAGCTGGCGGGCCTGGTGTATGACGCCATCAACGAAAACCCGGAGCGGCCTGATTCGGCTCTGGCCGGCGTTCTCTACGACAGCTACGCCGGGCAGGTCGAGGCCCTGTCCACCGAACTCGACCAGACTGGCCTGCGCAGCGCATTCGACAGCGCCTACTCCGCGGAGTTGCTGAACCTGCAGCAGAATCTCAACGTCAATCTCGGCGGGCACGCCGAATAACGCATCCGTCCCCGTCCCCGGCCAGGGCGCCATCCGGCTGCGCTCGCCGCGCGTCCGGGCACCCTCGGTTCACCGCTGGCAGGCACCCAGCTCCAACCGCTGCCCCGGCCGCAGCGCGTATCGCGGCGGGCGGATTCCATTGCTGCGCGCCAGCGCACCCAGGTCGCAACCGTAGCGTTCGGCGATGCGTCCGAGGGTTTCACCGCGGGCGACGCGGTGCTCGCGCGGCGAAGCCGGCGTTACCGGAGCAACGGCGGCGGCGGCAGTCGCCGGCAGAGGCTGTGCCGGTCCCGAGCGCACGACCGCACTGCCGGGATCGCTGCGCACCAGCTCGTGGGCCAGGTCGGCACGGGCACCGCGGGTGCACCAGCGGTTGTACAGGCCGACCACGCGGGTCGTGGCCCGGAGCTCGGTCCCTGCCGGAATCCACTCGTCCGCCTGGTAGCGCGGATTGAGGTTGCGCAGCATCCGCATGTAGCCGTAGCGGCTGCCGCTGCTGCCCAGGCAGATGGTCAACTCGTAGATCGAGGCCGGCTTCTGCAGCGTCAGCGTCGCCGGCCGCGCGTCGACCTTGGGGAATTCCAGCCCGTACTTCTTCGGGTGCAGGAACAGCCAGGCGGCGGCGATCACCATCGGTACGTAGTCGCGCGTCTCCGGCGGGAACTGGCTGTAGACCGACTCGTCCCAGAAGCTGCGCCCGCCGCTGGCGTTGTGGATGCGCAGCGCCCGTCCCTCGCCGCCGTTGTAGGCGGCCAGCGCCAGCTCGATGTTGCGGTTGAGCTCGGCCATGCGCTCGTTGAGATAGGCCGCGCTGGCCTGCGCCGAGGCATAGGGATCGTAGCGGGTGTCGAAGCCTGTCGCGTCCGGCCCGAGGCCGAAGCGGCGGCCGGTCGCGTACATGAACTGCATCGGGCCGGCCGCGCCGGCACGCGAGGTCGAGTGCACGCGCCCGGTCGACTCCTTGGCCAGGATGCCGAACAGCAGCGCCTCCGGCAGGGCCGAGCGCTCGTAGTGCGGCCACATCAGGTCGCGCATGTACTGGTAGTTCTCGTGGCTGACGATCAGCGAATGGCGCATGTCGGTCAGCCAGCGGCGGATGGCTTCCTGCACCGCGGGGTTGTACTGCACCATCTCGACGAAGCGGCGGCCGTCGCTGAGCAGCGCCGCGGCGCGCGCGGCCTCCGGCACGTCGCCGGCGGCGCCGGCGGCCATCCCGTCGGGATCGGTATCGAACGGATCGATCTCATCTTCTTCCTCGACCGCCGCCGCCGCATCGGCATCGGCCTTGAGCAGGCGCTTGAACGTGGTGACGAAGCCCGCCGGGTCGCAGCCGCGCAGCTTGCCGCATTCGACCACCACGTCCTCCATGTCCTCCAGCGCCGCATCGCCTTCCTTCACCGCCTCCGGCTCGTTGTTGCGGACCCGCACCATCGCCTCGCGGTAGCGGCCCTCGGCCTGGTCCATGCGCTGCTGCAGCGCCTGGGCCGCGCGCTCGTGGCGGGATTGCGCAGCGGCGTCGGGCAGGTGCAGGGCGATCAACAAGGCGGCCGTGATCGGGACCAGGCGGAGAACGGCACGGCAGGCGACGGGCATGTGATCGAAGGCGACGAGATGGAGCGGCAGGTTAGCGGTCTCCCCGCGGCGCTGGCAAATCCCGGCAGGCGCGCGGCTCCTCGGACCGTCCCCGCCGCAATCCGGCCACTTTTTTTGTGGGAGCGACATTTGTGGGAGCGACGGAAGTCGCGACCGGATGCCGAAGGTCTGCCGCGGCATCACGGCACCCGGCCGACGGCGCGGACGTGCGGATCGCTCGCCGATGCGCGGCCGTCGCTCCCACAAGAAAGCGGCCAGCGCTGCGGCTCCGACGAATCGCCGGCGCTACGCCCGCACATGCGGCGGCCGCCCGCGCGGCCCGCCGCCGGGATCGCATAGAATCCCGGGCATTCTTCCGCCAGGACGCGCCATGGACCCCATTCTCGTCGGCAAGTCGGTCACCACGCCGGAAAGCGGCAACGTCCACCTGCTGCCGAAGTACGGCAACCGGCACGGCCTGGTGGCGGGCGCCACCGGCACCGGCAAGACGGTCTCGCTGATGACCCTGGCGGAAGGTTTCTCGCGCATCGGCGTGCCGGTGTTCCTGGCCGACGTGAAGGGCGACGTCGCCGGCCTCGCCGTCCCAGGCGCCGACAGCGTAGGCGTGCGCGAGCGGGTCGCGACCATCGGCATCGCCGACTACCGCGGCGAGGGCAGCCCGACGATCTTCTGGGACCTGTACGGCAGGCTCGGGCATCCGGTGCGCACCACCGTCAGCGAGATGGGCCCGACCCTGCTCTCGCGGATCCTCGAGCTCAACGACACCCAGGGCGGCGTGCTCGACATCACGTTCAAGCTCGCCGACGACCGCGGCCTGCTGCTGCTCGACCTCGACGACCTGCGCGCCCTGCTCGCCCTGGTGGCCGAGCAGCGCAAGGCGGTCTCGACCGAGTACGGCCTGGTCAGCGCGCAGTCGATCGGCGCGATCCAGCGCGCGCTGCTGCGGCTGGAACAGGAGGGCGGCGCGCAGTTCTTCGGCGAACCGGCGCTGGAGCTGGCCGACCTGATGCGCACCACGCCCGACGGCCGCGGCGTGATCGGCATCCTCGCCGCCGACCAGCTGGTCCTCAAGCCGCGGCTGTATTCGAGCTTCCTGCTGTGGCTGCTGTCGGAGCTGTTCGAGGCGCTGCCGGAAGTGGGCGACCTGGACAAGCCGAAGCTGGTGTTCGTGTTCGACGAGGCCCACCTGCTGTTCAAGGACGCGCCGGCGGCGCTGCGCCAGCGCATCGAGCAGGTGGTGCGGATCATCCGCTCCAAGGGCGTGGGCGTGTATTTCTGCTCGCAGTTCCCGGACGACGTCCCCGACGAGATCCTGGGCCAGCTCGGCAACCGCGTGCAGCACGCGCTGCGCGCCTTCACCCCGCGCGACCAGAAGGCGGTCCGGACCGCGGCGCAGACCTTCGTCGCCAACCCGGCCCTGGACGTGGCGCAGACGATCTCGCAGCTCGGCACCGGCGAAGCGCTGGTGTCCACGCTGCAGGACGTCCCCGGCCAGGGCAAGGGCGTGCCGATGGCGGTCGAACGCACGCTGGTCGCGCCGCCGCGCTGCCGCATGGGCGCCATCACCGACGCCGAGCGCGCGCAGGTGCGCGCCGGCAGCCCGGTCGGCGCGAAATACGACGCCGCGGTCAATCGCGAATCGGCCGCCGAGCGGCTTGCGCAGCGCGCCGAGGCGATGAGCGAACAGGCGCAGGCGCCGAAGGCCAAGGACGCCGACGGCGACGGCGAACGCGGCCTCGGGCGGACGATGAAGGATGCGATCTTCGGCACCGGGCGCCGCCAGGGCATGATCGAGACCATGGGCAAGCAGGCCGCGCGCACCGTCGGCAGCCAGATCGGCCGGCAGATCCTGCGCGGGGTGCTGGGCGGCATCTTCGGCGGAAAGTCGCGCTAGACTCCGGACGGGTGCCCGAGCTGCAATCCCGCGTGCAAAGAAGCGAGCCCACAGTGCCTATGCCGCTGAAAACACTGCTACCCGCCCTGGTGGCCGTCGTCCTCCTTGCCGGCTGCAAGCCCGACGCGGCGCCCGCCCCCGCAGCCGAAGCCCCGGCCGCCGACGCGCCTGCGCCGGAAGCCGCCCGCACCGGTGCTCTCGCCGCCGTCGATCCCGCGGCCTTGGCCGGAACCTTCACGGGGACCCTGCCCTGCGCCGACTGCCCCGGCATCGACACCGTGCTGGAACTGCGCGCCGACGGCAGTGCCGCCCTGACTGAGACTTACCAGGAACGCGGCGAGGCCGAGCCGTCGCGCGGCACCTGGACCGTGGAGGAAGCCGGCACCCGCCTGCGCTTCGATCCCGAAGACAAGGCCAGCGCAGACAGGCTTTACGCGATCGTGTCCGGCGACGAGCTGACCCAGCTCGACCTGGAAGGCGATCCGATCGAGAGCGGCTTCAACTACGGCCTCGAGCGCAAACCCTGACTTCCGAACCCCGGTTCCCCCTCTGAGCCGCTGGCGCCCGCCACCCGAGAAGAGCACCGCGCTGATCACGCGCGAGGGGCACGCGCGCCTGAAGGCCGAGCTGGACGAACTGTGGCGGACCCGGCGGCCCGAAGTGGTGCGCGCACTGGCCGCGGCGGCCGCGGAAGGCGACCGCTCCGAGAATGCCGAATACACCTACCGCAAGAAGCAGCTGGGCGAGATCGACCGCCGCGTGCGCTACCTGTCGAAGCGGCTGGAGACGCTGCGGATCGTGAGCGATGCGCCTTCCGACCGGGACGCGGTGTTCTTCGGCGCCTGGGTGGAACTGGAAGACGTCGACGACGGCCAGACCCACCGCTATCGCGTCGTCGGCCCGGACGAGACCGACGCGAAGCGACGCTGGATCAGCATCGATTCCCCCTTGGCCAGGGCGATGCTGAAGAAGCGGCCGGGCGACGAGTTCGATGCGCAGCTGCCGGGCGGCGCAACGCGCTTCGCGATCGTCGCGGTCGCATACGATTAGCCGCCGCCGCGAAGGACAGCCGGGGGCGCGATGCCGCGGAAGCGGGCCGCTGCGCGACGGTCAAGCCAGCGCCTCGATCACCGCGCGGGTGAAGGCCGGGATGTCGCCGGGATTGCGGCTGGTGATGAGATGGCCGTCGGTCACGACCTCGGCGTCCTTCCAGCGCGCGCCGGCGTTTTCCAGGTCGGTGCGGAGCGACGGCCATGACGTGACCTCCCGGCCTTTCGCCGCGCCGGCTTCGGCCAGCATCCACGGCCCATGGCAGATCGCGGCCAGCGGCTTGCCCGCCCGGTCGAAGGCGCGAACGAAGTCGACCGCCTCCGGTTCGCGGCGCAGGTTGTCCGGATTGATCACGCCGCCCGGCAGCACCAGCGCGTCGTAGTCCTCGGCCCTGACCTGCGACAGCTCCCGATCGACCGGCACCGCGTCGCCCCAGTCCTTCTCCTTCCAGCCGCGGATCTCGCCGGCCTGCGGCGCGATCACCTCCACCGTGAAGCCGGCCTCCTTGAGCTTGGCGCGCGGTTCCATGAGTTCCGATTGCTCGAAACCGTTGGTGGCGAGGACGGCGATGCGCTTGCTGTCGGCGGACATGGCGGGCTCCTGTTGCGTTGGAAACCCGCAGGCTAGGGCGCGCCCGGTTGCGGGCTCGTGAATCACGAAGTCTTGACGCAGGTCGGCTAGCGCATGGCCTGCGGGGTCGCGGCTTCCGTCGCTCCCACAGAGAACCGACGCTCTTGCCACTTGTGGGAGCGACGGAAGTCGCGACAGAACGAAATGTCCGCGGCACGGAAGCCGATGAAGCAAACGACGCTAGCGCCCGCGCACGTCCGGCGTCGCTTCCACCCGCTCCAGTTCGTACAGCCCGGCGCCGGCGATCACCGAGAAATAGCCGCTGTCGATCCGGAATCCCTGCCGCGGGAAGAACGTCCCCGGCGTCACCCGGCACAGCACGAACTCCTCGGACCACCCGCAGCGCAAGCCGCGGCTCTCGCCCACGCCGGGGAACAGGCCCGCCATCTGGTCGGGGCTCGCCACTTCCAGGCGCTTGGGCTGGCCGGCGAACCAGGCCCGCCAACCATTGCCCTCCCGCACCACGCGCAGTCCGACGCCGCCGGCACCGTCGCCGGACACCGCTTCCTCTCCGACCGGGCGGTAATTCCCGCTCAGGCCGTCGGGCTCCTGCGCCGTCGCGGCGCCCAGACGCAGCAGCGCCGCCACCAGGCATGCCACCGCCACCGCATGCCGCATCACGCCGCCACCTCGCCGTACAGGTCGTGCTCGTCGCTGCCCATGATCCGCACGTCGGCGAAGTCGCCCGCGCGCAGGCCGTGCGCGGCGCCGTCCTGGACCTGCACCAGCCCGTCGATCTCCGGCGCGTCCGCCGGCGAGCGCGCGAGCGCCAGTTCGCCGTCGATCGCGTCGACCAGGCAGCGCTGCACGCTGCCGACCTTCGCCTCCAGGCGCTCGGCCGAGATCCGCGCCTGGCGCTCCATGAAGCGCGCCAGCCGCGCCTGCTTGACGTCCTCGTCGACCGGGTCGGGCAGCGCGTTGGCCGCGGCGCCCTCCACCGGCGAGTAGGCGAAGGCGCCGACGCGGTCGAGCTGCGCCTCGTCCAGGAAGTCCAGCAGTTCCTCGAACTCGGCCTCGGTCTCGCCGGGGAACCCGACGATGAAGGTCGAGCGGATGATGAGTTCCGGGCAGGTCGCGCGCCAGCCGCGGATACGCTCGAGCGTACGCTCCACCGCCCCCGGCCGCTTCATCAGTTTCAGGATCCGCGGGCTGGCGTGCTGGAACGGGATGTCCAGGTACGGCAGCAGCTTGCCTTCGGCCATCAGCGGGATGATCCGGTCGACGTGCGGATACGGGTAGACGTAGTGCAGACGCGTCCAGACGCCCAGTTCGGCGAGCCCCTCGCACAATGCCTGCATCCGCGTCTGGTAGCGGCCGCCGCGCCAGTCGCGCTCGGCGTAGCGCAGGTCGACGCCGTAGGCCGAGGTATCCTGCGAGATCACCAGCAGCTCGCGCACGCCGCCGCGCACCAGGCGTTCGGCCTCGCGCAGCACCTCGTCGACCGGGCGCGAGACCAGGTCGCCGCGCATCGACGGGATGATGCAGAAGCTGCAGCGGTGATTGCAGCCTTCCGAGATCTTGAGGTAGGCGTAGTGCTTCGGCGTCAGCTTGATGCCGACGTCGTCGGCCGCGCGCCGCGGCACCAGGTCGACGAACGGATCGTGCGCCTGCGGCACCGCGGCGTGCACCGCGCGCATCACGCTGCCGTAGTCCTGCGGTCCGCTGATCGACAGCACGCCCGGATGCGCCTGGCGGATCACCTCCTCGCGCTTGCCCAGGCAGCCGGTGACGATGACCTTGCCGTTCTCGGCCATCGCCTCGCCGATCGCGTCCAGCGACTCGTCCACCGCCGCGTCGATGAAGCCGCAGGTATTGACCACCACCACGTCGGCGGCGTCGTAGCTGGGCACGATCTCGTAGCCCTCGACCTTCAGCTGGGTCAGGATGCGCTCGGAATCGACCAGCGCCTTCGGGCAGCCGAGGCTGACGAAGCCGACCCGGGGACCGGCGGGCTTGTGGGGAACGGCGGACATGTGCGGACCGGAGCGAAACGGGCGGCGATTATAGCGTTCGCGCAGAAACGGCCCGGATCCGGGCCGTTTCGCTCATCGAGCGTACATCTCCACGCACTGAATGCGCCCGGCCGCCGCAATGGTGGACCGCTCCGGCGTCGCCCCGGAGCGGCCGTCCGCGCTCAGAACCCCAGCGCGTAGCGCAACGAGACCATCCGCGCGTCGCCGCGCGGGCCGAAACGCTGGTCGTAGCCCAGGGTCATCACCGCGTTGCGGCCGACCCAGGCATCCAGGCCGAGCCCGAACAGCCCCCCGGACCGGCCCGGCTGCAGGCCCGCCAGCGGCGACCAGGCGTCGGCGCCGACGAAGCCGGCGTCGATGTCCAGGCCGCTGGCGCCGAGCGTGTGCTGCCACTCGGCGTAGCCGCGCAGGGTCAGCGCCGACCAGCCGCGTTCGGCGCGCACGCCGGCGATCGCCTGGCTGCGGCTCGACGTCCACGGATCGGCACGCAGGCCGAAGCCGTCGCCGCCGAGTTCCGAGAAGCCTTCGCTGTCGATCCGCGTGTACTCGGCGCCGACGTACGGCGTCAGGTGCGCGTCGCGCTCGCCGAAGCGATAGCCGCTCTCCAGGTTGGCGGTCAGGTAATCACCGGCGTAGGAACTGAACACGCCCATCGACTGCCGCCCCGTGAACAACTGCCGTTCCAGGCGGCGATCGAAGCGGCCGAAGCCCACCTGGCCCAGGGTGTAGGCGTTGCCGTGCAGGCTGCCCGCGTACAGCTGGGTCTGGGTCTGGCGGTCGCGGCCGCGGTCGCGGCTGCCGTCGCGGCGGCTGTCGGCGCGGGTCTCGCCGAAGGCGAAGCCGGCGATGCCGTTGCCGCCGAAGCGGAAGTCGCGGCCAATCATCCAGCCGTCGACGGCGTAGTCGCTGCCGGAATATCCGCCCTGCCCGCCGCCGCCGAGTTCGCGCTTCCACACGCCGGCGGCCCGCGGCTGCAGGCTGCTGTCGCCGAACTGCGCCGACAGCGCGCGCCGGCTCATGTCGATCGCGTCGAAGGTCGTCGACGAGGCCAGCGCGTGCAGTTCGCCGGACAGGCTCGACAGCGACGCCGCGGCGGTCGCCTCGTCGGCGATGCGCTGGAAGTCGCCCGCGACCCGGATGAAGCCGCCGGCGATCGCGCCCTCGCCGGCCTCGCGTTGCCCGTCGATCTGGCGGAATGCGTTCTCCACGCGCTGCGCCGATGCGAGCGAGGCGGCGGTGATGTCGCCCATGCCCATCGCGGCCGCGCTCACGTCGAGGCGGGTGACGTCCAGCCACACGCGGCCGCCGGTGTAGTCGTAGCGGATCGTGCCCTCGAAGAACAGGCTGTCGTCGTAGGTGTAGCCGTCGAAGCGGCCGTCGAGCGTCCCGCCGGCGCGCAGCACGTCCTCGCGGTTGCGCCGGACGTAGCCGTCGACCGCGCCGGCGACGTGCACGGTGCCGCCTTCGATGGTCGCGTCGCCGCCGACCTCGAGCGCGCCGGCGCCGAAAACCACCGCGAGCTCCGCATCGGCGCCGTGGGTGTAGTCGCCGCCGATGGTCAGCGCGGTGGTGCCGTCGCCGGCGTCGAGCAGCAGCCTGCCCGCGTTGCCGACGTTGCCGGCGACGTGGCCGTCGCCGCTCAGGGTGCCGCCGGCACGGATGGAAACGTCGGAGTTGCCGAGCGAGCCGCTCAGGCGCAACGTGCCGCCGTCGACCAGGGTGGCGCCGCGATAGGCATTCGCGCCCGACAACTCGAGGATGCCGCTGCCGCGCTTGGTCAATCCGCCCGTGCCCTCGATGTCGTTCGACCAGACCGAGGTCGTGCCGTCGAAGTCCGCCGTCACCCGTCCCCAGTCGAAGCGCGCCGGTCCCTGCACGGCCCTGCCCACGTCCAGCAGCCCGTAGCCGAAGACGTCGTCCACGCCCGCGGCGCCGATGTCCTGCGCGGTGCCCAGGATGGTCTGGCGCACCAGGTCGTTGTCGAACCAGGGGAACGCTTCCCAGACCAGCGCCGCGGCGCCCGAGACCTGCGGCGCGGCGAAGGAAGTGCCCGACCAGCGCCAGTATTCGGGGTTGTCCGGCGCATCATCGGTTCCGGTGGTGACCACCGTGCCCGGTGCCGCCAGGCAGTAGTTCATGGCGATGCCGCAGGCGTTCGGGTAGACCTCGCCGTCGATCGCGTCCAACTGGTCCGGGTCGTCGGGGTCGACCGCGGTCACGGCGATCCAGCCGCGCTCCAGGTCCGCCGCGGGGGTGCTGCCGTTCGGTCCGGACTGGCTGGGCAGCGCCGCCATGTCGGTCGGATCGGCCTCGCCCAGGTTGCCGGTGGCGAAGACCACCAGCCCGTCGTTGCCGATGATGAAGTCGCGGTACTCATCGGCGATCGGCGCGGTCGCGGCCGGATCGTCCCAGTACAGCCCGCCCCACGAGTTGTTCATGATGCGCACGTCGCGGTCGATCATGTCCTGGTGGATCGGCTCCAGCCCGAGCGCGCCATCGACCTCGTTGCCCTGGCCGCTGCCGTCGTCGTCCGGCGGTTCGTCGTTGATGATGCGCGCCGAGACGATCTCCGCGCCCTGCGCGATGCCGCCCGGCCATTGTCCGAACGGCTGGCCGGCGATGATCTGCGCGACGGCGGTGCCGTGGCCGTCGACATCGTCGATGGACAGGTCGTTGTCGGAGGAACTGACGTAGACCAGGTTGTCCACCACGCGTCCCGCAAGCGCCGGGTGTTCGGGATTGACGCCGGTGTCGAGCACGCCGATGCGGACACCCTCGCCGGTGAATCCGGCTTCGATGGCGGCATCGGCATTGGTCAGCGCCAGGTGGTCGCTGTAGGCCGGGTTCGGCGGCTCGACCACGGCCGGTGGCGGCGGGCCGGGCGGCGGGCTGGGCGGCGGGGTGTCGGGACGGGTGTTGCTCCCGCCGCCGCCGCACGCCGTCAACGCAAGCCCGACCGCGGCCGCCAGCAGCGAAAGCCGGAACGACGGTGCCGTTGCGGCGCCCTGGATCTTCTTCATGGATGCGTCTCCCTCTTCGACGGCTCTCGCGCTCATGCGGCCCGCGTCCCGGAGTGCGTCCCACCGCCGAGCCTGACCGGACCTGGTGACCACCATCTATACCTGCAAACACATGCCGTCGCCAGCGCGAAACCGTGACACATCGCCGGCAATCGCGCGAAACCGGGTGAATGGGCCGTGCGTTTGCCGCACCCGGACGACAGCGCGATAATTCCGCCTTTACCGGGCCCCCGCCCCTGTCGGAGCAATCATGAGCGACGTCGTCATCGTCGGTGCCAAGCGCACCGCCATCGGTTCCTTCCTCGGCCAGTTCACCGGCGTGCCGACGCCGACGCTCGGCGCCGCCGCGATCCGCGGCGCGCTGGAACAGGCCGGCGTCGCGCCCGACCAGGTCGACGAGGTGATCATGGGCTGCGTGCTGCCCGCCGGCCTCGGCCAGGCGCCGGCGCGCCAGGCGTCCCGCAGCGCGGGCGTTCCCGATGCCGCCGGCTGCACCACCATCAACAAGGTCTGCGGCTCGGGCATGAAGGCGGTCATGTTCGCGCACGACCTGATCCGCGCCGGCTCCTCCACCGTCGCCGTCGCCGGCGGCATGGAGTCGATGACCAACGCCCCGCACCTGCTCAACGGCTCGCGCACCGGCATCCGCTACGGCAGCGCCGAGTTCCTCGACCACATGGCGTGGGACGGCCTCACCAACCCCTACGACGGCAAGGCGATGGGCGTGTTCGGCGACGCCACCTGCGAGAAATACGGCTTCGGCCGCGAGGCGCTCGATGCGTTCTCGGCCGAGAGCGTGAAGCGCGCGCAGGCGGCGACCGCGGACGGCGCCTTCCGCGACGAGATCGTTCCGGTCACGGTCAAGTCCCGCAAGGGCGAGACCGTGGTCGAGACCGACGAGGAACCGGGCCGGATCGACGTCGCCAAGATCCCGACGCTGCGCCCGGCGTTCGGCAAGGAAGGCTGCCTGACCGCGGCCTCGTCCTCGAAGATCTCCGACGGCGCCGCCGCCGCCGTGCTGATGTCCGCCGACGAGGCCGGCAGGCGCGGGCTGACGCCGCTGGCGCGCATCGTCGCCCACGCCGGCCATGCGCAGGCGCCGGAATGGTTCACCACCGCGCCGGTGGCGGCGATCGGCAGCGTGCTCGAGCGCGCCGGCTGGTCGGTCGACGACGTCGACCTGTTCGAGGTCAACGAGGCGTTCGCCTGCGTGGCGATGGCGCCGATGAAGGACCTGGGAATTCCCCACCACAAGCTGAATGTCAATGGCGGCGCCTGCGCGCTCGGACACCCGATCGGCGCCAGCGGTGCCCGATTGCTGGTCACGCTGATAAATGCCCTGCGGACGCGGGGTTACCGTCGCGGCGTCGCTTCGCTGTGCATCGGCGGTGGCGAAGCCACCGCGATCGCCGTCGAGGTGGCGTGAACGGCCGACGCCTGGGTTAACGGCATTTTTACGCCGTGAATCAAACACATACTTGACACGCATCACCGGCTTGTCATGATGTGCCCCGGCGCGCAGTCACGCGCGTTCTGACTCACCACACGACGAGGAAATCAACATGTCCATCAACAAGGCTCTGCTTGCCCTGGCTATGGGTTTCGCCCTGGCCGCTTGCTCGAACCAGGATACCGCGCAGGACGCGGCCGCCGACGCGGCTGACGCCGCTGCCGAGGCCCAGGCCCAGGCCGACGCCGCCTACGGCGACGAGGCCGCGCAGGCCGCTGCCGACACCGCCGACACGGCCGCCGACAGCGCCGCCGACGCCGCCGCCGACGCTTCCGCCGCCACCGACGATGCGGCCGATGCCGCCGCCGACGCCGCCCAGGACGCTGCCAACGTCGCCGAGGACGCGGCCGATGTCGCCGACGAGGCCCAGGACGCGGCCGAAGAGAACGTCGAAGAAGAGCCGATGCAGTAAGTTCGCCTCGAGCCGAATGGCTCGATGCGACCTGTGGTACCAGAGAAGCCGCCGGATTCCCGGCGGCTTTTCTTTTGCGCTCGCCGACTTGGCGACAGCGCTCCCGTCGTGCACGCCTCCTTCACCGGAGCGGGGCAAGACTGCCCGCGCTCCAAGCCCTCTCGAAGGAGAACCCCATGGACAGCAAGCTCCTGATCCTCGCCGCCACCGTCGTGCTCAGCCTCGGCGCTTGCCGGGACGACACCGCGAGCGCCCAGCAGGAGGCCGACGAGGCCGCGGCAGCCGCCGAAGACGCGCGCCAATCCGCTTCCGAGGCGCTCGACGCCGCCGGTGCCGCCGCCCGCGAGGGCTACGATGCCGCCTCCGCCGGCGCGCGCGAGGCCACCGCCGACTCGCGCGAAGCGATGGACCGCGCCGGCGACGCCACCGAAGCCACCGCGCGCGAAGCCGCCGCCGAGGCTTCCGAGGCGGCCGCCTCGGCCGCCCGCGCCAGTTCCGACGCCATGGACCGCGCCGCCGAGAGCGCCGACACCGCCGCCGAGGACGCGCGCGACGATCGCAACGACCGCTAGCAGTTCGACGCCTTCGCGTCGTCGGCAAGGCCTGCGCCGCTGCGCGGGCCTTTTGCTTGCTGCCGGCGGCAGCGCGGCCGCGGCGGTTATCCTGTCGGCCCGCCGTTCGGATGCCCGCGCATGCCCGTACTGAGTTCGAGCCTGGACCCGCGCTCGCAGGACTTCCTCGACAACGCCAGCCATCACCGGGCGCTGGCGGACGAACTCGATCGCCGCCTGGCCCGCGCAGCCGAAGGCGGCGGCGAAAAGGCCCGCGGCAAGCACAGCGCCCGCGGCAAGCTGCTCGCGCGCGAACGCATCACCGCGCTGCTCGACGCCGGCTCTCCGTTCCTGGAAATCGCGCCGCTGGCCGCCGAGGACATGTACGACGGCGCCGCGCCCGCGGCCGGCCTGGTCTGCGGCATCGGCCGGGTCATGGGCCAGGAAGTGGTGATCGTCGCCAACGACGCCACCGTCAAAGGCGGCACCTACTTCCCGATGACGGTGAAGAAGCACCTGCGCGCGCAGGAGATCGCGCGCGAGAACCGCCTGCCCTGCGTCTACCTGGTCGACTCCGGCGGCGCGTTCCTGCCGCTGCAGGACGAGGTGTTCCCCGACCGCGAGCATTTCGGCCGCATCTTCTACAACCAGGCGCGGATGAGCGCCGAGAACATCCCCCAGGTCGCGGTGGTGATGGGCAGCTGCACCGCCGGCGGCGCCTACGTGCCGGCGATGTGCGACGAGTCGGTGATCGTGAAGGGACAGGGCACGATCTTCCTCGGCGGGCCGCCGCTGGTGAAGGCGGCCACCGGCGAGGTGGTGGACGCCGAGGCGCTGGGCGGCGCCGACGTGCACACCGGCGTCTCGGGCGTGGCCGACCATTTCGCCGAGGACGACCGCCACGCGCTGCAGATCGCGCGCGACATCGTCGGTGGCTTCAACCGCCGCAAGGACGCGCGCCTGACGTTGCGTGAGGTGCGCGAACCGCGCTACCCCGCCGAGGAGCTGTACGGCATCGTGCCGAAGGACACGCGGCGGCCGTTCGACGTGCGCGAGGTGATCGCGCGCATCGTCGACGGCAGCGAACTGCAGGAGTTCAAGGCCCGCTACGGCAGGACCCTGGTCACCGGCTTCGCCCACCTCCACGGCTATCCGGTCGGGATCGTCGCCAACAACGGCATCCTGTTCTCCGAGAGCGCGCTCAAGGGCGCCCACTTCATCGAGCTGTGCAACCAGCGCGGCATCCCGCTGGTGTTCCTGCAGAACATCACCGGCTTCATGGTCGGCCGCAAGTACGAGAACGCCGGCATCGCCAAGGACGGCGCGAAGATGGTCACCGCGGTGGCGTGCTCGAGCGTGCCCAAGTTCACCGTGGTCATCGGCGGCAGCTTCGGCGCCGGCAACTACGCCATGTGCGGCCGCGCCTACGGCGCGCGCTTCCTGTGGATGTGGCCCAACGCGCGCATCAGCGTGATGGGCGGCGAGCAGGCCGCCAGCGTGCTGGCGACGGTGCGCCGCGACGGCATCGAGGCCAAGGGCGGCGAATGGAGCGCGGAGGAGGAGGAAGCCTTCAAGGCGCCGATCCGCGCGCAGTACGAATCGCAGGGCAGCCCCTGGTACGCCACCGCGCGCCTGTGGGACGACGGCGTCATCGATCCGGCCGACACCCGGCGGGTGCTGGGGCTGGCGGTCTCGGCCTCGCTCAACGCCCCGGTCGAACCGGCGCGGTTCGGCGTGTTCCGGATGTAACCGGCCCGTCACCGGATCGTCAGCCGCCGGCGCCAGGCTCGGGCCGGTGGCCGGGATCCCCCAAACCCTCGTGTGGAGGCGGCGTGGAGACTCCGGACCGGCGGGCTCAACAAGCCGCCGTAACGTCCCGCCGGATCTCGGATTCGGTGAGGGCGGTCACATCGCGGCGTGGCGACCTGCATGCTAGTCTCGCGGCCACGACCCTGTCGTTCCTGCGCGGCTGCCCGCCTGCGGCCGATACGCCTGTCCCTGTTCGTCCATGAGGAATTTTCGTGATGGCCATCTTCAACCAGCCCAACTCCGCCAAGAAGGACGCGGCCCCCTCCTTCGCCCCGGAACCCGTCGCCGCGCCGGCCCGCGACCCGCAGCCGGCCGTCGCCGACTTCAACCCGACCCAGACCGCCCCGCCGCGGCGCCCGGCCACCAGCGAGGTCAAGGAGTCGCTGATCGCGGCCAACCTGACCATCGAGGGCAAGATCGAGGGCACCGGCCACGTCCGCATCGCCGGCCGGTTCAAGGGCGACGTCAACGTGCAGGGCGACCTGACCATCGAGAAGGGCGCCAAGCTCAACGGCGGCGTGCGCGCCGAGAAGGTCGTCGTCTCCGGCGATCTCGAGGGCAACATCGATTCCGCCTCGCGGGTCGAGCTGCTCGACACCGCGGTCATGAACGGCGACCTCAAGGCGGGCTCGCTGACCGTCGCCGCGGGCTCGAAGATCCGCGGCCACATCGAGTGCGGCTGGGAGAAGGACGCGAACCAGAAGGTCAACGGCAACGGCAAGTCCGAAGCCAAGGCCGACAAGGCGGATCTCGAACTCGCCTCATGAACAACGGCCGGCCGGGTGCGGCGGGCGCCACGCGCACCTGCCCGCACTGCAAGACGACGATCCTGCAGAGCGCCAGCGTCTGCCCGTCGTGCCGGCACTATCTGCGCTTCGATTCGGCGGCGTCCGCGGGCGTCGCCGAATCGACCACCGCGCTGCAGGTCGAAGGCACGATCCGCCACCCGGCCGAGGGCGGCGCCTGGGAGTACTCGGTGGTGCTGCTCATCCGCGACGACGAGGGCAACGAGATCAACCGCCAGGTGGTCGGCGTCGGCGCCCTGCACGCGGGCCAGGAACGCAGCTTCAGCCTCGCGGTCGAGGTGTTCCCGACCAGCGACATGCGCAGGCCGGTCAAGCGCAGCACGAAACACTGAAAAGCAGCAACGAGGAACGAATGAGTGCTGCCCTGCCCTGACTCGTTCCTCGTTTCTAGCGCTTCGTCTTCACCGGGCCGCAGCCGTCGCAGCCGCCGCACGTGCCGCCGCCCGTCGTCGCCGGCGGCGCCAGCAGGCGGCCGAGCGGGCGCAGCCATTGCGGCCGGCCCTCGCGCAGCAGCGGCAACGCCAGCGCGCCACGCAGGCTGCGCACGACGCCGGGGAACTGCTTCGCCAGCACCGCCCAGGCGCTGGCCGTCACGGCCAGCGCGACGAGGACGTACTGCAGGGCGATCGACGCGCTCATCGCCCGCTCACCCCGCCCCCAGCAGCACCGCGACCTGGTAGGTCAGCAGCGAGGCCAGGTATGCCAGCACGAACAGGTAGCCGGCGCTGGCCACCATCGTCTTCCACGAGTTGGTCTCGCGCTTGATCGTCGCCCAGGTGGAGATGCACTGCGGCGCGTAGACGAACCACACCAGCAGCGACAGCGCCGTGGCCAGCGACCAGCCGTCGCTGATCAGCGGCGTCAGCGCCTGGGTGGCGGCATCGTCGTCGGCCGCCTGCAGCGCGTACACGGTGGCCAGCGAGGCCACCGCCACCTCGCGCGCGGCCAGGCCCGGGATCAGGGCGATGCAGATCTGCCAGTTGAAGCCCAGCGGCGCGAACACCGCGGTCATGGCGTGGCCGATGCGCCCGGCGAAGCTGTAGTCGATCGCCGGGCCGGTGGCGCCGTCCGGCGGCCCCGGGAACGACAGCAGGAACCACAGCAGCACCGTCAGCGCCAGGATGATCCCGCCCACGCGGCGCAGGAAGATCATGGCGCGCTCGTACAGCCCGATCAGCACGTCGCGCGGATGCGGCAGCCGGTAGGACGGCAGTTCCAGCAGCAGCATGTGCTCGCGCTTGTCGCGGCGCCATTTCTTCATCACGAACGACACCGCCAGCGCGCTGAGGATGCCGGCCATGTACAGCGCGAACAGCACCAGCCCCTGCAGGTTGAACACGCCCGCCACCTGCTGTTGCGGGATGAACGCGCCGATCAGCAGCGCGTACACCGGCAGCCGCGCCGAACAGGTCATCAGCGGCGCGACCATGATCGTGGCGATGCGGTCGCGCGGATCCTGGATCGAGCGCGTGGCCATGATCCCGGGAATGGCGCAGGCGAAGCTCGACAGCAGCGGGATGAAGGAGCGTCCGGACAGGCCCGCCGCCGCCATCATCCGGTCGAGCAGGAACGCCGCCCGCGGCAGGTAGCCGGACTCCTCCAGCACCAAGATGAAGGCGAACAGGATCAGGATCTGCGGCAGGAACACGATCACCCCGCCCAGCCCGGCGATGATGCCGTCGGCCAGCAGGCTGGCCAGCGGCCCCTCCGGCAGGGTCTCGGTGACCGCCGCGCCCAGCCAGCCGGTCCCGGCGTCGATCGCGTCCATCATCGGCGTCGCCCAGGCGTAGACCGCCTGGAAGATCAGGAACATCACCGCGGCCAGCGTGAACAGCCCGAGCAGCGGGTGCAGCAGCCAGCGGTCGAGCGCGTCGTCGATGCGCGAGGTGCTGGCGGGCATGTCCACCGTCGCCGCCAGCAGCCGCCGGGTCTCGGCATGCAGGGCCTCGTCGTCCATGGCGGGGTCGCCACCGCCGCGCGGCGGCGGCGGCGGCACCGGCGTCTCCGCCATCGCCTCGATGCGCGCCACCAGCGCCTTGGCGCCGTTGCGCCGCACCGCCACGGTCTCCACCACCGGCACCCCGAGTTCGCGCTCCAGGCCGGCACGGTCGATGCGGATCCCGCGCCGCGCCGCCACGTCGGCCATGTTCAGCGCTACCACCATCGGCCGGCCCAGCGTGCGCAGCTCCAGCACGAAGCGCAGGTGCAGGCGCAGGTTGGTGGCGTCGACCACGCACACCAGCACGTCCGGCATCGGTTCGCCGGGATAGTGGCCGCGGCACAGGTCGCGGGTGATCGCCTCGTCCAGGCTGGACGGGTTCAGGCTGTAGGCGCCCGGCAGGTCGAGCAGCGCGTAGCGCCGGCCGGACGGCGCCAGCAGCCGCCCTTCCTTGCGCTCGACCGTGACGCCGGCGTAGTTGGCCACCTTCTGCCGGCTGCCGGTGAGCTGGTTGAACAGCGCGGTCTTGCCGCAGTTGGGATTGCCCACCAGCGCCAGCCGCAGCGGCACGACGATCTCGCTCACGCGCGCGCGCCCTCCTCGCTCAGCAACACCCGCGCCGCCTCGGCACGGCGCAGGGCGAAGCGGGTGAAGCCTATCTGCACCAGCAGCGGCTCGGCGCCGAACGGGCCGGCCGCCATCATCCGTACCGGCTCGCCGGCGACGAAGCCGAGTTCGCGCAGGCGGCGGGCGATCGGGTCGCCGGGGGCACGGTCCTCGACCCGGTCGACCCGGGCCACGCCGCGACGCGGCAGATCGGAAAGTCTCACTGCGGTGACCTGAATGCTAATTGTTCTCATTCTACCCGCAGCAGGGGGTCCGGTGCACCCGTCGCCGCTGAAGCCGGTGCGGCGCAACGGCTATCATTCGGGTCCGTTCATCCCAAGGCATGCAATGACCGAGGCCCTGCTGCTCGAACGCACCGGCGCCGTCGCCCGCCTGCGCCTGAACCGCCCCGCCGTCCACAATGCCTTCGACGCCGAGCTGATCGCCGCCCTCACCGCGCAGCTGTCCGCGCTGGGCGGCGACGATCGCGTCCGGGTGGTGGTGCTGGAGGCCGCCGGCGGCTCGTTCTCGGCCGGCGCCGACCTCAACTGGATGCGCGCGATGGCCGCCGCCGGCGAGGCGGAGAACCGCGACGACGCCCTCGCCCTCGCGCGCCTGATGCGCACGCTCGACGAGCTGCCCAAGCCGACCATCGCCCGCGTGCACGGCGCCGCGTTCGGCGGCGGCGTCGGCCTGGTCGCCTGCTGCGACATCGCCATCGGCGTGCCGGAGGCGAAGTTCGGCCTCACCGAAAGCCGCCTCGGCTTGCTGCCGGCGGTGATCTCGCCGTACGTGATCGCCGCGATCGGCGCCCGCAACGCGCGCCGCTATTTCGCCAGCGCGGAGGTGTTCGACGCCCAGCAGGCGCTGCGGATCGGCCTGTTGCACGAGATGGTCGCCGCCGACGCGCTCGATGCCGCGGTCGAGCGGCAGGTCCAGCTGCTGCTCCGCGCCGGCCCGGTGGCCTCGGCACAGGCCAAGGCACTGGTGCGCGCGGTGGTGCCGCAGGGCGATCGCGAGGCGCTGGATGGCGCCACCGCCGACCTGATCGCGGCCCTGCGCGGCTCGCCCGAGGGCCGGGAGGGCCTGTCCGCGTTCCTCGACAAGCGACCGCCGGCCTGGATAGGGGAAGGCTAGATACATGTTCGACAAGATCCTGATCGCCAACCGCGGCGAGATCGCCTGCCGGGTGATCCGCACCGCGCGCCGGCTCGGCATCCGCACCGTCGCGGTGTTCTCCGAGGCCGACGCCGATGCGCAGCACGTGCGCCTGGCCGACGAGGCGCATCCGGTCGGCGGGCCGCGGCCGCAGGACAGCTACCTGCGTGCCGACGCGATCCTCGAGGTCGCCAAGCGCAGCGGCGCGCAGGCCATCCATCCCGGCTACGGCTTCCTCAGCGAGAACGCGGACTTCGCCGACGCGGTGGAAGCGGCCGGCCTCGCCTTCATCGGTCCCAGGGCTTCCTCGATGCGCCGGATGGGCAGCAAGGCCGGCGCCAAGGAACTGATGCAGGCCGCGGGCGTGCCGGTGGTGCCCGGCTACACCGGCGAGGACCAGGCGCCCGAGACGCTCGAGCGCGAGGCCGCGCGGATCGGCTATCCCCTGATGATCAAGGCCGCGCACGGCGGCGGCGGCAAGGGCATGCGCGTGGTGCGCGACGCCGCCGATTTCCTGTCGAGCCTGGACAGCTGCAGGCGCGAGGCGGCGAACGCGTTCGGGCGCGATCGCGTGCTGCTGGAGCGCTACGTCGAACAGCCCCGGCACATCGAGATCCAGGTCTTCGGCGACAGCCACGGCAACACGATCCATCTCAACGAGCGCGAGTGCTCGGCGCAGCGCCGCTACCAGAAGGTGCTGGAGGAGTCGCCGTCGCCGTTCCTCACTCCGCAGCTGCGCGCGCGCATGGGCGAGGCCGCGGTACTGGCGGCGCGCGCGATCGACTACCAGAATGCCGGCACGGTGGAGTTCATCGTCGCGCCCGACGGCGGCTTCTTCTTCATGGAGATCAACACCCGCCTGCAGGTCGAGCATCCGGTGACGGAGCTGGTGACCGGGCTCGACCTGGTCGAATGGCAGCTGCGCGTGGCCGCCGGCGAGGCCCTACCCCTGTCGCAGGACGCCGTCGCCCAGCACGGCCATGCGATCGAGGTGCGGCTCTACGCCGAGGACCCGGAGGCCGGCTTCCTACCGGGTTCGGGCCGCCTGCAGCAGCTGCGGCTGCCGCCGCAGTCGCCTCACGTACGCGTGGATTCGGGCGTGGTCGAGGGCGATACGGTCACGATCTTCTACGATCCGATGATCGCCAAGCTGATCGTCCACGACAGCGACCGGCCGCGCGCCCTCGCCCGCCTGCGCGAGGCACTGGCGGCCTGCCGGATCATCGGCCCGAAATCCAACATCGAGTTCCTCGAACGGCTGGTGCGTCACCCGGTGGTGACCGAAGGCAGGATCGACACCGGCTACCTCGACCGCCACCTCGACGAGGTGCTGCCCCCGCCGGACCCGCCGGCAGCCGCGGAACTGGCCGCCGCGGCCGCGGCCGCGCTGCTGCACGACGAACGCGAGCACCGCGCCGCGGCCGCGGCGTCGCCGGAGCCGAACTCGCCGTGGGCGACCGCCGACGGCTGGCGCCTGGGCCATGCCGGCGACCGGCTGCTGGTGCTGCAGCATCGCGAACGGCGCATGGAACTGCACGCGTCCGGCACCGGCGGCGACTACCGGCTGCGCATCGCCGACGGCACCGTGCTGCGGATCGAGGGTGCGCGCTCGGGCGGCGGCGAACTGTCGCTGCGCGTCGACGGCGCGGGCCGACGCTTTCTCGCGCACGTCGACGACGACAGCGTGACCGTGCACGGCGGTGCGCGACGCCTGCACTTCGCACGGGTGCCCGCGTTCCGCTCCGAGGCCGGCGCCGACGCGGCCGGCAGCGACCGCATCACCGCGCCGATGCCCGGCCGCGTGGTGCTGGTCGAGGCCGTGCCGGACGCCGAAGTCGCCGAGGGCCAGGCGCTGCTGGTGATGGAGGCGATGAAGATGGAGCTGACCCTGCGCGCGCCGCGCACCGGCGTGGTCGCCGAGGTCCGGGCCGCGGTCGGCGATTTCGTCGACGGCGATGCGGTGCTGGTCGTGCTGCAGGCCGAAGCCTGACGATGGAGGCGCGTGCATGGAGATCCGCATCGACCGCGGCGCGATCGGCGACATTGCGGCACTGGAGGCGCGAATCCCCGAGTTCTCCTGCCCGAAGCGGGCCGCCGTCCTGGGCGAGCGCCTGCGCAGCGACAACGGCGCGCTGATCCTCGTCGCCTTCGCCGACGGCCAGCCGGTCGGCTACAAGGCCGGTTACCCGCTCGAAATGCGTAGGTTCTACAGCTGGATCGGCGCGGTGCTGCCACCATACCGGCGCCACGGCATCGCCCGGGCGCTGCTGCACGAGCAGGAGCGCCGTTTGCGCGAGTCCGGTTACGCCAGCGTACGGGTCAAGTCGCGCAACGGCTTTCCCGGCATGCTGCGGCTGCTGATCGGCGAGGGCTACCGGATCGTGGCACTGGAAGCGGTACCCTCGCCGCAGGATCCGAAAATCGTGTTCGACAAGCGCCTGGCGCCCCTCTCCCCGAGCGAAGCCGAATGAACCAGTTCCCCGACACCGTCCGCATCGTCGAAGTCGGCCCGCGCGACGGGCTGCAGAACGAGCGGGCGCAGGTGCCCACCGCGGCCAAGATCGAGCTGATCGACCGCCTGTCCGCCACCGGGCTGAAGACGATCGAGGCGACCAGTTTCGTCAGCCCGAAATGGGTCCCGCAACTGGCCGACGCCGCCGAGGTCTACGCCGGCATCGGCCGCAGGCCGGGGGTGGCCTATCCGGTGCTGGTGCCCAACGAGGCCGGCTACGACCGCGCGCGCGCGGTCGGCGTCGAGGAGATCGCGGTGTTCACCGCCGCCTCGGAGGCCTTCAACCGCAAGAACATCAACGCCTCGATCGACGAATCGCTGCAGCGCTTCGCGCCGGTGCTGGCGCGCGCGCGCGCGGACGGCGTGCGCGTGCGCGGCTATGTCTCCACGGTGCTCGGCTGCCCGTACCAGGGCGAGGTGCCGCTGGCCGACGTGGTGCGCGTGGCGCGGGCGCTGCACGACATGGGCTGCTACGAGATCTCGCTCGGCGACACCATCGGCGTCGGCACGCCGCTGAAGGCGCGGGCGATGCTGCGCGCGGTCGCCGCAGCGGTGCCGGTGGCGGCGCTGGCGGTCCATTTCCACGACACCTACGGCCAGGCGCTGGCGAACATCCTGGCCTGCCTGAAGGAAGGCGTGGCGGTCGTCGACGCCGCCGTCGCCGGCACCGGCGGCTGCCCCTATGCGCGCGGCGCCAGCGGCAACGTCGCCAGCGAGGACGTGGCCTATATGCTGCAGGGCATCGGCATCGGCACCGGCATCGATCTTCCCGCGCTCGCCGGGACCGGCCGCTGGCTGGCGGCGCTGCTCGGGCGCGGGACCGGCAGCCGCGTCGGCCGCGCCATGGCGCCGGACGGCGAAATCGCGGCACCGGCCGTGGGATGAGCCGCAAGCCGCAAGCCCGGGAACGTCCAGCCGCGCCCGCCGACGCGGATCCGGCGCGGCTCGCGGACGCACTCGAGGCCGCCTGCCGCGACCAATCCCTGCCCGCCGGCATCCGCGACCTCCTCGCCGCCGCCGGCATTTCCCTGCGCACGGCGAAGGCCGGCGCCGAGTCGGCCCAGTCGCGCTACCGCGCGCTGTTCGACGCGGTTCCCGACCCGGTCAGCATCCTCGACGAGACCGGCATCGTGCTCGACCTCAACAAGGCCGGCATGGCCGCCTACCGGCGCAGCCGCGACGAGATCGTCGGCCAGCCGATCGAGGTCCTCAATCCGGACCTGCCCGAGGATCACCTGCAGCCGGTGCTCGAGACGCTGCGCCGCGGCGGCACCTACGTGGTCGAGGTCACCAACATGCGCGGCGACGGCAGCCGCTTTCCGGTGGAGGTGCATTCGGCCGGGTTCGTGCACGAGGGGCGGCGCTGCATCGTCGCCGTGGCCCGCGACCTCAGCGCGCGCCGCGAGGCGGAATCGCGCTACGGCCAGCTGCTGGAGGTGATCGACAAGGGCGTGCTGGTGCACGACGCCGACAACCGCCCGCTGCAGGCCAACGCCGCGGCGATGCGCATCCTCGGCGCCGAGGAGGACCACAGCCTCGAGGACTACCTTGCCCCGGAGGCGTGGACCCTGCTGGACGAGAGCGGCCGCCGCATCGCCGACGAGGACCTGCCGACCACCCGCACCCTGCGCAACGGCAAGGCCACGCAGAGCACGGTGCTGGGCCTGTACCACAAGCCCGAGCGCCGCCTGCGCTGGCTGTCGGTGACCACCGTGCCGCTGTTCATGCCCGGCAGCTGCACCCCGCACCAGGTGATCTCGTTCTTCAGCGACGTCACCCGGCTCAAGCGCGACAGCGCGCTGTTCAGCCGGGCCCAGGCGCTGGCGCGGATCGGCGGCTGGGAATGGGAAGCCGGCCGGGACGCGCTGTACCTGACCGACGAGGCGGCGCGCATCCTGGGCCAGCCACGACGGCCCACCACCATGGGTGCGCTGCTGCAATCGCTGCGCGAGAGCGATCGCGGCCGCTTCGAGCATGCCCTGCAGCACGCACGGCAACAGCAGCAGCCGATCGACCTGGAACTGCAGGGGCGGCGCAGCGACGGACGCATGCTGTGGATCCGCATCATCGGCGAACCGGAACGCGACGAATCGGCCAACGTCAGCCTCACCGGCACCCTGCAGGACATCAGCGAGCGCAAGCAGGCCGAGGAGACCCTGCGGGTGCAGGCCCGCACCGATCCGCTGACCGGACTGCTCAATCGCGACGCGATCCTCGGCGAGATCGGCGCGCGCATGGGCGATCCGGCGCAGTCGCCGCTGGCGGTGCTCTATCTCGACCTCGACCGCTTCAAGATGGTCAACGACGTGCTCGGCCATGGCGCCGGCGACGAACTGCTGCGCCACGTCGCCGACCGCATCGGCCACGCGGTCGGCACCGAGGGGCTGATCGCGCGCTTCGGCGGCGACGAGTTCCTGGTGGTGTGCAGCCTGGCCGACGATCCGGCGCGCCCCGAGCGCGTGGCACAGCGGATCCTCGACGCCTTCGACCACGGCTTCCGCCACGCCGGCGAGGAGTTCGACGTCACCGCCAGCATCGGCATCGCGCGCGCGCCGGAGGACGGCGACCGGCCGCAGACATTGATCCAGAGCGCCGACGCGGCCATGTACGACAGCAAGCGCCGGGCCCGCAACGGCTGGCAGGCGTACAGCCCGGCGCTGGCGCAGTCGCGCAGGGACCGCCTGCGGATGGAGACGCACCTGCGGCGCGCGGTCGACAACGGCGAGTTCCATCTGGTCTACCAGCCGCAGGTGGACATGCGCAAGGGCGGCATCGTCGCCGCCGAGGCGCTGATCCGCTGGCGCAACCGCCAGCTCGGCGAAATGCGCCCCGATCATTTCATCGGCCACGCCGAGACCACCGGCGACATCGTGCGGATCGGCCGTTGGGTGCTGAGCGAGGCCTGCCAGCAGGTCGCGGCCTGGCGTGACGCCGGGCTGGGCATCGTCCGGGTCGCGGTCAACGTCTCCTACCGCCAGTTCCTCGGCGACGACCTGGCCGGCACCGTGCGCAGCGTGCTCGACGAGTACCGGCTGCCCGGCGCGGCGCTGGAACTGGAGTTCACCGAGCGGGCGCTGATCGAAGACGCGCCGGACACCCTGCGTACCTTCGCCGAACTGCGCGAGATGGGCGTGATGCTGACCATCGACGACTTCGGCGAAGGCTACAGCGCGCTCAACTACCTGCGCCGGCTGCCGATCCACGGCATGAAGCTGAGCCAGCTGTTCGTCGAAGGCGTGCCGCGGAACCATTCCGACGTCGCGGTCTGCCAGGCGATCGCCGGCATCGCCCGCAGCCTCGGGCTGGGCCTGGTCGCCGAAGGGGTCGAATCCGAGGAACAGCGCCGGTTCCTGCTCGAACTCGGCGTGTCCGTGGGCCAGGGATTCCTGTTCGCGCCCGGCCTGCGGCCGGACGAGTTCGCGCACCGCATCACGGGCGACAACGCCCGCGCATCCGCCGCGACTTCGTAGGAGCGCAGCGCGCGATATCGCGGGTGCTTCGCCGGCCGCGGATTTCGGTGACCGGCGGACCTGCCGGTCCAGGGTCGCGGCATCCGCCGGATGCGGCCGCTGCCGGCGCCCGCCGCATCGCGCGCATGGCGCTCCTAGGAGGGATCGCGGGAAGCCGGCGGGCGGCTTCCGCCGCGGTGAAGAACGGGCCTGGGTCGTCGCCATCAGCGGTGCAGGCGGGACGCCGGGCCCTTTGCGATTGTGGACCATGATCCGGGCTCGACGCGCCGGCTACTCGTTGGCGGCGCCCGTGGCGACGGCCTTCTATCACCGCGACGGAAATGGCTGCTTGGCGCGGCTATTCATTGGCGGCAGCCGTGGCGACGGCCTTCCTGTCACCGCGACGGACACGGATGCCTGGCGCGGCTATTCATTGGCGGCAGCCGTGGCGACGGCCTTTCTGTCACCGCGACGGACACGGATGCCTGGCGCGGCTATTCATTGGCGACAGCCGTGGCGACGGCCCAATTGTCACCGCGGCGGAATTGGCTGCCTGGCGCGGTAAAATCTCGGCTTTCGCATCGCAGGAGCGTCCATGCAGCTTTCCGACATCCGCGCCATCGTCACCGGCGGCGTATCCGGCCTCGGCCTGGCGGTCGCCCGGCACCTGGTCGCCCAGGGCGGCAAGGTGGCGTTGTTCGACGTCGACGACGACAAGGGCGCCGCCGCCATCGCCGAACTGGGCGAAGCCCGGGCGCGTTTCCTCCGCACCGACGTCACCGACGAAAACGGCGTGATCGCCAACGTCGACGCCGCCCGGGATTTCCTCGGCGGCCTGGACGCGGCGGTCAACTGCGCCGGCATCCTCGGCGCCGGCCGCGTGCTCGGGCGCGAGGCGCCGATGCCGCTGCGGCAGTTCTCGACCACGGTGATGGTGAACCTGGTCGGCAGCTTCAACGTCGCCAAGGCGGCCGCCGCGGTGATGCAGCACAACGACCCCGGCGAGGACGGCGAGCGCGGCGTGATCGTCAACACCGCCTCGGTGGCGGCCTACGAGGGCCAGATCGGCCAGGCGGCCTACTCCGCCTCCAAGGCCGGCGTGGTCGGCATGACCCTGCCGATGGCGCGCGAGTTCGCGCGCTTCGGCATCCGCGTCAACACGGTCGCGCCGGGCATCTTCTGGACGCCGATGGTCGACGGCATGCCGGAGGAAGTGCAGCAGTCGCTGTCGGCCTCGATCCCGTTCCCGTCGCGGCTCGGCCAGCCGGCCGAGTTCGCCGACCTGGTCGCCTATCTCATCGGCAATCGTTATCTCAACGGCGAGACGATCCGCCTGGACGGGGCCGTGCGGCTGGCACCGAAGTAAAGCCGGGATTGGGGATTGGGGATTCGCAAGAGCGATCACCCGATCACCTCCCCGACCTCAGCATCAACGTCCCTGCTCTTCCCAATCCCGAATCCCCAATCCCCAATCCCGGCCCTTATGAAAGCCTCCGACATCAAGAAAGGCAACGTCGTCGAACACAACGGCACCGTATACCAGGTGCGCGACATCGAGCGCAGCTCGCCCCAGGGGCGCGGCGGCAACGTCACGTTCCGCTTCACCCTGTACTCGGTGCCCGGCGGCAGCAAGTACGACCTGTCGCTGCGCGCCGACGACGAGCTCAAGGAGGTCGAGCTCTCGCGCCGGCAGGCCACCTTCTCCTACAAGGACGGCGAGGCCTTCGTGTTCCTCGACGACGAGGACTACTCGCCCTACACGCTCGACGCCGACGCCGTGGGCGAAGCCGCCGGTTACATCAGCGACGGCCTGGCCGGTTGCCACGTGCAGATCATCGACGAGCAGCCTGTCGCGGTGCAGCTGCCGCAGAGCGTGGCGCTCGAGGTCGTGGAAACGCCGCCGGAGCTCAAGGGCGGCACCGCCACCAAGCGTCCGAAGCCGGCCCGCCTGAGCACCGGCATCGAGATCCAGGTGCCCGAGTACATCGGCAACGGCGAACGCGTGCTGGTCAACACCACGACCGGCGAGTTCGCCGGCCGCGCCGATTGAGCGCTCCCCGGTCGATCGCCCGCGGCGATGTTCCGCCCGGCGGAATCCGCTTCGCCGCGCGCGCGGGAACGGTGGCAGCGGAGCGAGCTCCGCTCCACGGATTGGGATAGGCTTGTCCGATGGACGATAATGAACCGGCCGCCGGCGCCCCGAGCCCGCTGGCGAAGCGCTTTCGCGGCTACCTGCCGGTCGCGGTGGACGTGGAAACCGGCGGCTTCGACTGGAACCGGCACGCGCTGCTCGAGATCGCGGTGGTACCGATCGACCTCGACGCCGATGGCCGGCTCGTGCCCGGCGAGACCGCCAGCGCGCACGTGATCCCGGCGGAGGGCACCGAGGTCGATCCGAAGTCGCTGGAGTTCACCGGCATCGACCTCGATCATCCCTTCCGCCTGGCGAAACCCGAGCGCGAGGCGCTGAACCACGTGTTCGCGCCGATCCGCACCGCGGTGAAGAAACACGGCTGCCAGCGCGCGATCCTGGTCGGCCACAACGCGCATTTCGACCTGCATTTCCTCAACGCCACGGTCGCGCGATGCGGCCACAAGCGCAATCCGTTCCATCCCTTCAGCGTGTTCGACACCGTGACCCTGGGCGGCGTCGCCTACGGCCAGACGGTGCTGGCGCGCGCGGTGCAGGCCGCAGGCTTTCCCTGGGACAGCGCCGAGGCGCATTCGGCGATCTACGACGCCGAGCAGACCGCGCGGCTGTTCTGCGCGGTGGTCAATGCCTGGGAAGGCAGGAGCGAGAAATGAGGAGTGAGGAGTGGGAGGGAGCGGGTCTCTCGTTTCTCGCTCCTCATTTCTCACTCCCGCGCCAGCAGCCGCTCGATCAGCGCCAGATACAGTCCCGGCAGCGCCTGCAGGTCGGCCACCCGGACGTGTTCGTCGACCTTGTGGATGCTGGCGTTGACCGGCCCCAGCTCGATGCAGTGCGCGCCGAGCGGTGCGATGAAGCGGGCATCGGACGTGCCGCCGCCGGTGCTTTCCTCGGGAGGGCTGCCGGTGAAATCGGCCAGCACCGCGCGCGCGGCCGCGCGCAGCGGACCTTCCGGCGTATGGAACGGCTCGCCGCTGCGGTGCCAGCGCACGTCGTGGTCCAGTCCGTGGCGATCGAGCAGCGCGGCGATCTCCTCCTCCAGCCGTTCGGCATTCCAGTGCGGGTTGTAGCGCAGGTTGAACTGCACCTGCAGTTCGCCCGGGATCACGTTGTTGGCGCCGGTGCCGGCGTGGACATCGGAGATCTGCAGGCTGGTCGGCGGGAAGCTCTCGTAGCCGTCGTCCCAGCGCCGCGACACGAGTTCCGCCAGTGCCGGCAACGCCTGGTGCACCGGATTGCGCGCTTTCTCCGGATAGGCGACGTGCCCCTGCACGCCGCGCACGGTCAGCGTCGCCGACAGCGAACCGCGCCGGCCGACCCGCAGCAGGTCGCCCAGCCGCTGCTTCGACGAGGGCTCGCCGGTGATGCACCAGTCGATGCGCTGGCCGCGCTCGCGGAAGGTCGCGGCGATCCGGCGCACGCCGTCGACGGCATCGCCCTCCTCGTCCGAGGTCAGCAGCAGCGCCACGGTCCCGGGATGGTCCGGATGCACGGCCACGAAGCGCTCGGCGGCGACCACGAACGCGGCCACCCCGCTCTTCATGTCGGCCGCACCGCGCCCGTACAGCACGCCGTCGCGGACCTCCGGCGCGAAGGGATCGCTCGCCCAGGCCTCGCGCGGCCCCGGCGGCACCACGTCGGTGTGCCCGAGCAGGACCAGCACCGGCCCGCCGCTGCCGTGCGTCGCCCACAGGTTGTCGACGGCGCCGTAGCGCAGCCGCTCGCAGGCGAAGCCCGCCGCTTCCAGCCGCGCGGCGATCAGCGCCTGGCAGCCGGCGTCGTCCGGCGTGACCGAGGCACGGCCGATCAGGTCGCAGGTGAGGTCGAGGACATCGGGCATGGCGTGAGGAGTGAGGAGTGAGGGGGTGAGCGTAAATCGCTCGTCATCCCGGCGTAGGCCGGGATCTCTCGATCCCGACCGCTCATCGCCCGGCGCCTTCCTGCCCGAAACGCTTCTTGAAGCCGTTGTCGGTGAAGCCCTGGGTCACGACGCCGTCGTCGGTCACCACCACCGGACGCCGGATCAGCTGCGGGTATTCCTTGAGCAGCAGCTTCCATTCGGCCTCGGTGCCCGGCGCCTTGCGGTTCGGCGGCAGGGTGCGCCAGGTGGTCGAGGACTTGTTGACCAGCGCGTCCCAGCCGCCCGACTGCCGCGCCCACTCCGACAGCGTCTCCGGCGCCTGCGGCATGTCGCGGTAGTCGACGAAGTCGTGCGCGACGCCGAAGCGGTCCAGCCACTTTCGCGCCTTCTTGCAGGTATCGCAGTTCTTCAGCCCGTAGAGGGTAACCATGATGTCTCCACTCATTGCACTCTAAAGCCCCTCTCCCTTCGGGGCGACAGCGTACAGCTTGCGCGCCACTGGCGCGCGTGCGCTGGAGCGCCCCCCGTGCCGCTGGCACGGCCGGGGTCGGAGTGAGGGTACGGCGAAGCCGCGATGGTTCAGTTCGCCGCTGCTTCGTCGTACGCTCATCCGGCGCTTCGCGCCACCCCCGACTAAAACGCTCGGGGGCAGGCTCTTCTCCCGAAGGGATAAGGGAAGAGCTTCAGTCCGCCAAACCGCGCAACAACTCGTTGACCGAGGTCTTCGCGCGCGTGCGCTCGTCGACCCGCTTGACGATCACCGCGCAGTACAGCGAATGGCTGCCGTCGGCCGCGGGCAGCGAACCGGCGACCACGACGCTCCCGGGCGGCACCCGCCCGTAGCCGATCTCGCCCGTGGCGCGATCGTAGATGCGCGTGCTCTGGCCGAGGAACACGCCCATCCCGATCACGCTGTGGTGGCCGACGATCACGCCCTCGACGACCTCCGAGCGGGCGCCGATGAAGCAGTGGTCCTCGATGATCGTCGGCGCGGCCTGCAGCGGCTCGAGCACGCCGCCGATGCCGGCGCCGCCGGAAATGTGGCAGTGGCGGCCCACCTGCGCGCAGGAGCCGACCGTGGCCCAGGTATCGACCATGGTGCCCGCGCCGACGTACGCGCCGATGTTGACGAAGCTCGGCATCAGCACCACGTCGCGGCCCAGGTGACTGCCGCGCCGCGCCACCGCGCCGGGCACCACGCGCACGCCCAGGTTCCGGAACGCCGCCTCGTCGTGGCCGGCGAAGCGGGCTTCCACCTTGTCCCAGAACGGCGCCGGCTGCGCGTCGATCACGGCCATGTCGTTGATCCGGAAGTACAGCAGCACCGCCTTCTTCAACCACTCGTTGACGCGCCAGCCGCCGTCGCCGTCGGGCTCGGCGACCCGCAGCGCGCCGCACTCCAGCCCGCGCATGGCCTGTTCGATCGCGGGACGCACGGCGCCGGCGGTTTCCTCCGGCGTCAGCGCGGCGCGGCGGTCGAAGGCACTGTCGATGGTGGCGCGAAGCAGCTCGAGCGCGGCGGCATCGGCGGCGAAGGTCGGATCGGTCATGGGCTGTCGGTCTCGGCAGGAATCATCGGGGGGCATCGCCGTCGAGCACGGCCAGCAGCGCCTGGCGCAGCGATTCGCGCCGCGCCGCATCGAGCGCGTTGTTGCCGGCGTCGGCCAGCCGGAACACGTCCTCGACGCGCTCGCCGTAGGTGGCCACGCGCGCGTCGTGCACGCGCAGGCCCTGCAGGCGCAGCACGTGGGCGACATCGGCCAGCAGCCCGGGGCGGTCGGTGCAGACCAGGCTGAAGACGGTGTGGCGGCCGTCGGCGCTGTCGCTGAAATCGATCTGCGGCACCACCCGGAAATGGCGCAGGTGGCGCGGCTGCGCGCGGCGCGCCGGGCGCACGTCGAGCGATCCCGCGAGCACCGTGACGAGCTTGCGTTCGATCGCCGGCAGGTCCGGCACGTGGCGCGGATCGGTCGGCAGCACCTGGAACACGTCGAAGATGGTGCCGCCCGGCCCGTCGATGGCGCGCGCCTGCTGGATCGCCAGGCCGCTGCGGTCCAGGCTGATCGCGATCGCGGTGAACAGGCCGTCGCGGTCGCGCGAATGCACGAACACCTCCAGCGCCTGCGCGCCCGCCGCCAGGCGCCGCACGCGCACCACCGTGTCGCCGGGCGCGGTGCCGCGCAGCGCCAGCGCCTGCCAGGCGACCTGGTCGGCGCGGCCGCGCAGGAACACGTTCTCGGGCATGCGCGCGAACAGCGCGTCGGCCTCGTCGTCGTCGACGCCGTAGGCGGACAGCAGGCCGCGCGCGCGATCGCGCGCCTCGGCGACGCGCTCCACCGCCGCCACCGGATTCTCCAGCCCGCGCCGCATCGCCAGCCGGGTGGCGGTGCGCAGGTCGGTCAGCAGGCGGTCCTTCCAGGCGTTCCACAGCCGCGGCGAGGTGCCGGCGATGTCGGCGCAAGTCAGCAGGTAGAGGTAGTCGAGCCGTTCGCGATCGGCGACCTCGCTGGCGAAACGGTGGATCACCGCCGGATCGGAGGTATCGAGCTTCTGCGCGGTGGTCGACATCAGCAGGTGCTTGCGCACCAGCCATTCGACCAGGGCGGTGTCGGCGTCGCTCAGGCCATGGCCTTCGCCGAATTCGCGCGCGTCGACGGCGCCGAGTTCGGAATGGTCGCCACCGCGGCCCTTGGCGATGTCGTGGAACAGGCCCGCCAGCAACAACAGTTCCGGCTTGCGCAACTGCGGCCAGACCTCGTGCGCGGTGGAGAAGCGCTCGTCCGGGCTTTCGTCGGCGAAGCTGGCGATGTTGCGCAGCACCGCCAGGGTGTGCTGGTCGACGGTGTAGACATGGAACAGGTCGAACTGCATGCGTCCGGACACCTGCGCGAACTCGGGAATCCACACGCCGAGCACGCCCATGCGCGACATCCGCTCGAGCGTGCGCACCGGCGTGGGACCGCGCAGCAGCGCCATGAACTGGCCGCGCAGCTCCGGGTCGGCATCGCGCCAGGACGGCAAGGCGTGCAGCGACTCGGCCAGGGCGCGCGCGGTCTGCGAATGCAGGCCGCGCACGTCCGGGCGCTCGGCCCAGATCGCGAACAGGTCGAACACGCGGCCGATGTCGCCGCCGGGCCAGACCTCGTCGCGCGCGGCCAGGTAGCCGCGCCGGGTGGCGAACTCGGCGTCCAGCGGCACCAGCTCGCCCTCGCCCTCGATCTGCTCCTCGAAGCGCTGCAGCAGGCGGTCGTTGAGGCGCAGCACCACCGAGGCGCTGCGGTAGAACTCCTGCATCATCTGCTCGACCAGGCCGTTGTCGGCCTCGTCGACGTGCGCCAGGCGCGCCGCCAGCGCCTTCTGGTGGTCGAAGCGCAGGCGTTCCTCGGCCTTGCCGGCGACCAGGTGCAGGCCGAAGCGCAGCCGCGACAGCGTGCGCCGTTCGCGCTCCAGGGTGGCGTGCTCATCCACCCCCAGCAGACCGAGGGTGATCAGCTGCTCGAAGCCGTAGGCGTCCAGCACGCGGCGCGCCATCCAGCGCAGGGTCTGCACGTCGCGCAGGCCGCCGGGACCGTCCTTGAGGTTGGGCTCGAGGTTGTCGGCGGTGTCGCCGTAGCGGGCGTGGCGGGTGCGCTGCTCTTCGCGCTTGGCCGCGAAGTATTCGCGCGGCGGCCAGGTGCGCGCGGTCGAGATCGCGTCGTTCAGGGTGCGCACCTCGGCCAGGTTGGCCAGCAGCGGCCGTGCCTCCTGCAGCGTGGTCTGCACGGTCAGGTCGTCGGCGGCGGCACGGGTGCACTCGGCGGCGCTGCGCACGGCGTGGCCCACCGGCAGGCCGGCGTCCCACAGCAACGCGAACAACCGCGCCAGCGCGTCGGCATGCCGCGCCTGCGAACCCTCCTCCGCCAACGCCAGCACGTCGATGTCCGAATGCGGGAACAGTTCGCCGCGGCCGTAGCCGCCGACCGCGAACAGCGCCAGCGGCGCGTCGGAAGGAATGCAGCGCGCCCAGGTCTGCCGCACCCAGCCGTCGACCGCGTTGACGCGCTCGGCCAGCAGCCGGTCGATGTCCTCGCCTTCGTCGAAGCGGCGCGCGAGCTCGGCATCGTGGTCGGCCAGCGCGGCGCGCGCTTCCGCGGCCCAGGCGGCGTCGTCGATCGTATCGCCGCCGTTCGGCTGCCCCCCTGGCGCCGCGTTCGCCATCAGAGAAACTGGTCGTTGTCGTCGCCGGGGATCCGGGTGAGGATGTCGAAGCCGTCCCCGGTCACGGCGATGGTGTGCTCCCACTGCGCCGACAGCTTGCGGTCCTTCGTCACCACGGTCCAGCCGTCGGGCAGCACGCGGGTGTGGCGCGAGCCCTCGTTGATCATCGGCTCGATGGTGAAGGTCATCCCCTGCTTCAGCACCAGGCCGTCGCCCGGGCGGCCGTAATGCAGCACCTGCGGTTCGTCGTGGTAGACCTTGCCGATGCCGTGGCCGCAGTACTCGCGCACCACGCTGAAGCGCTCGCTCTCGGCGTAGGTCTGGATCGCGTGGCCGACGTCGCCCAGGGTCGCCCCGGGACGCACGGCGCGGATGCCCTCGAACAGCGCCCGGCGGGTGGTCTCGACCAGCCGCCTGGCCATCACCGACGGCTCGCCGACGTAGTACATGCGGCTGGTGTCGCCGTGCCAGCCGTCCTTGATGACGGTGACGTCGATGTTGATGATGTCGCCGTCCTTCAGCACCTTGGCCTCGCTGGGGATGCCGTGGCAGATGACGTTGTTGGCGGAGATGCAGGTCGACTTGGGATAGCCGCGATAGCCGATGTTGGCCGGCGTGGCGCCCTGCACCCGGACGATGTGGTCGTGGCAGATGCGGTCGAGGTCCTCGGTGGTGGCCCCCGGCTTCACATGGGACGCGACCACCTGCAGCACCTCGGCCGCCAGGCGCCCGGCCTCGCGCATCCGCTCGATCTCTTCGGGGGTCTTCAGGGAAATGCTCATGCGGCCATTATCGCCGATTGCGGCATGCTGGGTCGGCGGCTGCGCTCGAGCGCAAGGTGCGGCCGTACGTGGCGCGATCGAGCAATGAGGCGTCGCCGCATTCGTTTACAAACCTCTTCGCGGGAGCCGACGTGCGGGGAATGCTCCACCCCTCGGTCAGGACATCCTGTCCTGACTCGGGGCCGCTGGCCATCCATGGCCAGCTTTCCGCATCCCCCGCACGCCGGCTCCCGCCCCACCCTCGCCGGCTCCGGCAGCGAACAGCCGGATGCCTGCCAGCCACAAGCCCGAACCATCGGAGTAGCCCCCCGGCTTGCCCATAACCACCTGATCCGGCTACAATTCTCCGGCTGCATCCGACCATCCGTCGGCAGCGCCGCCCACGCCGGGCGTCACCGGCGAATACACACCCGCTGCCACAGCCCGTGCCGGGGTGCTCCGCGAAACATGCGGAGTTCGGTCACGGAGACAGCGGGGAGGCCCAACCCCGGAACCTTCGCCCGCCCGCGGGCGTACCGCCCTATCCCATTCACATGGCCGGCGGCCGGTTCCACTGCCAGGAGTTTCAAGAAATGCCCCAGATCACCATGCGCCAGATGCTGGAGGCCGGCGTGCACTTCGGCCACCAGACCCGCTATTGGAACCCGAAGATGGCGCCGTACATCTTCGGCGCCCGCGGCAAGATCCACATCATCAACCTCGAGAAGACCGTGCCGCTGTTCGGCGACGCGATGAACTTCGTCTCCGCCATCGCCCAGAAGCGCGGCATCATCCTGTTCGTCGGCACCAAGCGCAGCGCGCGCGAGGCGGTGAAGGAAGAGGCCGAGCGCTGCGGCATGCCGTACATGACCCAGCGCTGGCTGGGCGGCACCCTGACCAACTTCGCCACCGTGAAGAAGTCGGTCGGCCGCCTGAAGGAGCTGGAAGCCGCCGAGACCGACGGCACCTTCGACAAGCTGGTCAAGCACGAAGTGCTGGGCCTGCGCCGCGAGCGCGAGAAGCTGCTGGCCTCGCTCGGCGGCATCAAGGAGATGAACCGCCTGCCCGACGCCCTGTTCGTGATCGACATCGGCCACGAGGACATCGCGATCAAGGAGGCCAAGAAGCTCGGCATCCCGGTGATCGCGGTGGTCGACACCAACTACGATCCGGCCCTGGTCGACTACGCCATCCCCGGCAACGACGACGCCATCCGCGCCGTGCAGCTGTACGCCCGCGCCGCCGCCGACGCCGTGCTCGAAGGCAAGGCCGCGGCGCCTTCGGCCGCCACGGTCCGCGAGGAGGACTTCACCGAGGGCGGCGATGGCGACAAGCGCCGCGCCCCGGCCAGGAAGAGCGCCGCGAAGAAGGCCCCGGAGAAGAAGCCGGCAGCCGCCTCCACGGCCGTTGCCGCTGAGCAGGTCTCCGCCGCCGAAGCCGCAGCCGCCGAGCCCAACACCGCCCAGAGCGGTGAGCTGGATACCGCTGCACCGGAAGCGCCGGCCGCCGAGTAACCGGCACGTCACGCGGCTGCGCCATGGTGCGCAGCCGCCTTTCCCGCAGGAGCGCCCGATGGGCGCGGCCAGGCAACGGTCCGGCATTCCCCGCCGGGCGCTCCCGCGCAATACCCACGATCGAGGTACCCCCAATGGAAATCACCGCAAGCCAGGTCAAGGAACTGCGCGAGCGCACCGGCGCCGGCATGATGGAGTGCAAGAAGGCGCTCACCGAAAACAGCGGCGACATCGACGCCGCAGCCGAGGCGCTGCGCAAGTCGGGGCTCGCCAAGGCCGACAAGAAGGCCAGCCGCGTCGCCGCCGAAGGCCGCATCGCCACCGCGCAGGCCGACGGCAAGGCCGTGCTGGTCGAGGTCAACTCCGAGACCGATTTCGTGGCCAAGGACGAGAACTTCATCGCCTTCACCGAGGCCGTGGCCGACGCCGCGCTCGCTTCCGACGGCACCGACGTCGAAGCGCTCAAGGCCGCGAAGCTCGCCTCCGGCGAAAGCGTCGAGGAAGCTCGCGCCGCGTTGATCGCCAAGGTCGGCGAGAACGTACAGGTGCGCCGCATCGCCCGCGTCGACAGCGACAACAACGTCGCCGCCTACGTCCACGGCGGCCGCATCGGCGTGCTGGTCGAGGTCCAGGGCGGCGATGCCGAACTGGCGCGCGGCCTGGCGATGCACGTCGCCGCGATGAACCCGCCCTACAACAAGGCCGCCGACGTCCCGGCCGACTTCATCGCCAAGGAGAAGGAGATCGAGCTGGCCAAGATGTCCGACAAGGACCGCGCCAAGCCGGCCGAGATCCTGGAGAAGATCATCAGCGGCAAGATCAACAAGATCGTCAACGAGGTCACCCTCTACGGCCAGCCCTACGTGCTCGACACCAACCAGAGCGTCGAGGCCGCGCTGAAGGCCACCGGCGCCGACGTGGTCGGCTTCCAGCGTCTGGCCGTGGGCGAAGGCATCGAGAAGGTGGTCGAGGACTACGCCGCCGAGGTGATGAAGCAGGCCGGACTCGCCTGAACGTCACATCGACCGAAATCTCCTCCTGAAGAAGGCCGCGGCTTACCGCGGCCTTTCTCGTTTGAGGCCTCCGGCTTCGACCGACCTGGCTCTCCAACTCGTCGCAGTCTGCCGGAACATCATGACCGGTGCTCGCCGCGCTGCAGCCTGCTGTTGCCAGGCATTCCGGTTTCGGTTCGTCAACTGCGGCGCGCATGATTTCTTTAACGTAAATTTAACAAAAATAACGGCATTTTGTCATTCTCTCGTCATGTGTAAGACTCCAGCCCAGGGGGAAGACGCACATCCGTACAGCTGGATGTGCCTGGCTTGACAGCAAGTTTCGTCAATTTGACTCGGGGGAAATACGAATGCGTAATCTGAAACGCGCCGCGTTGTGCGTTGCGCTGTGCATGGGCCTGAACGGTCTTGCCCACGCCCAGTCGAACGCCGCGGGCTCAATTTTCGGCAATGCGGAACCAGGCTCGACTGTCGTCATCCACAGCAGCGAAACCGGGATGCGTCGCGAAATCCAGGTCGACACCCGCGGACGATACCGGGTGCCCTCCTTGCCGGTCGGCGAATACGACGTCAGCGTTATTCGGGATGGCCAGGAAGTCGGAAGCCGGAGCGGAGTGCAGGTGGTGCTCGGCGGAGGCGCGGAAGTCTCGTTCGCACCTGCCCAGGACGACGTGCAGGACTTCGCGACGGTCACGGTGCAGGGCACCGCCGCGTCCTTCATCGACGTATCCAACACCGACACACGAGTGGTGTTCACTGCGCAGGATCTTCAACGGATAACGGTGGCCAACAACATCGAAGCAGTCGCGATGCTGACGCCGGGCGTGGTCGCTGCAGATTCTCGCTATACCAATGCAGCTGGCGCTCCCGTTCAGTCCTTCGGCGGCTCCGCCGCCTCCGAGAACGCTACTTACATCAACGGCTATCCGGTCACCAACCCGTTGACCAACCTGGGCAGAACCACGCTCCCGTTCAACGGAATTAGCCAATACCAGGCCTTCATTGGCGGTTACGGTGCAGAATTCGGCCGCGCCACCGGTGGCGTGGAGAACATCATCACCCAACGAGGCACCAACGAATGGAACGGCGGCCTGTCGGTGACATGGACACCCGAGAGCCTGCGGGCCGAGCAGCGCAACATCTACTATCCATTGAACGGAACTGCGAACGACGGCCTGCTCTACCAGAACCTTGCGGCGCAAACAGACGACCAAATACTGTATGGAGGTTACGTGAGTGGCCCCATCGTGAAGGACAGGCTGTTCTTCTACGCCAGCGCGGAGTTCACGGATCGGGAGCGGGAAACCTATTCCGCACGCGGGACCAACCAGTACTATGAACGCGACTACGAAGTGCCGCGGTGGCTGGCCAAGGTGGACTGGCACATCACCGACGATCACCTGCTCGAGTTGACTGCCGTTTCCGACGTGACCAAGCAGACCGCAGTTTTCCAGCCCTACGATTACGATACCAACCAGATCGACTGGGACGCTGAGCCATCGGGCTACGAATGGGAGGATGGCGGCGAGCTGTATATCGGCAGGTACACCGGCTATCTCACCGACAATTTGACCTTGTCGGCACTGTACGGGCGCCAGAAGCAGGATCACATCGAAAACTTGATCGGCTACGATCCCAGCGTCGTCTACGTCAGCGACGGCCGCAACATTCCCAACCCGGTCCAGCATGGCCAATTCGACCAGATTGCGTTCCCCGACGCATTCGATGAGACCGAAGGCGGACGCCTGGATCTCGACTGGCAGCTGGGGAATCATGGCCTGCGCCTGGGCTACGACCGCATCGACTCGACCTCGCGGGCCGGCGAGCAGACCTCGGGGCCCGGCTACCGTTGGCGCTACGCGTCGGTCGGCCCCGATGCGGCGAACGATACGATCCCTGGCAGCGGTGGCGCGAGCGGCCCGGGCGGCAACGGCGACTATGTAGTCCGGTACATCTACGCCAACGGCGGCACCTTCGAGGTCAAGCAGTATGCGTACTATCTCGAGGACCGCTGGCAGGTGAACGATCGCTGGCTGCTGTCGCTCGGCCTGCGCAATGAGAACTTCGAGAACTACAACGCGGACGGCATCATCTACGTCGAGCAGAAGAACCAGTGGGCGCCGCGCATCGGAGCCGCCTGGGACGTGCACGGCGATTCCAGCCTTAAGGTCTTCGCCAATGTCGGCCGCTACCACTTGGCCATGCCGAACAACGTGGCCCGCCGTGGCGCTGCCGGCTCGCTTTATACCCAGGAGTACTTTGCGTTCACCGGCATCGACCCGACGACTGGCGAACCCCTCGGGCTGACTGCGCTGGGCGACGGGCCGCATTCGTCCAATAACGAGTTCGGCCAGGCTCCGAACCCGCTCACGGTCGCGGCCAAGGACATCGACTCGCACTACCAGGACGAGTTCGCGATCGGTTTCGAGAAAGCGCTGGGCGACAAGCACATCTTCGGTGCGCGCTACATCTATCGTGACCTGAAAAGCGCGATCGACGACATGTGCGACCATCGGCCTGCCTATGCTTGGGCGATCCGCAACGGTTACTCAGAGGACATCGCAACGCAGATCGGCGACTCGCTGGCGCACTGCCGCTTGTTCAATCCGGGCGAAGACAACACCTTCGTCCTGGACGACGCCGACGGCAACCTCTACGAGGTACCGCTCACTGCGGCCGAACTCCGCTTCCCGAAGCTGAAGCGCTCGTATCAAGGCATCGACCTGTTCCTCGAACGTCCATTCGACGGCACCTGGTACTACAAGCTCGACTACACGTTCTCGAGGAACTACGGCAATGCCGAGGGTCAGCTGAAGTCCGATATCGGCCAGGGTGACGTGTCGATGACCCAGGACTGGGACCATCCAGAACTGGCGGAGCACACCAACGGCTACCTGCCCAACGATCGCCGGCACTACGTCAAGGCCTTCGGTTTCTACCAGATGAACCCGGAGTGGCGCTTCTCGGCGACGATGGTCGTCCATTCCGGTCGCCCGAAGAACTGTCTCGGCATCTACAACGGCCCGAGCCTCGATGAGTCGGACGAGTTCCGGGACAACGTGGAATACGGCGGTCCGTACTACATGTACTGCAACGGCGAGCCCAGCCCGCGCGGCAGTGCCGGACGTTTACCCTGGACCGGCAAGCTCGATCTCGGGGTGGCTTGGTCGCCGGCCTTCCTGGATCACAAGCTGGTGGTCGGGTTCGATTTGTTCAACGTCACAGACTCGCAGCCGGTCCAGAGTGTCATCGAGTACGGTGAGATCGGCGCTCCAGGTAATCCCTACCACTCCACGCAGCGGCCGATCAGCTACCAGGCCCCCCGTACCGGTCGGCTCACTGTCCGCTACGATTTTTGATTTGCTGTCCTCTCCATAGCCTTGGGCGCCCGCGTAAGCGGGCGTCTTTTTATCGACGGCAGTTGGTGGGCTCCGGGCCAATCGCTGGAGCCACGGCGGCTTTCGGCTAGAATTCTCTCGTTTACCCGCCCGGAGCCGCCCATGTCGCCACTTCCCTATCGCCGCGTCCTGCTCAAGCTGTCCGGCGAGGCCCTGATGGGGGACGAGGACTACGGGATCGATCCCAAGGTCATCGGGCGGCTGGCGCAGGAGGTGGTGGAAGCGCAGCAGGCCGGGGCCGAGATCGCGCTGGTGGTCGGGGGCGGCAACATCTTCCGTGGCGCCGGTCTCGCCGCCGGCGGCATGGACCGGGTCACCGGCGACCAGATGGGCATGCTGGCCACGGTGATCAACGCGCTGGCGATGCAGGACGCGCTGGAGAAGGTGGGCGCCAAGGCGCGGGTGATGAGCGCGATCAAGATCAACGACGTCTGCGAGGACTACATCCGCCGCCGCGCCATCCGCCACCTGGAAAAAGGGCGCATCGTGATCTTCGCCGCCGGCACCGGCAATCCGTTCTTCACCACCGATTCGGGCGCGGCGCTGCGCGCGATCGAGATCGGCGCCGACCTGTTGCTGAAGGCGACCAAGGTCGACGGCGTCTACGATTCCGATCCCAAGAAGAACCCCGCCGCGACGCGCTTCGAGACCCTCAGCTACGACGAGGTGATCGCCCGCAACCTGCAGGTGATGGACACCGCCGCGTTCGCGCTGTGCCGCGACAGCGAGCTGCCGCTGCGGATCTTCGACATGAGCCAGCCGGGGCAGCTGCTGCGGATACTCAAGGGCGAGCCGATCGGCACGCTGGTGCAGGGACGCGGCTGAGCTTTTTCGGCGCCCGGGACCATTCGGCGCCTTCTCCTGCTGGACGCCCTTTCCTCCTGTGGGAGTGGCGGCGGCATGCCGCCGCCGGGAAGTCGCGACTCGATCTGCCCGAAAAGGATGTCGCGACTTCCGTCGCTCCCACAAGCGCGGCCGGTGAACCGGTGAAATAGTGTCCGCCCGCCCGCGCATGCCAACATTGGCCTATGCACGGTCACGGCCATCACGATCACGGGCATGGTCACGGCTCGTCGACCCGGACGTTCGCCGTGGTGACGCTGATCAACCTGGCCTATACCGCGCTGGAGGCCGGCTACGGCTTCGCGATCAATTCCCTCGCCCTGCTCTCCGATGCGCTGCACAACCTGGGCGACGTGCTCGGGCTGGCCCTGGCCTGGGGCGCCGCGGCGCTGGCGCAGCGCCCCGCCCGCGGTCGCCTCACCTACGGCTGGGGCCGCGCGACGCTGCTGTCGCCGCTGGCCAACGCGCTGCTGATCGTCGCCTTCTCCGGCGCCCTGATCTGGGAGGCCGCCGGGCGCGTCGGCCGCCCCCCGGAAATCCCGGCAATGCCCGTGATCGTGGTGGCGGCGATCGGCATCGCGGTCAATCTCGGCGCCGCCTGGCTGCTGCGCGGCGGCCACGCCGGGGATCTCAACCGCCGCGGCGCCTACCTGCACCTGATGGCCGACGCCGCCGTTTCGGTGGCGGCGGTGCTGGCCGGCATCGGCATGCTGACCCTGGGCTGGGCGTGGCTGGATCCGGCGATCGCGGTGCTGATCGGCGTGGTGATCGCCTGGGGCGCGTTCGGGCTGCTGCGCGACAGCTTCAACGCGGTCATGGACGCGGTGCCCGCGCATGTCGATCCAGCCGCGGTCCGCGCCTTCCTGGCGGGCCTGCCGCAGGTCTCGGCGGTCCATCACCTGCACATCTGGCCGCTGGCGGCCGGGCGCATCGCGATGACCGCGCACCTGGTGCGTCCGGCGGCCGGCGATCATGACGCCTTCCTGCGCGACACCGCCCGCGAGCTGGACCGGCGCTTCGCGATCAACCACGTCACGCTGCAGGTCGAGCACGACGGCGCCTGCATGCCCGAGCGCGCCACCTGACCGAAACCGCAACAGGCGGGCCCGCTCAGCGCGCCGGGCACCGCGGCGGCCGCCTTCGATCCGGCCTCCGTCGCCGAGCCCGCTATAATCCGGCGGTTACCGCCAATCGACCGGAGCCGGCGATGCTCAATGAAATCCAGAAAGACGCGCAGACCCGTATGCACAAGAGCATCGAGGCGCTGCGCCACGACCTGACCAAGGTCCGTACCGGCCGCGCCTCGACGGCGCTGGTCGAACACCTGAAAGTGAACTACTACGGTTCCGACATGCCGTTGTCGCAGGTCGCCAGCATCGCGGTCTCCGACGCGCGTTCGCTGACGATCACGCCTTGGGAGAAGCAGATGGTCGGCCCGGTGGAGAAGGCGATCCTCGCCTCCGACCTGGGCCTGACGCCGAACACCGCCGGCACCGTCATCCGCATCAACATCCCGGCGCTGACCGAGGAGCGCCGCAAGGAGCTCTCCAAGCACGTCCACCACGAGGGCGAGAACGCCAAGATCGCGATCCGCAACATCCGCCGCGACGCCAACCAGCAGGTCAAGGAGCTGCTCAAGGACAAGCAGATCAGCGAGGACGAGGAGCGCCGCAGCGAGGACGAGATCCAGAAGCTGACCGACCAGGCGATCAAGGACGTGGACGAGGTGGTCAAGGCCAAGGAGCAGGAGTTGATGGCGGTATGAGAGCCGGGATTGGTGATTGGTGATTCGTGATTGGTCAAAAGCCAAAGCCTGAAGGGGCCATTCCATTGCCTGAGACTCCAGATCCGCGGGACCACGCTCTTTCGAATCACGAATCACGAATCGCCAATCGCGGCGACGTGCCGCGGCACGTCGCCGTCATCATGGACGGCAACGGGCGCTGGGCCGCGCGGCGCCGGCGTCCGCGCATGGTCGGCCACCGCGCCGGGGCGCGCGCGGTCAACCTGTGCATCGACTTCTGCCTGGAACGGGGCATCGGCGCGCTGACGCTGTTCGCCTTTTCCAGCGAGAACTGGGGCCGACCCGAAGAGGAGGTCGGCGCGCTGATGAAGCTGTTCCTCAACGCGCTCGAACGCGAGGTCGAGGAGCTCGACCGGCGCCGGGTGCGCATCCGCTTCATCGGCGAGCGCGAGCGCTTCAGCCATGCGATCCGCGAGCGCATGGACGCCGCCGAGGCCCGCACCCGCGGCAACGACCGCCTGCAGCTGACCGTCGCCGCCAGCTACGGCGGCCGCCAGGACATCGCCCAGGCCGCGCGCGCGCTCGCCGAGGACGTCGCCGCCGGCCGGCTGCGGCCCGAGGACATCGACGAGTCCGCGGTCGCCGCGCGCATGGCGCTGGCGGACCTGCCGGCGCCGGACCTGTTCATCCGCACCGGCGGCGACCTGCGCATCAGCAATTTCCTGCTCTGGCAACTGGCCTACACCGAACTGTGGTTCACCGAGACCCTGTGGCCGGAACTCGATACGGCCGTCCTGCAGCGGGCCCTGGCCGACTATGCGGCGCGCGAACGCCGTTTCGGCCTGACCAGCGACCAGGTCGACGTGCCTTCGAATCCAACGACGGACATCCCGCACGCATGACGAAGACCCGTGTACTGGCCTCGCTGATCATGGCCCCGGTGGCGATCGCCGCCGTGCTGCTGTTGTCCACGCCGTGGATCGTGGCGCTGAGCGCCGTGCTGTTCCTGGCCGGCCTGTGGGAGTGGTTCCGGCTGGCCGAGGTCGAGGACGGCCTGTCCCGCGGAGTCCTGCTGCTGGCCAACCTGCTGCTGATGGTGGCGCTGGTCTGGGCCTCGTCCACCGACAGCAGCGGCTCGCTGGTGCTGTTCAAGTTGCTCACCGTCGCCGGCGTGATCTGGTGGCTGCTGGCCGTGCTGTGGCTGCGCCATACCGGCTTCGCATCCGACCACGACACCCACGCCCGCGTGATCAAGCTGGCCGCCGCCACCGCCAGCGTGATCCCGGCCTGGTGCGCGCTGGCGCTGATCCACGCCGGCCAGCCCTACGGCCACCGCTGGTTGCTGATCGCGCTGGCGATGATCTGGGCGGCGGACAGCGGCGCGTATTTCGCGGGCCGCCGCTTCGGACGGCGCAAGCTGGCGCCGCAGATCAGCCCCAACAAGACCGTCGAGGGACTGGCCGGAGGGCTGCTCGCGGGCGTCCTGCTGGCCGTGCTGGCCGCGCCGCTGGCGGGCGCGGAACTCGCGCAGCTGCCCCTGGTCGCGCTGGTGGCAGTGCTGACGATCCTGTTCTCGGTGGTCGGCGACCTGTACGAAAGCCTGCTCAAGCGCCACGTCGGTGCCAAGGATTCGGGCACGATGATCCCCGGCCACGGCGGCCTGCTCGACCGCATCGACAGCGTGCTCGCCGCGCTGCCGGTGTTCGCCCTCGGCCAGATCTGGCTGGGTTTCTGATGGTGCGCCCGATCGCCCGCCCGTCGCCGCCGCCATCGGCGCAGTCGCCGGCATGAACGAGTTCCGCACCGTCGCCGTGCTCGGCGCGACCGGTTCGATCGGGAACTCGGCGCTGGACGTGATCGCCCGGCACCCGCAACGGCTGCGCGCCGGGGTGCTGGCCGCCGGTTGCAACGCCGAGGCGCTGGTGGCGCTGTGCCGCCGGCACCGTCCCGACCACGCCGTCATCGCCGACGAGAGCCGCTTCGGGGCGCTGCGCGATGGGCTGCGCGAGGCCGACCTGCCGACGCAACCCCACGCCGGCGCGCGAACGCTGGAGGAACTGGCTGCCGGCGATGCCTGCGACACCGTGGTCGCCGCGATCGTCGGCGCCGCCGGCCTCGATTCCACCCTGGCCGCGGCCCGCGCGGGCAAGCGCCTGCTGCTGGCGAACAAGGAATCGCTGGTGCTCGCCGGCGAACTGCTCACCGCGGTGGCGCGCGCCGCCGGCGCGACCATCATCCCGATCGACAGCGAGCACAACGCGATCTTCCAGTGCCTGCCCGAGGGCCGTGTCGACGGCGGCGTGCGGCGGATCGTGCTGACCGCATCGGGCGGGCCGTTCCGCGGGCGCAAGCGCGCGGACCTGGCCGGGGTCACTCCCGCCCAGGCGGTCGCCCACCCGAAATGGTCGATGGGGCCGAAGATCTCGGTCGATTCCGCGACGCTGATGAACAAGGGCCTGGAGGTGATCGAGGCCCACCACCTGTTCGGCCTGCCCGATGCGCGCATCGACGTGCTGGTGCATCCGCAGAGCCTGGTGCACTCGCTGGTCGAGTTCGACGACGGTTCCACCCTGGCGCAACTGGGCCTGCCGGACATGCGTACCGCGTTGGCCGTGGGCCTGGGCTGGCCGCAGCGGATCGCCTCCGGCGTCGCCGGGCTCGACCTGCTGGCGCACGGCCGCCTCGACTTCGAGCCGCCGGACCCGGAGACCTTCCCGTGCCTGCGCCTGGCCCGGCAGGCGCTGCTGGCGGGCGGCACCGCCCCCGCCACCCTGAACGCGGCGAACGAGGTGGCGGTTTCAGCGTTCCTTCAGGGCCGGATCGGTTTCCTCGACATTCCCGCCCTGGTCGCGGATACCCTGTCGGCCCTGCCCGCGGCCGCGGCCAGCTCCCTGGACGAGCTGCGCGGCGCCGACGCGGCGGCCCGGCGCTTCGCCGAATCGACCCTGCCCTTCCACGCATCCGCATGAGCCTGCCCGCATGATGACTTTCCTCGGTTCGGTGTGGTGGCTGATCGTCAGCCTCGGCGTGCTGGTGACCTTCCACGAGTTCGGACACTACTGGGTCGCCCGCCGCAACGGGGTCAAGGTGCTGCGGTTCTCGGTAGGGTTCGGCCGGGCGCTGTGGTCGCGGCGCGGCCGCGACGGCACCGAGTACGTGCTCGCGGCGCTGCCGCTGGGCGGCTACGTGAAGATGCTGGACGAACGCGAGGGCGGCGCGGTGCCGCCGGAGCAGCTGTCGCAGGCCTTCAATCGCAAGTCGGTCTGGCGGCGGATGGCGATCGTCGCCGCGGGCCCCTTGGCCAATCTCGTCCTGTGCGTCGCCCTGTTGTGGGCGATGTTCGTGATCGGGCGGCCCGACTACGCGCCGGTGGTCGGCTATGCCGAAGGCGTCGCCGCCGAGGCTGGCCTGCGCCGGGGCGACGCCATCGAGGCAGTGGGCGACCGCGAAACGCCGACCTGGAACGAGCTGCAGCTCGCGCTGCTGCCGGCGGCGCTGGACCGGAGCGATGTCGAACTGCGGGTGCGCGGCGCCGACGGCGACAGCGAACGGCGCACGCTGGCGCTGTCGCAGCTGCCGCACGAACTCGACGACAAGCAACTGCTGTCCGCCATCGGCCTCGCCCCGCGCCATGCGCTGCTCCCGGCCGTGGTGGGCCGCGTGCTGCCGGACAGCGCCGCCTGGGGGGTCCTTGCCGAGGACGACCGGATCACCGCCGTGGACGGCGTCCGCATCGACACCTTCGACCAGCTCGGCCCGCAGATCCAGGCCCTGGGCGAGAACGGCGGCAGCGGCATGATCGAGGTGGAGCGCGACGGCGACCGCCTGGCGCTGGAGATCGTCCCGCGCCTGATCGAGGATCCCGAGCGCGGCGAGTTCTGGGCGCTCGGCATCCAGCCGCAGCGCGGCGAGCCGCCGCCACGCGACGCGCTGCAACGCTACGGCCCCGTCTCCGCGGTGCCCGCGGCGCTGCAGGAAACCGCGCATCTCACCGGACAACTGTTCGGCATGATCGGCCGCGCCTTCAGCGGCCGGGTGTCGGTGGAGAACACCGTTGCCGGGCCGATCACCATCGCCCGCGCCGCGAACGCGTACGCCCAGCAGGGCCCGGCCTGGTACCTCACGATCCTCGCGCTGTTGTCGCTGAGCCTGGCGATCCTCAACCTGTTGCCGATCCCGCTCTTGGATGGCGGGCATCTCCTGTATTACCTTATCGAGTTGGTCAAGGGCAGTCCGTTAAGCGAACGTGCCATGGCCGCCGGGCAATATGTGGGGCTGGCACTGCTGGCCGGCCTGATGGGGCTGGCGTTCTACAACGACATCCTGCAGTTGATGTACCGATGACCGCCCGACCCCCGTCCTCGCGTCCGCGCGACGGCGAGAACCTTCCAAACGGACGCACTAGATGACGCGAATTCCAAGCCGCCGCCTGCTCGCCCTCGCCCTGACCGCGGCCATCGCCGCCCCCGCCTGGGCCCAGACGGACGCAGCACCGCCGCCGCCATCGGGTCCGTCCACCGCCAGCAGCAGCTTCACCGTCGGCGACATCCGTGTCGACGGACTGCAGCGCATCGGCGCCGGCACCGTGTTCACCTACCTGCCGATCGAGCGCGGCGACCGGGTCGACCAGTCGCGCCTGGGCGAGGCGATCCGCGCGCTGTACCGCACCGGCTTCTTCGAGGACGTGCAGATCGGCCGCCAGGGCGACATCCTGGTGGTCACCGTCACCGAGCGCCCGGCGATCAACCGCCTCACGCTGACCGGCAACAAGGACATCCAGACCGAGGACCTGATGAAGGGCCTGTCGGAGATCGGCCTGTCCGAGGGCGACACCTTCGATCGCCTGGCCCTGGATCGCGTCACCCAGGAACTCACCCGGCAGTACAACAACCGCGGCAAGTACAACGTCGAGATCACCCCGACCGTCTCGCGCCTGGACCGCAATCGCGTCGACGTCACCATCGCCGTCGACGAGGGCAAGGCGGCCAAGATCCGCCACATCAACATCGTCGGCAACGAGCGGTACGAGGAAGAGGACGTGCGGGCCGGCTGGGAGTCGGCCGAGAGCAACTGGCTCAGCTGGTACCGCCGCGACGACCAGTACTCGCGCGAAAAGCTCGACGGCGACCGCGAGAAGCTGCAGAACTTCTACCTTGACCGCGGCCACCTCGATTTCAGCGAGGACGGCATCCAGGTCGCGATCAGTCCCGACAAGCGCGACATGTACATCACCGCCGGCATCACCGAGGGCGAGATCTACAAGATCTCGGGCGTCGAGATCAGCGGCGACACAATCCTGCCGAAGGAGCAGATCGAACAGCGCGTGTTCCTGCGCGAGGGCCAGACCTTCTCGCGGGCGCTGCTCGAGCTCAGCTCCGACGCCATCATCGCCACCCTGAGCAACATCGGCTACGCCTTCGCCCAGGTCAATCCGATTCCCGAGGTCGATCGCGAGAACCGCACCGTGGCGATCAACATGCAGGTCGTCCCCGGGCCGCGGGTGAACGTGCGCCGGGTCGTGTTCAAGGGCAACACCCGCACCTCCGACGAGGTGCTGCGGCGCGAAATGCGCCAGTTCGAGGGCAGCTGGTACTCGCAGGCGGCGGTCGACCGCTCCAAGGTGCGCCTGCAGCGACTGGGCTATTTCGAGTCCGGCAGCGTCAACGTCGAGACCGAGCCGGTGCCCGGCAGCAGCGACGAGGTCGACGTGGTCTTCAACGTCACCGAGACCACCTCCGGCAGCTTCGTGTTCGGCCTGGGTTATTCGCAGCTGTCCGGCATCACCACCTCGGTGCAGCTGTCGCAGAACAACTTCCTCGGCAGCGGCAACCGGGTCTCGATCGAGGCCAGCCGCAATACCTACCTGCAACGCTACGCGTTCTCCTACCTCAATCCGTACTTCACCGACGACGGGCTGTCGCTCGGCTACAACCTGTGGTGGCGCGAGTTCGACAACTCCGACTTCAACACCGCGCAGTACTCCTCGACCAATGCGGCGAGCCAGGCCGTGCTCGGCATCCCGATCACCGAGCACGACAGCTTCTCGCTGTTGTTCGGCATCGACCGCAACGAGATCTTCACCTACCGCGGCTCGACGCCGGACTCGATCGTCGACTACATCGACGCCTTCGGCCAGCGCACCTTCCACGCCTGGCGCACCGAGATCGGCTACTCCCGCGACACCCGCAACGACTACCTGCAGCCGACCCGTGGCACCTACCAGCGCATTTCCGCCGAGATCACCCTGCCCGGCTCGACCGCCGAGTACTACAAGCTCAACTACGAGTTCTCCAAGTACTGGCCGATCAGCCGCGCGCTGGTGCTCAACACCCGCGCCGAGATCGGCTACGGCGACAGCTACGGCAGTGACGTCACCCGCAACATCTGCTTCAACAATCCCGTCCAGGAAGACCACGACGACGATCCCGAGACGCCGCCGGTCTGGGTTCCGGGCGCCGACCCCTCGGACCCCTGCGACCCCTCTTCTCCGGACTACGTGAAGACGGTGACAGCCGGCGGCCTGCCGTTCTTCGAGAACTTCTACGCCGGCGGTACCCGCTCGGTCCGCGGCTTCCGCGACAACACCCTCGGCCCGCGCGAGGCGGCCGGCAACAGCACCTTCCTGCAGCCGCTGGGCGGCTCGCTGAAGACGGTGGGTTCGCTGGAGATGTATTTCCCGACCCTGCTCGATTCGCCGGCCGCGCGCGTGTCCGCGTTCGTCGACTTCGGCAACGTCTACAACGGCATCGACGCGTTCGAGGCCAAGGAACTGCGCATCTCGGCCGGCGTCGCGCTGATGTGGCGCGCGCCGGTGGGCCCGATCTCGATCAGCTATGCCTATCCTCTGAGCAAGCAGGACACGGTGCGGGGCGGCTCGGGCGACCTGATCCGCGAGGGCGACGAGGTCGAACGGCTGCAGTTCACCTTCGGCGGCGCGTTCTGAGGGCGCGCCGGCGATCGGTTCTGCAATGGATCATCGGGATACCACCCTCACCGCCGCCGAGCTGGCGGAACGTCTCGGGCTGCCGCTGCGCGGCGACCCGGGCGTTCGCCTGCACGGCGTCGGCAGCCTGACCGGGGCCGACCCGGGCCAGCTGGCGTTCCTCGCCAACCCGCGCTATCGCGCCCAGCTCGAGGACACGCGGGCCGGCGCGGTGGTGATGCGCGCCGCGGAGGCGGAAGGCTTCCGCGGCACCGCGCTGCTGGCCGACGACCCCTATGTCGCCTACGCCAAGGCGGCGGCGCTGTTCGCGCCGCGCCCGGTGGCGGTCCCCGGCATCCACCCCAGCGCGGTGGTCGATCCCTCGGCCACGGTGGACGCCGGCGCGCAGGTCGGCCCGCTGGTCAGCATCGGCCCGCGCAGCCGCGTCGCCGCCGGCGCGATCGTCGGGCCCGGCTGCGTGGTCGGCGAGGACTGCGAGATCGGCCGCGACTGCGAGCTGGTGGCCCGGGTCACCCTGGTCGCGCGCGTGCGCCTCGGCGCGCGGGTGCGGATCCATCCCGGCGCGGTGCTCGGCGCCGACGGCTTCGGACTGGTGATGGAGGCCGGGCGCTGGGTCAACGTGCCCCAGCTGGGCGGCGTCCGCGTGGGCGACGACTGCGAGATCGGGGCCAACACCACGATCGACCGCGGCGCGATCGAGGACACGGTGCTGGAGGAGGACGTGCGCCTGGACAACCTGATCCAGATCGCACACAACGTGCACGTCGGCGCGCACACGGCGATGGCCGGCTGCGTCGGCGTGGCCGGCAGCGCCAGGATCGGCCGCTACTGCATGATCGCCGGCGCCGCCGGGATCGCCGGGCACCTGGAGATCTGCGACCGGGTGGTGGTCGCGGCGATGAGCCTGGTTTCGCAGTCGATCCGAGAACCCGGGGAGTACTCTTCCGCCATGCCGGTGATGGAACAGCGCGAATGGCGCAGGAATGCGGCACGCTTTCGACAACTCGACGCGCTCGCGCGCCGCGTCATTGCCCGCGAGAGGGACAAGGAATGAGCCACGGACCATCGCTGCCGATCGACATCGCCGGCATCCAGCACCTGCTGCCGCATCGGTACCCGTTCCTGCTGGTCGACCGCGTGCTCGAGTTCGAACGCGACCGCCGCGTGCTCTGCTACAAGAACGTCTCGGCCAACGAGCACTTCTTCCAGGGCCATTTCCCCGGCAATCCGGTGATGCCCGGCGTGCTGGTGATCGAGGCGCTGGCGCAGGCCGGCGGCGTGCTCAGCCACCTCAGCAAGGAGGTGGACTGCACCGGCCGCCTGTCGTACCTGGTCAAGGTGGACAAGGCCAAGTTCTCGCGCATGGTGGTGCCCGGAGACCGGCTCGAGCTGGAGGTCGAAATCCGGCGCGCGATCCGCAACATGACCCTCTACGCGGGCTCGGCGCGCGTGGACGGGCAGGAGGTCGCCTGCGCCGAGATCCTCTGCGCCGAGGTGCAGGGCTGAGATGGCGGCGACCGCGTCACGCCACCCCACCGCGGTCGTGGATCCCTCGGCCCGGCTCGGCGAAGGCGTCGCGATCGGCGCCTTCAGCCTGATCGGCGCGGATGTCGAGATCGGCGACGGCACCACGATCGGCCCGCACTGCAGCATCACCGGGCCGACCCGGATCGGCCGCGACAACCGCATCCACGGCCATGCCGCGATCGGCGGCGATCCGCAGGACAAGAAGTTCGGCGGCGAGCGCGTGGAGCTGGTGATCGGCGACCGCAATACGATCCGCGAGTTCGTCACCCTCAACCGCGGCACCGGCGAGGGCGGCGGCTGCACCCGCATCGGCGACGACAACTGGCTGCTGGCCTATGCCCATGTCGCCCACGACTGCCGCGTCGGCAGCCATTGCGTGTTCTCCAACAACGCCACCCTGGCCGGGCACGTCGAGATCGGCGACCACGTGATCCTCAGCGGGTTCGTCGGCGTCCACCAGTTCTGCCGCATCGGCGCCCACGCCTTCATCGGCATGGGCGCCTTCGTCAACGGCGACGTGCCGCCGTTCGTGATGGTGGCGCAGGAAGGCTACGGCCGGCCGCGCGGGATCAACAGCGAAGGACTGAAGCGGCGCGGCTTCGACGCCACGCGCACGGCGGCGATCAAGCGCGCCTACCGCGCCCTCTACATGTCCGGCGGCAACCTCGACCAGGCGCGGGAACGCCTGGCGGCGCTGGCGCAGGAGAGCGACGACGTGCGCGGGATGCTGGAATTCGTCGAATCGGGCCAGCGCCCGCTGCTGCGCTGACGGGGAGGAGCGAGGAACGAGTGAAGAGAAACGAGGAACGAGTGTCGCGTCCCATTCCCGCACCGGCCGGATTCATCCACTCACTCCTCACTCATCGTTCCTCGTTTCTCCTCCCCCGTTCCTCTAAGATGACGCCTTCCCGGAACGCCGTGACCGCCGAGCCGTGAACAGCGCATCGAACCCTTCGACGGCAGTCGCGACGCCCCCTTCTCCGGACACCCGACCTGCCGCCCGTCCCGGCGCCGGCCCGCGCTTCGTGCTCGTCGCCGGCGAAGCCTCGGGCGACCAGCTCGGTGCGGGCCTGATCCGGGAACTGCGCGAACGCCATCCCACCGCGACGTTCGCCGGTGTCGGCGGCGGCGCGATGCGCCGCGCCGGCCTCGATGCCTGGCACGACGTTTCCGAACTCGCGGTCATGGGGTTGAGCGAGGTGCTCTCGCACCTGCCGCGGCTGCTGGCGCTGCGCAACGCGCTGCGCCGGCGCATCCTCGCCTGGCGGCCCGATGCCTTCATCGGCGTCGACGCACCGGACTTCAACCTCGGGCTGGAGCGGATGCTGCGGCAACGCGGGGTGCGCACGGCGCACTACGTCAGCCCTTCGATCTGGGCGTGGAGGCGCGGCCGCGCGCGCAAGATCGGGCGCAGCGCCGAACGCGTGCTGTGCCTGTTCCCGATGGAGCCGGCGATCTACGCCGAATACGGCGTCGACGCCCGCTTCGTCGGCCACCCGCTAGCCGACACGATGCCGCTCGATCCCAACCGCCGCGGCGCGCGCGCGCTGCTGGGCACGCCGCGCAACGGGCCGGTGCTGGCGGTGCTGCCCGGCTCGCGGCTGGGGGAGATCGCAAGGCTCGGCGCCGTCTTCCTCGAGGCCGCCGCGCTGGTCGCGCGCGAGACGCCCGGCCTGCGCGTCCTGGTCCCGGCCGCCGACGAGCACTGCCGCACGGCGCTGGAAACGCTGGTCGCCGCATCGCCGCTGTCCACCGACGCCGTGAAGCTGATCGACGGCCAGGCGCGCGAGGCCATGGTCGCCGCCGATGTCGTGCTGCTTGCCTCCGGGACCGCCACGCTGGAGGCGATGCTGGCCAAGCGGCCCATGGTGGTCGGCTACCGGGTGGCGCGCAGCACCCATGCACTGGTGAAAGGGCTGGGCCTGCTCAAGATCGAGCGCTACGCGCTGCCCAACGTGCTGGCCGGCGAGGACCTCGTGCCGGAGCTGATGCAGGACGACTGCACCGCGGAGAACCTCGCCGCCGCGGTGCTCGGCTGGCTGCGCGACCCGCAGGCCGTCGCGGCACTGGAGCCGCGCTTTCGCGCGCTCCACACCACCTTGCGGCGCGACGCCTCGGCCCGCGCCGCCGACGTGGTCGAAACCCTGGTCGCACGGCCATGAACACGCTGGTCGCCGGTATCGACGAGGCGGGACGCGGGCCGCTGGCCGGCCCGGTGGTGGTGGCCGCCGTGGTGTTCGACCCGGCGCGCCCGCGCATCAACGGCCTCGACGATTCCAAGCAGCTGACGGCGGCGCGGCGCGAGACGCTGTACGCGCGCATCGTCGACCGCGCCCTGGCGTGGCGGATCGTGTTCGTGGAGCCGGCCGAGATCGACCGCATCAACATCCTGCAGGCGACCCTGCTCGGCATGCGCCGCGCGCTGGAAGGCGTGCTGGAGACGATCGGCGATCCGCAAGGCTGCCTGGCGCGGATCGACGGCAATTGCCTGCCGCCGGACCTGCCCTGCGCGGCCGAGGCCCTGATCGGCGGCGACGGGCGCGAGCGCTCGATCATGGCCGCCTCGATCCTCGCCAAGGTCGCCCGCGACCGCGCCATGCTGGCGCTGCACGCGCGCCGCCCCGGATATGGATTCGACCTGCACAAGGGCTACTCGACGCCCCAGCACCTGGAGGCGCTGCAGCGGCTGGGCCCCTGCCCCGAGCACCGCCGCAGCTTCGCGCCGGTGCGCGCCGCGGCGCAGGCCGGCATGTTCACGATCGCGCCGGACACGCCGGATCTGCTGCCCGACGCCGCTGCCGGGTGAGGTAGCCGCCGCCGACGGCGGACGCAGGTGCGCAACGCCGCTGTCAAGCCTTGTCGGCTCCTCGCCCCCGGCCTACTCTGCCGGCTGACGCCACGGCCGTCCGATGTCCACACGCTTCGTTCATCTCCACCTGCACAGCGAATATTCGCTGGTCGATTCGACGATCCGCATTCCGCAGCTGGTCGCGCGTTGCGCTGCGCTCGGCCAGCCGGCGGCGGCGATCACCGACCGCAACAACCTGTTCGCACTGGTGGATTTCCACCGCAAGGCCGAAGCCGCCGGGCTGAAGCCGATCGCCGGCGCCGACGTGATGGTCGCCGACGGCGACGGGGCCGCCTGGCCGGTCACCCTGCTGTGCCGCAACCGCGACGGCTACCTGGGCCTGTCGCGGTTGCTCACCCGGGCCTGGATGGAAGGCCAGCGCCAGGACGGCGTGGTGGTGCGCCCGCAGTGGCTACGCGACGAATCGCGCGACCTGTTCGCGCTGCTCGGGCGCCACAGCGAGGGCGGGCGGCTGGCGGCCGCCGGTCGCCACGAACAGGCACTGCAGTGGCTCGGCGACTGGCAGGCCGCGTTCGACGACCGCCTGCACCTGGAACTCACCCGCTGCGGCCGCGACGGCGAGGCGCAGTTCAACGACTTCGCCCTGCATGCCGCGGCCGTGCGGGCGATCCCGGTGATCGCCAGCAACGACGTGCGCTTCCTCGACGCCGAAGGCTTCGACGCCCACGAGGCGCGGGTCTGCATCGCCTCCGGCCGGGTGCTCGAGGATCCGCGGCGGCCGCGCGACTACAGCCCGCAGCAATACCTGAAGTCCGCCGAGGAGATGTCGGAACTGTTCTCCGACCTGCCCGACGCGCTCGACAACACCGTGGCGCTGGCGCAGCGCTGCAACTTCGAGCTGAGCCTGGGCAAGTACTACCTGCCGGCGTTCCCGGTGCCGGACGACCACACCCTGGAGAGCTGGATCCGCAATGAGGCCCGCGACGGCCTCGAGGCACGGCTGGCCAAGCAGCCGCTGGCCGCGGGCCACACCCGCGAAAGCTACTTCGAGCGCCTGGAGACGGAGCTCGACGTGATCATCTCGATGGGGTTCCCCGGCTACTTCCTGATCGTGGCCGACTTCATCAACTGGGCCAAGCGGCACGGCATCCCGGTGGGGCCGGGCCGCGGTTCCGGCGCCGGCTCTCTGGTCGCCTGGGCGCTGGGGATCACCGATCTCGACCCGCTGCCGTACGACCTGCTGTTCGAGCGCTTCCTCAATCCCGAGCGCGTGTCGATGCCGGACTTCGACATCGACTTCTGCATGGATCGCCGCGACGAGGTGATCGACTACGTCTCGGCCAGGTACGGCCGCGACCGCGTCAGCCAGATCATCACCTACGGCACCATGGCGGCGAAGGCGGTGGTGCGCGACGTCGGCCGCGTGCTCGGCTATCCGTACGGGTTCGTCGACGGCATCGCCAAGCTGGTGCCGCTGGTGCTCGGCATCTCGCTGTCCGACGCGCTGGGCCGCACCGAGCGCTCGCGCAAGGACGAGAACCTGCGCTCGGCCGAGCTGATCCAGCGCTACCAGGACGAGGACGACGTCCGCGACCTGATCGACCTCGCCCTGCAACTCGAGGACCTGACCCGCAACGCCGGCAAGCACGCCGGCGGCGTGGTCATCGCCCCGAGCCCGCTGTCGGACTTCTGCCCGCTGTTCGCCGAACACGACGGCGAGGGCCGCGGCCGACAGCCGGTGACCCAGTTCGACAAGGACGACGTGGAAGCCGTCGGCCTGGTGAAGTTCGACTTCCTCGGCCTGCGCACGCTGACGATCATCGATTGGGCGGTGAAGGCTATTAACAGCCGGGATTCGGGATTGGGGATTGGGGATTCGAAAGAGCCTGGTTCCGGCGAATCCCGAATCCCCAATCCCGAACCCCGGCCGTTGGATATCACCGCCCTGCCGCTCGACGACAAGGCTACCTACGAGCTGTTCGCGCGCGGCGACACCGTCGCGGTGTTCCAGTTCGAGTCGCGCGGCATGCGCGAGCTGCTCAAGCGGGCGAAGCCGGACACCTTCGAGGACATCATCGCGCTGGCGGCGCTGTTCCGTCCCGGCCCGCTGGGTTCGGGAATGGACCGCGAATGGGTCGACCGCAAGCACGGCAATACCGAGGTGAGCTACCCGCACCCGGCGCTGGAAGCGGTGCTCAAGCCGACCTACGGCGTCATCGTGTACCAGGAACAGGTGATGCAGATCGCCCAGGAGCTGGCCGGCTACTCGCTCGGCGGCGCCGACCTGCTGCGACGCGCGATGGGCAAGAAGAAGCCCGAGGAGATGGCGAAGGAGCGCGCCAAGTTCGAGGCCGGCGCCGCCGAGCGCGGCGTCGATCCGCGCACCGCCACCCAGATCTTCGACCTGATGGAGAAGTTCGCCGAGTACGGCTTCAACAAGTCGCACTCGGCCGCCTACGCGCTGGTCGCCTACCAGACCGCGTGGCTGAAGGTGCACTACCCGGCCGAGTTCATGGCCGCGGTGCTGTCCAGCGACATGGACAACACCGACAAGGTGGTCGGCTTCCTGGAAGAGGCGCGCGCGCGCGAACTCAGCGTGCGGCCCCCCGACGTCAACGCCTCGACGTACATGTTCGAGGCGATCGACGCCGGCACCATCCGCTACGGGCTGGGCGCGGTGAAGGGCGTCGGCCGCGGCGCCTGCGAGGCGATCGCCGACGAGCGCGCGCGCGGCGGCGCCTACGCGGACCTGCTGGATTTCTGCCGGCGCATCGGCTCGGCCAAGCTCAACCGGCGCACCCTGGAGGCGCTGATCCAGTCCGGGGCGATGGACGCGCTGGGCAGCCACCGCGCCTCGCTGATGCTGCAGCTGCCGGAAGTGATCAAGGCCTGCGACCAGCTCGCGCGCGAGCGCGAGGCCGGACAGGTGTCGCTGTTCGGTGGCGGCGACGCGGCTCCGACGCTGAAGATCGAACTGCCGGAAACCGATCCCTGGCCGCTGGCGCAGATCCTGTCCGGCGAGCGCGAGACGCTCGGCCACTACCTCAGCGGCCATCCGATCGATCCCTACCGCGAGGAACTGCAGATCCTGGTCGGGCACGACCTCGGGAAACTCGACGCGGTCTGGGCGGCGCGGCCGGACGAACCGCGCGGCGGCTGGCGACCCGAGGTCAACACGATCGTCGCCGGCCTGGTCACGGCGATGCGCAAGCGCGGCGATGCGCAGGCCTTCGTGCAGCTGGAGGACGGCCGCGGCCGCCTCGAGTGCGCGTTCTTCGCCGAGGCCCTGCAGGAGTACGCGCCGCTGCTCACCCGCGACCGCATCCTGATCGTCGAGGGCGGCCTGCGCGAGGACGAGTTCAGCGGCGGCTTCGCCCTGCGCGCGCGCCGCTGCTGGGACTTCCGGCAGCTGTGCCCGCAGATCGCGCGGCGGCTGTGGCTGCGCCTGGACCTGCGCGTGCCGGGGCTGCTCGAACGCATCGAGCGGCTGCTCGAACCGCACCGCCCCGGCGAGACGCCGCTGCGCTACGACCTGCTGCTCCCGCGGGGCGCCGCCGGCACCCTCGACCTCAACGGCACCCAGAGCGTGCGCGTGGACGCCGACCTGGTCGGCCAGCTGCGGACGCACCCGGGCGTGCGCGGCGTGAAGCTGGCGTTGCAGCGGCCGTGGGCGGGCGAGCGCGCTTGATGGCTGCCGTATCGCGGCCGTTGCGCTTGCGAACGCCCGGCCATGGGTGAGCACGAGGCGTTTGCGAGGCACTGCCTCGCGCCTCGGGCGAACGCCCCGCGCACTGCGCGGGGCCGGCCAGCCGGGCCGCACGGTCCGGAGCAAGCGTTGCTTCGCCATGGACGGCAGGGGCCCGGTTTCTCCCTACCCGTCGGTACGGGGACGCGATCCGCCTTCGGCTAGACTGTGCCACTTTCCGGCCCGATGGATGCCGATGAATCCGAATTACCTCGATTTCGAACAGCCGATCGCCGATCTGGAAGGCAAGATCCAGGAACTGCGCCAGGCCAGCACCGGCCCCGCCGTCAACATCGATGCCGAGATCCATGCGCTGCAGGACAAGCTGCGCAAGCGCACCGCGCAGATCTTCCGCGACCTCAGCCCCTGGCAGGTCTCGCAGTTGGCGCGCCATCCGGCGCGCCCGTATACCTACGACTACATCCGGGTGATGTGCGACGAGTTCGAGGAGCTCGCCGGCGACCGCGCCTTCGCCGACGACGCCGCGATCGTCGGCGGCCTGGGCCGCATCGACGGCCGCAGCGTCGTCATCATCGGCCACGAGAAGGGCCGCGACACCAAGGCCAAGGTCCGCCGCAACTTCGGCATGCCGCGGCCGGAGGGCTACCGCAAGGCGCTGCGCCTGATGAAGCTGGCCGAGCGCTTCGGCCTGCCGCTGCTGACCTTCATCGACACGCCGGGCGCCTACCCGGGCATCGGCGCCGAGGAACGCGGCCAGTCCGAGGCCATCGCCCGCAACCTGCTGGAGATGGCCGAACTGAGGGTGCCGGTGCTGTGCACCGTGATCGGCGAAGGCGGGTCCGGCGGTGCGTTGGCGATCGGCGTCGGCGACCGCACGCTGATGCTCGAGTACAGCACCTATTCGGTGATCTCGCCCGAAGGCTGCGCCTCGATCCTGTGGAAGGACGCCGCGAAGAAGCGCGATGCGGCCGAGCAGCTGGGGCTGACCGCCAAGCGCCTGCTCGAACTCGGCCTGATCGACAAGGTCGTGCGCGAGCCGATCGGCGGCGCCCATCGCAATCCGAAGCAGACCGCCGTCCGCCTGAAGGCGGTACTGCTCAACGAGCTGGACGCGCTGCAGGACGTGCCCGTACCCGAACTGCTGGAACGGCGCTACCGCAGGCTGCGGGGCTACGGGGCCTACGAAGCGGCATGACCTGCCACGGCATGTGATGTGCCCGGTTCCTTTCCCGACCTCGCGCTACGCGCACCTGGCCGAGGCGCGCCCGCTGCTGGTCGGCTACAGCGGCGGCCTCGACTCGACCGTGCTGCTGCACGGACTGCACGCCGGCCGCGCGCGGCGCGATCTGCGCGCGATCCATGTCCATCACGGGCTGCAGCCCGGTGCCGATGCATGGGCCGGGCATTGCCTGAGCACCTGCGAAGCGCTCGGCGTGCCGCTGCGGATCGTTCGCGTCAGCGTGCGGGAGGACGGCGGGACAGGCCCGGAAGCGGCCGCACGGGCGGCACGCCATGCCGCGTTCGAGGCGGAGCTGCGGCCGGACGAGGTCCTGGCGCTCGCCCACCACCGCGGCGACCAGGCCGAAACCTTCCTCTTGCGCGCCCTGCGGGCCTCCGGCGTCGACGGCCTGGCAGCGATGCGGCCATGGCGACGCTATGGCCGCGGCTGGCTGTGGCGGCCGCTGCTCGACACCCCGCGCGAGCGCCTGCTGGACTACGCGCGGCAGCATCGCCTGCGGTGGATCGAGGATCCGAGCAACATCGGCATCGAGCCCGACCGCAATTTTCTGCGCCACCGCGTCCTGCCGCTGCTGCGCGAACGCTGGCCGCAAGCCGACGCCGGACTGGCGCGCAGCGCCCGGCTCGGCGCCGAGGCCGCGGCGCTGCTCGCCGACGAGGACGCGGCCGCGCTCGCCGCCGTCCGCACGGTCGATCCGCAGGCGCTCGACGTCGCCGGGCTCCAGCAGCTTCCGCGGGCGCGCCGCGCACGCGTGCTGCGACGATGGATCGACTCGCTCGCGCTGCCGCCATTGCCGGCGCAGGGCGTCGCCCGGATCGAGGCGGACCTGCTGCAGGCCGGGACGGACGGATCGCCGGCGTTCGCCTGGTCGGGAGCCGTGGTCCGGCGCTGGCGCGGGCTGCTGCACGCCGAGCGGCAGCGGCCGCCGCTGCCGGCGGATTTCCGCGTCGCCTGGGACGGGGGCGCGCCGTTGCCGCTGCCGACCGGGGACACGCTGGCGCTCGTCGGCCGCGAACCGGTCGAAGCCGGCGACGGCCCGGACACGTGTCCGCGATCGGCGGCACACGCCGGGCCGCTGATCGTCCGCGCGCGCCGCGGCGGCGAACGCCTCCGGCTGCCGGGTCGCGGGCACTCGCATGCGCTCAAGCAGGTGCTGCAGGCGCTTGGCGTACCGCCCTGGCTGCGCGAGCGGCTTCCGCTGCTGACCGATGCCGACGACGGACTGCTCGCCGCCGGCGACCTGGTCCACTCGGCCGGCTTCGACGCCTGGCTGCGCGCGCGGCGGCAGCGCCTGCTGTGGTCGCAGGCGGATCCGCCCGCGCGCGCCGAGTGAACTCCACGATCCCGCCCCCGGCCACGCGACCGCCTGCCGTGTTCTCGCCTGCGATCGAAACGAATGTTCTTGTCGCGGATCCATGCGGAGGAACGCGGATGCAACATCCTCGTATACGGCTTCATCCGCCTTCATCCGTGTAGATCCGTGGCAAAAAAGCCCTTCCCCACCGTCGAGAAGGCTGCACGACTGCAACGCACGCGCCATGGGTTCCGGTAAACTGGCGGCATGGCACGCAAGCCCGCCCCAGATCCCGCTCCGGTCGCCGACTTCGAACAGTCGCTGGACCAGCTCGAACAACTGGTCGAGAAGATGGAACAGGGCGAGATGAGCCTGGAGGACTCGCTGGCCGCCTACGAGCGCGGCGTCGGCCTCTATCGCCGTTGCCAGCAGGCGCTGGAACAAGCGGAGCTGCGGGTGAAGCTGCTCAGCGATCCGGAGCGTCCCGAGACCGCCGAACCCTTCCCGGGCGCGCCGGACACGACCGGCGATGCCTGACCCGGTCGCGTCGCGCGACCTGGCGCCGCAGCTGGAGGCCTGGCGCACGCGCGCCGACGCGGCGCTGGCGCGCGCACTCGACTCGATCGAACACGGCGAGCCGCGCCTGCTGGCGGCGATGCGCCACGCCGTGCTGCTGGGCGGCAAGCGCATGCGTCCGCTGCTGGTCTATGCCGGCGGCCGCGCGTTCGGTGCCGACGATGCGTCGCTCGATGCCCCCGCCGCGGCGGTGGAGCTGGTCCACGCCTATTCGCTGGTGCACGACGACCTGCCGGCGATGGACGATGACGCATTGCGCCGCGGCCGGCCGACCGTGCACGTCGCCTTCGACGAGGCCACCGCGGTCCTGGTCGGCGACGCACTGCAATCGCTGGCGTTCTCGACCCTGGCCGACGCCCCGGTCGCGGACGGCCGGCGCGTGGCCATGCTGCGCGAACTGGCGAGCGCCGCCGGCGCCGACGGCATGTGCGGCGGCCAGGCGCGCGACCTCGCCGCCACCGGCGCGACCGAGACCCTGTCGCTGTCCGCGATCGAACGCCTGCACGCGATGAAGACCGGCGCCCTGCTGCGCGCGTCGGTGCGGTTGGGCGCGCTCGCCGCCGGCGTCGGCGCTGAGGCGCTCGCGCAGTTGGACCGCTACGCCGACGCGCTCGGGCTCGGTTTCCAGATCCGCGACGACCTGCTCGACGTCGAAGGCGACAGCGCGACGCTCGGCAAGACCGCCGGCAAGGACGTCGCGCAGGCCAAGGCCACCTTCCCGGCGCTGCTGGGCGTCGATGCGTCGCGGCGCCGGCTGGCCGCGCTCGGCGAGGACATGCATGCCGCGCTGGAACCCTTCGGCACCGACGCCGCGGCGCTGCTGGCGCTGGGGCGGCTCGCGCTCGAGCGCGACCGCTGAGCCGCCGCCTCAGTTCAGCAGGCGGATCGTCAGCGGATAGCGATAGGTTTCGCCGTTCCAGGCCTTGATCGTGGCGACGATGCTGCAGATCAGCCACAGCAGCGCGATCGCCGCGATCAGCAGCAGCAGCACGATGCCGGCCGGCACGGTCAGGATCGCCCCCAGGCCCAGGGTCAGCACCGTGGCCCCGACCAGCGCGATGCCCGCGGCGAGCGCCAGCCCGGCGTAGATCAGCATGCTGAGGTTGAAATTCACCGCCTCGCGCGCATGCGCGGCGACGAACGTCGAATCATCGCGCTTGATCAGGTAGACGATGCCGGCGCCGACCACGCCGGCCACGCCCACCAGCCAGCTGGTCAGCAGCGCCAGCACCAGCGCGGTCAGGTGCGCCGCGGCGGCCCATTGCCGTTCGCTGCTGGTGGGAGTTGCGGTTTGCACGGTGTATTCCATCGTTCGCTCCTTCCGGAACCCGTCCGGTCCTTCGATGATGGGGCCGCCCGCGGGACCCGCAAGCCAACTGATGGCCTAGAGTGAATCGGCATTCGCCCCTCCGCTCTCCCTGCAGGAGGGGCGACGGGAAGGCCGGAACGATCAGCCGCGCGCGGTCCGGATCACTTGATCAGGCGCAGCGCGATCGGATAGCGATAGGCGACGCCCTCGTTGGACTTGATCGCGGCGATGACGATGAACACCAGCGCGGCGACGCCGACGATCAGCATGACCGGGATGGCGATGATGAAGCCGATGCCCAGGGTCAGGAAGCCCAGCAGGAACAGGATCAGGAACAACCCGGCCAGGGTGATGTTGAAGTTCAGCGCCTCCTTGGCCTGGTCGTCGACGAACGGCATCGTCTCCCGCTTCAGCAGCCAGATGACCAGCGGGCCCAGGAAACAGCCGATGCCGCCCGCCCAGCCGGTGATCAGGCCGCCCAGCAGTGCCGACAGGTGCGCGAACATCGCCCACTGCCGCTGTTCCGCGCTGATGCCGCCGGTGTCGCCGGGCGATGGCGGTGGCGGTGGCGTGCTTTCGTGTGGATCGGTCATGACAACCCCCAGCGCGCCGTTGCGTGCAGGCCGGACGGCAGGCGCGATCCCGGCGGCCGCGGAGCGATGCCCCATGGACCCAAGCTTACGTCAATCGCCGCCGGCGATGGTCATCCGCCCGACCAGGACCGAGCCGGTGCGCACGTGCGATCGCGGATCGACGTCGCTGCCGACGGCCTGGATGTCGCGGAACATGGTCCCGAGATGGCCGGCGACGGTGATGCCGTCCACCGCGTGCGCGATCTCGCCGCGTTCCACCCAGAACCCGGAGGCGCCGCGCGAATAATCGCCGGTGACCGTGTTCACGCCCTGCCCCATCAGCTCCGTCACCACCAGGCCGCGGCCCATCGTGCGCACCAGGTCCTCGAAGCCGCCGGCATTGGCGGCGACCTCCAGGTTGTGCACGCCGCCGGCATTGCCGGTCGACTGCAGGCCGAGCTTGCGCGCCGAATAGCTGCCGAGCAGGTAGCGCTGCAGCACGCCGTCCTCGACCAGCGCCGAATCCCGCGTCGCCACGCCCTCGTCGTCGAAACTGCTGGAGCGGAAACCGCGCGGCAGCAGCGGGCGCTCGTGGATCGCGAACCAGGACGGAAAGATCTGTTCGCCGGCGCTGTCGAGCAGGAAGCTCGCGCGCCGGTACAGGGCGCCGCCGGAGACCGCGCCGAGCAGGTGCCCGACCAGCGAACGCGCCATCTCGGCCGAGAACAGCACCGGATGCTCGCCGGTCGGGACCGGGCGCGGATCCAGCCGCGCCAGCGCCCGTTGCGCCGCCTTGCGGCCGATCGCCACCGGCGACTCCAGGTCCCGTTCGGCCAGGCCGGTGCTGTACCAGCCGTCGCGCTGCATCGTCTCGCCGCTGCCGGCGATCAGCCCGCAGCCGATGCTGTGCCGGGTATCGCGGCTGGCGCCGGAGAACCCGTGCGTATTGGCGTACACGCCCAGCGATTCGCCGCTGCCCACCGATGCGCCGTCGGAATTGCCGATGCGGGCGTCGTGTTCGCGGCCGGCGCGCTCGCAGGCCAGCGCCAGCGCGGCCGCGCGCTCGGCGTCGAGCGGCCACGGGTGCCAGGTGTCGAAATCGCGGATCTCGGTCGCCATCAGCGCGGCGTCCGCCAGGCCGGCGGCGGGGTCCTCCTCGGTGAACCGGGCGACCGCACAGGCCTGCTCGGCCGTGGCGCGCAGGCTCTCCTCGCGCAGGTCGGAGGTGCTGGCGCTGCCCTTGCGGCGGCCGAAATACACGGTCAGGCCGACGCCGCGGTCGCGGGTGGCCTCCACCGTCTCCACCTCGCCCATGCGCACGCCGACGTTGAGCCCGCGCTCCTCCGAGCACGAGACTTCCGCCTGCGAGGCGCCTCCGGCGCGGGCGAGCGCGAGCATGCGCTGTGCGACCTCTTCCAGTCGCGCGATCCGATCGCGGTGATCGTCCAGCGCGGCGTCGACGGCGGTGGTGGCGCTGTTCAATGGCTTATCCTGTGCTCTCGATCGGATCCCGGGCCCGGACGGGTGCGGCATATCCGGATGTTTCACGGCCCCGGCGCGGTCTCCGCCGCGACTGGCGGCCCTCGCGGACGGACACATGCGCGGCATCGACGAAGACAGCGGCGAATATCTCGGCCCCAGCCGCAGCCAGCAGCGGCGCGACGCGCTGGAAGTGCTGGCGCTGGGCGAACGGCTGGTGGCGCTGTCGCCGGCGCAACTGCGGCAATTGCCGATTCCCGACCCGCTGCTGCCGCACATCCTCGATGCCCAGCGCATCGGCTCGCACATCGCCCGCAAGCGCCAGCTGGCGTTCCTGGCCAAGCAGATGCGGCGCGAGGACGAAGACACCCTGCATGCGATCCGCGACGCGCTCGACGCCGGCGGCGAGTCGGCGCGCCAGGAGACCGCGTTGCTGCACCGCGCCGAAGCCTGGCGCGACCGCCTGCTGGCCGAGGGCGACGCCGCGCTGGCCGAACTGCTGTCCGAACATCCGTCGGCCGACCGCCAGCACGTGCGCCAGCTGGTGCGCAACGCGCTGGAGGAACGCCGCCTCGACAAGCCGCCGCGGGCATACCGGGAGCTGTTCCGGCTCCTGCGCGAGACGCTCGTGCAGGAGCCGTGATTGGGGATTCGTGATTCGTGATTCGCAAAAGCGCCATCCCCCGTGCGGCCGGCTCTTACGAATCACGAATCCCCAATCACCAATCACGGCTCTCAAGCCCGCGTTCCGCCCACGGTCAGCCGGTCGATCAGCAGCGACGGCTGGCCGACGCCGACCGGCACGCTCTGGCCGTCCTTGCCGCAGACGCCGACGCCGTCGTCGAGGGCGAAGTCGCTGCCGACCATGGTCACCCGCTGCATGGTCTCGGGGCCGTTGCCGATCAGGGTCGCGCCCTTCACCGGCGCGGTGACCCTGCCGTCCTCGATCAGATAGGCCTCGGTCGCCGAGAACACGTACTTGCCGCTGGTGATGTCGACCTGCCCGCCGCCGAAGTTGACCGCGTACAGGCCCTTCTTCACCGAGCGGATCATCTCCTCGCGCTCGTGGTTGCCGGCGAGCATGTAGGTGTTGGTCATGCGCGGCATCACCAGGTGCGCGAACGATTCACGGCGGCCGTTGCCGGTCGGCCGCGTGCCCATCAGCCGGGCGTTGTGGGTGTCCTGCATGTAGCCGGTCAGCACGCCGTCCTCGATCAACGTGGTGCACTGGGTCGGCGTGCCCTCGTCGTCGACGTTGAGCGAACCGCGACGGCCGTCGAGGGTGCCGTCGTCGACGATGGTCACGCCCGGCGCGGCCACCCGCTGGCCCATGCGGCCGGCGTAGGTGCTGGTGCCCTTGCGGTTGAAGTCGCCCTCCAGGCCGTGGCCGACCGCCTCGTGCAGCAGCACGCCCGGCCAACCGGCGCCGAGCACCACCGGCATCATCCCGGCGGGGGCATCGACCGCCTCCAGGTTCACCAGCGCCTGCCGCAGCGCCTCGCGCGCGAAGCGCTCGGGCTTGCCGTCGCCCAGCAGTTCCTCGTAGGAATGGCGGCCGCCGTAGCCGGCGTAGCCGGACTCGCGGCGCCCGTCCTGCTCCACGATCACCTGCACGTTGAGCCGCACCAGCGGGCGCACGTCGCCGGCCAGCACGCCGTCGCTGCGCGCGACCAGGATCGTGTCGACGGCGCCGCCCAGGCTCACCATCACCTGCCGCACGCGGGGATCGGCGGCGCGCAGCATCTTGTCGACCCGGCGCAGCGCCTCGACCTTCACCGCGCTGCCGAGCGCCGCGATCGGATCGTCCGCGCGGTACAGCGATCGCCCCTGCCCCGGCACCAGCGTGCGCGGATGGCGGGCATCGCCGGCGCGGGCGATCGCGCGCGCCGAGCCGGCCGCGGCCAGCAGCGCATCCGCGTTGATCTCGTCGGAGTAGGCGAACCCGGTCTTCTCGCCGGAGATCGCGCGCACCCCCACGCCCTGCTCGATCGAGTGCGCGCCGTCCTTGACGATGCCGTCCTCGACCGTCCAGCTCTCGCGACGGGTGTGCTGGAAATACAGGTCGCCGAAGTCGACGCCCGGGCCCAGCAGGGCGCCGAAGGCGCGTTCCAGGCCGCCGCCGTCGAGCCCGGCGGGCTGCAGCAGGCGCGATTCGGCGAGCGCGAGCGGATCGTGGGAATCGGTCATCGGATTCGATCTGGGGGTGATGGAGCGAATGGCAAGGGGGGCGCCAGGCAGTTCTCTCCGTTGCCGCGAGAACGAGGCCGTCGCCACGGCTGCCGTCAATGAATCGCCGGCTCGCCATGTGGGCTCCGGAGCCTACGTAGCGGAGCAAGCTCCGCTCTACGCGGGAGCATGGCGCGGGCCTGCATCCTAGTCGCCCCGGGGCGGGCGCTCGCGTTCGGCGACGCGCGGCTCGCGGCGGACCACTTCCACCTTCGGTTCCTTCCAGGGGCCGCTGACGTGATAGGTGGTGGCGCCCAGTTCGCCCAACGGCCGCCTCAGCACCGCGTTGGCAACGGCCCCGACCGCGGCGCCGAACGGACCGCCGGCGATCGCGCCGACCGCGGTCAGCAGGTTGGCCGATTTCGGGAGGACATCGATGGTCTGGTCGTAGGTCTGCGCACGCAGGTCGGCGCTGCCGGCGATGCGGATCTCGGCGGCGGGACCGTCGATGACCAGGTCGTCGCTGCTCGCCCGGCCCTGGCCGAAGCGTACCTGGCCGCCGATGCGGTTGAAGGCGAACCCCTCGTCGAAGAAGTCGCGGAAATCGAGGGTGAGCCGGCGCGGCAGCTCCGCCACGCTGAGCAACCCGAGCACGCGGCCGGCGCCGGGATCGATCTCCACCAGTTGGCCGTCCTTCACCCTCAGCGCGAGCGTTCCCTGCAGCGCGTCGGCGCGAAACCGCGCCGGACTGCCGGGCCACGCGGCATCCAACTGGACGCTGCCGTCGCCGCCGAGAATGCGGCCGCCCTGCCCCAGTCCCGCGAGCAACGCGCCGAAATCCCGGCTGGCGATGTCGAACGCCAACCGGGTGCGCTCGTCGGCGCCGCGACCGCGCCAATCGCCGGTGGCATCGACGCGCTGCTTCGGCGCGCGCGTCTGCAGCTGCTCGATCCGCAGGCCGCCTGGCACCGGACGGGTCCGCAGGCTGGCCTCGCCGAGCTTGGCATCGTTCAGCCGCAGGTCGTCGACCGCGAGATCGATCGGGGGGATGTCCGCAGGGTCGGTGCCGCCGGCGGGCGGCGCCCGGCCCGCGGTGTCGGTCGAGGCGGATGCCTCCGCATCCACCGTCGCGCTGCGCCAGTGCAGACGCTGCAGCCGCCCGCGCACGCTGCCGCCGGACGCCCGCGGCACGGACAGGCTGCCGGCCAGCGCCGGCCCGGAGAAGCGCAGCGACGTGCCGCCATCTTCCGCCCTGGCGCCACGGACGCGGGTGTCGGCGAACGTGCCGCCGAGCAACGACAGGCGGTCGACCGCGACATCGATGCGCTGCAGCGACAGTCCCTCGCCGCCACCCTCGCCCTCGTCGCCACCCCCGCCAGCGAGGCCGATCCAGTCCATGGCCGCCAGCGCCGGCGTATGCCCGCTGACGACCAGGCCCGACGCCGGCGGCGCCGCCGCCGCGCTGCCGCCGAGCGCGACGTCGACGCCGGTGCGCCCGCCGCCGCTGCGCGCACGCAGCGCCATGCGCTGGCCCAGGCGCACCGAGATCTCGCCCCGCTCCATGGGCAGCGCGATCTCGATCAGGCTCGGCAACGGTGCGGCAACGGGCTTGTCCAGCGGCGCCGGCAGGTCCAGCACAGTGCCGACCAGATCCGAGCGCAGCCGCAGGCGCGCGGCCGCGGTCGCCTGCGCGCCGTCCGGCGCCCGCTGCTGCGGTCGCGACGGCGGCCCCGACGCCGGTACCGAGACGGCGACCGTCCAATCGGAACGTCCCCGCACGTGCGGGCGCAGCCAGTCCAGGTCCGGTGCCCGCGCAAGCAGTTGCGCGGCGTCGATCGCCATCCGCAGCTCGGCCTCGAACGCCTGCGCCGGATCGCGTACGTGGCCGTCGCCGGCGCGCAACGCGAGGACACCGGCGTGGTCCTCGTGCAGTGCGTGCAATTGCCCGGCGATGAAGCCTTTTTCGTCGTAGCTCGCATCGCCGCGCACGTCGTCGAGGGCCAGGTCCCACTCCGGTTCGCGCGCACGCACCCCCTGCAGCTCGACGCCGCCGTCGATCCTCGGCCTGCCGCGGTCGCTGCCGTGCATCGGCAGGACCATGGCGAAGTCCGCCGCGACCGGCCCGGCCACCGCCAGATCGTCGAGCGCGTCGCCGTGCATCGCCTGCAGCGGGCTGGCGCGCAGCAACGCCAGCAACGCGCCGGCATCGGTCCGCGTACGCGCGCTGACGCCCAGTTCGGCGCGTCCGAAACGGGCGATGCCGGCCTCGAGATCGTCGAACGCCACACCCGCGATCGTGCCGCCGCCGCGCAGGTCGAAACCCTCGGCGATGAACCGCAGCCGCCCGGTGAGCCCCTCGGCCGCCGGCCAGTCCGGCTGGAACTTGACCTCGGCTCCGGCCAGATCGGCTTCAGCATGGAACAACCCCGGTGCCGGGCGCCCGCCCACGCTCCGGAACGGCCAGTCGTCCAGGTCGCCCGACACCAGCGCGCGCCCGTTGCGCACCGTGCCGGCGACCAGGGCGCCGTCCAGCCAGGCGACGGTGGCCGCCGGCATCCTGTGGCGCACCCAGAACCGCTTCGCCACCGGCACCTGCGTGTCGTCCAGTCGCGCGGCCAGGTCCATCCACGGCCGCCCGCCGCCGGCCGCGAACCGGAGCCCGCCGCGCACATCGGCACCGTAGCCGTCGCCGTCGATGCGCAGCGCCGGCGCCTGCACGCTCCAGGCGTCGCCATCGCGCCAGGCCACCACGTCGCCGCGCAGCGATACCCGGTGCGGATCGCCGAATCCGGCCGGCCAGTCGAAGCGCAATTCCGCCTCCGGATCGAAGGTGAACCCGATGCCGCGCGCGTCGCCATGCAGGCTGCCGCGCAGGCCGCTCATGCCGGGCCGGTCGCCGACGCTGGCGAATGCCAGGTCCTCGATCCGCGCCTGCACGCGCAGGGCGCCGCCGCGCTCGCCCGCGACTTCGACGTCGCCCAGCACCGCGTCCGGCTGCGCCTGCCGCAACCAACCGCGCAGCGCCGGCGGGACGCCGTCGCTCAGCGACAGCAGCGCGAGCAGCGGCCCGGCATCGATGTGTTCGGCAGCCAACGCGTAGCGTTCCCCGGCCGCGACCAGCAAGCCATCCAGCGAATGCACCGCGTCGCCGCTGGTGACGCGCAGCCGGGGGGCGTCCAGCCGCCAGCCGCGATCCGTGCCCGCCCAGCGCAACCGCGCCTCGACCCGCCCGAACGCGACCGGTGCCGCTTTCGCGTCGCCGTCGTGACTTGCCGCCAGGCCCAGGTCGTCCAGCACGGTGTCGGCGACGACGGCGGCGACGCGGTTGTCGCGCAGGGTCGCCCAGGCGTCGACCCTGCCATGGCCGCGTTCGACCACGATGCCGGCATGGCGCAGCAACGGCGACCAGTGCGCGAGATCGGCCGCACGCAGCGCCGCGTACGCGCGCCCGTCGCCGCGATCGCGCGTGAACTCCAGGGCCGCCTGCAGCGGCGGCGCGGCATCTTCCATCCAGGCGCGCGCCGCGGCGCGCACGCGGTCGCCGTCCACGCGCAAGCGCAGGTCGATCCGCGGCACGGTGGCCTCGATGTCCAGCCCCGGCGCATGCACCGTCAGGCTGCCGCCGATCACCTGCAGCTCGCCCAGGCGCTCCAGCGCGGCGAACGGATCGCCATCGCCGTCACGGTCGCGCTGCCCCGGCAGGCCGCGCACGCGCCAGCGGCCGTCGTCGTCGCGTTCCAGGGTCAGGTCCAGTTCGCGCAGGCGCAGTTCGGTCAGCGAGCCGCCCGGCAGCAGGCCCGCGTACTGCGCGACCAGCACCTCCGCGGCGCCGACCTGCACCGCGTCCGGACCCTCGCCGATGCGCAGGCCGTCGAGCCGCAGCAACGGGCCGCGCCGGGTCCACTCGGTCTCGAGCCGATCGAACGCGACCTCGCGGCCGGCGCGCGCGCTCAGCCAGTCCGCGACCCGCTGCGGATGCCGTTCCACCAGCGGCAGCATCTGGCTGGTGATGCCGGCGGCCAGCGCCATCAGCACCAGCACGACCGCCAGCGCCAGCCACAGGCCGCGGCGCAACAGACGCAGGCGATGGCGCAGGAGGCTCATCGGCGGGCTGCGCCCGCTCGATGAGCCGGGAATCGGGAATGGGGAATCGGGAATCGGAAAAGCGCAACGCCGCTATCGGATACTCCGGCGCCAGCCGGAATCCACTTGGTGGTGGCTTGTATCGCCCGGATCAGCAGCAACGGGAAAATGGATTCCGGCTTGCACCGGAATGACGGGATATCGAGCTTTTCCCGATTCCCGATTCCCGATTCCCCATTCCCGGCCTCAAAGCAGCACGACATCGAACTGTTCCTGCAGGTACTGTTCGTCGGGCTGGAAACGGATCGACTTGCCGAGGAACTCCTCGAGCTCGGCGACCGCCGCCGACTCCTCCTCGGTGATCCGCGCCACGACCTTGGGCGAGGCGATCACCAGCAGCCGCTCGGCCTCGAACTGGCGCACCGCACGGGTGATCTCGCGGAAGATCTCGTAGGTCACCGTTTCCGCGGTCTTGAGCATGCCGCGGCCGCCGCAGGCATGGCACGGCTCGCTGAGCTGGCGCTGCAGGCTTTCGACGGTGCGCTTGCGCGTCATCTCCACCAGGCCCAGCGGCGAGAAATCGTAGACGGTGGTCTTGGCATGGTCGCGCGCCAGCGATTTCTCCAGCGTGCGCAGCACCTGGCGCCGGTGTTCCGGGTCGACCATGTCGATGAAGTCGATGATGATGATGCCGCCGAGGTTGCGCAGCCGCAGCTGGCGGGCGACCGCCTGCGCGGCCTCCAGGTTGGTCCTGTAAACGGTCTCCTCGAGGTTGCGTTGACCGAGGAACGAGCCGGTGTTCACGTCCACCGTGGTCATCGCCTCGGTCTGGTCGATCACCAGGTAGCCGCCGGACTTCAGCGGCACCTGCTTGTCGAGCGCGCGCTGGATCTCGTCCTCGACGCCGTAGAGATCGAACACCGGCCGCTCGCCGCCGTAGTGCTCGATCTTCTCCGCCAAGCCCGGCATGTACTGCGCGGCGAACACGCGCAGGCGCTCGCAGGTCTCGCGCGAATCGACCTTCACCTTCTCCACGTCGCGGCGCATCAGGTCGCGCACCGCGCGCATCGGCAAGGTCAGGTCCTCGTAGACGCAGGCGCCCACGCGCGCTTCGCGCACCTGCCGCTCCACCAGTGCCCACGCCCGCGCCAGGTAGGCGATGTCCTCGGCCAGGGCCTCGGCGGGCTGCCCTTCCGCGTTGGTGCGGACGATGTAGCCATGGCCGGAGCCGCCCAGCGCCAGTTCGGCGACCAGGCTCTTGAGGCGCGCGCGCTCGGCTTCGTCCTCGATCCGCGCCGACACCCCGATCACGTTCGACTGCGGCAGCAGCACCAGGTAGCGCGAGGGAATGCTGATCTGGGTGGTCAGGCGCGCACCCTTGGAGCCGATCGGCTCCTTCACCACCTGCACCACCACGTCCTGGCCGTCGCGCAGCAGCTCGGCGATCGGCCGCACCGGCTGCGGCACCGGCAGCGCCGCGGCCTCGCCGTCGATCTCCGGCGGCGGCAACGAGCGCATCACGTCGTTGGCGTGCAGGAACGCGGCGCGATCGAGCCCGATCTCGACGAAGGCCGCCTGCATGCCCGGCATCACCCGCTGCACCCGGCCCTTGTAGATGTTGCCGACCACGCCGCGGCTCCAGCCACGCTCGATGTGCAGCTCCTGCAGCATGCCGTTCTCGACCACCGCCACGCGGGTTTCGCGCGGGGTGACGTTGACCAGGATCTCTTCCGACATGGCGCGCTTCACCCGGCGGACGCGGTCGCGGCCGGCGTGGACCCCGCGATCCCGGCCCGGGCTCGCGCCGCAGGCGCGGCGAAACCGGCGACCGGGAACCCGCCCGCCCGCAGCAACCCGGCGGTCTCGAACAGCGGCAGCCCCACCACCCCCGAATAGCTGCCCGCCAGGTGCGCCACGAACGCCTCCGCACCGCCCTGGATTGCGTAGCCGCCGGCCTTGCCCATCGGCTCGCCGCCGGCCACGTAGGCGGCGATGTCGGCCTCGGCGAGCCCGGCGAACGTCACCTCCGTGACCGACACCGCCTGGCGCTCGCCCGCGGCCGAGCACAGCGTCACCGCCGAGACGACGGTGTGGGTGCGGCCGGACAGACGTCGCAGCATCGCCGCGGCGGCCTCGGCGTCGCGCGGTTTGCCGAACACCTCGCCGTCGAGCACGACCTCGGTATCGGCGCCGAGCACCGCCGTCTCCGGCGCATCGCCCAGCGAGCGCCAACCGGCGACGGCCTTCTCGCGCGCCACCCGGCAGACGTACGCGCGCGGCGTCTCGCCGGGGACCGGCGCCTCGGGAACGTCCACGTCGAGCGGCGTGAACGGCACGCCGAGCCGGGCCAGCAGTTCGCGGCGGCGCGGGGATTTCGAGGCAAGATGTAGCATCCGGACAGGATAACCCGCGGCCCCGCCGCGACCCGCTTTCATCGTCGATCGACCCCGTTTCGGCTCACGACCCGTTCACTGGTTGGACTCGACCCTGTTCCCATCGATCCAGGAGATCCGCATGACCCGCCGCTTCCTGTTGCCCCTGCTGCTCGCAGCCCTGCCAGCCGTTCCCGCCATGACCGCCAACGCCCAGACCTCCATGCCCGAGACCACCCGCGCCGCCGCTGCCGCCGACGGCACCCTGCTGTCCGTCTCCGCCCAGGCCGAAGCCAGCCGGGTCCCGGACGTGGCGACGCTGTCGGCCGGGGTCGTCACCCAGGCGACGGACGCCAACGCCGCGCTGCGCGCCAATGCCGAACGGATGAACGCGCTGATGGCCGCGATCAGGGCCGCCGGCATCGCCGAAAAGGACGTGCAGACCAGCGGCCTCAACGTCCATCCCCAATACCACCACAGCGACAACGCGGCGCCGACGATCACCGGCTACCAGGCCAGCAATACCGTCAGCCTGAAGGTGCGCGATATCGCCGCCCTCGGCGAAGTGCTCGACGCGCTGGTCGCCAGCGGCGCCAATCAGGTCAACGGCCCGAGCTTCGAGATCGACCAGCCCGATGCCGTCTACGACGAGGCCCGCCAGGCGGCGCTGCAGAAGGCGCAACAGCGCGCGCGGATGTACGCCCAGTCGCTGGGCATGCGCGTGCGCCGGATCGTCAGCATCAGCGAGGGCGGCGGATTCATGCCGCCGCCGCGGCCGATGATGCGGATGGAGGCGGCCGCAATGGACATGGCCTCCAGCCCGGTCTCGCCCGGCCAGACCACGCTCACCGCCAATCTCGACGTCGTCTTCGAACTGGAGGACTGAGATGACCGCGGAAAAGGACAAGGGGAAGGACAAGAGCCTTCCCGCCGGCCGCGACGACGACAAGTCCGGCTATGCCGAACGCGAGCCGCGGGACCGCGACGACGCCCGCAACGTCGGCAAGCGGAAGCCGATCGATCCGGACGAGGGCGGCCTGGAGCGCGATCCGGAGAGCGATCCGGATCCTGCCGACGACTGATCTCCAAGGACACGGGCGGGCCGTGCCGTTGCGACCACCGGTCCGCCGGATCGCACCGTACGTCCTGCCGCCGCTTGCCGTGGGTCCGGCGCCGGCGCAGCGTGAAGACGCTGTCGAGCCGGTCGCCGGATGCGCCCCTCGCCTTGACCCCGCACCCGCCGCCCGGCCGTTGTCCGTCATGCACGACAACCCAGGAGGTGGATCATGGTCCCGCAGCACGCCCACGCGCACGCCCGTCCGTCCCGCCCGCACCCCGACCCGGTCCGCATCGCCGGCATCAGCGGCACCCTGCTGCTGAACGTCGTCGCCCTGTGCCTGCTGCTGGTCCCGGTGAGCCAGCCGCAGCTGCTGGCGCCGCCGGAAACCCGCAACATGGAGTTCCGCTGGATCGAAGCGCCGGAGCTGCCGCCGGACCCGCCGCCGATCGTCGAGACCGTCCCCGAGCAGACCCCGCCACCGCAGAGCCGCGCCCTGGCGCCGCCCGAGATCGCGGCGCCGGCGATCCAGCCGGTGGTCGTCGACCAGGGCCTCCTGCCGGCCGAACCGGTGACCGCGCCGGCGGCGGCGGAGACCGCCACGATCGAACCCGCCAGCGGTCCGGTATCCGGCATGCGCCTGGCCTACGCCAGCGCCCCGGCGCCGCGCTATCCGCGCGAGGCGATCATCGGCGGCCTGCAGGGCACGGTGCTGCTCGAGGTGCTGGTGGACGTCGACGGCAGCCCGCTCGAGGTGCGCATCCACCGCAGCAGCGGCCACCGCGTCCTCGACGACAGCGCGCGCCGCCACGTGCTGCGCAACTGGCGCTTCCAACCGGCGACCCGCGACGGGCAGCCAGTGCAGGCGATCGGGCTGGTGCCGATCGACTTCAACCTCGACCGCGGGTGAGCGCGCCGGGCAGCCCTTCCGCCACGGCGAGACAAGCCCCGTCGCCACGGGCGGTGCCAGTAAATAGCTCGCACCTCAAGCCAAAGCGTGAGGTACCGGTCCATCGTGACGGGCTTGGCTATTGATTTGCACCGCCCGTGGCGACGGGGGGGCTTGCCTCGTCGCCACGGAGACGGTTGCCCTCGCACCCAGCTCAGGCGCGGTGGTACGGATGGTTGGCCAGCAGCGCCGCGGCCCGGTACAACTGCTCGGCGGCGATCAGCCGCACCAGCATGTGCGGCAGGGTCAGGGGCCCCAGCGACCACTGCTCGTCGGCGCGCGCCAGCACCTCGGGCGCGTGGCCCTCGGGCCCGCCGATCAGCACCGCGAGATCGCATCCCAGCCCGCGCCAGTGCTCGAGCCGCTGCGCCAGCTGTTCCGAGGTGTAGCCGCGGCCGCCGCCGTCCAGCGCCACCACGTGGGCCTGCTTCGGCAGCGCCGCGAGCACCCGGGCGCCCTCGTCCTGCATCGCGCGGGTCGCATCACGGTTCTTGCCGCGCAGCCCCGGCGCCACCTCGACCAGTTCCAGCGGCAGCCAGTGCGACAGCCGCTTGCGATACTCGGCGAACCCGTCGGCGACCCAGGCGGGTGCGCGTTCGCCGACGGCGATCAGTCGAGCCTTCATCCGTTAGCCGAGGAACGAGAAACTAGTGGACGGGCTCCGCAGAACACTCGTTCCTCGTTCCTCGTTCCCCGTTTCTCTTTTCTAGCTTTCCGGCGGCTGGTCGCCGACCGTCCACAGGCGCTCGAGCGCATAGAACTCGCGCACCCGCGGCAGCATGATGTGGACCACCACGTCGCCGAGGTCGACCAGTACCCACTCGGCCTCGCGCTCGCCCTCGACGCCCAGCGGCTGCACGTCCAGGCGCTTGGCGTACTTCACCACCTCGTCGGCGATCGACTTGACGTGGCGGCTGGAGGTCCCCGACGCCACCACCATGTAGTCGCAGACGCTGGTCTTGCCGCGGACGTCGATCTCGACGGTGTCCCGGGCCTTGAGCTCCTCGATGGCCGCGCGCACCTGCTCGAGCAGGACTTCGACGGGCGGCGGCGGATTGGGCAGGCGGGTCTTGATGACTTGGGCGGGACTGGTCAAAGCGCTGGACTCTGGAATTTTCGCGGGAAATTATAGCGGAGACGCCGTGTCGGCACCGTCACGGTACAGTCGGTGGCGGTCGATGTAGTCCGCCACGGGGTCCGGTACCAGGTGCCGCCATGGCCGTCCCCCGGCCAGACGCCGGCGCAGGTCGGTGGCCGATTCGCCGCTCAGCGGCTGCCGCAGCCGCAGGATCCGTCCGCCCGGCGCCGCCGAGAGCGCCGCCGGATCGTCGACCAGGCGCCCGGCGACCTGTTCCGCCAACACCGCGGGCAGGGCCTGGTCGAGCGGGCTGCCGGCGCGCTCGGCGACGACGAAATGCGCCAGATCGAACAATGCGCGCCATTCCTTCCAGGCCGGCAGGCCGACGAAGCTGTCGGCGCCGACCAGCAACGCCACCGGCCTTGCCGCCCCGCCCTCGCCCGCCCGCAGTTCGCGCAGGGTGGCGACCGTGTAGCTGCGGCCGTCGCGGGCCAGTTCGCGCCGGTCCACGCGCAGATCGCGCTCGCCGGCGACGGCCAGCCCGAGCATCGCCGCCCGGTGCCGGACGTCGGCGCCGGGCGGCGGCCGATGCGGCGGGTCCGCCGCCGGCATCAGGTGGATGGCGCAGCGCAGGCGGTCGCGCGCGGCGCGCGCGATCGCCAGGTGCCCGTTGTGCACCGGATCGAAGGTGCCGCCGTACAGCACCAGCAACGATCCGGGGCCGGCATCGGCGGGTGCCTCGCTCACATGCGTTCAGCCACGCTGAAGACGGCTCTTCCCATCTCAGTGCTTCTCGACCAGGGCCGCGGCGCGGGGCTCGGCCACCGCCAGCAGCAGACGTTCGAGCGCCTGCCAGGGATCGCCGGCGGCGCGGCCCTTGGCGATGCGATCGATGCGCCCGGCCTCGGCCAGGAAGCGTTCCCAGCGTTCGACGCCGTGGCGCTGCAGCGCGCGCCGGAACACCGCCTGCTTCGATTCCCATACCCGCTGCGCCCGGAACTCGGACGCCAGGTTGCCGCTGCGCGCCTGCACCTGCGCCAGCGCGGCCGCGCGCTGCAGTTCCATCACCACCATGCCCATCAGCGCCGGCACCGCCGCGCCCTCGGCGCGCAGTCCGGCGAGCATGCGCGCAGCCGGCGCGGCCTGGCCGTTGAGCGCGGCGTCGATCAGCCGGAAAACGTCGAAACGGGCCGCGTCGGCGACCAGCGCCTCCATCCGCGCCACGTCCAGCGGCGTGCCGTCGCTCAGCAGCGCGAGCTTGTCGACCTCCTGCGCGGCCGCCAGCAGATTGCCTTCGACCAGCTCCGCCAGCCGCTGCACCGCGTCGCGGTCGGCGGCCACGCCGCGGCTGCGCAGGCGGCGCTCGATCCAGTCCGGCATCTCGTGCGGCTTCACCGCCCAGGCCACGACGACGTGGCCGATGCGCCCGATCGCCTCGCTCCACTTGCCGCCGTGCTGGCGGCTCCACTCGCCGCCGGTCACCAGCAGCAGGACGTCGCCCGGCGGATCGGCGCAGAACTCGGCGATCACCGCCGCGCCGTCCTTGCCCGGCTTGGCGGTGGGCAGGCGCAGTTCGACCAGGCGCCGGCTCGCGAACAGGCTGGGCGCGCGGAAGGTCGCCTGCAGCGCGCCCCAGTCGAAGCCGCGCCCGTCGGCGTCGAAGATCTCGCGCTCGACGTAGCCCTGCCCCCGGGCATGGGCGCGCAACGCGTCCGCCGCTTCCAGGACGCGCAACGGTTCGGGGCCGGCGATCAGGTACGCCGGCCGCAGCGGCTCGTTGCCGAGCTGGCCGGCCAGGCGCTCGGGCGTCAGTTCCATGGCGAAGGGGCTGCCCGCATCCGCACGGCGACCGCGATCACGGCATCGGCTGACGCGAGGCGCCGTCGATCCGGCGGATGATCGATGCCGTCATCTCGCGCTCCATCTCGCGGCTGAGCAGGTCGCGCTCGCTGTCGGTGCCGGTGAGATTGTCCGGACTGGAGACGTAGTCGCGCGACAGCTCGACCGCCTGTTGCGGCACGATGTCCTCGCCGTCCGCGCCCTGCAGCCGGAACACGACTGCGTAGCGCAGCGCGTATTCCTGCGCGCGGCCGCGCGCGTCGATGCTGACCGGCGTCGACGCCCAGCGCTCGGAGAGGATGCTCAGGGTCGCGATGCCTTCCTCGGCGCGGCTGCCGCGTCGGACGTCGGCGCCGGCACGCTGCAGCGACAGCGCCAGCGCGTCCGGCAGCGGGCTGTAGGGATCGCGCGCCACCACCTGCACCGGTCCCAGGTCGGGCGGCAGCGACAGCGCGTTGCGCAGGTGGAAGCCGCAGGCCGCGAGGACCAGGGCGAGGACGGCGACGATGGCGGATCGGATCATGGGCGGAGTCTGGACGAGGCGGCAGCGGCCGGCAAGCGGATGCCGGTTCAGGCGACGACGCGCCGATTCAGGAGACGACGATGTTCACGATCTTGCCCGGCACCACGATCACCTTGCGCACGCTGCCCTCGCCGATGAAGCGCGCGACGTTGGGCTCGGCCAGCGCCTGCGCCTCGATCGCCTGCCGGTCGGCGTCCACCGCCGCCTCGATGGTGCCGCGCAGCTTGCCGTTCACCTGCACCGCCAGCGTCACCGCCTCGCGCCGCAGCGCGTCCGGGTCGGGCTCCGGGAACGGCCGGTCCTCAAGCAAAGCCTCGGGATGGCCCAGCCGCTGCCACAGCGCATGGCTGGCGTGCGGGGTGATCGGGTTGAGCAGCAGCACGATCGCCTCGTACGCCTCCTGCCGCAGCGCGCGGCCGTTGGCGCTGGCGTCGTCGAACTTCGCCAGGTGGTTCAGCAGCTCCATCACCGCGGCGATCGCGGTGTTGAAGCTGTGCCGGCGGCCGTAGTCGTCGCCGACCTTGCGGATGGTCTCGTGCAGCTGCCGGCGCAGGGTCTTCTGCGCCGCGGTCATCGCCGCGCGGTCGAGCGCCGACGCGGGGCCCGCCTCGGCGTGCCGCGTCGCCTGCGTCCACAGCCGGCGCAGGAACCGCGACATGCCCTCGACCCCGGCTTCGTTCCACTCCAGCGACTGCTCGGGCGGTGCCGCGAACATCGAGAACAGGCGCACGGTGTCGGCGCCGTACTTGTCGACCATCGACTGCGGGTCGACGCCGTTGTTCTTCGACTTCGACATCTTCTCGACGCCGCCGATCTCCACCGGTCCGCCGTCGGACTTCAACGTCGCGCCGGCGACGCGGCCGCGCTCGTCGCGCACCACCTCGACGTCGGCCGGATTGATCCAGTCCCTCGAACCGTCGGCCTGCACGCGATAGAAGGTCTCGGCGATCACCATGCCCTGGGTGAGCAGGTTCACCGCCGGCTCGTCGCTGGACACCAGGCCGGCGTCGCGCATGAGCTTGTGATAGAAGCGGAAGTACAGCAGGTGCAGGATCGCGTGCTCGATGCCGCCGATGTACTGGTCCACCGGGGTCCAGTAGTCGGCGCGCGCGTCGACCATGTCGGCGGCGCCCGGCGAGGTGTAGCGGGCGTAGTACCAGCTCGACTCCATGAAGGTGTCGAAGGTGTCGGTCTCGCGCTCGGCCGCGCCGCCGCACTGCGGACAGGTGGTCTTGCGCCACTCCGGATCGGCCTTGATCGGGGACTGCACGCCGCCGGCCTTCGCGAACGCCTCCTCCACGTCTTCGGGCAGCACGACCGGCAGCTGGTCCTCCGGCACCGGCACCGCGCCGCAGCCCTGGCAATGGATCACCGGGATCGGGCAGCCCCAGTAGCGCTGGCGGCTGACGCCCCAGTCGCGCAGGCGGAAGTTGACCCGGCGCCCGCCGCGGCCCTCGCGCTCGAGGCGCGTGGCCAGCGCGTCGAAGGCCCGTTGGAAGTCCATGCCGTCCAGCTCGCCGGAATTCACCAGCCAGCCGCGCTCGGTCCAGGCGCCGGCCTCGGCGATGCGGCGCTCGAAATCGCCGACCACCTGCACCGCGGCGCGGGTGTCGTAGGCGTCGATCGCACCGGCGGCGCCCAGCGCGGTGCGCATCGGGTCCGCGTGGCTGCCGACGTCGCGCCCGATCTCGTCGAGCGCGTCGCGCACGTCCGCCGGCACGACGACCATGCGGATCGGCAGGCCGTAGGTCCTGGCGAACTCCCAGTCGCGCTGGTCGTGGCCGGGGACCGCCATCACCGCGCCGGTGCCGTAGCCCATCAGCACGAAATTGGCCACCCACACCGGGATCTTCTCGCCGGTGACCGGGTGGACCGCGCGCAGGCCGGTGTCCATGCCGCGCTTGGCCTGGGTCTCGAGTTCGGCCTCGGACACGCCGCCGCGGCGCAGCTCGGCGATGAAGCCGGCCAGTTCCGGATTGTCGCGCGCGGCGCGCTGCGCCAGCGGATGCTCGGCGGCGATCGACATGAAGGTCACGCCCATCAGCGTGTCCGGCCGGGTGGTGTAGACCGACAGCCGCTCGTCGAGACCGTCGATGTCGAAGGCGATCTCCAGGCCCTCGCTGCGGCCGATCCAGTTGCGCTGCATGGTGCGCACCGGGTCCGGCCAGCCGTCCAGCGTGTCCAGCCCGTCCAGCAGCTCCTGCGCGTAGTCGGTGATCTTCAGGAACCACTGCGGGATCTCGCGCTTCTCGACCACCGCGCCCGAGCGCCAGCCGCGGCCGTCGACCACCTGCTCGTTGGCGAGCACGGTCTGGTCGATCGGATCCCAGTTGACCACCGAGTTGCGGCGGTAGGCGAGGCCCTTCTTCAGCAGGCGCACGAACATGCGCTGCTCGTGCACGTAGTAGTCCGGCGAGCAGGTGGCGAACTCGCGGCTCCAGTCGATCGCGTAGCCGAGCGATTTCAGCTGGCCGCGCATGTGGTCGATGTTGGCGTAGGTCCACTTCGCCGGCGCGGTCCGGTTCTTGATCGCGGCGTTCTCGGCCGGCAGCCCGAACGCGTCCCATCCCATCGGCTGCAGCACGTTCCTGCCGGTCATGCGCCGGTAGCGGCTGATCACGTCGGCGATGGTGTAGTTGCGCACATGGCCCATGTGCAGCGCCCCGGACGGATACGGCAGCATCGCCAGGCAGTAGAACTTCGGCTTGTCGGAGTTCTCGTCGACCTCGAAGGCCCGGGTCCGCTGCCAGTACTGCTGGGCGGCGGTTTCGACGGCGTCGGGCTGGTAGGCGGATTCGGGAGCGGGAGACGCGTCGGACACGGCGGGGGTGCTGGCGATCGGGGACCGGCAAGCCTACCGCAGTGCAACAGGCGCCGCCACGCGGCGCCCGTGGAGCCGAACCCGCCCGGCCGCGCAAGCCCCGTGGAGCCGAGCTTGCTCGGCTGCGCGGGCTTCGTAGAGCCGAGCTTGCTCGGCTGCGCGGGCTCCGGAGCCGGAAGCAGCGGAGCAAGCTCCGCTCTACCGGGGCCGATAAGGCTCGACCGGGCCGTCGACGGTTCCCGATCGCGGGCGGCGGCTGTGGTTCAATCACGCCTCGCCAACCGGAGCCCGCCATGTCCGTCGCCACCTTCCGCCGCGCAGTCGCGGCCCTCGCCCTCCTGCTGCCGGCCACGGCCGTCGCCGACGACGCCGTCCCCGGACCGGGTCCGGTGCAGGCGCTGCGCTGCGGCAAGCTGTTCGACTCGCGCGGCGGACGCATGCTCGGGCCGCATACGGTGCTGGTGCGCGACGGCCGCATCGAGTCGGTGTCGAGCGGCCGCGCCGAGGTGGCGGGCGCCGCCGAGATCGACCTCGGCGCCCACGTCTGCCTGCCGGGCTGGACCGACCTGCACGTGCACCTGGGCTCCGAGTCCAGCCCGCAGAGCTACTCCGAGGGGTTCCGCCTGGACCCGGTGGACTTCGCCTTCCGCGCCGTCGGCTATGCCGAGAAGACGCTGATGGCCGGCTTCACCAGCGTGCGCGACCTCGGCGGCGAGGTCGCCCCGCACCTGCGCGACGCCATCAACCAGGGCCTGGTGAAGGGGCCGCGGATCTTCGCCGCCGGCAAGTCGATCGCCACCACCGGCGGCCACGCCGACCCGACCAACGGCTACAACTCCATGCTCTCGCACCTCATGGGCCCGCCGGGACCGACGGAGGGGGTGATCAACTCGGTCGAGGACGCCCGCCAGGCCGTGCGCCAGCGCTACAAGGACGGTAGCGACGTGATCAAGATCACCGCCACCGGCGGCGTGCTCAGCTACGCCCGCTCCGGCGACGCGCCACAGTTCATGACCGACGAGATCCGCGCCATCGTCGAGACCGCCAACGACTACGGCTACCGGGTCGCCGCGCATGCCCACGGCACCGAGGGCATGAAACGCGCGGTCGAGGGCGGCGTCACCAGCATCGAGCACGGCACCCACATGAGCGACGAGGTGATGCGGCTGATGAAGCAGCACGGCACCTGGTACGTGCCGACCATCTACGCCGGCCGCTTCGTCGCCGACAAGGCCAAGGAGGACGGCTATTTCCCCGAGATCGTGCGGCCCAAGGCGGCGACCATCGGCGCGCAGATCCAGGGCACCTTCGCCAGGGCCTACAAGGCGGGCGTGCCGATCGCCTTCGGCACCGACATGGGCGTCGGCCCGCACGGCGACAACGCGCGCGAGTTCCTCTACATGGTCGAGGCCGGCATGCCCGCGGCCGAAGCCTTGCAGGCCGCGACGGTGCGCGCCGCCGAGGTGCTGGGGGTCGACGACCAGGGCGTGATCGAGGCCGGCCGGCGCGCCGACATCATCGCGCTCGCGGCCGATCCGCTCGAGGACATCGAGGCGGTGCTGGACGTGCGTTTCGTGATGAAGGACGGCGAGGTGTTCCGCGCGCCCGCGGCGCGATGAGCGGCGCCAGGCAGTCCTTTCCGCTGCGGCGAGAAACGGGCCGTCGCCACGGCCAATAGCCGAGCCATCACATGAACCGGTGCCTCATTCCTGCTTGAGGTGCGGGCGATTCATTGACACCGCCCGTGACGACGGGGCTAGCTTCACCGCAACGGACAAGGCTGCCTGGCGCGGTTTCGCGCGCATCTGGCACCATCTGCCCCTGAACGCATTCCGGAAACCATGATGCCCGCCGAATCCACAACGCCCCACGTCTTCGACGCCACCGCCGCCAACTTCGAGACCGACGTCCTGCAGAAATCGCTGCGGACGCCGGTGCTGATCGATTTCTGGGCGGAGTGGTGCGGCCCCTGCAAGACCCTCGGCCCGATCCTGGAGAAGCTCGCCGCCGACTACAACGGCGCCTTCGTGCTGGCCAGGGTCGACGTCGACAGGGAACAGCAGCTCGCCGCCGCGTTCCAGGTGCGCTCGATCCCGACCGTGTTCCTGCTGGTCAACGGCCAGCCGGTGGACGCGTTCCCCGGCGCGTTGCCGGAAGGCGAACTGCGCGAGTTCCTCAAGCGCCACGGCATCGAACCGGCGGCGCCCGCGCTGGCCGGCGTGGACGTGGACGGCACCGGCGAGGCGCCGCCGCCGCCCGATCCCCATGCCGAGGTCCTGCGCCTGCGCCAGGCGACCGCGGCCGAGCCGGACCAGGCGGAACTCAAGCTCGACCTCGCCCTGGCCCTGCTGCGCACCGGTGCCGCGGACGAGGCCGAGCGGCTGCTCGACGCCCTGCCCGCCAACCTCGCCACCGACGACCGCTGCGTGCAGGCGCGCGCGCGCCTGGGCTTTGCCGCGATGCTCGAGGGCGCGCCGCCGGCGGAGGCCCTGGAGGCCGCCATCGCCGCCGACCCGGACGACCTGCGCGCGCGCCACCTGCTCGGCGTGCGGCACATCGTCGGCGGCGATGCCGAGGCCGGGCTGGAGCAGTTCATCGAGATGCTGCGGCGCGATCGCGACTTCGACGACGGCCTGCCCAGGCGGGCGCTGATCGACGCCTTCCGCGTGGTCGACGATGCGGCGCTGGTCGGGCGCTACCGCAGGCGGATGGCGTCGCTGCTGTTCTGAGGACGAGCAACGAGTCGAGAGGAACGAGAAACGAACAAGCGCCTAGCTCTCAACCGTTCCTCGTTTCTCGTTCCTGGCGCTCGTCTCCACCCACGGACCGTCCAACCGCCATGAAGCCCTCCACCCTGCGCCGGATCATGAACCTGTGGCCGCCCTTCCTGTTCTCCGGGATCCGGGTCGTCGAGGTCGCCGCCGACTGGCGGCGCGCACGGGTCGAGCTGCGGATGCGGCCGTGGAACCGCAACTACGTCGGCACCCATTTCGGCGGCAGCCTGTTCTCGATGACCGATCCGTTCTGGATGATCCTGGTCAAGGAATGCCTGGGCCGCGACTACTACGTCTGGGACAGGGCGGCCGAGATCGAGTTCATCAAACCCGGCCGCGGCACCGTGCACGCCACGTTCGCGCTGGAGGGGCCGACGCTCGACGCCATCCGCGCCGCCACCGCCGATGGCGACAAGCACCTGCACTGGTTCGACACCGAGGTGATCGACGGCGAAGCCGGAGTGGTCGCCCGCCTGCGCAAGCAGGTCTACGTGCGGCGCAAGCCCGGCCGCTGAGCGCCGATTGGCATCGATCGCTGTACGCGCCCACTGTGCTCTGAAGCTGGTCAGGACGCAGGCTCCTGCAGGTCCGGCGGCAGGGGAACCTGCCAGTACCCGCCATGCCCGGTCTCGAACAACTGGATGCGAAGCGCGCGACCGTCCTCTGCGATTTCCACTTCCCGCGTCGGGCTCTTGTAGGCATCAGGCCGCCGGTCGATGCGTTCGGCCAGGGGGCGCCGGTTCTCCCCGCCCGCTCGCAGCCACAAGAGGGTCGCCACCAGCTTCAGCTTGGCCCCATGATCCTGCGCGCGGAGCTGATAGGGCTGGTACGCCGGCGCGGCAATGTTCGCCAGGATGCAGCCAACGGCGTTGCCGACGCACTCCAGCCGCAGCAGACCGGGCTCCTGCCGCGCACCGGCCCCGGCGCGGTCGGCAGCCACCCTCTGGAGTTCCTCCGGTGCACAGAACGACGCGAAGCTACCGGCCATTTCCGCACGGGTCATCTCCACATCGAGCAGTACCGGCCACAGCAGGTTATCCAGGACGCTCGAAGCCGGGTCGTCCGCCTCGCGCAAGGCCGACACGGTGCCGGTCGAATAGGCGAACTCACCGCGCATCGGCTCACACAACCACAACTCCTCGGCAGGAGGTGGCTCGAAAGCCGCGGCGCATCCGGCCGGCAATGGGTGGTCCATCGGAAGTTCCGCCAGCATGTCGGCCAGGAGTCCGGCCGCACCGGTCGAATAGGCGATGCCGATCATGCGCATGACGAGCGAATCCGAATGGCCGCCGAGCCGTCGCCACGTCGAAACGTCGCGGCAAGCGCCGGCCAGCGCAGCGTCGACCTCTCCATGTACGAACTGGACGGCATGGCGGGTCAGCAGTGCCCTGCCGTGCTGCAGCTCCGGGAACGGCACCTCCAGTCGCAGTGGCAGCAGGCTCCGATAGTGGTCGTAGCCCGACAACGCCTCGATGCGCTCGAACAGCCGGGAGTTGCGGGCCGCCAGCGCGCGATAGACGTCGGGCGCCGCCCGGACCCGAAGCAGGCAGTCTCGTTCCCGGGGCCGGCAAAACAGCTTCTCGTCCTCGTCCGACGGCCTGAGATCCCGATAGCGCTCGTGCGCGACGGTGCGCAGGTCGATGAGACCAACCTCGGCAGGATCATCCGCAGTCGAGCGAAGGCGCGCCCGCATGCGTTCGACGTCCTCCGCCGCAACCGCTTCCTGCTCGGCATTCGGCACGTCATAGGGCAGCAGCCACAGCGCCGGAAAGGCGTTGCGGCCCTCGGGCTGGGGGCTCGAGGCCATCAACTGCAGCGCGTGCCGCTGGACTTGCGTCGGCCCGCGCAGCCGCGATCCGCTCCACAGCAACGCCAGCGCCGCCAACAGGGCCAGCAGCACGATCCCCGCACGTCGCAACCAGCGCCGCATCCTTCCCCTTTTTCTCTTCCATGCCCTGGATTCAGTCTACCCGCACTTTCCGGAACGCTCGTTGCCGGGCATGCGTAGCGTGGCTCCGCGCCCCGCCCCGGGGAGTCCCTCCACCGCCTCGCGGTGTCCACGGCTGGCGCCTCCGAATCCGGATCGGCGGGTTACGCGGCAACGTGATCAGGATTCACAATCCGTAGTCACCGGATCGCTATGCTGGCGGGCGAACAGGGGGTTGGAATGCAAGACGCACCAGGCCAGCGCGACGCCTCGCCGTTGCCGGAGATCGCCGGTTACCGGCTGCTGCGCGTCATCGCCCACGGCGGCATGTCGACCGTCTACCTGGCCAGGCAGGAGTCGCTCGGCCGCGAGGTCGCGATCAAGGTCATGCGCCCCGAGGCCCTGGCCGACGAGGTCAGCCGGCGCCGGTTCGAGAACGAGGCGCGCACCATCGGCCGGCTCGAGCACCCGCACATCGTCGGCATCTACCAGATCGGCCGCACCGTCGACGACCTGCCCTACTACGTGATGCCGCACATGCCGCGGGGCCACCTGGGCCAGCGCGATCTCGGAGGCGACGAGGCGCGGGTCCGCGCAATCCTGCGCGCGTTGCTCTCGGCGCTGTCCTACGCACACGCGCGCGGCGTGATCCATCGCGACGTCAAGGCCGAGAATGTGCTGTTCGACGAAGCCGAACGACCGCTGCTGGCCGACTTCGGCATCGCCCTGCGCCGCGGCTACGGCAGCCGCGTCACCAGCGCCGGGCTCGCGCTCGGCAGCACCGCCTACATGGCGCCCGAGCAGGCCCGTGGCGACGAGGTCGACCCCCGCGCCGACCTCTACAGCGTCGGCGTGCTGGCCTGGGAACTGCTGACCGGGGAACTGCCGTACAAGGCGGGCGACGCGCTGTCGATGGCGGTGATGCACGCGCAGGATCCGGTCCCGCGGCTGCCGCGGCACCTGCGGCACTGGCAGCGCTTCATCGACCGGGCGATGGCCAAGGGACCGCTCAGGCGCTACCACGACGCCGACGAGATGCTGCGCGCGCTCGATCGGGTCTCGCTGCGCGGGCCCGGCCGCACCGTCGCGCTGCAAGACGCGCTGCGGGCGCTGCCGGCGAGGCTGCGGCGCCTGCCCAGGGCCGCCTGGGTACTGTCCGCGCTGGGCTTGGCCGCGGTCATCGGAATGGCGCTGCGGCAGACCGAGCCCGTCGCCGCCGAGGGATTCTTCCGGGCGCGGCCGGCGAGCACGGAGGCCGCCGGCGTGGGATCGGCCACGCCGGACGCGACGCGTATCGGCGTGCTCGCCAACCCGGAAGATGCGCTGCTGCGGGCGGCCCCCGAATCCGAGGCCAGCAAGCTCATCGCCGCGGCCGAACGCCAGACGGCGGCGCGGCGGCTGTACCGGCCGAAGCACGACAACGCCTACGACAGCCTGGTGGCCGCGGCCGCGGCCGATCCGGGCCACCTGCAATTGCCGCAGGCCGCGACGCGCCTGGCCGCGGCGCTGGCGGCCGAGGCGGACGGAAGGATCCGCGCCGGCGACGCCGCGGGTGCCGTCGAACCGTTGCAGCGGATGGCGCGGCTGTCGCAGCGGATGCCGGGAGGCGAGATCCCCGGCCTGGCGAAGCTGCGCCGCGACGCCGCTGCCGCGATCGCGGCGCGCATCGATGCCGAAGCCGAGCGCTTCGATCGCAAGCAGGCGCTGGGCCTGGTCGATCTCGCCCGCGCGGCCGCGCTCGACCCCGCAGACGTCGCAGCGCTGCGCAAGCGTGCGATGGCGATTCCCGAGGTCGGCCAAACGCTACCCGGCGACCCCTCCGGCATGACCGTGATGCGCAAGGGCGATGGCGCCTACGCGATGGCCCGGCGCGCGGTCAGCCGCGACGAGTACCGCCGCTTTGCCGAGGCGACCGGCCGCGAACCCGCGCTCTGCCGCGAACGCGCCTCGGTACTGCGCGTGTTCTCGCCGCGCGACTGGACGTCGCCCGGCTACGAGCAGAGCGACAGCGATGCGGTGGTCTGCGTGTCCTGGGCCGACGCCGAGGCCTACGCGCAGTGGCTGAGCCGGAAGACCGGCCACCGCTATCGCCTGCCCACGGCATCCGAGGCGCGTGAACGGGCGCACGAGAGCGGTGCGACGCCGGTGGCGGAGTGGCTGCTCGACTGCGCGGGCGACTGCGGGCGACGGGCGGTGCGCGGGACCAGCTGGCGACGCGCCGCCGCGGCGCGCGACGGCGACGCCGGACGCGGCTACGACGATGTCGGCTTTCGGCTGGTGCGCGAGCCTTGAGGAGTGGCGTGGTTCGTGATTCGTGGTTCGTGGTTCGTGATTCGTGATTCGTGATTCGTGATTCGTGATTCGTGATTCGTGATTCGTGATTCGTGATTCGTGAAAAGCTTAGCGGTCTTCGCTCGTCATCCCGGCGCCGGCCGGGATCCAGTCCGCAGAAGCCCGGCCATTGCGGGACCACGGCAAAGGCAGCTGGACCCCGGCCGCGCCGGGATGACGAGCGGCCAGCCTTTCTCGAATCACCAATCACAAATCACCAATCACGCCCCCCCAGACCGCCCCGACGGCTCCGGTAAGATGCGCCCATGCCGTCCTCCCCTTCGCTCGCGCGCCGCCTGCAGCGGCTGTTCCTCACCGGCCTGCTGACGCTGCTGCCGATCTGGCTGACCTGGGTGGTGGTCAAGTTCGTGTTCGTGCTGCTGGGCGATGCCAGCAAGCCGTGGGTGGGGCCGGTGTCGCGGCGGATCGCCGCCTGGTTCCCGGATTCGCTGGGCTGGTTCGATGCGCTCTGGGTGCAGAACGCGATCGCGCTGCTCGCCACGCTGGCGCTGATCTTCGTCTCCGGCTGGATGGCCCGGCGCGTGGTCGGCCAGCGCCTGCTGGGCTGGTTCGAACGGCTGGTCGCGCGCATTCCCCTGGCCAGCGTCATCTATTCGAGCGCGCGCAAGCTGCTCGACATCCTGCAGACCAAGCCGGGCACCACCCAGCGCGTGGTGCTGATCGACTTTCCGCATGCGCAGATGAAGGCGGTCGGCTTCGTCACCCGGGTCATGCGCGAGCACGGCAGCGATCGCGAGCTCGCCGCCGTGTACGTGCCGACCACGCCCAACCCGACCTCCGGCTATCTCGAGATCGTTCCGGTGGAGAAGCTCACGCCGACGGACTGGACCGTGGACCAGGCGATGGCCTTCATCATCTCCGGGGGCGCCTCCGCGCCGGACACCATTCCCTTCACTCCGCCCGCCGAGCGTCCGCCGGCGTGAGCGCGCACCTGCTCGACGACCGCGCGACGCGGTTGTTCATCGCCCTTGCGGCGTTCTTCTGCGTCAACGCGGTGCTGGCCGAGTTCATCGGGGTCAAGATCTTCTCGCTGGAGGGCACGCTCGGCATCGACCCGCTGCAATGGAACCTGTTCGGGCAGAGCGGCGGCCTGAGCTTCACCGCCGGCACCCTGCTGTGGCCGATCGTCTTCGTTTTCACCGACGTGATCAACGAGTACTTCGGCCGGCGCGGCGTGCGCCTGATCTCGTGGATCGCGGTGGCGCTGATCGTGTACGGCTTCTGTTTCGCCTTCGCCGCCATCGCGCTGGCGCCGGCCGACTGGTGGGTCACCGCGGTGCGGCACCAGGGCGTGCCGGACTACCAGGCCGCATTCGCCGCGATCTTCGGCCAGGGCATGTGGACGATCGCCGGCTCGGTGGTGGCGTTCCTGGTCGGCCAGCTGGTCGACGTCGCCGTCTTCCACCGCATCCGCCGCGCCACCGGCGAGCGCATGGTCTGGCTGCGCGCGACCGGCTCGACCGCGGTGTCGCAGCTGATCGACAGCTTCGTGGTGATCTGGATCGCCTTCGTGCTCGGCCCGCAGCAATGGCCGACCTCGCTGTTCCTCGCGGTCAGCTCCGTCAACTACGGCTACAAGATGCTGGCGGCGATCGCGCTGATCCCGCTGCTGTACCTGATGCGGCGCGCGATTCGAGGCTACCTGGGCGAGGCCCGCGCCGCCGAGCTGCGCGCGCAGGCCGCGCAGGACTGAGTGCCATGTAGGAGCGGCTTCAGCCGCGACCAGGTGTCCGGAACCACCGATTGCGCGGGGTCGCGGCTGAAGCCGCTCCTACGGGAGTGCCATCGCGGCGGAATGACCTTTGACCCTTGCCGGCCGGCGGCGGCGGCCCGAGGCTGCCGCCTTTCCCCGCCCGGAACCTTCCGAATGGCCGTCCGCCCACTCGCCCTCTCCATTTCCCTCGCATTGGCCGCCGCGCTGTCGGCCTGCGGACCCCCGACCACCACCGATACCGCGGAACGCAACGCGGCCGCGACCGCGCAGGCGCCCGCCGGCGACAAGGCCGCGCAGCTGGCCACGCTCTACGAAGGGTTCTGGGAGGAGAACCTGCAGCTCAACCCGATCCAGGCCACGTTCCAGGGCGACCATCGCTACGACGACCAGCTGCCCGACTCCGGCTCCGCGGAGTACCGCCGGCAGATGCACGAGTTCAACGATCGCTGGCTGCGCCGGGTCGAGGCCATCGGCGAGGAGGGTCTGGAAGGCCAGGACCTGCTGAGCTACCGGATCTTCGTGCGCGAACGGCGCGATGCGCTCGAAGCCGAACGGTTCCCGGACTGGATGCTGCCCGTCAACCAGATGGGCAGCCTGGTCACCTATGCGGTCATGCTCGGCTCCGGCTCGGTCGCGCAGCCGTTCAAGACGGTCGAGGACTACGAAAACTGGCTGGCGCGCGCCGGGCGCATCCCGGTGCTGATCGATACCGAGATCGCCAACATGCGCGCGGGTGTCGAAGCCGGCGTCGTGCAGCCGCGCGTGGTCATGGAGAAGGTACTGCCGCAGATGGACACGGTGATCACCGAAAAGCCGGAGGACAGCCAGTTCTGGGGCCCGATCGCCAACATGCCGGAGGACTTCTCCGAAGCCGACCGCGAGCGCCTGGCCGAGGCCTACCGTGTCCTGATCGGCGAGCAGCTGATGCCGGCGCTGCGCAAGCAGCGCGCCTTCATCGCCGACGAGTACCTGCCGGCCACGCGCGACACGGTCGGCCTGGATTCGCTGCCCGAGGGCCAGGCCTGGTATGCCTTCTCCGCCCGGCAGAGCACGACCACCGACCTGTCGCCGGCGCGGATCCACCAGATCGGCCTGGACGAGGTCGCCCGCATCCACGGCGAGATCCGCAAGGTGATGGCGGACGTCGGCTTCGAGGGAACGCTGCAGGACTTCTTCGCCTTCATGCAGACCGACAAGCGGTTCGAGTTCGAGTCGGAGGAGGCGCTGCTCGCGCACTACCGTGCGCTGGAGGACAAGGTCAACCAGCGGATCCCGGAACTGTTCTCGCTGACGCCGGAAGCCGGCTTCGAGATCCGCCCGGTGGAACCTTTCCGCGCCGAATCCGCGGCCGGCGGCTCCTACATGTCGCCGAGCGAGGACGGCAGCCGCCCGGGCATCTTCTACGTCAACACGTTCGACCTGCCCACGCGGAAGACCTGGGACGCGGAGGACCTGTTCCTGCACGAGGCGATCCCCGGGCACCACTTCCAGCTCGCCTTGCAGCAGGAACTGGAAGACGTGCCGGCGTTCCGCCGCTTCGGCGGCGAGACCGCCTTCATCGAGGGCTGGGGCCTGTACGCCGAAGGGCTGGGCAAGGACCTGGGCGTCTATACCGACCCCTACAGCTACTTCGGCCGCCTGCAGGGCGAACTGTGGCGCGCGGTGCGGCTGGTGGTCGACACCGGCCTGCACAGCAAGGGCTGGACCCGGCAGCAGGTGCTCGACTACATGTTCGAGAATTCCTCGGTCAGCGAGCCGGACGCCGTCGCCGAGGCCGAGCGCTACATCGCCTGGCCGGGCCAGGCGCTGGCCTACAAGATCGGCGAGCTGAAGATCAAGGAACTGCGCGCGAAGGCGGAAGCCGAACTCGGCGACCGCTTCGACATCCGCGCCTTCCACGCCGAGGTGCTGAAGGACGGCTCGGTGCCGCTGGACGTGCTGGAAGCCAAGATCGACCGCTGGATCGCCGAGCAGGCCTGATCCGGACCGCCGCCATCCAACCCGTAGAGCGGAGCTTGCTCCGCTGCTCCACGCACCGGAGCCCTCCAAAGAGCAGCGGAGCAAGCTCCGCTCTACGGGGATCGGCACGAAGAAGGCCGGCATTGCCGGCCTTCTTCATTGCGCATCCCTGCGACCGGGTTCAGGCGCGCGAATCACGCCGTGAACCGCTGCCGGACCTGCCGCCGCCGCGGTGCTGCTTCGGCCCGGCATGCGGCTGCGCGCCGCGCGCCTGCGGCTTGCCGTGCGCGCGATGCGCCGGCTTGCCCGCGGCACGAGCCTGCGGGCGCTGCCCCTGGCGCTGGCCGCCACCGCCGTTCTTCGGGATCGGCGCGTTCAGATCGATCGGCCGGCTCGGCGCAAAGCCTTCCACCGTGTCCATCACGATGTCGGCCTTGAGCATGCGCTGGATCTGGCGCAGCAGGCCACCCTCCTCCGGCGCCACCAGCGACAGCGCCTCGCCCGAGGCGCCGTTGCGGCCGGTGCGGCCGATGCGGTGGATGTAGTCCTCGGCCACCATCGGCAGGTCGTGGTTGATCACCAGCGGCAGGTCGGGGATGTCGAGCCCGCGGGCGGCGACGTCGGTGGCCACCAGGATCCGCGCCTTGCCGGTCTTGAACGCGATCAGCGCCTTCTGCCGCTGCGCCTGGCTCTTGTTGCCGTGGATCGCCACCGCCGGCAGGCCGGCCGTTTCCAGCTGCTCGGCGAGCCGGTTGCAGCCGTGCTTGGTCTTGCCGAACACCAGCACCCGCTCGGTGTGGCGCGCGGCCAGGATCTCGACCAGCAGGTCGCGCTTGCGCGCCGAGTCGACCGGGTGCACGCGATGGGTGATGGTCTCGGCGATGGTGTTGTTGGCGGCCACCTGCACCTGCTTCGGGTCGCGCATGAATTCCAGCGCCAGCGCCTTGATCCGCGGCTCGAACGTGGCCGAGAACAGCAGCGTCTGCCGCGCCTTCGGCACCCGCGCCAGCACCCGCTTCATCGCCGGCAGGAAGCCCATGTCGAGCATGCGGTCGGCCTCGTCCAGCACCAGGATCTCGACCGCGTCGAGCTTGGCATGGCCGCTTTCCATGTGGTCGAGCAGGCGGCCCGGGCAGGCCACCAGGACGTCGACGCCGCGGCGCAGGTTCTCGATCTGCGGCTGCATGCCGGCGCCGCCGAAGACCGTGGTCACGTTGAGGCGCAGGTGGCGGCCGTAGGCTTTGAGGCTGTCGCCCACCTGCACCGCCAGTTCTCGGGTCGGCACCAGGATCAGGGCGCGCGGCTTGCGCGGGCCCTTCGGCGGGGTCTCCTTGGCCAGGCGCTGCAGCAGCGGCAGGCCGAAGGCGGCGGTCTTGCCGGTGCCGGTCTGGGCGCCGCCCAGCAGGTCGTGGCCGGCCAACGCCAGCGGGATGGCCTCGGCCTGGATCGGCGTGGGCACGGTGTAGTTGGTGTCGGACAGCGCGCGCAGCAGCGCGGGCGAGAGCCCGAGGGTTTCGAACGTCATGATGTGGGAACTCCAAGAAGTCGCGGCGCAGGAGTCCGGGAACACGCGCGCGGTGGCGTCATGTCCGGCCGGACGGCCGTGACGGCTTACTCGGAGCTATCCAGAACCGCGCTGCGAGTAATGGGTGACGGCACGGAAAGGCTCCGGGCCGTGTCTGCGCGACGAAGGACGTGCGGGATAAGGGCCGGGGCACATGGCCGCGGCGGGTCTACCAGGATCGTCTCCGCCCGAAGGCGGGGGCAACCGTGTTGCAGGACGCCGCGGAGTCTACGCGAGGCCGGTCCGGAGCGCCAGCACGGGCCTCGTCGCCCGTTCAGCCATCGCGGCCATCGCCCTATTCGACAATTCCCGCGCGCAAATGCCGATGCCATGCACCATGCCCATGCCCTGTGGGAACAATCCGTCTTATGGGGTGCGGCTCCGCTCGTCGCGACTGCCCGGCGGCGGCATGCCGCCGCCACTCCCACAAGGGAGTGCAACGACGATCGTGGGGCGATGGCGGTCGCGACTTCATGTCATCGGGTATGCCGCAGGTCCTCGTCCTGGTGGGAACCCGCGGCGCGGACGATGCCCAGCGCGCGGCGCAACGGCTCGCGGTAGCTGCGGCCGGACGTCATGCAGACGCCGTTGCGCAGCCGCAGCCAGTACTGCGCGGCGCCGTAGGGCTCGATCTGGTCGACCATGTCGATGCGCACGATGCGCGAACGGTGGATGCGTACGAACCATCGCGGATCCAGGCGTCGCAGGAAGCCGGCCATGGTCTCGCGCAGCAGCAGCGTGCGGTCCTCGAGGTGCAGTTCGAGATAGTTGCCCTGTGCCCGCACGTACTCGATGTCGGCGACGCGGATCATGCGCAGGCGCTGGCCGTCGGGCACCGCCAGGCGCTCCGGGTAGCCGGCCGCCGCCGCCGGCGCGGCGGCGTTCGCGGCCAGCCGTTGCCGCACCCGTGCCACCGATTCGCGCAAACGCGCCGGCGCCACCGGCTTGACCAGGTAGTCGATGGCGGAGGCGTCGAACGCCTGCAGCGCATGGACCGAGTACGCGGTGACGAACACCACCAGCGGGCGCCGCGCCGGCGGCAGGCGCTCGAGCATGGCGAAGCCGTCGGCATGCGGCATGCGCACATCGAGAAAGGCGACGTCGACCGCCGTTTCCGCGAGCCCGGCGGCGGCCTGTGCGCCGTCTGCGTACTCGGCGATCACGTCGACGTCGCCCTCCGCCAGCAACAGCCGCGCCAGCCGCGCCCGCGCCAGCGGCTCGTCGTCGACGATCGCCGCGCGCACGCGCGGGCTCATGCCGCCATCTCCCCGGGCGGGCACGGCAGCCACAGCCGCACGGTGGTGCCGCCATCCGCGCCCGGGCCGATCCAGAAGCCGTGGCGGTCGCCGAACAGGTACGTCAGCCGCGACCGGATGTTGCGCAGTCCGGTGCCGTGCCGGGGCGTGGCCGCGGCATCGGCGCTGCCGTCGTCGCCCACTTCCAGCCACAGCCGCCCGCCTTCGCGCCGGATCGCGATCCGCAGCAGCCCCGGCGCGCTCTTCTCGGCGATCGCGTGCAGGATCGCGTTTTCGGCCAGCGGCTGCAGCAGCATCGGCGGCACCGGCAGGTGCTCCAGGCCGGGCTCCACCCGCCACTCGAGCCGCAATCGCTCGCCCAGCCTGGCCTTCTCGATCTCCAGGTAGTGCCGCAGCAATTGCAGCTCCTCGTGCAGCGGCACCAGCTGCGAACGCTGGTGATCGAGGCTGCTGCGCAACAGCTCGCCCAGGCCGACCAGCATGCGGTCGGCGGCATCGGCGTCGCGGTGCACCATCTCGGCGATCGAGTTCAACGCGTTGAACATGAAATGCGGGTTGAGCTGCGCGCGCAACGCATCCAGCCGGGTCTCGGTCAGCCGCGCCTGCAGCTGCTCGGCCTCGCGTTCGCGCGCCAACGCCCGCCGCGCGTACAGCCAGGCGTGGGCGACGCCGACCATCAGCCAGACCAACAGGGCGTTGTTGCCGAAGCTGGTCCACAGCAGTTCCACCACCCCGGGCAGCTGCTGGTACCAGCCGATCCAGGGGTTCAGCGCCGCCACCGCGGCCGCGCGCAGGACCACGATCAGCAGCACCAGAGCGGTCGCGGCCATGGTCGAGCGCAGCCATCGCTCGCACTCGATCGGCCAGCGCCGCACCCACCACAGCAGCAGCAGCGTCAGTGGAATCCACATCAACCCGGACGCGAGGCCGAGCCGGAGCGCGTGCGCGGCGGGCATCACCCTGCCCTCCGGATCTTCCATGCCCAACAACTGCGCCGCCAGCAGCAGCCCGTACAGCGTCCAGCAGCCGACCACGGCGGCGAGGAGCTTGAGCGGGTTGCGGCGCATGGCGGCATGCTGCGACCGGCGGCCGACGCTTGCAACCGCACCGGTGCCGTTCGTCACCGCCGGCGTGCGGTTGGTCCCGGCGCGATTGCCGCCAAGGGCGCAGCGGTCGATGTTCGAGCCCCGATCCCGCCCGGAGAAGCCCCATGTACGCCCATCTGCGCCTCACTGCGATCGCAGCCCTGCTCGCCGGCACTGCACTGCCGTCCACCGCGGCCCCGCCCGCCGGCGCCGAAACGATGTCCTGCCCACCGGTCGAGACGTTCGCTCCAGGCGTGATCAACGACGATCACTGGCAGTGGCGCATCAGCTTCAGCCGGTCCCGCCTGCGTGCGTTCTGGTCGACCAGCGTGGGCTGGTGGCCGGGCACCCGCGAACGCGCCGTGATCATGACCGCCTACCGCCTGCCGCCGGAGCGCTGGAGCCAGCCGGTCGTCGCGCCGTTCTCCGGCGTCCATGCCGATATGGATCCGTTCGTCGCGCCGGACGGACGCACCCTGTACTTCTCCTCGATGCGTCCGCTCGACGGCGCCGAACGCGAAGACATGGATCTCTGGATGGTCCGGCGTACCGGCAACGGCTGGGGCCAACCGGTACACCTCGGGCACGAGGTCAACGCCGACGGCTACGACGAGCTGTATCCGAGCGTCGACCGGCGCGGCAATCTCTACTTCGCCCGGGTCGAGGCGCCGGTGCCGGGCGGGGACGTCGACATCTGGCGCAGCGAACGCCGCGCGGACGGCAGCTTCGGGCCGCCGCTCAAGCTGGGGCCCGGTGTCAACACGCCCGAGCGCTGGGAATACAACCCGGAGATCTCGCCCGACGGCCGCACCCTGCTGTTCGCCCGCCTCGACCGGCCCGACGACGGGCTTCCCGACCTCGGGCACGGCTGGGGCGACTTGTACGCCAGCCGCCTTGGGCGCGAGGGCTTCGCCCCCGCCCGCAACCTCGGCCCCTGCATCAACAGCGCCGCGGACGAATATCATCCGACGATGCTGTGGGAGCGCCAGGAACTCTATTTCGTCCGCGACGCCGGCGCGCCCGGCGCCTTCCACCGCGTCCGGCTGCGCCTGCCGCGCTGACGACGACCGGCGGCGCCACGCCCGCGCCGCCTCGGCGCCATCGCAAGGCCGCCCGGGTCGTGCCGGCCGGCCGGCCGGGTTCATCCACTACAATGGCCGCCGTGCAAGTACAGGCGCCGGCATTTGAAGCGTAGCCTCCGCAATCCCCCGCCAACGGACGGCCACGGAATCCGCCGGGCAGCGCCGATCCGGCCCATCCGGTTGGCATGGCTGTTGCCGATGCTGCTGGCCCTGCTCGCCAGTACCGCCGCATCGGCCGAGGAATGGCGCTACCGCGTCCGCCCCGGGGACACGATCTGGGACCTGAGCCGGACCTACCTGCGCCACGACGTGCGCTGGCAGCGCCTGCAGGCGCACAACGACGTCGAGGATCCGTGGCAGATGACGCCCGGCACCCAGCTGCGGATCCCCGTGTCCTGGCTGCGGGTACAGCCCGCGAAGGCGACCGTCATTGCGCTCCGTGGCGAAGCCACGGCCGCGCCCGCGGATGCGCCCGACGAGGCCGCGCCGGTCGCACCGGACATGCGGTTCGGCGCCGGCACCGTCCTGCGCACGGCACCGGACGCCAATCTCACCCTGCGCTTCGCCGACGGCTCGCGCCTGCTGCTGCATGGCGACAGCGAACTGCACCTCGACAAGCTCAGCGCCTACGGCGCCACCGGCATGGTCGATACGCGGATGCGGCTGGTCCACGGCCGCACCACCAACTCGGTCGAACGTGCGCGCGGGCCGGCGTCGCGCTTCATCGTCGATACCCCCGGCACCATGGCCACCGTGCGAGGCACCGAGTTCCGCGTCGCCCGCGACGCCGAGCACACCCGTTCCGAGGTGCTGGACGGGCGCGTGGGGGTCAGCGGCGGCGGTCGCGCCGTGGTACTCGATGCCGGCCAGGGCACCCTGAGCGACCGGGACCGCCGGCCGTTGCCGGCCACCCCGCTGTTGCCGGCCCCCGACCTCTCCGGCTGGCCCGACGAGTTGCGACGCATGCCGGCCGCCGTGGACTGGCCGGCGGTGGACGGCGCAGCGGGCTACCGGCTCCAGATCGCCGCCGAAGCGGAATTCCTGGCGCTGTTGCAGGACACGCGGGTCGACGCGCCCCGTGCCGAGGTGGCGATACCCGGCGATGGCGACTTCCACGCCCGGGTGCGGGCGGTCGACGCCCGGGGCCTGGAAGGCCACGATGCCGTCCGCGGCTTCCGCATCTCCGCGCACCCTCCCCCGCCTTTCGCGATCGCCCCGGTCCAGGACGACAGCACCGCCGGCCCGCGCCCGCGATTTCGCTGGACCCGGAGCGAAGGCGGTGCCGAGCGCTACCGGTTGCAGGTCGACCGCGACCCGGTATTCGCCGCGCCCCTGATCGATCGGGAGGGGCTGCGTCGCACCGAACTGCGCGCGCCCGACCCATTGCCGCCGGGCGAGTACTACTGGCGCGTCGGCGCGACCGACGCCGACGGCAAGCACGGCCCGTTCGGCGATCCGGTGCGCTTCGTCCTCCACGAGGCGGAGCCGGGGCCGGCGATCGGCGAGGACGGCATCGAACGCAGCAAGCGCGACCTGCACGTCCGCTGGCCCGCCGGCGGCGACGACCAGCGCTATCACTTCCAGCTGTCCCGCGACGCCGACTTCGCGAGCATCGAGCTCGAACGCACCCTGGACACCAACCAGATCGCGCTGCCGGGACTGGGCTCGGGTACCTGGTACATGCGCACCCGGCTGATCGACAGCGATGACTACGCGCATCCGTTCGGCCCTGCCCAGAGCGTGAAGATCGGGTGCCTGCCGTGCCGGATCGCGCTGGGCGCCGGCCTGTTGCTGCTGGTGCTCTGAGCATGCGCGCCGGGCGCCGCCGCAACCTGCTCCTGCGCCTGCTGATCGGCCTGCTCGCCGCGCTGTGCGTCGGCGCGCTGCTGTCGCAGCAACTGACCTGGCGCCTCGATACCTGGATCTACGACACCCTGCTGTCCCATTTCGAGCAGCCGGCGGACGACCGCATCGTGATCGTGGCGGTCGACGAGCGCAGCCTGTCCGAACTCGGGCGCTGGCCGTGGTCGCGCGGCGTCCATGCCGAGCTCGTCGAGCGCCTGCAGCGTGCCGGCGCGCGCGGCGTCGCGCTGAACGTCATGTTCGCCGAACCGGCCCGCGACGATCCCGCCGGCGATGCCCTGCTCGCCCGGGCACTCGCCGAAAGCGGCAACACCGTCCTGCCGGTCATGGCCGAGCCCGTCGAACCGGGCGGCATGCTGATCGAGGTGATGCCGATGCCGCCGCTGATCGAGGCGGCCGCCGGACTCGGCCACGTGGACGCGGCGATCGACCGCGACGGCATCGCGCGCCACGCCTATCTCCGCGCCGGCCTGGGCTCGGCGCACTGGCCCTCGCTGGCGGTCGCACTGCTCGATACGCATGCCGGCACCGACGCCGACCGCGCGCTGCCGGGACTGCGCGATCCGCGGCGGCGGCAGGCCGCTCCCTACCAGTGGGTGCGCGACCACCACATCATGATCCCGTTCGCCCCGCACGGCGCGTTCGCGCAGGTGTCCTACCTCGACGTGCTCGACGGCACGGTCGACGACGCGTTGCTGCGCGACCGCTGGGTCCTGGTGGGCGCGACCGCGGCCGGCATCGACCAGGGGCTGCTGACGCCGCTGACCGGAGGCGGCCCGCGGCTCTCGGCCACCGAGTACCACGCCAACGTACTCAACGCGCTGGCCAACGGGCAGGCGATCATTCCTTTTCCCGGCCCGCGGCAATGGCTGCTGGCGATCGCCCTGGCGCTCTTGCCGCTGGCGCTGTACAGCGAACGCAGCCCCTGGCGGCGGCCGTGGATCGTCTTCGCCGTGGTCGCCGCCGGCACGCTGCTTTGCTGTGCGCTGATGCTGCGCTACGGCCGCTACTGGTTCCAGCCGACGCCGACCCTGGCGGTGCTGGCCGCCGGCTACGTGGCGTGGACGCTGTCGCGCCTGCGGCAATCGCAGCGCCAGGCGCATTCGGACGCGCTGACCCGCCTGGCCAACCGTCGCATGTTCGACCTCACGCTGGCGCGCGAGCTCAAGGCGGCCCAGCGCTCGGGCCGGCCGCTGTCGCTGCTGCTGATCGACGTCGATCATTTCAAGCACTACAACGACCGCTACGGCCACCAGGCCGGCGACGACGTCCTGCGCCGGACCGCCAACGTGATCGGCGTGCACGCGCGCCGTCCGCGCGACCTGGCCGCGCGCTATGGCGGCGACGAACTGACGGCGATCCTGCCCGAGACCTCCGCCGCGGCCGCAAATGCCCTGGCCGAGGCGATCATCCGCGACGTGCGCGCGCTGCGGATTCCGCACCTCGGCTCCGAGATCGCACCCTGGATCACCCTCACCATCGGCGTGGCCACGTATGATCCGAAGCGCGAGTCCGGCGCGGTCGACCTGCTCCAGCGCGCGGACGCCGCCCTGTATCGCGGCAAGCACGAGGGCCGCGACCGCAGCCAGCGTGCGGCAGGTGCCGCGATCGCCTGAGCGGCATCCGCCCGGTGCGACCGGCAGGCGTCTGTGACAGGATGCTGCCGGAGCCCACATACCGGAGGTCGGCCGCATGCGCCAGGCGAATCCCGCAATCGTGTTGCCGCGGCTGCTGCTGGCCGGCGTGTTCGTGGTCATGGGCGGCTGGCGCCTGTGGGGCGCTTGGCAAGGCGTGCCGACCAGCGGCGCCACCCTGACCTTCAGCGCCGCCGAACTGCTGCTGGGGCTGCTGATCGCGTCCGGCTGGAAACTGCGCTGGACGGCGCTGGCCGCGGCGCTGCTGATGGCGGCCGACGCGGTGCTGGCGCATCCGTTCTGGTCGGTGGCCGGCGCCGGCCGCGATGCCCAGCTGCTGCACTTCATGAAGAACGTCGGCATCGTCGGCGGCTTTTTGCTGCTGTCGCTGACCGCCCCGGTGCACAGGCGCTGAGCCGTGGCGGTCGAGGGCGACGCCGGGCAGCTGATCAGGGTCGTCGCCCTGCTCGGCGCCGCCGTGGTGGCGGTGCCGCTGTTCCGGCGGCTCGGCCTGGGATCGGTGCTGGGCTACCTGGCCGCGGGGCTGGCGATCGGACCGTTCGGCTTCGCCCTGTTCGCCGAACCCGAGGCGATCCTGCACTTCGCCGAGCTGGGCGTGGTGATGTTCCTGTTCGTGGTGGGCCTGGAGATGCGGCCTTCGCACCTGTGGAACCTGCGCCGGCAGATCTTCGGTCTCGGCGCGCTGCAGATCGCCGCGTGCGTCGCAGCCCTGACCGGCGTCGGACTCGCATTCGGCTTTCCGCTGCCGGTGTCCTTCGTCGGCGCCGCCGGCTTCGTGCTCACCTCCACCGCGATCGTCATGCAGCTGCTCGGCGAGCGCGGCGACATCGCCCTGCCGCGCGGCCAGCGCATGGTCTCGATCCTGCTGTTCGAGGACCTGCTGATCGTGCCGCTGCTGGCGCTGGTGGCGCTGATGTCGCCGACGGCGGCCGCTCCGGACGCCGGCTCGCGCCTGGGCGGCGTCGCCGTCGCCGTCGCCTCGCTGGCCGGCCTGATCGTGGCCGGCCTGTACCTGCTCAACCCGCTGTTCCGGGTGCTGGCCGCGGCCAGGGCGCGCGAGGTCATGACCGCGGCCGCGCTGCTGGTGGTGCTGGGCGCCGCGCTGCTGATGGAAATGGGCGGACTGTCGACCGCGATGGGCGCGTTCCTGGCCGGGGTGCTGCTGTCCGAATCCACCTTCCGGCACCAGCTGGAGGCGGACATCGAGCCGTTCCGCGGGCTGCTGCTGGGCCTGTTCTTCATGGCGGTGGGCATGTCGCTGGACCTGTCGGTGGTGGCGGACCAGTGGGCGCTGATCGCCGCCGCGGTGCCGGCGATGATGGCGGCCAAGGGCAGCTGCATCTACCTGGTCGCACGCGTCACCCGCAGCAGCCATGCCGACGCGCTGGACCGGGCGGTGCTGATGGCGCAGGGCGGCGAGTTCGCCTTCGTGCTGTACGCGGCGGCGGCGGCCGGCGGCATCATCGACGCCGGGGTCAACGCCAGCCTGACGGCGGTCGTGGTGCTGTCGATGGTCCTGACGCCGCTGGTCGTGCTGGTCGCGAAGCGCTTCACGTCCGCGGCGGCGCCGTCCCTGGACGGCGTGGAACGGGCAGACGGCCTCGCCGGCAGCGTGCTGATCGTCGGCTTCGGCCGCTTCGGGCAGGTGATGAGCCAGTCGCTGCTGGCGCGCGACGTCGACGTGACCATCATCGACACCGACATCGAAATGATCCAGAGCGCCGCCGAGTTCGGCTTCAAGGTCTACTACGGCGACGGCACCCGGCTCGACGTGCTGCACGCCTCCGGCGCGCACCGGGCACGCGCGATCGCGGTCTGCGTCGACGACCGCAAGGCCGCCAGCCGCATCGCCGCGCTGGCCACGCGGAGCTTCCCGCAGGCGAAGCTGCTGGTGCGCGCGTTCGACCGCGAGCATTCGCTGCAGCTGATCGCCGCGGGCGTCGACTACCAGATCCGCGAGACCTTCGAATCGGCGGTCAGGTTCGGAGAGGCCGCGCTGCGCGAGATCGGGGTCGATCCTGAGGAAGCGGCGGCCATCGCCGCCGAGGTCCGGCGCCTGGATGCCGAGCGTTTCGAACTGGAACTCGCGGCCGGCGGCGATCCGCGTGCGGGAATCCCGCTGTTGCGCGGCAATGCACCCAAGCCCACGCCGTTCGTGACGCCGAAGCGCGAGAGCCGCGCGCTCAACGACTTGGCCGACGGCGCCACCCGCACGGTCGATGCTCCACCCGCCACCGACGGTTGATGCGCACAGTGGGAGCGACGGAAGTCGCGACTGCGCGGCGTCCGGTCGTCGCGACTTCCGTCGCTCCCACAAGCGCCTGGAAGCCGACCGGTAGCGCGAAGCGCGAAAACTCCACGGTCTGCGATCAACCGGTGGAATCGATGCCGGACCGGGGGTCGTGGTGTCTCTCGGGATCGACGGTGGCGTCGGCAGCTTCACGGGCACGCGGCGCACCTCCGGCGATGGCTGGCCGATGCCTGGGCTGCTATCATGTTGCGATGCAGCAACGTTTCCCGTCCGTACGCGCGCTTGCCCCGGAACCGCGCCCGCGGCGCGCCCGGCGCCGCGTGGGCGGCACCCGGCCGACGCCGCCGTAGCGCGCGTCCGCGGCGGCCGTCCGGCGCCGACCGTTTCTCCGCGGCGACTCCGCCGTGTTTTCCCCGAGACACCGATTCGACCGCCCGGGCTCCCGGCGCGGTCCAGGACCTGCTCCCATGACGTCATCGAACCTGCGCGCGGAATGGTTTCCGAACGTCCGCGCCGACCTGCTCGCCGGCCTGGTGGTCGCCCTGGCGCTGATCCCCGAGGCCATCGCCTTCTCCATCATCGCCGGCGTCGATCCCAAGGTCGGCCTGTACGCCTCGTTCTGCATCGCCGTGGTGATCGCCTTCACCGGCGGCCGCCCGGGCATGATCTCCGCGGCCACCGGCGCGATGGCGCTGCTGATGGTCGGGCTGGTGCGCGACCACGGCCTGCAATACCTGCTGGTCGCCACCGTCCTCACCGGCGTGCTGCAGATCGCCGCCGGCTACCTGCGGCTGGCCGACCTGATGCGCTTCGTCTCGCGCTCGGTGATCACCGGCTTCGTCAACGCGCTGGCGATCCTGATCTTCCTGGCGCAGGTCCCGGAACTGATCGCGGTGCCGTGGATGGTCTACCCGATGGTCGCGATCGGCCTGGGCATCATCTACGGCCTGCCGCGACTGACGCGCACGGTGCCGTCGCCGCTGGTGGCGATCGTGCTGCTGACCGGCGCGGCGCTGCTGCTCGGCATCGAAGTGCCCACCGTCGGCGACAAGGGCGAGCTGCCGGACAGCCTGCCGGTGTTCCTGCTACCCGACGTCCCCTGGACCCTGGAGACGCTGCGGATCGTCCTGCCGGTCTCGCTGACGCTGATGGTGGTGGGCCTGCTGGAGTCCTTCCTCACCGCCAGCATCGTCGACGACCTGACCGACACGCCCAGCGACAAGCACCGCGAGGCCAAGGGCCAGGGCGTGGCCAACGTCGCCTCGGGCTTCCTCGGCGGCATGGCCGGCTGCGCGATGATCGGACAGTCGGTGATCAACGTGAAGTCCGGCGGCCGCGGTCGCCTGTCGACCCTGGCCGCGGGCGTGTTCCTGCTGCTGATGGTCGTGTTCGCAAGCGACTGGGTGGGCATGATCCCGATGGCGGCGCTGGTGGCGGTGATGATCATGGTGTCGATCGGCACCTTCAACTGGCGCTCGGTGGCCAACCTGCGCACCCATCCCAAGACCTCCAGCCTGGTGATGATCGCCACCGTGGTGGTCACGGTGCTGACCCACGACCTGGCCAAGGGCGTGCTGACCGGCGTGCTGCTGTCGGCGCTGTTCTTCGCCCGCAAGGTCGGCCAGGTGCTGCACGTCGGCTCGGTCGCGGCCGAGGACGGTGCGGCGCGGCACTACACGGTGACCGGGCAGGTATTCTTCGCCTCGGCGGAGAGTTTCATCGCCGCGTTCGATTTCGGCGAGGTGCTCGATCGCGTCCGCATCGACGTCTCCGGCGCGCACTTCTGGGACCTGAGCGCGGTCGGGGCGCTGGACAAGGTGGTGCTGAAGTTCCGCCGCGAGGGCACCGAGGTCGAGCTGGCGGGCATGGACGAGGCCAGCCGTACACTGGTCGACCGGCTGGGCGTGCACGACAAGCCCGGCGCCGGGCACCTGATGGGCGGACACTGAGGAATTCGACATGAACGCGAACAGCTACGAAATCCCGGCCGACGGCAAGGTGCTGGCCTGCGTCGACGCCTCGGTCTACGCCGACAGCGTCGCCGACCACGCCGCCTGGGCGGCCCAACGGCTGGACGCGCCGCTGCAGTTCCTGCACGTGCTCGACCGCGAGGCGCACCCGACCGCCGCGGCCGACTACAGCGGCAACATCGGCCTGGAGGCGCAGGCCGAACTGCTGCAGGAACTGGCCGAGCTCGACGAGAAGCGCAGTCGCCTGTCGGCAGAGCGCGGCCGCCTGCTGCTGGCGCGTGCGCGCACGCGGGCGGCCGATGCCGGCGCCGATGATACCGAGGGCCTGCAGCGCCACGGCAGCCTGGCCGAGACCCTGGCCGGGCTGGAAGCCGGCGCGCGGCTGCTGGTGCTCGGCAAGCGCGGCGAGTCGGCCGACTTCGACAAGGGCCACCTGGGCGCCAATCTGGAGCGGGTGGCGCGGGCGGTGCATCGGCCGCTGCTGGTCGCCTCGCGCGCGTTCCGCCCGGTCGCGCGCTTCGCGATCGCCTTCGACGGTAGCCAGACCACGCGCAAATGCGTGCAGATGGTCGCGCAGAGCCCGCTGTTCCGCGGCCTGCCCTGCCACCTGGTCAGCGCCGGCGACGGCAACGACGCGCTGCGCGAGGCGCAGGCCTGGGCCGGCGGCGTGCTGGCCGAGGCCGGTTTCGAGGTGCAGGCCTCGCTCGCCGCCGGCGACGCCGAATCGGTGATCGGCAACCACGTGCGCGAGCACGGCATCGACCTGCTGGTGATGGGCGCCTACGGCCACTCGAAGATCCGCCAGCTGATCGTCGGCAGCACCACCACCGCGATGATCCGCAGCTGCCTGATCCCGGTGCTGCTGTTGCGCTGACTACGGCGCACCAGGCTGAGCGTGACTGAAGGCGCGGGGATACCAGGCGCGCCAATCGGCCGGCACTTCCGCAGACCCGCAGGCCGCCGGAGGATCCCGTCACCCCGGCGCAGCCGGGATGCCGGTGCGAGGCGGCGCGTGGCTCCCCGGCGCGCCTGCCTGCCATGACCATCGACACCCCCGGCCGGGCCGGGTCAGGCGTAGAGTGCCCCCGGTGCCCTCCGGGGCCGACCTGTCCTTTCCAAGCCCGCCGGGCGGAGTCCATGCACGTGCCTTCCCATCTGCCGAAAACCATCACCCTGTCGCTGGCGATCGCGCTGGTCCTGTCCGCCTGCGACCGCGCCGCGCCCGCCGGCGACACCGCCGACGCCGCGCCCGCGGCCGGGCCCGCCCTGACCCTCGACGAGAGCACCCTGCCGCCGGTCAACCGCTTCCAACTGTCGGACCTCGATCCGAACGGCAACGCCTGCCGGGACTTCAACGCCTACGCCAACGGCACCTGGCTGGCCGCCAACGCGATCCCCGGCGACCGCAGCTCCTGGGGCGCGTTCGAGATGCTGGACGAGCGCTCCACCGCCGTCCAGCGCCAGCTCGCCGAACAGTCGGCCGCCGATGCCGGCGCCACCGGCGTGGAGAAGATCGTCGGCGACTTCTGGGCCACCGGCATGGACGAGGCGGCCGTCAACGCCCAGGGCATCGCGCCGCTCGAGGCCGAACTGGCCGAGATCGACGCGCTGGCCGACGGCGCGGCGATCGCCGAGTACCTGCGCAAGTCGGCCGCGAAGGGCGACGGCTACCTGGTCGGCATCGGCGCGATGCCCGACTTCAAGGACGCGACGATGAACATCGCCGCCACCGGCCAGGGCGGCCTCGGCCTGCCCGACGCGCCCTACTACACCGCCGACGACAAGCTGAAGATCCGCGACGCCTATGTCGCCCACATCGCCAAGGTGCTGGAGCTCTCGGGGGTACCCGCCGACGCGGCCGCCGCGCAGGCGGACGACGTGATGGCGTTCGAGACGCGCCTGGCCAAGGTGTCGAAGTCGCGCGAGGAGTTCTCGCGCAACGTCGAGCTGTACTACAACCCGGTCACGCCGGCCGAGGCCGATGCGCTGTCGCCGAACTTCCCGTTCACCCGCTTCTTCGAATCGCAGGGCGTCGAGGTGCCGGAGATGTTCTCGCTGTCGGTGCCGGAGTACCACGCCGAGGTCAGCAGGATGCTCGAGGACGTGCCGGCCGAGCAGTGGAAGAGCTATCTGCGCTTCCACCTCGTCGACGGCGCCTCGCCGTATCTCTCCGACCCGTTCGTGCAGCAGAACCACGCCTTCTACGGCAAGACCCTCGCCGGCCAGCAGGACCTGAAGGAGCGCGGCAAGCGCGTGCTGCAGACCATCGACCGCAATGCCGGCGAGGCGCTCGGACAGCTCTACGTGAAGGTCGCCTTCCCGCCGGAATCGAAGGCCAAGATGGAAGCGCTGATCGCCAACCTCAGCGAGGCGCTGAAGGTGCGCATCGAGAACCTGGAGTGGATGAGCGACGACACCAAGGCCAAGGCGATCGAGAAATGGAAGACCTTCGAGCCGCGCGTCGGCTACCCGGACAAGTGGCGCGACTGGTCGGGGCTGGAGACCGGCCGCGACAGCTATCTGGACAACGTGCTCGCCGCGCGCGAGTTCAACTACCGGTGGGACATCGGCAAGATCGGCCAGCCGGTCGACAAGAGCGAATGGGGCATGCGGCCGCAGACGGTCAACGCCTCCTACAATCCGCTGGCCAACCAGCTGACATTCCCGGCCGCGATCCTGCAGCCGCCGTTCTTCGACCCGGAGGCCGACGATCCGCTCAACTACGGCGGCATCGGCGCGGTGATCGGCCACGAGATGACGCACGGCTACGACGACCAGGGCGCACGCTTCGACCCGCAGGGGAACATGGCGAACTGGTGGACCGACGCCGACCTGGAAGGCTTCCGCGCGCGCACCGGCAAGCTGGTGGCGCAGTTCGACGCCTACACCACCGAGGACGGCCGCCATCTCAACGGCAACCACACCCTGGGCGAGAACATCGCCGACCTCGGCGGCCTCGCCACGGCCTACGACGCGATGAAGAAGGCCACCGCGGGCAGCGAGGACCCGATGATCGACGGCCTGACCCGCGACCAGCGCTTCTTCCTCGGCTGGGCCACCGTTTGGCGCCGCAACTTCACCCCCGAGGAGCTCGACAAGCGCCTGCAGACCGACGAGCACGCGCTGGCCGGGTTCCGCGCCATCGGCGCGCCCTCGAACCTGCCGGCCTTCGCCGCCGCGTTCGAGTGCAAGCCGGGCGATCCGATGGTGCGCGCCGGCAGCGACCAGGTGGTGATCTGGTGATCTTCCGCGACTGACGTCGCGCAGGCCCGCGAAGGAAGGTCCGGCATCCGCCGGACCTTCTTTTTATGTGTGTGGCGGCCGCGTTCAGCGTGACCGGGCTTGCTAGACTGCCGCGATCGTTTCGATGGACTCCGCGATGCCCAACGCCAAACCGCTCACCCTCGCCCTGGTCGCCTGCCTGGCGATCGGGATGTCCGCCACCGACGCCGACGCCCAGCGCCGCGGCGCGGCCAAGGCGCCAGCCGGGCCCACGGCCTGCACCGACTTCTACAGCTTCGTCAACAAGGACTGGCTGACCGCGAACATGATCGTGGGATCGGGCCGCGTGTCGGCGCTGGGCGAGCTGCAGGCCTCGGCCCTGCAGCAGCAGCGCGAGCTCCTGGACGCGGCGATGCGGTCGCCGCAGAACAACGTGCAGCAGCTGCTCGGCGACTTCTGGGCCAGCGGCCTGGACGAGGCCGCGGTGGAAGCGGACGGGGCGCAGCCGATCGCGCCGCTGCTCTCGCGCATCGACGGCATCCGCCGCGCCCGCGACATCCCGCCGGCGATCGCCGCGCTGCACCAGGTCGGCATCCCGGTGGCGTTCAACTTCAACGCCGATGTCGACCTTGCCGACCTGACGCGCCACATCGGCTACTTCACCCAGGGCGGCCTGGCCCTGCCCGATCCCGCGTACTACACCCGCGACGACGCCGACACCAAGGCGATCCTCGACCGCTACCGCGGCTACGTGCGCAGCATCCTGGCGCTGACCGGGGTCGAGGAGAAGTCGCTCGACGCCGAGACGGCCGCGGTGATCGACCTGGAGACCGAGATCGCGCGGCACTGGCGCGCGATCACCCTCGCCCGCGACCCGCGCAACAACTATGCGCCGGTGCCGGTCGCCGGGTTCGACAAGCAGTACAAACGCCTGCAGCTGGACGAGTTCCTGCAGACCAACGGCATCCAGGCCGAGACCGTGTCGATGGCCAATCCAGCGCTGTTCGCCCGGCTCGACGAGCTGGTCGGCAGCGTGAAGCCGGCGCAGTGGAAGTCGTACCTGCGCTTCCATGTCGGCAATGCCATGGCGCCGTACCTGTCCAGGACCTTCCGCGAGGCCGAGTTCGAGTTCCACGGCCGCGTGCTGCGCGGCCAGGCCGAACCGCTGCCGCGGCAGGCCCAGGTCCTGAACGCGATCAACAAGGCCGCGGGGCCGATGCTCGGCCGCGAGTACGTGGCCAGGTACCTGCCCGAGGGCACCCGGCTGCGCGCGACCACCATCGCCACCGAGGTCCGCGACGCGCTGCTGCGCGGCATCGACCGCAGCGCCTGGATGAGCGAGCCGACCAAAGCCGAGGCACGCAACAAGATCGAGGCGCTGCGCATCGAGATCGGCGCGCCCCGGCACGACCTCGACTACAGCGTGCAGCCGATGGGGCGCGGCAGCTTCGGCGGCAACATGCTGATCGCGTCCACCTGGCGCCACCGCGAGGAGATGCGGCGCATCGGCCGCAGCAACGCCGACCAGCGCTGGGACGTGCTGCCGCAGCAGCCGGCGCTGGCGTACGACATCGCCCAGAACCGGCTGATCGTGTCGGCGGCGGTGCTGCAGCCGCCGGTGCTCGACATGACGCAGGATGCCGCCGCGCACTACGGCAGCTACGGCGCGCTGGTCGGGCACGAGCTCGGCCGCGGCATCGACATCCGCGGGCGCGTGGTCGACGCCGCCGGCAACGTCCGCACCTGGTGGAACGACGGCGACGAGGCCGCCTGGACCGATCTCGCCAACCGCCTGGCCGGCCAGTACAGCGGCTACGCCTATCCCGCCGCCACCGCGCTGATGGTCGACGGCACCCAGACCCGCGACGAGAACGCCGCCGACCTGGCCGGCGTGGAACTGGCGTGGGACGCGCTCGCCGCCGCCAATGCCGAACTGCCCAAGGCGTCCGCGCAGGCGTTCTTCGAGGCATGGGCGCAGCTGTGGCGGCAGCAGATGTCGCCGGACGTGGCCAGCCGCCTGGCCGCCAGCAGCGTGCAGGCGCCCGGCCAATGGCGCGCCAACGGCCCGCTGGTCAATCTGCCCGCGTTCGGCACCGCCTTCGACTGCAAGGCCGGCACCGCGATGCAGGCCACGGAGGACCAGCAGGTCCGGATCTGGCGCTGACTGCGGGGAATCGGGATCGGGAATCGGCAAAGCTTGTCCGCTTTTGCCGTCATCCCGGCGCAGGCCGGGATCCAGTGCCTTCCGGCCCGCGGCGTGAGAAGCAGACTTGGGGCCGCACGGCAATCAGCGGTTCTCGTACATCGCCCTGGCTGCAGGGCGCGGGCTCTGGATCCCGGCCTGCGCCGGGATGACGGTGTGGATATTGCGGGATGACGGCGTGGACATTGCCGGGATGACGGTGCGGGCCTTGCCGGGCTGCGCGGTGCGGATTTCTAGGTCGGATTCCAGGCTCGTAAAACGGATCCGGAATCCCGAGACCGGCCTGCAGCCGTCTAGAAACGCCGGACGTTGTTGCCCGGGCGGCGCCGGCTGAAGGGCGGCCGCCCGCGCCACTGCTGGATCAGCAGCCAGCCGAACAGCATGCCGCCCAGGTGGGCGAAGTGGGCGACGCCCGAACGCGTGCCGCTGATGCCGAACGCCAGCTCGATCACGCCCAGCACGATCACCAGCGTGCGCGCCTTCATCGGGATCGGCGGGATCAGCAGCATCACCCGCTGGTGCGGGAACAGCATGCCGTAGGCCAGCAGCACGCCGAACACGCCGCCGGAGGCGCCCAGCGTCGGGAACGCGCCGCCGCCCTGCGCCAGCCCCCACGACACCACCACCAGCTGGCACAGCCCGGCACCGACCACGCAGACCAGGAAGTAGGTGAGGAACCGCTTCTGCCCCCACGTGTACTCCAGCGGCGCGCCGAACATCAGCAGCACCAGCATGTTGAACATCAGGTGGAAGCCACCGCCGTGCAGGAAGCCGTAGGTGACCAGCTGCCATGGCAGGAAACTCATGCCGCCGGCATCGGCGCCGCCGAGCGGCCACAGCATGAACGGCCAGAACGGCGCGTTGCCGAGCACCAGTTGCAGGACGAAGACCACGCCGTTGAGGATCAGCAGCGTCTTGGTCACGGGAGGGAGATTGGAGAACATCCGGGTTCCTTTAGCGACGCGCCATGATACCGGGATCGCGATGGACGCCGTGATGTCGCGCTTCACGCACACGGGACGCAGCGTCCGGCGAATCGTGCATCAGCGGCGCGGCCCCCACAGGGCCGCGTCCAGGTTCGCCGCGGGCTTCGCCACCCGCACCCTGCCCCGCTCCACCCGCACGCCCTCGGCGCGCAGCCGCTGGACCTGTTCATGCCAGCCCTTGCTGTTCTCCGGCAGCGCGATGCGGCCGTCGCTGCGCAGCACGCGATGCCAGGGCAGCGTGGCGTCGGCGTTCCCGGACAGGATCCGGGCGACCAGCCGCGCCCGCCCGGGCAGCCCCGCGCGTCGCGCGACCTCGCCGTAGCCGGCCACCTGGCCGCGCGGGACGGCGCGGATCGCGGCGAGGATCCGCGCCTCGGCAGACAGTTCGTCCATGGGGGATTAGGATAGCGGCAGATACGTCAGGGCACCGCCAGCGCATGCAGAATTTCGAGCAGATCCGCAGCCATCTCCGCAGCGCGGACTTCCGCATCACCATGCAGGAGCCGTACGTGATCTGCGTCGAGCTCTCGCTCGACAACGGCCGCCGCCACCAGGCGATCTTCCTCTCGGAGCTGCAGGACGACGACGGCCGCGCCTACCTGCGCGCGAGCACCGTGATCGCGCCGATCACCGGCATCGACGCCCGGCGCGCGCTGATCTTCAACTGGGAGAGCCGGGTCGGCTATCTCGCCGTCGGCGACCTCGACGGCGTGCCCTACCTGCAGCTGTGCGAGAACCGCCCCTACGCCGCCCTCGACGCCGCCGAACTCGGCCGCCTGGTCCTCGAGATCGGCGGCATGGGCGACCGCCTGGAGCGCGCGCTGTCGGCCGACGGCGATTTGCTTTAGAGCTAGAAGCCAGGAACGAGAAATCTAGCTCCTACGCCCATCCCATCGCCTGGAACAGCCGGAACAGGCCGTAGGCGATTCCGCCCGACATCGGGATGGTCAGGATCCAGGCCCAGATCATCTTGTGCACCACGCTCCACTTGATCGCGTTCAGGCGCTTGGCCGTGCCCACGCCCATGATCGCCGAGGAGATGTTGTGCGTGGTCGAGACCGGGATGCCGAGCGAGGACGCAGCCAGGATCACCGACGCGGCGCTGGTCTCGGCGGCGAAGCCGTGGATCGGGTGCAGCTTGACCAGCTTGTGGCCCAGGGTCTTGATGATGCGCCAGCCGCCGGCGGCGGTGCCCGCGGCCATGACCAGCGCGCAGGTGATCTTGATCCACAGGTCGATGTCGCCCTCGGCCAGCGCCGCGGCGGACGGATGCAGGAATCCCAGCAGCGCCGGCAGGTCGTCCATCGTGCCGGCGGCTTCGGCGCTGATCAGGGTCAGGGCGATGATGCCCATGGTCTTCTGCGCATCGTTCATGCCGTGGGCGAAGCCCATGCTCGCGGCGCTGACGATCTGGCTCTTGCCGAAGAACGCATTGACCCAGCGCGGCCGCGCCATCCGCGCCAGCACCCCGCCGGAGCGCGCCATCATCGCGATGGCGAAGAACAGCACGCCCATCATCAGGAAGCCGGCGGCGAAGCCGAGCACGGGCGAGCTGACCATCGGCACGATCACCTTCCACAGTACGCCGGCGCTCTGGTAGACCGGTTCCGCGGGCTGCGACCAGATCACCACGTCGAAATCCATGGACGCCGCCGCCAGCGCGGCGCCCAGCAGGCCGCCGATCAGCGCGTGCGAGGACGACGACGGCAGCCCCCACCACCAGGTGATGAGGTTCCAGACGATGGCGCCGAGCAGCGCGCACAGGATCAGCTGCGAGCCGACGTCGATCACGCCTGCGTCGATCAGCCCCGAGGCGATGGTCTTGGCGACCGCGGTGCCCGCCAGCGCACCGATCAGGTTCATGATCGCCGCCATGCCCACCGCCTGCATCGGCGAGAGCACCTTGGTGGCGACCACGGTGGCGATGGAGTTGGCAGTGTCGTGGAAGCCGTTGATGTACTCGAACACCAGCGCGGTGAACACCACGACCAGGACCAGGGTCAGCATCCATAGCCCCCTTAGGCCAAGGGGAGGGCCTCGCCGCACAGCGGCGAGACCGGAGTTGTGGAGGAATGACGCAGGGGCATCCGCGCAGCGGATGCCCGCCACTCCGGAGCCCGGGATCCAGATGCTCGAAAGAGAGTCATCACGAATTCTTCAGCACGATTTCGTAGGCGACCACGCCGGCGCCGCGGCAGCGGTCGATGGCCTTTTCCAGGATCTCGAAGAACTCCTTGAGCAGGAACATCTGCAGCGGATCGAGCTTGCCGGAATAGATGTCGCCGTAAAGCTCCAGCATCAGCCGGTCGGCCTCGGTCTCGATCGTGCGCAGCTCGTCGCCGAGCGCCTTCATCGGCTCCAGCTTCATCCTTCGCAGGTCGCGGACCATCTTCACCACTACGCCGGCGGCCTGCTCGAGCATCGCCGCGCGCGGGGCGAAGTCGATGTGCTCCAGGTGCTGGATCGCCAGCGAATAGCGGTCGGCGAACTTCTCGATCTGCTTGGGAATCTTGTACAGCGCCGATGCCAGCGCCTCGATATCCTCGCGCTCGATCGGGGTGATGAAGCTGTCCACCAGCTCCTGGCTGATCTGGTTGGACACCTCGCGCTCGCGCAGCCGCGCCAGGCGGAAGGCATCCAGCGCCGGCTGGCGGTCGGACTCGCGCAGCATCGCGTGCAGGGCCCGGGCGGCGTCGTGCGCGGCCACGGCGGCCTCTTCCAGCAGGTTGTAGAACTGGTTGCCGCGGCCGAAGATGGTTTGCAGGGAGAGCATGCGTGGACCTTGTCGATGCCCCCGGCGGGCCGCCGGAGCTTCCGGTTGCGGATTATGACGGTTTGATGACGCCAATGCCCACCCGCCCGGCCGCCTTCGGCACCGCGTCCGTCCGCCCTGCACAGCCCGTTCACGCCGGCTGCTATGATTCCCCTCCGCGCTGCCGCGCCCCGATGCCGATGGCCGACGACCCAAGCCCGCCCAGCCCACCGCCCCGCCCCGACAGCGCCCCGGCCCGCTCCCGCCCCGACCAGACCCAGGAATTCCGACGATGCTGGAATTCCTGATCGTCCTGGTACTGATCGTCTGCAACGCCTTCTTCGCGTTGTCGGAGATGTCGGTGGTGACCTCGCGCAAGGCCCGGCTCAAGCAGGCGGCCGCCAGCCGCGGCGCGCGCAAGGCGCTGGAGCTGGCCGAGCATCCGGAGCGCTTCCTGTCCACGGTGCAGGTCGGCATCACCCTGATCGGCATCCTGACCGGCATGCTCGGCGGCGAGGCGATCGGCGCCGCGATCGGCGCGCGCCTGGCCGACGGCATCCCGGCCATGGCGGACTACGCCGACACCGTCGGCGTGGTGCTCGCGGTCGGGCTGATCACCTACCTGACCATCGTGCTGGGCGAACTGCTGCCCAAGCGCCTGGCGCTGCTGGCGCCGGAGCGGCTGGCGACGGCGGTGGCGCTGCCGATGCACGCGATCTCGCGGATCGCCACGCCGGCGGTCTGGCTGCTCAGCGCCAGCGTGCGCGGCGCGCTGCGGCTGCTGCGGCTCGACAACACCCAGGCCGCACACGTGTCCGAAGAGGAGATCCGCCTGCTGGTGAGCGAGAGCCACGAGCAGGGCGTGATCGACGTCGAGGAACGCAACATGATGAACCGGGTGCTGCGGCTGGGCGACCGCAGCACCGAGAGCCTGATGACGCCGCGCACGCGCATCGCCTGGCTCGACGCCAACGAGAGCTTCGCCGAGAACCTGGCGACGATGCGGCGGACGCCGTTCTCGCGCTACCCGGTGCTGCGCGGCAGCGACGCCGACGTGGTCGGCGTGCTGGAGGTCAAATCGCTGCTCGACCGCATCGACGAGACCGAGTTCGACCTGTTCAAGTACCTGCGCGAGACCCTGTTCGTCTCCGAGTCCACCCCGGCGCTCAAGCTGCTGGAGATCTTCCGCGAGGAACAACAGTCGCTGGCGCTGGTGGTCGACGAGTACGGCGACGTCACCGGCCTGGTCACGGTGCACGACCTGCTGGAGGCGGTGATCGGCCGCACCCAGAGCGGCGAAGGCGCCGAGGCCACGCCGCTGGTGACCGTGCGCGAGGACGGCTCGTGGCTGGTCGACGGCGCCCTGACCGCCGACGGCGTGCGCGAACTGCTCGGCGGCGGCGCCCTGCCGGACGAGGAGGAACACGACTACCACACCGCCGCCGGCATGGTCATCGCCCACTTCGGCCGCATCCCCGACACCGGCGAGTCCTTCCGCTGGAACGGCTGGCGGATCGAGGTGGTCGACCTGGACGGGCCGCGCATCGACAAGCTGCTGCTGCAGCGGCTGCCCGAGCCGATCGGCGACGATGCCGAGTGACACAGGTCCGTCGCGGGAGAGCGGCAACGGCGCGGACCGCCGGCGACGCCGCCGCAACGCGCAGGAAACCAGTATCCGTGCCCTGCTCGCGGCGTATGCCATCGGCGACCCCGACGACGTCCTGACGCTGCGCATCCTGCTCTCCGGCCTGGGCAAGCGCATGTTCGGCATGCTGCTGTTCATCGCCGCGTTGCCGGCCTTCATCCCGATCCCCATCGGCGGCGCGATCAGCGGCCCGCTGACCATCCTGATCGGCCTGCAGCTGCTGGTCGGCCTGCGCAGGCCCTGGCTGCCGAGGTCGATTTCCGAACGCGGCCCGCGACGGCAGACCCTGCTGCGCTTCGAGCGCAAGATCGGTCCCTGGCTGGAGCGGCTCGAACACCTGATCAGGCCGCGGCTGACGAGGGTGCTCGACCACCGTCTCTCGGCGATGTTCACCGGACTGATGCTGGTGTTGCTCGGCATCCTGCTCGCGCTGCCGATCCCGTTCACCAATTACCTGTTCGGCGGGTTGATGCTGGCCTACGCGCTCGCCCTGCTGGAACGGGACGGCGTGCTGATGGTGATCGCCTGGACCGCCGGCATCGCCGCGATCGCGGTGTTCGGCGTGCTCAGCGGCACGCTCGCCGCCGCCGCCGTCGCATGGCTCGGCATGCTGTTCTGAGAGCCGGCGGTCGCGGTGGCCGCCGGGCGGCCCGTCAGCCGATCAGCCGCGCCAGCTCCTGCGCGCCCATCGGGTGGCCGAGCCAGTAGCCCTGGGCGAGGTCGCAGCCGCGTTCGCGCAGCAGGTCGAACTGCCCTTCCTGCTCCACGCCCTCGGCGACCACGGTGATGCCCAGCGAATGCGCCATGGCGATGATGGCCGTGGTGAGCGCCAGGTCGTCCGGGTCACGCAGCACGTCGGCAACGAAGCTGCGGTCGATCTTGACGCCGTCGATCGGCACCCGGCGCAGGTGGCTCAGGCCCGAGAAACCGGTGCCGAAATCGTCCAGCCAGACCTTCACCCCGGACTCGCGCAGCCGCGCCAGCAGGCTGCTGATGCGCAGCTCGTCGCCGATCACCGCCGTCTCGGTCAACTCGATGTGCAGCCGTTCGGGGGCCATCGTGGTCTCGCGCAGCACCTCCTCGACCTGGCGCGCCAGGTCGCCGGTCCGCAACTGCCGCGGCGATACGTTCACCGCCACGAACAGGTCGGCGCCACCGAAGTCGCGCTGCCAGTGCATCGCGTCCCGGCAGGCCGCGCGCAGCACCGACGGGCCGAGGGTCTCGATCAGGCCGCTCTGCTCGGCCACGTCGATGAACACCGACGGCGCGACCATGCCCTGGGTGGGGTGATGCCAGCGCAGCAGCGCTTCGGCGCCGACCAGCCGGTTGTCGGCGACGCGGAAGATCGGCTGGTAGACCAGGCTCAGCTCGCCGCGCTCCCAGGCGCCGCGCAGGTCCTGTTCCATGCGCACCCGGCGCTCCACCGCCTGGTCCATCGCCCGGCTGTAGAACCGGTAGCAGCCCTTGCCCGCCACCTTGGCCTGGTACATGGCGATGTCGCCGTTCTTCATCAGCATGGTGGCGCCCGAGGCGTCCTCCGGAAACAGCGTCACCCCGACCGAGACGCCCAGGAACACCTGGCGCCCCTCGACGAGGATCGGGCGGCGCAACTCGTCCACCAGCATCGCCGCCAAGCGGCTGGAGACCTCGCGAATGTCGTCCGTGCCCTCGAGCAGTATCACGAACTCGTCGCCGCCGAAGCGCGCCAGCAATGCCCCGTCGCCGCCGTACCGCTCCACGATGTCGCGGATGCGGCCGCCGAACTGCACCAGCACCTCGTCGCCGACGTCGTGGCCGAGGGTGTCGTTGACGCGCTTGAAATCGTCGACGTCCGCGAACAGCAGCGCCAGCCGCCGCGCGGCGCCCTGCGACTGCAGCATGCGCGCGTCGAGGATCTCGCGGAACGCGAGCCGGTTGGCCAGCCCGGTCAGGGGATCGTTGTAGGCCATGCGGCGGATGTCGCGGTCGTGGCGGGCGATGCTCTCGCCCATCCGCCGGAAGCCACGCATCAGCTCCCCGACCTCGTCGTTGCGCCGGCTCGCCGGCACCTCGGCGCCGTAGTTCCCGGCTTCGATCTCGCGCGCGGCATCGGCCAGCTGCCGGATGGGGCGCACCAGCGCCCGCTGTACCACCAGGCTCATCGCCACTCCGAGCGCGACCAATGTCGCCAGCAGCCAGGCCACCCACTGCAGATGGCGCCGACCGGTCTCCTGCAGGGCGTCGCGCAGGGCGATGCCCGCGTTGTTCTCGTCCATGCGCATCGCATCGAGCGAATAGCCGATGCGGACCCCTCCCAGCCGCTCCTCGCCGATGCGGATCGGGGCGGCGATGTCGAGAACGCGCGCATCGCTCTGGACCCGCACGCTCTCGGCCAGGATCGCGTCGTGGGCGAATGCGTCGTCCATGGCCTGGCCATAGGTGGCGATGTCGCGCGAGCCGTCGTGGATGACGTCGCCGCCGGCCGAATAGACGAGCACGTAGTCGACGTTGGGCTGGCTCTGGACATCGGCGATGGTGCTGCCGATCGCATCGAGATCGAAGTAGTACAGTGGATTGACCAGGCTGGTCGCGAGGCGCACCGCCTGGCCCTCGCCGTACTCGCGCAAACGCCCGTACACCAGTTCGTGCAGGGAGTCCCGGCTGTGCGCCAGCATCTCCTCGCGCATCTCGCCCTGCCGCTGCAGGATCAGCACCACGATCGCGAGGGTGATCAGCATCGCCGCCATCAGCACCGTGACCGAGCGGGCGTACAGGCCGTAGCGCATCATTCGATCTCCGCGCTCACCCGCGTCACCGCACGGCGCAGGTAGTCCAGCTCGCGGTCCGCCGCCTCGCCTAGCGGCAGGAAGCGGGTGGTCCGGAAGAACCCGAGCAGTGCCTCGGCGGCGTCAGGATCGCCGGCGGCCTGCAGCAGCACTTCCCGCAGGCGCTCCCGGATCGCCGGATCGAGGTCGCCCCGCACCATTTCCAGCGCGCGCGGATAGTCCGGCGTCTCGTGCACGATCCGCAGGTCGCGGCGATACGACGGCGGCATCGCCCCCGGGTCGTTCCAGTCCAGATTGCTCATCGCGCCGACGTCGACCAGGCGCTTGTGCACCCAGGTCGAAATGTTGGCCTCGGAGCGGGCGAACAGATAGCCGACCGAATCGACCGGCGGCCGGTCCGTCGGCGAGAGCAGGATCTCCATCGGCAGGTCGCGCTCGAGCAGCTCCATCGCCGGCACGAAGTACGCGCTGGTGGACGCCCGGTTCTGGAAAGCGACGCTGCGTCCGCGCAGCATGTCCAGCGACTCGATGCCGCTGTCGCGGCGGGTGAAGAACACGGTGCGATAGCGGCTGACGCCGGTACGCTCGGTCAGCAGCAGCGGGGCCGCACCGGCGCGCTGCTGCAACAGCATCGCGCTGGCCGAGGTCTCGGTCACCCAATCGACGCGGCCACGCCGCAGGTAGCTCATCATCTGCTGCGGATCGCGCGCCATCAGGATGCGCCCCTCGCGGATCCCGACGTCGGCCATCCGCGGCACCACGTAGTCGAGCAGCGGCTTGAGCTGCTCGTAGTGCGCGGCGGGGTCGTCCGTGATCCGTCCCAGCACGAGCACCTGGCGATCGTTGCCCGCGGCGGGTGCAACGATACCCGTGACCAGCGCCAATCCGCACAACACACGGCACAACAGGCGAGCGGGCGTGGTCAAGCGGAGATTACCTGGATGGCGGGCCACGCGAGACTAGCCGAAATGTCCGCCGCGCGACAGACGGCGGACCGGGCCCGGAGTCATTGCCGCTTGCCGGCGGCGAGGCGCGCCATCCGCTGCGCGTCGGCGAGCACGCCGCGCAGCAGCCGCACCTCGCGCGCATCGAGGTCGGCGCGCAGGAACAACCGGCGCAGCTTGTGCATCGCCGTCTCCGGAGTCCGTCCCTTGTGGAAGTCGATCGCGTCGAGCGTGTCGGCGAGCTGGGCGAAGAAACCCTCGAGCTCGGCATGGCTGGCCGGCGGCTGGTCGCGCGCCGGCGCCGGGTCCGGCAAGGCCGCGAGCAGCGCCAGGCGTACCTCGTAGGCGAGCACCTGCACCGCAGCCGCCAGGTTGAGCGAGCCGTAGTCCGGGTTCGCGGGGATGTGGACCGCGGCGTGGCACAGCTGCAGCTCGTCGTTCTCCAGGCCGGTGCGCTCGCGGCCGAACACCAGCGCGACTTCGCTCCCGGCGCCGGCGCCGGCGATGCGCGCCGCCGCCTGGCGCGGACTCAGCTGCTCCAGCGCGACGCGACGGTCGCGGGCGGTGCATCCCAGCACCAGCCGGCAGTCGGCGACCGCCGCCGCCAGATCGTCGAAGCGCTGCGCCTGCGCGAGCAGATCGCCGGCGCCGGCGGCCATCGCCTCGGCGTCCGCGTGCGGGAATTTCTGCGGCGCCACCAGCACCAGCCGCGACAGCCCCATCGTCTTCATCGCGCGCGCCGCCGCGCCGATGTTGCCCGGATGCTGGGTCCCGACCAGGACGATGCGGGTGCGTTCGGCGGTGCGTGCGGCGGAATCCATGGTGCGGATGGTAAACTGCGCGCCCGGCCTCTGCGCCGGACCGTTCTTTGCCCCCGTCGATCCTTCCTGCGCCCGGAGCCGTCCGCGATGCAACAACCAGCCGTCAATGTCATGGTCAAGGCGGCCCGCGCCGGCGGCAACGTGCTGCTGCGGCACATGCACCGGCTCGACGCGCTCAACGTGGTCGAGAAGGATCGGATGGACTACGCCAGCGAGGTCGACGGCCTGGCCGAGGCGGAGGTGATCAAGGAGCTGCGCCGCGCCAATCCCGACTACGCCGTCCTCGGCGAGGAAGGCGGTGCGCGGAAGGGCAACCGCGGCGCCAGCCGCCACACCTGGGTCATCGACCCGCTCGACGGCACCAGCAACTACCTGCGCGGCTTTCCGCACTGGTGCGTCTCGATCGCGCTGGTGGAGAACGGCGAGCCGCTGCACGGGGTGATCTTCGACCCGCTGCGCAACGAGCTGTTCACCGCCACCCGCGGCGCCGGGGCGCAGCTCAACGAGCGCCGCATCCGGGTCGGCGAGCGCAGGGAGCTGCACGGCGCCATGATCGCCACCGGCTTCGCGCCGCGCGAGCGCGAGCGCGCCGGCGCCCAGCTCGAATGCATCCGCGAGCTGCTGCGCGACGCCGAGGACGTGCGCCGCGCCGGCTCGGCCGCGCTGGACCTGGCCTACGTCGCCTGCGGCCGCGTCGACGCCTACTTCGAGGCCGGGGTCAAACCCTGGGACATCGCCGCCGGCGTGCTGCTGGTACGCGAAGCCGGCGGCCGCGTCAGCGACTTCCGCGGCGCCGCACTCGGCCCTATGGACGCCCGCGGCACCGGCGACCGGCAGGTGATCGCCGGCAACGTGCGCATCACGGAGCCGCTGCAGAAGACGATCCTGTCCTCCGGCTACGCCCGCGCATTCGGCTGAGTGCAGTCGACGCGCCTGCAGCCGCGCGCCAGGAAAACGCGAAAACCATCTCCTGCTACTCGCGCTCTTGCACTTCCCCCTTTGAAAAAGGAGGTTGAGGGGATCTGCCGGGCGCCCGGCCAGTCAAAGCCAAAGCCAAAGCAAATCCCCCTCAATCCCCCTTCTTCGAAGGGGGAAGTACAGCGCAGGCACCGGAAGCTTCAAGCTTCCCGCAAACCGAAACACACCACGAAAAAGGCCGCGCAGGGCGCGGCCTTTCCCTTTCTGTGGTTCCGATGGAGTCGAGCCCCGATCCTGCCAATCACGAATCACCAATCACCAATCACGGCCTTCGCGCCAACGCCGCCTCGTCCCTCGCCTTCGGCAGCAGGTCCTGCTTGGTGACCTTGAGGAATCCGACGGTCAGCAGCGGACAGGCGATCAGGATCGAAGACAGCGTGCCGATGATCACGCCGATCATCTGCGTCAGCGCCAGGCCTTCCAGCGAGCCGCCGCCGTACAGGTACAGCGCCAGCACCGACAGGAAGAACACCGCCGAGGTGATGATGGTGCGCGAGAGGGTCTGGTTGATCGAGTGGTTGAACACGTCCAGCGGAGACGCGCGCATGGCGCGGAAGTTCTCGCGCACGCGGTCGAACACCACGATCGTGTCGTTGATCGAGAAGCCCATCACCGCCAGCAGGCCGGCGAGCACGGTGAGGTCGAACTCGCGCCCGCTGAGCGCGAAGTAGCCCGCCACCACGCCGACGTCGAACAGCGTGGTCAACGAGGCCACCACCGCGAACTTCCACTCGAAGCGGAACCCGATGTAGATCAGGAAGCCGACCAGCACGAACAGCACCGCCTCGGTCGCCTTTTCCGCCAGCTCGGCGCTGACCTGCGAGCCGATCGACTCGCGGTCGAGGATCTGGGCGGGGTTCTCCGGCGTGCTGACCGCCTCCTGCACGTCTTGGGCGAGCCGCGCGGCCTCGTCGACGGTGTCCTGCCCTTCCTCCGCGCGCATCCGCACCAGCAGGTCGGTGCCGCTGCCGAAGGTCTGCACCTGGGCGTTCTCGTGCCCGATCTCGGCCATGCGCGCGCGTACCGCGTCGACGTCCGCCGGCTGCTGGAAACGCAGCGTGATCGCGGTGCCGCCGGTGAAGTCCAGGGCGAAGTTGAAGCCCTTGACCGCGACCGCGCCGATCGCGGTGGCGAACACCAGCAGCGCCAGCGTCAGCGCGACCCAGCGCATGCGCATGAAGTCGATGTTGGTGTTGGTGGGGATCAGCGTCAGCGGGAAAATCTTCATAAGTGGGGTCCTCCCGTCAGACGGCCAGCGACTTGAGCTTCTTGCGGCGGGCGTAGATCAGCGTGACGATGCCGCGGGTCACGGTGAGCGCGGTGAACATCGACGCCAGGATGCCGACCACCAGGGTGATCGCGAACCCGCGCAGCGGCCCGGTGCCGAACGCGTACAGCGCCACGCCCGCCAGCACGCCGGTGATGTTGGCGTCGACGATCGAACTCGACGCCTTGTCGTAGCCGGTCGCGATCGCCGTCTTCGGCGGCATGCCGTTGCGCAGCTCCTCGCGTATGCGCTCGTTGATCAGCACGTTGGCGTCGACCGACAGGCCGATCGACAACGCCAGGCCGGCGAAGCCGGGCAAGGTCATGGTCGCTCCGAAGATCGACATCACCGCGGCCACGATCAGCAGGTTCAGCAGCAGCGCCGCGCAGGTGACCAGGCCGAACATGCGGTAGTAGGCCATGAAGAACACCAGGGTGAACAGGAACGCGTACAGCACCGCGGTCACGCCGCGATCCACGTTCTCCTTGCCCAGGCTGGGGCCGACGATGCCTTCGCCGATGAAGTCCATCGGCGCAGCCAGCGAACCGGAACGCAGCAGCCGGGCGAGATCGTCGGCCTCCTGCTTCTCCAGGCCGGTGGTCTGGAACTGGCGGCCGAACACGCCGTTGATGTTGGCGACCGAGATGATCTCCTCTTGCACGCGGAAGCTGCGCACCTCCTCGCCGTCGACCGTCCGCACCTGCGGGATCCGCTCGATGTAGACCACCGCCATCGGCTTGTCGACGTTGGCGCTGGTGAAGTCGAACATGCGCTTGCCGCCGGCGGCGTTGAGGGTGACGCTGACCGCGGGCAGGCCGTCCTGGTCGTAGGTCGACTGCGCGGCCACCATCTCCTCGCCGGAGGCGATGATGCGGCGGCTGAGGATGTACGGGATCGGCTTGCCGTCGGGACCGGTGCGGCGGTGGTGGTAGATCTTGCCGCCCGCCGGCACCACGCCGCTTTCCTGGGCGGCGTAGGCGTCGCCCTCGATCACCGCCCGATATTCCAGCGTCGCGGTGGCGCCGATCATGCGCTTGGCCTCGGCGGTGTCCTGCACGCCCGGCAGCTGCACGATCACGCGGTCGTCGCCCTGGCGCTGGATCACCGGCTCGGCCACGCCGATCTCGTCGATGCGGTTGCGCAGCGTGGTGATGTTCTGCTCGATGGCGTCGGCCGAGATCTGGTCGATCTCGGCCTGCGGCAGGCGGATGACGATGTCGTTGCCGGCGAGGTCGCGGTTGAGCATCGGCTGCGCCGCCGCCAGCAGCGACAGCGCGCGCTCGGCGTCGGCGTCCGGCGCCAGCACCGCGAGGATGCTGCCGTCGGCGCGGCGCTCGACCGACTGGTAGCGGATGCGGTTCTCGCGCAGGGTGGCGCGCGCCTCCTCGGCATAGGCCTCGATGCGCTTGTCCAGCGCCGCCCGCTGGTCCACCTGCAGCAGGAAGTGCACGCCGCCCTGCAGGTCCAGGCCCAGCAGCATCGGCTTGGCGCCGACCGCGGTCAGCCAATCCGGCACCGTCGAGGCCAGGTTGAGCGCGACGACGTAGTCCTCCCCCAGTTGCGAGCGCAGGGCATCGGCGGCGCGGGTCTGTGCCTCGAGGTCGAACAGCCGCACCAGCATGGTGTCGCCGTCCACGTCGATCGCCTTGGGCGAAACGCCCGCCTCCTGCAACCCCTCGTCGACGGTTTGCCGCAACCGGGCATCGACGGCGGCACCGCGCTGCGCGGTGATCTGCACCGACGGATCCTGCGGATAGATGTTGGGCAACGCGAACAAGGCGCTGACCAGCACGACGGCCAGGATGAGAACGTACTTCCAGCGGGGAAACTCGAGCATTGCGAAGCCCTGCGCGCGGGGTCGACGACCTGGCGCCTAGAAAGAAGGAACGGAAGGAGCGGTCAGGCCGACTTGAGCGTGCCCTTGGGCAGCACGTTGCCGATGGCGCCCTTCTGCACGCGGATCTCGACGCGGTCGGCGATCTCCACGGTGACGAAGCTGTCGCCGATCGCGCGCACGGTGCCGGCGATGCCGCCGCCGGTGATGACCTCGTCGCCGACGGACAGCTTCTCCAGCATCGCCTTGTGCTCCTTGGCGCGCTTCATCTGCGGACGGATCAGCAGGAAGTACATGATCGCGATCAGGATCAGCGGGAACATCAGGGTGGAGAGCAGGCTCGGGCCGCCCGGGGCGCCTGCGGCGGCATGGGCGGGAGCGATCAGGAAGTCCAGCAGGTTCATCGGCGGGTCCATCGGAGGAAAAATAGCGGGGAATTATGCCATGCGGCCGTCGGGGGCGCCTCCCGGCGACGGCACGGCCGGGCGACGGCTGTGAAATCAGTAGCCGGTAGTGCTCGTCGTCCCGGCGCAGGCCGGGATCCACCGGGCCTTTCGGCGCGACCGCACTGGATCCCGGCCTGCGCCGGGATGACGGTGCGGGAGCTTCCCGGTTTCCCGGCTACCGACTACCGGGACCGGTAACCGGTGATCGGTGACTGGTGACCGGCAAAACGCTATCGGCCGCCGCCCCGCACCGCGTAGAACGACTCGCGGAAGGCGGCGAAGGTTCCCGCGGCGATCGCCGCGCGCATGTCGGCCATCAGCCGCTGGTAGTGCCTGAGGTTGTGCAGCGTGCCCAGGATCGGGCCGAGCATCTCGTTGCAGCGGTCCAGGTGGCGCAGGTAGGCGCGGCTGAAGCCGCCGCTGCAGGCCGGGCAATCGCAGGCCTCGTCGATCGGACGCAGGTCGTTCTCGTACTTCGCGTTGCGGATGCGTACCGTCCCGGTCGAGGTGAAGAAGTGCCCGTTGCGCGCGTTGCGGGTCGGCATCACGCAGTCGAACATGTCGACACCGCGCGCCACCGCCTCCACCAGGTCCTCAGGCCGGCCGACGCCCATCAGGTAGCGCGGCCGCTCCCCGGGCAGCTGCGGGCAGGTGTGCTCGAGCATGGCGTTGCGCTCGGCCTCCGGCTCGCCCACGGCGAGGCCGCCGATGGCGTAGCCGTCGAAGCCGATCGCCTTCAGGCCGTCGGCCGAGCGCGTGCGCAGGTCCCGGTGCGTGCCGCCCTGCACGATGCCGAACAGCGCGGCGTCGTTGCCCTCGTGCGCGCGCTTCGAGCGTTCGGCCCAGCGCAGGCTCAGCTCCATCGAGGCCCGCGCCACTTCGCCGGTCGCAGGATAGGGCGTGCACTCGTCGAAGATCATCACGATGTCCGCATCGAGCGCCTTCTGTATGCGCATGCTCTCTTCCGGCCCCAGGAACACGGTGCTGCCGTCGGTCGGCGCCTGGAAGGTGACCCCGGCCTCGGTGATCTTGCGCCGGTGCGCCAGCGAGAACACCTGGAAACCGCCGGAATCGGTGAGGATCGGACCGTCCCAGCGCCCGAATCCGTGCAGCCCGCCGTGCGCCTCGATCACCTCCAGCCCCGGCCGCAGGTACAGGTGGAAGGTGTTGCCGAGGATGATCTCGGCGCCGGTCGCGCGCACCTGCGCGGGCAGCATGCCCTTGACCGTGCCGTAGGTGCCCACCGGCATGAACGCCGGCGTCTCCACCGTGCCGCGTGGAAACGTCAGGCGGCCACGGCGCGCGGCGCCGTCGCTGGCGAGCAGCTCGAATTGCAGTCGGGACATGGGGTGGTGATCGGAGACGGTCGCGCCGGGCGCGGCAGGCCATTGTCGCGGATCGCGCCGCCCCAGGCAGCCCTTTCCGCCACGGCGGGGATCGGCCCGTCGCCACGGACGGCGGCTGCTGACAGCCGGCGCCTCGAGCCGGCAGGTGAGGCGTGAGCCCTTCGTACCGGGCCTGGGTTCATGTCGCCCGTGGCGACGGGCCTTGTCTCACCGCAACGGACGAAGGCGCCCCGGCGCGGCGTGCTCCCACTGCGCCGTCAGCGCGGGAACGTCACCAGCGCTTGCTCGACCAGCCGCAGCGTCAGCATTTCTCCCGGCGCCCGCGGCACTCCCTCCGGCAGGTCGATCTCGACCAGCTCGCCCGTCGCCAGCCGCACGCTGCCGACGTAACCGGGCCCACGGAAACCGGCCTCGACCACCGCCGCCCGGATCGGGCCGTCGCGATCGTGGCGCAGGCATTCGGGCCGCAGCAGCACCTCCACGTCGCCCGCCAGGCCCAGCGCGGCACCCGGCACCAGCGCACCGCGGCCGATGAAGTCGGCGACGAAACGATCCGCCGGACGCCGGTAGAGCGTCTCGGCATCGTCCCACTGCAGGATGCGGCCGCGCTCCATCACGCCGATGCGATCGGCGATGGCGAACGCCTCCGCCTGGTCGTGCGTCACCAGCAACACCGTCGTGCCGGTGGACTTGAGCAGGGCGCGCAACTCGCCGGCCAGGCGCTGGCGGGTATCGATGTCGAGGTTGGAGAACGGTTCGTCGAGCAGCAGCAGCGCCGGCTCCGGCGCCAGCGCGCGCGCCAGCGCGACCCGCTGCTGCTGCCCGCCGGAGAGTTCGTGCGGATAGACGCCGGCGGAATCCCGCAACCCGACCAGGTCCAGCATCGCCTCCACCCGGGCCCGGCGTCCGGCGCGCGGCATGCGGTGCAGGCCGAAGCCGACGTTCGCGGCGACGTCCAGGTGCGGGAACAACGCGTAGTCCTGGAACATCATCCCGACCCGGCGGCGCTCCGGCGGCAACGCCGCCGCGGCCGTGGCGACGGTCTGGCCCAGCAACGCGATGCGGCCCGCGTGCAGCGGCTCGAAACCGGCGATCGCGCGCAGCACGGTGGTCTTGCCGCAACCGGACGCCCCCAGCAGGCAGCCGATCTCGCCGGCGCGCAATGCCAGCGACAGGTCGTCGACGACCACGCGCAGCCGGCCGCTGGCCGGATAGCCGACGCGGACCCGCTCGAGCTGCAGCAGCGGTTCGGTGCGGGTGGACGGGTTCATGGCAAACGTTCCTGCAGGTCGGCACCCTGGCCGTAGCGCAGGCCGGCGCGCGCCAGCAGGATCACCGGCAGCAGGCCCACCAGCACGATCAGCAGCGCCGCCACCGCGCCCTCCTCGTAGGTGCCGCGCGCGGCTTCGCCGTAGAGCCAGGTGGCCAGGGTCTCGAAATTCAGCGGCCGCAGCAGCAGCGTGGCCGGCAACTCCTTCATGGTATCGACGAACACCAGCAGCGCGGCCGCGGCCATGGCGGGGCGCAGCAACGGCAGGTGCACCCGCCGCAACGTGCCGGTGGCGCCGTGGCCGAGCCCCGTCGCCGCCTGCTCGAGCGAGACCGGGATCCGCGCCAGCCCCGCCTCGATGCCGCCGGCGGAGATCGCCAGGAAGCGCAGCGTGTAGGCGAGCACCAGCGCCGTCGTGGAGCCCATCAGCAGCATTCGCGGCGCACCGCCGGAAGCCTGCAGCAGCCAGTTGCCGGCGTCGTCGAACCAGGCCAGCGGCGCCAGCAGGCCGATCGCCAGCACCGTACCGGGGATCGCATAGCCGAGGCTGGCGATACGCAGGTTCGCCTGGCCCATGCGCGGACGCCGCCGTGCCTGTGCCAGCCGCAGGGCCCAGGCCACTACCAGCCCTGCCGCCAGGGTGGCCGCGGTCGCGGCCAGTGCCACCGACACCGTGTTCCAGGCGCTTTCGAGCAACTGGCGCGAGACGCCGCCGTGGCGCAGGCGCTCCAGCGTCTCCCACGACAGATAGGCCGCGGGCACCAGGAAGCCGACCAGCACCGGCAGCCATCCCAGCAGCAGCGCGACCGCGGCGCCGGTGCCGCGCAACCGCAGCGGCCGCATCGGCCGCGGCCGCTGGACGGCGGCGTAGCGCTGGCGGCGACGGCCGTAGCGCTCAAGCGCGATCACCGCCACCACGATCGCCAGCATGGCCAGCGCGATCTGCGCCGCACCGGGCAGGTCGCTGCGGGTGATCCACGTGGTGTAGATCGATACCGTCAACGTGCGCACGCCGAGGAACTCGGAGGCGCCGATGTCGTTGAGCGTCTCCAGCAGCGCCAGCGCCGCACCGATCGCGATTGCCGGCCGCGCCAGCGGCAGTGCGACCCGCAGGAACAACGCCACGCGGCCGCTGCCGAGCGAGCGCGCCGCCTCCAGCAGGCTGCCCGCCTGGGTCATGAACATCGCCCGCGTGGTGAGGTACACGTAGGGATAGAGCACGAAGCCCAGCAGCAGCACGGCGCCGGCCAGCGAACGGATGTCCGGCAGCCGGAAATCGCGCGGGCCCTCGTAGCCCAGCAGCGCGCGCACCGCGCCCTGCACCGGCCCCAGCGGATGCAGCAGGTCGAGATAGGCGAAGGCCACGATGTAGGTCGGCACCGCCAAAGGGAGCAGCAGCGCCCAGGACAGGACGCGCGACCCCGGAAACACGTACGCGGTCACCAGCCAGGCACCACCGGTCCCGATCGCCGTCACCAGCACCCCGACGCCCGCCAGCAGCAGCAACGTGTTCGTCGAGGCCCGCGGCAGCACGTGCACGACGATGTGCGACCACAGGCCGTCGCTGCCCTGCGCCGCGGTCCAGGCCAGCGCCAGCAACGGCAGCAGCGCGACTGCGGCGATCGCCGTCGCCGCGAGCTGCCACGGGTCGGGCCGGCCTCGCGTCACCGGCGCTGCCGCGGGCCCGGGGCCGAGCCGGAAGCGCCGGCCTCAATCGTCAAAGCCGACCTTGTCGGCCAGCTCGCTGGCCTGCTTGCGGTACCTGGCGATCTCGGTCAACGGCAGCGGATCGACCTTCATCTCGCCGAAGCCGGCGACCACCGGGTCGAGCTCCACCCCCGCCTTCACCGGGTACTCGTAGTTGGCCTTCGCATACAGGCTCTGCGCCTCGTCCGAGACCAGGTATTCCATCAGCTTCACCGCGTTGTCGCGGTTGGGCGCGTGCCGGGCGACGGCCGCGCCGCTGATGTTGACGTGGGTGCCGCCGTCCTCGGCGCCGGCGAATACCGGCCGGATCACCTGGATCGCATCGCCCCACTGGCGCTGCTCCGAGCCTTCCTCGGCGTTCTTCATCCGGCCGACGTAGTAGGCGTTGGCGATGCCGACGTCGCAGATGCCGGCGAGGATGTCGCGGGCGACGTCGCGGTCGCCGCCGGCGGCCTTGCGCGCCAGGTTGGCCTTGACCCCGCGCAGCCAGCGCTCGGTGGCCTCGACACCGTTGTGCGCGATCATCGCCGCGAACAGGCTGGTGTTGTACGGGTGCTGGCCGGAACGGATGCACACCCTGCCCTTCCACTGCGGGTCGGCCAGGTCCTCGTAGGCGAAGCCGTCGAGTTCGAGGTCCTTGTCGGCGTACAGCACGCGGTCGCGCAGCGACAGCGTGAACCACTGGCCGTCGCCGCCGCGCAGGTGCGCCGGGATCGCCGCTTCCAGCGCCGGCGATTTCACCGGCTGCGTATGGCCGGCCTCGACCACGTCGAGCAGGTTGCCGGTATCGACCGTCATCAGCACGTCGGCGGGCGACCGCTCGGCCTCTGCGCCGAGGCGCTCGAGCAGGCCGTCCTTCAGGAACACGGTGTTGACCTCGATGCCGGTGTCCTCGCTGAAGGCGTCCAGCAGCGGCTGGATCAGGCCCGGCTCGCGCGTGGTGTAGAGGTTGACCTCGCCGCCGGCGACGGGGGCGGCAGCTTCGGCAGCCGGGTCGGCGGCCGGTGGCGCCTGCTGGCTGCACGCGGCCAGCAACAGGCCCGCGCAGGCCGCGGCGAACAGGGGCATGGCATGCCTCGGGCGAATGACGGAACGATCGGAACGCATGGGACGTCTCCTGGAAAGTGGATTCGGTTCGACCGGCCCTGGCGGCGCAGAAAGCGGATGGCTGGAGCGGGAATGAGAATTCTAATCATTTACGGGTGTTCGGCCCAGGGCGCCCATCGGGCGCGTTGCTGAAGCCACTGGGTCCCGTGCGGTCAGGCGCCGCGTGGGAGCGGCGCTTGCGTGCAGGCGCAGCCCTTGCAGGAATGGCCCTCCGCGTGGGCGGCCTGTGCGGAAGCAACCTTGCCGCGAAGCTACCTCTGCGGGGAAATTGCCCCCTGTGTGGGAAATCGCCCCTGTAGGAAATCGCCCCTGTAGGAAATTGCCCTTGTAGGAAATTGCCCTTGTGGGGAATTGCCCTTGTGGGGAATTGCCCTTGTGGGGAATTGCCCTTGTGGGAGCGACGGAAGTCGCGACGCGAGCGGCCTCCGAGCCATTGCGATTTCCGCCACTCCCGCGACCGTCCGACAGCAGTCGCGACTTCCGTCGCTCCCACAAGGAAGTAAAACGAGGAAGCAGGAAGGAGGTCCGCTAGGAATGGCCGGACTCAGGAAACAGCAGCATCGCGTCGCCGTAGGAAAAGAACCGGTAGCGCTCGCGCACCGCGTGCCGGTACGCCGCGAAGATCCGTTCCCGCCCGGCGAAGGCCGACACCAGCATCAGCAGGGTCGATTCGGGCAGGTGGAAATTGGTCAGCAGCGCGTCGACGCTGCGGATCCGGTAGCCGGGAAAGATGAAGATCCGGGTCTCGCCGGCGAACGGCTGCAGCTCGCCGTCGTGCATGGCGCTCTCGAGCGCCCGCACCACGGTGGTCCCGACCGCGACCACGCGGCCGCCGGCCTCGCGCGTGCGGCGGATCTGCGCGATCAGCCCGGCGCCGACGTTGAGCCATTCGCTGTGCATCCGGTGCTGGTGCACGTCTTCCACCCGCACCGGCTGGAAGGTGCCGGCGCCGACGTGCAGGGTGATGTGCCCGAACTGCACGCCGCGCGCGCGCAGCGCGTCGAGCAGCGCATCGTCGAAGTGCAGGCCGGCGGTGGGCGCCGCCACGGCCCCGACCCGGCGCGCGAACACGGTCTGGTAGCGCTCGTCGTCGTCCTGCCCCGGCGCGCGTCGGATGTAGGGCGGCAACGGCATGCGCCCGGCCTGCAGCAGCCAGGACTCCAGCGCGTCCGGCACCTCGAAGCGCAGGTGATAGAAACCGGCGTCGTCGCGCGACAGTACCTCGGCGCCGCCGCCGCCGTCGAATGCGATCCGCCCGCCCGGCTTCGGCGCCTTGCTGGCGCCGATCTGCGCCCGCGCCTCGTTGTCCGGCAGCAGCCGCTCGATCAGGACCTCGACCCGGCCGCCGCTGTCCTTCTGCCCGAACAGCCGCGCCGGGATCACCCGGGTGTCGTTGAACACCAGCAGGTCGCCGGGCTGCAGCAGCGCCGGCAGGTCGCGGACGCGACGGTCTTCGAACGCACCCTCCCCCGGCGGCACCACCAGCAGCCGGCTGGCCGAACGCTCGGGCAGCGGCGCCTGTGCGATCAGCTCCGGCGGCAACTCGTAATGGAAATCCGATCTCTTCAAGGCGGCAACGTATACGGGGCGCAGGCATTGTAAGGCGTCGACATGAAACCCGATCGAAGATCCGGCCCACGTTCCGTGGGAGCGCACCGCAGGGGCGCGACCGGCTTTCCTGCACAGGCCGTTCGCGCCCCTGCGGTGCGCTCCTACATGGGCCCGATCAGGTCGCGCCCCTGCGGTGCGCTCCTACGGGGGCCGGATCAATAGCGCTCGAACTTGGTCGACAGCACCAGCGACGAGGTCGTGCGCTCCACGCCGTCGAGCGCGCCGATGCGGTCGGTCAACACGTCCATCTCGCCGATGGTCGGGACCGCCGCGGCGGCCACCAGGTCCCAGGGGCCGCTCACCGAATGCACGCTGCGCACCCCCGGCATCCCGCGCAGCGCCTCCACCACCGCCGGCATCTGCTTCGGGAACACCGTGATCATGATCAGCGCGCGGACCCGCTCGCGCTCGTAGTCCTCGTTGAGCCGCACCGTGTAGCCGGCGATCACGCCCTGCCGCTCCAGACGCTCCAGCCGGCTCTGCACCGTGGTCCGCGACAGTTGCAGGCGGCGCGCCAGCGCCGCGGTGGAGGCGCGGGCGTCCTCGCGCAACAGCGACAGCAGCGCCTCGTCGGCGTCGGTCAGCTTCATTTCCTTGCCCGGTTCGTCGATTCGACGATATCTACATGAATTTCGAGCAGATCGCACCTATCAATCGACGAAATCATCGCGATAATAGGGCGATGCCTGCCGCGAACGCGGCGCCGGCCCCATCCCGCACCCGGAGGACCGCATGTCCGTGATCGACACCCTCGTCCCGCTCCGCGCCCGCAAGGGCGAACGCCGCACCACCGGCCTGGACGACGCCACCGTCGCCGGCTTCGCCGCCGGGCACCCCGAGCTGGTCGCCGTGATCGACGCCGCCGCCGCGGAATTCGCGCGCATCGAGGGCGACTTCGCCGGACTGCTGGACCTCGACGAGGACGCCCAGGTCCAGGCCGTGCAGGCCGACTTCGTGAACTTCTACCCGCAGGACGGCGTGAATCCCTACGTCGCCCTGGCTGCGCGCGGGCCGTGGATCGTCACCCTCAAGGGCGCGGTGCTCTACGACACCGGTGGCTACGGCATGCTCGGCTTCGGCCACGCGCCCGAGGCGGTGCTGGAGGCGATGGCCAGGCCGCAGGCGATGGCCAACATCATGACTCCTAGCCTCTCGCAGCTGCGGCTGGCACGCGCGCTGCGCGCCGAGATCGGCCATGCCCGCGACGGCTGCCCGTTCGCCGCCTTCATGTGCCTCAACTCGGGGTCGGAGGCGGTCGGCCTGGCCGCGCGCATCGCCGATACCAACGCCCGGGCGATGACCGACGACGGCGGGCGCCACGCCGGCCGGACCATCAAGCGCCTGGTGGTCAAGGGCAGCTTCCACGGCCGCACCGACCGCCCCGCCCTGTACTCGGACTCCACCCGCAAGACCTACATGCAGTATCTCGCCAGCTATCGCGGCGAGGACAGCGTGATCGCGATCGAGCCCTACGACATCAACGCGCTGAAGCAGGCCTTCGCCGATGCCGACGCCAACGGCTGGTTCGTCGAGGCCATGTTCCTCGAGCCGGTGATGGGCGAAGGCGACCCCGGACGCCGCGTGCCGGTGGCGTTCTACGCCGCCGCGCGCGAGCTCACCCGTGCGCACGGTTCGCTGCTGCTGGTCGACTCCATCCAGGCCGGCCTGCGCGCGACCGGCGCACTGTCGATCGTCGACTATCCCGGCTTCGAAGGGCAGGACGCCCCCGACCTGGAGACCTACTCCAAGGCGCTCAACGCCGGCCAATACCCGCTGTCGGTGCTGGCGCTCGGCGAGGGTGCCGCCGCCATCTACCGACGCGGCACCTACGGCAACACCATGACCGCCAATCCGCGCGCGGCCGACGTGGCCTGCGCGGTGCTCGGCGCGATCACGCCGGAGTTGCGCGCCAACGTCCGCGAGCGCGGCCGCCAGGCGCTGGAGAAATTGGAAGCGCTGAAGGACGAGCTGGGCGGGCTGGTCACCAAGGTCCAGGGCACCGGCCTGCTGTTCTCCTGCGAACTGGCCAAGGACTTCAAGGGCTACGGCGCCGGCTCCAGCGAGGAATGGCTGCGCGAGCACGGCCTGGGCGTGATCCACGGCGGCGAGAACTCGCTGCGCTTCACCCCGCGCTTCGACATGGCCGAGGACGAACTCGACCTGCTGGTGTCGATGGTGCGCCGCGCGCTGCTCGAAGGGCCGCGTCAGCGGCAGGCCGAAGCCGCCTGAGGATCGCCGGCGCGGGCGATCGCGTCGCGCAGCACCCGCTGCGCGGCGCCGGCATCGCCCCAGCCGTGCAGCTCCACGACCCCGTCGCCTTCCGGCAAGTCCTTGTAGACCCGGAAGAAGGCTTCGATCCGCCGGCGCTCCATCGCCGGCAGGTCGTCGAGCGCGCGGACATCGGCCCAGGTCGGGTCGATGGCGTCCAGCGGCACGCCGACGAGCTTCTCGTCGGCCTCGCCCCCGTCGACCATGCGCAGCACGCCCAGCGGGCGGAAGCGCAGCAGCACCCCTGGATGCACCGGCGCACGCGTGAGCACCAGCGCGTCGAGCGGGTCGCAATCGCCGGCCAGCGTGCCCGGGAGCGAGCCGTAGTTGGCCGGATAGGCCACCGGCATCGACAAGAACCGGTCCACGAACACCAGGCCGTCGGCGCCGATCTCGTACTTGGTCGCGCCGCCGGCGGGGATCTCGACCACCAGCAACGCTTCCGCCGGTGCCCGCGGCGGTTGCGCCAGCGCGTACGGGTGACGTACGCCGGTGCCTTCGGCGACCGGCCCGGCGCCGCCCGCGACTGCCGGACCCGCGCACGTCGCCGCCAGCACGAGCGCCACGACCCGGGGCGCCCGGCAGCGGCGCGGACACGGGGTCATTCCCAGCACCTGTCCGTGCGGCCCTTGAGCGTCGCCGCGCGCGGGCAGTCGCGCTGGCCGATCCGGCCGGCGGCGTGCTCCTCGATCCGCCGCGCACCCTGCGGGCCGCGGTGCAGCGAGAAGGCGTCGTACAGGCGCCCGGTGGCGGTGCGCGCCTCGTAGCGGAGTGCGTCGCCGTCGATGCGCAACACCTGGAACAGCTGGGTGTCCTCGGCCACCGGATCCATCGTGCCGCGCGCCGCGTCCGACAGCCGGTACTGCTTGGCGCCGGCGACCGACACCACGTACTGCGGCGTCGCCTGCCCCGCGGCCGGCCCGCCGCGGCGTCCGTAGACGTGGTCGTGGCCCTGCAGCACCAGGTCGACGCGGTGGCGCTCGAGCACCGGTAACAGGTGCTCGCGCAGCAGCGCGTTGTCGCGGTCCTGGCGTGGCGAGAACATCGGCTGGTGGATCAGGGCGATGGTCCAGCGCGACGCGGCGCCGGCGAGCACGTCGTCCAGCCACGCGGCCTGCACCTGCGCGGTGCCCAGGTCGAGCGCCGAGGTGCCGTCCAGCACCACCACGCGCACGCCCTGCACGTCGAACCAGTAGGTGGTGCGCTCCGCACCGGGCGCGCCGTTGCCCGGCAGGGCGAAGGCCAGCGGCCAGTGCGCACCAAGCACGCGCCGTTCCCGCGGGGTGTCCTCGAACTCCTCGAAGTGCTCGTGGTTGCCGGCGGCCGGCGCCACCATCAGCAGCGACGGCAGCGGGCCGGCGGCGTCGAACCACTCGCCCCATTCGTTGTCGTCCTCGCCGTCGCCGCCGCTGACCAGGTCGCCGGCGTACAGCGCCAGCCGCGCGTCGGGCGCGTGCCGCAGCGCCTCCAGCGTCACCCGCGTGGTCAGGCTGGCATTCTTGTTCTGGGTATCGCCGAAGTACAGCAGCGTCAGCGGCTTGTCGTCGCCGGCGGCGGTGCGCAACTGCCGCCACGGGCTCCAGGTGCGGTCGCCCTGCACGCGCCAGGCGTACAGCGTGTCCGGCTGCAGGCCGGTGACGTCGGCACGGTGATGATGCGCGGCTCCGTTCTCGGTCGCGAGCGCCTGCGTCGTCGCGCGGATGCGGCGCGGCGTTCCCATGTCCGGGGAGTCGCCGGCCTCCACGATCTCCAGCCAGGGCGCCTCGACCATGGCGCCGGTGCGCCACGCCACCGCGAAGCCGGTGGCGGCGTCCTCGGCCGGAGCGGCGACGATGCGGTCCGGGAAGCCGCTCGGCGCATAGCGGACCGCGCCGGCCGGCACCAGCGTGTTCGGCTCCGGCGCGCGCCGCTGCTCCGCCTCCCTGGCGAACGCCGGCGCCGCGAACAGCATCGCCGCGAGCAGGCCCGCGATGCACGCAGCTCCGCGGCGCATCGGCGCCGCCGCCTCGGCCACGGCGCCGTTCACGGTGCTTCGCATTCGGACAGCGACAGCGCCGAAGCGACGTCGCGCAGGTCGAACGCGGCCACCGCCTGGTCGTCGTCGACGGCGTAGAACGCACCCCGCGGGAAGCGGGCGTCGCCGCTCTGGTCGAGCCAGACTCCGTCGGTGTTGGCGGTACGCTCGCCGGCGAATGCGCCGACATGGTCGAGCGACACCCGGTCGAACAGATGGAACACGGTGCGATCCTTGAACTGGTCGCTGACGATCCAGTAGCCCGTGCCGCCCGCGCACTGCATCAGCGCCATGCCTTCGGCCTGCGCACGGAACACGTCGGCACCGACGTCGCGGCCGCGGTAGCGCCCGTCGAGCCCGTACTCGCGCAGGCGGGTGCCGGTGGCGACGTCCTCCTCGGCCAGCAGCAGGCGATCGTGCTCCGGATCGCCGAACAGCGATTCGGCGATCCGGATCGCGCCGGCCGGATCGGTGGCGCCGAAGGTGCCCAGCAGCCGCGCGTTCCAGTCCGTACCGTCGCCGGTCACCCGGTAGCGCTTGAAGCGGCGGTCGAGCTCGGCCAGCGGCGGCGGCACGTCCTCGTCCTGCGGCGACATGTAATTGTCGCTGACCAGCACCTCGTAGCCGTCGTCGAGCGGCTGCACCCAGAGCCCGTACGGCTGCAGCAGGTCCTGCTCGCCGAAGGTCGCCAGCGGCGTGAAGTCCGGCAGCCGCAGCAGCTGCACGCGGCGGTTGTCGCGCTCCACCACCCAGAGAAGATTGCCGGTGACGGCGATGCCGTTGGGACGATTGAACTGCCCGGGCCGTGCGCCCGGGCCGCCCACGGTGCGCAGCAGGCGGCCGTCGTCGCCGGCGTACACCAGCAGGCGATGGGTGTCCTTGGCGGTGGCGATCACCCAGCGGGTACCGTCGGGCGCGCGCCAGGCCGTCGGCGAGTCGACGTTCTCCTGCGGCGCGGCCTCGGTCACGAACGCTTCGGCCACCACCACGTGGGGCACCTGCGCCTCGCTCAGCAGCGGATCCTGTTCGAAGGCCTCGTCCGGCTCGCGATCGGCGGGCAATGGCGTGGCACAGCCGGCGAGCGCGAGCGCGGCGAACAGGAGCGGTGCAAACGGCTTCATCGGTTTTCCCGGGAATGAATTCGGAGTCGTGGCTGTTTACGACACCAATGTGTCCGTGTCGTGTCAGCTTCGCAGCTTTACGACAGTCATGTTGCGGAAACGACATCCGGCGCGCTCGTGCGACAACTGTCTCCAATCGGTCATTTGTTCGCCATATGACCTGCGTACAACGGGCCGCCAACGTCCGCTCTCCGGAAATCCGCCTGATGAAACGCCACCCGCGCGCCTCGAGCCTGTCCCGGGCGCTCGCCCTTGCCCTGCTGCCGGCGATCGCGCCAGCCGCGCTCGCCCAGGAAACCGCGCCGGACGGCAGCATTGCCGGCGACCCCAAGCAGCTCGACACGATCGTGGTCCAGGGCGAGATCGCCTATCGCAACCGCACCGACGACACCGCGCCGGTGCTGTCCTACGACCTGGAGTATTTCCAGCGCTTCGAGCCGAACACCGTCGGCGACATGGTCAAGCGCGTGCCGGGCGCCGCCTTCGTCGGCTCCGACATCATGGAATTCGACGGCGTGCAGCTGCGCGGCCTGGGCGGCGGCTACACCCAGGTGCTGATCAACGGCAAGAAGGTGCCGGGCGCCGGCGACGACCGCTCGTTCTGGGTGGACCGCATCCCGGCGGAAATGGTCGACCGCATCGAAGTCCTGCGCAGCAACAGCGCCAACCGCTCGGGCGACGCCGTGGCGGGCGCGATCAACATCGTCCTGCGCGATGCCTACGAGTTCGACGGCAGCTACCTGCGCCTGGGCGCGAACCGCGCGTTCGACGGCGAAGTGAACCCGACCTTCGGCGCCGTGACCAGCACCGAGGCCCTGGGCGGCCGCTTCCTCGCCGGCGTCAACGTGCAGGACCGCTACCGCGCCAAGAACAAGCGCTCGGACCGCTTCAGCGACCCGTCGATGGAAGAACTGGTCAGCTGGGAAGACCAGGTCGAAGTGAAGGACGGCCGCGACTACTCGGGCAACATCTCCTACACCGCCGATGTCGGCGACACCGGCCGCCTCGGCATCGACGGCTTCTACGTCAAGACCGACCGCGACGTGACCGAGGTGTCGTTCGAGGAGGAGTACGACGACGACGACGTGATCACCGCCGACGTGCCGGGCCTGGCCACCGTCGACCAGGCCAACTGGGGACTGGGCCTGGAATACAGGTTCGACATGGCCGGCGGCACCACCGAATTCGACGTCGACCACGCCCGCTTCACCGACGAGAGCTGGGAAAGCGAAGACGAGCACGTTTACGAGAACGGCGAATGGGACGAATCCGCGGGCGAAGCCGAATACATCGACGCCAAGGACGCCGAGACCAGCTTCAAGCTCGCGCACCAGCGCCCCGTCGGTACCGCGGCCGACATGGAGTTCGGCATCGACTACCGCCGGAAGAAGCGCGACTTCGCCTTCACCACCTACGAGTGGGAAGCCGACAACGAAGGCGACGCCGCGGCCTACGAACTGGACGGCACCGTCGCCAGCGTGATCGAGGAAAAGCGCCTGGACCCGTACATCCAGTTCAGCGGCAAGACCGGCGTCCTGGCCTGGGAAGCCGGCCTGCGCTACGAAACCACCAAGTCCGATATCCGCTACAACGAGGACGGTGGCGAACCGGAAGGCGTCGCCAGCAAGGACTACAACGAGCTGCTGCCGTCCGCGCACCTGCGCTGGGACCTGACCGATGCCGACCGCATCAGCCTGTCGCTGGCCAGGAGCATCAAGCGGCCGAACTTCAACGAGCTGATCCCGGCCCTGCTGGACGGCGAATTCGGCGACAACGACTACATCGGCAATCCGCAGCTGGACCCGGAAACCGCCAACGGCATCGACCTGGGCTGGGAACACCGCCTCGGCCGCAACGGGGTGGTCGGCATCAACCTCTTCTACCGCGACGTCAAGGACCTGATCGAAGTGGTCAACACCGGCGCGCCGAGCGAGGAAATGCTCGATACTTGGGAAGAAATGGTCGAAGACGGAGAAGTCGCCAGCATCGAGGAAGCCATGGCCGCCGAACCGGCCGACAGCTGGGTGTTCACCTCGGCCAACGTCGGCGACGGCAAGGTCTACGGCGTCGAGTTTGACCTGTCGACCCCGTTGAACGTGTTCGGCCTGGACAACACCGGCGTGTTCCTGAACTACTCCTGGGTGAACTCCGAGGTCGACGACTTCCTGGGCGAGCGCCGCTTCAACAACCAGGCCAGGTCGGTCTACAACGTCGGCTTCATCCAAGACCTGCCGTCGATGGCCGCCAGCTTCGGCGTGTCCTACCGCAAGCAGGGCGATGCGTACGAACGCATTCTGGGCGAGGAGGTGACCGTCGAGTACGGCGGGGACCTGGAAGCCTTCGTCGAGAAGCGTTTCGGCAAGAGCCTGTCGGTGCGCCTGTCGGCCGCCAACCTGCTGGATGCCTCGAAGGACGAGTTCTTCCACAAGTTCGACACCCTGGGCGACCAGGTCGAACGCGACTACGACGAGTACGAGCTGGAGACCGAGGAAGCGGGCCCGAGCTACCAGCTGGTCATGCGCTGGGCGTTCTGAGCGCCCGGCATCGCGCGACATCGGGGGAAGCCGGCGCGAGCCGGCTTCTTCTTTGTGGGACGGCCGGGTTTGATGCAGACTTCCGGCACGCTCCCCGCCCCGGCCCGCCATGAAGATCGTCGAAGTCCGCCATCCGCTGGTGCAGCACAAGCTCGGCCTGATGCGCCGCGCCGACAACAGCACCAAGACCTTCCGCGAGCTGTCGGCGGAGGTCGCCACCCTGCTCACCTACGAGGCGACGGCGGACCTGGAGACCGAGGACACCGAGGTCGAGGGCTGGGCCGGCCCCGTGCGCGTGCGCCGGATCAAGGGCCGCAAGGTCACCCTGGTGCCGATCCTGCGCGCGGGCCTGGGCATGCTGCCGGGCGTGCTGGAACTGATTCCGGCGGCCAAGGTGAGCGTGGTCGGCATCAAGCGCGACGAGGCGTCGCTGCAGGCGGTGCCGTACTACGAGAACCTGGTCGGCGACATGCAGGACCGCACCGCGCTGATCCTCGACCCGATGCTGGCCACCGGCGGCACCCTGGTCGCCACGGTGGAGATGCTCAAGGCCGCGGGCGCGTCGCGGATCAAGGGCCTGTTCCTGGTCGCGGCGCCGGAGGGCCTGCGCGCGGTCGACGCCGCGCACCCGGACATCGAGGTCTATACCGCCGCGATCGACGAGCGTCTCAACGAGAAGGGCTACATCCTGCCCGGCCTCGGCGACGCCGGCGACAAGATCTTCGGCACCCGCGCCGACTGACGCCCCGCAACCCTCCACCCCCCGTAGAGCCGAGCTTGCTCGGCCGCTCTCGGCCCCGGAGCCGGGAGCAGCGGAGCGAGCCCCGCTCTACGGAGCCGGACCCGCCAACCCTCTGCACCCCGTAGAGCCGAGCTTGCTCGGCCGCTCTCGGCCCCGGAGCCGGAAGCAGCGGAGCGAGCTCCGCTCTACGGGGTGCGGCGGCGGCGCCTGTGGTGACGGATGGCGACCAGGGTGGCGATGATCAGCAGCAGCAAGCCGCCAGCCCAGGGCGTGTAGTTGCGCACCTCGCCGGCGCCGTCGGCCGGCGGCACCTCGGCGGTCCCGGCGGAGTCGGCCGGCGGATCGGCGACCACCCAGGCGCCGCCCTCCAGCACCACCTGGCCGCGCAACGGCGGCAGCACCCGCTCGAGCCAGCGGATGCGCAGATCCCCCGCACGCGGGGCATTCGGATCCTCGGCGGTGGTGAGCGTGCCGCCATCGAACTGGAAGGTGGCGGCCATGTTCTCCGGCAACGCCTCCGGGACCGGCGTCAGCGGCCGCCAGATGCCCAGCGTTTCCACCGCCGCTTCCGCCAGCGGACGTCCGTCCGGCATCGTCGCGGCGGTCGTCCATTCGCGGCTCGGCAGGCGGAATTCGCCAGGATTGCGGTACCGGGGCGGGAACCCGCTGGAATCGATCGGCTGTGCGCTCCAGATCACCTCGTATTCGCCGTCGCTGCGCTGCCATTGCGCCATCTCGACGTGGCGGCGCAGGCCGAACTGCCGGGTGGCGACGCCGAACTCGTCGTCCACCAGCGCCAGTTCGGCGCGCGGCGCGCCGGGTTCCGCGGACTCCTGCGCGAGGGCAGGCGGCGACAGCAGCAACACCAGCAGCCAGATGTGTTTCATGGATGCAGCACCCTCGCCTTCAACTCGGTCACCTCGTGCGCGGCGCCGAACCGCCCGCGCTCGTCGCGGCTCACCCGCACCAGCGCGACGCCGGAATCGTGGGTCAGGAACAGATGCACGTCACGCGCGAGCTTGTCCTCCAGGAAGACGCGCTTCTCGTCGATCAGTAGTTCCGGGTTGCGGTCGTAGCCCATGGTGATCGGCACATGCATCCACGGCCGGCCGGGCACCAGGTCGGCACAGAAGGCGACGCCGCCGTGCGAACGGCCGTCGACGGCGACGCCGGGGCCGTGGATCTCGGCCAGCATCATGCCCGGTGTGTGGCCGTGGCTGTAGGTGAAGCTCACCGCATCGCCGAGCAGCGGCGAACGGTCGCCGTCGACGAACCGCAGTCGCCCGCTTGCCTCCAGCAGATCCGGCAGCTCGGGGATGAAGCTGGCGCGGTCACGCGGGTGCGGGTTGCGGGCGCGTTCCCAGTGCTCGCGACCGGTCAGGTAGATCGCATTGGGAAACAGCAGCTCCGGCGCCTGCCCCTCGCGGTACTGGCGCAGCAGGCCGCCGGCGTGGTCGAAATGCAGGTGCGAGAGCACCACCACGTCGATGTCCTCGTGCGAGAAGCCGGCCGCCTGCAGCGAATCGAGCAGCACGTGGCGCTCCTCGACCACGCCGAAGCGCTCGCGCAGCTTCGGCTCGAAGAAGGCGCCGACGCCCGTCTCGAAGAGCACGGTCTTGCCGTTGATCGGCCGCGCCAGCAGCGCGCGGCAGGCGAGCGGGATGCGGTTGAGCTCGTCGGGCCGGGCCCACTTCGTCCACATCGCGCGCGGTGCGTTGCCGAACATGGCGCCGCCGTCGAGTTTCTGGGTGTTGCCCTCGATCGACCAGAGTTTCATGGCACCGAGTGTAGCGCCGTCGGCGTGGAGGGGCTGGAAAGGCGACTGCTCCCTTCGGTAGGAGCGCCCCGCAGGGGCGCGAGTCTTCTTCGCGGGAAGGCTGGTCGCGCCCCTGCGGTGCGCTCCTACGAGTGCGGTTACGGCGTGGTCGCGCGCTGTTCCACTTCCGCCTTGCCGACCGGATTGCGCGGGTCGCTGCCGCCCTCGAGGGTGTTGTCGCGAAGGTCCCAGGCGACGGTCTGCAGGTTGCCCCAGACGTGGCTGGAGGTGCGGCCGCCGGCCTGGCGCATTTCCGCTTCCTCGTCCGGCGCGTCGACCTCGTGGCCCATCGCCCGCAGCGCCCGCACCGTTTCCGCCGATAGCGCGCCGCTCTCGGCCGAGATGCGGTCCGGCAGCCACTGGTGGTGGAAGCGCGGCAGCGCCGCCACCGCCTGCGCACCCAGCCCGGCGTCGTAGCCGAGCATGCCCAGCAGCACCATGGTGATGATGCGGGTGCCGCCCGGGGTGCCGAGCACGGCGACGCGGTCGTCGGAGACCATGAAGCTCGGCGTCATCGAGCTGAGCATGCGCTTGCCGGGCTCGGGCGCGTTGGCCTCGAAGCCCATCACCCCGAAGGCGTTGGGCGTGCCGGGCTTGAGCGCGAAGTCGTCCATCTCGTTGTTGAGCAGCACGCCGGTGCCGGGCGCGACCAGGCCGGAGCCGTACAGCAGGTTGACCGTCTGGGTGCCGGCGACGCGGTTGCCCTCGGCGTCGATGATCGAGAAATGCGTGGTCTCCTCGTCCTCGAGCGGGGTCGGCTCGCCCGAGAGCAGGTCGCTCGGGGTGGCCTTGCGCGGGTGGATGGTGGCGCGCAGCCCGGCGGCGTACTCGCGGCTGGTCAGGGTGCGCATCGGGATGTCGGTGAAGTCCGGATCGCCAAGGTAGAAGGTGCGGTCGCGGAAGGCCCGGCGCATCGATTCCACGATCAGGTGGGTGCGCTGCGCCGGGTCCAGCTCGTCCAGGTCCCAGCCGGCGAGGATCTGCAGCATCTGCGCCAGCGCCACCCCGCCCGACGACGGCGGCGGCGCGGTGACGATCTCCCAGTCGCGATAGCCGAAGCGGATCGGCTCGCGCTCGGCCACGCGATAGCCGGCCAGCTCGTCGGCGGTCCACTGCCCGCCCTCCGCGTTGACGCCCTCGACCAGCAGGCGCGCGGTCTCGCCGCGGTAGAAGCCGTCGAAGCCCTCGGCCGCCAGCCGCTCGAGGGTGCGCGCCAGGTCCGGTTGGCGGAAGAGATCGCCCTCCTGCAGTCCCCTGCCCTGCGGCGCATACACCGCGCGGGTGCCGGGATAGCGGTCCATCACCTCGCGCCTGCGCTCGTAGCCGCGCGCCATGCGCCCGTAAACCGGGAAACCTTCGCGGGCGACGCGGATCGCCGGCGCCAGCGTGGCCTGCAGCGGCAACCTGCCGTAGCGTTCGGCCAGGTGCACCAGCGCCGCCGGCAGGCCCGGAATGCCGGCGGCCCAGGGACCGTTGGTGGCGCGGTCGCTGTCGAGTTCGCCCGCCTCGTCCAGGTAGCGCTCCATCGTCGCCGCCGCCGGCGCGGTTTCGCGCGCATCCACGAACACGTCGCGGCCGCTGTCGGCCTGGTGCAGCAGGAAGAGGCCGCCGCCGCCGAGGCCGGAACTGATCGGCTCGATCACCGACAGCGTCGAGGACACCGCGACCGCCGCGTCGAAGGCATTGCCGCCCTCGCGCATCACCTGCAGTCCGGCATCGGTCGCCAGCGCGTGCGCCGAAGCGACGGCGACGCCCGGCGGTCTCCGCGCTTCGGAACGGGTTCCGTCGGCCGCCTGCGGCGGCGCCGCGACTTCCTGCGACACCGCCAGCGCGGGTGCGAAAGCCATGACCAGCAGCAGGGCGAGTTTGAACGGGTGTTTCATACGGTCTCCTGCGGCGTGCTCGCGTCGTGGCTTCGATCGGATCGTCAAATGCCGCCCCTGGCCCCTAGCCGGCTTCCGGATCGTCCGCATCGGGCCGGGCGTCCGGGGTCGCAGCCGATGCCGACGGGATATCGGCCGGGCGCGGCGCATCGCCCTCTTGCAGGCGGCGCAGCTTCGCCAGCAGTTGTGGTTCGGACTCCGGGAATTCCGGATCCGGATCGATGCACTCGACCGGGCACACCGCGACGCACTGCGGCTCGTCGAAATGGCCCACGCATTCGGTGCACCGCGCCGGATCGATGACGTAGATCGTCTCCCCCTGCGCGATCGCCTGGTTGGGACAGGCCGGCTCGCAGACGTCGCAGTTGACGCAGAGGTCGTTGATCTTCAGCGACATGGATTCGGGGTGACGCTACGCAAGGGGTTCAAAGCCGCCGGATGGCACGCCGGAGCTCGACCCCGCCCTGCACCGGAGAGCCCCGCGCGGCGATCCGGACCTGCCGACGCCAAGGAACGCGCTCGGTCCCGGCGCATGCCGGGACCGGGCCTGGCTGGGGATGCGTGCAGCCTACTTCTCGACGAAGACGTATTCGACACCGGCCGGCGTGACGGCCTGTTCCACGCGTGCGCTGTCGGCGGCATCGCCGATGAACAACACGCGCACGCCGTTCATGCTCTTGGCCGGCACGCCCTCGAACGCGCTGACCACCATGTCGGCGACGCGGTTGGAATCGGGACCGGCGTAGGCCAGCATGTTGCCGCGGACGATGCCGCGCGCCACGTCCGTCCTCGCCTTCTCCTCGAGTCGCTCGTACTGCCCCTCGAAATCGGCGACGCCGTCGTCCGGCACCAGATAGATATAGGGCTGGTTCTGGATGCCCTCCATGTGCCGCGGCACCAGGTCGGACAGGTAGGCGCGCCACTGCGCGCTGTCGCCGTCGGTCGGCGCGGTCATCGGTGCCTTCTCGACCTGTTGCGTCTGTTCATCGTCCTGGCAGGCCGCGAGCGGCAGCACAAGGCAGGCCGTCAGCAGCAGGCGGTGAATGATGTTCATGGTGTTCCTCCCCGTATCTCGTATGGTCGTCATGTCGTCTCAAGCATCGGTGCGCTGCCATTCGGCCTGCAGCGCTTTGGCCACCGCCGCCGGCACGAACGCGGAAACGTCGCCGCCGAGGCGGGAGATTTCGCGGACCAGCGAAGAGGATATGAAGCCGTATTGTTCCGCCGGCGTGAGGAACAGCGTCTCGACCTCGGGGATCAGATGCCGGTTCATGCTGGCCAGCTGGAACTCGTATTCGAAGTCGGACACCGCGCGCAGCCCGCGCAGCAGCACCCCGGCGCCGATGTCGCGCACGAAGTGCGCCAGCAGCGAGTCGAACCCGCGCACCTCGACATTGCCGTGTCCGGCGAGCGCCGCGCGCGCCAGCTCGACGCGCAACTCCAGGTCCAGGGTCGGCCCCTTGGCCGGGCTCTCGGCGATCCCGACGATGATCTTCTCGAACAGCGGCGCGGCGCGATCGACCAGGTCCACGTGCCCGTTGGTGATCGGGTCGAAGGTGCCGGGATAGACCGCGATGCGGGTGCGGGCCACGCTCATGGGTTGTGTCCGTCGTCTGGGAGCCGGATCGTCCGCGCAAGTGTATCAGCGTCACGCCGCGGCCCGGTCCGCGGTTCGGCGATACAGGGCGTGACGCGCTTCACGGCTGCGGCCCTCCCGGTGCGGCAGCCAGCCCGCGCCCGGCTCGATGCCGGCCTCGACCGGCGACTCGAGGTACAGCCATGCCGTGTCCGCGAGCCATGGCGGCAGGGCGGCGAGCACCGGCTGCCACAGCGCCGCCTCGAACGGCGGATCGAGGAACACGAGGTCGAAGCGGCCGTGCAGCGGCGCCTGCAGCAGGGCGGTCGCGTCGGCGCGCAGCACGTGCGCCTGTCCGCCGGCGTCGAGGCGCCGGATGCTGGCGACGATCACCTCGGCCAGGCGGGGGTCGCGCTCCACCAGCAGCGCCTCGCGGGCCCCGCGCGACAACGCCTCCAGGCCGAGCGCGCCGCTGCCGGCGAACAGGTCGAGTACGCGCGCGCCGGGCAGCACCGGCTGCAGCCAGTTGAACAGCGTCTCGCGGGCGCGGTCCGACGTCGGCCGCAAGCCCTCGGCACCGGCGACCGGCAAGCGGGTGTTGCGCCACTTGCCGCCGATGATCCTGACCTGTCCCGGAGCGCGCTTCATGCGTGCATTGTGCGACGTGCGGCGGCGAATTCCATCAATCCGGCACAAACTCCGCGGCAACCGCCACCCGCGATCCCGGATGCGTATAGTCCCGTGCTGGCTTCGATGCGGTGCAATCCCGGATGGATACGACGCAGACGGTTTCGCTGTCCCTGGAGGAGTCGGCAAGGCTGGTCTCCGGCATTCTCCGCCACGCCGGCTTCAGCGAAGGCCACGCGCGCACGCTCACGGACGCCATGGTCGCCGGCGAACGCGACGGCTGCGCCGCGCACGGACTGTACCGCACCCTGGTCTGCGTGCATTCCCTGCGCAGCGGCAAGGTGGTCGGCGACGCCGAGCCGGTCGTGCACGACCAGGCGCCCGCCATCGTGCGCGTCGACGCGCGCGGCGGATTTTCCCTGCTGGCGTTCGACGCCGGCCTGCCGCACCTGCTCGACAAGGCCCGGAGCAGCGGCCTGGCCGCGATGGCGATCAACCGTTGCGTGCACTTCTCCGCGCTATGGCCGGAAATCGAGCGCCTGACCGAGGCCGGGCTGGTGGCGCTGGCATGCAATCCCAGCCACGCCTGGGTCGCACCCGCGGGCGGCCGCGTGCCGCTGCTGGGCACCAATCCGTTCGCGTTCGGCTGGCCGCGGCCCGACGGCCACCCCTATGTCTTCGACTTCGCCACCAGTGCCGTGGCGCGCGGCGAGATCGAACTGCGCCGGCGCGCCGGCCAGCCGCTCCCCGAAGGGGTCGGCATCGATGCCGACGGCCGGCCGACGACCGATCCGCAAGCCGTGGTCGATGGCGGCGCGATGCTGACCTTCGGCGGGCACAAGGGTTCGGCGCTGTCGACCATGATCGAACTGATCGCAGGCCCGCTGATCGGCGACCTGACCAGCCTGGAATCGTTGCAGCACGATGCCGGCGCGGGCGCGTCGCCGTATCACGGCGAACTCGTGCTCGCGCTCGATCCGGGGCGTTTCCTCGGCGCCGACGCCTCCGCCCACCAGGCGCGTGCGGAGGCCTTCCTCGCGGGCTTCGCCGGCAGCGGCGCACGGCTGCCCTCGCAGCGGCGCTACCAGGCCCGCCGGCGCAGCCTCGCGGAAGGCGTGCGCATCCCGGCGAACCTGCACTCCGAGCTGCTCGCGCTGCTGGACTGACGTTGCGCCGGTATCCGTGCGGGCACGGCTCCCGCGGAACCGAGCTTGCCCAACTCACGGGCCAACGACGGCGATGCAAGCTCCGCTCCACGGAAGACGCGGGGCATCGATGCGGGATTGGCCGGGTCAGGCTTCCGCCAGCCAGATCCCGAACACCGGGCCGGCCGAATAACCGGCGTCGGGCTCGATGCGGACCCGCCAGCCGCCGGCAGGCGGCGCCCTCAACGCATCGGGCAGCGGATACTCGACCTCGACGAAATCATCGCCGCGTCCGCCGTCGAGCACCTCGTGCGCGATCGGCGTGCCGTTGACCGAAATCGTGAACCGGCGCCGGTGTTCCTCGCCCCAGTAGCGCATCCGCAGGAGGCTGGCGGCACGCTCGCCGCGCAGCGTGAGCTCGAACGCGCCCCCCGTGCGGGCATCGCGTCCGGACTGGCGCCGATAACTGACCGCGTAGGAATCCCCCGTGGACGCGAACGCATGCACCTGTTCGCTGGCTTCGTCCCCCGGCACCACGTGGTCCAGGCTGCGCCGGTCGAGCGCCTCGGCCTGCTTGCGCCGCGCCGCCTGCCCGGCCTCCCAGGCACGCCGGGCCTCGGCATCGAAATACCGGAAATAGACCGCATACCTGCGCTCGTGCAGCGCATGGAACGGCGCGAACGCCAGCCCCCGGGGATGCGAAGGCAAGTCGACCGCCAACCGGCCGTCCTCGCCCGGCGGGCCGAAGCTGCGCTCCGTGCCTGCCGGTAGCCACGGTTCGATCCCATCCCAGGGCTGATCGGTCGGGCCGAGATCGGCCGCGAGCACGCAGGGCCCGCGCCGCAGCGAGACCAGTGTCGGATCATCGCCACAGGGTTCGACCAGAACCGGCAAGGTGAATTCGATGTCGATCCGGTCGCCGTCCCGCCACTCGCGCTCGATCGACGCATAGCCGTTTCGCCTGCGGGCGCCCACGTCATGGCCGTTGACGACGATCCGCGCCTGGCCTGCCCATGACGGGATGCGCAACCGCACGCTGCGCAATGCGCCGGGCCTGGCCGAGACGACCTCCAGCGCGACCTGTCCGGCATCGGGCAGGGTCGAACTCATCCGTAGCGACAACCCCCGTTCCGCATCCTCGAGCGTGGACGGGATGTACAGGTCGACCGCCAGGTCGCGGCCATCGAAACCGTAGATCGCATCGGAGAACTGTGCGTGGCTCTCCATGCCGGTGCCGACGCAGCACCAGAACTCGCCCTCGGGCTCGGAATACTTGCGCGCCTCGCCGCTCAGCATCGGCGTCATGTAGGCATAGCGCCCACCGTCGGGATGCTGCTGCGACAGGATATGGTTGTAGAGCGCGCGCTCGTGGAACTCGACGTGGCGCACGTCGCCGGACCAGCGGTGCAGGTAGCGGCCGAGCCGCAGCATGTTCAGCGTGTTGCAGTGCTCGCAGGTCTGCTCGGTGACGTACTTCGAAATGGTGTCGGGCGCCTGGAAGTACTCGCGGTCGGAATTGCCGCCGATGGCGTAGCTGTGATGGCCGGCCACCCGCTGCCAGAAGAACAGCGCCGCCGCCGCGTCGCCGCGGTCGCCGTCGAGTTCGAATCCGCGCGCCGCGCCCAGCAGCTTGGGGATCTGGGTATTGGCGTGCAGGCGGGCGAGCCGGTCGTGCCCGGCCACCAGCGGATCGAGCACCACGTCGTGGCGGAAGCGCCGCGCCAGTGCCAGCCAGCGCGCGTCGCCGGTCCGGGCCGACAGTTCGGCCAGGCTCTCGGGCATGCCGCCGAACTCGCAGTCGAGCACCCGCTGCATCTGCGCATGGTCCAGCGGCGCCAGCTTGCGCTCGACGTAGCCGGCCAGCCCGACCGCGACTTCCAGCGCGTCCCGATTGCCGCAGCAGCGGTGCGCGTCGAGCAGGCCGGCGAACAGTTTGTGCCAGGTGTAGAAGGGCGCCCAGCTGCCGTTGAGCCGGAACGGCAGCGCGCGGATGTCGCCGCGCGTGACCTCGTCGAACACGGCCCGGCCGCCTTCGACGGTGCCGTCCTCGCGTTTGCGGGTGAAGCCGGCCACGTAGCCGTCGCCGCCGGTCTGCTGGCAGCGCTCGAGTTCGGCGACGATCGCATCGGCGCGCGCCTTGCACGCCGCGTCGCCGTCGCCTTCGTGCATCAGCGCCAGCGCGCTCAGGTAGTGCCCGAGGGTGTGCCCGGCGATGGTGTCGCTTTCCCAGCCGCCGTAGACCTCGCCCTGCGGCGGCAGCCCGGCCTGGACATGGAAGTTGTGCAGCAGGCGGCCCGGATCGAGCCGCATCAGGTAGCCGCGGGTCGCGGCGACCGCGTCGGCGAACACCGACGGCAGCAGGCGCACGCTGCCCGGGGCGGGCCTTGCGATCCGTCCGGGCGCGAACGCCAGCACCTGTCGCGGGAAGCCCATCCATCCCGCCGCGACGGCCGCCGCGCTCCAGGCCAGCAGGCGCCTGCGCCCGGCATCGATCTCCATCGCCTTCATCTGCGTGCCCCTCCGCTTGCCTCATCCCGCCATCGCCGCCTCACCGCCCCGCATCGACCACCGGCATCGGGCCGTCGGGCAGGCCGCGCGCGGCCTTGGCTTCGCGCACCATCCGGCGCACGTCGGCCCGCAGCGCCGCCGCGTCGTAGACGATGCCGTCCTTGATCGTGTAGTCGATCCCGCCGACCCGCTCCACCCGGCCGGTCGCGTCGTCCAGCCGGATCGTACCGGTGCCCAGCAGCAGCTTCAGGTTCGCCAGCGGATTGCCGCGGACCAGCACCAGGTCGGCCTTGCGCCCCACCCGCACCGTGCCCACCTCGTCCGCGCGCCCGATGATCTTCGCGCCCATGCCGGTCGCGGCATGGATCACTTCCAGCGGGCTGAACCCGGCCTCGCGCAGCAGTTCCATCTCCTGCACGTAGCCGAAGCCGTACAGGTTGTAGATGTAGCCGCAATCGCTGCCGATCCCGACCAGCCCGCCCCGGTTCTTGTACTCGTCGACGAAACGCATCCACAGGCGGTAGTTCTGCCGCCAGTCCATCTCGCGCTCGGTGGTCCAGTCGAACCAGTACGAGCCGTGATGGTGGCGGCTGGGACGGTAGAAATCCCACAGTGCCGGCAGGGTGTACTCGGCATGCCAGGTCGCGTTGGTCATCCGCATCAGATCGCGGCTGGCCAGATACGCGGTGAAGGTCGGGCTCAGGCCGAAGCCGCGCTCGAGCAGGGTGTCCATCACCTCGTTCCAGCGATCCGATCCGGGCTTCGCGGCCTGCTGCCACAAGCGGCCGGCCTCGGCGAAGCGCATCTGCTCGTCGGTGTTGTTGAAACCGACCGGCCATCGCTGCAGGCGGCGATCGGTGAACATCGCCTCGGGCAGGCCGTACCAGTGCTCGATCGAGTCCAGGCCGCGTGCCGAGGTCTGCAGCACGTTGGCGTAGGCCACCAGCTGCTGCGCATGGTGCATCGTGGTACGCATGTCCAGCGCCTCGGCCTCGTCGAGCGCCGCGTAAAGCACGTCCTCGGGGATCGAACCGATGAACTTGATACCGTCGGCGCCGCGCCGGCGGGCCTGCCGGACCGCGTCGCGCGCGGCCGCCGGGTCGTGGATGTCCGGCCGGATCGCATTGAAGAACGGGTAGACATCGATCCGCGGCGCGACGATCTCGTTGCGCTCGCTGCGGCGCTTGACGTCGACCAGCCATTCGATCGGCCGCCCGTTGCCGAGTTCGCGGACGCTGGTGACCCCGTGCGCCAGCCACAGCTTGAGCACGTACTCGGGCGGCACGCCCTGGGCGTCGTCCAGGGTATGCAGGTGGACATGGGTATCGACGAAGCCCGGCATCAGGGTGAATCCGGTGCCGTCGATCTCGCGCTCGCCGGCGTCCGCCCGCTTGTCCGGCTCGATCGCCCCGGGCGCGCCGATCGGGCGGATCTCGGCGATCCGGTCGCGCTCGACGACCACGTCGAACGGCCCCTGCATCGGCGCACCGGTGCCGTCGACGACGTCGACGTTGCGGATCACCAGCCGCGCGTACGGCCCCTGCCCGGCATCGCGCGCGGGAATCGCCTCGCGCGTATCGGCGGCCAGCGCCGGAACGGCCACTGTGCCGATCGCAGCGACCAGACCCGCCAGCATGCTCCCAACCCGCCTGCGTACCGCCCGCATCGTGTTCTCCCGAAAGGATGTGGAACCCGCCGCGGGCCATCCAAGGACGGCCCGCACCTGGATCAGAACTTCACCCGCAGGCCGAAGAAGTAACGGCGCCCGAGCACGTCGTAGAGGCCGACGTCGGTGTTCGCATCGCCGGCCAGGGCGGTGCCGAGGATCGGCGGCTGGCGGTCGAACACGTTGTCGACGCCCGCGAACAGCTGCAGGTGCTCGTTGAAGTCATAGGCGGCGTTGGCGTCGAAGTACCACTGCCGCGGCGACTCGGTGACCGCGGCAGTGATGCCCGGCCGCAGCTCGAACTTGTCGATCATCCGGCCCTGCAGGCGCAGCGACAGCGGACCGCTGCGGTAACCGGCCGACATGTTCAGCTTCAGGTCCGGGATCATGATGTTGCCGGTCCCACCGCCGCAGCCGCCGCCCATGTAGCCGGCGCAATCGAGTTCGCCCTGGTCGGCGATGACCTCCATCGAACGCTCGAACAGCCAGCTGGTCAGCAACGCCAGCGAGACCCGGCCGTCGCCGCCGCCGATGCCCCACGGCACCGCGAAGCCGTAGTCGACCTGGAAGTCCAGCCCGCTGGCCTTGAGCAGTCCGATGTTCTGCAGCGTCGAGCGCACGTCGTCGATCTGGCCGTTGGGCAGGCGCACGATCGCCTGGCAGCTCGGCGCGGCCGGATCGACCCGGCTGAAGCAGTCGGCAAGCATCTGGTTGGCGGTGATGCTGGTGATCGCGTCCTCGACCTCGACCTCGAAGTAGTCGACCGCGAAGTTCAGGCCCTCGACGGCCGGGATCGAGAACACTGCGCCGACGGTGAAGGTCTCGGACTTCTCCTCGGTCAGGTCGGGATTGCCGCCGGTGGTGCGCTCGAACCCGACCGAGCCCTGGGTGAAGTTGGGCAGATCGGCGGCGGGCACGCCTTGCTGGATGCACAGCTGCTGCTGGGCCGCGTTCGGATTGGCGGCGGCCGTGCAGGGATCGACGCCGGCTGTGAACCCGCGCGTCCGCGGCGCGTAAAGTTCGTTCAGGCTCGGCGCGCGGATCGCGACGTTGAATGCGCTGCGCAGGCGGAACCAGTCGCTCGGCGCCCACTCCGCACCGAGCTTCCAGGTGTTGACGCCACCGATGGTGGAATAGTCCGAATAGCGTGCCGCACCCTCGATGGCCAGATCGTGCGCAAAGCGCGCATCGGCGAGCAGCGGCACGCGGAACTCGGCGAACAGCTCCCTGACGCTGTACTCGCCGGCCATCGGCGATTGCGAGGTCGCGCCATAGTCGCCGGACACGTCCATCGCGCTGGGCTGGAACCGGTACTCGTCCTTGCGGTACTCGGCGCCGAAAGCCAGCGCGACCGAACCGGCCGGCAGGTCGAACAACGTGCCGCTCATCGAGGCGCCGGCCACCGTGCGATCGAAGATCTCGTAGCTGGCGCGCTGCGGGGTCAGGAACGCCGCCGCATCGGCGTCGATCGAGCCCAGCCCGAAAATGCTCGCCGGCACGCAGCCGCTGGCCTGATGGACGCAGACCAGGTTGCCGTCCGCATCCACCGTGGCATCCAGCGCCTGCGACAGCCGTGCCTGGTTGATCTGGTTGTTGTTGGTGGTGTCGGTGCGGGTGCGCTGCTCCTGCATGAAGGCGTCCCAGCGCCACCAGTGGCCGCCACCGGCCTCGAAATCGCCGCGCAGGCCGCCGACCAGGTTGTAGCTGACCCGCTCGTAGGTGTAGAAGCGCGGCCCCAGTTCGTCGGCGCGCCGGCCCGAACCGACGATCTCCGCGACGCCGTCGCCATCCGGGTCGAAGATGTGGGTGTTGTCGGACAGGAACCGGCGCACGTTCGGCAGCAGCACCGGGTTGATGGCGTAGTTGGGCACCAGCAGCGTCGACGACGGCGCGCCCGGAGTCACCGGCGTGAACGAATCGGGGGCCTGCTGGTACTCGTTGCGGCTGTTGGAGTAGTAGGCCTCGCCATAGGCCTCGACCGCATCGTTGATCTTGTAGTTGGCCAGCGCCGTGACCTGGGTCCGCTCCAACGGGCGCTGCAGGTAGTTCAGGTCCGCATAGTTGTAGGCGTCCTGCGGGCTGCAGTACGGCAGCGGCGTGCCGCCTTCTCCGAAACGGATGCCGGTGATCGCGCTGCATGCCCCGGAGGGGGCCAGGTCGACGCCGACCAACGAATCGAGCTGCGCGCCGCTGAGTCCGATCCGGGTGCCCGGGACCGAACCGGAGCCGCCGGGCACGAGTTCGCCGTCGACGGTGTCGAGCGGCACGCGCGAGAAATCACGCCAGCCTTGCAGTATGGCATCGCGTTCGGTGCGGCTGATCGACAGCACGGCGTTGCCGCGATCGTCGGCGAAGTTGCCGCCGAGGGTCAGGTCGAACTTGTCGTAGGCGCCGTCGCCTTCGGCGGTCTGCCCGTGGGTGTACGCCGCTTCGATTCCTTCGAAGTCCTTGCGCAGGATGAAGTTGACCGCACCGGCGACGGCGTCGGAGCCATAGACCGCCGAGGCGCCGCCGGTGATGATTTCGACATTCTCGATCAGCGCATCGGGAATGCTCGCCAGGTCAACCACGCCATCGGAATTGGCCGGCATGAAACGGCGGCCGTTGACCAGGGTCAGCGTGCGCGTGGCACCGAGGCCGCGCAGATTGGCGGTCAGCACGCCGGAACCGCCGCCGTTGTTGACGCTGGAAGTATTTCCGGCGGCGAGCTGTGGAAATTCGTTGAGTACATTCTCGATCGTCGCGCTGCCGGACATCACGATGTCCTCGCGCGTCACCACCGTGGTCGGACTGGGTGCGCTCAGATCGCTGCGCGCCAGGCGCGATCCTGTCACGGTGACCGTGTCGAGATTGGAAACCGTCGCGTTCCCGGATTCCGTTTCCGCAGTGGCGGCCTGATCCTGTGCATGTGCCGCGCCCGCAACCAGTGAACCGGCGACCAGGATGCCCGCAACACTGTCCGCCAGAGGACGCCTCTTCGGCGGTTGCGGCAAGCACTGCGAATCACGTGAGGAATGGCGCGTGGCGCATCGAATGGCTGTCATGGAAATACCCCGGATGTGAGAGGAGTGCTTGGGTGCGTTACGAACTCTTGCCTGTCTCCGCCTTTCCTGGAGAGGCCATCGCTTCCCGATCGACGGCAAGCTGGCAGATGACACTTCCATGACCCCAAGTCTCGTTGCCGTTGGCGCGCCGGGTCTTGTGTGGTTTGACGTATTTGCATGCGGAAACCTGCATGATTGTCTTGTGCAATACAGCAATTCCACGGCCCCGGGCACGCGAAGCCCGCCACCCGAATTCACACGCAGATACGCTCTCGAATGCCCGTCGTTAAGTGTGTGCGTTCCGTATCTTCGATGGATAGGCCGGCTCGGCATTGGGTTTCTGCCGACCACGACGATTCATCTGCAGAAATCCGCATAAATACTCCAATGCGGGAATCCGCATGACCTGCGCCTGCTGTTTTTGAACCTGCATGCCAGCCACCCGGACCGCGACACGACGGATGGCGGTGGGAGGAGTTCAGGCGCGTGCCGCTTCGCCGCACCCTTGTGGTAGGCCAAGGCCCACCATTGCCGTCCGCGATAACGCGCCACCATCCTCCGCGCCACCGCATCCCGGCCCTCGCGCATGGCGCAAGGGCGGTTAGGCGTGCGCGAGCCAATGGCTCGCAACGGCACGCCTTCGCCCCGGAGGGAGAAGGTAGTGCGCATGTCCGCCTTCAGGCGGACATGCGCATTCGCCTCTTTGAGGGCTCGCCCCTAAAGCCCCGGCCTTGCCAGGGATTACCTATCCGCGCCTGCTCAAGGACGGCAGTCGCTCGCCAGCAGGCGGTCGCCAGGGTCAGGAGTCGACACCGACGACACGTGGTTCAACGCGATCACCCAGCGCCCCTCCACCTTCCGCATCAGCCGGGTATTGATCCCGTACTGCGGCTCGTCCGCGCGCGCCAGGTGGTAGCGGCTGACGAGCTGAGCGGCATCGTCGGCAAGGCGCTCGATCCGGATGTCATAGAAACACAGCACGCCGCGCGTATCGGATGAACCGCCGTAGTCGGCGATGTAATGATCGAGCGTCCCCTGCCAGTCGCGCTGGAACCGGCCTCGGGACACGAACACCACGCCCGGCCGCGAGAAACCGGCCATGTAGGCGACGAAGTCCCCGCGGTTCCAGGCGGCCTGCATGTCCGCGATGACACCGCGGATGGCCCGCTCCTCCTCCCGGTCGCCTGCCTGCGCGGCGCCGGCCGCGGACATCGCCGCGGCCAGCACCGTCGTCGCCCGTAAGCGATGGCGTCCGGGCATCAACCGCCCCCGGCCTGCGCCTTCTTTCGCTCGGCGATGAATGCACGCATTTCCTCTTCCAGGACCGGCAGCGGTACCGAACCGAGGTTGAGGATGGTGTCGTGGAACGGACGCTGGTCGAATGCAGGCCCGAGCTCGCGCTCCGCCTCGCTGCGCAAGTCGCGGATGGTCTTGTAACCGATGTAATACGAGAGCGCCTGCCCCGGCCAGGCGATGTAGCGGTCGACCTCGTTGACGATGTCCTGATGCGCCAGCGCCGTATGGCTGGCGAGATAATCGATCGCCTGCTGTCTGCTCCAGCCGAATTCGTGCAGGCCGGTGTCGATCACCAGACGTGCCGCACGCCACATTTCGAACGTCAATCGGCCGAAATCCTCGTAAGGCGTTTCGTAGATCCCCATCGACGTACCGAGCCACTCGGTGTACAGCGCCCACCCCTCCCCGTACGCGGAGAAGTAGGTTTGCTGGCGGAAATCGGGACGCGCGGGCGCCTCCAGGGCAAGCGCCGCCTGCAGGCTGTGCCCTGGATTGCATTCGTGCAGCACCAACGCGGGCAGGTTGTACAACGGGCGCGAAGGCAAGTCGTAAGTGTTGAACAGGCACGAATCCAATCCCCCGCGACCGGAGGTGTAGATCGGCGCGATGTCCTCCGGCACCGGCAGGATCGTGAAACGATAGCGCGGCAGGACGCCAAGCACATGCTTGAGCTCGCCATCCGCCTTCTTGGCGATCCAGGCGGTGTAGTGGAGCAGCTCCTTGGGCGTCTTGGCGTAGAATTGCGGATCGGTACGCAGGAAGGTCAGGAACTCCTCGAAGCTGCCGTCGAACTTCGCCCGCTTCATCACCTCGCGCATCTCCTTCGAGATACGGTCCACTTCGGCCAGGCCGATCTCGTGGATCTCCCTGGCGGTCATGTCGCGGGTGACGAATTCGTCGATCTGGGTCTTGTAGAACGCGCGCCCGTCCGGCAGGCCGCTGGCCGCCGTGCTGGTGCGCGCACGCGCAAGGTACTGCTCGCGCATGAAGCTCAGCAGCTTGCCGTACGCCGGGACCACCTGTTCGAGCACCACCTTGCGCCCCTCTTCGATCAACCGGCTGCGCGCCGGCTCCGGAATCGACGCGGGCATCCTCGCCAAGGTATCGAGGAACGGATTGCCCTCGCCGGCGATGGTGTACGGCTCGATGGTGCCGTCGCGCCCTTCGACCGACGAGCGCGGCACGCTCCAGCCGCGCGACAGCCCCGCCTCCATGTTGGCGATGTTCTCGTCGAAATAGCGCGGGATGTCGCGGAGCCGGCCGATGAAGCGCCGCCAGTCGGCTTCGCTCTGGAACGGCTGGCGCGGATTCAGGCCGCCCCAGAAGAACGTGTCGCTGTTGAACGGCGCCTCGTAGGTGCGCCAGACCGCGTTGTTGTGGTGGGCCTCGACCGCGGCGCGGAACACCGCCGCGTTGATCTGTTCCTCGCGGGTGAAGTCCTCCGCCGGAATCGCGTCCAGCGTGGCCAGCACCTGCTTCCAGTACGCCGCACGGCGCTGCCAGCTCTCCGGCGTGACCGAGGGCAGGCGCGCCGATGGTTGCCAGCGCCCGTCGATCTTCTCGCGCGCGAACTCGTCCTGCCGCCATTCCCATTCGGCGGTATAGAGATCGCGCAGCTTCGCTTCGGAAGCGTTGGCCGGCTTGGCGATCTCCTGCGATGCCTCGTCCTGGCCTGCCATCGCAGGCATCACGGCCATGCCCATGGCCACTACCATCGACAGCGAAAGCGTCTTCATGATCGGTCCGATACGGCTGGCAGCGTGCATCTTCTCCCTCCTGCGGTGGATGTGGCGGTGCATCGGAGGGAGGGCGGACGGCCGTTCCGCTCCAGCGCGCCTCCGTCCATCCTGCGCAGGCAAGGCGGCCGCGTCTTGTGGGACAGCACCGCAACAGGTGCGGCATTCCGCACAAATCGTATCCACGATGTAAAACCGCCCGCCCGCCCGCCCGCCCGCCTGCCTGCCTGCCTTCCCACGATCAGTTCAACGGCTTGCCCCCCTTTGAAAAAGGGGGGCTGGGGGGATTTGCTCGGTGCCCCACCAAGCAACAGCAACAGCAAATCGCTTTGCGATTCCCGGCCCCCGCGCAGCGCGCGGGAGCGCTCAAACCGCCGCAAGCCTGCGGCTTGCAAGCGGCGGCTTTCGCCCCCCTCAATCCCCCTTTTTCAAAGGGGGAGGACAAGCGCCAGGAAACGCGGGGAGACTTCGGGCTCGGAACCCTCCCCGCCGACGGCCGCCCGTGGCGCCGGTCCCCACGCAACGATGCGGCCCTGCGCCGACCTCACGCGCCGTCGTCCTCTTCCAGCGCGAGTTCCTCCGCACGCAACCCCGAACGCGCCGCCCATTCGTAGACGGCGAACGCGATTGCCGCCACGGCCAGCGTGTCCCAGGGATGCGCGATCGCGCCGATGCCGCCGAAGGTACCCAGGTACGACACCGCCATCACCAGCACGTAGAACACGATCAGCCACAGCGAACACTGCACCTGGCGCAACAGGCGCGCGCGCGCCTCCTGCGAAGGCAGCTTGTAGAGCACGTACGCGGCGAACAACACCACCTGCAGGCCCAGCAGCCACGACAGCGTCTGCCAGCGCGACCAGTACACGATCAACGCGGCGACGATGAACGACAGCGGCCCGAGCAGCGCCAGGACGCGCACCCGGAACGGGCGCGCCAGGTGGGGCGCGCTGCGGCGCAGCGACGCCACCGTCACCGGCGCCGCCGCGTAGCTCAGCATGAGCGCGGCAGAGACCACGCCGATCAATTTCTCCCATGACGGGAACGGCAGGGTCCAGAACACCGACAGCGCGAAACTCAGCCACAGCGCCGGGCGCGGAATACCTGACTTGGCGTCCACCTTGGTCAAGGACTTGACGCCGATATTGCGCGCCCAGCCATAGATCACCCGCGGCGTCGCGCTCATGTAGATGTTGCCGGTGCCGCTGGGCGAGACCACCGCATCGGCCACCACCAGCGTCGCCAGCCAGCCCAGGCCCAGCACCAACGCGATGTCGCGGTACGGCAGCGAGTACAGCTTGTCGATGCCGTTCCAGCCAGCGACCAGATGTTCGGCGGGAATGCTGCCCAGGAACGACAGCTGCAACAGCACGTAGATCCCCGTGGACAACAGAACCGACAGGATCAGCGCGATCGGGATCGTGCGCTGCGGGTCGCGCACCTCGCTGGCCACCGACACGATCGGGGTCAGCCCCAGGTAGGCGAAGATGATGCCACCGGTCGAGATCGCGGCCTGGACGCCGGCCGCGCCGTACGGTGCGAAGCCGTGCAATTGCATGTTGTCGCTGTTGAAATGCGACAGCAGCAGCACGATCACCAGAACCGGCACCATGAACTTGAACACGCTGACGATGTTGTTGGAGATGGCGAAGCTCTTCACGCTGAAGTAGTTGAGCAGGAAGAACAGCACCAGCAGGCCGAACTGCACCAGCCAGCCCAGGAGCGAGGGATCGCCGCTGTCGGGTTGTGTCAGTCCCGGGAACCATGCCGCCGCATACTGGCGGGCGGCCACCGCCTCGATCGCGATCAGGCTGGAGAACGCGATCAGGGTGATCAGGCCCATCATCGATCCCAGCAGCGGGCCGTGCGAGTACTCGGGATAGCGCACCACCCCGCCTGCGCGCGGCAGCGCCGCGCCCAGTTCGCAATACACCAGCCCCAGCAGGAACACGGCGAAGCCGCCGAACACCCATGACAGGATGCCGGCCGGGCCGGCCATGCCGGCGACATGGCTGGCGGCGAACAGCCAGCCGGAACCGAAGATCGAACCGAGCCCGATGAAGGTCAGGTCGGTGAGGCTGAGGGTCTTGCGAAATTTACCTTGTGAAGCCATGGGTCACCTGTTTGGAAGGGACATGCCAGGCGAAGGCGGGGGGCTTCGCTTCGGGTCGGTGTCACGCGAACGGCCTGTCGATCGCCGGCGCCGGCGGCGTGAACCACTGCGCACCGTCGCCGGTGACGTGGAAATGGTCTTCGAGGCGCACGCCGAACCGGCCGGGCACCACGATCATCGGCTCGTTGCTGGCGCACATTCCCGGCTGCAGCACGGTCCGGTTGCCGGGCAACAGGTACGGGGCTTCATGGATCTGCAGTCCGCAGCCGTGGCCGGTGCGGTGCGGCAGCCCCGGCAGGCGATAGCCCGGCCCGAGGCCGGCCGCTTCCAGTACGCGCCTTGCCGCGGCGTCCACCGCCTCGCAGGCCTCACCCGGGCGCGCCGCGGCGAATGCGGCCTCCTGCGCGGCCCGCTCGAGTTCCCAGATGCGGCGCTGTTCCCCGGTGGGGGTGCCGAAGGCGAAGGTCCGGGTGATGTCGGAGTGGTACCCCTGCACGGTGCAGCCGGTGTCGATCAGCACCAGGTCGCCTTCGCGCAGGTGCTGCACGCCGGGAATGCCGTGCGGGTAGGCGGTGGCGTGCCCGAACTGGACGATGCAGAAGGTCGAGCCGTCGTCGGCGCCCAGCGCGCGATGCGCCTGGTCGATGAAGCGCACCAGTTCGTCGCTGCCGATGCCTTCGCGGACGATGCCCGCCGCGAGCCGATGCACCTGCAGCGTCATGTCGCAGGCCTGTTGCATCAGCGCCAGCTCGGCCGGCGACTTGCGCATCCGGCAGCCGTCGACGATCGCGGCGGCATCGACGATGGCGTTCGCGGCCAGGTGCGCGCGCAGGCCGGTATGCACCGCGAACGCCGTTGCCGGATCCAGTGCCAGCGTGCGCGCGCCACGCTCGGCCATCGCCCGCGCGATCAGCGCGTACGGATCCTCGTGCTCTTCCCACAGGCGCTTGCCGGCCGGGATCTCCAGCACCGCGTCGAGCGAGCCTTCCTCGAACGCCGGGCAGACCAGCAGCGGATCGCCATCGGCGGTCAGCAGCATCGCCACCAGCCGCTCGCTCGCGCTCCAGGGAACGCCGGCGAAATAGCGCAACGAGGCACCGGCACCGACCAGCAGCGCATCGACGCCCTGCGCGCGCATCAACGCCCGTGCGCGCTCGATGCGCTGCCGGTACTCGTCGGTGGAAATCGGCGGAGCGCGCCGCGCCCACGGCGACAGCCCCGCCAACGCCGCGTCACGCTGCAGATGACCGATCTGTCCGCTCATCCGGCCGTCGCCACGTCGCCCGTACTCCACTCGCCATCGATCCGGCGCCAGACTCCGCCGGGGTTGCGATCACGCAGCACCGGCGGCAGCAACGCATCGGGGACGTTGTCGTAGCTGTGCAAACCGGCGAAACGGCGGATCGATCCCGGCATGCCCACCGAAGTGAAACCCGGGTGGCCGGTGGCCGGATACGGGCCGCCATGGTTCATCGCGGGGCTGACCGCCACGCCGGTCGGCATCTTGTCCATGATCAGCCTGCCCACGCGTGGACGCAGCAGCGAGATCAATGCGGAAGCCGCGACGTCGTCGCGGCCGTCGGCGGCACGATACAGGGTCGCGGTCAGGTTGCCCTCGAACGCGCGAGCGATCGCCTGCGCCTGTTCGCGGCCGTCGCTGCGCACCACCAGGCCGACCGGCCCGAAGGCTTCGGCCTGCAGGCTCGCCGGATCGGCCAGGAAGAGCGCGCCGTCGACGGCCAGCAGCTCCGGCCGCACCCAGTAGCCCGGGCGGTCCGAGTCGCCGCCACCGGCGACCCGTTCGGCACCTGCGGCCCGCAGCGCATCGACCGCGGCATTGAGGTGACGCCTGCCGTCGGCGGAGAACAGCACCTGTTCCGGCGCCGCGTCGAACCGCGATGCCGCTGCGGCGACGAACGCGTCGCCCGCCGCCGTCCGCGGCACCACCAGCAGCCCCGGATTGGTGCAGAACTGCCCGCTGCCCATGGTGCAGGACGCGAAGAATTCCTGCGCCAGGTCCTCGCCGCGGAGTTCCAGCACGCCTTCGAGCAGGAACACGGGATTGATGCTGGACATCTCGGCGTAGAACGGCACGCCGGCGGCATCGGCCTGCGCCTTCAACGCCAACCCGCTGGAACGCCCGCCGGTGAAGCCGACCCCGCCGATCGCGCCCTGCCCGACCAGCAAGTCGCTGCACGACGGATCCACCCCGTACAGCAGCTGGATGGCCGCGGCCGGCAGCCCGGCGGCCACCAACGCCGCGTGCGCGATCCTCCCCAGCTTCTCACTCGTGCCCGGATGCAGCGGATGGACCTTGGCGATCACCGGGTTGCGCGCGGCGATGGCCGAGGCGAAATCGCTGCCCGCAATGGCGTTGAACGCGAACGGAAAGTTGTTCGGGCCGAACACCGTGACCGGCTTGCCCAGCGGGCCGAACACCGAACGCAGGCCGCCGGCGGTGTCGATCACCGGGTCGGCCCAGCTCCACTCGCGTACCGCACGCGCGGCCTGGCGCAACTGGCCGCTGGTGCGCGGCAACTCCACCTCGCGCAGACGCGGCGACACCGGCAGGCCGGTTTCGGCATTGGCCAGCTCGGCCAGCGCATCGGCCTCGGCCTCGATGCCGTCGGCATAGCCTTCGAGGAAGGCGGCGATCCGCTCCGGGTCGGTGGCGGAGAACGTCTCCGCCACCGCTACCGCGGCCGCCACCGCGTCTTCCACCTCGCGGCGGCCGCTGACCGGATACACAGGGCCGACCGGCTCGCCGGTCGCCGGATTGTGCGCGCGCAGTTCGCCGATCGGTGCAACCGCATCGCGCCATGCGCCCGCTACCAGAACCTGTTGACGTCCGCCCATCATCACAGCACCGGACGGTTCTTGTTCGCGCGCTCGATCACGCCGAGCGCGGCCTCGCGCTCGGCGCCTTCGACCGGCAGGCGCGGGGCGCGCACGCGCTCGTTGCCCCAGTCCACGCACTGCTGGGTCAGCTTGATCAGCTGCACGAACTTCGGCACGGTGTCCAGCCGCAGCAGCGGCAAGAACCAGCTGTACAGATCCTTGACCGCGTCGTACCCGCCATCGCGTGCGCGCTCGAACAGCGCCACCGATTCGTGCGGATAGGCATTGACCTGGCCGGCGATCCACCCGGTCGCGCCCATCGCCAGGCCTTCGACGATGGCGTCGTCGATGCCGGTCATCAGCACCAGGCGGTCGCCGGACAGTTCCTGGATCTCGGCCAGGCGACGGATGTCGCCCGAGGACTCCTTGACCGCCTCGATCTGCGGGAACTCGTTGGCCAGCTCCACGATCTGCGCCGCGCTGAAGTCGGTCTTGTAGGCGACCGGGTTGTTGTAGAGCAGGATCGGCAAGCTGGTGGCGTTGGCAACCGCGCGGAAGTGCGCGCTCATTTCCCTCCAGTCGGTCGAATAGGCGTAGACCGGCAACACCATCAAACCGCGCGCGCCTTCGGCCTCGACCGCCCTGGCCAGCTGGACCGCCTCGTCGGTGGACAACGCGGCAATCCCCGGGATCACCGGCGTGTCGCCCAGCGCCTTGACCAGGGTGCGCACGATCGCGACCTTCTCGTCGAAGGTGAGCGTGGCGCTTTCGCCCAGCGAACCCAGCGGGACCACGCCGATGCAGCCGGCTTCCACCTGCCACTGTGCATGCTTGGCGAGGAACGCATGGTCGACCCGTCCGTCCTCGGCAAAGGGGGTGGTGAGTGCGGGGATCACGCCTTGCCACATGCTCTTGCTCATTTCACAACTCCTGCGATAAGTCCGTTGGAAGTCCGCCGCCGAAACCGGCCAGCACCTCCAGCGGAACGGGAAAAATCGGGGGGCGGAAGCCGTCTCGCGTGGCACCGCCCAGCTCGGCCAATGCGCTGCCGCAGATACGCCCCTGGCAGGCGCCCATGCCGCAGCGGGTCAGCAGCTTGGCTTCACGGCCCGGCGCGCAGGCGGACAGCGCCGACAGCCGCACGTCCTCGCAGCGGCAGACGATGGTGTCCGGCTCGGCCAGCGCACGCAGGCCGTCGTGCAGCGCGAAGCGACGGTTCAATGCCGTGGCGAAGCGGCGCGCGCGTGCGCGCCGCGGCAGCAACGCGCGTGCGGCCTCGTGCCGCCCGGCCGCCGCATGGCCGGCGATGGCGCCTTCGGCCACGGCGCAGTCCAGGCCGCCGATGCCGCAGGCCTCGCCCGCGGCGAACACGGACTCGACGCTGCTGCCCTGCCACCGGTCCACCAGCACGTGCGCATGCGGGCCGCCGCCCAGCGCGCACCCCACGGCCTGCGCCAATTCGATGTTGGGCACCAGCCCGAACCCGCAGGCAAGCTGGTCGCATTCCACGGTCGCGGTGCGCCCGCCGATGCGCAGTTCCACCGCACGCAGGCGCTCGTCGCCCAGGGCACGCAGCACATGGCTGCCGGCGTGATAGGGCACGCGCCACAACGACCGGCGCAGGCGCGCCGCCTGCACGGCCTTGCCTGGCCAGCGCCACAATCCGGCGGTGAACATGGACAGCGCGCGCATGGACGCCTGCTCGTGGATGCCGAGGACCCGGGCACCGTGGCGGCGCAGCGTATCGGCGGCCGCCAGCAACAGCGGGCCGCTGCCGGCTACCAGCACGCGTTTGCCGCGCATCGGCCCACCCTGCTTGGCCAGCGCCTGCGCGCCGCCGGCACCGGTCACGCCGGGCAGTGTCCATCCGGGAAAGGGCAGCAGCAGTTCGCGCGCCCCGGTCGCCAGCACCAGCGACCCGTAATCGACGGTCACCGCCACCTGCCCGCTGCGCACGAACAGGCGCTTGCCGGCATGGCCGGCAACCTCGGACTGCATCAGCGTCGGAACGCCCGCCGCCGCCAGTTCCCGCTGCAGCGCGCGCGCAGGCCCGGGCGCGCCGTGCCGCACGTCGTTGCGCCAGACCTGCCCGCCCGGCACCGGCTGCGGATCGATCAGCATCACCCGCGCGCCATGCGACGCCGCGGCCCGGGCCGCCGACAACCCGGCGGGCCCGGCGCCGATGATGGCGACGTCGCAATGGTGGCGCCGGTCAGCCATGCGTACGTACCTCCATGCCTTCGGCCACCGGCAGCAGGCACGTCCGCTGCTGCGCCCGGCCGTCGACCGTCGCCCGGCATTCGAAACACACCCCCATGCCGCACAGCGGCGCGCGCCGCTGCCCGCCGCAGGATTCGCGGGTGGTGCCACCGGCATGCGCGATCGCCGCGGCCACGCTGCTGCCGGCCGCGACCGAGATCTCGCGGCCGTCGATGCGAAGGCGGACCGGGGGCGACGGCGCATTCATGCCGCCACCCGCGCGGGATCGTAGGGAGCGGGGTCGATCGCGGGGCGCCGTCCGTCGATCAGGTCCAGCAGCAGGCGCGCCGTGCCCGGTGCGGTCGTCACGCCGAGCCCTTCGTGGCCGGTCGCCACCCAGCAGTCCGCGCGCCCGGGCACCGCGCCGATGTAGGGGCGGCCATCGGCAGTGCACGGGCGCAACCCCGTCCAGGCCCGGATCGCCTGCAGCCCACGCAGCACCGGCAGGTAGCGGAACGCGCGCTCCAGCATGCGCCGGAGCACGGACGGATGGACGTCCGGTCCGGCTGCGCGCTGCTCGCGCGAAGAACCGATCAGCAGCTGCCCGGTCGGACGCGGCTGCACGTTGAACGCCACGCTGACCTCGGCATCGCCATGCGCACTGTCGGCGTAGCCCAGTTCCAGTACCTGGTGGCGGAGCAATCCCGGGTGACGGTCGGTGATGACCAGGTGCCCGCGGCGGACGTGCATCGGCAATTCCGGCAGCAGCGCGTTGCTGGCGGCCCCCGCCGCCACCAGCACCGGCCCCCGCAGCACGGCGCCGTCGTCCAGTGCCACCCCATCGCGGAGCACGCGCAGCACCTGGCGGCCGCGCACCAGGGTCGCGCCCGCATCGATGCAGCGTCCGATCAGCCACGCGACCGCGCGCGGCGGATAGACCGTACCCTCACCCGGGACCAGCAGGCCGCCGGCCAGGTCCGGCGCGAGATGCGGCTCCAGTTCCCGCAGGCGCCCGGCATCGACCCGTTCGGCGTGGATGCCGGCCTTGCCCAGGCGCGCGATCTTGCCCGGCACCGCCGCCATCTCGGTCTCGTCGGCCGCCACCCACAGGGTGCCGCAACGGCTGAAATCGGCGGCGGCGAGTCCTTCGAATCCTGCCCACAGCCCGATCGAATAACGGGCCAGCGCCAGCTCCGCCGGATCGCCGTCCATGGCCACCAGGTGCCCCATCGACGCCGCCGTGACCCCGCCGCCGGCGACATCCGCCTCGACGATGGCCACCCTGCGCCCGCCGGCGACCGCCCGCTCGGCGCAACTGGCGCCGATGATGCCGGCGCCGACGACGATGAGGTCGAACTCCCTCATGCCTGGACGGCGTCCCCGCGGATGCCCCAAGCGAAAGGGTCGTCGCCCTCGATGAGGAGCTCGGCGCTGCCGGTGATCCAGGCCTGCCCGGTGATCCTGGGCAGGACACCGCGTCCGCCCCTGCGGTAGGCGCATTCGAACGTGCTGCCCAGGATGCCCTGCTGCACCCAGACTTCGCCTTCGGCCAGCTTGCCTTCGGCGGCCAGGCAGGCCAGCTTGGCGCTGGTACCGGTGCCGCAGGGCGAACGGTCGTAAGCGCCGCCCGGGCACATCACGAAATTGCGCGCCTGTCCGGAGCCGTCCGGCGAGGGGCCGCTGACCTCGATGTGGTCGATGACGCCACCGTCACCCCCGCCGATGCCCGCCGCATCGATCGCGCGCTGGATCGCCAGGGTGTAAGCGCTCAGTTCCGACCGGTGCGCGAAATCCAGCGGCACCGGGGACTGCTCGGTGATGAAGAACCAGTTGCCGCCCCAGGCCACGTCGCCGACCACGGTCCCGTAGCCGGGAACCTCGACCGTCGCCCCGGTCGCGGCGCGATAGCTTTCGACGTTGTCGATCGACACCCGGCCGTCGGCATGCAGTTCCACTCCGACCACGCCGACCGGCGTCTCGATCAGGTGCCGGCCCGGGCCGATCCGGCCCAGGTGCGCCAGCGTGCGCGTCAGCCCGATGGTGCCGTGACCGCACATGCCCAGATAGCCGACATTGTTGAAGAAGATCACGCCGGTGCAGCAACGCGGATCCACCGGCGCCTGCAACAGCGCGGCGACCATGGTGTCCGAGCCGCGCGGCTCGCAGGCGATGGCGCTGCGCCAATGGTCGAATGCGTCGCGGAAGCGTGCGCGGCGCTCGGCCAGGCTGCCGCCACCGAGTCCGGGAAAGCCGGACAGCACCACGCGCGTGGGTTCGCCGGCGGTATGGGAGTCGATGACGGTCAAGATCTGCATGCCGTCATCTTCCAGCCGCGGCGCCTGCCCGCGCTAGGACACCCTGCCCACGACGGATGCGGAAATATGCATAATCGGAAAGACTGTCACGACCGCCTTCCGGCTTGTTTCCAAGATCGGCAAAGCAATTGGAGCGCGCCGGTCCTGACGCAATGCAGCATAATTCTGGAGCCGCCGCCATCGGCTTTCAAATCGAACCGGACGAACTTCAGCATCTCTTCGATGCGCTGCCCGATGTGGTGTTCTTCATCAAGGACCGCCAGGGCCGCTACACCCACGTCAACCTGACCCTGGTGAACCGGCTGGGCGCGCGCAACCGCGCCGATCTCATCGGCAGGACGCCGCTACAGCTGTTCCCCGAGCGGCTGGGCACCCGCTACATGGTGCAGGACGAACAAGCGCTCGCAGGCGAGACGATCGAGAACCAGCTGGAACTCCATCTCTACGCCAATCGTGCACCCGGGTGGTGCCTGACGTTCAAGCACCCGCTGTACCAGGACAGCCGGGTGATCGGACTGGTCGGGATCTCCCGCGACCTCGGCGCGCCGGACCGGCGCCACTCCTCCTATGGCCGCCTGCAGCGCGCCGTCGAGCACATGCAAGCCAACTACAGTGCGCCGCTGCGGGTGCAGAAGCTCGCGGACATCGCGGAAGTGTCCGTGGCCCAACTGGAACGCTTGTTCAAGCGCGTGTTCCAGCTCACCCCGCAGCAACTGCTGACCAAGCTGCGGATCGAAGAGGCGATGCGGCTGCTGCACGCCGACGCCAGCATCGCCGAGATCGGCCAGGCCTGCGGCTTCTCCGACCAGAGCGCGTTCGCGCGCCAGTTCAAGTTCACCGTCGGCATGCCGCCGCGCGCCTATCGCGCGCTGGTACGCGACTGAAGCCGCCGGCGACCCTGATCCGGCGGAGCCGGCATACCGGCGCGGGTGACGGGCAGCCGGGTGCCGCGCCAGCGGCCACCGATGATGCGCACGTTGCCGGGGGCCGGCCTCGTGCGCGGCGGCTTGGCGCGCATGTCGTCTGCCGGATCGTCACGGGGTCGGGTGCTACCATGCGCGCCATCGTCCCCCATCCACGATGTCCCGGCCGCATGGTCAGCTGGTTTCGACGCGACAAATCCGAGCCGGCCAAGCCGGAAGACAGCAAGCGCCGCCTGAGCATCGAGGAACTCGCCGCTGCGTTCCCCGACAGCAGGCCGCCGGCGTCGCGTGACGACGCGCAGGCGACGGACGCCCCGCCTCCTGCCCCGATCGAGCCCGCGCCTGCCCAGGCGCCTGCTCCGGCCCCTGTTCCTCCCACTCCGCCGGCCGAGAATCGCGCCGCCGCGATGGCGGCGGCGGCGGCGGCAAGCGCCGCCTTGCGCGAATCCGGGGCAGCGCCCGCCGCGCCGGGCAAGTCCGGCTGGCGCGAACGCCTGCGCGGCGGCGGCATCGCCCGCAACCTCGGCGGGCTGTTCGCGCGCAACCCGAAGCTCGACGACGACCTGCTCGACGAGATCGAAACCGCGCTGCTGACCGCCGACGTCGGCGTCCCCGCCACCACCGCGCTCGTGGAAACGATGCGCAAGCGGATGAAGGCGCGCGAGTTCGCCGACGCCGCGGCGCTGCTGGCGGCGCTGCGCGGCGAACTGATCGCGCTGCTGCAGCCGGTGGCGCAGCCGCTGGTCGTCGATGCCGGCGCCAGGCCCTTCGTGATCCTGACCGTCGGCGTCAACGGCGTCGGCAAGACCACCACCATCGGCAAGCTGGCCAAGCGCTTCAAGGACGAAGGCCACGCGCTGATGCTCGCCGCCGGCGACACCTTCCGCGCGGCCGCGGTCGCGCAGCTGCAGGCCTGGGGCGAGCGCAACGGCGTGGCCGTCGTCGCCCAGGGGCAGGACGCGGACGCCGCCTCGGTCGCCTTCGATGCGTTGCAGTCGGCGAAGTCGCGCGGCGCCGACGTGCTGATCGCCGACACCGCCGGCCGCCTGCACACCCAGCAGGGACTGATGGCGGAGCTGGGCAAGATCAAGCGCGTGCTCGGCAAGGTCGATCCGGCCGCGCCGCACGAGGTGCTGATGGTGGTCGACGGCACCACCGGTCAGAACGCGATCTCGCAGCTGCGGCAGTTCCATGCCGCCGCGGGCGTCACCGGGCTGGTGGTGACCAAGCTGGACGGCACCGCCAAGGGCGGCGTGGTGTTCGCGCTGGCACGCGAGTTCGGCATCCCGATCCGCTATGCCGGCATCGGCGAGCAGCCCGAGGACCTGCGGGTGTTCGACGCCGAGGCCTTCGTCGACGCGCTGCTGCCCGAGGCGCTGGGGCCCGCCGACGCCATGGCCAAGGGGTGAAACGGCGCGGCGCGATCGCGCTGCTCGTGATCGCGGCGCTGCTGCTGGCGGCGCTGTTGTCGCTGCGCTGGCTGACGCGCGCGGACGTCCTGGGGCCGATGGTGCTCGACAGGGCCGGTAGCGCGCTCGGGCTGGAAATTGCCGCGGATGCCTTCGACTACCGCCTGCGCGGCACGCCGCAACTGGTGGCGCGCGGCGTGGTCGCGCGCGAGGCCGGCGCCGCGGAGCCGTTGCTGAGCGCCGACCGCGTGCTGGTGTCGGTGCCCTGGTCGACGCTGCGCGCACGCGGCGCCGACCTCACGATCGAGCGGATCGAGCTGGATGCGCCGGTCGTCGAACTGGCGGCATTCCAGCGCTGGTGGTCGGCGCGTCCACCGGGCGAGGGCCCACCGCCCACGCTTCGGGGCGGACTGCACGTCGCCGACGGACGCGTGTCGGGAGACGCCTGGCGGGTGGACGACATCGCCCTCGACCTGCCGGAATTCGCCGCCGATCGTGCGCTGCGGGTGCACGCCCGCGGCCGCTATGTCGCCGGCACGCTGCAGGCGCCGTTCGACCTGCACGCAAGCATGACCCGGCCGTCGGCGGATGCCGGCGTGGGCATCGCCGGCGAAATCTCGCCGCAGGGCGACGACTGGCGACTGCCGTCGTCCATCGTCCTGTCGACGCATTTGCAGGGCCCGCCCCCGGGGCTGCGAGGAGCCAAGGATGACGCCGGGCTGCGACTGCGGCAGCTGAGGCTGTCGTCGCGCGCACGCTACCTGTCCGGCACCGGCGCGCAGCCGTTCGTGTTCGGCTTCGCTGCCGAAGGTGTGCTCGCCGACGGCGGGCTGCGGTTACTGCCCGCCGCGCTGACCCTGCGTGGGCAGGAACTGATCCCTCGCCTGCGCGCGCGCGGCGCGATCGGCTTCACCGACGAGCTGCAACTCGCGTTGCAGGGCGAACTGGCGGACTGGCCCGAGGCCTGGCCGGCACTGCCACCGCCGCTCGGTGCATCGCAGGCGCCGTTGCCGTTCGAACTCGAGTACCGCGGCACGCTCGGGCTGACCGACCCGATTGCGCTGCGGCTCGAGCGCGACGGCGCCGGCTTCGACGGACGCCTGCGTGTGCCCGAACTCGCCGCCTGGATCGATGCCGGCGCCGATGGCTCACCGCTGCCGCCGTTGCGTGGCCGCATCGAAGCGCCGCGGATCGACATCTCCGGCGCCACCCTGCACGGCATCGAGATCGAACTGGAAGACGACGTCACTACCGAGGACACCACTCCATGACCGCGCAGCAGGACATTGCCGCCCGGCTGCTGGCCTGGTTCGACGTCAACGGTCGCCACGACCTGCCGTGGCAGCACCCGCGCACGCCGTACCGCGTGTGGCTGTCGGAGATCATGCTGCAGCAGACCCAGGTACGGGTGGTGACGCCCTACTTCGAACGCTTCGTCGCCGCGCTTCCGGACGTGCCTTCGCTGGCCGCGGCGGCACTGGACGACGTGCTGGCGCTCTGGTCCGGCCTGGGCTACTACGCCCGCGCACGCAACCTGCACGCGGCGGCGCGCCTCTGCGTCGACCGGCACGGCGGCGACCTGCCGCGCGACTTCGACGCCCTGCTCGCCCTGCCCGGCATCGGCCGCAGCACCGCCGGCGCCATCCTGTCGCAGGCCTGGGGCGATCGTTTCCCGATCCTCGACGGCAACGTCAAGCGCGTGCTGTGCCGCTGGCATGGCGTCGAGGGCTGGCCCGGCACGCCGAAGGTCGAGAAACGCCTCTGGCAACTGGCCGAGGCGCAACTACCCGACACGCGGCTCGCGGACTACACCCAGGCACAGATGGATTTCGGCGCCACGCTGTGTACCCGCCACGATCCGTCCTGCCTGCTATGCCCGCTGCGCGAGGGCTGCGCAGCGCTGCAGTCGGGGCGCGTACCCGAATTGCCGACCCCGAAGCCCGGCAAGCCGCTGCCCGAGCGCGAGGTCATCGTGCTGCTGCTGCAAGACGGCGACGGCCGCGTACTGCTACAGCGGCGCCCCCCGGTCGGCATCTGGGCCGCGCTGTGGTCATTGCCCGAGGCCGCCGACCACGATGCGGCACGCAACTGGTTCCGCTCGCACGTCGACGACGATTACGACAACGGCCGGGCGCTGCCTTCCATCGCCCACGGCTTCACCCATTACCGGCTGCAGCTGCATCCGCTGCACTGTCGCCCGGTCGCGCCGCGGACGGCGGTGCGCGATAACGCGGACCTGCGCTGGGTCGCCCCCGCCGAACTCGGCACGCTCGGCATTCCGTCGCCGATCCGCAGGCTGCTCGAGCGCGAGATCGATCCGGCCGGCAACAAACCGCCCCCGCCTTAGACCGTATCGACATTCACCACGCCCCCTGTAGGAGGGGCTTCAGCCCCGACCTGGAAACGAGCGGCGTGCGGAAAAGATCCACGCACCCGGCTCCCGATCGGCGCCGCGCGCTTCCTGTTTCCTCGCCGCGATCTTCGGCGGGTCGGGGCTGAAGCCCCTCCTACAGGCAGCGCGACGTGTCCACGCGCGTGCCGCACGGCACGACGTCAGTCCTGGCCTGGCTGCCGCTTCCGTTCCTCGATCTTCGCTTCACGCAGTTCCTGCTGCGCCACCTTGGCCGCCTTGACGTCGACCGGGCGGATCTCCTGGATCCGGCACGGAATGCGGCCGACTCCGGGACCGCCGCCGTACACGATCACCTCGTCGAAGCGCGCCGAAACCTGCCCCGAGAAACTGGTCAGGCCGATCGCGGATGCGAAGTCCAGGTCCTGGCAAGGCCCCATCAGCTCCAGGAGATAGGCCTCGTTGGGCCGGGTCCACACCACCAGGGCATCGTCGCCCAGCGGCGTCCAGCCGCTGAGCCGGCCGAAGAACCGGAAATCCCGCACCGGCTCGCCGGCATTGGACCGGTAGACCTCCAGGCGCTGGGCATCGGTGGGCGTGCTGGCGCAGGCGCTCAGCACGAGGATCGATCCGAGAAGCAGCGACATGCGTTTCATGCCTTCCTCCTGCCGGGGTCGAATGAATGAGTACGTCTCACCCGCCACCGCCCCGCCGGCACGGGTGCCGAACGCAGCCGATCGATTCCATCCGGCCACGCCGTGAGGCATTGTGCCCTTTCGGGGATGACCGTCCTGTCGACGGCGGCCGGCCCCGCGTCCGCGGAACCGCTGTGCTTGGCTGCCTGGCGCCCTCCATCCAGCAGACGCAGCGGAGCGAGCTCCGCTCTACAATGGCGCAGGCTTTTCTTGCGGGGTCGCCCCATGCGCATGGTGTTCTGCCAATACGAACAACGCGAGACGGAGGGCCTGGACTTCGTGCCCTGGCCGGGCGAACTCGGCAAGCGCATCTACGCCGGCATCGGCAAGGCCGGCTGGGGCGCATGGCTGGCGCACCAGACCATGCTGATCAACGAGAACCGGCTCTCGCCGCTCGATCCCAAGCACCGCGCCTTCCTCGAACGGGAGATGGAAAAATTCCTGTTCGAGGGCGGCACCGACAAGCCGGCCGGCTACGTGCCGGAACCGGGCGAATCGTCCGAAGGACCGTCTTCCGGCTGATCCGCCGGCATCGCCTCGTCGTCGCGCACCCGGCGCTCGGCCTCGCGCACGGCGTTCACGTCCAGCGGCCGGATCTCGCGGATGTGGCACGGGATCTGGATCGAGCTGCGGTTCAGCGCCATCACCTTGTCGAAGCGCGCGTACACCCGGCTCATGTTGCTGGTCAGCGAGATCGCCGGGCTAGAGGGCAGGTCCGGGCACGGCCCGGACAGCTCCAGCAGGTACGCCTCGCGCGGCTTGGTCCAGACCGCCACGGCGCTGTCGCCCAGCGGCGTCCAGCCGTTGATCCGGCCGAAGAACTGGAAATGCGGCACCGGCTCGCCGGCATTGGCGCGGTACAGCTCGAGCTTCTCGGCGTCGCTCGCGCCGGTGCTGGCGCAGCCGCCGAGCGCGAGCATCGCGAACACGATGGAGAGGATCCGCTTCATCGTCGACTCCCTCGCCCGTCGGGCATCATGAGTCCAGTGATGATGCCGCCCGGGCGCACCGCCGGCGAGCCGATGGCGCGCGGCATTCAGGCCCCAGCCGGCTTGCCGGCCGCGCCCCGGCCTCGTATCATGCCGCCCTCGCACACGGCCCGTCCGCGTCGCGTCACCCGGCCGGGTAGCTCAGTTGGTAGAGCAGGGGATTGAAAATCCCCGTGTCGGCGGTTCGATTCCGTCCCCGGCCACCATTTTCAAGGTGTTTTCTGCAGATGGGCCTTCGGGCCCTTTCTTTTGTCCGGCAATTGTCCGGCTGGACTCAGCCCAGATCGCCCATGTTCTCGATCGTCAGGCGGTTGCGCTCCAGCACTGCGACCAGCATTTGCCCGCCGATCGCGTGCTCTGGATGCAGATGACGGGTGTCGCGTACCTGGATCTTCCCGCACTCAAACATCTTTTCGGGCGAGTCGGTGACCATGCCCTGAGGTGGGGCTTGCATCATCCGCCAGCCCTGCTCGAAAGAGTCCATCGTGTCAATCTTCCCATCCTTCGACTTCATGGACATGAAGCGCATGCCCTGGGCCCTCTCGGACCACCCGACCATCGCCCACGTCCCGTCCACATAGGGCGTGACCTGGTGCTTGCGTGCTTCCTCTTTTGTTCGCTCATGCGCGCGCGGCAACTCTTCGATCAGTGCATCGAAGCTGCCTCGATCCGAGCTGATCATCTGCCACCAGAGGAAGTTGTAGAACGTTCGTTCACCGCGGACGGCGAGAATCGCGTTGCTCAAAGGGATCGGCAGCAGCTTGCACATCGCTCTATCCGGATCGCCCGTTGGGACGTTCGAATCGTCCCATGGGCGACCGGCTGTATCCGATCCGATCAGCGCCCAGTCCTTGGCAAGGGAGATGTAGACGTTCGCGATGCTCATAGGTTCTCTCAGTAGCAAGCCGATCCGCCAACGGGTGCGCCGTTCGATAATGCGCCGGCGAATGAGGCTCGTCCGGAGAATACGCCCAGCAGGCTCCCGACGGCATCGCCCCAGCTGCCTCCCCCAGCTTGGCCAGACTGCCCGAACAACTGATCAACCCAGTTCTGCGCGATGCGTTGGGTGATCATGTTGCCGATGCCTTCGAGCAGATCCTCGAAGCTGTCGAGAATGCCTTTGTTACCGCTCAGCACGTCAGAGAAGAACCCTTCGAACTCGCCCCGGATCCCGTCGAGCATCCGCGTGCTCTCCAGCGAGTCTTCGATCATGCGGTTGGTCTCGGCGATGGCATTGCCGTACTTCGCGACCTGCTCCGCATCCATGCCCCGCAGCTGAATAGACGTTGCCCGCTCGGCGTTGGTCATCTTCATCAGCTCGAGCTCGAACTGGAGATCCTTCAGCAACTCGCGCCCGGGGTTCAGCCGGGCATCGATCGATTCCATGACCAGTTGGTGCTGATCGGCCAGGTCGGCCTCTGCCTTCGTCAGCTGATCGGTGCCGATCGCACCCTCGCGTGCGAGCTCCCGCAGGCGCTCCAGGTCGGTCGCGTACTGGTAGTTGGCATCGGCTACCGGACCTGCCAGCGTGGCCGCCAGGGAGTGGAACTGACGCCGTGCGTTCTCCTCCATTTCGATGAGCCGCTGCAGTTCGGCCGTGGCGTCCTTGGCGAAGTCCGGCATCTCGCGGTCCCGGCGCGATGATCCGCCACCGGTACCGCCGCCGGCGGGCGCCGTCGTGGGCCGGATGACGCCGCCGGTGACGTTGCGGAACGGGTACCCCTTGATCAGCGCGTCGACCTCGCTCAGCTCCTCGCGAAGCTTGGCAGCCGTGCCGCGCCCGAAGAACAGCGGCGAACTCTCAGCCCGACCGAGCGCCTCCTCGAGCTTCTTTCGCCGCGTCTCGAGTTGTTCGACGCTTCGGTTGTCGTTCGCAGGCAGGAACCCGCGGTCTGCGAGGAAGCTGTTGTACTTGCCGGCGAACGTCCCGATCGCGCCGGCTGCCTCCAGCGCCTTCGTGGCCATTGTGGCCAGGCCGGTCACGATCGTCGCGAACCCTTCGCGGAAGTCGTCGGATCCGATGAGGTCGGCGAAATCCTGGAGCTTTGGCAGCAACGCGGGCAGCGTGTCCCGCCACATGCCGTCGATCGCCAACTTGGCCTCGCTGAGGGTGTCGTTGAACTTCTCGGCTGCGTCCGTGGTTCGCCGGTCGAGGGTGTAGCCCACGCGGTCTGCCTTGTCGGCGAACTTCTGCAGGCCATCCGCGCCCAGGTTGAGCAGGGGGATCAGCTCGGCGCCGGAGCGACCCAGGAGCTTTACCGCGATGGCAGTCTTGTCGGCGCCGTCTGGCATGGCCTTGAACTGTGCCGCCAGATCCTTCAGGACCGCCTCGGCGTCTCGAAGGCCGCCCGTGGTGGCGTCCCTGGCGGCAATACCGAGCTTCTCGAACAGCCGAGCCTGCTCGCTACCGGGCTTGAGCGCTTGCAGCTGGTTCTGGCCCAGCCGTTGCACGGCGGTCGATAGTGAGGCCAGCGAGACGTCGGAGAGCTTGGCAGCGTAGTCCAGGCGGGTCAGTGACTCGACCGCAATGCCAGCGCGCTGCGCCAGCTTGCCCATCTCGTCGGCCGCATCGATCGCCGATTTGACAGCCGATGCAGTTGCGGCGCCGACCGTGACGAATGCCGCGCCGACGACGGCGCCGACCTGCTTCGCCGCCTTGCCCATGTCGCGCATGCGCTTCTCAGAACGCTTGAGGTCTGTCTCGAAGCTCCCCGTGCGCGCGAGGAGATCGATCACTACGCTGCCGGCGGTGGCCATAGTCAGTGCCTCGTCTCGCCGAGGTACAGCTCGACGATAGCCGTCGCTTCAGGTCCGAACGAAACCCAGGTGCTGAAGCCGTCAGGCCACGTCATCCGAAGCCCCCACTCGCCGTTCCTCCACGCCTGCGTGGCATCGTCGGGAATCTCGCGGCCAAGGCGGCGCATTTCCTTGTTGAAGTGATCCACCGGCAATTTCGTTACGTCGCTCATCAAGCATCCCTCCCGTCCCGGCCAGCCCTTGCGAGCCGTGTCCAATCCGCAGACTCGACGCAAGGCGTCTCTCTCGTTGCGCGGTTGCAGATCCAGCTTGAACCGTTGTGCGCATAGACTTCGTTTCGCTGCGCTCTCGCACCCTCGCGCCAGTAGCCGCGATGCTTCCATGCGTGATCCTCGACCTCATCCAGCCGCTTTGCCATATCGGCCACCGTGTCGTAGATCTCGGCGTCCAGCGCCATGGGCACGCTCCTCTGTTCCAGCGATGCGATGCGCGCTTCGAGATCGATGACTCTGGCCAGCACGCTCTGCGCGAGCAGCGCGCCGAACTTGCTCAACCCCAGTGCAAGGAAGCTGCTGCCTCGTGTGTTGAGATGGCGCTGTTCTTGCATCCATACCCCCACCCTGCCGCGGGTGGTATCCACCAACTCGCCGCCGTCGATGCCTTCCCCAGTGTCGATCGCCTTGAAGTGGTCAGCCACGACGCCCTCCCGCAGGGAGTAGCCTCACGGATCCGCGCATGTCAATCAGCTTGACGCCACCGTGGGCGGCCTTGGTCGCCGTGATCTTCGCGCTCGGCAGGGCGGGGATGGTGACAACGCTGATCTCGTGCAGCTCCCATTTCGTGAACCGCTTGCCGGTGGAGATCGGCTCCCAGTCCAGGGCCCTGAAGCCGATGCTGAAGCTGTCCACCAGACCCTTGTCGATCATGCTCCAAGCCTGATCAGCCACCGCGATGCCCTCGGCGATCTCGGCGACGATGCGCACCCCGGCGCGGCTGGCGGTTGCCTCGCGCACCCAGCCGATCGGCTGGTCATGCTTGTGCTGCCAGAGCAGCGGCAGGGGCAGCTTCCACTGGCCGCCCAACGGGTCGACGATGTCGCCCATGCGATCAACGCCTGGCATCGTTGCGATGCCGCGGACGACGCGCTTCCCGTTGGAGACGAACCGGTGCACGTCCAGCATCTGCACGGGCATGCGCTTGGTCTGCCGCTTGCCGGTCTCCAGCAGGGAGACGCGATGCGCCAACTTGCGCAACTCCGCCAACACGGCGGACTCTTTTACGGCGGTCGTCATGACTAGTCGGCTCCTACGATCACCAGCTCTGCAGCGCTGGCCAGGTGCCAGGAACGTTCCGCCAGCAGCGCCACCGAGTTGGTCTGCCAGAGGTTCACCAGCTCGGCCGGGCTCTCGGGCGTATCTCGCATGTCGAGGCTGGCATGGCCTGCGGAGCGCACCCGCAGACCGCTGTCGAGCATAGCCACGCGGGACGCTGGGATGATGTACATGCCGTCCAGCGTATCCATAGCGACTACCTCGACACCTCGCACAAATGTGCCACCACGCACGCCCATGCCGCCTCGGTTCTCGACGCGCGTTGCCAAGTCGGCGACGTCACCAGCCAGTGCGGCGACGACATAACCATTCGAAGGCCCGGCAGTGCGGAGGCCGGCACGCAGGTCCGCTAGCGGATCTCCGGTTCCAGCCACGGGGATCGTGTTCGAGGTAGACAGCGTCGTCAGCACTGACGCATTCACCGCGCGGTTGACTGCGGAGGCAAGCTCGGTTTCGAACAGCCGGCGACCTTCACCGCCTGCCGCGATAGCCAGCTCCTCCGTCATCACCACGATCGCGGCCGCTTTCGTCATTTCGACGTCGGTGATGCTCAAGTCAAGGTTGCGAACAGGCTTCGGGTCGCCCTCAGCAACGACATCGCCCACCGCATCGCTCGCGACCATGACCCTGCGTCTGTCGGTGCCGAGCAACCGCGCATACTTCTTGACCTGGTCGAGGATCGATCCTTCCGCGATCGTGGCGAGATATGCCGCCGCAAGCGCTGCAGCGTCATCCGAGTCCCAGATGCTGTCACCGAAACCGTGTGCCGTGGCCTTTTGGACGAGTTCGCTTGGATGACGCTTTAGATTCTGGATGGCAGCGGACGTGTTTTGGGCAACCAGCATCGCATGTGCCATGTCGACGAACGCCTTTGCCTGCGCCTCCGGGTTCGATCGCATCCGTGAACCGGTGACCGCCTCGAGCGCGGTGTGCGCACGCTGCACAAAAGCCATGTCCAAGCTGTCCATCATTACTCCAGGCGGTATGGGGTGATCACGTCGAGGGACAGCAAACCACAACGCTCCAAAATCAAACGTTTCGTGCGATTTTCCGCAGGACTTCGATCTGCTCTGGAATCGTCGTGACGTCCGGCACCGCTGGACACTGGCCCCGCATGTGGTCCAAGAGGCGCGCGGCGCTCACGTACCAGGCCGCTGCCAGCACGCCCGCCAGCCGGCGCTTGTCGACCCCGATCGCGTGCTGCAGGGACTCAGCCGCAGCATCGGCCAGCAGGTCCGGGATGATCCCGGCGAGCTCCAGCATCGCGCGCTGCTGATCGCCGGCGTCCCGCCACAGGCGAACCTGCTCCGGATCCACCAGTGCGGCCTGCCCGCGGCCCCGGCGGCCGTGACGCACCGCAGGGCAGCCCTCGCGTAGCCATCGCCGCAGCGTGCCCGGGCGGACCTGCAGGATTCGAGCGGCGTCGGCTACGGGCAGGGGCGGCATGGGGTGAACATCAGCTCCAGTTCGAAAATTCGATTTCTGCGCAAAAACTCGATTTCATTTGAAAATTCAAATGGGGAAAAAAAGTTGTGAATGAGTGGGCGGCGGGTGTCCGATGAAGACCCGAAATGAATAGGAAGACTCCCCCCCTGCCTTGAGCTCCAGGCACTTCACGCGTGAGGCACGCGTCGAGCACGCGTGCAGTGGGCAAGCCCCTTGCGAGGGGCTTCGAAGGCTTCCCGAAAGGCTTCCGGGTCCGTGAGTCCTCAGTGAGCGATCACGAAAATGGCCGCCGTGGTGCAGGAGCGTTGGATCAAGGGCCGAAAGGCAGATGCGGACAGCCCTCGAAATAGCGTACCTGTCTGGTAATACTTTTAAGGTCACCGTGGGGCGGTGTAACGAGGGATCGAAAATCGACCTGACTACACCGCAGGGCGTAGCAGTGTCGGATTTGTACACCGTGGGGCGGTGCAAGGGTCTGGCGACTACACCGTGGGGCGGTGTACGTTGCACCGTGGGGCGGTGTACTAGAATAAATTTCATGGGGCCTTCTTGCGTCTTGCGCTCTTGGGCTTCCTAGCCTTCCGAATGCCCATCGTTCGCATGAATGGGATCTGCTCTACCTTCCATGCGTCGCTCGGCTTCATGGTGGGTGAGACATCAAGCGGCAGGTCCTTCTTCTCGTCGATTCGCCGCCACGTCAGCGCGTGGAGGTTCGGTCGGTTGCGGCCGCCTTGCTGCGTTCGCTCTATCAACCGGTAGTGCTCCAACTCCTGCATGGCGTTGCGCACGGTGTCTTCCGACCTCCATCCGGCTTGTTTCATCAACGCCCAAGCCGTGCAGAGGTATCCGTTGTTGAAGCCCGAGTATTGGCGCGCGAGGTCCATGATTAGCTTGTTGCCGAAGGCGCTGAGCCGAGTGAAGTTCGGATGCCGCAATAGCGTGTAGGGGATGACGAATGCGGCACCGCCGTCTATGTCATTCCAGCGGTTGTCCTTGCGCTTCTTGGCCATCTAAGGTCAGCCACCAACGCCATCGGCGCGCTCCTTCCGCACAGCCTCACCGAGCAACTGGCAGTGCCGGCGCGCGCCATCCAGGCGGATCGCCATCATTTCGCAGCGGGAGGGCTCAGGATCGCGCGCGAGGTCGGCGAGTGCAGCAGCGAGGCCGGCGCCGATGTCGACGCACTGAGAGGCCAGGGCGGCGCTGTGTGGGCCGCTCATGCGCTGATCCTCGGTCGGTTGTTGCGCAGTGCCTTCGCCAGCGCGGCCTCTGCCGCTGAGAGCTTCGCGTGCGCCTTCTTGAGCCTGGGGACCCATCTGCGGAGCTTCTGAAGCATGTCCTCCATGTCGGCACGCTTGGCTGGATCCATCGCCATCAGGGCGGCGCCGCGCTTGTTCGCTACCGCGGTGTCCGCGAACCGGCACAGATCTGCCAGGATCTGGTCCACCGCGTCGTCGCTGGTGGTGCGGCTCATGCCTCACCAGCCTTGACCGTCTGGTCCTGGAGCCATTTCTCGACTTGGCTGCGGTCGTACAGAACGCGGCCCTGGACTCGAAGAAACGGCGGCCCGGACCGCAATCTGCGCCACCGCTCGAGCGTCTCTGGTGAGCGCTTCAGTTTAGTGGCGAGTTCCCGCGTGGTGAGCTTGTCGCTGAGCAGGTTTTCCATCTCTACATGCACCGTTGTTTAGGGGCATGTAGGCTAGAAATCAAGATCTCCCGAATAAAGCCGGGTATTACTCGGGAATGCGAGGATCCTTGCGCATCTGCAGGTAGACATTGAGGATCGTCTTCGCAGATAGGCCCGGAAACCGCCCCGACTTTGCGATCACTTTCGCTGCCTCAAGCGGCGCAATACCTGTTGCCCGCTCTTCCTCGGTTGCGTCTATTACCAGATCGCTTTCCGGCATGAGTTGGATCATAAGACCAAAGATCTCGAAGTCTCGATTTATGGTCTTCCAGCGCGCATTCCCGGGCTTCGGGCGGAATAGCATTGCATGCGCGATCGGCTTTCCCACTGCGGCCCGCATCAACATCCGAGCAAGCACAAATCGACTGAGCCGCGTCATGTCCTTGTCACGACTCTGCATCAGCTGCTTGGCAAGTTCCGAATACAGTGCACGCGCTTCGTTGAGATTGCCGTCCCTTGCTTGTCGCAGTAACCAACACAGCGATTGATCTTGAATTTCCAACTGCTGCATCACCCTGTCAGCGCTTCCAGCCCCCGCCTTGGCAGGGGCTTCCTTCGATGGCGGCTTCTTGGCCATGTCAGTCTTCGTCCGATGCTCCGAGCTTTGCCTCGATGAGGTTGGTCAACTCATGGATGGCATGCGCCGCTGCGGGGATCGCTTCATCGGGCGGAACATCGCCGACGGCAGGATCTGTGTAGCACCGCGAAGCTCCCTCCATGCACCACGCGACGCCGCGAATGGCGTACAGCAGCATGTCGACCTCGTCGCGGATCGCCAACGGGGTGCAGGACTGACCAGCGGTCTTCGTGATGCTCGTCATGGCCGAGGGCGGCATAGCCGCCGCAAGTTCGATGGCGAGCGCCTTCAGTTCGTGCGGTTGGAGGGCCATGGTCATGCCTCCATCGCTGCGACGGCTCGAGCAATCCGCGCACGGCTGTGCGGCGGCAGCTGATCGAACAGAGGATCGCGGGCGTCGTGCGCATTGCGGACGTAGCAGGAGCCTGCTTTGCCACGATCATCCCGCCACCTCAGGCGCGGCCATGGCTGGCCACTTGTGCTGACTCCGGTGAGCCGGACAGGCTTGCCGAACACATGATGCAATGCCCGAATCGTCGCGGGGATGCCGACGTTGCCGCCAGTGACCGGGTGCGTGGCGAACTGCAACACCGGAATCTCAACGACGTCATTGGCAGGCGTGAGTTCTGCCTGTCCGCTGTCGCCGATTGCCATTACCATCTGAATTGCCATGATCGTTCTCCTGGAACGGTGGTGGAAGTCCGGGCCCGGTGTGTTCGCACCGGCGCCCGGGCGTTTACCCGCTGGCGCGGGATCTCTTGCGGATCGGCACGACCTTCCCCTCCTCGAGCATGCCGCGCAGGCGATCGAGGGCCGCGCGCTTCTCGTCGAGGTAGTCGTGATCGTCGTAATGGGTGTCCTGGACGCCGCCGAGGCCGTGCGACTGCAGATGCGCGCGGATCTCCTTTGACACCCCAGCGGCCGCCAGGCGCGTCTCCACGGTCTTGCGGAGCTCGCCCGGAGTGAAGGGCGCCCCGACCTTCTTTGCAGCCACCAGCGCGTCGGAAACGTCCTGAACTCGCTCCCAGACAGTGTGGTAGGCGGCCGGCTTTTCCCCGGCGGTCAGGGTGAACAGGAACGGCCCGTCGCCCTGCATCACCTTCAAGGCGGCCTCGGCATCCTTCACCAGCGGGACCAGGTGCCGGCGCGGCTCCGCGCGGCGCCCCTTAGCGTCCCAGAGCGTCACCACGCGCAGATCCGGGTCGTGGTCGGCCTTGGTCATCCTGGCCAGCTGCTCGACGCGCTGCGCGCCGGTCAGCAGGTGGAAGCGCAGCAGCGCACCCTCGGCGCCTTCCAGAGCGTGGATTGCCTCCCAGTAGGCTCGGAGCTCGGCAAGCGTCAGCGCGCGCTTCCTCGGCGCGCCCTCGCCCGCCTTCTTCGGCTTGATCTGTGCCAGGTCTCGAACCGGGTTGATCGTCAGGTCGAAGCCTTCGAAATGATGCGCGATGCCGCCATCGCCCCGGGACGCGATCGCCGCGGCGAAGGCCGCCCGGAGGTAGGCCCGCACCTTGCTGGCCTCCCGGTGCTTGCCGGCCTTCGTCAGGCGGTTGGGGATCCGGACCAGGTCATCCAGCGTCACATCGGCCGCGGCGGCCTTCCAGAGCGCGGGGAACGGCTCCTGGACGTGCAGACGCAAGCTCGCCTCCACCTTGTCGGCTGACGGCTTCCCCGCGGCCCTGAGCATTGCCACGTAGCCGTCGCACAGCCGCCCCAGGGACGCTACAGCGCGCAGGCGCTTCGCCTCTGCCGCCGCGCGCTGCTCCTTCGCCTCGAGCCATGGATCGCGCCCCAGGTCGACCAGGGCGCGCTTCTCGGCGCCCAGCCGACGGGCGGCTGAGACAGACAACTTCGGCGCGCGCCCGAACTCACCCAGGACCATGCGCCGCTCCCGGCCGCTGGCCTTGGCGACGTACACCAGGAGGAAACGCTTTGCACCCGTGTAGTTCGTCTGGATCGCCAAGCCCCGCACGGGGCCGACGTCGTAGTCGATGCGGTGCAGCCGGTCAGGCGGCTCGAGTTCTCGCACGCTTGCATCGGTAAAGGGGAACTTCGCCATCTGAAATTGTCCGGCAATTGTCCGGCGGTTTGTGCACCTGCCGTGTATCCCCTTTGTATGCTTATGTCCCCTTCATGTCAAGGGATATCCCGCAGTTACGCGGATTTCGTCGTCGGACAACGAGGTAGGGAGCCGATTTCGTTTGGCGTATCCAGGGGATTGAAAATCCCCGTGTAGGCGGTTCGATTCCGTCCCCGGCCACCATCTAGGTGGTTAATTTCCAAAGAAAATTGAGCCTCAGCGAGAAGGGCCGCAAGGCCCTTTCTTTATGTACGGCAACATGTACGGCAGCGCTTCGGGGTTCGAATCCCCGTGGGGAGGCCACTCCCCGTACGCGGATTTGCAGTCCGCTGCATCACAGTCTGTGCGACGGGTCTGCATAAGCTGCCGCCATGCTCTTCTGGAGTATTGTCGGGGACACGAGATCGAGACTGCCTACGACGCCGTTCAGCGAGCGGCAGCGCCTCGGTAGAGATTTCGCAGACAACGCATGACAGGCGCGGCCGTAAGTAGTGGCGCACCCGGATCGATCCGGGCTTGGCGGTCCGCATAAGATCCACGCGGATTAGCCTTCGATGTCAAACCCTGATCCCATCCGTGGGATCATGTTGAACGCTTCACAGTGCTATGGCTGAACTGTGATGGTGATCGGATCCGGGTCCGCCAGCTGCCGAATCAGACTGCTGTTACTCCCTACGCCGATGGCGGTCAAGGTATATACGCCAGGAGTGGCAATGGTGGCCCAGCAGTAGCGCACCGGCGTTATCGTCAAGTTCGCTTGGATCACGTCCAGGTCATCGGTAGAGCACAGCCGCTGCCCATTCGCGTAAAAGGTGAATGCGTTCAGCTCATGGACCGCTTGGCCACCCGTAACGACTACCAGCGTCCTGACGCCGGCCTGTGACGGCCATTCGGCAAAACGGCTAGGAACCGGATCGTATCCGGATGGTGGGCATGGAATGACGATGCCGTCGTCGTTTAGACACACTTCCGCTAGCGCTGTGCACGGCATCAGCAGGATGGCTAGGGTCAGTAGCAGCTTACGCGAGTTCATCGGAGTCCTCCGAACAGAGTGATCCCCCCGGCAGCGCTTCCACTGAAGCAATATAGGGAACATCGAAAAGGCAGACCGCGACGCAGTGCACGGTCTCGTGGGCGGCGCCGTGCATACGTGCTCGGACTTTTCCCAGGCCACGTCCCGCCGTTCCCGATGGCATCGAAGTCCATGTTCCGGAGCAGAGCGGTCTGCGCCCCGCCGAAGTGGCAAAGCAGGTGAGGCGTACCACGTCCCGCGATCACCACGCCCGCGCTTGACAGCGGCAGCATCTTGCCACTGTCGAACACGTGATCCGCGCCATGAGCGATGCGGGCCTTCCGTTGGAGCAGTCCGCACGCCTCTTCTCTTCACGGGCAGTGATCCAACTCCGGCTATCCGGAGCCTCGGAACCCCCGTAGAGCGGAGCTTGCTCCGCTGCCGCAAGTCATTTGCAAGGCACTGGATTCCCGCTTTAGCGGGAATGACGGGTAGCGAAGCTTGCGGGACACCGCACTGGAAGTGTGTCCGGGCAGCGCCGGAACGCCGACGCCGCGCTCGTGGAGGCATCGGCGTCCACTGACGGTGGAGAGAGCAGCCTGCTCAGCCGCGGGTGCGCGTGGACGCAGGTTTCGCGGTCCTGCGCGGCGCCGCGCGGCGGGCGGTCTTGCTCGCCGGCTTGCGCGACGGCGACGCAACGCTGCCGAGCTTCCCCAGCACCGGCGCCAGGCGCGCCTCGAACTCCGCGCCGAAGCCCGCGACCCTCGGCTCGATCCGTTCGCGCAGGGTGAGGACGCCGCCGCGGGCAATGTCGAGCGCGTCCACGGCATAGCCGGCGGCGCGGCGCTGCAGGCGGTCGGCGGCGGCGGCGGTGTTCGCGAGCGCATTGCCGGCTTCGCGTCGGGCGACCGCGATCAGGCCCAGCGACGCCAGCCAAGCGTGGCGCAGGTTCGGATCGGCGCTGAAATGGGCGGTTTTCGATGCAGCCATGACGGGCTCCAATGACCGGCGAGATGCCGGTTTCGATGCGCCCAGCCTGCCGTCCGGCGGTCGAGCAAACACACTAGCCGCCGCGGCGGGCTTGCCTCCGGCCCGCCGCGGCGGGATGCTGCCGTCATCCTCATCGCACAAGGATCCGACGATGGCCAAGACCGCCTGGGCGCCCTTCCCGCTCGATGCCGAGGGCTACGCCTATGCCGGCGACGCGCTGAAGAAGGCCTGGCCGAAGCTGCATGCCGGCGACTGCGAGCCGTGGCCGGACGAGAAGCGCGCCGCGGCGCTGTTGCAGGCCGCCGGCAAGGCGGCGCCGAAGGGCGTGGACGCGAAGGGACTGGCGGGATCGCTGCAGGAGGCCTGGCGGGCATTCCACCGCGGCGACTTCCAGGCGGCGTTCGAGGCCGGCGAGCAGTTAGGCCCGATCGGTGCGTCGGTCGCGGTGAAGGCGCTGGGCATCCACGCCACCCACCTGGTCGACAGCGACGCCGAGAAGCTCAAGCGCTTCGAGCGGGCGGCGGAGATCGCCGAGGCGGCGGCCGAGGCGCTGCCGGGCGAGGCCAACAGCCACTATCGCCATGCCTTCGCGCTGGGCCGCTACAGCCAGGGCCTGAGCATCGCCAAGGCGCTCAAGCAGGGCATCGCCGGCAAGGTCCGCGACGCGCTCGACAACGCCCTGGAGCTGGCGCCGAAGCATGCCGAGGCCCACACCGCCCTTGCGCTGTACCACGCCGAGATCATCGGCAAGGTCGGCGGCATGATCGGCGGCCTGACCTATGGCGCGAAGGCATCCGAGGCCGAGGCCCACATCAAGCAGGCGCTCGCGCTCACCCCCGCCTCGCCGATCGCCCACATCGAATACGGCAACCTGCTGATGCTGCTGCACGGCGAGCGCAAGGAGGACGCCGCCGCCGCGGCCTACGAGAAGGCCGCCGCGATCGAGCCGCTGGATGCGATGGAGGCGCTGGACGCCGCCTACGCCCGGGATCAGCTGGAGTAGGCACGGCTGTGGACCGACGGCTTGTTCCCGCCCCGCCCCGCCCGTAAACTACGCGGCCTGCCGGCGCCCAGCGCGCCCGGCACCGGATCGGGCGGTTAGCTCAGCGGTAGAGCATTGCCTTCACACGGCAAGGGTCGCAGGTTCGATCCCTGCACCGCCCACCATCTCCGGGATGCCAGAAGCAATTGAAATCATGGATGTTTTTCCATGGCGTTTTGCTACGGCTCCCATGAATGCACTCCACACCACAAATCCACCACGTTGCGTGGCGACGGAGTGCGTTCGATGGTCAATCCGAAAGCCGTGTGGGCTGGCAATCCAGGGCCCGCCGCCGCGGCCACCCCACGGTGAGGCGAATCGCTAGGCAGCCTTTTCGGCGAGTTCGGCGAGTCTGAGCGCTCCCTTCTGCGCGCCGAACTGAAAGGCCATCGTTCTCTCGCCGAAGGAACCCAGTTCCTTGAGTTCGTATTGGGCCGCCCAACGCTCGACGATCTCCTGCTCCTCCTTCCGGATGGTGTCGTCGACGATCACCAGGGCTCCTTCGGCCATGAAAGGATGAAGCATGGGAAGCGCAGGGTAGCGCGCCAAGGGGCCCGTACTACCCGGCGGACCATCCACCAGAAGCACGTCTATGCTTCCCGGCTGCAGATGCACTTGGGACAGGTCATACCAGTCATAAGGCTCGTCACCGACCATCATCCGGCAAAGCGGGACAAACAGGACGTCCGCCATGTGGTCCAGCCGATGACCGGCGAGGAACCTGACGGTATCTTCCTGATACTCCCGTAGATGTTCGAACGCAAGCAGTCTTCCACCGCCCGTCCGTTCCAATGCCTTGCTCAGCCAGAACGACGACGCGCCGCTGCCGCACTCGACGACCAGCCGCGGACGCCGCCGCAAGATTTCTCCCGCGATCCGCAGCACGGACATCGAATCCATGGCCCAGCCGCCGAAGTACGGTGTAGGCCCATCCGGCTCGAGAAGCGCGCGTATCTGAAGAATGGCGTCGAACTCGCGAACGGTGTCGACCTTCAACTTGACCTGTTGCTTTTGTCCGTCGTTGACACTCCGGTCGATTCTTTTGGCGTGATTCTCCAGCTTGTCGACCCGCGTCATTACCGTACTTTTCAATGCATCGAAGGACTTCTCGGCCCGTTCGGATGCCTGCTCGACGCCCGTCAGCCGCTTCGATAGCCCGGAAATGGCGGTCTCGATGTCGTGGATCGCAAGAACGGACTCAAGAGTGGCCTGTTCGGTCTTTTCAGCGAACTGCCGGAGACGACGCATGAACGTTACCGCCACGCTGTGCGCACAGACGATCCAGCATGCCAGGCCCACGGCCGCCACAAGGATGCTGGAGTAGGCGAAACCAGCAAGAACGAAGGATGCGCCGATCAGGCAAAGACCAGCCGTCAGCAATCCACGCCACGTCGATATGTAGAACATGTAGGCCCCTGAGATTGCAATTCCAGACGTGAAGCGACCGGCGCCCGTGGTACCGGTCCAGGCTTGATCGCACATTCAATTCAACGCGGGGGTTCACCCGCCCCCACCGCAGGCTCGGATGGCAACACCTCGCGCTGGATCGAAATCGTCTTGATCTTCGCATCCAGCCCGCGCACGACATCCGCAGTCAGGTCGCCTCCCAGATTGCCGCCCAGGACTACGCCACGGTCGAGCAGCAAACCGCAGCCGCGACGCGTGTAGACCGCGGCGACCACCGGCTGGGCTTCGGCGGAGATGCGCCCGACCGCCTTCTGCCGGGTAGCCTCGATCTCCCGGCTACGCTGGGCCGCCAGTCGCTGCAAGGTTTCCCATCGCCGCGCCAGCGATTGCCGTTGCTCGGCCAGCTGCTGCGCCCGCGACGGGTCCTGCTGGCCCTCCAGGCTCCTCAACTCCGTCTCCAGCGACGTACGTTCGGCGTTGATCTCCGACTGCGACTGCTCGGCCAGCGCGTTGATTTGGGCCGTAGCCGATTTGCCCACCTCGGCATTGGCGAAAACCGCTTCGCGGCTGAGCAGGCAAACACCCGGGATTTCCGGCCCGCCCAATGCATCATCGGCGGCGGTGGTCTGAGCCGCCACCGACGCGCTCGCGAGCAGAAGCGGCGCCAGGCTCAATCTCCAGACAAGCGGTTTCATTGGACCGTCCCTCATATCCATGGCCATCTCCACCCTCAGTCCACCAACAGGTCGGCGAATCGCGCCAACGAGGTCAAGTGGGAATGCACCAGTGCCAGCCAGCCTTTCCGGTGCCACTCGACGACGACCGATTCGGGCAGCGTCGCAAACTCGTCGGCCGCTACCACCGAAAAGCCGGTCAGCGTCGATTGGCGGCCTTGCGGCAACGTGATGTTGGCGGTGCGCTCCACCAATATCCCTTCCTGGATCAGCAGCTTCACGAACGCCTGGGTGGCGGCGTGCTCGCGGGTGAAGGCGTCGCAGAACCGCAGCGCCTGCTGCGTGGTCTCCGCCGGCTTGCCATCCTCGAATAGCGCTTTGCCCTCGTCGCCTTCCTTCACCAGCATCGGCGCCTCGGCGTCGATCGCCAGCGCGAACCCGGCGGGGGCGTCCACCTGCGCGAATACGAACGGATAACGCCGCACGTAGGCCGGCACATAGGTGCCCGCCTGCCAGGCGCCGTCCTCGACGAAGCGGTTGCGCTGCTCCAGTCCAAGCACCGCCACCGGCGTGCGCTCCGGGCCGGCGAACACCACGGGATAGGAGCGCGCCGCGGCGGCGAACTCGCCGATCACGATCGGCACCGCGTTCGTCTGCGCCACGAAGCCCATGTCCGCCGGCGTGATCCGCCATGCGCCGTGGGCAGCGGCATTCAACAGCTCCGGCCGACGATAGAACAGCGGTCGGCCGCCGGATTGGCGTTCGGCGGGATCCCGGCCCACGGAGGATTCCGTGCCGGTGTCGGTGGTCATCGTGTTGTCCATGTCGTTCATCGTTTTTCTGCTTCTCTGTTCAGAACTTTGCATTGACTTCCAACTGGAACACGTCGATGGACAGCGGCGGCCCGAAGACTTCCTTGGCGGCGAACCAGCTTCCGTTCAACCAGACGCGCTTGTCGAACATCCACGAAGCACCCAGGTAGTAGCCCTTGGCGTTGGTGCCGCCCAGATGGAAGTCGGAGTCGTTGTACGCGTCCGGCAGCGCATCCGGATCGATGCGGCGGTAGCCGAGCCAGGCATTCCAGTCGCCGGGCTGCGCGAACTGCAGCAACCCGAACGTCGCCTGGAACTGATAAGCGGTGTCACCGCTTTCGATGTTGTCGGAAGACAGCTCCTCGTCGCCCGCGGCGCTCAGGTTGGTCACGATTCCGCCCCGGGACCGCTCCCACATCTCCTGTGCGTCGTACGCCATGTTCCTGACCCAGTTGGCATCCAGCTGCAGGCCGTAGCCGCCGAACGCCGGCAGCGTGTAGCGCAGGTTCATGTCCAGAAGCTCGAACTCGGAGGCCAGGCCCACGTACTGCGGCTGCGGGGTATTGGCCGGATCGATGGGGTCGAGTGAGATGTCACGCAGCAGCATCAGCGTGTTGCCCTTCTGCATGAATGCCGGGCGGGTCCAGTCGGTGCTGCAGTGATCTGCACCGGCGTACAGCGCGCAGGGCTCGGACAAACGCCCGGTGATGCGGCGGAAGTCGTAGTAGGCGAGCGCGCCGCGCAAGCGGTGATCGTCGTTGAACGCCCACTCGGCGCCCAGCTGCAGTCCATTGAGCCACTTGTCGCGGCTCTCGGCCTTTTCCCTGCTGGTGCCGGGGAAATTGTCCGAGGAATACTCCAGCGGCGTCAGGCCCAGGGTCGCGAACACCGACAGGCCGTCGCTGTAGAAGGCGTCGGAATAGGCGAACGCGATGCCGTCGAAGTTCAGGTCGTTGGAAAACACCGTCTCGGTGGACCAGTACGGGTTGTCGAAACGGCCGCCGACGACCCGCAGCCAATCCGCTGGCGACCACGCGATCCATGCCTGATCGATCCAGGCATCCTTCTTTTCCAGGCCGCCGCCCAGCGTCTGCGTGGTCGACACCGGGCCATTGTCGTTGCCGGTGGCCAGCCGGACGCCGGCCTGGGTATGTTCGCCCAGGTCGGCGGTGATGCCGAGGCGGGCGCGGATGCGCCACGAGTTGGTGCGGTCCTCGCGGGTGTTGCGCAGCGGCGGCAACAGCAGGTTGGTGTTGGGATTGACGTCGTAGCCGGAACCGGCATTGATCGCCCCCCAGTCGACTTCGATGTCGCTGTTGTTGTCCGAATACAGCCGCGACTCGTTGCGCACGCGCACGTCACCTTCCACCCGGATGCGCTGGGTCCACTCCGGCACCGCGTCCGGCGCGGCCCAGCGCTCCTCCCGGGCCTGCGCCAGCACCTCGGCCTTCACCTCTTCGCGGATTTCGTCGCGCACCGTCTGCGGAATGTAGGGCACGCGCACGTCGCCGGGCTGGGGCTGCGCCGGCGTCGCAGCCGCGGAACGCCCGTCGCCCATCGCTTCTTCCAGCAGCAACCGACCCGCATCCGGCTCCAGCGCGCCGCTGTCGATGAGGCTGCGGATCAGCTTGACCATCGTGCTTTCCTGGCCGGGCGCCTGTTGCGCCTGCGCGTTGCCGGCCACCAGCGCCAGCCCGATTGCGCCGACCAGCGCCACTCGCTTGAACGGTCCGGAGATCTTCTTGAGTCCTGCAGTTTTCATCGATGATTCTCGCAAGGTTGAATTCATTGAAGCTCTGGGGCGCGCGCCCGGAAGGCGATCCCGGTCAGCCGGCGGGCCGGCGGCCCTGCACCTGCACGCGCGCGGGAAACGCGAGCGACGGCGGCGGCTGCTCGTCGAGCTTGCCGTGGCTGCGCAACACATCGAGCACGGCCGCGTCGGCTTCCTGGTTGCCGCTGCCGCGGACCAGTTCGACGCGGCTGATCGTGCCGTCCGGAGCGAGCCAGATATCGAGCTGCAACTGGAAGGCGAGCCGACGCACGCGCTCGTCGCGGGCAATCGCCTGCTGCAGCACGTAGCCGAGGTAGCGGCCGTAGCTGGCATTGCCCGCACCGGCCGCACCGGTGCCGCTCATGCCGCCGCCGCTGCCCTTCTGGATGCCGAAACTGTCGGTGCCGGCCTGCGCGTCGGCGTCCATCGTCACCGGGTCGGAGGTGTCCGGGGTCGGCGCTTCTTCCTCGGCCGGCTTGGGCGCTTCCTCCAGCGGCTCGGGCTCCGGCATCGGTTCTTCCGGTTCGGGCTCCGGCGCGGGCTCCGGTTCGGGCGGCGGCGGCGGCGGCGGTGGCGGTGGCAGCATCAGCATCGGCGTATCGGCGACCGGACGTCGCGTGCTGACCGGGTCCTTGAACAACAGATACCAGACCAGCACGCCCAGAACCGCCAACAGCAAGGCGATGCCCGTCGCCATAGGCAGCCATCCGGGCAGCCTGCGCCGCGTTCCTGTCGGGCTGGGGGGATTCGAGTCCACGCCCGGTCACCCCTGTACCTTGCCGGTCACCAGTCCGACCTGGCTCAGCTCGATCCGGCGCAGCAGGTCGAGCACTTCCACCACGCGCGCGTACTGCACCTGCGCGTCGCCGCGCACGATCACCGGGAAATCGGCGTTGACCGCCTTCTCCTGCCGCAGCCGTTCCTCCAGTTCCGGCAGGGTCACCGGATACGCATCGAGAAACACCTGGCCGGCGTTGTCGATGGTGATCGCCTTGGTCTCCGGCTTTTCCAGCGGAATGCTCGAACTGGCCTTGGGCAGGTTCACCTCCAACCCCGGTATCGTCGCGTTGCTGGTGAGGATGAAGATCACCAGCACGACGAGCAGCACGTCGACGAAAGGCGTGACGTTGATGCCCTTGTCCCGTTTCTTGATGCCGAATGCGCGCTTGGCCATGACGTGTCCCCCCTCAAGCGCGGCTGGCGGGCGCGACGGCGTCGAGGGTGCCGTCCTCCGACTCCTCCGCCAGACGCGCGGTGAACTCGTCGACGAACACCGACATGTCGGCGGCGATCGCCTCGGAGCGGGCGGCCAGCCAGTTGTAGCCGAACAGCGCCGGGATCGCGACGCCCAGGCCCGCGGCCGTGCACAGCAGCGCGGCGGCCATGCCCGGCGCGACCGAGTTGATGTCCACCGCACCCGCCAGCGCGGCGACCGCGAACACCAGCATGATGCCGATCACGGTGCCGAACAGGCCGACATAGGGCGCGCCTTCGATCGTCGTCGACAGCCAGTTCATGCGCCTGCCCATGCGCTCGGTTTCGCGGATCAACTCCGCGTCCAGCGAGGCGCGGATGGCGCCGATCGCGGAATCGGACAGGCGGATCTTGCCGGTATGCGCCTGGCGTCCCTTCACCTCGTCGATCGCGATCCGGTACAGGTTCCACAGCGTGGACCGGTCCTGGATGCCCGACCCGAGATGGCCGGAACCGGCCAGGTCCCTCAACCGGGTGATGGACTCGCCGGCCGCTTTTCGGTAGTGCTCGGTGAACGCGGCATTGGCCCTGGCGACCGCACCGAAGTAGCGGCTCTTGACGATCATGATCGCCCACGACGCCAGGAACATCAGGAACAGCACGGCGACCACGACCCACGCATCGACCGGCATCGCCTTCAGGATGAAGCCGAAGTGGCTCACGCCTGCGGACTGCTCATCCTCGCCGAACGCGGTCAGCCGCGAACCGGCGCCCTGGGACACCGTGTCGGCCAGCAGCAGCGCGGCCGGACGGGCCACCTTCGACAAACGCAGTTCGTCGATCGCACCGACGAACGGAGCGGCCGCGACGGCAAGCGGCGCGTCCGCCGCAAAGGCGTCGCCCTCGCCCTCTGCCGGCAGGGCAACGGGCGAGTCCGCGCCGATCAGCGTATCGGCGTTGAGCGCCGGAAGCGGCGCTTCCAGTCGCGCGGCCTCGCGGCCGTCCACGTACAACAACGCCTGGCCGTTGCCGGCGGCCATCGCCAAATGCGTCGGCTGCCCCGTTTCCAGCAGGGCGTCCGCGGCGGCGCGCACGCCGTTGATTTCGACGAAAGGCGTCCCGTTGTCCAGTCCGACCAATACGGCACCGGCCCCGTCGCGGCGGGAATAGATCGCCTGGTTCGGTGCCAGCCGATCCGGCTTGATCCAGGCCGAGAACGTGAACGCACCGCCTTCGGCCACGGCCAGGGGCGGCGACGCAGGCACGATGAGGGGCTCGCCTTCCAACTGCAGGCCGCGGCCGGCGACCGCGGCGTCCGCCGGTTGCAGCGCATTGCGCGCATGGTTGCCGTAGGCAGTGGTGTCGCGCGGCGCGCCATCCTGCTCGCCGAAATGGTAGATCGCCGTGTAATCGGGGTCGAACGTCAATTGTCCGTTGCCGCCGGCTGGCGCATTCTCGTTTCCGTAGTACATCCAGATGGTCTGCGGCACGCCCGTACGGATCGACGGCACGTCGACCCAGATCAGCGCGATGCCGAGCCCCGGGTCGAACTGCTCGATCTGGTGGTTCAGCACCGTACGGCCGTCGGCACCGACGAAACGGAGGTCCTTGCCGTCCGCCGCCACGCCGTCGAAGGCGAAGTTGCCGCTATGCAGGCGCACCAGCACCGGCGCCCGGCCCACGTCTGCGCCGAGGCCTGCAGCACCGGCATCGAGCGAGATGGGCTTGCGGTACTTCCAGTCGGATTGCCACCAGGACGTCTCGGCGCCGGCCACGCCGGACATCGAGACACCCAGCAGGAACAGCAATGTGATCAGGATGCGTTGCATGGACAAAGGTCTCCAGGTCGAGCGTGAAATAGCGGAATTCAGAAGCTGGTACCGATGCTGAAATGCAGCCGGTGTGCGCCTTGGGTCGTGGTCGGGCCGTCTTTCAGCGGATAGCCGTAGTCGAAGCGGAAATTGAAATGGTCGTAGAGGCGAAAGCTGCTGCCGACGCCGGTCGAGCCGAGCGAGAACTCGTCCTCCTGCTCCGGCAGTGGTTCGCGCAACTTCAGCCAGGCGGCGTCGAGATAGGTGTACAGGCGCCAGTCCTGCAGTCCCCACAGCGCCAGCGGCCGGGTGCGCCATTCGAGCGAGCCGACCGCGCCGTAGTCGCCCAAGGCCTCGGCGGAGCGATAGCCGCGTACCGTGTACATGCCGCCGGCCGCGAATTGCTCTCCGGAGACCAGCGGCGTATCGCTGATCTGCGCGGACAGGCGGCCGCCCCACTGCGAGCCGCTTTCAAGCGTGTAGGTGTCGCTGAGGTCGAACTTGACGGCGGCGAAGCTCGGATCGGACTTGTAGCGTTTCCAGTCGAATTCGTCCTCGTCGCTGCCGTAGCCGAGAAAGCTGCGCGTGCCGAACACGATCTGCACGCCGGTACCGATCTGGTGCTTCTCGCCCTGCCGGAAGCCGCTGTAGCCCAGGGTGATCGGCGCATACTTCAGCGGCACGTCCTGGGCTTCCAGGTCGCCCAGCGATACGCGTTCGTCCATGTCCTTGAAGTCGATGCCGGCGGAGAGCTGGTGCCACCAGGCGCCGGCCATCGGCAGCGAGCGGCTGAGCTTCACGCCCAGCGAATGCCCGCGCCCGGTCACATTGGTGCTGCCCTCGGTCAACACGTCGCTGTCGGAGGTGTAGCCCGAGAACTCCAGCGTCCAATCCGGGCCGCCCAGCGGCAGCGCGTAGGAACCCGACCACACGTTGGCTTCGTCCAGGTTCTCGGGTGCGGCGAAGAAGGTCAGCGACGCCACGTGTTCCTTTTGCCAGAGGTTGTCGTGGCCCGCGGTCAGCACCGAGCGCAACGCCGACGTGTCCGGACTGTGGTCGTTGTTGACCGATGCGCCGAAACGCCACGGCGACCTGTCTTCGACCTTGAGCTCCACGTCCATCGTCCCGGCCTGCGTGCCCTGCTTGACCAGCGGGATCACCTGGCGCTTTGCGCTGCGGTTGAGCGCCGTTAGTTCTTCCTGGGCCAGGTTGAAATCGGGCACTTGCCCTTCCCGGAGCGACGGAACGCGCTCGCGCAATCCCTCGGGATCATGATGCTGCGCGCCGGCCACGGTGACCGTACCCACCGTGGTTTCGGTGACCTGCAGAAGGACGATCCCGCCACTGACCTGCTGTTCCGGCAGATCCACGTAGACCGATTGGTATCCCCTTTCCTGATAAGCCGTCTGCAATGCCGCCCGGGCCGATTCGATATCCTGCATCGTCCGGCCGGGGCCCAGGTACGGCGTGACCGTCCGCTCGATCGCACGCGCGTCCAGCACCGTGTTGCCGCGAACGATGTACTCATTGATATTGACGCGCTGGTCAGGCGCCTCGGGCGCGCCCGTCTCGACCGCCTCCTCCTGCCCGGCACCTTGGGCAGGGACCGGATCCTGTGCATGCACGGACGCTGCGCACAACACCAGCATCACGCCCGCCGCCAGCCGCCTGGGCGTTGGTGTCAGTTTTGTTTCAGACATCGATGAGGACTCAAGGACGAGGATGATTCCCGGGCAAACGCTGGTTTGCTCGAACATTGATAGTTAGACGGACCCAAAGCGTGATAACCGCAAAAAAAATTTAGTGACGCCGCCGTTACTTCAGCGCGCCTAACAGGCCAAAGCGACAAAATTGTTACCGTTGCCGGATCGATTTCCGGCGAACGACCTCCCCGGCGCCCGCAATGCCGTCGGATCGACCTGCCCGATACCCGGATGCCAGCCCGCCCGTATCGACGACGGCCAGCGGCGCGGCCGAGTCGCGGTCGCCCGCGGGACCCCGGTGCCGGGCCGAGTGCGGCGATGTCACGCCGGTATTGGCCGTAGACGACGACAACGCGGCGGCCGTCCCTGCCGCCAGCTCGACGCCGCAGTGGCTGCCGGCACATGGATGCGCATTCGGACCTAACCTTGAGGTTCCCCCCGTTTTTCCTGGCGCTTGTCCTCCCCCTTTGAAAAAGGGGGATCGAGGGGGATTTGCTTTGGCATTGACTTGGCCGGGCGCCCGGCAGATCCCCCTTAAAGGAAGCAGCAGGAAAACAGGAGAAATCTCAGGGCCGACCCTTCATCGGTGATGCCTGGCGTTGCCAGCCGCTCGTCGGTCGTTCTCGTTGATCTTCAGATCACCATGAACGTCTATCCTATGTAAGCGTAGAGTTCCTCAGAAATCCCAGCCATCGGCCGCACCCGCATGCAGGTCACAAACTGCATGAACGCCGCGCCATCGTGATGGGTTCGCCAATCCCGATCAGCGTAGAGCACAGGGATGTCGGATTAGTGGCATCCGCAGTACGCAGTAGCGCCCGCCCCAGACACCGGAGTGCCCCGACCATGCAATCAATACGACTGCTCCCTCTGCTGATCCTGGCCCCGGCCATGGTCTTCGCCCAGGCGGCGCCCGGACGGGACGCGCCAGGCGATGCCACGCACGGACGCACACCGGCCAGCGGGCCGGAAAGAGGCTGCATCGACATCGAGGTCAACGGCCAGCAGGTCCGCGACTACGATTGCCTGGGAAAACTGTTGATGCCGTCCGCCGACAGCGCGTCCAGGCCGCCCGCGCAACTGCGCTCGGAAGAAATCGCGGGACGTCCACCGACCGCGCTGGGCTTGGCCAACCCCGAAGCCACGCGCCAGCGCATGGGCAACACCTTCGGCAAATCCACGCTGCCGCAACGCCCACCGCAACCGCCGCCGACGCTGCCGCCGACGATCAGGCGGCCCTAGGACGTCCGGCGAAGCGCCGTCAATGCAGTTCCCGCAACAGGGCGCGCTCGCGCTCGGTCAGTTGCCTGAGCGCTTCCGGCGAGAGGCGCCGGCCATGCGCCACCACCTGCACCCGACTGCCCGCCTCCTCGACGGAGGCGGCGCGAAGGCGTTCTTCTGCACCTTGTCTTGATGCCGACGGCTCGCCGAACCCGAGCACCTCCACGCTGATGACCGACGGTCGCGACTGCTGCGTCTGGCGCTTGACCATGTCCTGCGCCGCCTGTACCGCGCTGCTGGCCGCCGCGCTGGCCGAGGTCAGCGCGGCCACGTTCACCGGCGCCTCCACCGGAATGCCGGTCGCCTCGCCGTCGGTCACCTGGATATTGTCGGCCCCTACCACGCGCAGCGCGGCGATGTTGAGATCGCCGACCACGCGGATCCCGGCATCGCCCGCATTCACCTCGCCGCGGAAGGCGAGCAGGTCCATGCGGCTCGGCGGACGGTCCTCGTCGCGCCCGTCGAGCGCATCGAGCACGCCGATGCCTGCGCCGGTCTGGAGACCGAACACGTCGACAGACATGAACCCGTCATTGCTCAGGGCATAGGTGAGCGGTGCCTGCCGCACCGAAGTCTTGGCGCCCGCGCCGGCGGTGATGTCGCCGTTCGACGTCCACATCAAGACATCGCCGCCCTGGAGCGTGAACACGCGCGAGGTGAACAGATCGATATTGTCGTTGGTCATGATCCGGACGTCGCCGCCGCGGCGCGTGACGATGCCGCTGGTGTTCGGATCGAAGCTCGCATTGGTGTAGAGCGAGCCCACGTCAAGGCCACCATAGGGCGCGAGAATGGTGATGTCGCCGCCTTCGCGCGTTTCGATCGGCTGGTTGTTGAGGATGATGTTTCCGCCACGCTCGATCGTCTCGGGATCAGCGGTGAACAGCCGCGCTACCGCGTCATAGCCGCGCGTCGACTGCTGGAAGCGCGGGCTCTCCGGATCGTTGTAGTCGAGGCCCGTGATCTTCAGCTCCTCGAAAAACACGCGCTGGAGGAACGCCCGTCGGCTGTGCGGCGAAAGCGTCATGAAGGTTGCGAGCAACGCTTCCTCGGGAATCTCCGCATATCCCAGCTCGGTCAGATACTCGGCGAGCTCGGCTTCATAGGTGTGGACGACGTTGCCCTCGTTGCTCGGATGCGACAGCGGGAGCTCCGGATCGGCACGATTGGCCGGATCGAGATAGATGCCGGCGAATCCTTCCCAGTCGATGCCGATCGCGGCGCCCGCCAGGACGGTGATGTCCGCGCCCCGCCCCTGCGGCAGTGCAAGGTTGCGCTGGGCCGAATTGGCGGCACCGCTGGAGATCGGGTCGACGGTGAATCCGCTCGCCTTGAGGATGTCCCGTCCCGCCTCCAGGAAAAGCGTGCCTTCACCGGTCACGCCGATGATCGGCGACACCAGGTCCCGTCCGGCCGCGATGAACGAGATCGTGCCGGGGCGGTTGTGCTGGATGTCCGCCCGCAGGCGGATATCCTGCCCGGCCCACATCCGGAGAGGCTTCGGCAGACTGAGCTGCGACATCGACTGGCACAGGAGCTGCGCCGCAGGGGCGCTGCAGATCGAGCCTTCGAGCGCATAGACCCGTGCCGAACCGGGATCGTCGCCGTGCAGCAGGTCGAACCCCCGGAGCCAGTTGTTGGCGGCCGATGGCTGGCCCGCATTGGGGTTCGTATTGGCGAAGAACCCGACGGCGTCGATCGAGAAGGGACGCAGCGCGCCACGGCGATACTCGGGCGCGGTGTCCTGCATGACGAGCCCGTTCGTGCCGCCCGGCATGCGGATATCGCCCTGCGCCAGGAACTCGATCGTGCCCTCGGGCGCGGGAGCGAGCGTGAACGGCGCAGCGAAGCGGGGTTCCAGATAGAGACTCGACTGGAGCGAGGTGAATCGGAGCGTGCCCGGGAGTTCGCCGAAGATGTTGTTCTCGCGCGGTCGCGGGTCGCTGCCGGTCGGCGTATACATCATCACCTCCCATGCCCCCTGCCCGCGGGTGAGGTCGGTCGAAGCCCAGGGGTTGTGACGATAGGTGACCGTGCCCGAAGCCGACGTCGCATTGAGCGCGGCGCGCGCGCCATAGCCGTAGAAGGCCGATCCCTTGCCCTGGCCTGTGCAGGCGGTGAAGTTCTCGCAGATCTGCCCCTGCCGCATCGGGTCGTAGGCCGCCTCGATGTCGACCGTTCCCACCGCCGTCACGGTCACCTCGGCGTCCATCAGGCCGAACAGCGCACCGACCTGCCGGTTCACCCAGCCCGTCCCGTTCAAATTGCTGTTGAGGTTGTTGCGCTGCAGCGCGAGTTGGTCGGAGGGGATCACGTCTCCGCCGGCGTGGACTTCGCCCCGCCCGCGTCCCAGCATGAACACGCCACCGAGCAGGTCGCGGCCGGTGTTGAGCGCGAGGTCGCCGCCGCCGCGCACATGGAGCGCCGCCTCGCTCGCGACCTGGCCGACCGACGTGCTCATGTGCCCGGTCGTCGGCAGCGCGATCGCCAAGTGGCGGGCGTCGCGGCCGGCGTCGATCCTGACGTCGCCGCCGCCGAGTGCGCCGATCCCCTGCTCGAAGTTCTTGAAGACGATCGACCAGCTCGTCTGCTGCATGACGGCCGACTCCCGCGGATCCCCCGTCCAGTCGGTGTGACCGTAGCGGAACAGCCAGGCCGAATGGCTCTGCTGCGTCATCGGCGCGAGGATGTCGCGGCCGGCGTCGATGACGATGTCGCCGCCGAGCGTCGGGAACTCGCCCAGGAGCGGGCCATGGGTCGAGGCCGGATCGAACCCGGCCTCGGTCGTGGTCCGGCGGCCGGCGGTGTAGACGACGGCGTCGTTCGCCTCCAGCGTCAGGTCCTGCCCCGCATCCACGCGGATGTCGCCCGTGCCGGTGCGGACCATCGCGCCCTCCGCCAGCGTGATGCCGCCACCGCTTTCGAAGGCATAGCTCGCCGAACGGGCGTCGAGCAGCGCCGCGTCGCGACTGGCGCTGGAGAAACCGTCGCTGATCGCCGCATCGATGGTGAGGTCGCCTGCCGCGCTCAGGTCGAGATGCCCCGCCCCCAGACGGCCAGCCAGATCGATGTCGCCCGAGACGGTGAGGTCGCCCGTGCTGTGGACGTTGATGCCGGCACCGGTCCGCCAGCCGGCGCGTGCGGACGCGCCCGCGAGCCAGCTCGACGCCTCGCCGACCAAGGCGGAGGCAAGCGCCGCATCGACCCGGGTCGCTTCGTGGTCCGCCATGCCCACCAGCGTCTTCTCGCGGGCGCCGCGGAACTCGCCGTCGAGGCGACCGACGGCGATCCCCGAGCCCTGACGGTCGGCGCGCACCGTGATCCGGCCGCCGCCCTCGCGGCCGCCGGAGACGTCGATCAGCGCACCTCCGGCGACATCGACCCGGCCGCCATGGGCAACCAGTTCGACCGAACCGCTCGACGGCGTGAAAGCGCCATCGCCGACGGCGGCCGCCGCAGCTTCGATCCGCGCGGTGTCCTCCAGCGCCACGCCGTTGCCGCCGATCAGCCGCACCTCGCCGCCCGAAGGCGCCCCGGTCGCGCCGCCGGCGGCGATGGTGCCCGCAATGCGTACTTCGCCGCTGTCGGAGCGCAGCGTCACCTCGTGCGCCTCGATCCGCTCGCCGGCGGCGAGCAGGATGGACTGGTCGCGCAGCCGGATCTCGCGCGAGGAATCGAATCCGCCGCCGTTGAGCCGCGCGTTCAGCGCCGCGAAGTCGCTGACGCTGCCGCTGTCGAGGTCGACGCCACCGCCCCCGAAGCCCTCGCCGGCATCGCCGCGCAGCGTCCCCAGTATCGAGGAGACGCCCCCGACCGCCATCACCAGCTGACCGGCACCACCGCCCCGGTCCGAGCCCGAAACGTCGATCGTCGCACCGTCGGCCATGTCGAGATCGCCGCCGGCCGCGAGCCGCACGATGCCCCCAGACGCGAACTGGACAACGTCGCGGAAGTCGACCGCCACGCCCCCTAGGTCGAGGTCCGCCTGCTCGCCGAGCGCGAGATCGCCCGACGCCCTGACCTCGAACACTCCGGCCGGCAGCGCGACATTGGTGTCGATGTGCACGTCGCGGCCCTCGAGCGCCAGCCGACCGCCGAAATCCTCTCCCGCCTCGGCAAGGGACCTCGCATGGATAAAGGCGAGATCGCCCGAGGCACGCACGCCATAGTCGGCGCCGCCGCCGGCAGTCACGCGACCGGTCGCCAGCGACAAATCACCCGCCAGGTCGAGACCGCCGGCGCCTTGGGCTTCGACCACACCGGCATTGCCGCTCAGCCGGGCATAGCCCGCGACGTCCACCTCGCCCGGCCCGAGGATCAGCGTGTCGACATCGAGCGCGAGCGCGCCGGGACCCGCCTCGGGTGCGGCCTCGCGCGCGCCGCCGCTGTTGCGCAGGGTGAGCGATCCCGCCGTGATCCGCGCGGTCTCCCCGCCTTGCGCGCGGCCCTGGAACAGCGCGGTATCGAACGTGATCGCGCCCAGGCTCGCCGTTCCCGATCCGCCACGGCCGCCAAGATCGAGCGCGCCGAACAGATGGATGGATTCGTGGCCGCGGATCAGCAGATCCGACGCCGCACCGAGCCGCTCGATCATGCCGAGCGACAGGTTGGTGCCCTCCTCGCCTTCGGGCACCTCGCCAAGATTGACGCGCACCGTCGCGAGGTCGAGCTGATCCGCCTCGACGATGGCGCTCTCGGCCAGATCGAGCGTGCGCACGCTGTCGAAGGTCAGCGATCCCGATGCGGAGAGTTGCGCGCCATTGCCGATCAGCAGGTCGCCGCTGGCGCCGCTGCCGCCGGTGCGCACGATCCCCACGCGATCGCCGCTCGACAGGCGCAGCAGCGCGCCGTCGCCGGTCAGCTGCAGGTCGTTCGGGTCCTGCGCCGTCCCGTCCCCGGCGATGAGGACCCCGCCCTCCTCGACCAGGACCCGACCCCGCGCCGCGAGGATCAGCTCCTGGCCCGAAAGCGGCGAGGACGCGTCATTGGCGACGATCACATGATCGGCATTGACCGCGACGTGGGTTCCTTCGCTGCCCGTGCTCCGGACACCACCGATCAACACGCTCGCCGCGCCGAAATCGCTGAGTGCCTGCGCGTCCAGGGCGACGAATCCTTCGGGCGCCGCCGCGCCGGCGCTGACGACGGCGAGGTTCTGCGCGGAAACGTCGAGATTGCCGAGCAGGCCGTCCTCGCCGGCACCGAACCGGCCCTGGCCCTCGAGCAGCAGCGTCTCGGTCGCACCCAGGATCACCGAGCCGGCATCGAAGGGCGTGCGCGTGGCGATGCCGACGGTCCCGCCCAGCGCCTTCGCATATTCGTTGAACGAATGATCGGTCAGCAGGCTGTACTTGCCGAACACCTCCCGGTCCATCAGCGCGAAGCTCGAGTAGCCCGCCTCGCGGATCGGCGTACCGCCCACCGCACGATAGCCGCTCGCGATCACCGCGCCGTCCGCGCGGGTCATCGCCGCCAGCGGAGCGGCCATCGGAGCAGCATCGCCGCGATGGACTGGCTCGATCAGCATCCCGCCAGCAAGCGCCGCGTAGAACGCCGGCAACAGCGTGTAATAGCCGGCCTCGAGGCCGGGTGCCGCCTCGAGCCACACGACATCGCCCACCGACAGGCGTGGGTCATCGAGCGCAGTCCCGTCGCCGCGCGGATTGTTCGGATTGCTGGTCGCGCCACCCGGATTGAGCGGCGCGGGCTGCGAGCCGAGGCCCGGCAGGATGGCGAAGCGCTCGACCGACGGGTCATGGGCGAGCATGTTGGTCGACCCGCCATTGCCCGCGCCAAAGGCGAGACCGAGCAGGTCGCCGCCGCCCGACACGTCGATGACCGCGCCCTCCTCGACCGAAACGTCGGGCCCGTCGAGCCGCACCGCCTTGACCGGAGCCTGGCCGGGCTGTAGGTAGCCCGCGAACCCGCCATTGGTGTCGACGTATCCGAACGGCACCACGCGTCCGTCGAGCGAGGCCGACGTCAGGCTGCCGGGCAGAAGCGTCACCGACTCGCTGCCTTCCAGCCGGATCTGGCCCTGAGGCGCGCGCAGCACGCCGCCCTGGACGATCTCCGGCGCCCGGACGGTCAGCCGCTCGCCGAACGACAGCGGCGTCGGAGCCGGCGCTCCGTTGCTGCGGAACTCGATCCGCTCGGCCGCTTCAAGGAGAAAGCCGGGAAGCTCCTGCGAGCGCTCCATATTGTTATTGGTGCCGCCGTCCTGGCTCTGGACGCGGGACGTGACATAGATTTGCGAGGCATCAAAGATCAGTTCTCCCCCGGAAGCGAAGCCGGCCGGTGGCGAAAGAGCGAGACGCTGATCATGAACCCCCGAAGTGAGACGGATATCGCCCGTCGAAATGAACTGAGCCGATGCAAACCCACCGGCTGCGATCGAGTCGTCGGGGCCGCAGACCGTAGCCGGGCAGCCAAGCGCGGCGCGTACGCCGATGTCGATGAGGTCTGCCCGGACGATCAACGCGCCCGCGCCCGCCGATTCGCTCGACAGGCTCTGGTTGGCTCCAAACAGGCCATAGCCTGACGGACCGATGCGGAAATAGCCTGTATCCAATTCGACCGTGTGGTCCTCTCCGCTGGTCCGGCTGACGATGGGTGAATCCAGCACGATCGACCGACGGGTCCGCAGGGAGACGTCGCCATCGAACAGCAGCTTGGCGTCGTCGCCGCCATTGCCGGAACGCAGGGTCAGCTGATCCGCGCCCGAAGCGTTCAGGCGGTCGGCAAAGACCGTGACACCGGCCGGTTCCGACACGCTCGACATGTCCGGTCCCGCGCCCGCCGCGACGATCAAGGGATCGGCTCCAATGGCCTGGATCGTCAGATCGCCGCCATGCCCGGTTTCGCCGCCGGGCGCCAGGCGAAGGTCGCCCTCGACGAGGCCGCGCCGCGCCATGATCGAGAGCGCGCCCGCCGCGCCGTCCACGGTGACGGCTTCATAACGGCCGTCGCCGACAAGACCCGTGCCGGCCGCCGACAGGAAATCCGCTTCGGCGCGCACGCCCGACACGTCGAGGACCGCGTCGGCGGCGATGCGAATCCGTTCGAGCCCCTCCCATGCATTGATGCCGGTCGATCCCAGCTCGATTCGCCCGCCGGACTCGACCTGCCGGCGGCCAAGGAAGCCATCGGGCGCAAGCCGCGCATGGCCGGGCGCGAGAAGCTTCGCGCTTTCGCCGATCAGCAATTCCCGGAGTGCGTTGCGTCCGCCGCTCGCTGCCGTCTGCGCACCGATCAGGCCGCCCGGCGCGTCGATCGTGCCGTCGATCGCGACGTCGCCCGCATAGGCGTTGAGGAGAACCGTCGAGCCGGGATCCATCCGGATTTCCGCCCCCGCCTCGACGGCCAGATCCCCCGGGTTGCGCGCGCCGTTGATCGAATCGTGCGTCGTCAGCCCTTCGCCCAGGATGCGCGACGTGACGAAGTTGTCGCGATCCAGGTCCATCGCGGCGGTGGACAGACTCAGCGCCATCGGGCCACGGAGCTGTTCGGACAACACCTCCAACCGCGCCTCTTCGGCCAGCCGGCTGCCTGTCGCGATGCCCCGCCCCATCCCGTCCGGCACGATCGTGTCGGTCGATGGCGCGACGATGGTGCCCGAAGTCACCGTAACGCCACGCGCGCCGCTGATCGCGAAACCGGAGAAGCCGCCACGGGTGAAGAAATCCGGAGCGAAATGCCGCGGAACCAGCACGTCGACGGCGTAGTCGAGCCTCGTGCCCCGGGGAACCACGGAGCCTTGCGGCAGTATCAGGTCGTCGGAGAGCACCGTACCCGCGAACTTGACGATGTCGGTCGCTGCATTGAGAGGGATGCCGTCCGGGAAGGCATCGGCAGGCGCGACGAAGCCCGCCGGCAGCGCGCCGTTGCTCGAGCCGGTCCCGAACGAATGCAGCTGCGTGCCGGCCGGTACCAGCCCGCCGGCGGTGATCGTCTGGCCGGTGGTCGTGCGCACGGTGACGCCGGTGGGCAGGACCCAGTCGGCCTCGACCGTGATCGGCGCGGAAAGCGACGCGCGCGGCGTCGCGCCGATCGCCACGCTGTCGCCTGGCGACAGGTGCGCCGCCGACAGCACCGCGTCGAACGGCAATGCCTCGCCCGCCAGGAAGGAAAGCTCCTGCGCGAGATAGAGGTCCTTCGGCGCGCGGACGCCGGCTTCGAGCGCGCCGTCCGGCAACACCGCCTCGTCGCCGATCACCACGTCGTCGACCGTGTCGATCGTCAATGAGCCGCCCCGGCCGAGTGCATAGCCGGTGAGTTCGCCGTCCAGGATCAGCGCGCCGTTGCCGGGGGCCTCGGTGGGGAACGGGTCGGCGTTGTAGTAGCGCGCGCTGTTGTCGATCAGGATCGACCCGCCATTGCCCCGCGTCAGTTCGGTCCCGGCCGCGTTCAGATGACCACCGCCGTCCACCGAGACGCGCGATCCTTCGCCAAGTTCGATGTTGTAGCCGACCAGCTCGACCGAGCCGCCGTCGATCACGGGGGCGAGGCCGGACGGCCCGCCGAGAAAATCGTTCACCCAGCGTCCCGAAACATCGATCACGCCCGTCTCGCCAAGGTCGACCCTGGACCGGTCGGCCTCGGGGAGATCGGCCCATGCGTTCGTCGGGCTGGACGTATCCTGTGTCGGCGCCTGGACGGTCTCCAGGCGGACGGTGCCGCCAGTCGCCCGGATTGTGCCGTCGATATTCGCCTGGGTGCCCAGGAAACTCAGAGAGCCGTAATCGCCGAGGTCCATTGTCACGCCCTCGGAGAGCGTGAGGATGCCGGCAGGACTGTAGGAAGTGGGCGCGTAGACATACTGCCCAAGATCGTCATCGTAATGGCGCGTTTCGGCTTCGGCCGTATAGCCGCTGCGGATGGTCACGTCGGTGAAGGTCCCGCCGTCGAACCATTCGGCCGGCAGGACATGCTGATAGGCGTTCGCGGCATCGAGCGCGGTGTCCGCCGCGAAGTCCCCGGGCAGCAGCTCGACTTGCCCGATCGTCACATTGCCGCCGACGTTCGTCGGATCGCGACGGGTGAACGCGTCGGTCCGCCCGCCCATCACCAGCGTCCCGCCCTGCGGCCGCTCGCGCCAGATCCGCTCGACATCGCCGATGGTCGCGCCCGTCGACGCCTCGCGCTGATAGTCGCCGACCGTGACGTCGGCCCGCACCTCGCCCTCGAAGATGCGGAAGGCGTCCTTGGCCGGACTGCCGGTTTCGGACGAGTTGATGCGCTTCGATTCCATGATCAGGCCGCCCGCCGACCGGCCCTCGTGATAGGCCTGCTCGTAGCGGCTCACCGGGCCCATGATGGGCGAAGCAAACGTTTCGCTCACTCCCCAGCGGGCGTGGTTGACGATGAAATCGCCTTCGATACCGATGTAGACCTTGTTGGGATCGGCCAGCTCGATGGGTACGCGCAGGCCGTCGACGCCTATCAGGCGGCTGGAGCGAACATGGCCTGCATCGTGGAACACGCTGCCGCCCGACAGATCGATGACCGACCCCTCGCGGGCGACGATCTCCATGCCGTTCATGGTGAGCGTGCCGCCCACGGTCATCATCTCGCCGACGTCGCGCTCGATCAGGTCGTAATAGCCTGTGAGATCCGCGATCGCCGTGCCGCGGCGCGGATCGAACCACACGCGACGGCCGCGCAATTGGCCGTCGCGGAGCAACGGATTGTCGCGCAACTCGTTGGCGCGCAACTCCGCCTGGATCGAGTTCTGCGCCTTGGTCGCGACGTGCAGGCCGGCGATATCGATCGTCACGCCTTCACCGATGTAGACGCGGCTGTCGTCGGGGGTGTTGCCGTTGTTTCCGCCGCGCGGTTCCGCGTCGATGAGCAGGTCGGCGCCCGGCGCGTAGAGACCGGCACGATCTTCGAAGATGATCCGGTTGCCGGCCATGTCGATCCTCGAGCTGCGGAAGCTGCCCGTGCCGATGACCGGCTCGTCGCTTTCATCGGGCAGGATCTGGATCGTGCTGCCCTCGCCGAGGATCAGGTCGCCGAAGGCCTGGTTGGGGACCGGGCGCGCCTGGTTGAAATACCCGCCATGCGCCGCCTGGAGCAGGATCGAGCCGTTGGCTGTCGCGCCGGTGGTCGCTTGGAGCAGGCCATCCTGAAGCACCGATGCGCCGGTCAAGGTGATGTTGCCGCGCCGGGCCGAGATGATCCCCCCGTCATTCTCGGCGCGCCCGCCGCCGCTCACGCCGACGGTGTAGCCGCGCAGGTCGGGATCGGTCACCGTTCCCGTTCCCGGCTCGAAATTCCGGTTGAGAACGATGCCGCGCCCGGCAGCGAGCAGCGCCTGGCCATCCGGCGTCTCGATCGTGCCGCGGTTGATGACATTGTGGCCGAACAGGGCGATCTGGCCGTGGTCTCCAGATGCAAGGCGCGCGCCGGCCTCGACGACCACGCCATCGTATTCGTCCCAATCTTCGTTCTCCGTGCCCCTGAAATCCTCCCCGAACGCGACCGGCGGGGCGCGGTTGTCGGTCATGCTGAGGATGCCGTTCACGAACTTCTGATTGCGGCGCATGATGACGTCCGCGGTGACAGGCGTGTCGCTCATGACGCCCGGAACGGCGAAGTCCAGAGTGGATGCGATCAGCGAGTGGACGTTGACCTGGCTGGTGCCGCCGAAAATGATGCCGTTGCGGTTGATGACGTACACCGAGCCATCCGCCTGGATCCGCCCCTGGACCTCGCTCGGCCGCGCATGCGGATCGTTCACCCGGTTGAGCGCCACCCACTCGGCGTTGCCCTTCTGATCGAACACCAGTTCGGTGTTGCGGCCGACATTGAAGCTCTCCCAGGTGAGAATCGCCTTGGACTGCGTCTGGTCGATGGTGACCGTCGTCTGTCCGTCCGCGCGCTCGACCTGGCCGGGCGCATGGGCGCCCAGCCAAAGATTGTCGTCTCCCAGGCGCGGGTCGTCGGCGTTGAAGGCACCGGGATCGACGATCGCATCGCCCGCCATCTGCAGACCGCCGGCGCCGAGGCCATCGGGAATGCCGGATGGGTTGGCGGCCGCGGCGTTGCGCGCGCCGACCTGCAGCGCCTGTTGCAGGGCGATCGCCTGGGCGGCGACGCTCAGGCGCTCCATGGACTGCTGCGTCTGCGTGTGCGCGCTCCCGGCCGGCTGCCTGGGCAGGCCGCCGGCCGGCTGTCCATTGGGCATGCGCCCGGTCGCTGCGGCATTGCCCTGGATCGTGCCCTTGTTGGCGAACCACGCCGGGCTGAAGGCCTGCTGCGCATGCGCCTGGGCCACGAAACCGCCGGTGGCCAGCACCAATGCGATGGCCTGGGCCACAGGGGTCTTTGCGATCGCCCGTGGTGCCTTGCGCGTACTGCCGTTGAGCGCAGCTATGCTCATCTTTCTGTCCTGATCTGGAGGAGTCGTAGGCCGTTCGCGGGTTTCACTGACGAAACCGCATGAACCAGCCGGGGCGGCGCTCCAGGTCCCGTGGCCTGCTGCAGCCCCGCCTCCCTATAGACAAGGCGCCGCGCCGATATCCTCCAACCAATTTTGGTCGCGCTTGTCACCGCGCGTGCAAGGCGGTGCGGCGCGCCTCGTGACGGGACGTCGTCGCGTCCGTCATCGTCGTGTCACTTCGACGTGCGTGCGCGCCAGGGAATCTCCGAACGACCTGTCCCGAGTGTGCCTACGACAGCACCACGACGCCCGCGGGCAACGTACGGGCGCGAAGGTCGAACGTACGCTGGAGTTGCAGCAGCACCTCGTCGAGGATGGCGACGCGGAACCGGCCGCTGACCCGGCGCTTACGCTTGGACGGCGCCATCAGCACGATCCGCCCCTGTCGATAGCGGTTGATCTCGTCGATGACCCGCTCCAGCGGAACGTTCCTGAACACGATTTCGCCCCGGCGCCATGCCGTCGCGTCGTCGGGATCCACGGATGCCGTCGCGCCGAACGCATGCGCGTCGTAGACCAGTTGCTGACGATCGTGCAGTTCCCGCTCGCCGGCCGGATGCTCGATGCGCAGCCGGCCCTCGATGCAGGTGACGCAGACCGTATCGTCGAGGTGGCGCACCTGGAACCGCCCCGTTTCGGCGATCGCCCGGCCGGCGCCGGCGACGACGGCGAACGGCAAGCCCGTGCCGCCGAGATCGACGGCGGCCTCCCCCTTGATCAAATCGATACCGGAGAAGGCAGCACCCACGGCATGGCGCCGGATGCTGCTCTGCGTATTGAGGGCGACGCTGATCGCCTCGGGCAGATGGAGCGTGCGCATTTCGCCGATGCCGGTGCGTTCGTCCGCGCGCCATTCGGCCGGCGTGGGCCACAGCCCCATCGGCGGATGCAGAACCACCATTCCCGCCATCGCGGCCGTCCCCAGCGCCGCGCCGAGAAATGCGCGCCGCCCCATCCGCGGTTCGCCCATCAGCCGGTGATGGCGGCGGGCGATCGCCTCGTCGGCCTGCAGCAGCCTGCCCAGCGCCGGCTTCGTCGCATGCCATTGGCGCTTGGCTTCGTCGAAGGCGGCCGCATGCTCCGGATCGCGCAACTGCCAGCGCCTGAATGCGCGCAGGTCGGCCTGCCTGACGTCGCCGGCGGCCAACAGGCCGAGCCAGACATGCGCCTCCTCACGGATGCCCTCGCGCCGGGTGGCGTCATCGCTACTGGAATGGTGGGATGTCATCGGCTTCATCATGCAGAGGGCATGTCGGTACCCGTCCGCATCCAGTCGGGCACACAGACGCTTGGTGCCTCACAGATCAAGACACCCGGCACGCCGCAGAACCTCCAAATTATTCGTCGTGCCTGCCCATCCGGGCGGCACAGTGATCGATGGCCCGCTTGACCTCGTGTTCGACGGTGCTCAGCGAGACCCCCAGCCGCCTGGCGACTTCCTTCTGCGGCAGTCCCTCCCAGCGCACCAGCAACAGGATATCGCGGCGGCGGCGCGGCATGCGCCGCAGGATCCGGAGCAGTTCGTCCAGCTCGGCGCCGTCCATGGCCGACTGCTCGGGACCCGGCGCGGAATCGGCGACATCGAGCACGGCGTCGATCTCGTGGCCCGGAACCCGGTGGCTCCTGCTGCGCAGTGCGTTGATGGCATTGTTGACCGCCGCGCGCAGCAGGAAGGCCCGGGGGTTCAATACCGGACCGCGGTCTTCCAGCCTGCGGATGCGCAACCAGGTGTCGTGCAGCGCCTCGTCGGCCAGTTCCGGACTGCGCAGCGTGCGCGCCAGCCGACGCTTGAGCTCATCGTAGTTCCGCGTCAGGTAGTCCAGCAGGCCGAGTCGGACGCCTTCGCTCACGGCCGCTCCCGGGGCGATCGGCAGGCCGGCTCGCCCGGCTGCCCAGGTCGGATCAGCACCGCCAGCGGCTGCGGCATGCCCGGCGGCGGCAGGTCCGTCCGCAGCCGGCCGACGACCTCCGTGATCGCTTCGTCGCGTTCCGCATTCCCGGTCGAATCGAGCAGGCGCACGTCGCGCACGCGCCCCGTCGCATCGACCGCCAGCCGCATCAGTGCCCTGTAATCGTCGCCGGCGGTACGCGCGTCCGCGCAGATGGCCTCCCAGATACCCTGACGCAATCCGTCGCCGAAGTCGTTCATGCCGGCCTGCAGACGTGCGGCGGCGGCGAGCGATTCTTCGTCCGCCAGCTTCAACACCAGCGCAGTGACCTGGCCTGTGCGCGCCTCCTCGACCGTCAACCCGGTGCCTTCGAGCAGGTACCGAAGCGCATCCAGCGAGGCATACCGGCCATGGACCGGCGAGGCGGTGCGTCCGGCCACCAGATCGCTGTTGTACAGCACGGAACGGCCGGTGACGGTTGCGAATCGGTCCAAAGCGGAATCCAGGGGCTGCATGGGCAGGTCGAATTCATACAGGCGAGGGGGCCGCTCTCGGGACGCGGATCCATCCTGCGCGTGCAACGGCGCTACCGCCGTCCACAACACCACGGCAGCAACGATTCCGCGTACCCATGGAACGCCCCCTGTTCCCATCGGATCCGGTCGTGGTCCGGGCCCGGTGCCGCGCATCCCTCGCAGCCGCCTGCCCGTGGGCACGGCGGTACGCATTGAGGATTCATTCGGCACGGGGACCGGCAGCACTTCAGAACAGGGGCGTCATCATGACGATGCCGTGTGACATGTTTGTTTCGCCCACATCCCTGCCGGCCTCCGCTCCTGCCATCGGCCCGGCCAAGATTTGGTTCTTCTCCCGATTTCGGGACCGATGCCCGTGATCCTCCGGTGGCGGCCGGCATGGTTGCCCTCGTAGGAGCGCGCCATGCGCGCGATACCGACGCCGTACGACGATGCGGTTCCGGCTTCGCGGCTGCCGAAGCTGTGCGGAACGGGCCGACGATGTCGGCATCGCGCGCATGGCGCGCTCCTACGAGAGGTGATGACCTGGATCCGGAGCGCATCGCCTTTCAGGCAGACAATGCGCGTCTCCCTGGATTGGGAGAAGAACCAGAAATCAGGGGCCGGACACGTTCGTCCGAGAACCGGCCCCCGATCAGGAAGCACGCGTTGTCGTTGTCGATCGCATTCCGAATGGAGAATCCGCAAGCCGGATCGCCATTCGGCAGCTGGACGGATCCGCGCGTTCCCGGCGTCATCAGCCGGGAACGCGCCGCGACGCGCGCGCCTTCAACCTTCGCAGAAGCAGGTGGAGCTGGCGATCGTCGACCCGCCCGCCGGCGCGCCGACGACCACGGTGCAATCGGCCTGCTCGGCCACCGCTTCCTGCGACTGGAACTGCTGCGGTTCGGCCAGGCAGGCACGGGCCTGGTGCAGGCCTCCTCCACTCCTGGCGCTGGCTTCGCAACTGCTGAGCACCGCCTCGGCACTGTTCGTGGCGACGGCGTAGTTCTCGCTCGCGATCACCCCGGCCCGGTCGCTCGCATAGCCGTAGCCGAACACCTCGACCTTCCTGGCGTTGCTGTCGCAGCGGTAGGTGGTGGTGCAGCTGCGGAAATCGCCGGCCTCGGCCGTGCCGAAAGCCTTGCCCGTGACCGTGACGGCACCGGGATAGTGCACGATCGAGCCGCAATTCGGATCCTCGCTCTGCTGCGCGTGTGCCACGCTTCCCGTCATGGAAATGGCGCCGATCGCCAGCGCCATCAGCGCCGCGGCGGTTCCAGTCATCGTTACCTTGTTCGTCGTATGCATGGTTGTCCCCTTGTTCGGCTAGAGCGATCCCGGAGCTGCGGGAATCCCCCTCGCAAGCTCCCGTGGAAGGAGGGCCAGAAAACCGGCGCCTCCTTCCGATATCGGATCGCGATGGCTTAGAGAATGCAGCTGTTGATGGTGTTCTGGACCGAGGTCCGGTACGCCGCGCTGCCGTCGAGATAGGCGAACCCCGCAGGCGGGACCGGACGACCCGGTGCAGGAGCCGTAGACAGGAAGTAGCCAAGCAAATTACGCAGCGCCGTAGTATTGGCGCCGTTGCCGTTGCGATAGCCGGCCAGATAGGTGTAGGCCAGGATCGGGTAGGTCACGCCGGCGGGGATGGTGCTGGGGTTGACCAGGCGCAGGCAGTTCGCGTTCGGCAGACCCGTCACCGGCACAGGCGTGTTGCTGGCGTTGAGCACTTGACCTGTCAGCGGTGCCGGAATGCTGATCGACGTCGGCAGGGCCGCCGGGCTGCTGCCATTGACCGTCGGGAACTCCGCGCCTTGCGCGTCCACTTCCGGATAGTCGGCATAGCCGATCGCATTCGCGGTGCTGATGGCGCCGGTGACGACATTCGGATTCCCGCTCGCTGCCGTGGAAGCGGCATAGAGCGGAGCTGCCGAACCGGCCGCCGGCACGCCCGCGGCGAAGCTCTGGTTCGGCGTGAAATAGCCGGGCGGAATTCCGAAGTTGCCGTTGCAGGCCGAGGCCAGATAGCTGGTGAACGCGAAGCTGGTGCCGCTGGTGTCGGAGCGGTAGACCACGTGGATCGGCGCACTGGAGCCCGAACCCGGGATCGACGACCAGTTGGTGATCCGGGCCGAGAAGATCTGGCAGACCTGGGCCGTGGTCAGGTTCGGGAAGTTCAGCCCCTCGTGGCGCGGCAATGCGATCGCGCCGGCCAGCGTCGGAATCTGCCACAGGCCCCGTGCGGCGCGCGGACCGCCGGTGAAGCCGTTCACATCGCCCTGGTTGATCGGCGAATCGGTGCCGATGTAGTTGGGCGCGGCCGTGGTGCCGCTGAAGCCTGCCGGTGTCGGTGCCGGGGGAGGTGCGTAGTTATTGCATTCGCCGCGGGCATCGGTCACCGAGCCGACGCCGAGCAAGACCGTCTTGCCGGTGCCGCTGCCGGTCTGGCAATAGGAAATGCGATTGCCGGTGCCGGCGGCGAACCGGGCGAACACCGTGTTCGGCGGCGTCAACCCGGCGATCGGCGTGGTGGCCACGGGATTGACGGTGTTGCGCGACAGCCGCGCGCGTGGATTGGTGAGCAGGAAGTCGTCGCCGACGTAGGACTGCACGGGGAAGGTGGCGCCGCCGCCGTACAGGTCGGCAGCGTTGGCGGACCCGGCGGCCGCCATTGCAGTGGCGGCAACGATGGCGAGCGGATGGAGACGCAAGAACGATGTACGGCGCATAACGAATACTCCTTTGCAGGGATCACCATGGCGTGGACAGGAACAACCGCTTCCTGGAATCGTTCGCGGTTGCTACCCCGCCCGAACCCTTCGGGCGGTATGTCGCAGCCTGCGCGCGCAATGTTCCCGCATGAGGAACGTGCGGCGTCCATCCGGTGACCGCGCTGTCATGGGTTCAATACGCCGCTTAACCTGTGCCACCCGTCACGAAAACTTTGTAAGTATCTCCGGGCAAAGCCTGTCTCTTGATCACATCTTGCCTACCGACGGTGAACGCCTGTGGAGCGTTTTCTCGATGATGAGAGAAAGCATTTCAGGCACGGATCAACGCGTATAAACACGGATCAAACCGTGAAGCAAAGTGCTTCATCCGCGTCGGACCGCATCTAAAGAAGCATTTCCGATCACGACCGGAGCCAGCCTCGCAGCTGGCAGCCAGAATTATGATCAAGAGATAGGGCAAAGCCGGGGGCTCTAGAACGGTTTCGGTGCAAGTATTGACAGATCCCTTCTCCCGCTTGCGGGAGAAGGTGCCCGAAGAGCCTGCCCCCGAGCGCTTTAGTCGGGGGGCGGATGAGGGCGCTTTTGATCAACTCGCCAAAAGCGCCCTCACCCCAACCCTCTCCCGCAAGCGGGAGAAGGAGGCATTCTCCGGCATGCTGCTTGCGAGCGATTGGCTCGCGCACGCCTGAACGCCGTTGCGCCTGCACAAGGGCCGAGGCGCAGCGCGAAGTGGCCGAAGAGCCTGCCCCGGACTTGATCCGGGGAGCGGATAGGGAGGCCCCAAAGGTGCCGAAAAGCGCCCTCATCCGGCACTTCGCGCCACCTTCTCCCGCGAGCGGGAGAAGGGGCGGTACCGAAATCAAGATGTGATAAAGAGACAGGGCAGAGCCGGAGCTTGTTTCGAAGAAATCAGGAGGGCCGGCAGGGGCGTGGACGCGCGTCTCTTTGATCTTGGGCGTTTCTTCTTCGCTCGGACGCCAAGAGAAGGGGGGCGGAAATGGCGCCTTCCTCCTATGCCTATGCGGTCACATCCCTCACAGAATGCAGCTGTTGATGGTGTTCTGAACCGAGGTCCGATACGCCGCATTGCCGTCGAGATAGGCGAATCCCGCCGGCGGGGCCGGGCGATTGCTCTCCGTGGACAGGAAATAGCCAAGCAGATTGCGCAGCGGCGTGGTCTTGGCGGCGTTGTCGTTGCGATAGCCGGCCATGTAGGTGTAGGCCAGGATCGGGTAGGCCACGCCGGCCGGAATGGTGCGGGGATTGACCAGGCGCAGGCAGGTCGGGTTCGGCAGGCCCGTCACGGGCGTCGGCGTATTGCTGGCATTGAGCACCATGCCCGAAAGCGGCGCCGGGATGCTGATCGACGTCGGCAGGCTCGCCGGGCTTGCGTTGTTGACCGTCGGAAATTCCGCACCCTGTTTGTGGACTTCCGGGTAAGCGCCGTAGCCGATCGAGTTGGCGGTGGCGACGGCCTGGGTGACGACGTTCGGATTGCCGGACGCCGCAGTCGACGCCGCGTAGAATGGCGCCACCGAGTTCGGCTGGTTCCCGACCGCGGGCACTGCGGCAGCGAAGCTCTGGTTCGGCGTGAAATAGCCGACCGGAATGCCGAAGTTGCCGTTGCAGGCGTCGGCCAGGTAGCGGGTGAACGCGAAGCTGGTGCCGCTGCCATCGGAGCGGAAGACCACGTGGATCGGCGCGCTGGAACCAGAACCCGGAATCGCCGACCAACTGGTGATCCGGGCCGAGAAGATGGCGCAGACCTGCGCAGTGGTCAGGTTCGGGAAGTTCAACCCTTCATGCCGCGGCAGCGCGATCGCACCGGCCAAGGTCGGGATCTGCCACAGCCCCACCCGTGCCGCGCGCGGACCGCCGGTGAAGCTGGTCGCGTCTGCCTGGGTGATCGGCGAGTCGGTGCCGATGTAGTCGGGCGAGGCCACAAGGCCGCTGAAGCCTGCCGGAAAGGGGCCGTAGTTGTTGTAGTTGTTGCATTCGCCGTTGGCACTGGTTACGGAGCCAACGCCGAGCAGCACCGTCTTGCCGGTGCCGCTGCCGGTCTGGCAATAGGAGATCAGGTTGCTGGTGCCGGCGCTGAAGCGGGCGAACACCGTGTCCGGCGGCGTCAATCCGGCGATCGGCGTGGTCGCGACCGGATTGGTGGTGTTGCGCGACAGCCGTGCGCGTGGAGTGGTGAGCAGGAAGTCGTCGCCGACGTAGGACTGCACGGGGAAGGTGGCGCCGCCGCCGTACAGATCGACGGCGTTGGCGGAACCGGCGGCCGCCATCGCGGCGGCGGCGATGACGAGTGGATGGAAACGCAAGAACGATGTACGGCGCATAACGAATACTCCTTTGCTGGGATCACCACGGCGTGGACAGAAACAACCGCTTCCTGGAATCGTTCGCGGTTGCTTCCCCGCCAAAACCCTTCGGGCGGTATCGCAGCCTGCGCGCGCAATGTTCCCGCACGAGGAACGTGCGGCGTCCATCCGGTGACCCCGCTGTCATCGTTTCGATCCGTTGCTGGCCTTGTACTTCCCCGCCGCCGGGTCGATCCGGTCCAGATGGCGCAGCAACCGCTCCCGGACTGCGTCCGCATTGGCGTGGGCGAACGATTCGATCGCGTCCTTGACGTCCTGCTCGCCGTATCCGCTCATCTCCAGCGTGGCCGCAACCAGTTCGTTGAAGATCGCCACCGTTTCCCGGTCGTGCCAGATCCGGGCCGGGATGAAGTAGCCCATCGGCATGCCGCGGTGCGAGATCACCATGGGCCGCTCGGAGTGGAGCAGGTATTGCTCCAACTTCTTGCGGAACTCGTACACCGTAACGAACGACTCGCTCATGGCCTGCTGTGCCTCCGTGTCTGCATTCGTCCTGGCCCCGAAGAACTCAAACTGTCGTCGTTCCCGCCGCGCGACCTCCCGCCGCAACCGCGTCCTATCGACGGATGGCGTCCGGTGACGTCCGCCCCGAGTTGCCGGACCTGTTTTGCCGGCCGGAGCGCGATGGCGCCCGTCAACATGCAAGCGGACGGCGCCGCCCCGCGGAAGCGCTACTCCAGCGAGTTCCGCTCCGCCGTGGTCAGCCGCCCGCGCTGCGCTTCGTCCAGCGCGCCATTGCCCAGCACCTGGAAGGCGCTGCCGGGATCGTAGCCGGCGCGCGGCGCGGCGGACGCGACGGCACCGGGCAGCGGCGCCGTGCGGCTGCTCGTGCGGTCGCCGAAGCCCAGCACCTCCACACTGATGATCGATGGGCGGGACTGTTGCGTCTGTCGCTGCACCATGTCCTGCGCCGCCTGCACCGCGCTGTTGGCCGCGACGCTCGTCGAGGTCAGCGCGGCCACGTTCACTGCCGCGGTCGCCGGCAGGCCGGTCGCCTCGCCCTGCACCTGGATGTTCTCGGCGTTCACCACCTGCAGCGCGGCCAGGTTGACGTTGCCGGAGACGCGGATGCCCGCCTCGCCGGCGTCGATCGTGCCCAGCGGCGCGATCAGGTCGATGTCGCCCGGCGGTACTTCCGGGATCGGGTCGAGGGTGGCGATACCGGCGCCGGTGCTCGGCACCTGCGGCGACAGGGTCACGTTACCGACGTCGTCGTAGACCCGGCGCGGCGGCGTGTAGACCAGGGTGCTCTTGGCGCCGCGGCCGGCGTTGATGTCGCCCTCCGCCGACCAAGCCAGGATGTCGCCGCCGAAGGTGGTCATGATACGCGACAGCCCGAGCAGGATCGAATCCTTCGAGTACATCTGAATGTCGCCAGATCCTTGCGTGATGACACCCGCCGAGGACGGCGGCACCTGCCCTTCCACGCCGACGACGATCTGGCCGTGGGGCGCCAGTATCTGGATGTCGCCGCCGAACAGCGTGCGCACGCCGGATGCGCCCGTCCACTCGTTGCCGCCATACATGATGATGTCGCCGCCACGAACCACCGGATTGCCGTTCTCGTCGGTCTCCGGGAACAGGGCCGCGATTGCCTCGCGGCCCCGGAGATAGGAGCCGAAGCGGCGGCTGTCGGGGGCGTTGTACTCGCGCCCGCCGGCCCTGAGCTCGGCATAGTAGATCTCGCGCAGGAAGATGCGCTGCTGCTCCGGTGCGAGGCCAGAGAAGAAGGCCTGCGCCTCCCCGACCGCACCGTCAAAGCCGTAGCGCTGCTCCAACCACTGCGCGAGTTCCGACTCGTAGGTCTTGGCGAGCTTGCCCGAGCCGTCGAGCGGCGTTCCGGCCGGCAGGAGATTGGCGGGATCGAGATAACGCATCAGCCCCGCATAGTCCGGCCCCTGCGGCCCGGCACCGGCCTGCATCACGATCGAGGCGCCCGGCCTTTGGTCACCCGGCACTAGTGGGCCGATACTCGTCAGCTTTCCGAGTTGGTTTCCGCCCGGACCAGCCTGATAGAGGTTGCGCCCGGCGCTGACTTCGAGAACGCCGGGCCCCGCAATGTCGAAACTGCCCCAAACGATGTCTCGTCCGGCCTGGATGATCGACACGTCGCGCTCGTCACCATGCAGGATGAGGCCGCTCACGCCAAAGAGGTCCCGGCCGGCCAGCATCCGCACCGGCCTGCTAGCACGGTGGAAAATCAAGCTTTCGCCGCCCACCCCGACGTTCGAAGTCTCGCCCGTTTTGAAATTGATGATGTCGCCGTGCAAGGCGTAAAAGCGCATCGGATCCGCGCCCAGGTCGCCAAGATCGCCGACCGTATCGAGCCCGAAGGTGAAAAGCTCGCCACCGTTGAACCACGGATCGTATCGCCTGTCGTCGGCCCAGTAGTTGGTGGCGTAAAGCGTGCCGGACTGCCCCCCCATAAAATCCGAGAGCGTCCAGGCCGGGCGGAACGGCGTCGCGATATCGTCCGGCGAGCCGCCGGATAAGGTGGCGCTGCCCTGCAGGATCGAATCGCGGGCGAAGTAGTCGAGCCGCGCGCTCGGCGACGGCATCAGGATGATTTCGCCGCCAGCCATGACGATGTCGCCGCCAGCCGCGACAATACCGAGGGCGGACGGCAAGTAGAGAGCCGTAGGGTCCGAACCGCTGCGCGCCAGGGCAACCGATCCGCCGGCCGAGAAAAGGTCGACGGCGGTGCGGCCGGTCCACAGCGTGAACCAGGTGGCGTTTTCTATGGAATCGCTAAGGCCGCCATATTCCGCTGCGGGCGTGGAGCCCGAGGTCGGCACGCGGCCCGGATCGATCACGTTGTTGATGGCGAGATCGCCACCCGTGTTGACCGCAACACGGCTGTCGCCCAGCACCAGCGCCAGACCGCCGCTCGCCACGCGCTGGTAAGGACGCATGGGCTCGGTCGGCCGCGGATCGCCAGGTGGCGGCTGGCCGTAGCCTGCTCCCATCATATGGCCGATGGTGGAGGCAGTGACCGCGATGTCGCCGCGCAGGTTCACGAGCATTCCCGATGCACCGTCGCTGGCCTTGGTCCAGAACGGCGCCGGATTGAGGCGGCCGCCGATGTCGAGGGTCAGGTCGCCGCCACCCGTTTGCCGGAGCACACCATCGGGTCCGACGCGGCCGCTGCCGGCGACTGCGACCACCAGAGTGCTGGATGTCGAAAAAGTATCCCAGGAGGACGTGATCGCGGTGGTGACACCGGCATCGCCGCCGGCCTTGACGGCGACATTGCCGCCGCCGAGCGCACCGATGCCGGAAAAGCCGACAAGCTGCGGCCTCTGGTACAGGGGATCAAAAACATAGGTGCCGAAATTGATGCCCCAGGCGGTCGGCTGGCCGAGCGACTCATTGCCCTGCCGCCACAGCCAATCGCCGGCTTTCGACTTGGCGCTGTCCTCGTCGCCATACTGCTCGTAGCCGGCGATCGAGCCGCCCGCCGCGATGGTGACATCGCCGCCACCTTCCGTGAACCACATGCGTGTGGGGCTGAGCGCCATCTCGTAGTCGGAGTAGCCGCCCAGCGCCGAGCCGAAGACGGTGCCACGCGGCACGCTGTAATCCGCCGTTTCAGCGGTGGGGAGCGCGGTGCCGGCAGTGTAGACACCGAAAAGGGTGTCGTGCCGATAGTCGCCGCCGGCGATAAGGTCGAGATAGCCTGTGCCGGTGCGTACCACGCTGATGGCATCCGCTTCGTCGAGCACCGTCCTGTGCAGATTGTCGAGGACGAGATTGCCGCCGCCGGCGAGAGCGCCGACAGGCGCAACCGTCCGCGTATCGCTCGCCATGAGGTCGGCCCCCGCCACGAGACGCATGGACCAGGACAGCGCGCCGGGCTCCAGCATGGGCGCCACCGCCCACATGCGGCCCGACCCAAAGCCCACAGAAGCATAGGACGGCAAGGGCGTGCCGGCCTCGAAAACCGCACTCCAGGCGGCCAGCGTGGTCCCGGCGGCAACGACTTCGCCCGGCCCGTAATAGATCCCGCTGGTATCGTATATGTAGCCCCAGAAGTCTTGGTAGAAGGGCGTGTTGGGAACGACCCAATCCTCCAGAACGGCCAGGTCCGTTTCCAGCGTCCAATCATCGGGCCGGGTCGTGCCCGCCGGGATGACCACCGTTCCGCCGTCTCCGAAGAAACCGTCGTCCGGCGTGGCGGGCGGCGGCGCAAAACCGTCATTGATGCTGCCCTCGATGTCGATATTGCCGCCGGCACGGATGACGAGGACGCCCGGCTCGCCCAAGCCGCGGATGCCGGAATCGGTATCGGGACCGTAGCGGTAGCCCGACAGGTCGAGATCGCCGCTCGTCGCGAGATCGCCCTCGCTCACGATCTCCACGCCGGGCCGCAAGTGGAAGGCGTCGCCATAGGCTTGCAACCCGGCGAGCCGTGTCTGCAGTGAGCCATTGGCAAGCGCCGCGTCGATGAAGCCTGCGCTGTCGGCATGAATGCCATCCAGATAGGCCTGATCGATGGAACCGTCCGACGGTGTGTAGCTGCGGAAGCCGTTGACGGCGATGCTGGCGGCACCCTGGATGGCCACACCGCTCGCCGCATCGATGGCGATGTCGTTACCGCCCAGACGCGGCGCATTGATCTCGATCTGCCCGCGCGCAGCCCCGTCCGGCGTGCTGAGGTCGATCACCGATCCCGGGGCAAGCGTGACCATGCCTTGCCGTGCCGTCAGCTCCACATGGCCGCGGTTCTTCGCCTCGATCGCCGCACCGTAGGAGTCCGTCTGCAGGACCGTCCCGTGCGCGTCGAGAACGGCATCCGGCGCGAGCGAGAGATCATCGCGCGACGAAAGGCGGATCGCGCCGGGCTTCTCGCCGCTCGCATCGATGCGGCCGGCGACCGTCAGGCTGCCGCCATCGACGGCGATCGTCACGGTTCCGGCCTTCACTTCGTCGCCGACGGCGAGGTCGCCGCTCTTGGTCGTGAAGCTGCGCGCGCCGAGAAAACCGGTCTGCGTCAGCCGATTGTTGAGGCCTACGAAATCGGCGATGGTGTCGGCGGCAAGCGTGAAGCCGCCCATGGCGAAGCCGCCGCTGCTCGTTCCGCTGAGGGTCCCCGCAAGGGTCACCATACCGCCGGCCCCGGTGGCTGAGGCCTCAATCGAGCCGGCGTTGTTGTTCTCGGCCGAGACGTCGATCATCGAGCCCGCCGCCTGGTCGATGCGGCCCGAGCGGCTTTCCATCTCCAGGCTGCCGCCCCAGCTATATTTCGTCTCGTCGAAGAAAGTGATGGCGCGACCGGACAGATCGATCAGCGCCCGGTCGCCGAACGCGATATCGCCGTCGGCCATCAGCACAAGCCGCCCGCTCGGCAGCGCCACGGTCGTGTCGAGCGCGATCCCGGCACCTTCGAGCCGCACCTCGCCGCCGAGTTCGGCGCGCGTCGCAGGATCGGCCGCCTGTCCGGCCGCCACGACCATGACATTCCCGCCCGCGCGGATGTCGATCAAGGCGCCGCTCTCGGCGGTCAGCAACGGCGTGGTGATGGTGAGGTCGCCGCCGGCGTAAGAGCCGGCGTCGGTGCCGCTCGTGTAGACCGACAGGCTGCCGCGGTTGGAGGCCGAGACCTTGTCGGTCGCAACGACGTTCACGGACGAGAAGCCGAGTGCCAACCGCTCCAGCTCGGCATTGTCCTGGCTGCGCGCCATGGGATCGTAGCCGAGAAGGATCTCACGCGCCGCGAGCGTCAACTGGCCGGAGCCGGTGCCCGCACCGCCCGGCAATACCGCCGGCGGCGTCAGACTCCCATATGGCCTCTCGTCGGTGCCGGCACCTGTCGCCACCCCGTTCCAGACAAGCCTGTCGGCCGCGAGCACGGCGGAGGCCCCTTCGGCGCCCCAGCCATAGATGGCCGGCGTGTTGAGGACGAGCGTGGTCCGGGCCGCGTCGTCGGCGCCGTTGCGCGCATCGAGCGCGACGTCGCCGAAGAAATTGATCGATTCGTGCACGGCCAGCGTGAGCTGCTCAAGTGCGGGGAGGTTCGGATCGCTGGGGTCGAGCAGACGGTCGAGTGCCTCCTGCGTGAGCATCCAGCCCGGCGCCAGAATGCCGGCTGCCGCGGCAGCAGCGAGCGAGGTATCGGTGCCGGCGTTCACCACATTGAGACCGAGCGTGAGGTCGCGTGCGTTGAGCACCGCCTGGCCCAATGTCAAATCGCCGTTGGTCAGGAAGCCGATGCTGCCGCGCGTGGTGAGGACTGCGCCGTCTTCGACGACGAGGGACTTCGGGGGCCAACTGGTCTCGTCGGGCTCCGCCGGCAGGAAATTGAGCCGGCCCTCGGCCACGGCGACGACCGAGTTGCCGTTGTTCGCGAAGACGAAGCCGAGGCTCGAATCCGGTACCGGGACCGTGCTGTGCGTCGTGTCCAGAACGGCGCCGCTTTCGACCAGGACGTCGGAGCCGGAGAGGATGATCTGCCCCGCCTCGAGCACGGCACCCTCGCGCACGGCGATGCTTCCTGCGCCGCTGAAGTTGACCTGTGCCTCCGAGCCGGTCTGGGGCTTGTAGAGCCCCCCGATGAGAAGCGTCCCGGCGGAAAAATGCGACAGGTCCTCCGCGTCGAGCGAGACCGTATCCGGCGTCGCCGCAGCGCCGGACGCCTTGATCTCGAGCGAGTCGGCGCTCACGGTCAGGGCTCCGGCATAGCCGCCCTCTTCCGGCGCGAGAAGGGCGCTGCCTTCGAAGGAAAGCACCTCGCCGGTATTCGCGAAACCGAGTGTCAGGAGCTTGCCGTCGGCGGGCAGGCGGCCGCGTGTCGTTCCGAACCTTGCCGCCGTGTCGAGCACGAAGCGGCTATAACTGGCTTCGCTATATTGGGAATAGGTGCGCAGGGCGTTGCCGGCCGTAATCACGGCCCCGGTCGGGACCGCATCGCGAATCGACGTATTGGCGATCCCGAGCGTGGCGCCAGTGAACCAGGAGCCGTTGCCGAGCACCGCGGGCTGGCCGAGCAACGAGGCGTCGCCGAGTTCAACGCGATAGGCGCCGGGCAGGAGCGCATAGGTCGAGGGCAACAATGTGTAAGTGCCCGCCGGAAGGCCCGGGACACCGGAGGGAACGGTGATCTGCTGTCCGATGGCCGGATCGCCCGCGCCGTTGTCGGGCGCGATCGGAGCATAGCCCGAGACGTAGCCGGGGAGGATCGCATAGATCTGATTGCCGGCCGCGCTGAAGCCATAGGCCGGGTTGGAATTGACGAGCGGTGTCCGCAGCACGTCGACCGAGCCGCCACGCCCCGAGATAAAACCTGCCCCGGCGAGGTCGCCGCCACCGCTGAGATCGAGCACCGAGCCGGGCTCTGCGATGAGGCTCATGGACTCGATCGAGATCTCTCCCGGCCCTGGGATCACCCTGCCGGTGCTGCCCTCGTAGGCATCGGAGAGCTGAAGGAGGCTCGTGATATCCACCTCCACCCCGTCATAGAGATAGGTGATCCCGTCGACCGTCCCGCCGTAGGGCAGGAGGAGGCCCGCGGCGCTGACCGAAGTTGCGCTGCCGTCGCGCAGAACCACTTGGCCCGCGCCTCCGGTCCCGGACGTGCTGATGCTGAAGCGCGGGTCGCTTGGCGTGGCCAGGCCCATTTTGCCAAAGTAGATCTTGCCGAGCGGAGCGCGCAGGACACCCCCCTGGTCGATGGTTCCGCCGATCAGGGTCAGCGTGCCGAAGGCCGACGCCGGAAGCGGCGGCAGTGGGCTCCCGTTGCTCCGGATGGTCAACACGCCGTCCGGCGAAGGCACGATGCTGCGCGTCCCCGAGGGATCACTCCCGGCACCGGCGATGATGGTCGTCGCCGCGCTCGTCACAGGATAGAGCTGAGCCGCCGTCAGCGTGAGGTTGCCTGCCGTGACGAGCCCACCATCACGGAAGCGGATGTCGCCGCGGCTCGTCAGTTCAATCTCCGCGAATCCGGGCGCATCGAAGTCGACATAGACCACGGGTTGGCCCGACTGATTGCCGTCAACCATATAGCGGCCCGACACGCCGAACAGAACGGCGTTGCCGATATCGATCAGGTCTGCTTCGGCGGTGAGCCGGCCACCATTGTACGCCGATGGCAACCAGTGCTCGTCGAGCCCCGGATAGATCTTCCCAAACTCGCCTTTGAGCCCGCCCATGCCATCGAGCCGGACATAAGGTGCAGCCAGACGCACCTGCGCGTCCGGTGTTGCGTCGGCAAGGGCGATGACGCCGCGATGCAGCGCGAGGCTCTCGCTGAGCGAGAGCGACACATCGCCGTCGAAGCGGATGACATCCGCGCTCCAGAGCGCCAGGTTGCCGAAGCCGCCGGCGTCGACCTCCTCGGCGCTGATCCACGCTCCCCCGTAGGGAAGCGCCGGATCGTCCGCGCCGGGCGCGAGGCCGCCCGGCAGCTCCGGCGCCTCGCGGCGCTGCGTGACCGTCAGGATGCGTGGCGTCTTTGCGACGTCAGACCCCATGGGGGGCATCAAGGTCGATTCTAGGCCCAGGCTTAATGTGCCGCCCGCGGCCCCGATACCACCGGCCGCCGCACGCATCGTGCCCTCGAAGGCAATGCCCAGCGCGGAGGCGAGCGTGATGGCGCCGCCGCTGCTCGCCACCTCCGTCGTGCCAATCGGCAGGTCGAGGACCGCACTCGTGCCGGAGGCGTCGAGCCGCGCGCCAGGCCGGACGATGACTGGAGAGGAGGTTTCGCTGAACGATGGATTGCTGCCGAAACCAGGTTCCGCGGCGCCGATCGTGATGCTCCCGCCATTGCTCACCCAGCCATAGGTCCGGCCGCTGGCCGTCGTGGCTGTGGCCGCGCGCGCCGCCGCGTCGAGAACGGCATGCTCGCCGATCCAGATCGAGCGGCCGGCGACGTAATGCTCGGTGCTGCCGCCGCGGATCGTGATGGCGCCGGAGCGCGCGTGGAGTTCACCCTCGACCGTGACTTGCCCGGTTCCCGAGAGCGAGATCGAATGGCCGGGATCGACGGTGACGGCCGCGCCGGAGCCGATAGTCAGCGGCGCGTCCAGATTGCCTTCAGCGTGTCCGGCCGAGAAGGAGACGTCGGCGCCTTTGCGCTGAGTGAGCGTCAGCGTGTGATCGTTCTCGATATAGAGCGGCGGCGTCCAGAGCTCCAGCACCGCCTCCGGATCGCTGCCGGTGGGCATGCGCGGCGCTTCGGCGCCCAGCCGGTAGACCGGCATGGTCACATCGATCTGACTGCCGCTTGCGACAAGCATGCCCGTCGCACTCGACACCTCGTAGCGGGAAAAGCCTTTTTGGAAAAGCGTATTCTCCAGCTCCAGCACCGGCCTGATCGTAGCGTCGCGCGGCAGAACCGTGCCCGGCATCAGCATGCCGCCTGCCGCCAATGTGACGGCCTCGGGCGCTGGCGTTCCAGCAGCGTAGTGAGCGTCGACCGGTGTCGGCATCAACGGGAATCCGTCCGGGAAGACATCGGCCGGCACTAACATGTTTGTTAGGAGCACGCCCGAGACAAGGACAGCCCCAGCCGGCACGGTATCGCCACGCGTGTATCGTTCGCCGGTCGATGTATAAATGTAGCGGTCGCCCCCTATGGCTAGGGCAGGAATGACCCAGTCGGCGGCCGTGGTGACTGAACCACTCCAGGTTACCGATGAAGGAACCCTTTCGCCGGGCGGCACAATCGGCGTTTCGATCCGTGTCAGGACCACATCCATCGGAAGCAGTTCACCCGCGGCCACGGTGTAGTCTTCGGCCAGGATCAAACTGACATCGGCCGACTCACCAGCCGCCAGCACACCCTGGGTCTCGGTGGCCTGACCGTCGATCACGATCGAACTTCCGGTTTCGATCCTGAGCGTACCGCCGCCGGTAACGCCGTAGGCACGGATGTCCCCATCGAGCGTCAACAGACCCACACCCGTTCCGGGCCCCATGATGGCGGCGTCGGCGCGGAGTGTGACGTCTCCGCCGCGTCCCCCTTCGAACTCACCACTGGCCGTTATTCTGCCGCCCGATGAGGCGTCGATCAGGCTGCCTTCGGCAAGGGTCACCTCTCCCGAGGAGACCAGGCGAACGTCGCCGCCATCGATGAAGGCCCGCTTGCCGCCGATTGCCCCGTCCTGAAGCTCGTTCACCCACAATCCGCGCACATCGAGCGTGACGCCCTGCGCGACAGTGACGCCGGGAGCGGCATCTGCCGATGTGAGCAGCTCCGTAGAAACGCCGCCCAAACCGGCGGCGGCAAAATGGTTCGTCGCGGTGATGCTCCCGCTGCGGGCGGTGATGTCAGCCTCGATATCGACGATGGGCGCGATCAGCGAGACCGAACCACCGTCTGCCACGGACAGCGGCGCATCGATGGTGATCTTGCCGTCAGTTGCGAAATCGATGCCACCGAGCTTCTGGTCGTTCAGGTAGGTCGCATCGAACCAGGCGGTGCCCATGCGCTCGACGGGCAGCATGTTGTCCGTGGCGAGACCTGCGGTGATGTTCTCGACGTCGCCGATGACGACATCGGTGTTGTAGACACCCTCACGACCGAACGCACCATACTGGCCGAGCGCCACCGTGCCGGCCCTGGCCGCGGTGTTCTGCCCGAGCTTGTAGCCGTCGCTGACGCCGTCGGCGCGGGCGTGGGCCTGCCGCTCGCCGTCGAACACGTCGGCGACGATGGCCCCTTCCAGCACCGCCGTCGGCGCGCTGACGATCAGCCGGCCGGCGTCGCGGCCCACCGTGTAGCCGTTCTCCAGCCGCCGCCGCGGCGCGATGACCGGGCTGAAGAAGGCCTCCTCCACGCCCCAGCGCGCGTGATCCAGCGCGTAGCCGATGTAGGTCCCGGCATACGTCGCGTCGACCGGCCCCTGGCCCAGCGCGTACACCTGCCCGGCGCCGGTCCGCAGCCAGGTCTGGTTGAGGGAGCCGGTCTGCACGTCGAGCGTGCCGCCGGCGATGTTCACCGTGGAGCCGGCCTGGGTCACGACCTCGTGGCCGCCCAGCGTGACGGTGCCGCCCTGCGCGGCCCACGCGCCGATGCCGTGGCCCTGGTTGCCCAGGTAGCCCCCCACCTCCAGCAGGCCGTCGGCGGTGTACCAGCGGTCGGATGCGTAGCCGCCGGTCCCGGCCGGCACGTAGATCAGCTCCCGCGTGTCCACCCAGACATTGCTGTTGAACAGCGCGCCGCTGTCGCGGTTGTGCGGCGAGTCGCGCAGCTCGTTGCCCTGCACGTTGACCCGCACGGCGTTGGACGCCATCGCCACCTGCACGCCCACCGCACCTGCGACGTCGAGCCGCGCGCCGTCGGCGACGAAGGCGCGGTCACCGGCGCTGACCGCGATCTGGCCGCCGGTCGCCAGCGTCAGCGAGTCGCCCGCGAAGGCCACGTCGCCGCCCGAGACGATCTCGATGCGCGACTGGTCGCGCCGGTCCGACAGCCGCGAGTAGTTGTCGAAGACGCCCGCGGCCGCCCCCATCCGCTGCGCGTCCATCGCCGCCGACTCCGCGATCAGCGCGTCGCGCTGGCTGTCCAGCGCGGTGGTCTCGCCGTCGTCCTCGATCAACACCGCCGTGGTGGCGCCCTCGCCCAGCGCGACCCGGCCGGTGGCGTCGCCGGCCGAGTTCAGCAGGTGAATCGTGCCGCGGGTGTTGACCGTGGTCGTCGCCACCGCCACGCCGTCCTGGCGCACGGCGTGGCCGGCCAGGGTGATGTCGCCTTCGCGGGCCTGGATCAGGCCGCTGTTGGTCACGGTGCCGGCGGGGTTGGGCAGCGGCGCGCCCGCGTCGTCGACGCCGTCGGCATTGCGCAGCACCGCCACCTCGTTGCCGCGCGTGGTCGAATGCTGGTTGCCTTCGGTGCCCACGCCCCGGCGGATGACGAAGCCGTCGCCGGCGGCGAGTTGGGTCTGGCCGCGAACGGTCGCGATCTCGCCGGCATTGCCGACCTCGGTGCCCAGCAGCAGCACGTAGCCGCCGCCTTCGGTGACCGACTGCGGTGCATGGGTCCGGATCTGCGCGCCCGCCGCCACCGTGACCGCGCCGCCGGCGTCGGTGAAGCTGGCCGCGCCGTTGGCGCCGTACAGGCCGCTGGCGCTGAACTGGCTGTCGCTCATCTGCGCCGCCGCGGCGACCAGGTTGCGCACGTTGACCTGCGAGGACCCCTCGAACAGCACGCCGTTGCGGTTGAGCAGGAACACCGTGCCATCGGCGTTGATCTGCCCCTGGATCTGCGAGGGCCGCGCGTTCGGGTCGTTGACCCGGTTGAGCAGCGACCAGTCGGCCTGCTGCGCGAAATCCACCGTGGTGTGGCGCCCGACGTTGAACGTCTCCCAGTTCAGGATCGCCCGGTCGCCCGTCTGCTCGATGCTGACCGTGGTCTGGCCGTCGGCCACGGTCTGCGTCGGGTCCTTGGCGTTGTGCCAACCCTTCGTCAGCTCGTTCTCGTCGATCTTCAGGCCGCCTTCGCCCAGGCCGTCAGGGAGGTCCGACGGGCGCACCAGCGCCGCGTCCCGCGCCTGCTGTTGCAGGCGCTGCTGCATCGCGATCGCCTGCGCGGCGGTATTGAGGTTCTCCAGCGAGGTCTGCAGCCGCTCGCGCGCGGCCTGCGACTGCTGCTGCGGACCGGTGAGCGTATGGGCCGGCAGGCCGTTGGGCAGCAGGCCGGTCGCCGCCGCGTTGCCCTGCGCCTCCCCCTTGTTGGCGAACCATGCCGGGCTGAACGCCTGCTGCGCCGATACCGTTCCCGTCACCCCGCCGGCCAGGAGCAGCGCTGCGATGGCGCGCGAAAGCGGGTGCACGGCGGTCCGGAATACCAACCGGGGGGCGCGGAACGAGGGATCGCGGGGGGTGGTCGCATGCATGGACACTTCAGGCTCTCTGCTTGGCGGTGGCAAGGAAGCGGATGTGAGCGGTCGACCGCTCGGCATGCCGCGCAGCACTTACCTTCTTCACGACGCTCGTTGCCGGGCGACCCCGCAAACCCGACGGTCCATTCGCTCCATTCACCATGCGCCGCATTTGCTTCGCCACGACGACTGCAATCCGGTGGGGCATGGCCGCCAGGGCCATGCGGGCGCCCGACAAAGCCACAGCCAAAGCAAATCCCCCTCAATCCCCCTTTTTCAAAGGGGGAAGATAAGCGCCAGGAAATGTGGGGAAACCTCAGTGATGGATCCCTTCTCCCGCTTGCGGGGGAAGGGCGAAACCTGCCCATGCGCGAGCGAGCCTCGCCCGTCAACCCAGCAGTACGATGTCGCCGGGCAGCTTGGTGACGCGGGTGGAAAACGCCTGCTGTATCTGCGCGATCACGAGATCCATGTTCCGGATCGAAAAACGCCCGCTGACGGCCTGCCGCTCGAGATCCCGGTTCATCAGCACGACCCTGCCGCGGCGATACCGGTTGATCTCCGATATCGCTTCCGGCAACGGCGTTTGCCGGAACACGACCACGCCGTCCCGCCAGGCCGAGGCGATCTCCGGATCGAAGGATCGCACCGTTTCCAGGCCGCCGTCGCCGTAGTCGATCCGCTGCCGATCCAGCAAGGTCCAATTGCGGTCGCCGGCGCGCACCTCGATACGGCCCGACAGGCAGGTGACGCAGGTCCGCCCTTCGTCGCTTCTGACTTCGAACCGCGCCGGCAAGGATGCCGTCACGATGCCGTGCTCCGAGGCGACCCGGAATCGGCCGTACGCCATGCCCTGCGCATCGATGGCCGCTTCGCCGGACAGCAGCGTCAGCCCTTCGACCTGGCCGGCATGGCGCAGGAGCGAAACGCTGGTCTGCGTATTCATCGCCAGCACGATGTCGCCCGGCAGCCGCACGCGCCGCTGCTCGCCGGTGGCCGTCCGGTAGTCGGCGCCCCATTCGGACATCGGCGCCCATCGGCCGAGGAGCGGATACTCCGCGATGGCCGCGGCGCCGGCCACGGTCGCGACCGCCATGCCGCCGAGAAACGCACGGCGGCTCATCGCATGCCGGTCGACGGGGTTCGACCCCGGCGCCTGCCGGCACTGTTGCAGCAACATCTCTCCGGCCGGGCCGAAATCCCGCCAGAGTCGCTTGGCGTCCTCGAATGCGGCTCGGTGCGCCGGTCCCTGCCCGCGCCAATGCTGCAGCGCCTCGACGTCGTCCGAAGTCGCCTTCCCGGACGTCAGCAGCCGGATCCAGGCATCGGCTTCACGCCTGAGAGCCGTCTTCTGCGCGTTGTCGTTCGAACCGGAAAATGTCATGCCACAATTCGCCCACCCACCGTGCGGACCGCTCTCGCCGCAATGGCGCGCCGCTCCTGCTCGAGTTCTGAACAAGCCCATCCATGGACTTGTTCAGACATCGCCGGTCCGGCCCATGCCCGGACTGGCTCCCGAGGGTCGAGCACTTGCGTGCTCGACCCTCGGGCAAACCATCCTGGTTTGCGGAACCTCTGAACTTGCGAGGTTCCTCGATCAAGAAGACGGTCCGCCACCCTCGATACCGCAAACAACGCATTAGTCGATCTGCGACTTCAGCGTCCCAGCCGGGCCGCGCAATGCGCCTGCGCCTTTTGCAGTTCGAGCTCGACCAGCCGCAGCGAGATTCCCAGGCGCCTGGCGACCTCGGGCTGCGTAAGCCGTTCGACGCGCACCGCGAGCAGGATACGCCTTCGCCTTTCGGGCAGCTCCTGCATCACCCGCATCAACGCCTGCAGATCGGCTTGCGCACTGGCCGATTCGGCCGGCCCCGGAGCCGGATCCGCCAGCTCCAGAAGGTCGTCGACCTCGTGAATGGCCAGCCGCCGACTTGCGGACCGGTGCAGGTCGACCGAGGCGTTCATCGCCATCCGGAACAGGTAACTCCATGGGCTCGTCACCGTATCGGCGACCCGCCGCGTCGACAAACGCAGCCAGGTCTCCTGGAGCGCATCGGCGGCGATCTCGTCCGACCCCAGGTGCCGGGCGAGGCGCCACTTGAGGTCATGGTATCGGAGCGTCAGGAACTCCTGCAGGACGGCGCTTGCGTTGTCGCTCACGGCTGCGATCGCTCCGTTTCCGGCTGCGGACAGCCCCACTCGTATCCCGACCCGCGCGGCAGGATCAGCATGGTGAAAGGCTGGGCCAGGCTGTCGGGCACCGCGCGCGCCAACTCGATTTCGCGCGTAGCGTCGTAGACCGCGGCATCGACCCGGGGCTCGCCCGTCGACTCCAGGAGCTTCATCCGGTCGAGACGGCCGTCGGCGGCGAGCCAGATCTGAAGTGCGATGCGATGGCCTCCCCCGGCCAGTTCCGCCCGCCGGCAGAAGGCGTCGTTGACCTTCTTCTGGATCGCCCCGTAGTACCAGCGCTCGTCCACGATTGCCCCCGTCTGCCCGGCTTCGGTTGCGGGGGAGTCGCGGACCAGGACCAGCGCGTCGCTCCCTACTCGCCGCACCGCCAATCCGCTGCCTTCCAGGATCCGGGCCATTGCCTCCGCCGGCATGTACCGTCCATCCACGCCCGTGGACGCAATCCCGCTCGTCAGCCTGCTGTCGTAGATCACCGATTGCCCGGTCGTGGTGCTGAACGCCTCGATCGCTCCGTCGAGCGCCTGGGGCTGGATGTCGAAATCGAACCGACCCTCCACCCGCGCAGCCTCGCCACATGAGATCTGGCGTCCAGCGGCTGTTGTCCGGTCCGGACGGACCTGTTCGCCGCTTCCGTCGCAGGCCGAGGCATGCCCCCGCATCACCGGAACGGTTGCCACAGCCATCGCCAATACCCCCGAAAGGGCCATGGCAGGACCGACCGCAACCATTTCGGTTCTCTTGACCTTCTTCGGAGACGGACTTCAGTGCTTGTCCTCGCCAAAGTAGAGCGTCAATGTGACGCTTTGGTGTCTCTTGTCTCTCTCTTTCGGATGTTCCAGGACCTTCACCCGCTTGCGGTTCCCCCTGTTTCCAAGCCGTTGCCGTTCCCCTGCCCCTCAGAGCCGGTCGACGTCCGGTTCGTAGTCCGGATTCGGCTGCAAGGTCAGCTGCAGCACCAGCGGCTGGCGCATGTCCGGCGGCGGCGGCTCGGGCAAGGGATGCGCGCTCAGGATCGCGCGCAGGTCGGCATCGGCCTGCGCGTCGCCCAGGTTGTCGAACTCGCTGCGCTCCACCCAGCCTTCCGGCGAGATCCAGATGCGAACCACCACCGACAGCGGCTCGCCGCTTTGCTCTTGCTGCCTGTTCATCCAGGCATGCATGCGCGTGACCAGATCGCCTGCCCCTTCGCTGAGCTGGGCCTGCAAGGCATTGCCGGTCATCCGCGCATAGACGATCCAATGCTCGGGCACCGCTTCCTGCGCCTGGGCGACCGACAACGCCGCCGCCAGCGCAGTGCCGGCCAGCAGGTGCGTACGGCGCGCGGACATCCGCGCCCAGGCCCGCGCCAGCCAGCCGGGGCGCCGTCCGCCGTCCGCTGCTTCGGCCGCGCCCTGGGACTCCACAGCGTTTTCGATTCCCTGCTCGCGTCTATTTCTCACAGATCACTCCTACCGACAAAGTGGCCGCCCGCGGTGCGCTCGGCTGTTCATGACCCAACTGCGCGCGTTCGCTTTCATCGAACCGGACGGCGTTCTCGCGCAGGAACGACTTGATCGCCTGCGCCGGCACCGCGGCCACTTCGGTGGCGCCCCCGGCGGGCAGCACGCGGTTGGACCCGCGGCTCAGGAAGTGCACGCCGCCGGCGCCGCGCGACACGGACGCGCGCTCCACCACCATCGCCAGCACGCGACCGTCGGCGCCCAGTACGGCACTGCCGCTGGCCCCCGGCCGCACGGGCGACATCATCGCGAACCGGCCCTCCGCAGGGACCGTCACCGCATTGAACATCGCCCGTGCGCGATCCGGCATCGCCTGCAGCGCGCTGTATCCTTCGGCGAAGACCGGCGTGGCCACGGCTCCGTCCGCGGCATCGACCGGGAAAGTCGCCGCCAGCAGCGGCTGCAGGCCGGTCTCCAACACCGCCGCATCCACGTCGTCCGACATCGCCCGCACCCGGACCGGGGCGATCCGGCCGTTCTTCAGCGCGTACAGCCGCTTGCACCCCTCCACCGCGTGCCGGGCCGTGATGACGTCGCCGTCCATGTTGAGGAAGATGCCCGTCGCATGCGCTTCGGGTTCCTGGGCCGGCGCCGCGCACAAGGGCGAAGCGAGGCACAACAGGCCCGCATGGACGGCACGGCGTGCAAGCGCTTTGCCCCGCTTCATCGGTTCGCTGCCCATACGACGGTCCGTACGAAGAACGCGGTCAATCGATCCTGTCCCGGGCACGACCGTCATTGCCGTAAACCGGACGTGCAGGCCGGCGAGCCTGGGATCGGCACCAGGGCAGTCACAATGATCCGGATCGGAAAAGGCGATCGAATCAGTCTGCCGGGACAGTGTGACGGCTCTGCTACATTCACCTGCGGGCCTGCCGGGACATGCGTTGATCGCCTGGTGCGGCCGACGGTCGACTTTTCGCGTTGTCCTTTCCGGTCGATCGCCCTCACTTCTGCCGTAGCTGGCGTTGCTCCTCGGGCGTCAGGCGCGCCCATTGCTTCGGATCGAAAGCCTGCCCCACGCCTACGAACTGCACCGGATTGTTCGGATCGTAGGGGATGCCGACGAACGGCTGCGCCTCCGCCGGTGCGGGAGAGGACTCCCGCACATCCGCCGACGCCCCGCCGAAGCCCAGCACCTCCACGCTGATGACCGACGGGCGCGACTGCTGCGTCTGTCGCTGCACCATGTCCTGCGCCGCCTGCACCGCGCTGTTGGCCGCCGCGCTCGCCGAGGTCAGCGCGGCCACGTTCACCGCCGCGGTCGCCGGCAGGCCGGTCGCCTCGCCCTGCACCTGGATGTTCTCGGCGTTCACCACCTGCAGCGCGGCCAGGTTGACGTTGCCGGAGACGCGGATGCCCGCCTCGCCGGCGTCGATCGTGCCCAGCGGCGCGATCAGGTCGATGTCGCCCGGCGGCACTTCCGGGATCGGGTCGAGGGTGGCGATACCGGCGCCGGTGCTCGGCACCTGCGGCGACAGGGTCACGTTACCGACGTCGTCGTACACCCGGCGCGGCGGCGTGTAGACCAGGGTGCTCTTGGCGCCGCGGCCGGCGTTGATGTCGCCCTCCGCCGACCAGGCGAGGATATCGCCGCCGAAGGTCGTCATGATGCGCGACAGTCCAAGCAGGATCGAACCCTCGGAGTACATCTGGATGTTGCCTGAGCCTTGCGTGACGACGCCCGCCGAGGCCGGCGGCACCTGCCCTTCCACGCCGACGATGATCTGGCCGTGGGGTGCCAGCATCTGGATGTCGCCGCCGAACCGGGTGCGCACGCCGGAGCCGCCGAACATGATGATGTCGCCGTCATGGCTGACCGGATTGCCGTCAGCGTCCTCCCCGGGGAACAGCGCGGCAATGCCCTGACGCCCGCGCAGATAGGACTGGAAGCGCGTCGAGTCCGGATCGTTGTACTCACGCCCTCCCTCGCGCAGCTCGGCGAAGTAGACCTGCCGCAGGAAGATGCTCTGCTGCTCCGGCGCGAGCGCCACAAAGTAGCGGCGCGCCTCTTCGTCATCCGCCGCCGCGAAGCCATAGCGCCCCTCGAGCCAGGCGGCGAGTTCCTTCTCATAGGTCTTGGCGACCTTGCCCGGCTGGTCGGCGAGCGGCGTGCCGGAAGCCGCCAGATTGGCCGGGTCGAGATAGGGCAACAGGCCCGCATGGTTCGGCCCGTCAGGGCCGGCGCCTGCCTGCATCAGGATCGATGCGCCGGGACGGATGTCGCCCACGGCCACAGTGCCTACCGAGACGATCGAGCCTTCGTCGCCGAGATAGAGGTTGCGACCGGCGAGCATTTCCAGCGAACCGGGCCCCGCAACCTCGACCTGCGCGTACAGGATGTCGCGCCCGGCTTCGATGCTCGAGACATCGGTCGCATCGTTGTTCAGGATCAGGCTCGGCGTGTCCTGATACTGCGCGTCGCCGAACTGGCTGCGGTAGGCGTTCTTGCCGAAGTTGACGATGTCGCGTCCTGCATAGATGCGGGCCGGCATGGCTGCGCGATGACGCGGCTGATATACGCCGTCCACGAGCTGCGGCGAGGAATCGCCGAGCGTGAAATTGACGATGTCGCCATTGAGCGCATAGATGCGGATGATCTTGTCGTCGCCCGCGTGCAGATTCGTGGTGACGGTATCCGGCTGGAACTGGAAATAGGAGTTGCTCGATCCCGGCCGGAACGGATTGGGGATCGAATCGGGATCGGCCTGCGCGCCGGACACGCTCCAGGCGGCCGCCACTGGATTCCGGGTGCCGCTGCCGATGCCGAACGCCGCCGCGTAGATCGAGTCGCCCGCCAGAAGCTCCAAATAACCGTCACGGGACGGCGCCAGCTCGATCCGCTGCGAACCTGCCCAGTACAGACTCCCGTGCGCCGCAATGGCCTCGAAGATCGGCGGCAGCATGGTGCGGTTCGTTTGCTCCTCGCTGCCCCACTTCTCGTTCTGGCCGTCGTACTGTGAGACGTTGAGCGGCACCATGTTGCCGCCCGCGGAGAGCAGCTTGATCGCGGTGTCCGAGCGCCACAGCGAGAACGCCGGGCCGGTGGTGGGGATGGAGTAGATCATGCCGGGATCGCCGGCGCCGCCGAAGACAAGGTCGCCGCGCGCCTGCAGACTGGCCGAACCGTCGCCGACGACGACCACCGGTCCGCCGACGCCGCCATTCGTCTGCAGCATCGTCGCCCGATAAAGATCGGCGGGCCGCGGATCGTTCGGCGCGCCGATGCCATAGGCCAACAGGGCCGAGCCGATGGCGCCGGCCTGCACGGCGATGTCGCCGCGCACATTCGTGAAGGAACCGTAGAGATCGTCGGTAACGCTAGGCGTGATGAGCGGGTTGAGCCGACCACCGATATCGACGGAGAGGTCGCCGCCGCCGGTCTCGACCAACGTGCCGCCGGTCACGACGCCGTCGGGCGTCTCCGTCACCGAGGTCACGCGGCCGCTCGAGCCCACCGCGAAGACGAGGCCGGTGCTGGTATAGGCCCCGCCGCCAGTCGTGATCGCGCCGAGCGCGCCGGCATCGCCGCCGACGTCCGCCGCCAGATTGCCGCCGCCCAGGGCCCCGAAGCCCGAGAAACCCAGGAAGATGTCGCCATTGGGCCCGCCATACCCCCCGAAGCGGATGCCCCAGGCCGCCGGCGTCGCGGCATCGCCCTGGCGCACCAGCCAATTGCCGACCGAGTAATTGCTCTGGCCGCCGCCGGACGAAGGATTTTCCACGTAGGCATAACCCGTGAGATTGCGCCCGGTCGTGATCGTCACGTCGCCGCCATTTTCAGTGAAATAGCCGCCCTGCGAAGTGACGCCGGAATAGGCGCCGCCGACGTCGACGTGGGTGCCGGCGGTATAGACGCCGAAGGGCGAATCCTGCGTGAGATCGCGCCCGGCGACGAGATCGAGATCGCCGGTGCCGGTGCGGATCACGCTCGGCAGCATCTTGCCGGCCGAGTTGATGAGGGAGTTGGAGAGCAGCATGTTGCCGCCCGCACCGAGCGCCGAGAGCGATTGCACCGCACGGGTGTCCGCGCTGGCGCCGTCCGCGCCGCTGACGAGGCGGATCGACCAGGACTCGCTGCCGGGCGCCAACATCGGCGCGGATGCGTAATTCGCGATGGGCGTCAACGAGGTGAGCGTCGTTCCCGCCGGCAGGGTCGCACCGGAGGCCAGCGTCTGGCCGGCTTGCAGTGTGACCCTGGTGTTACCCATGACGGCGGCCAGATCTGTATTCCTCGGAACGACCGTGCCAGGCGCGATCGCCCCCACGCCCGAACCCGGCAGCCGGGTTCCAACCCCGTAGACCGAATTGCCCGGAATGACCATTTGGATGGCGGTACCGACATTGATGACGGTCCCGGCCGGCAGCATCGTGCCCACCGGTATGGTCTGGCTCGAGTTGTAGGTCGTTCCGTCCGGCAACACGACGCTGCGGTTCGCAACATTTGCGAGCGACAGGTTGGCGCCGAGCTCGATCGAACCCGTCAACGTCCAGCCACCGGGCGTGTCGGCGGCGCGAATGATCATGTTGCCTGGGCCCGTGAACTCGAACGGGATCGCGACACCGCGCTGAACGGAATTGCCGGTCCCAAGGACGATGTCGAAGTTCAGCGTCGTGAGCGGAATGCTCGATGTCCCGACTGTGGTCGACACGGTCAGCGTCCGGGGGCTGTCCAGCGTCTCGGTACTGCTGCTCACATCGTTCGGATTCGCGACCGGATTGCCGAAGCCGTCGGTGATGCTGCCGTTCACGGTGAGGTTGCCAGGTGCGCGGACGACGAGCGAGCCCGATTCGGCGGCACTGTAGGTCCCGTCCGAGGTGCGCAGGCTCGCGAGATCGAGGTCGCCCGTGACCGTCAGGTTGCCGTTCGACGACGAACCGCCCACGATCTCGACGCCCGGTCGCAGATGCCAGGCGTCGCCGTGAGCGGACAGGCCAGCGGCGCGGCCGGCGAAATCGGCATTGGCCAGCGCCGCGTCGATGAACAGCGCGTTGCGCGCACCGATCTGATCGAGACCGAGCACGCCGTCCGTACCCACCGGGTTTGAACTGCCGTTGTCCTGCACGATGCTGCCGTCGGCGTCGGTCGGCGAATAGGTCCAGAACGCGTTCAGGGCGATCTCGCCCGCACCGTGGATCTTCAGCGGTCCCGCCGCGTCGATCCGCGCATCGCCGCCGGTCTCGCTCATGCGGCCGACATTGAGTGCCAGCTTGCCGCGCCCCACGCCGTCCGGCGACCGCAGGTCCAGGGTGGTGCCTTGGTCGAGCCTCAGCCACCCGGCCGTCGCGGTCAGTTCGATGCTGCCGCGGTTCTTCGCCTCGACGGCGACGCCGTCGCTGTCGGTCTGCAGCTCGGTGCCGCGCACGTCGAGCACGGCGCCGGACGCGATGGTCAGGTCGTCCTTGGCCGAGAGCCGGATGGAGCCCGGCGCCTTGCCGCTGGCGTCGATCCGGCCGTCGACGGTCAGGCTGCCCTCGTCCACCGACACGACGACGTTGCGCGCCTTCACCCCGTTGCCGATGGTGAGATCGCCCTGCTTGAGGGCAAAGTCGCGCGTCTCGAAGAAGCCGCCGGCGTTCAACGCGGTGTTGACGCGTGCAAAGTCCGTGCTGGCGTCGAGCGACCCGAGGGAATAGGCGCCGACCTTGAACGAGCCGCTCTCGTGGCCGCCGGTGGACGAGCCCTTGAACATGCCGTCGAGCGACTGCAGGGGTGTACCGTCCCGATCGAGGAAGGTGATGCCGCCGGTGGATGCATCCGTCGCGGACAGCGTGATCGAGCCGGCATGGTTGTTCACCGCGGAAACGTCGAACGTCGCACCATCCTGAACGATGATGTCGCCGTGCGCGCTCTCCAGGATGACGTCGCCGCCCCAGGAATGTTTCGTCACGTCTTTGAAGGGAATGGCGCGGCCGGCCAGATCGATGCGGGTACCAGCATCGATTCGAAGGGCGTCATCCGCAGTCACCGTCAGCTTGCCGGAAGGCAGCGCGACGGCAGTATCGAGTTGGACCGAACCCTGGACGGATGCGAGATTGATCGTGGCGCCGAGCGTATCGACCGTCGGGGCACTGGCCGGCGCGGCGCCCTCCGGCGCAAGCACGTTCAGCGCTCCGCCGGAATAGATCGACAACACCGATCCGTTGTCGCCGGTGAGCAGCGGCGTGATCAGGTTCAGCGTGGCCTGCTCGCCCCTGTAGGTGGCAGGATCGAAGTTCGCGGTCGGGCTTTCCCCCGTCCGCCAGACCGCGAGCGTGTTCTTGTTGTTCGAGGTGATGCGCTCCGAGGCGTCGAGGTTCACCGTCCCGAAGCCGAGCATCAGCCGGTTGAACTCGACCGTGTTGAACGGCCGCGACTGCTCGGGATAGCCGAACAGGATCTCGCGTGCGCCGACATTGAAGACGCCGTGACCGGTGCCCGGCCCGTTGGGGATGACCGCGCCGGGCACCGCGGGAGCATAGATCGGCTCGCCCGCCCCGGTCGAACCCGTCCGCAGCGAGCGGCTCGACCAGATCAGCCGGTCGGTGGTCAGCGTGACGCTGTCATCCGCATCGCCATGGCCGTAGATCGCGGGCGTGCTCAGCACGAAGCTTTCGAGGACCGACTCGCCGCTTTCGTCGAGCGTGGAGAGGTTCACGGAACCGTAGAAATTGATCGAGTTTCCGGCCGCCAGGACGAGATTCTTCATCCCCGGTGCGCCGGTCTGCGGATCGCCCTGCACCAGCCTGTCGAGCAACGCCTGATCGAGCGAAAGCCCGCCCGGCAGGATGCCGGCGGTCGCCGCGGCCGCAAGCTGTTCCGCGGTGCCGATATTGATGTAGGGCAGCGCCAGTTCGAGATCGCGCGTGCCGAAACGGGCGCCGTCCTGCAGGACGACCCCCTGCCCGGCGGTGAAGGCGATCGAGCCTTCGCTGTAGAGCGAGGAGCCGTCCTCGAGAGTGATCGTCGAGGCCGTCGGGTACTGGTGCGGTTGGAGTGCGATCGAGCCGTTCGAGACCGCCAGCAGCGTCGGCGCGCTGAACAGGAGACCGGTGGCCACCGTGTCCGGCGCCACCAGGCCATCTCCAATCGTATTGACGGATGCACCGGACTTCACCGTGATGCCGCCGTTCGCAGCCGCGAGCATGACCTGCGAACCCGTCAGCACAACCCCGTCTTCCAAGGTGAGCGAGCGGACGAGGCCGTCGTTGGAGGTGAGCTCGAAGACCGGACTTCCGGCGGTATAAGTGCTCCCGGGCGCGGAGCCGACATAGACATTGGACGCTCCGACGTCGGCGATCTCGGACGCGGCGACGGTCGTGACGCTGGTGCTGCGGGCCGTCGTACTGCCCTCTCCGGTGATCGCCATGTCGGTGTTGTAGGAGCGGATGCCACCGCCACCGCCGGAGACCGCCAGGGTTCCGCCATATCCGCCCTCGCCGGGCGTGAAATCGGCGAGGCCGTCGAAAATGAGCGCCGATTCCACGCGCGGCGCGCTGTCCGCGGCCAATGTCGAAAGATTGAAGGTCAGGAACTTGCCGTCCGCCGCCATCAACGGACGGACCTTGCCGAAGGTCGCCGCCTGCGCGAGCTGGAAGGCCTCATAGCCCTGCTCGTTGTATTGCGAATAGGTACGCAAACCCTCGCCGGGAGTGACGATGGCGCTGGTCGGCAACGCGTCGCTGATCGAGGTGTTGGCCACGCCGCGCGTCACGCTCGTCACATGGGATCCGTGCGGCAGCGACTGGGCTGCGGCGAGCCCTGCCGTCCCGCGCTCGCCAAGTTCGATGCGATAAGCCCCCGGCAGCAGCGCATAATTCGCCGGCAGAAGAGCGTAGGTCCCCGCCGGCAGCCCCGGCACGCCGGCCGGGATCGTGATCTGCTCGCCGATGCCCGGCACCGATCCGGTCCAGGCCGTGGAATAACCGCCGGCCGACGGCGCGATGTCGACGCCCGGCACGATGGCATAGACCTGGTTCCCGGATGCGCTGTACCCATAGCTCGGATTGGCGTCGGCCAGCGGGTTGACCAGCACGTCGACCGAGCCGCCGCGGCCGGAGACGAAGGCGGCACCCGCCAGCGTGCCGCCGCCGGACAGATCGAGCACAGAGCCCTCATGGCTCACGACATTGGTACCGGTCGCGGTGATGCCGAGGCGCCCGCTGCGGCTGTTGTTGAGAATGTTGCCGTCGGCATCCCTGACGATCGTGCCGGTGAGCAGGTCGTAGGAGAGCGCGTCGCTGCCGTCGACGGTGAAGCTGACGCCATCCACCGTGCCGCCATAGGGGATGACGAGGCCCTCGGCGCTGACCGACGTCAGGCTGCTTGGCAGGAATTCCACGAGACCCGGCGTCACCGTCAGCGTGGTCGTTGCGTTGAGCGAGATCGCGCCGAGCGGGGCGAGCAGATTGCCCCCCTGCCGGATCGTCCCACTCGTCAGGCTGAGCGAGCCGAAGACGGAGTATGGCGCTGCGACCGGCACATCGTCGTGGCGGCCGATCGCGATCGTGCTGGTATTCGTCTCGCCGAAGCCAATCGTCGGCGAGCCGCCGACGTCCACGGCCGTGCCGGCAAACAGGGCTGCGCTGGCGCCGGTGACCGGATGGACGCGCTGCGCGATCAGGTCGAGATCGCCGGTTACCCCCAGCGTCGACGTCTTGAAGCGCAGGTCGCTCCGGCTGTCGAGCGTCAGCTTCGCGACATGTGCATTCATGCGGCCGGCAACGTCGATCAGCCCGCCCTGAACGGACAGCGTTCCCGTAGTCGGATAAGGCTGCAGGAGGGACGGAAGCACGGTCCATTGCGCGGCTTGGCGCACGAACTGGCCGTCCAGCGTGACGTAGGGCGCGAACACCGTCGCGTGGCCGCCGTCGACGGAATTGTAGATACCCGACGTGCGCAGCGCTATGCTGCGGCCGGCAGTGAGGCTCACGTCGCCTTCGAACACAGTGGCCGTGCGCGCGAACAGCGACAGATTGTCGAAGCCGCCTTCCTCGACCTGCTCGGCGCTCAGGCTCGCATGGCCGGGCCTGAAGTCGTCATGGGCCGCACCGGCCTGAAGATCGGCCGGCAATGCGCTCGGCTGCCGCGCTTCGGAGATGTGCAGTGCCCTGCCCGCCTGCAGGCGCGAGGGTACGACGGTGTCGGGACTATGGCTGTAGATCGGTGCTTCGAAGTTGATCGTCAGCGTGCCGCCCGAAGCACCCGTGCCGCCCGCATGGGCGAGCAGCGTGCCATCGTTGTAGATGCCCTGGTAGGAATCCAGGACGATGCTGCCGCCATTGCTGGCGACCGTGCGGCGCGCGGACGTGCTCTGTCCGGCCGCTCCCATCGTGGTGATGTCGAGCTCGGCGCTGGTGCCCGAAACATCGATCACCGCGCCTTCGCGGACCACGACATAGGCGTCGGCGGAAAGATTGGCATCGGCATTCACCGTGTCCTCTCCGCCGAGGCTGCCGAGCACGACCTTGCCGCCGTCCGGCACCACGCCGAAGGTCCGCCCGCGTGCGTCGACCGCCGTGACCGCGCGTGCCGAGGCGTCGAGCCGCGCATGCTCGCCGATCCAGACCGAAAGCCCGCCGACGTCCTTGTTGCTGAACCAGTTGGTGTTCAGGACGGCGATCTCGCCGCCGTAGGCCGTGATCGAACCGTCCACGGTGATCTGCCCGCCGCTGGCGATGTTGACCTTGTGGCCTGCATCGACGGTGATCGACGCGCCCTCGGCGATCGTCACGCCGCCGCCGGAGAGCGTGCTGGTATTCCCGCCAAAGCTGCTGCCCGACAACAGTTCCAGATCGACGCCGCCGCGCTTGATCAGCTTCGCCTGTACCGGATCAGCGCGATAGGCCTCCGGAAGCCAGAGGCTCAACGCGGCCGAGGGGTCGCTGCCGGTCGGCGCGGCCCAACTGGCGTCCGTGAATCGATAGACCGGCATCACGGGGGCGACCGCCGCGCCTTCCGAAACGATCAGCCCGTCTTCGCCGTTGATGGAATACCTGGAGAATCCGCGGCTCAGAACATCGTCGGCGATATGGAGCGTCGCCGGCGGCTCGATGCTGGCTTCCACCAGGACGAGGGTCCCTGCGCGGATCACCGTGCCGGCGGCGATGGTCACGTCTTCCGGCGCGGGCATCCCGGCCATATGGGTCACGACCTGCGGCCTGGTCAGCGTCAGGCCATCCGGGAACGCGTCCGTGGGGAGCACGTAGCCCCCGGGCAGGACGGGGGTTTGCGTGCTGTATCCGCGCACGGTCGAGCCGGCCGGGATGACGGTGCCGGCCGGCGCACGAGTCACCGCCCAGTCTCCGGGCAATACGTACGCGATACTGACCGCGCCGTCGGGCACGACCCATTCCGCCGCCAGCACGGTGTTGGGAATGGGCACATCGGTGGGCAGCGCCGTACCCGCCGCGATCGCGGTGACGGTCTGGTCGTAGGCGGACGGAAGCAGCGTTCCCGCCGGAATGACCAGGGACTCCGATAACGTGACGTCGGCCGGCGTCACACTCCCCGCGGGCAGTACCTCACCGATTTCATAGCTCGAATCGCCGATCACGACGACGCCCGCGGTGGACAGCGACAGGGCGCCACCGCCCTCGACGCCATAGCCGGCAAGCGCCCCGTCGACGGTCAGGTCGCCACCGCCGCCGTTGAACCCGGCGAGCAGCGACAGGTCCCCGCCCTTGCCGCCCTTGGTCCGGCGGTCGGCCAGGATGGCGGCGCCGGAGGAAACGTCGATCAGCGAGCCTTCCTCGAGCGTCACATCGCCGCTCGAGCGCAAGGTGACGTGGCCTCCATCGATGAAGGCGAGGTCGCGCAGGTTGCCCCTGTCAAGCTGCGCATTCGTCCAGAGGCCGCGCGTGTCGATGACCGCGCCGGACCGCAGCGTCAGGCCCGATGTCTCGTCCTTGAGCAGATCGGTGACCCTCGTGAAGATCGAGTCGCCCTGGAGCTCACGCGTCGCCAGCTGGTTGGAAGCAACGATCCGCCCGCCGCGCGCTGTCACATTGGCGTGGATGTCGATGACGGGGGCGACGAGGTCGAGGGATCCTCCGTCGGCGAGCATAAGGTCGCTGTCGATGGTGATCTCTCCACCGGTTGCGAGATCGATGCCGCCGAGGCCTTGTGCGTTGAGGTGATCCGCATCGAACCAGGCGGTACCGGTGCGCTCGGCGGGCAGGATATCGTCCGTGGCGAGGCCTGCCGTCATCGTCTCGAAGTCGCCGACGACGATGTCCGTCTCGTGGACGCCGACGCGGCCGAGCGCACCATATTGCCCGAGCACCAGCGCGCCGGCGCGCGCGACCGTATGTTCGCCGAGCTTGTAGCCGTCGCTGACGCCGTCGGCGCGGCCGTGGGCCTGCCGCTCGCCGTCGAACACGTCGGCGACGATGGCCCCTTCCAGCACCGCCGTCGGCGCGCTGACGATCAGCCGGCCGGCGTCGCGGCCCACCGTGTAGCCGTTCTCCAGCCGCCGCCGCGGCGCGATGACCGGGCTGAAGAAGGCCTCCTCCACGCCCCAGCGCGCGTGATCCAGCGCGTAGCCGATGTAGGTCCCGGCATACGTCGCGTCGACCGGCCCCTGGCCCAGCGCGTACACCTGCCCGGCGCCGGTCCGCAGCCAGGTCTGGTTGAGGGAGCCGGTCTGCACGTCGAGCGTGCCGCCGGCGATGTTCACCGTGGAGCCGGCCTGGGTCACGACCTCGTGGCCGCCCAGCGTGACGGTGCCGCCCTGCGCGGCCCACGCGCCGATGCCGTGGCCCTGGTTGCCCAGGTAGCCCCCCACCTCCAGCAGGCCGTCGGCGGTGTACCAGCGGTCGGATGCGTAGCCGCCGGTCCCGGCCGGCACGTAGATCAGCTCCCGCGTGTCCACCCAGACATTGCTGTTGAACAGCGCGCCGCTGTCGCGGTTGTGCGGCGAGTCGCGCAGCTCGTTGCCCTGCACGTTGACCCGCACGGCGTTGGACGCCATCGCCACCTGCACGCCCACCGCACCTGCGACGTCGAGCCGCGCGCCGTCGGCGACGAAGGCGCGGTCACCGGCGCTGACCGCGATCTGGCCGCCGGTCGCCAGCGTCAGCGAGTCGCCCGCGAAGGCCACGTCGCCGCCCGAGACGATCTCGATGCGCGACTGGTCGCGCCGGTCCGACAGCCGCGAGTAGTTGTCGAAGACGCCCGCGGCCGCCCCCATCCGCTGCGCGTCCATCGCCGCCGACTCCGCGATCAGCGCGTCGCGCTGGCTGTCCAGCGCGGTGGTCTCGCCGTCGTCCTCGATCAACACCGCCGTGGTGGCGCCCTCGCCCAGCGCGACCCGGCCGGTGGCGTCGCCGGCCGAGTTCAGCAGGTGAATCGTGCCGCGGGTGTTGACCGTGGTCGTCGCCACCGCCACGCCGTCCTGGCGCACGGCGTGGCCGGCCAGGGTGATGTCGCCTTCGCGGGCCTGGATCAGGCCGCTGTTGGTCACGGTGCCGGCGGGGTTGGGCAGCGGCGCGCCCGCGTCGTCGACGCCGTCGGCATTGCGCAGCACCGCCACCTCGTTGCCGCGCGTGGTCGAATGCTGGTTGCCTTCGGTGCCCACGCCCCGGCGGATGACGAAGCCGTCGCCGGCGGCGAGTTGGGTCTGGCCGCGAACGGTCGCGATCTCGCCGGCATTGCCGACCTCGGTGCCCAGCAGCAGCACGTAGCCGCCGCCTTCGGTGACCGACTGCGGTGCATGGGTCCGGATCTGCGCGCCCGCCGCCACCGTGACCGCGCCGCCGGCGTCGGTGAAGCTGGCCGCGCCGTTGGCGCCGTACAGGCCGCTGGCGCTGAACTGGCTGTCGCTCATCTGCGCCGCCGCGGCGACCAGGTTGCGCACGTTGACCTGCGAGGACCCCTCGAACAGCACGCCGTTGCGGTTGAGCAGGAACACCGTGCCATCGGCGTTGATCTGCCCCTGGATCTGCGAGGGCCGCGCGTTCGGGTCGTTGACCCGGTTGAGCAGCGACCAGTCGGCCTGCTGCGCGAAATCCACCGTGGTGTGGCGCCCGACGTTGAACGTCTCCCAGTTCAGGATCGCCCGGTCGCCCGTCTGCTCGATGCTGACCGTGGTCTGGCCGTCGGCCACGGTCTGCGTCGGGTCCTTGGCGTTGTGCCAACCCTTCGTCAGCTCGTTCTCGTCGATCTTCAGGCCGCCTTCGCCCAGGCCGTCAGGGAGGTCCGACGGGCGCACCAGCGCCGCGTCCCGCGCCTGCTGTTGCAGGCGCTGCTGCATCGCGATCGCCTGCGCGGCGGTATTGAGGTTCTCCAGCGAGGTCTGCAGCCGCTCGCGCGCGGCCTGCGACTGCTGCTGCGGACCGGTGAGCGTATGGGCCGGCAGGCCGTTGGGCAGCAGGCCGGTCGCCGCCGCGTTGCCCTGCGCCTCCCCCTTGTTGGCGAACCATGCCGGGCTGAACGCCTGCTGCGCCGATACCGTTCCCGTCACCCCGCCGGCCGCCAGGAACAGGGCGACAGCGCGCGCAATCGGCGCCTTCCTGAACATCCGGACCCTGGTGGATGTCGACTGACGGGACTTGCTGTTGCGCGCACGCGTGGTCATGGGAGCGTTCTGCCAATGTGTGGTCGATCGGTCCGGCTACCCACTACCATGTCGGCCAGCCGCAGGTGAAGGGACGCCCCATCACTTGCGCGGCGTGCGCCTGTGACCCGTGGACGACCCATCTGTAGGGCTGACGAATGGGGCCGGCGAAATGCCGCAAACTTTTTCCGGGACGTCTGCCGTTCGCATGCGGCGGAATCGCGCGCAGCATCGACGGCATGCGGGAACGCCCGCGTCGGCTGATGACACGTCTCCGAGATGTCGGCTTGATGAAACCTGCCCGGGTCAGCTCAGGATCAGCACGCCGGCGGGGAGCGCACGTGCACGCAGGCCGAAGGATTCCTGCAACTGCCACAGCGCGAGATCCAGCGAGGCGATGGCAAAGCGCCCACTGACCGGCCGGTTGCGCGCGGAGTCATTCATGAGCATCACGCGCCCGGCGCGATAACGATTGATCTCGACGATCACATCGGCCAGGCGGGTACGATCGAACACCAGCATGCCGTCGCGCCAAGCCGTGACCGTGGCCAGCTCAACGCCGGAAATGTCACCGATCGAACCGGCGTCATGGCGCACTTGCTGGCGAGCGTACAGGATGCGTGTGCCTGCCGGATGCTCGACCCGGACCGTGCCGGCCACGCAGGTCACGCAGACCGTGCCCTCCAGGTGACGCACCTCGAAGCTCCCGGACTCGGCACGGCTGCGCCCGGTGCCGGCGACCACGGTGAAAGCACGACCTGCACCCAGGTCGACCGCCGCCTCGCCATTGATCAGGCCCAACCCGACGGTTCGCCCTCCGCTCGCATGCCGGCGAACGCTGGTGCGGGTATTCAAGGTGACGTCGATGCCGTCGGCCAATGCCAGCGTGCGCTGCTCGCCGGCTGCGGTACGGTCGTCGGCATCCCATTCGTCGATCGTCGGCCACCAGCCCAGAGGCGAGTAGACCGCGGCCGCGCCGGCCGCCGCCGCGCCCACCGCGGCCCCCAGGAAGGCACGGCGGCCATGAAGTGCGCGGTCAGTGCGATGCAGCGGGCGCGGCACCGCGCCTGGTTTGCGTCGCAACAGCTCGCGTGCAGGCGGCTCGATGGCGTCCCAGCGCCGCTTGGCGGTATTGTATGCGGCCTGATGCGCCGGGCTGTTGCACACCCAGCGCCGGAAGCGCCGGGCGTCGATCTCGCGTGCATCGCCCGAGTGCAACAGGTGCAGCCAGCGCCAAGCCTGCGCCTCCAGCTCGCTGCCGTACGCAGGTCGTCCATTGCCCGGTGGAGCTGCCTTCATCGCGTCATCTCCTTCGGGCACCCTCGCCCGACAGGCGGCTGTCCGTCGTTCTGCCGAACGTTCGGGTCTGTCCTTCTGATGACGGATGACGCCGCAGGAACCCGCATTATTTTTCTCCATTCCCCGTCGCCAGATACGCGTTCACGCGTGCATGGACGCGCTGCAGCTCGTATTCGACCGTGCGCAACGATACCCCCAGACGCCGGGCAGCCTCCTTCTGCGTCACCCCCTCGGCATGCACCAGCAATGCCGCAGCGCGGCGACGTTCCGGCATGCGATCCAGCAATTCCCGCAAAGCCTCCATATCCGACTGTATCTCCGCTGCGTGGGCAGGATCGGGCGTCGGATCCGCGAACTCCTGCAGAAGCGCATCGATATCGTCACCCGACAACAGGCGGCTGTGCCGGCGCCGGATATCCACTGCGAGATTGACCGCCATTCGCACCAGGTAGGCACCCGGATTCCGGACCGGTTCCAACTCCTCGCTCCCGTTTACGCGCAGCCAGGTGTCGTGCAATGCGTCCCCGGCCAATTCGGCGCTGCCCAATCGCCGCACCAGGCGCTGCTTGAGGGTGACGTAGTGTCGGCTCAGATAATCCAGCAGGGCGACTTGCGTACTCTCAGTCATCACCAATGCGCTCCCCTGATTCACGGCATTGCCGCCCGGCTACGCGATCGTCGGGCAATACCGCCAGGGTCAAAGCCTGCTGCCCGATTCCGGCCGGCGGGGCACGCCCGATCCGCACGCGCCGCAGCGTGTCCAGCAGCGCGGCGTCGCGCCGCGCATTGCCGCTGCTGCCCAGCAGGCGGGGATTGACCAGGCGCCCGTCCATGCCAAGCTCGAATTGCAGCAGCGAGCTGTAGTCGCCGGGCCGCGTGCGTGCATCCGCACACAGGCTTTGCCAGACGCGCGCCTGGACCAGGCCGGCATAGCCTTCTTCTCCGAACAGCGCGGCCAGACCGTCGCGCGGTACGGCCGTCGTCGCTTCGGCCTTCTGCAGGACGAAGGTCTGGCCGAGACGGGAACTGCGCCTGGCGGCCGTGAGCCCCGTCCCCTGCAGCAGGATCTGCAGCCCCATTTCAGCCGAGTAGCGCCCCTGCACCGCAGACGAGACGCGACCGCCCAACAGATCGCTGGGCGCCAGCGCAGGGCGGCCCGTGATCTGTGCGTACCGGCCGAGCGCCGCATCCAGTGGCTGTGCCGGGATGTCGAAGTCCAGCAGCGCATCGGTATCCCGGACAGGCGCCGCCCGCACCGGATCCGGTGGCGCCGCGGCGACCTGCGCCGCCGCGACCGGTGCCGCGAAGCCACCCAACACCGACATCACCGCTACGGAATGGATCAGGCCGACTGCCAGCACATGCATGCCGACTGATCCCCGCCCATCTCTTCGGAGATTTCGCCGCACGCAAGAGCGCGCTGACGGCGCCATGGCAGATCGGACGATCGAGTCGACAAGGGACGGGCACCATCTGGAAGCGCTCCATGCTGACAGCTGGAAATGATGCTTTTGTTACAGCCTGTCGCAGGAGATGCTTGGCGGCCCTTGAAGGCCGCCAAGCATCTCCTGCATTTCCCTGATCCGATCATGGTGCGGATGGCGTTCAGCGGCGCCGATCATGCTGCCATCTCGCGCAGTCGGCTTGCACGAAGGCCCGCGCCATGTATACAGTGTATACATGGCGCCTGTCCCCACCGCCGAACGCATCCTCCGCGCCGCCCGCGCGCTGTTCGAGCGCGAAGGCGCCGACGCGGTCAGCATGCGCCGCGTCGCCGAGGCGGTCGGCATCACGCCGATGGCGATCTATCGCCATTTTCCGAATCGCGGGGCCCTGCTCAGGCGCGTCAGCGACGACAGTTTCAACGAGATCGCCCACCGCTGGGAGGCGCTGCGCAAGGGCGGCGACCCGATCGCGCACCTGCTGGCGATACAACGCATCTACCTCGACTACGCGCTGGCTCATCCGCACCTGTTCGACCACGCCTTCTCGGCGCGGCGCGAGGACGCGCGCCGCTTCCCCGAGGACTTCCACGCGCGCCGCTCGCCCACCCTCAACGTGGTCCACGACACGGTGGTGGAAGGGCAACAGGCCGGCCTGCTCCGCGCTGGCGACCCCTGGGACATCGCGATGGCGCTGTGGGTGCATTCGCATGGCCTGGTCGCGCTCTACCGCGCCGGCCGTTTCAGCTACGACGAACGTCGGTTCCGCACCTTCTACGAAGCCTCGCTGGGGAGACTGCTCGATGGACTCAAGGCCTGATCGTCTGCCGCGCGTCGCGGCGCCGCTCGCGGTGGCGCTCACCGCGCTGGGCTGGTGGTTCGGCACCCATCTGGAGCCGCTGTGGTGGGCGGCCTGGCTGGCGCCGCTGCCGCTGCTGGTCTATGCGCTGCGGGTGCGCGCGGGCCCGGCATCGCTGGCCGCGTTCGCGGCGTTCGCCATCGGCGGCGCCAACGCCTGGCACTACCTGCACGACGTGGTCCGGGTGCCGCTGGTGGTGACGTTGGCGGCGATCCTGGCGCCCGCCCTGCTGATGGTGCCGGTGACGCTGCTGTTCCGCGCGCTGGCGCGGCGGGGCCGCGTTCTCGCGGCGGCGCTGTCGCTGCCGCTGGCGACCACCGGCCTGTCCTGGGCCGGGGCGACACTGTCGGCGCATGGCACCTACGGGCATCTCGCCTATTCGCAGATGGACGCGCTGCCGGTGATCCAGGTCGCCGCGGTCGCCGGACTGTGGGGCGTGGGCTTCCTGGTCTGGCTGCCTGCGTCGCTGCTCGCGGCCGTCACCGCGCCGCGTGCGGACCGGCGCGACCGCGTGCTGGCGGCAACGGCGGGCACGCTCGTGCTCGCGCTGTCGCTGGGCTACGGCGCATGGCGGCTGCACGACGACGACGCGTCGACCCGGCTGCGCGTGGGACTGGTGACGATCGGCGGATCCGGCGATGCCGCGGCGGACCCGGCCACGCCGGAGGGCGGGCGCATGCTCTCGCGCTACGCGGCCGAGATCGAACGCCTGGCGGCGGCGGGCGCGGAAGTCGTGGTCGCACCGGAGTCCGCCCTGCTGCTGCGCTCGCATGCGGTGGAGACACTGCAGGAACTGTCGACGCGGCACGGCGTCCGGATCCTGGTCGGCGCGGAAGACCACAGCGATCCGCGGCGCAAGCACAACGCGGCGCTGGTATTCGAACCCGGCGCCGGCGAACCGGTCGCCTACTACAAGCGGCACCTGATCCCCGGTTTCGAGGATCGCTACACGCCGGGCGACACGCGGGTCATGCTGGCCGGCGCGCCGCGGACCGGCGTGGCGATCTGCAAGGACCTCGACTTCACCGCGACCGGGCGCGCCCATGCCGCGCTCGATACGCAATTGCTGTTGGTCCCGGCATGGGACTTCAACGAGGACGCCTGGCTGCACGGTCGCATGGCGGTGATGCGCGGCGTGGAAGGCGGCTTCGCGATCGCACGCACGGCCCGCGACGGCGACCTCACGCTCAGCGACGACCGCGGGCGCGTGATCGCGGAAGCTTCGAGCGTGGGGAAGACCGGGCCCGTTTCGCTGCTGGCCGAGCTGCCGCTGCGCGACACGCGCACGCCCTATGCGCGCTGGGGCGATGCCTTCGGCTGGCTGTCGTTGATCGCGGCCGCGTTGCTGGCGGCGACTCTGGCGCTGCGCCGGAAGCACGGCGATTCCCCACGGACGAACGGCCCCGCCCCGCGTCAGCGCTCGAGACCCACCTCGGCCAGCATCTCCTCGATGCGGACCTCGACGTGGGTGGCGTCCTCGGGAGTGACCGCGCCGTCGACGATGGGATCCGCCTCGGCCGCGAATGCCGCCCAGAAATCCTCGTCGTTGGTGTAGTCGTCCACCAGCGCCGGCAGCTTGCGTTGCAGTGCGTCCAGCCGTGCGTCGAGTTCCAATCGATCCATCGCCTACCTCCGGACCAGATATCGATGCCGATACGTTGGCCGCTGCGCCGTTGATCCGATGTGAAACGTCCATTGCGTGGCCGACGCGGCAGATACCTGATCGCGGCATGCGGTGAGCCGTACGACGAAGACCGGGGTGTCGGACTTTTCCTACAGCCGATCGCGGCTTCGGCCGACTGTGCAACTCCGCGCCCGCGGCCATGCTGTCACCACGCCCCAGCAGCACGGTCCATGCGTCGGCAACGGACGCCGCTCCGCAACGGAATCACGGCCGCGACCCTGAGCAAGTCATCCAGCTGGGCTGGGGCATTCACTTCTGGAGACTGGGATGGAACGCATCCTGATCGGGGTCGAGCCGGACGAGCACGGCTGGCGCGTCCAGCTCGCCGGCATCACGCTGGAGCGCAATCTCGAGCAGCCCGCCGCCCTCGGCCGCGCCGACGACCTGGCCCGCGAGCGCCATGCCTCCACCGGCCTCCCCACCGCGGTGCACGTGCGCATGCTGTGCGGCGACGGCGTGATGCTGGGCATGCACGGGTAGGAGCGCACCACAGGGGCGCGATCGCCTGCGCGGGGGCTGGTCGCGCCCCTGCGGTGCGCTCCTACATGGGGCGGGCCCAGGGGCGGATGGTCCTAGCGGACCGGCACGTCGAAGGCGATGCCCGGCGAGGGTTCCGGCTGGAATCCGTAGTGCCACCACTCGCGTTCGTAGTTGCGGAAGCCATGCCGCTCCATGGCGGCGCGCAGGCGATGGCGATTGCGCCGTTGCGCGTCGCTGGCCCCGGGGCTGTCGGTATGGGCGAGCGGATCGAAGAAGTCGAATCCGGTGCCCATGTCCAGCGGCGCGCAGTCCTGTCCGGACGCGTCGCAGCGCAGCAGCGTCAGGTCGACCGTGGCACCGCGGCTGTGGCCGGAGCGTTCGGCGATGTAGCCGTGGACGAGTTCCCCCTTGTCCAGGTTCGGATAGTGTTCCGCCTTGGTGCGCAGGTCGCCCGCGTCCTGCACCCAGCGCATGAAGTGCCGTACCGCGCGCACGGGCCGGTAGCAGTCGTAGATCAGCAGGCGGAAGCCCTGCGGGCGCAGATCCGCCTCCACCCGCTGCAGCGCTTCGGCCACCGGCCGCAGCAGGTAGCAGCGCGGCGCCTCGTAGCCGTCGATCGGCGCGCCGACGAAATTGTCGCTGCCGGCATAGCGGATGTCCTGGTGGATGTCGGGCACCAGGCGATCGATCGCGACCAGCCCCGCCTCCTCCGCCGTGCGCGCCGGCGAGACCGCCGGCCCGTCCGCGACGGACGCGCACGCCGCCGGCAGCAGGAGCGCGACCAGCGCGATGCGCCAGCGGGATGGCAACGCCCTCATGGGCAGTCACCGACGCGGACGAAGGCGAGATCCTCGTAGTCGTAGCTGAAGTCCGCCTGCGGATCGACCTTGGCCATGGCCAGCGTCGGCGGCGCATCCGCATCGTCCGCATCGGCGAATGCCAGCCAGGCCTCGGCATCGACGCTCACCTCGTCCCAGTCCACCAGCAGGCGCTTGCCGACCCGCATCACCGTGCCGGTCAGCATCGGCGACTTGGCCGCGGCGAAGCGCACGACATCCCCGCGCCGGCAGACCGACGCTTCGCCGAACCAGGGGTCGCGGTACACGCCGAGCCAGGGCGCCATGGTGTCGACGCCCGCGGCCTGCCGCGACGACGTGTCCGGCGCCGAGGTGCTGCCATCTTTCCTGTCCGCCGCCGCTTCCGCGGCGATCGCGTCGGCGTAGTCGTCGACCGTGCGCTCATCCTCCCCAGGCGCGGTGAAGCGCTTCGACAGCGCCTGCACCAGCGCGCTGCGCGCGTCCGAACCGCCGCCGTTCATCAGCACCACGAAGCCGACGCCGAGCTCCGGCAGCAGGGTGACCGCCGAATACATGCCCGACAGCGTGCCGGTGTGCGAGATCTTGAGCCGGCCGTCGGCGTCGTTGAGCCGCCAGCCGTACCCGTAGGCGTGGAAGTGGGCGCCGTCCCATTCGCGCAGGCGCCGCCCGAGGGGCATCGGCGTGTGCGCGATCCACAGCGCCTCGCGCTGCGCCCGGGACAGCCACGGCGCTCCGTCGACCAGTCCGGACCGCTCCGGCTGCAGCCACATCGTGATCCACCGCAGCATGTCGTCGAGGCTGCAGCGGATCCCGCCCGCCGCCGCCATCGGCACCGCCGCCACCACTTCGCCGTCCTCGCGCACCGGCACGTTGCGCCCGTCGATGCGGATGTGCGGTTGCGCCACGCTGCCCACCTCGTCGCGCCGCCACTCGCCGACCCGGCAACGCTCGAGGCCGAGCGGCTCGAACAGCTCGCTGCGCAGCAGCGCCTCGTAGGACTCGGCGCCGGACGCCGCCGCGGCGACCTCGCCGGCGACGATGTACAGCGTGTTGTCGTAGGCGTAGCGCGAGCGGAAGCTGTAGATCGGCTTCAGGTGCGCCATGCCGGCGATCACGTCCTCGCGGGTGAACAGGTTCGGCTCCGGCCACAGCATCAGGTCGCCGGCGCCGGCGCCCAGGCCGCTGTTGTGGATCAGCAGGTCGCGCACCTGGATCTCGCGCGTCACCCACGGATCGTGCATGCGGAAGTCCGGCAGGTGCTCGATCACCGGATCGTCCCAGGCGAGTTTCCCCTGGTCGACCAGCCGCGCCAGCAGCGCGGTGGTCATCGCCTTGCTGTTGGAGGCGATCTTGAACAGCGTCGCCGGCGTGACCGGCTCGCCGCCGCCCGCGCGCAGCTCGCCCGCGGTGCGCACGTAGGTGACCTCCCCGTCCTCGACCGCCCCGACCGCCAGGCCCGGCAGATCGAAGCGCGCGACGGCGGCGTCCACCTCGGCGTCGATCGCCGCCTGTCGCACCTCGCCGCCCGTCGGTTCGCGGGCGGCCGCCGCGTGCATCGCCTGCGCCAGCAGCAGCGCCGCCACGCAGACGCGGCCGAGGGCTGCGCCACGCTTCGCTTTCGCTCGGGACGCATCGCGCGGCCCCTGGCCTGGCGCGCCCGGGCGCCGCATCATCCTGTCCAATTCGTCGCCCGTCAGAAGAACTTGTACTCGAGCTGCAGGGTATAGGCACGCCCCCTCGGGTCGGCGACGCGCGGTTCCCAGCCCGCCCCCGCGGCGAAGTCGTTCTGGTGCGCGGTGAACGGCGGATCCTCGTCGAGCAGGTTCCTGATGCCGAGTATCACCTTCAGCGAATCGATGCCGGTATAGCCGACGCTGTAGTTGTACGTGGTGTAGCTGGACACCCCGGGATCCCATTGCGGCGGGATGTAGGTGTCGTTCCTGACGCTGACGGGGGGTTCGTCGTCGTAGCCGTGGCGGTAGATCTGGGTGAGGCTGTGGGTCCAGTCGCCGCGGAAGTAGCTGAAGTTCAGCGTGTGCTTCCACTTGATCGGCAGGTTGTAGTAGCGCACGTACTCGCCGACCAGGTTGTCGGTGTACGGCAATGCCTCGACGCCCTTGGTCCGGAACGAATCGATGTAGCTGCCGTTGAGGTTCACGCTCCAGCGCCCGCCGCCCAGCTCGCCCATGAAGTTGGCATCCAGCTCCACGCCCCGCATCCGGCTGCCGCCCGAATTGATGTAGCGGCGATCGATGGCGACCACCTCGCCGGCGTCGTTACGGATCCAGTTCTCCTGGAACAGGTCGTAGTACTCGACCAGGATCTCGGTCCGCGCCGGCTGGATCGTGTTGGTGCGTTCGATGTCCCACCAGTCCAGCGTCATGTTGAACCAGTCGACCGGCGCGATCACCACGCCGAAGCTCTTCTGCTTGGACTCTTCCGGCCGCAGGTCCTCCTTGCCGCCGAAGAGCATGTCAGGCTGGATCGACTCGCACCCGGGCACCTCGGGGTTGGGAACGCCGCCCGGGCAGGTGGCCGGATCGGCCAGGTCGAACCCGGTGTACGGACTCTCGGTCACGCCGTTGAACAGCTGGTTGAAGGACGGCACCTTGAAGCCGGTGCTGTAGGCGCCGCGGAACGCGAGCGCATCGATCGGCTGGTACTTGAAGGAGACCTTCGGGTTGGTGGTGCTGCCGAAGCCGTCGTAGCGGTCGTAGCGGCCGGCCAGGGTGACGTCCAGGCTGTCGAAGACCGGCAGGTAGACCTCGGCGAACACCGCCTTGATGTCGCGGCTGACGTCCTCGAGGATGTTCGCGTCGTCGAACGGGGCGTTGAAGACCGGCCGTCCGTTGGTCCGTTCGTCGCCGTTGAACTTGAACTCCTCGCGGCGCAGGTCGGTACCCACGGCTGCGTAGATCGATCCGCCAGGCAGCGACAATCCCACGTCGCCGGAGAAGACGGCGTCGACCTGGGTCACGACCGACTCGCCGCCGTACAGCACCACGCCCGTCGCCGACCCGGCCTCGAGCGCCGCCATCGCCGCCGCCGACTGCTCCTGTCCCGGCAGCAGGAACGGGTTGAGCAGGCCGCTGCCGAGGGCCTCCTGCAGGGCATCGGTGTAGTGGAAGCCGCCGCCCAGCGTCGATGTCGATTCGCTGGAGGCGCGCGACAGGCCGACCGCGTAGTCCCACCTCCCGACCAGGCCCTCGAACCCCGCCAGCAGCCGGTAGGCCTTGGTGTTGGTCGAGATCTGGCGCGGACCGCAGGCCATGCAGCGCCAGCGATAGGCGATGCGGTCTCCGTAGCTGAGCTGGTCGGCGCCGAAATAGTCCGCCAGCGCGTCGAAGACCATGTCGTAGGACTCGCCCGTGCTCGGATACCAGGTGTCCGGGTTGAAGGCGGCAGTCGCCGTCGTGCTCGACGAGATCTGGTTCGGCTCGAAGGTCTTCTCGACGTCCACCTCGGAGCCGACGAACTCGACGAAGGCCTCGTGGCGGTCCGACATCTTGAAGGTCGCCCTGCCGATGAAGTCGACGCTCTCCTGGGGCTGCTGGATGACCGCCGCGGCGGGATAGTCCCAGGCGCAGGCGTAGCGCGACGAGGGGACGTTCCACAGGCGGTGATCGTACGGCCCCATCAGGTCGCCGCCGCTCTCGCAGCCGGCGGCGCCGGGCAGGTTCAGGATGTTGACGGCCGCCTGCAGCGATCCGTCCCCGGGATCGATCACGCCTCCGCCCATCATCGACCCGTCATGGTTGAACACCGTCGCGAACGGCGGACCGCGGGTGTCGGGAGACAGGCCGCGCTCGGGCTGGAAGCTGTTGGAGAAATCGCGGTCGGTCCCGCGCAGGATCTCGTTCTTCTTGAAGCTCACGGTCCCGAAGACGTTCCAGCGGTCCGTGTCCAGGTCGCCGCCGCCCACCAGCAGGTTGGCGCGATGGATATTGCCGCCGCCGGCTTCGGTCACGTCGACGAACGCGGAAGCCTCCGCGCCCGTGTAATCGCGCCGGGTGATGAAGTTGATCACGCCGCCGATGGCATCGGTGCCGTAGACGGCGGAGGCGCCGTCGCGCAGCACCTCGACCCGGTCGATGGCCGCGAAGGGGATGGAGTTCAGGTCGACCGCCCGCCCCTTGAGCCCGTGCGTGGCGACGCGGCGGCCGTTGAGCAGCACCAGGGTCGCGTCGGCGCCCTGCCCGCGCAGGTTGGCGCCGGACACGCCGTTGTTGCCGCGCTGCTCCTCGTGGACGATGCCGGCGTTGCTCGACAGGTTGTCGGAGCCGTTGCCGGCGATGTTCATGTACATCAGCAGCTGTTCCGCCGAGGTGATGCCCTGCGCCTCGATATCGGCCTTCCGGAACACCGTGATCGGCAGCTGGCTCTCGACGTCAGTGCGCTTGATGTGCGATCCGGTCACCCGCACGGTGTCCAGCGTCCGGGGCGCGCTCCGGTCGTCGGGCTCCGGCGGATCGGACGGGCTCTCCTGCCCGAGAGCGATCCCCGGGCTCAACAGCCCGACCAGGATGGCCGCGGCGAGACGGCTCGGCTTCGAACGCGGAGATGCGATGGGCATGCGGGACTTCCTGGGCAAGTGGAGCGCTGCGGAACGTCGGCGATGCCCCCCGCTGCATGCGCGTGGCAAAGCCATTCGAGACGTCGACCGCGGAAGCGACCTCGTACCCTGGAACGCCAGCCCGTCCAGCGGTCGCCCGACCGCGATGGACGCTCCCTGCCAAACGCGACAACACCAGAACTACGCGTTCACCCTCTCCACCAGGACCCGCGCCGATTCTCCCACCGGTGCGGAGTGCATGTGGCTGCCCCCGGCCGTCATCCCCATTTCATTGCTGTGTAACACGCCCCCTGTAGGCGGTCAATAATCTTCCCGCTACTGTTTTCATGGGAAACCTCGATTCCCAACCACTTCGCACCCGGCTCCCAACCCGATTCGACCATCTCCCCAAAAAAAATGGGCGGCCCGATGCGGGCCGCCGGCGGAGATCATCAAAAGTTGAGAGACAACACGAGTTGCGCGTAGCGTGGAGCCTCGAAGCGCACCGGCTCCTTGAAGTACGGGTTTGTGGAGTTGGAGATGGCCGTCTGCAGTTGCTGGTTAACATCGACCTTGCGTTGATGATTGAGCAGGTTATAGACGGTGAACTTGAGCTGCATGTCGCTACGCTCGCCGAGCGGCATCCCGTAGGTGATGCCGGCATCCAGGCCGAAGGTCCACGGCAGGCGCCCGTAGCCGCCACGCGGTGAATACTCATAGACACGCTCAGTCGACGGACCGGTGCAGTTTTCCACGCAGATGTAGTAGCTGTAGTAGTTTCGCCTATCAAAGGGATTGCCTTTGCCGAAGCCCGTGATTGGCCCGCCGGAGCGAGCATTGAGGCTCGCGCTCACAGTCAGCTGGTCAGTGAGCGCATAGGCGCCACGAAACTTGAACTGGTGGCGGCGATCGTTGTGCAGCGGCCCATAACCATTGAGGTTTACCCACGGGTCGTCGAAGTTCTCGGTTCGACCGGTGTCGGCGAAGTCGGTATCGGAATTGACAGGGCCTTCGGCATTGCCGTCGCTCTTGGACCAGGTATAGGACGCATTCATTGACCAGAGTCCGTCCCAGGCGCGGTCGAGCTGCAGCTCAACCGCCTTGTATCGACGCTCGGGCTTGTCCCAACCTCGCTGGCCGAGGTAATTGCCTTCGCTGTCGTACATCGCCCAACCTTCGCGCGAAGTGTCGATCGTGATCCAGTCCTGCGTCCACTCTTCCCGCGGGCCATCACAATTGCTGTACCCCCAGACCGTCACTTCCTCACCCGGATTGGCCATGACCCAACCGACCGCACCATCCGGGCCGCACTGCGGAGTCGCAGTGATGTTCATGTCATCGATCGCATTGTTGAGCTTTCGATAGGTGCCACTGACACCCCAGGACCAGGTTTCGGTAAGCATCTGCTGATAGCCGAGAATCAACTCATCCTGATAGACAGGATCCATGTCAGCATCGACCTCGGATCGTAGGTCGCCCACACTGCCGTCTCCCTGCGAATTATCGACGTTGCCGATCTGAGGCCCGAGGATTGGGAAAGCGTACGGAACTCCTTTCGCATCGATCCTCGTTTCCCAACCGTCGAACCCGTAGAACGTACGCTCGTCGAGGAATCCGCCGGCTTGCTTGATGTTGATTACATTGGCGACGGGCAGGAAGTACCGGCCGATATTGCCATACAGCTTGGTGGTGCTATCTCCATGAACGTCCCACGAGAATCCGAATCGTGGCGCCAGCATGTCGTCAATCTCGATGTAGCTGTTTCCGTCGCTGTCCTTGTTGTCGAAAGCCTCCATGCGCAGTCCGATGTTGAGCAGCAGGTTGTCCGTGACCGACCAGTTGTCCTCGATGTAGTAGGCAGAATTGATCGACTCGAACTCGCCCGAGACCTCGTATCGCCGTACTCGCACGAATTCGGTGTATCCGGGAGGCATGATCCCTCCGTTCTCAAGCGTGTCGCCCGGCTCCAGACCACCGTAGACGCCGTAGTAGAACGCATCTGGACCGGCGTAATAGCTGTCGTAGTTCGAGGTGTTCACTTCGCGGTCGAGGCCGAAACGTAGCAGATGATCGCCGAACGACCACTCGAAATCGGCCCGCGCGGCTTCGCGCTCGTCAAGTCGCGACTGCACGGTTGACACGGTGGTACAGCCGATACGCAGATCGCCGGCCGGACGAGGCACGGGATCCTGCGAAATGGTCACGTAGTTGCACGTCAGATCGTTGAGAGTACGTTGAAAAGACTCACGCTCGTTCTCACCATACATCAACTTAGCGGTAAAGTTCTGAGTCAGGTTGCTCGTGTAGGTGATCGAACGGTTCCTGCCGCCGGTATCGAGATAGATCTCGTTGGTCTTGTCGCCGCGCGCTCGGTTGTCGTAGTCGTAGTCGTAAACCTCACCGACTCTGGCGTCGCTGTCCGAGAACGCCATCAGCTCCAGCAGGTTGCTGTCGTTGATCTGCCAGTCGAGCTTGCCGCCCCAGAACGCGTCGTCTGAGTCGTTCTTTGTAAGGGTGGTACCCAGGTTGTTGGTGTTCTGAGGTCGATAGTCGCGCGCCTCGTACATGGCGAAGAAAAACAACTTGTCGCGAACGATCGGGCCTGACGCGAAAGCATTGAGCTTGAGCAGGGAATACTGGTCCTCACTTGCAGTCTGGTACCGTGTCCCGTCATCGCGGAACCGATCTTTCTTGCTGGCCTGCCATGCACTGGGTTCGGCTGTGTACTCGGCACCGAACTCGAATTCGTTGCTGCCGGAACGCGTGACAGCATTGACCACACCACCAGTGGTGCGGCCGAACTCCACCGAGTAACCGCCGGTCTTGACCTGGAACTCTTCGTAGAAGGCGAATGGCGCGGAAGAGTATCCGACCCGGTTGTAGAAGTCGGTGACATTGAGACCGTTGACGTACACTGAGTTTTCGGCCACCGACGATCCACCAAACGACAGGCCACCGAACGATGCGTCGCCCTTTTGCACACCGGGCGCAAGTACTGCGACCGAAGCGATGTTCTGGTCAACCGGCAAGCGCCGGATTTCCTCTCGGGTAACGTTGGTCGCCGATTCCGTAGAAGTGACGTCGACTCGATTAATTACCCGCGACCCCACCACCTCCACCGCGCCCAGAGTGCTAATGCCTGTCCCGGGGACGTTGACCGTGGTAGCCCCACCGAGCGTGACCCGCAGATCAATCGGGCTGCCGAGCTGCTGGCCGTCATCGCTTCTGGCGGTTAGCGTGTAGTCGCCCACAGGCAGCGACGGGATACGGTAGTTGCCGTTCGAATCCGCGCTCACAGTACGAGTCAGACCGGTCCGATCGCTGACGACGGTGATCTGCGAGCCGGCGTCAGCTCGCCCGACCACCGTGCCGGTAACGTTCTGGGCCGAAGCCATGGTCGGCATCATCGATGCGAGGCAGATCCCCATCGCCATGCACAGTGCGCGCTTGCGCAATTTCTGACTGCTCATTCCCCACTCTCCCATTTGTACCGGTTGCCGTTGATGTGGATGGATCGGTTCAGTGTTCACGTTCCTGCTTCGGTGGCAGGATCTGCCACTCGAAGTCGTAGTCCCATTGGTCGAAATACAGGTTGCCGCCGTCCCACTCGGCCTCGCCGCGTTGCGAGTCCACGGTTTCCGAGCGGAAATGGCGCTTGGGCGGGACGAAGGGCTGCGACCAGTCGTCGTTGAAGGCGATGCGGTAGGCGTCGAGGCCGCCGAGATAGAACCAGCGCAGCGCCGGATCGTCGGAATCGAGCAGGCCGGTGGTGACGTCCATCGGCACCCAGCCGTACGGCGCCAGGTACAGCCAGCCCCAGTCGTGCATGTTGTCGTAGCCGACGTCGTTGTCGGAGAACGTCCAACCCGACTGCCAGCGCGCCGGGATGCCGTTCATGCGCAGCAGCGTGACCAGCAGCAGGGTGACCTGGCCGCAGTCGGCATGATCGGCGTGCAGGGCGTGGTCGCCGATGTTGCTGAGGGTCGAGTATTCGCGCGCGCCGCCCCACGGGATCTCGTCGACCGCGGCGAACAGCTTCTGCGCGATGCGGTAGGGGTTGGTCTCGTCGCCGACCACCTTGCGCGAGTAGGCGCGCATCGCGTCGGTGAACACGACGTGCGGCGGGCGCTCGGCCACGTACGGCGCCAGCGACGCGTCGATGTCCGCCGCAACCACCCGCTCCGGATCGATGTCGAAATGGCGGGCGTGGATGGTCAGTTCGTAGCTGACCGAGAACCGGGTCGGCTCGCCGGCAACGGCTGGGCGTTCCAGGTAGGCGGTGCGCTGCGGCGCGCTTTCCGGCGCGATCCGCGCGCCACCGGGTTCGCTGTCGACCAGGCGGATGTCCTCCTGCTGGCCGGGGATCGCCCGCGGATACGGGATCCACGCGCGCACCGTCTCGCCTGCCGGCACCGCGTCGGCGTCGACGGTCAGCGACTGGGTGATGCGCACGCGCCGCGGCGCCACGCTGGTCGCATCGCCGTCCTTCCCCGCGGCCAGCACTTCCTCGTGGTGCGGGTGCAGCGCCTCGTACGGGCCCTGGCTGAAGGGACGCACCGGCGGCGCACGCCGCGCGGCGGCTTCGGGCACGAGGCGGAACAGGTTGAAGACGGCGCGGTTGAAGTAGCGCTTCTCGCCGTCGATCTCGATGCGTTCGATCAATCCTGCGCGATCCCAGGCGGCGAACTCGGCGTCGCCGACGTCCGGCGCCTGCTTGCGCACCGCGGCCTTGGCGGCGGCTTCGTCGAGGGAGAAGTCGAGACGGATGCGGCGCATGCGCTCGCGCTGGAACTCGAGCGCGTCGCGCAGGGCCTCGTCGTCTTCCGCCGTCTCCAGCATCCCGGCGATGCGCGCCTCGGCATCGCGGAAGCGGCCGGCATCGATCATGGCGACGATGTCCGCGGGCGCCGGCGGCGGCAATCCGCCCGCGGTGGCCGGCCCGCAGGCGAGCAGCGCAAGTAGACAAGCCGCGCAGAACCGGACGAACCTTCGCGTCGCCGCGCCGGTCCGATCGATCGTCCCGCCTGGGTTCATGGCACGCCGCACGTCCGCCCCCGCTGGTGTGGCCCCTGTCACGGCTATGTAACATCGTCGTGGAGGGCAGTCAATAATTTATTCTTCGGAAGTTGATTTTGAGAAAAATGTATTCCATAACTGTCGGCGGTCCGCGACACGACGCGGCGCAAGGGGAAGCCATGAAGCCCTCGAACCTGTTCATCTTGTTGCTGGCGCTGGCCTTGGCGGGCGCTGCGGCGCCGGCTCCGGCGCGCCAAACCGAGGCCCCGGCCGCGATCCCCGCCCATGGCGTGGTCGCCGTCGACGAGCGCCACCTCGACCCGGAACACTGGATCGAACGCCTGGGCGCGGCCGCCGATCGTCCCTACCTCGATGCGGCCGCGATCGCCCGGCAGAACGCCGACTTGGTGGCGCGGGACGGCTCGGTGCGCGACATCGCCGCCCTGCCCGCCGAACTCGACGGTGCCGAGGTCCGGGAATGGATCCGCGCGCTGTCATCGCGGCCGCAAGGCGAGCGCTTCGATGCGGCCGGCGCGGTGCTGCCGGCGACGTTCTTCGATGCGCTCGACCGCAACCTCGCGCTCGACGCCGTTCCGGCATCGCAGGCGACGCGCTACGGCCTGGTGGTGCGCCGTGCCGACCTGCGCACGTTCCCCGGCGCCACCCGCATCTTCAGCCGCCCGGGCGATACCGATATCGACCGCTTCCAGGAAAGCGCGCTGTTTCCCGGCACACCCGTGGTCATCGCCCACGAGAGCGGCGACGGCCGCTGGCTGTTCGTCGTCAGCGACCGCTACTCGGCCTGGATCGATCGCGATGCCGTCGCGATCGGCGAGCGCGACACGGTGCTCGGCTACGCGCGCAAGTCGCCGTCGCTGGTCGTCACCGGCGCCACCGCGCGCACCGTCTACAACCCCGAGCAGCCGCAGGTCTCGGAACTGCAGTTCGACATGGGCGTGCGCGTGCCGCTGCTGGCCGACTGGCCCGCGGATCGCGCGGTGCACGGCCAGCATCCCTACTTCGGCCACGTGATCGAGCTGCCGCTGCGGCAGAACGACGGCACGCTGGCGCTGGTGCCCGCGCTGCTGCCGCGCACCGCGGACGTGTCGCCGCAGCCATTGCCGCTCACGCCGGCCAACATCATCGGCCAGGCGTTCAAGTTCCTCGGCGAGCGTTACGGCTGGGGGCACTCGTACAACGCACGCGATTGCAGCGGCTTCGTCTCCGAGGTCTACCGCAGCATGGGCGTGCAGGTGCCGCGCAACACGCGCGACCAGAGCGTCAGCCCGGCGCTGGACAAGACGCTGTTCGACGCATCCGACAGCCACGCCGACCGCATGGCGGAAGTGGCGAAGCTCAAGGTCGGCGACCTGGTCTACATTCCCGGCCACGTGATGATGGTGATCGGGCGCGAGAACGGCACCACCTACGTCATCCACGACACCACCGGCATCGGCTACCGGGGCGCCGGCGGCGACCTGGTGCGGATACCCCTCAACGGCGTGGTGGTGACCGCGCTGGAACCGCTGATGTCCGGCCAGGACCGGCCTACCATCGACAGCATCACCAGCATCGTCCGCATCCGCTGACCGACGCCTCCCGGGGAACACGAGCCGAATGAAAATCACCCAGATCCGCCTGGACAAGCTCCGGGTTCCGCTGAAGACCCCATTCAAGACCGCGCTGCGCACCGTCGACGCGGTGGAGGACATCATCGTCAGCGTGCAGACCGACAGCGGCCACGTCGGCTACGGCGAGGCGGCGGCCACCGCGGTGATCACCGGCGACACCCACGGCTCGATCATCGAGGCGATCGACAAGCTGATCGCACCGCGCCTGGTCGGCCGCGAGATCGCGGACCTCAACCGCATCCTGCAGCTGATCCACGGCGCCGCGGAGCGCAACACCAGCGCCAAGGCCGCGGTCGAGATCGCCGTCTACGACCTGTGGGGCCAGCTCTACGACGCCCCGCTCTACCGCATGCTCGGCGGCGGCGATCCGGTCATCACCACCGACATCACCATCAGCATGGACTACATCGACAAGATGGTGGCCGATTCGCTGGCGGCGGTCGACCGCGGTTTCGAGTCGCTGAAGATCAAGGTCGGCCGGGAGATCGGCGTCGACCTGGAGCGGATCAAGGCGATCTACACCGCGGTCGAGGGCCGCGCCCTGCTGCGCCTGGACGCCAACCAGGGCTGGAACGCCAAGCAGGCGGTCTACGCGATCCGCACCCTGGAGGACGCCGGCGTGCAGCTGGAACTGGTCGAGCAGCCTGTCAAGGCGCGCGACCTGGCGGGACTGAAGTACGTCACCGAGCGCGTGCACACGCCGATCATGGCCGACGAGAGCGTGTTCGGCCCGGCCGAGGTGATCGACCTGCTGCGCATGCACGCGGCCGACATCATCAATATCAAGCTGATGAAGACCGGGGGGATCTCCAACGCCATCCGCATCGCCGACATCGCCGCGCTGTACGGCGTGGAGTGCATGATCGGCTGCATGATCGAATCGAGCATCAGCGTCGCCGCGGCGGTGCACGTGGCGGTGGCCAAGGCCGACACGATCCGCAAGATCGACCTCGACGGACCGTCGCTGTGCGACTTCAACCCGGTCGACGGCGGCGTGGTCTTCAACGAGTCCGAGATCTCGATCGGCGACGCGCCGGGCCTGGGCATCCGCGCCATCCGCGGGCTCGAGCCGCTGGCCGCGTGACCGGAGCACGACGTCCATGTCGGCCCTGCTGAAGATCCGCTCGCAACGCGACCAGATGTCCGCGATCGAGCGCCGCATCGGCGATTTCGTCCTCGACAACGCCCACCTGCTGCGCGACTACTCGTCGCAGCAGCTGGCCAACGCGCTCGAGATCAGCCAGTCGAGCGTGGTCAAGTTCAGCCAGAAGCTGGGCTACAAGGGCTATCCGGACCTCAAGTACGCGATCGGCGAGGACATCGCACGCGGCGACGGCGGCAACCATGATCCGGCGCACGAGTCGGACGGCAACGGCGATCGCCACGCCGCCCTCTCCGAGGCGCTGTGGCAGGCGAAGGCCAACGCCGAGCAGGAGACCCGGCTGCTCAACCCGCCGGACAGCCTGGACGCGATCGCCGAGACGATCCGCAGCGCGCGCACGGTGTTCGTGATCGGGCTCGGCCAGGACAGCGTGGCCGCGCGCGGGTTCACCCTGCGGCTGTCGCAGGTCGGCATCCTCGCGGTCTACCACTTCGATCCGGCGCTGATGCCCACCAGCCTGGCCAACGCCAACCACGACGACGTGCTGATGGTGTTCTCCGAGCACGGCAAGCGCGCGGCGCTGTGCGAGCTCAGCCGCCTGTTCCGCCATCGCGTCGGCAAGGTGGTCAGCATCACCCGCCACAGCGCCAACCCGCTGCGCGCCCAGGCCGACCTGGCGCTGCTGGTCTCGGCGCACGACGCGCGCTCGCACATCGAGCAGCTGCTGTACCACTCGGCGCTGCAGCACCTGCTGGACATGGTCTTCGTGCTGCTGTGCGAACATGCCGGGGAACGGCTGCAACTGCTGGACCGCAACGCCGCGCGCATGCGCCAGTTGCTGGAAACCTGATCGACGCCGCGCCGGAGCACTCCGGCCCATTCCTTGGGGGAAGGCATGACCCGACGCGAACTCGTGGACACTGTGGGCGTGGCGGCAGCATGGCGCTGCCGCGAGGCCGCAGCCGCTTCGGTGTCGTGGGGTCGCGACTCCCGTCGCTCCCACTATTGCAAGCCGGGTGCGGTTCATGCCGCACGTCCAGTACTGCCCGCAGCGCGAGTTCCGCACGAACGCGCGGGCACTGTGGGAGCGACGGAAGTCGCGACTGCTCCCGGCCTGCCAAGTCGCGACCTACCGCCAACGGCGTGGCGTGGCCGCTCCCACGCTCGGCACTCCCGTGCACGCCATCGCGCACATGGCGCCGTCCTGGCGGTGTTGTGTCTGGCAGTGGTGCTGCTGGCGGGCTGCGCGGCCATGCCGCCGCGCGCAGACGGTCCCCTGGCGGGTTCGGGGCAACTGGTGCTGGTGACCACGGCCGGCTGGGACGCCGACCACGGCACCCTGCAGGCCTGGGAGCGCGTCGGCGGCGACTGGCGCGCGGTCGGCGATCCGGCGGCCGTGACCGTCGGACGCAGCGGCAGTGCCTGGGGACTCGGTCGCCATCCGCACCAGCCCGGTCCCGCCAAGCGCGAGGGCGATGGCAGGGCGCCGGCGGGCGTGTTCGGCATCGGCACCGCCTTCGGCTATGGCGCGCAGCCGGACACGGCGCTGGACTACCGCCGCATGCGCGCTTCCGACTACTGCATCGACGTCGACGGTTCGCCGCTGTACAACCGCATCGTCGACGCCGCCGAGGTCGGCGAGGAGGCCGTCGCCGGCTCCACCGAGCCGATGCGCCGCGACCTGCACCGCGGCGGCGACCAGCGCTACCGGCTCGGATTCGTGATCGAACACAATCCCGATGCGCAGGCCGGCGGCGGCAGCTGCATCTTCGCGCACCTGTGGAAGGCGCCGGGCGCCGCCACCGCCGGCTGCACGGCCATGGACGCGGCGAAGATGCGCGAGCTGCTGGCCTGGCTGGAGCCCAGCAGGCAACCCGTGTTCGTGCTGTTGCCCCGCGGAGAGCATGCGCGGCTGCAGGCGGAATGGAACCTGCCCGCGCCACGCAACCGATGACAGCAGGCGATGCAGGCGCCCCGCGCGCGAACCAGGCACACTCCCCGACCACTCCGGACCGATCCCGCCGATGACCGACGCTACCGCCAAGAAGCCCTTTCACCTGTCCACGCCGGCGCGGGTGCTGATCGCGCTGATCGCCGGCGCCGTCATCGGCCTCGTGCTGGCGGCATGGGATCCCGGCATCGCGCAGCGCGTCGCCGATGCGGTGCAGCCGGTCGGCCGGCTGTGGCTCAACGCACTGCAGATGACCGTGGTGCCGCTGGTGGCGGCCCTGGTGGTGGTCGGCATCAACACCGCCAGCGACGCCGCGGCGTCCGGCCGCACCGCGCGCGTGGCGATGGCGGTGTTCGTGATCCTGCTGGCGATCTGCGGCGCCTTCGCCGCCGTCGCCTCGCCGGCGTTCCTGGCGCTGATGCCGCGCGACGAATCGGTGGTGGTCGCGTTCCGCGCCGCGATCCAGGCACCCGAGGCGCTGCCCCAGGCGACCGGCTTCGGCGACTGGCTGGTCGGCGTGATCCCCAGCAACGCCATCGCCGCCGCCGCGGCCAGCGCGATGCTGCCGCTGGTGGTGTTCGCGATGTTCTTCGGCTTCGCCCTCACCCGCCTGGAGCCCGAGCGCCGCGCGCGCATGCTGGAACTGGTGCAGGCGATCGGCGACGCGATGATCGTGATCGTGCGCTGGGTGCTGTGGGCGGCGCCGATCGGCGTGTTCGCGCTGGTGCTGGCGGTGTGCGCCCGGGTCGGGCTGCACATGCTCAGCGCGCTGGGCTACTACATCGTCCTGCAGTGCGCGTTGTACATCGCGATCACGCTGCTGATGTACGTGGTGGCGGTGCTGTTCGCCGGCGAGCGGATCCGGCGCTTCGCCGCGGCGCTGATCCCGGTGCAGGCGATCGCGGCGAGCACCCAGTCCTCCCTGGCCTCGCTGCCGGTGATGATCGACAGCGCGCGCAGACGGCTCGGCTACCCGCTGTCGGTAACCTCGCTGGTGCTGCCGATGGCGGTGTCGCTGTTCCGCATCGCCAGCCCGGTGCAGTACCTGAGCGTGGTGGTGTTCATCGCCTGGATGTACGGCGTCGACCTGAGCGCCGGGCAGCTGGCGGCGGCGGTGGCGCTGAGCATCGTCATCAGCATGGGCTCGGTGGGCCTGCCCGGGCAGGTCAGCTTCATGACCACCAACATGCCGGTCACCCAGGCGATGGGGCTGCCGGTCGAGCCGCTCGGCGTGCTGCTGGCGATGGACACGATCCCCGACGTGTTCGCGACCGTCGCCAACACCTCCGCCGACGTGACCGCCACCGGCGTGGTGGCCAAGCGCACCGGCGCCGCGGCGGAGGCGGACGCGGAGGCGCCGTGAGCGGGAGCCTGCTCTATCACAACCCACGCTGTTCCAAATCGCGCGAGGCGCTGCGGCTGCTGCAGGCGCGCGGCATCGAACCCCGGATCGTCCCTTATCTCGAGCAGCCGCCGGACACCGGCGCACTGCGCGACCTGCTGCGCCGTCTCGGAATCGCGCCGCGCGCGTTGCTGCGCACCGGCGAGGCCGAATACGCCGAGCTGGGCCTGGCCGACCCTGCCCTCGACGACGACGCGATCATCGCCGCGATGGCGGCGCATCCGCGCCTGATCGAGCGCCCGATCCTCGTCCGCGGCGACCGCGCCGTCATCGGCCGTCCGCCGGAACGCGTGCTGGACCTGCTCGACTGAAAGCCCATCCGGACGCAATCCGGCTGCCCGCGTTGCCGTTGCGGGAGCGGCGGGATGGTGCGGGAAAGTTGCAATCGAGGTGGGAGGGCGACGGCTTCCCGATGCCCCAGTCGCGACTTGCGTCGCTCCCACAATGATCAAAAGTTGCAATCGAGGTGGGAGGGCGACGGCTTCCCGATGCCCCAGTCGCGACTTGCGTCGCTCCCACAATGATCATCGGACGCCCCGGTCGCGACTTCCGTCGCTCCCACAAGGCGCATCGGGCGTCGCATGCCACGCTCGGCGCGGTGGAAGCGATGCCGGCCGCAACCGCCGATGTGGAAATCGAGGTCCTGTGGGAGCGACGGAAGTCGCGACGGCCCGACCTCACCGACCACGCCGCATCGCCGCGACTTCCCGACGGCAAAGCGCCGCCCTTTCAACGCGCCACGCGCCGACCCCCTGCACGGACGCCTAGAGGGATTTGCTGTCGCGCAGGCGGCGGATGCGCTCCGGCGGCTCGAAGGAATCGCTGCGGGCGTCGCGCCAGAAGGCCCGGAACACCGCGTGTTCCGGCGCGCCGTGGATCAGCTCGCCCGGCTCCAGGAAGCGGTACAGCGCCGCCAGCGAGCGCACCTCGATCGCCGACACCCGGCGCAGGATGTGCTCGGGCCCCAGCTGCTGCGGGTGGGTCAGCCCCGCGGCGCCGATCAGGTCGGCCAGCGCCTTGAGCGTGTTGTCGTGGAAGCGGTGCACGCGCAGCGCCTTGTCGGGCACGTCCAGCGCCCTCCAGCGCGCGGGATCCTGGGTCGCCACGCCGGTCGGGCAACGGTCGTTGTGGCAGCTCTGCGCCTGGATGCAGCCCACCGCGAACATGAAGCCGCGCCCGGCATTGCACCAGTCGGCGCCCATCGCCAGGGTGCGGGCGATGTCGAACGCGCTGATGATGCGCCCGGCGGCGCCCAGCCGGATCCGCTCGCGCAGGCCCAGGCCGACCAGGGTGTTGTGCACCAGCATCAGCGCCTCGTGCATCGGCAGGCCGACGTGGTCGATGAACTCGGCGGGCGCCGCGCCGGTGCCGCCCTCGGCGCCGTCGACGACGATGAAGTCCGGCAGCAGCCCGCTCTCGTACATCGCCTTGGCGATGCCGAACCACTCCCACGGATGCCCGATCGCCAGCTTGAAGCCGACCGGCTTGCCGCCCGACAGTCCGCGCAGCCGCTGCAGGAACTCCAGCAGGCCCAGCGGCGTCGAGAAGGCCGAGTGCCGCGACGGCGACACGCAATCCAGCCCCACCGGCACGCCCCGCGCGGCGGCGATCTCGGCCGTGACCTTGGCGCCCGGCAGCAGCCCGCCCTTGCCCGGCTTGGCGCCCTGCGAGAGCTTGAGCTCGATCATCTTCACCTGCGGGTCGGTCGCGTTGGCGACGAAGCGCTCCTCGCTGAAACGGCCCTCCGCGTCGCGGCAGCCGAAGTAGGCCGAGCCGATCTCCCACACCAGGTCGCCGCCGTGCTCGCGGTGGTAGCGCGAGATCGAGCCCTCGCCGGTGTCGTGGTGGAAACCGCCGGCCTTGGCACCCGCGTTGAGCGCGCGGATCGCGTTGGGCGAGAGCGAGCCGAAGCTCATGGCCGAGATGTTGAACACGCTCGCCGAGTACGGCTGTGCGCTCTCGCCGCCGACGACGATGCGGAAGTCGTGCGAGGCGATCTCCACCGGGGCGATGGAATGGTTGAGCCACTCGTAGTCGGCCGCGTACACGCCCTGCTGGCTGCCGAACGGGCGCACGTCGCTGACCGACTTGGCGCGCTGGTAGACCAGCGCGCGCTGCTGGCGCGAGAACGGCACCTCGACGGTGTCGCCCTCGATGAAGTACTGGCGCATCTCCGGGCCGATGGACTCGAGCCCGTAGCGGAAGTGCGCCAGCAGCGGGTAATTGCGCCGCAGCGTGCTGCGCCGCTGCAGCAGGTCCCAGGTGCCGAGCGCCGCCAGCACGGCGAATACGGCGGCGGCCCAGCCCCACCCCGGCCAACGCGTCGCCAGCAGCAGCGACAGGGCGAGCAGCGCGAGGCTGACGCCGTAGGCGAGATAGCGGCTCATGGCGAATCGGGCGACGGATGATTCATGGATTGGAGTCTAGCGATTGTCGCGATCACATTCGCTCCCGCGCCCGCCGGGTTCTTGTGGGAGCGACGCTTGTGGGAGCGACGGAAGTCGCGACGGGGCCTTACCTTCGCGGCGTCGCGACTCCCGTCGCTCCCACAAAAAAAGCGCTCCCAAAAGTCGCTCCCCCAAAAGCCGCCCCACAAAGGTCGCTCCGCAAAGAAGGTCTTCACCGGCGCACTAGAGCCGACCCGTGACCACGTCACGCGGCCAGGCCGCCTTGATGTCGTAGATCACCGCGCCCGGCTTGCCCAGTGCACGGATCGCGTCGGCCGACATGTCGCGGAACCCGGCATGCGCCACCGCCAGCACCACCGCTTCGTAGCTGCCGGCCTCCGGCGCCGCCAGCGGTCGCAGGCCGCACATGCGCTGCGCCTCGTCGGGGTCGGCCCAGGGGTCGTGCACGTCGACCCGCGCACCGGCAGTCTGCAGGCCTTCCACCACGTCCAGCACGCGGCTGTTGCGAAGGTCCGGGCAGTTCTCCTTGAACGTCAGCCCCAGCACCAGCACCCGCGCGCCGGCCACCGGCACACCGCGCTCGCCGAGCAGCCCGGCCACGCGTAGCGCCACGTGCGCCCCGACCCGGTTGTTGATCGCACGCGCGGCGAGGATCAGTTCCGGGTGGTAGCCGACCGACTCCGACTTGTGGGTCAGGTAGTAGGGATCGACGCCGATGCAGTGGCCGCCGACCAGTCCGGGACGGAACGGCAGGAAGTTCCACTTGGTGCCCGCCGCCTCCAGCACGTCGAGGGTGTCGATGCCGAGCCGGTCGAACATCATCGCCAGCTCGTTGATCAGGCCGATGTTGACGTCGCGCTGGATGTTCTCGACCACCTTGGCGGCCTCGGCCACGCGGATCGACGGCGCGCGGTGGGTGCCGGCGGCGATGATGCCGGCGTACAGCGCGTCGACCGCATCGGCCGCCTCCGGCGTCGAGCCGGAGGTGACCTTGGGAATGTCGGCCAGGCGCCGGTTGCGGTCGCCCGGGTTGATGCGCTCGGGACTGTAGCCGCAGAAGAAATCGACGTTGAACTTCAATCCCGAGCCGCGCTCCAGGATCGGCACGCAAATCTCCTCGGTCGTGCCCGGATAGACGGTCGACTCGAAGACCACCAGGTCGCCACGCGAGATCAGCCCGGCCAGCAGTTCGCTCGCCTGCTGCAGCGGCCGCAGGTCCGGGCGCTGCAGGGCGTCGATCGGCGTCGGCACGGTGACGATATGGACGTTGCGGTCGCGCAGGTCCTCCGGATCGGCGCTATAGCGCAGCCGCGTGGGCGCGGCTAGTTCCGTGGCATCGAGCTCGCGGGTGCGGTCGTGGCCGTCGCGCAGTTCGGCCACGCGCCCGGCATCGATGTCGTAACCGACCGTGTCGTGCCTGCCGCCGAACGCCACCGCCAGCGGCAGCCCGACGTAGCCCAGGCCGATGATGCCGATTCTCACATTGTCGGGATCGAGCATGCTGGTCCCTGGTTCGTACCGCGTGCGTCGCGCCGCGCGGTCGGAACGATCGGCAGCCGGAGCCCGGGCATTCGACAACCTCCGATGGCCGAAGTCAAACCCGGTGGCAATCTGCGAGGGGCCACGGTGCGCGGACGGCAGGCGGGCGCGAGGCTGCGCGATTTCACGTCGGGTTCTGTGGACAGCCCATAAGGTCGGCGCTGCAGCCGCGCCCTCCGGCCGCCTGCAAGTGACACGCATCCGCCACGCCATGCCCGATCTCGACCTCAACCTGCTCACCGCCAACATCCACATGGGCTTCAGCGCCGGCCGGCGCCGCTTCGTCCTGCCCGAACTGCGGCAGGCCATCCGCACCGTCTCCGCGGACATCGTCTTCCTGCAGGAGGTCCAGGGCGCCCACAGCCACCATGCAGAGAAACACGAGAACTGGCCCGAGGTCCCGCACTACGAATTCCTCGCCGACGAGCTCTGGCCGCAGTTCGCCTACGGGCGCAACACCGTGTATCCGCACGGCCACCACGGCAACGCGCTGCTCTCCAAGTTCCCGATCCTGAGCCACGTCAACCGCGACGTGTCGGTCGCGGGCGCCGAAAGCCGCGGGCTGCTGCACTGCGTGCTCGACCTGCCCGGCTCCGGCGCTTCGATCCACGCGGTGTGCGCCCACCTCGGGCTGCGCGACGCCCATCGTCGCCAGCAGCTGGAACTGCTGTGCACGATGGTCTCGACGGAGATACCCGAAGATGCGCCGCTGATCGTCGCCGGGGACTTCAACGACTGGCGCCGCCGCGGCCACCCCCTGCTCGAGCGCTGCGGCCTGCGCGAGGCGCACCTGGAAACCCACGGCCGGCTCGCGCGCACGTTCCCCGCGCGCTGGCCGCTGCTGCCGCTGGACCGGATCTACGTGCGCAACATGCGCGTGCAAGAGGCCGCGGTGCTGTCCACGCCGCCCTGGTCGCACCTGTCCGACCACGCCACGCTCGCGGCCAGCGTCTGCCTGGAAGCCGCGGGCACGTGATGGAGCCGAGCCCATGCGCATGACCACGAGCGATCGGGCCTGGCGCCCCGGCAACCGCGTCGAACTGCTCGAGAACGGCGAAGCCTTCTTCCCGCGCGTGTTCGAGGCGATCGCGCAAGCCCGGCGCGAGGTCCTGCTCGAGACCTTCATCCTGTTCGAGGACAAGGTCGGCAACGAACTGCGCCAACGCATCATCGACGCCAGCCGGCGCGGGGTGAGGGTCGAAATGACCGTCGACGGGTACGGTTCCTACAACCTCTCGGAAGAATTCCTGTCCGGGCTGACCGCGGCGGGCGTGGCGCTCCGGATCTTCGATCCGCGCCGCACCCTGTTCGGCCTGCGCCTGAACGTCTTCCGCCGCCTGCACCGGAAACTGCTGGTCGTCGACGGCGAACGCGCGTTCGTCGGCGGCATCAACTACGGATGCGATCACCTGGAGGATGCCGGGCCGCTCTCCAAGCAGGATTACGCGCTCGAGGTCGAAGGCCCGGTGGTGGCCGACATCCGCGACTTCCTCGCCGCCGCGATGCACGCCCACGACAACGGCCACTCCTGGAGCCATCCCGGCATCACGCTTCCGGTGACCACGCCGGGAGACGCGCAGGCGCTGTTCCTGGTGCGCGACAACGGCCGCAACTCCACCGCGATCGAGCGCGAATACCGCGCGGCGATCCGCGCGGCACGACGCGAGATCGTCATCGCGAACGCGTACTTCTTCCCCGGCTACGGGTTCATGCGCGAGCTGCGCAATGCCGCCCAGCGGGGCGTACGGGTCTCGCTGATCGTCCAGGGCGAGCCGGACATGCCGTTCGCGCAACTGGCCGCACGCATGCTGTACCCCGACCTGGTCGCCGCCGGCGTCGCCATCTACGAGTACTGCCGGCGGCCGTTCCATGGCAAGGTCGCGCTGGTGGACGACGACTGGACCACCATCGGCTCCAGCAACCTAGATCCCCTGAGCCTGTCGCTCAACCTGGAGGCGAACGTCTTCGTGCGCGATCCTGCCCTCAACCGGCAGCTGCGCAGCCGCCTGGACGCGTTGCGGCAACAGGACTGCCGGCGGATCGAGGCACGGACGCTGCCACGGCGCAGCTTCTGGCGCACCCTGGTCGCGCCGGTCTTCTACCACGCGCAACGGCGGTTCCCGACCTGGGCGGGCCTGCTGCCGGCGCACACGCCCAAGGTCGTGCTGGTCGCGACCGATGAGAAGCAGGACCCATGAGCCGGGCCGATAGGAAGCCGCGCGGAGCGCTCCGCCGCGGCCTGACCAGGGCCTTCCCGTTCGTGCTGCTCGCAATCGTCGCCGTGGCGCTGTTCCGGTATGCCGGCACGGTCGACTGGCCGAGCGTGGGCGAGGCGCTGAAGGGCTACCCGGCCACGCTGTTGTGGTCCGCGGCGGGGCTGGCCGTCGCGAGCTACCTGCTGTATTGCGGCTACGATCTCGCGGCGCGGCGCTACGCCGGGCACGCACTGTCCACGCCACGCGTGCTGACGGCGGCGTTCGTCAGCTATGCCTTCAACCTCAACCTCGGCGCGCTCATCGGCGGCGTCGGCTTCCGCTTCCGCATGTACCTGCGCGCGGGGATCGGCGCCGGCGTCATCACCCGCATCGTCGCCTTCAGCATCGTCGCCAATTGGCTCGGATACGTCGCGCTCGCGGGACTGTTGCTGGTGCTGGCCCCGGAACCGCTGGCGGGCGTCGCGGGCCTGCGCGCGTCATACCTGAGCGCCGCGGGAGTCGCGGCACTGGCGCTGGTCGTGGCCTACCTGCTGGCCTGCGCGGCGCTGCGCGGGCGGGTCCTGCGCATCCGCGGGCACGAGTACCGGCTGCCATCGCCTGCGCTGGCCCTGCTGCAGCTGGCGCTGTCGTCGCTCAACTGGCTGACGATCGCCACGATCCTGTTCGTGCTGCTCGGCCGCGACGTGGCCTATCCCGTGGTGCTGGGCGCGTTGCTGGCGGGCGCCGTGTTCGCCGCGCTCGTCCACATTCCCGCCGGCCTGGGTGCGCTGGAAGCGGCGTTCTTCACCCTGCTCGGCGGCCATGCGGAGCAGCCGCAGCTGATCGCGGCGCTGCTGGCCTACCGCTCGATCTACTACATCGCGCCGCTGCTGCTGGCGATCCTGGCCTATCTGGGCCTGGAAGCGCGCGGCGCGGAGCGGCGCGGCCATCGCGACAGCACCTGACGCGCTTGGCGATTCACCGGCGAGCATGTGCCCGACGCCGACGCGCCGGGGCCGCGGGTTATGCGCGGTCGCGACTTCCGTCGCTCCCACAGGCGACCGATTCGACCGCCCCGCGCATTTGTGGGAGCAACATCGCGACCCCAGCCGCTCCCAGGTGAATCGATCCCGCAGACCCACCATCCCACCGCCCTTGTGGGAGCGACGGGAGTCGCGACATGGGTCACGTCGCGATGGCACCGCAGGCGTTGACCACGCGGTCACGCCCATTGCGCCACCTTTCGCGTGCCGGAGGAAAAGCTAGCGGGCTGAGGTCCGAAGCGAACTCCGGTAGAAGGCTCAGTCGCCGAGCGTTTTCATCCTCGGCACTGGGCCTTCTCATTGCCGGGAACTCGCGGGAGCTGCCGATTCCGCAGCCGCTCGCGCCCGGACAGTCGCGACTGCTCGCATCGCGTTGACATGGCATTCACTAGCATCACGGTTCCCACTGGCGGAGAGCGCCATGCGGCTCCAGGACAAGGTGGCGCTGGTCACCGGCGCCGGGCAAGGGATCGGCCGCGGGATCGCGGTGCGCTTCGCGCAGGAGGGGGCGAAGGTGATCGTGGCCGACCTGCACGACGACGCCGACTCGCAACGGACGCTGGCGCTGGTGGAGGAAGCCGGCGGCGAGGGCTGCGTGCTCGCGGCCGACGTCGCCCGCGTCGACGCGGTGCGCACGATGGTGAGCGAGGGCGCGCGCCGGATGGGGCGCATCGACATCCTGGTCAACAATGCCGGCGTCGAGCATCGGGCGACGTTCAGCGAAGTCACCGAGGCCGACTACGATCGCGTGCTGGACATCAACCTCAAGGGCGCGTTCTTCGCCGCGCAGGCCTTCGTGCGGCACCTGGGCGAGCGCGGCCGCGGCGGCCGCATCATCAACATCAGCTCGGTGCACGAGCAGCTGCCTTTCCCCGACTTCGCCAGCTACAGCGCCAGCAAGGGCGGGGTCAAGATGCTGATGCGCAACCTGGCGGTGGAGCTGGCGCCGCTGGGGATCACCGTCAACAACATCGCGCCCGGCGCGATCCGCACGCCGATCAACGCGCCCCTGCTCGACGACCCGCAATTGCTGGAACCGCTGCTGGCCAACATTCCGCTCAAGCGGCTCGGGACGCCGCGCGACGTCGCCGGCGCGGTGGCGTTCCTGGCCTCGGCCGACGCCGACTACATCACCGGCAGCACCATCTACGTCGACGGCGGGCTGCTGTGGGACTACACCGAGAAACGCGTCCGGACCGATGAGCGGCAGGGAGATTGAGCCGCGCGACATCGAACGCAACGCCGCCAGGGTGGCGACGGTCGCGCAGCCGGACACCCTGACGCCCGCGGACCGCTACCAGGAGCTGTTCGTCGCGGTGCAGTCCGGGCGGGTGTTCCCCGACAGCAAGATCTTCGTCGACTGCGCGCCGCTGCAGGATCCGGAGGACATCCTGGATGCCTACCGCGCGCGGAAATCGGCGCCCGGTTTCGACCTCGCCGCGTTCGTGCACGCGCACTTCCGGCCCGAGCACCCGCCCACCAGCCGCTACGTGTCCGATCCGGAGCGCACGCTGGCCGAGCACATCGATTATCTCTGGGACGTGCTGACCCGGCAGCCGCGGGAGCATCCGGTGCGTTCCTCGCTGCTGCCGCTGCCCAACCCGTACGTGGTGCCGGGCGGGCGCTTCGGAGAGATGTACTACTGGGACTCCTATTTCGCCATGCTCGGCCTGGCCGGCAGCGGCCGGCTCGACCTGATGCGCTCGATGGCCGACAACTTCGCCTACCTGATCGACACCTACGGCCACGTCCCCAACGGCAACCGGAGCTACTACCTGAGCCGCTCGCAGCCGCCGGTGTTCGCGCTGATGACCGAACTGTTCGAGGCGCACGGCATCTGCCAGGCGTTGCGCTACCTGCCGCGGCTGCGCAAGGAGTACGCGTACTGGATGGAGGGCGCCGACGAACTGCGCCGCAACGAGATGCACCGCCACTGCGTGCGCATGGACGACGGCGCCCTGCTCAACCGCTACTGGGACGACCGCGACACCCCGCGCGAGGAGTCGTATCTGGAGGACGTCGGCACCGCGGCGCAAGGCCGGCGCCCGGTGCACGAGGTCTATCGCGAACTGCGCGCCGGCGCCGCCTCGGGCTGGGACTTCAGCTCGCGCTGGTGCGACGACGGCGGCGGCCTGGCCACCATCCGCACCACGTCGATCCTGCCGGTGGACCTCAACTGCTTCCTGCACAAGCTGGAAGCGCAGATCTCGCAGCTTGCGGCGGCCAGCGGCGACGATGCGTCGGCGATCGAATTCGGCCGCCGCGCCGATGCGCGCCGCCAGGCGATCGATCGCTGGCTGTGGAGCGAGGCCGCCGGCGCCTACCTCGACTACGACTGCCGGCACGACCGCCGGCGCGAACGCCTGTTCGCGTCTACGGCGACGCCGCTGTTCGTGGGCATCGCCAGCCGGCCGCAGGCGCAACGCGTGGCCGAGGCCCTCCGCTCGCGGTTGCTGGAGGACGGCGGCGTCGGCACCAGCGAACGCGTGAGCGGCGAACAGTGGGACCAGCCCAACGGCTGGGCGCCGCTGCAGTGGATGGCGATCTGCGGCCTGGCCGACTACGGCGAAGGCCCGCTGTCGCGCGAGATCGGCCGGCGCTGGCTGGCCACCGTGTCGAGCCACTTCCGGCGCGAGCGCAAGCTGGTCGAGAAATACGCGCTGCAGCTGCCGCCCGAAGGCGCGCACGGCGGCGGCGGCGGCGAATACCCGCTGCAGGACGGATTCGGCTGGACCAACGGGGTGACCGGACGGCTGCTGCGCGACGGTACCCATCCGGCAGGGACCAGTCCGGGCGCGGGATCGTGAGCCGGTCGCGCTTCGGCTGGTGCCGGGGTCGGAATCGAACCGACATGGCCTTGCGGCCAAGGGATTTTAAGGTGCGATTCTAGATCCGCACCGCGAACCCTCTGGGCTTGAGTTTAGCACGCTGTAGCGGGTTTTCCGTTGCTCCAACGCCCTCGATTATATGCCGGTGCACGACGCAAACCGCCCCGATTCTCTTTCGCCTGGCTCCTGGCCGGCTCCTAGAACGGGGACCGACAGGAGCCATCCTCGGTGTGCCGAGCGCGACGGCGGGCATCTACGGCATGAACTTCGCCAATCTGCCAGGTGCAGGAACTACGTGGGGCTACCTCGAAGTTCTGAGTTTCATGGGGTCCGCGTGCACCCTGCTGTACCGGCGTTTCCGGCCGCTGGGCTGGCTTCAGCCTTCCAGACGGAAGGAGCGATCCGAGCATGCGGCCCGCAACGCAAAATGAGACGCGGCGCTAATGGAGCAAGGCCGTGACGCCTCGCCTCACTATGTGCTGCCCCCAGACCTTACGGTCTTTCGGCCGAGACCCTCGTTGGCCTCGTCCGGAGTTCCTTCATTCGCATTTACCTTCAGCGGGCTTTCATCGGTCCTTGCGCAGATGCTGGTCACCGATGCGAACCGTTCGGTCGCCGAAACCGCGGTCATTCGCTTTCGGTACGCGGACGGATCCTCGCCGTAGCGTTCACGGAACCGCGAGCTGAAGTGGCTTCGGCTCGCGAAGCCGACGGACTCCGCGATCGAGGCGATAGGGTCGTCGGTTGCAAGGACCAAGTCGCGGGCCTTCGCCAGCCGCGCACGGCCCACGAATTCGATGGGCGTGGTGCCCATTGTCTCCTCGAAGGCCTTTGCGAACGCGGAGCGGCTCATGCTGGCGATCTTGGCCAGGGATGCCACGCTGTGTGGCGCTGCAGGCTGACTCAGAATCGCCGTGACTGCCCTGCTGAGACCTGGCTTAAGGAAAATGGCGGGCGAGCCTCGGTCGGGCTCCGCGCGGGCGAGCCCATGGCGAAAAAGCTCGACCATGCAGGCCTTCATGAGCGTGTTGGCCAGCGTTCGAGAGCCCGCGGTCCGGAAACGGGTCTCATCGATCATCGTCTCGAACGCACTTCGGACGAATGCCGAGCTGTTGAGATTGGCGCTGATTGGATTGAGGAGGCCGTCGAAGGCGTTGAACTCGGCTGTCAGACCCAACCGAAGCCATCCGCAAAGAACTTGGATTTCGTGCGTCCCGTCGAAAGCATCCAGGTACATCAGGTCATGGGGACCTTTATGCAATGCCCCCTTAACGTCGAACCGATGTTCGGGCGCCTTGCCGCCTGCTTGGACCTGGGTCCGGTTCTTCGGGATCAGAACGATGCTCCCAGGCGGCAATTCCTGCTGTTCGCATCCCTCCACCGACAGATACACGGTGCCCGTCAGCACATAGATGATCTTCAGCTCGTTGACAGCCGGAATGGCCAACGCGGCATTGGCTCCGACCCGGCAGACGGCAAACGCCTCAATCCGCACGTCCATGGAATTGAGGAGCTGCTCTACAAGTGGAGCCGGCAGGGTCGAGCGGCCCGATGACATCGTGACAGCCTGTTCTTGGCGCCGCATGGGGTCAACTTCGTCTTTCATACGTACATCCTAGGCGCCTAGACGGTCTCAGTGAGCCGAGCTTGAACCGCGTGGCGCAACGCGGAGAACCCTTCTCGTACCATGGATTCCGCCTCTGCCATTCCACGCTGCGCCAGGACGGATATGGCGTGGAAAAGACGTCGGGCGCGAAGAACCTAAAGTCCCGAACACGCTCCAAAAGACTTGCATCTACGTGCAGATGGTACTCCTGGACATGGGTCTCGACTAACACCGTCAACCGGTCCGCTGGAAGCAACTCAAGATGCGCTCGCGTCACTGAGGCGCACACTCCGGACGCGTTGGCGCGTCGCCGCCCGTCCGTTAGCCTGGATAACAAAAGCCCATGGACACGAGTGCCGCGTTAGCGGCGTCATGGAAATCCACTTCGTCGACGCCCAACAGTCGCGAAGCCGGTCACCGGTGTTGTCCTGCCAAGGAACATCGCCGGCATGGACTTTCGTGTCTGGGGTCTGACCAACTACCAGAATCGACGAGGTGGCACTGAGTTGCACGATGCGACGTGGGCCCTTTGGGAGAAATTCCGCACTGATCGTGCAGGATCCGATGCCCCGAAGCGGGGCCGTGATGGGTTTCAACATGACAAGAAGTTTCTCGTTATCGCCAACAGCAATCAATACGGGAGCGGGCAAGGTCGGTTCGATATCGTCCACATGGAGTTCTGTCTCGTCCAGATCTTCCACGAGATGCACAAAGCAATCCCAATGCTCTTGCGCGACTGAACCCACTCAACGGGACTAGGCGGGTTCGATATTGTCCAAGGCAGGTTCGATAACGTCCGAATCTTTCACGTTGTGTTGCAAAACAAGTGCAAAGCCTCCTCGATACTGATAACACTCCTATCTCCTTCTCTGGCATGCCATGTCGCGATCGGCGTCCACGCGACATGCCAGGGATTCGAGGGACGCACGGGAGAGGGTCATGAAAACTAGTCGCGGACCTACCTTGGCCCGCCGGAGCTTCCTTGCTCATGCCGGCATGGCAACCCTAGGTGCGGGTGCGCCTAGCCTGTTTCCGAGTCGCGCTCTTGCCACAACAAACCAGCCTGACGATATTGGTGTCATCCAAACTGCCCTGGCTCTCGAACATGAGGGCATTGCCGCCTACCAGATCGCCGGTAAGAGCGGGTTACTTTCTCAGGGAACGTTGAAGCTGGCCTTGGTGTTTCTCGGACACCACCAGGCGCACCGTGACTCGCTTGCCAAACTCGTCGCCGAAGCCGGCGGCAAGCCCGTCGAGCCCAGGACCGATGCCCAGTACATCGAGGCGCTGAAGCTCGGCTCGCTCAAGACCGAAGCCGACGTCGTGGCGCTCGCCACGACCCTCGAACGGGGCGCGGCCAGTGCCTACATCGGTCAGATCGCGGCCCTGCGCGAGCCGAAGCTCGCGCAGCTGTTCGCGAACCTCTCGGCGGACGAGGCGGTCCACTGGGCGACACTCAATAGTGCTGCAGGCGCGCCCATCCCGACTGCGGCGTACCTGTTTGGCTGATCGCGAGATGGGAAGCGTGTTCTTCCGATTCCATAGTCACGTGTGGATCGTTCTGCTTGCCGCATCTCTGGCCCAGTTGCGTTGTGCTGCCAATGCGGCCGATGCCGACCTCCTCGCCGAGGGCCACACGCTCTACGAGAACAAGTGTGGGGGTTGCCACTCCGTTGAGACCAACCGGATAGGACCACGTCATCAAGGCGTGATCGGTCGACGCGTTGCAGGCGTTCCGGATTACGACTACTCCCCAGCCTTGAAGCAGTTGGATGGCACCTGGACGCCGGCCCGCCTCGATCTCTGGCTCAGCGATACCCAGAGAATGGCTCCGCGCAGCAAGATGTACCTGGTGCTGGATGATGCAAATCAACGTCGCCTGATCATCGCCTACCTGCAGTCGGTTTCCGGTACGGAAAGTTCGTCATGAGCCTGGAACGTAGCGATCTGCGCCGCGGTGGCAGCGCAGACACTATTAACTCGTCGGGAGCTTTCGGCGATGGACATTCTGCCGCGACTAACGGTCACGAACCGGCGCCGGAGCCAATATTCCAAACTGACGAGCAACGTTGGGACGCGGTTCTAGCCCGGGATCGAACCGCGGATGATCATTTCGTCTACGCCGTTCGCACAACCGGCGTGTATTCCCGCCCCAGTTCGTCGGCGCGGTTACCCATGCGGGCGAACGTGGAATTCTTCGACACCGCGCTCGCTGCGGAGGCCGCCGGCTATCGGGCCAGTCGTCGCGCTGCCAGTGACCGGACAGCTTCCGCGGCGCAGCGGGCCAATCTCGTCACACGGGCTTGCCGGCTGATCGAAGCCTCGGAAAGACCTCCGACACTGGCGCGACTGGGCGCGTGGGCCGGCATGAGCCCCTTCCACTTCCAGCGCGTCTTCAAGGCTGAAGTTGGTGTCTCGCCCAAGGCGTACGCGCTGGCAGCGCGCGCGCGCAAACTGCGACTTCAGCTGCGCAATACGGCCGCGTCCACCACGGACGCGATCTTCGGTGCCGGGTTCAACTCTAGTGGACATTTTTATGCGACAGTCGATCGGCGGCTGGGCATGAGCGCAGGCGCGTTTCGAAACGGCGGCGCGGGCACGTCGATTCACTTCGCCACGGGCGTGTGCTCCCTCGGCCCGCTTCTTGTGGCCCAGAGCGATTTCGGCATCTGCGCAATTCTGCTTGGTGACGACCCTGACACCCTGCTGGAGAATCTCAGGGCGCAATTCCCCAAAGCGATCCTGATGCGTGGAGATCGGGCCTATGAGAGCCTGGTCCAACAGGTGATCGAGTTCGTCGACGCGCCGGTCGCTGGGCTCAATCTCCCGCTCGACGTACGTGGCACCGCCTTCCAAGAACGCGTGTGGAAGGTTTTTCTAGACATTCCGGCCGGCACGACGGTGACGTATGCAGAAATCGCCAGGCGCATTGGCCGTCCCGGCGCCGCTCGTGCAGTTGCGCAGGCAGGAGCGGCGAACCCACTCGCCCTGGTCATCCCATGTCATCGCGTCATACGCGGAGACGGCGACATCTCAGGATGTCGGTGGGGTGTGGATCGCACCCGAAGAATGCTTCAGCGGGAGGCCTCAGCGGCCGCAGGGAAATAGCCACCTCTCATGGCAGTGGGTTCAGTCCCGTCTTATCCATGAGGACCGGACCGTCCCGCGTTGCGCGAATCCTTCGAGCTGGCCTGGGTGATCAGGTCGTGAGCAATGCATCTCTGATCCTGATCGATAGCGGCCGCGCTCTGTCCGAGCGTAAGGCCGCCGGGGCACGCGAGGGCGCCAAGATACTCACCGCATCTAGCCTGGGCAGCTGCCTGGTGTTCGTTAGCAGCGCCATCGCCGCGGTCGCGCTCGCTGCGATTGGCCGAGACATGCACCTCTCGCCGCTCGACCTGCAGTGGGTGATGAACGCCGAGCTCCTGCCGCTCGCGGCCTTGACCATGGTTGCAGGCGCTCTGGGTGACCGTTACGGACAGAAGCGGATCTTCCTGACGGGGGTAGCGCTCTACGGCCTGGGCGCAGCCGTGATTGGCTTTGCGCCCAGTTTCGCTCCGCTCATCGTCGGCCGGTTCGTGCAAGGCTTGGGCGAAGCCTTGATCCTGCCCAACGGCCTTTCGGTACTGGGGCAGGCCTTTCCCGCCGACAAGAAAGCCCGTGCGGTCGGCATCTGGTCGGCCGCCGCGGCCGTCGCCAGCGGCGTCGCGCCCGCGATAGCCGGCGCGATCCTCGATCACGGGTCGTGGCGGACGACCTTTCTGATGCTCCTTCCCATGGTCGTCGGCGCGCTGGCCGTCGGCGCTGCGTGGATACCCAAGGACTCCCCGACGAGCCACGCCCGGATCGACGTCGGTGGCGCGGTCCTTTCGACAGTGGGGCTCGGCGGGCTGGGCGCGGGGCTGACCAGCCTGACCAACGGTTCCGACCTGAACCTTTGGGTGTTCGTCACCCTGATCGTCGGTCTGGGCGGTTTATTCGGCTTCATCGCGAACGAACGGCGATTGGGCGACAACGCCGCCATGCTGCCCCCGTCCCTCTTCACCTCACGGTCGGTCGTCGGCGCGAACCTGTTCACCGCGCTCCTCTATGGGGCGTTCACGGTCATGCTGACCTTGATCCCGTTCGTGATGATTCGGGGCGCGCACCTGCCGACGTTGGTGGCGGGCCTGGCCTTCGTTCCCCTGCAAGTGCTAATCGCGGTCGTCTCGCCGCTCGCCGGCATGCTTTGCCGCCGGTTCGGCCGCCGCTTGCCATTGTTCGCCGGCGGCTCCGTTGTAGCCCTGGGATGCGCCATCTCGCTCCGTATCGATTCGAATGCGACCTATTGGGCGCACATCTTCCCCCCCGTTCTTCTGTTGGCGTTGGGCATGAGCTTGGCGATCGCGCCGTTGACCACCCTCGTTCTGACGTCCGTCGAACCCGATCGCGCCGGAACGGCGGCTGGAGTTAACAGCGCGGTCTCGCGCGCGGGATCACTCTTTGCCATCGCTCTGCTTGGCGGCGTCCTGCAGCAGGGCGGTCCTCAGCTCTTCTCAGGATTCCACATGGCAATGGCTGCCGCCTCGGTCGCGTGCGTTCTCGCGACGCTCGCCGTGTTCATTATCGAGCCGGGGCCCCACGTCGACTACATTCCGCGAGACTGAGCCGTTCGGTGTCTGCAATCAGCAGGCCGACAAGGCCAAGGGTAGAACCGCTCTCCGCCCCAAAATCCTCACCGTCGAACGCGAATGATCGTCTTGCCGGACGTCGCTCCGGTCGGCCTGAAGGCGACAAAGGCATCTCGAGACTGTCACGCCCGAACCGCGCCTCGTCCCGCGGCGCCAAGAAGAGCGGCTCTGTCGCGATAGCCGCCGTCGCGACAGATGTCAGGTGGGCTGTCGCACTGCCGTGCCTTGGTTATTGTCGATAATGTACCGCCAGGCCCCGTCCGCGCCGCGCCGCACGATATCGCTTGCCGAGCCTCCAAGGCGAACATCCTTGCCGTCGGGACCTGTTCCTTCAATTGACCAGTCCAACACGATCTGAGCGGTGTCGCCACCGACAAACACGTGGCGCACATTGGCCTTCAGCGGCAGGCCGAGGTTCATATCGTGCTGGAATTGGGCGGCGAATTCGTTGCGGTCAGTGATGGTTCGCCCGTCTTTCGCGACGAACACGGCTTCCGGTGCGTACAAGGCCATCATCGCCTCGAGATTTCTGGAGTTGAACCGTTCAAGCAGCGATGGGATGAAGTCTTCGGGAGTTGTTGGGAGTGGGAAGGACTCGGACATCAGGGATCTTCTCTCGGGGTTGTTAAACTGTGATGCGGCGATGACACACGCGGTCTGGCTTGGGCGTCAGTTACAAACTTGACGCCACTACGCCCGACAGCCTCACGGACGAACACGGATGACCGTCTTCCCCGGGCGTCGCTCCGTTGGGTTGAAGGCGGCGACGGCTTCGTCGAGGGGCGCGACAGTGCCGATGTTCGTCCGCAGCCGTCCGTCTCGCACGCGCTTGACTATCTCGCCCAGCTGGTCGCTATCGGACTCGACTACGAAGTCAATCGCTAGGCCGTCGGCCGGCCGCACCTCGGAGGGCCCGACGATGGAAACCAGCGTTCCTCCGGCTCGAACTAGGCGCGCGGACCGCTTCCCGATCTCGCCGCCGATGAGATCGAACACCAGATCGACTTGGGCGACGTCTTCCAAGGCCTCGCTGTCGAGGTCGACAAACTCGCTCGCGCCAAAGTCGAGCGCCGCCTGACGGTCGGCGGCGCGTCCGGTGCCGATCACGTAGGCGCCGAACTCACGCGCGAGTTGTGTCACCATCGACCCGACCGCGCCGGCCGCGCCGTGCGCGATCACGCGCTGACCCGCCTGAAGGCGGCCGTGCACGATTAGCCCCTGCCACGCGGTCAGACCCGAGATCGGCAGGCTCGCGCCCACCGTGAAGTCGACGTCGCCCGGCAGCGGCGCGAGGTTGCGTGCCTCCACAACTGTGTACTCCGCCAAGGTGCCGTCGCGAGACCAGTCCGTGAGGCCGAATACGCGCTGTCCGACCGACAGCCCCGTCGTGCCATAGCCCAGGGCGGTGACCACGCCGGCCAGCTCGTGCCCGGGGATCGACGGTGTTCGGTCGCGGTCGAGGCGATCGGTCCAAGTCGAGGGCCAGCCCAGCTCAGTGTTGACGAAGCCCGACGCATACACCTGAACGACGACGTCGTTGATCGATGCCTGCGGCATGGGCCGCTCCACCAGCTTCATCCCGGCCGTTCCCTCAGCCTGGTTCGTAACCACGATCGCTTTCATGGGATTTTGCCTCCGCAGTCATCTGTCTGTTGGGTTGGAATGTTGCGGTGCCGCTGGACGAACGCGGATCCCTGCTGCGTCACAAGCACCGAATAGAACTGCCTTCCTGTGAAGGGCGACGCACAGCATACGATCGTTGCTTGGCCCTGAAACTCGATTTATTGCGGTCAAATCCATGCCTACCGCGGACTCCCGTTCAGGCGCTCAAACCCTTCGCGCCCACGTGTCGCGCAGGGCGACGCTGCGGTTGAACACCGGGGCACTAGGATGGTGGTCAAATCGGTCGGCGACGAAGTATCCGGTCCGCTCGAACTGGAACGACTGCTCCGGCGTCGCCTTCGCCGCGGCCGGCTCGACGTAGCCGCGCAGGCTACGGCACGATTCCAGATTCAGATGGTCGCGATACGTCTTGCCGTCTTCGCCTGCGTCCGGATCGGGCACAGTGAACAGCCGGTCGTACAGGCGGATTTCCGCCGGCACCCCATGCTTGGCGCTGACCCAGTGTATGGTCCCCTTGACCTTGCGGCTGGAGCCTTCTATGCCGGGGCACGGTTCCGGGTCGTGCGTGCAGAGCAGTTCGATGACGTTGCTGGCGGCATCCTTGACCACCTCGTCGCAGCGCACGATGCCGGCGCCGCGCAGGCGCACGTCGCCGCCGACGGTGAGTCGCTTGAAGCCCGGCGGCGGCACTTCGGCGAAGTCCTCGCGGTCAATCCACAACTCGCGCGAGAACGGCACCTCGCGCTCGCCCTGCGCCGCATCCTTCGGGTGGTTCGGGAGGAACAGCGTCCCCTCGTGATCCGCATCGATGTTCGTCAAGACCATCCTCAGCGGATCAATCACCGCCATGCGCCGCGGCGCCGTGGCATCGAGGTCGTCGCGCAACGCGCCCTCGAGGATCGAGATATCGAGCAGCGAGTTTTGCTTGCCGATGCCCAAGCGCTCGACCATCAGCTTCAGCGCCGAGGGGGTGTAGCCACGGCGGCGGATGCCCTGCAGTGTCGGCATGCGCGGATCGTCCCAGCCATCGACCAGGCCGTCCTCGACCAGCGCGAGCAGCTTGCGTTTGCTGAGGACGAGGAAGTTGAAATTCAGACGCGAAAACTCGATCTGGCGCGGCCTGCCGGCCTCCAGCGGAATGCCGCTATCGAGCAGTGGTCGCAGCAGCGCCGGGTTGCCAGCGAGGTCGACCTTGTCGATGCACCAGTCGTAGAGGGGGCGATGATCCTCGAACTCCAGGGTGCACAGCGAGTGGGTGATGCCCTCGATCGCGTCGCTGAGCGAGTGTGCAAAGTCGTACATCGGGTAGATCGGCCAAGTGTCACCGGTATGCGGATGCCTGACCTTCTTGATGCGATACAGCGCCGGGTCTCGCAAATTCATGTTGTCTGACGCCATATCGATCTTCGCGCGCAGGGTGCGGCTGGCGTCGGCGAACTCGCCGGCGCGCATGCGACGGAACAGGTCCAGGTTCTCCTCGACGTTCCGATTGCGGTAGGGCGACTGGCGACCCGGTTCCGTCAAGCTTCCACGCCAGGCACGGATCTCCTCTGGCGTAAGGTCATCAACATATGCATCGCCCTGCCTGATGAGCTTTTCGGCGGCCAGGTAGAGCTCCTCGAAGTAGTCCGAGGCGTGACGCAGGCTGGCCCACTCGTATCCCAGCCAGTGAACATCTTCCATGATCGCGGCGACATACCCAGGATCCTCCTTGGCAGGGTTGGTATCGTCCAGGCGCAGGTTGCAGCGTCCGCCGAACTCGTTCGCGATACCGAAGTTCAGGGCAATGGCCTTGGCGTGTCCGATGTGCAGGTAGCCGTTTGGCTCGGGCGGAAAGCGTGTGCGGATCGATGCGTGCCTTCCAGCGGCCAAGTCGTCACGGATGGCCTGGCGGATGAAGTCCTGACGCGGAGTTGTCTCAGATTGTGGTTCGCTTGTTGTCACGGTCCGCACTCAATTCTGCCTTTGAACGACTCACCGCCAGTAGCGAGCGTGAGATCCCGATTCTTCGATGCCTTCGCTGGGCCGGTGGCGGACTTCTTCAAGATGGTCTTGGTTGACCGCATTCAGCACACCCGCCGACGCCTGGGCACCCTCCACCCAGGCCGCACGTAGTGGCAGGAGTAGCCGGTGGGGTACCTCTGCAGGTAATCCTGATGCTCGGGCTCGGCTTCCCAGAAGTCACCGGCTGCCTCCACCTGCGTTACCACCTTCCCGGGCCACAGCCCAGACGCATCGACATCAGCGATGGTGTCTTCGGCGACCCCCTTCTGCTCAAGGGAGGTGTAATAGATCGCAGAGCGATAGGACGTGCCGCGATCGTTACCTTGCCGGTTTGGTGTCGTGGGATCGTGGACCTGGAAGAAGAATTCAAGCAGTGTCCGATAGTCGAGCTTGCTTGGATCGAAGACGATCTCGACCGCCTCGGCATGGGTGCCGTGATTGCGATACGTGGCGTTGGGGACATCGCCGCCGCTGTAACCTACACGAGTCGAGATGACGCCCGGCATTTTGCGGAGCAGTTCCTGGACGCCCCAAAAGCAGCCTCCCGCCAGAATGGCACTCTCAGTCGTCATGGGCGTTCCTCCACCTGATCGAGATACGCGCCGTACCCCTCGGCCTCCATTTGCTCGCGTGGAACGAATCTCAGTGCGGCCGAGTTGATGCAGTAGCGAAGTCCGCCCCGATCACGCGGCCCGTCGGTGAATACGTGACCCAAGTGGCTGTCGCCATGAATTGAGCGCACCTCGGTGCGGATCATGCTGTGGCTCATGTCACGCAGTTCCTGAACGTGCGCCGGCTCAATCGGCTTTGTGAAACTAGGCCAACCACAGTGCGACTCGAACTTGGCCGATGAGGCGAACAACGGTTCGCCTGAGACGATGTCCACGTAGATGCCCGGCCGATCCTCGTGGAGCAGCGCTCCCGTGCCGGCCCGTTCCGTACCGTTCTGCTGGGTAACGCGAAACTGCTCCGGTGTCAGTCGAGCGACAGCTTCTTTTGTCTTTTGGTACGTCATTAGGTCCTCCAATCGGCCGCGAGCGCCGCGGGCGCGTCACGCGACCATGCGCGCCTGAAGCACCGAGTTCAAGCGCAAGTTCTGGAGTGCATGCGCGTGAAGGCCTACTAAACTCATCAACTGTGCGCGGCTATTCGAAATCACGACGTCGTGGAATCAACCACGTCGCGCGGGCCTCGCGTTCGGTGCCACCTCTACCGGAGATCACATCATGGGTTTGGCCTTCGACGTAATCGTGATCGGGGCTGGCCCGGCTGGCTACGTGGCCGCCATCCGTGCGTCACAGCTGGGTTTTCGAGCTGCCATCGTGGACGCCTACGTGGGCAAGGATGGACAGGCCTCGTTTGGAGGTGTGTGCTTGAACTCTGGCTGCATCCCGTCCAAGGCGCTCCTCGATTCTTCCAAGCTGTACCACGCGCTCGCGCGGCGCTCTCAAGTGCACGGCATCTACGCCGAAGGCCTTCGCGTTGAGATGAGTGAGCTCCTGGGCCGTAAGGACAGGATCGTAAAACAGTTCACCGATGGCATCAGCGTGCTGTTCAGGGGCAACAAGATCATGCCTTACTGGGGTCGAGGCCGGGTCCGGCCCGGCAATGAAGTGATCGTCGAGGGCATGGATGGCGTGCAACATTCCCTGGCCGCGAACAACATCACCATCGCCACTGGTTCGGTGCCAGTTGCGCTTCCATCAGTGGCAGTCGATGGCGTGATGATCGTCGACAACGTCGGTACGCTCGAATTTAGCCAGGTCCCTCGCAGGCTCGGGATCATTGGCGCTGGTGTAGTCGGGTTAGAACTTGGAAGCGTCTGGAACCGGCTCGGGTCGCACGTCACTCTGTTGGAGGCCCGATCGGATTTTCTTCTCAGTGTCGACGCGGACATCGCCCAAGTCGCGCTCCGGGAATTCAAGAAGCAGGAGCTTCGAATCGAACTTTGCGCCCAAGTTGCTGGCGCGGCGGTGGTCGGCTCCGAGGTCCGGGTCGCCTTCGCGAACGCCGAAGGCGACCACGAACTCGTTGTCGACAAACTGTTGGTGGCCGTCGGCCGCCGCCCCTTCACAGATGGGCTTTCGAGGAGGATGTCGGCGTCCAGACAGACAAACGCGGCCGCATCGTAGTGGACAAATTCTGCGCCACCGGCGTGCCGGGAATCTGGGCAATTGGCGATGTGGTGCGTGGCCCTATGCTGGCACACAAAAGTTCGGAAGAAGGCATTGCCGTCGCCGAGCGGATCGCCGGGCATACCGGTCACGTCGACTTCGACAAGGTTCCATGGGTGATCTACACCGATCCTGAGATTGCGTGGGTCGGGAAGAGCGAGAATGACCTCGGCCTTGCTGGAATTCCCCACAAGGTCGGCACGTTCACATTCGCTGCCGCAGGCCGGGCCGTCGCCATGAACGAAACCGCCGGTCACGTGAAGATTCTGGCGCATGCGGAAACCGACCGAATCCTAGGAGCCCAGATGGTGGACCCGGGGGTCTCGGAACTAATCGCCGAAGTCGTGCTGGCGATGGAACTCAATGCGCGCGCTCAGGATATCGGGGTGGTTGCGCATGCACATCTCTCCCTTTCCGAGGCCGTGCGCGAAGCTGCGCTTGCGGTTTCCAGGCGCGCCATTACGAAGATCAATCGGTGAATGCGTACCTTTTCCCGGACGTCTGACAAAGAGCAGAAACGGCGGCAGATGCATCGCATCATTGCAGGACGCGCGCGTCCTTGCGTTGATTGAGGAGCCCGCAATGCGAGGCTCGGATCCCGGAGCAAAGAAGCGCGGCACGCATTGGGATGTCGCGCGCGTGCGTGAGGACTTTCCAGCGCTCGTACGCGCCGACGCTGGGCCGCCTGCGATCTACTTGGATGACGGCACAGCAATGGCAGCGTTCGTCATGTCGTCGCAGGCTCGATCACGCGATGAACTCGACGACCATGTTCCGCCCGTTGAAGCAGAACGACTCGCCCGCACGCTTGCCTTGCATCGCCTCGAAGATCGGAGCACGCGCCGAGATGCCCATGAACTCCTCGCCGTCGCACACGAACGTGACGGTGGGGACGGCAACCACCAGATTCCGGCCACCGATTCGCACAACAGCCCCTTCCTCCACCACCGACTTGGGTCCAAAGTCGGCATTGCGAAGTGTCTCCAGATTCTCCGCATGGTCGTGAAGCGGGTGATCCACGGCCTCGGCGAGTTCACGTGCGGAGACGGCCTGCGCATGTTCGTCAATTTCGACCGGCTCGCTTCGATCAAGGCGCGCCGATGCAAAATATTCCCGATACGCGTCCATCGTTGTGCAGAGACCGTCGGCTTCCAAGCCGAGCATGACTTGGCGCATACGTTGCTTGTTCATGAACATTCCTCCTACGTCAGAGAAGATTTATCCAGGGTGACGCTACTGGCCTTGGGCATCATGCATGTTCGATGCGCCGCAGGAGCCTCAGCCCGAACCAGTTGTTCGGATCGTTCCAGCGATGCGCGACGCGCAACCCCGCCTCAGCCGCCAGCGCACTGAAAAAGGCGTCCGTGTACTTGTGGCTGTACTCAACCTGCATCAGCTCGCCAGCTGCGAAGCGGAATGCCCGCCCCGCTACTTCCACCTCCTGTTCTCTCTGGCTGATCAGGAAGGTCTGGATCCGAGAATGCTCCTCGACATAGATCGCGTGGTGCGCGAATCTGTCGAGATCGAAATTGCTGTCTAATTCGCGATTCAGTCGTACGAGCAGGTTGAGCGTGAAGCAAGCCGTGGCCCCCTTTTTGTCGTTATAGGCCGGTTCGACGATGGATCTGGGCTTCTGCAGGTCGATTCCGATTAGTGCGCCACCACGGCTTCCCATGGTCTGACCCATGGCGCGCAGAATCGAGATCGCTTCGTCCGCGTCAAAATTGCCGAGCGTGGAGCCTGGAAAGAAAATCAGAGCGTGGTCGGCCTTGCGGGCAGGCCGCGGCAACGGCACTGGTTTTGTGAAGTCGGCGCATACCGGGAGCACTTCGAGTGATCCGAACCGCCTATCGATTTTCCTCACCGTCTCCGCCAAGGCACTGTGAGAGATCTCAATGGGTGTATAGGCGACTGGATCCTTGAATGCATTGAGCAATAAACGCGTTTTCTTTCCGCTTCCGCTGCCGTATTCCACGACGTGTGCCTGTGGTCCGACGGCATCCGCGATCTGGTCGGCGCTGGCCTTCAGAAGACCCAACTCGGTCCGTGTCAGGTAATACTCGGGTTGCCGCGTAATCAGCTCAAACAACGCGGAGCCGCGACGGTCGTAGAAGTATTTGGACGGCAGCCTCTTGGGGCTTTGCGCAAGGCCGGTGAGCACGTCGCCCAGGATGTCGTCGGGAGTAGGCCGCAGGTCGGTAAGATTGGGGATAACTGTCACGCGAGATCCTTGGCAAGGCGTACGCCCGAGAACTGCCAGCGAGCCGCCGGCGGAAAGAAGTTGCGATAAGTGGCGCGAATATGACTTTGTGGCGTCGCGCAGCTGCCTCCGCGCAACACCCATTGTCCGTTCATGAATTTTCCGTTGTATTCCCCGAGCAACCCATCAAAGGGTGCGAAGCCGGGGTAGGCTGTATAGGCAGACGAAGTCCACTCCCATAAGTCGCCGAAGAGTTGCCGCAGGCCTTCGCCTGCGCGCGCGGGTGTCGGGTGCAGAGCGCCAGATTCGAGAAGATTCCCGTCCACACTCGACTCCGCGGCTGCGCTCTCCCACTCGACCTCGGTGGGCAAGCGCCCACCCGCCCAGCGAGCGAAGGCATCAGCTTCGAAGTAGCTTAGGTGGCAGACAGGGGAGTCATCGTCACGGATCTGCCAGCCCGACAGGGTGAACTCACGTTCGCCGTCCGGGCGCCAATAGATCGGCCGCTCCCACCCCTCAGACTCGACCAACGCCCACCCGTCGCCGAGCCACAGGGAGGCGTTCCGGTAGCCGCCATCCCGAACGAACTTGGCGTACTCGGCATTGGTGACAAGTCGATTCTTGCGCTCCATGTGGTCTCAGACTCCTGCATTCGAGTTGGTGATCGACCGATGGCGTTGTGCGGCGGTCGCAGGAAGCGGCGTCCTCATGGCTGCGAAAACTTGGCGCCCAGCGTGATCAGGCGATAGCGCACCAGCCGCTCGACATCCGGATCCTTGGTGTAGACGTCGACCTTGTAGCCCTCGCACAGCTGCAGCACGGTCACGCCCGTGGCCAAGTAGAACCGACCGGTCCAGCTGCGCTCGATCACCAACGCCAAGAGCTCCGAGGCTTCCTGAAGGTTCTCCGGCGTGAACAGGAATCCGGGCACTTCGCCAAGGGATCGGGATTCGTTGATGGCCTGCCGGTATCCAGCGGTAGGATCGATGTCGTAGTCGTCGTCCCATATCCAGTCGGTCAGCAGCAACAATCCCCCGCTGAATCCCCCCAGTTCTTCCATCAGGGCGCAGATCAGCTCTCGGAGGGTGATCGAGAGCGGCTGCGGCACGAACTGGAAATAGCCGAATTCGGGTCCGCTATCGACTGGGTCCTCGGCCAACCCACGCCGCGCCACCCACTGGATGCTTTCGCCGTTGGTGAGGAACTCGATGGGACGATGTCTGCCCGTCGGCTCGTTGATCTCCGCCGCAGTCGCCGGCAGATTACCCAAGTAATCCCGCTTGCCGATCGAGAGGCCTTTGTGGCGCAAGATGGCGTGGGCGATGGCGATGTGGAAGTAGAAATTCGGCAGCAGGATGTCCCGAACATAGTCTCCCCCGGACATGACGTAGTTCGCGCCACGGAACGCCTGGTCGATCATCCGCACCTCGCTGCCGTCGAAATCCCGCGGCGTAAACGACCGGATGTAGGCGATGGTTTTTTCAACCCGGTGCCGGTATTGGATCAGGCGCCTCTCCTCGTCCTTGAACCAGGGGGCGTTGCGCCCGGCAAGGCGCGCAGGACCGTTCTTCGCGTTGTCGCAGGCGATCTGGATCTGCCGGCCCAGGGGCAGCATGTCGGCGGCCAGCCGCGCCTTCAGCAGTTCGTCTTCGGTGAACGCGCCCTCATCCACGGCCTGCTGGACCCTCTCAAGGTAACCAGACAGGACCCCCAGACCGCGGAGCAGCGACGGGATCGTGTAACCGAACAAATCTTTGGACATCGATGGTCTCCGGAACGCAGCCCAGCCCGTGTCTCGCGAGGCAGTGCCCAGTTGGCTAAGAATTCCCCAAGGCGTACGGGCCGCCCTTGTGTACCGCCGCCTGATAGGCGGGGCGCTGCTGGAAGCGATGCACCCAGGCGTCCAGGTGCTTGAACTGCGATCGATCCGTCCTAAACGCGGCCAGCTCGCCGATGAAACTCAGCTGCACATCGGCCGCGGAGAACGCATCGCCCACCAGGTAGTCGTGCCCGGCCAAGCTTTGGTCGATGTAGCCCAGGTGGTTCTGTAGTTCGGCGTCGACGTGGCGCTTCAGTGGGCGCCACGTATCGCCCAGGTGGGCGACGGTACCCTTCATGATGAGAGGCAAGGCCGCGGAACCTTCCGCGTAGTGCAACCATTGCACGTACTCGTCGTAAAGCCAGGACTCCTGTGGCGGAACCAAGCGACCTTGGCTGTGGCGGCGAACGATATAGTCGATGATGGCGCCCGACTCGGCGACCACCCTGTCGGCCTCGGTCACGACCGGTGACTTCCCCAAGGGATGGATGTCCTTCAGCGCTTCCGGAGCCGTGTGGCTACCAGCTTGCCGCTCGTAGAACTTGATCTCATAGGGCACGTCCAACTCCTCCAGGAGCCAGAGAATCCGATGGGATCTCGAGTTACTGAGATGGTGGACAACTAACATGGCCAATTTCCTGAACGATTTGTATCGGACTCCGGAAGGATCAACTTCGCAGCCATCAGGCCGTCAGGCATTCGGCATCCGGCGTCTCCTCGCAGGCAACTTCCATTGCGTGAACGTGCTCGTCATCCTCCACACGCCTGCCGGTCAGGATTGGGGCCGTGTTCCGCGTGGTCGCGATGTCAGCCCCGGCACTCAAGGTCTTACTGACCGGACAGCGGTCAGCTACAGCGAACAGCTGCCGCATCTGTTCCTCATCGATGGCGCCGTCGATGAAGATTGAGCGCTGAAAGACGTCACGGCCGGACTCGGGGTGACGGTGATGGAAGACGATGACCTGGACACGCGTGACCTGGATCGCCTTGCGCTGCGCATGGAACTTGATGGTCATGACCGTACAGGCGCCCAATGAGGCGCTCATCAGGTCAAACGGGCTCGGACCCGAGGCCAATCCGCCGGCGGAAGCGGGTTCATCGACGTGAAAGGACGCCCCTTGGGTATAGATCTGGACCTGGAGTCGACCGACGCCTGTGTCTTCGGCGATGACGGGGTGTACGGGCTTGCTACTTTCCATGGGATTTCCTACTAACTGGGGTCGTCTGCTACATCGAAACTTCGGGAACTAGGGGCGAGGCTCGGCGTGCCGCGGCGCATTCAAACGGCGTCAATGACAGGGAATGGCGAGCGCGAGCAGAAATTGGGATGGTGGTGATCTGCGCGAACGTGGTCGTCTGGCCGAACGGAATCGCGAGGACCGCATCCCACCCACGACGCTGGATGGGTGTACCCCTGATATCCAAGGCGGGTCAACGCGCAACTCGGATCGTTCGACGCCGCCACCTTGTTTCGAGATCAGCATGCCTACGATGCGAATGTCGCCCAAGGCGACCGCGACGACGCCAATCGACGCCTCGATGAAGTCGCAATAAATGACCTCTTCCGGACACTGAGACGTCGATGACAGTGATCGTCGATGTTGCGTCGATGACCGAGTCATGGCCTTGAGCATCTACTCCCGTCGAATGCCGGTTGCCCAGCCACTGCACCGTAGCCTAGCGCACAGACCGCACCCGAGACTAGAGTGAAATATGGCGAAGCACGCGCATGTGCACGCACTAAATTTATTCGCAATCTTTTAGTACTTGCGGTTGAATTCCAACATATGTGCATACACAAAATTCAATCGCAGGTTTTGAATACTTGCGATTGAACTACGACATCGGCTCAGAAAGTCCCGATGCAGTACGCGCGCTCGATCCATTGGTTCACTGCCGCATAGGCAGCTCAGAGATACGGGGTACTGCAGCGGATCGCGGCTGCGCCGCACCGCCCCCCCAACGACGTTCCCGTGCTCGCGCTAGGCGGCACGCTCGACGGCCGGACCGACATCGACAACCAACGCGAAGCGGTGTCCAAACTCAGGAACGTCACCTTCGTGAACGTCCACAACGCCGGCCACAATCTTTTCGACGAGCGCTCGGACGGCATCCAGGCGGCGATCGATGCCTTACTGGAAGGCAGGTCAGTGCCGCAGACCGACATCACTATTGGTCTGCCGGATATGAAACCCGCCTTTAACACCATGTCGCATTGCGCACGGAGAAATAAACTTGGATCCAATACTTTCAGCAGCACTTGGCGCCTGGAGACCTGCAATCCGACCCGGGGTCAACTTCCCATGGTCAGTGCAGCATCGCGAGTCCTATTCGCGTTCGCGGCACGTCAAACGGTTGTATGTCAACCCGACCCGGGTTTTGGTTCGTGGGCATCGCCAGCCGGCCGCAGGCGCGACGGGTGACCGCGGCCTACGTCTGCTGGCTGCTGTGGAAAGACCCCGATCACAAAGTCATGGTGGTCTCCGCGAGCAAGGAGCGCGCCGACGCATTCTCCGTGTTCGTGAAGCGGCTGATCGAGACGATCCCCGAGCTGTCGCACCTGAAGCCGCGCGCGGGGCAGCGTGACTCGAACCTGGCGTTCGACGTAGGCCCCGCCAAGCCAGACCAGAGCCCCTCGGTGAAGTCCGTGGGTATCACCGGTCAGCTCACCGGCTCCCGCGCCGACACCATCATCGCCGACGACTGCGAAGTCCCGAAGAACTCGATGACCGTGGTGCAGCGTGAGCGCCTGGCCGAGCTGGTCAAGGAGTTCGACGCGGTCCTCAAGCCCGGCGGCGCCGTGATTTACCTGGGCACCCCGCAGACCGAGGAGAGCCTCTACAACAAGCTCCCGGAGCGCGGTTACGTCGTCCGCATCTGGCCGGCGCGCTACCCCCGCGACACGAAGCAGCGGCAGTCCTACGCAGATCGCCTCGCGCCCATGATCGCCGAGCCGTTCGACGCGAACCCCAAGCTCGCCTGGCATCCCTGCGAGACCGTCAGGTTCTCCGAGGAGGACCTACTGGAGCGAGAAGCGTCCTACGGGCGCTCGGGCTTCATGCTTCAGTTCATGCTGGACACTTCCCTGTCGGACGCCGAGCGCTAGACGTGTGCTTAGGCATGGCGTCACCTGCTGTGCCCAAGGCGTCCCCAGGCGCTCAAGAGGTTCCCTAATGGGTTCCAGAGGAGCGCCTGGGGCGCCGGGCTGTTTCCTCACGCATCCCACTTCTAGGTGAGGATGGCTGCCCGGATCGCCAATGAATCCCACCGACAGTGGTAGGAGAATATAGTAGTCGCCCTCTGAGAATACAGAGGTGAGCGTAGGTGGTCGAGTGGGATCGAGTGTGAGCTGAGGACGACCGATGGAGAGGGCGGCGGAGAGACCAGAGAAGAAGACCACCAGGAGGAACCAGAGGGAACCCAAGGAGACCTGTGGGGAGATATAGGTGGCTGGTTGTTTCGACCTACGATCTACACCATCGCCGACTCGGTTGTAGTACGCCGTAAAAGGCAGGCTGGTCTGGCTACAAGCCCCACATTGATGTTGCGTCTCCAGCAACAGGGCAGTATAGATGCCCTGGGCATCAAGGAGGAGACCGACCAATGTCACGGCCATTTATCGTCGTGGGGGACCGCATCGACCACGGAGGATCAGTCGTCAGTGGTTCGCCCTTTACCGATGCTGACGGCAAGCCTGTTTGTCGGGTCAACAATCGGGTCGTGTGCGAAAGGCACGGACCGACCGCCATCGTAACTGGCGACTCGACGCTGATCATCGACGGCCAGCCGGTCGCCCGCCACGGCGACAAGACCGCATGCGGCGCCACTTTGATTTCCAGCCAGGTGATGGCCTTCACCGATAGCGGGTCAGGCACCGGGGCCGCGATCGGGCAGCCGGTGGCGGCTGCCGCTCTGGCCGCAGTTCCGATGGAGCCGCCGGAGCTGGACCTTCAATACCTTCAGGGTGCCAACACTCCCTCTAATCCGAACTGGCAGGTCGCCCGGAATGTCATCGTCGACTCGCATGCCGCGCTGATGCAGGCAGGCTCCTACCGTGAGTACGACACGGAAGTAGAAGCCGCCAGAGAATGGCGTCGGCGCGTACTGCCAGTCGCGGACGACTATGGCGTGGAGGTCGGCGCGCTGATTTCGCAAGCGCCGAATGGCAAATACCGCCTCGGCGCGCCTTGGAGCAGCGGTGAGGAGGCTCGCGTACGTGACTTGGTCGACCAGGCCCCACGGTCCCCAGGCGCGACGACAGCTGCGATCCATACCCATCCCCAACCGGGAGGATGGGTTGGGAAAGACCGGGCCTTTAGCTTCTATCAGGTGTCGGACGAGAGCGGCCTGGGCGGCTACGGCGGCCAGGGCGACATCCAGTCTGGAGACCTTGTGTACGGCTACTTGAAAGAGGTCAACGTCTACATCGCCGACTCTGCCGGTCTGCACGGCTGGAACTTCGGTGAGTATCGGCGGCTACAGGAGCAGGACACGATGCGCGCGGTGCGCCTCGGCGAAGTCTATCGGGAGTCCCTGTAATGCGGACGCTGTTGCTCGCAATGCTCGTGTGCCTCTCAGCATGCGGCCAGACGACCCCGCAGCAACAAGAGGCAAGCGCAACTCCGCGTCCGTGTACCGCCTTCGGCGGGATGTCGATTCGCGTGTGTCAGTACCGCCCAACCGAACTGCTGGAGCACGGGCGCGGACCGACGTTCGGCGTAATGGTCTATGGCTACCTGCGCCGGTCCGATAGCCGGCTCGCGTTGGCCGAGGAGCGAGACGGGCAAGCGGTCGTATTCATCGGCGAGCTACTGGACAAACACATGCGCCCGGAAGACGCGGAGGCAATGGTCGGCCAAAAGGTGCGTGTCGTCGGCATCTATCATCCCGCCGGGAAAGTAATCGACGCGCAGTCCCTCGGATGGGTCAAAGAGCCAGACGTACCGTCTCCCACGTGGCCTCCACGGGATAAGTAACCCTTGGCCGCGGGCAGCAGGTTGCCGTGCCGCTCCTGACCACCGCCTCCCCTATGGGCGCCCGATGTTTCGGCAGAAATTTCCGAGGGGGTATTTAACTGCGAAGGATCGCGCGCTACCCCCCGTACCCCATTAGGTTCCCCGCGCGCGCCGCGAGCTATCCCTCGCGTCACCTGTTCGCGCAAGCCATTGATTCCACGGCAACCGCGCGGGATTGCATATCCGATCCTATGCCCGCAAAGGCGAACCGATGCGCGCCACGGGCTCCGATGCTTGTCGATGTTCGCGCCTCCGTCTTTCCCTATCTGTATTTTTCGACACGACGCCAGCGCGTCGCCTACGCCACACCAACCTCGTGAACCAACTACGCGCTGCGGGGAACGGCCCTGCAACGATCAACAGGAAGCTGTCGGTCGTCAGCGTCGTTCCCAACAAGGCCGCCGACCTGGATCGAACTTACCGCCCCCCGCGCATCCCGCGTCAGTCCGGCGAGCGAAAGCGCGAGTTCGTCCTCACCGAGGAGGAGTTCGACGAGCTGCTGGAGGCCGTCCGCGCGCGCGACGACCGCAAGGAAGGGGTCAAGGGAGGACACCCGGTCAAGCGCGACGCCTCTGAATACGCCGACCTGTGCGCCGTCCTGTACGAGACTGGGCTGCGTCCTGCGGAGGCGCTAAAACTTCCGTGGACGAACATTCGGCTGGAGCGTAGGGAAATCGTCGTGCGCCACGCTCCACACAGGGGGCTCCGAAACAAGACCAACAAGTCGCGCACGGTCCCGATGACGGATCGTGCCTACGAGGTGCTTCTCGCTCGATGGGGGAAGATCAAGGGTGGGCCTTTCCACAACCTCAACCACCGGCGCCTCAACGAGCACTGGGCGGCCGCACGCGAGGCGCTGGGCGTCGACGACAAGGACTGCGTCCCCTATGCCACGAGGCACTCCTTGGCGACGCGCTTGATCGAGGAGACGGGCGACCTGCACCAGGCGAAGGAATGGCTGGGGCACAGCACGATCACCCTAACCTCCGACACCTACGGTCACGTCTCGAAGAAGTACCTCACCAAGGGCGCAGACGCGCTCAATAGCCGGCGCCAGCAGGTGACGGAGAATCCTCAAAACCGAGACCGGTTTGAATCCGTGACCGATATGTCCCCCGCGGCTATCCCGCAAATATCTAATAAAATCAATTAGCTATGATGCCCGGAGCGGGAATCGAACCCGCACGAGGTTACCCCCGAGGGATTTTAAGTCCCTTGCGTCTACCAGTTTCGCCACCCGGGCCGGTGCGCTAGCGTGCCTGAGACGCCCCGTGCATGGAACCCTCGCGTCACCGGCCGGCTTGCGGAGCCGCGATCGGCAGACGTCGGTCCGGGGTCGATGATCGAAGGGGTCGTGGATCCAGGTGGCGTCGGCAAGGAGCGACGCCGGTGCCGCCAACGGTCGAGACCAGCGAGCCGGTCAATGTTCCTCGGTAAAAGCCGCCCACTGAAGTCATCGCGCGCCGCCGGTCACCGATGCCGGATACTGCGTTTCGAACCTGCGAGGAGAAACCCATGAAGCTGCTGCACGTGGGAGCGACGGGGCTGGTCGGCGGACACGTGCTGGCGCAGGCGCTGGCGCATCCGGGCATCGAGCGGGTGATCGCGCCGACCCGGCGGCCGCTCGAGCCACACGCGCGGCTGGTCAACCTCGTGGTCGACTTCGAAGCTCTGCCGGAGGACGCCGGCTGGTGGCGCGCGGACGCGGTGGTCTGCACGCTCGGCACGACCCGCGCCACGGCAGGGTCCGACGACGCCTTCCGCCGCGTGGACCTCGACTATCCGCTTGCCGTCGCGAGGATCGCGCATCGCCATGGCGCCCGCACCTTCGCGTTGAATTCGGCGCTGGGCGCGGACGCCGGCTCGCGCATCCTGTACAGCCGCACCAAGGGCGAACTGGAACGGGCGCTGGCGGACGTCGGGTTTGCGTCGCTGACCTTCGTCAGGCCGGGACTGATCGGCGGCGAGCGCGCCGAGTTCCGGACCGGCGAGCGCGCCGCCTCGGCATTGCTGCGCGCCCTGGCGCCGGTGCTGCCGCGCCGCTACCGCATCAATCCCGCCGCCAAGGTCGCCGCCGCATTGCTCGATGCGGCGCTCCATCCGCAGCCGGGACGGCACGTGGTGGCGTCGGAACGGCTGGCCTGAAGATTGCGGTGGTCCGCCCGCCACCGGCGCCGCAAAGCGAAAAGGCCCGCCTGGGGCGGGCCTTTCCGGGAATCGCGGATGGAGGCCTGGGTCGGAATCGAACCGGCGTACACGGCTTTGCAGGCCGCTGCATGACCACTCTGCCACCAGGCCGGTGACTCGACGCACAAGTCTATCGGAAAACCCGTCGGGCGCCCCGACAAAACAAAACCCCGCAAGCGGGGTTCTGTCGTGAAACCTGGAGCGGGAAACGAGACTCGAACTCGCGACCCCGACCTTGGCAAGGTCGTGCTCTACCAACTGAGCTATTCCCGCAGAGGAGGCGGAATTTTACCGTCCGCCGGCGGCGTGTCAACTTTCGCGTCCATCCGCCGGTCAGGAACCGCGGCGCGGGGTCGTCACCCGCGGGAGCGCGCCGCGCCCGCGATCCACGCGGATCCGGCCTTCGGTCATCGGTCATCGGCGCATGCCAGAGCGCGGATCGCCCGGCGCTTCACTCCCGGTCGCGGCGCGCGGCCTCCGGATCGGCGTGGTCCGTGGCGGACTTGCCGGCTGCGCCGTGGTCCTCGCCGTCGCGCAAGGCCGGCCAGGCGGCGCGCAGGTACTGCAGGCCGGACCACAGCGTCAGCAGCGCCGCGGCGGCGAGCAGCCAGTCGCCGAGGCGGAAGATCGGCTCGCCCATCCACGGCGCGGGCCGCGGCGGCCGGTCCGGCGTCACCGAGTACAGCAGGCACAACAGCGCCAGCATCTGCACGACGGTCTTGAACTTGCCGATGCTGGCCACGCGCACGGTGGCGCGCTGGCCGAGTTCGGCCATCCACTCGCGCAGCGCCGACACCGCGATCTCGCGGCCGACGATCACCGCCGCCCAGAACGCCATCCACGGCGTGGGATGTCCCTGCACGATCAGGAACAGCGCCACGGCCACCATCAGCTTGTCGGCGACCGGGTCGAGAAACGCGCCGAAAGCCGAATACTGGTGGTAGCGGCGGGCGATCCAGCCGTCCAGCCAGTCGGTGATCGCGGCCAGCCCGAAGATGGCGGCGGAAGCGAAATTGGTCCAGCCGAACGGCAGATAGAACACCAGCACCAGCAGCGGGATCATCAGGATCCGCAGCAGGGTCAGCCAGGTAGGTATCGTCAGCTTCATCCGGGGCTCGTCGGCGTTCACGGCCGCTGCGCCGCTTCCGTCCCGCTGGCGGGCCGAGATGCGCGCCGCGGCGGCACGGTCATTCTACGGGGTCGTGGCGTGGGTCTGCCTGCTCCCGTTTACGGCGAGTTGGGGCTTGGCGCCAAGCGGCTGCATTTTCGCTGCGCCGTTGGCGGCGTATCGAGTGACGCTGCCTTCGGCATTCCGATGTCCGTTCGCGCGCCGGCGACGGCCCCGCCCTCACCCCCGCTGCGCGCCCCGGCCCGCTCCAGCGGAGCGGGCGCTCGAACGCGCGCGCGCCGATGGCGCGAAAGCCGCGCGATCTCGCCCCGCAAGCGGGAGAGGGAGCAGCGCGGGGTTCGCGCGATCCGGGGCACGGTGATGGTGCGTGCCGGATGCACGCGGTCCATCACCGCTCAGCCCTCGGCGTCGAGGCCGTGCAGGTTGGCGTAGATGCGCCGGGCCAGCGCCGCGTTGATGCCCTCCACCTGCGCGATCTGCTCGGCGCCGGCGGCCTTCAGCCCGGCCAGGCCGCCGAAATGCCGCAGCAGGCTGGCGCGGCGGCGCGGGCCGATCCCGGCGATGTCCTCCAGGCGGCTGACGGTTCGCGCCTTCTGCCGCCGTCCGCGATGGCCGGTGATGGCGAAGCGGTGCGCCTCGTCGCGCACCTGCTGCACCAGCTGCAGGCCCGGCGAATCCGGTCCCGGACGCAGTTCGCGGCCGTCGGGCAGCAGCAGGGCCTCGTGGCCGGCGCGGCGGGCCTCGCCCTTGGCCACGCCCACCAGGGTCACGCTGCCGATGCCGAGTTCGTCCAGCACCTCGCGCGCCTGCGCCACCTGCCCCGCGCCGCCGTCGATCAGCAGCACGTCGGGCAGCACCCCCTCGGCTTCCACGGCGCGCCGGAAGCGGCGCGTCAGCGCCTGGCGCATCGCCGCGTAGTCGTCGCCGGGGGCGATGCCGGCGATGTTGTAGCGCCGGTACTGGCTGCGCACCGCGCCCTCGGGCCCGAACACCACGCAGGAGGCAACGGTGGCTTCGCCCATGGTGTGGCTGATGTCGAAACACTCGATGCGCTGGGGCGGCTCGGCCAGGTCCAGCAGTTCGCGCAGCGCTTCCAGCCGCAGCGACTGCGCCGACTGGCTGTCGAGCCGGCTGACCAGGGCCGCGCCGGCATTGCGCCGCGCCAGGTCGACATAGCCGGCACGCTCGCCGCGCACGCTGCCCTTGATCTGCACCCGCCGCCCCGTGGCCTCCGAGAATGCCTGCTGCAGCAGTTCGGCATCGTCGATCACGCGATCCAGCACGATCTCGCGCGGCGGCGGCTGCTCGGCGTAGTACTGCGACACGAATGCCGCCAGCACCTCGGCCGGATCCTCGCTGCCGCTGGTCTTGGGGAAGAACGCGCGGGTGCCGAGATTGCGGCCGTCGCGGAACGCCAGCAGCAGCACGCAGGCGCTGGTGCCTTGCATGGCGCAGGCGAGCACGTCGAGATCGGCGACGCGGCCGTCGACGTACTGGCGCGCCTGCAGCCCGCGGATCGAGGCGACCAGGTCGCGCAGGCGCGCGGCCTGCTCGAAGTCCAGGCGCTCGCTGGCGCGCTCCATCGCGCCGTTGAGCTCGTCGGTGAGTTCGTCGCTGCGCCCGTCCAGGAACAGCGCCACCCGGCGCACCGACTCGGCGTAGTCCGGCGCGGAGACCAACCCGACGCAGGGCGCGCTGCAGCGGCCGATCTGGTACTGCAGGCAGGGGCGCGAGCGGTTGCGGAACACGCTGTCCTCGCAGCTGCGCAGGCGGAACAGCTTGTGCATCACGTTGAGCGTCTCGCGCACCGTGCTGGCGCTGGGGTACGGCCCGAAGTAGCGGCCCGGGGTGCTGCGCCCGCCGCGGTGGAAGGCCAGCCGCGGCCAGTCCTCCTGCGTCAGCAGCACGAAGGGATAGCTCTTGTCGTCGCGCAGCATCACGTTGTAGCGCGGCTTGAGCGACTTGATCAGCTGGTTCTCGAGCAGCAGCGCCTCGACCTCGGTGCGGGTGACCGTCACCTCCATCGCCGCCACCTGCGCCAGCATCGCCATGGTCCGGGTCGGCTTGGGCGAGGCGCTGAAGTAGTTGGCCACGCGCTTGCGCAGCGAGGCGGCCTTGCCCACGTACAGCACGCCGCCGTCGGCGGCGAGCATGCGGTAGACGCCGGGCGCGTTGCTCAGGCTGGCGACGAAGGCCTTGCCGTCGAAGGCCTGCGGGGACGGTGGCGGAGCGCCGGAGTCAGGATGCGATGGCATGGCAGGCCTCCGAGATGCGGGCGGCCGGCGGGCGATTCAACGCGGCGGCGGCCCGGGGCGGCGCGCCGCCACGGCCGCCCGCACGGGCGCCACGCCGCCGCGTCATTCGCCGATCGGGACGTGGTGCAGGTCGCCGGTCGCGGTATCCAGGCGCAGCACCGCATGGGCATCGGTGTCGGCGATCCAGACCACCCCGCCCGCGACCGCCAGCCCGGACGGGCCGTGCAGCGGGCGCGGCAACTCGAAGCTGGTCAATTCCCCGCCGCCCAGGCGCAGGCAGCGCAGGCTGTCGTTGCCGGCGTCGGCGATCCACAGCCGCGGGGCGTCCGGGTCCAGCGCGATGCCCTGCGGCTGCTGCAGGCGCGCGGATACCCGCTTGCCGTCGGCGTCGCCGAACTCCCACGGCCCCTGGCCGAGCAGCGTCTGCACCTGGCCGGTGCGGATGTTGACGCTGCGCACCGCCGAGCCGGCCGCGTCGCAGACGTAGACCACCTGCTGCACCGCGGCCAGCGCCACCGGCTCGGCGAAGGCGGCCTCGGCGCCGTTGCCGTCGGCGACCTCGAGCGCGCCCGAGCCCGCCAGGCGGCGCAGTTCGTGGTTGCCGAGGTCGTAGCTCCAGATGCGGTTGTCGCCGCTGGTGGCGACGAACAGCCTGCCGCCGGACAGCGCCACCGCCCGCGGCTGGTCCATCACCACGGCGCGCGCGTCCGCCACCGTGCCGTCGGCGGCGGTGCCGCGGCGGCCGGCGCCGAACACGGTGTCGATGTCGCCGGTGCGCAGCTGGATCCGGCGCACCGCGTGGTTGCCGCCGTCGGCCACGTACAGCAGGTCGCGCTCCACGGCGAGGCCCTGGGGCCGGTTGAACGCGGCCAGCTCCATCGGCCCGTCGATGAAACCGGGGCCGCCGCTGCCGAACTGGCGCAGCACGCGCCCGCTCTGGTCGCACTCGAGGATGCGGTGGTGGTTGCTGTCGGCGACGTACAGGTAGTTGCCCGACAGCGCCAGGCCCACCGGGAAGCACAGCGGCAGCGCCGGCTCGCCGCTGCGGCGCAGTTCGATCGGCCGCACGCTGCGCGACTGCGGCACCAGGCCGTCGGCGAGTTCGCCGACGCGGGCGTCCAGCTCGCGCACCGGCCCGTCGCCGACCACGCGTTCGCGCACCCTGCCCTCGCCGTCGATCAGCACCACCGTCGGCCAGGCCTCGATGCCGTAGTGCTGCCACAGCGTCCAGTCCGGGTCGTGGGCGACCGGGAATCCGATCTGCTGCCGGCGCAGGCGCTTGGCCACCCGCCGCGGGTCGCGCTCGTGCTCGAACTTGGGCACGTGCACGGCGACCACGTTCAGGCGCTCGCCATGGCGCGCGTGCAGGTGCGCCAGGTCGCTCAGGCGCTGGGTCGACCAGGCCGAGCCGGCATTGATGAAGGCGAGCGCGCACACCTTGCCGCGCAACTGCGCCATGCGCAGCGGCTCGGTCAGGTTCAGCCAGTCCAGCGAACTGGGGAATTCGGGGGCGGTCTGCGCATCCATCCTGTCGGCCAACGGTCCGTTCCGCCGGATTATGCGTCAATCCCGGGCCGGCGACCCGCTCCGCCCGTGGCCGTCCGCAGCCTGCGCACCGCCGCCGCCGCCGCGGCATCGACCACCGACCAGACGTGCTCGAACTCGTCGTGCCCGCCGGTGTACGGGTCGGGAATGGCGCCGTCGCCGGCGCCGTCCACGCCCGCCCAGCGCGTGAACAGCTCGATGCGGGCCGAAGCGGCCGCGGGCTGCCGCGCACGCACGTCGCGCAGGTTCTGCAGGTCCGCGCACAGCAGCCAGTCGAAGCGGGTGTAGTCGGCCGGCCGCAGCTGGCGCGCGCGCAGGCCCGAGATGTCGACGCCGTGGCGCGCGGCGGTGGCGATCGCGCGCCGGTCCGGCGGATCGCCCGCATGCCAGTCGCCGGTCCCGGCCGAATCGACGATGACGTGCCGCAGCCCGGCCTCGTCCAGGCGCATCCGCAGGGCGCCCTCGGCCATCGGCGAGCGGCAGATGTTGCCGAGGCAGACCAGCAGCAGGCGCGGCGGCTCAGCCATGCGCCTGCGCCATCCGCGATTCGGCCCGCGCCAGGTCCCCGGGCGTGTCGACGCCCGGCGGGAACGGTTCCGGGGTCAACGCCACCGCGATGCGGTGCCCGGCCTCCAGCGCGCGCAGCTGCTCCAGTGCCTCGGTCCGTTCCAGCCGCCCCGGCGGCAACGCCGCGAAGGCGCGCAGGAAGCCGGCGCGGTAGCCGTAGATGCCGATATGTCGCAGCCAGCCCCCCTCCTCCGGCAAGCGGCCCCGGTCGGCGGCGAAGGCATCGCGCGGCCACGGCACCGGCGCGCGACTGAAGTACAGCGCGTCGCCGTTGCCGGCGCGGACCAGCTTCACCGCGTTGGGATCGAACAACGTGTCGACGTCGTCGATCGGCGCCGCCAGCGTACTCATCGGCGCGCCGGACGCGGCCAGCACCTCGGCCACCGCGCGAATGCCCGCGGCGGGCGCGAACGGCTCGTCGCCCTGCAGGTTGACCACCACGGTCGCATCGTCCCAGCCGGCGATGTCGGCGCACTCGGCCAGGCGGTCGGTGCCGGACGGATGCGCGGCGGACGTCATCGCCGTGCGCACCGCCGTGCCGGACAGCGCCTGCACCACGCGCGCGTCGTCGGTCGCCACCCACACCTCGCGCGCGCCCGCGGCCAGCGCGCGCCGCGCCACGTGCAGCACCAGCGGCTCGCCGGCGAGCAGGCGCAGCGGCTTGCCCGGCAGCCGGGCGGCGTCGTGGCGCGCGGGAATGGCGACGATGAAATCGATGGGTCCGGGCATGGCCGGATTCTCGCATGGCGGTGTCGCGTGCATCACGGTACGGCGCTGCCATGCGCCCGATGGACGCGGCGAGCGGTCTTTCGTAGGAGCGCACCGCAGGGGCGCGACGCGGCGCTAGGCAATCTTCTCCGATGCGGTACGGCCAGGCCCGTCGCCACGGGCCGGTCCAATGGGCAGCCGAGCTCTTCGCCGTGGGCTGACAACATCAAGGGCTTGAAGCCTCGGCGATTCGTTGGCGAAACCCGTGGCGACGGCCCGCTTCTCACCGCAACGGAAAGGACTGCCTGGCGCGCCCCTGCGGTGCGCTCCTACGGATTTGACAGCCTGTCGAGCAGGGCGACCCAGAACGCTTCGGGCAGTTCGGCGGTCACCGGGACGCTGAAATGGCGTTCGCCGGCGAACGGCCGGCATTTCACCGCGTCCTTCTCGGTCATCAGCACCGGCAGGTCGCTGCCGAAACGCAGGTCGTCGGCGACGTAGCGGTGATGGTCGGCGAACGCGTGCGGCACCACGGCGATGCCGTGTTCGCGCAGGGTGGCGAAGAAGCGGTCCGGATCGCCGATGCCCGCCACCGCATGCACGCGCTGCCCGGAGAACGCCTGCAGCGGGCACGGCCTGACGCCCCGCAGGGGCTGCGCCCGGTCGGCCCGCAGCCGCATCGGCCATTCCCCGAAACCGGCGGCGCCGACCTCGTCGGCCCCGAGGTTGACCACGCGGAACTGGCAATCGCCGCCGCGCCCGGCCGGTTCGCGCAACGGGCCGGCCGGCAGCAGCAGGCCGTTGCCGTAGCGGCGGCGGCCGTCGATCACCTCGACCTCGAGATCGCGCCGCAGCCGGTAGTGCTGCAGGCCGTCGTCGCAGACCACCACGTCGCAGCCGGCGGCGACCAGGGCACGCGCCGCGGCCAGGCGATCGGCGTCCACGCGCACCTTCGCGCCGGTGCGCTGGGCGATCAGCACCGGTTCGTCGCCGCCGTACCGCGGATCGGTCTCGGCATCGACCCACAGCGCATCGCCCGCCTGCGCACGGCCGTAACCGCGGCTGGCGACGCCGGGCGTGCGCCCGGCCGCGCGCAGCCGTTCCACCAGGGCGATGACGAGCGGCGTCTTGCCGCTGCCGCCGGCGATCAGGTTGCCGACCACGATCACCGGCCGGTCGACCCCGCCGCGCCGCAGCAGGCCCTTGCCGTACAACCACCTGCGCGACGCCACCGCGCCGGCGTAGGCTTCCGCCAGCAGCCTGGCCGGCAGCGGCGCCCGGCTGCCGTCGAACCAGTACGCCGGCGGCTGCAACCGCTTGCGGCTCATGGGCGAACACCCCGGCCGGGGGCGCACCGGCACGGCGCTGCCGGCCGCACGCCGGCGCGACGGGCGATAAGCAGTTCCGGGCGGTCCCGCACGCACATGCCGAAGCCGCTCACGTGTCCTGGGGCTCGCGGAACTGCATCTTGTGCAGATGGGCGTACAGGCCGCCCTGCGCCAGCAGCTCGGCGTGCGTGCCCCGCTCCACCAGGCGGCCGTGGTCGAGCACCAGCACCTGGTCGGCGTGCTCGATGGTGGAGAGCCGGTGCGCGATCACCAGCGTGGTGCGGTCGGGCATCAGGCGGTTGAGCGCGTCCTGCACCAGGCGCTCGGACTCGGTGTCGAGCGCGGCGGTGGCCTCGTCGAGGATCAGGATCGGCGCGTCGCGCAGGATCGCCCGCGCGATCGCCAGGCGCTGGCGCTGCCCGCCCGACAGCAGCGAGCCGTTCTCGCCGATCGGCGTGTCCATGCCCTGCGGCAGGCGCTCGATGAACTCCCAGGCGTTGGCGTCCTCGGCGGCGCGGCGCAGCGCCTCGGGCGAGGCGTCGGCGGCGTAGGCGATGTTGGCGGCGACGCTGTCGTCGAACAGCATCACCCGCTGCCCGACCAGGGCGATCTGGCGGCGCAGGTCGGCCAGGCGGTAGTCGTCGAGCGGCACGCCGTCCAGGGTGATGGTGCCGCTGCTGGGCTGGTAGAAGCGCGGCACCAGCCGCACCAGGCTGGTCTTGCCGCTGCCGGAGCGGCCGACGATCGCGGTCACCGTCCCCGGGCGGGCGCTGAAGCTGACGTCCTGCAGCGCCATGCCTTCGCTGCCGGTCTCGCGGTCGTAGCGCAGGCCGACGCGGTCGAACACCAGCTCGCCGCGCGCGCGCTGCAGGCGCACCGTGCCGGTGTCGCGTTCCTCCTCGTCGTCGAGCACCGAGAACAGCCGCTCGGCGGCGGCCACGCCGCGGCCGATCACGCTCTGCACGTTGGTGATCCGCCGCAGCGAGGGAATGATGCCCATCATCGCGGTCATCAGCTTGACGAACTCGCCGGGGTTGAGCTGCCCCACCAGCGCCTCGCGCGTGGCCACCCAGACGATCGCCGCCAGCGCGACCGCCGCCAGGATCTGCACCAGTCCCGAGGCGGTGGCGCGGGTGGCCTCGACCTTCATGTTCAGGCGCAGCACGCGGTTGGTCAGCGACGAGTAGCGCGCGCGCTCGAACGCCTGTGCGCCGTAGACCTTGACGTCCTGCTGCGCCGCCAGCGACTGCTCCGCACTTTGCGCCAGGTCGCCCATGCCGGTCTGGATGCCGCCGCTGATGCGGCGGTAGCGCTTGCCGACGAACCACACCAGCACGCCGATCGCCGGCGCCACGATCACCATCGCCAGGGTCACCTTGACGCTGGTGGTGAACATGATCGCCAGCAGGATGGCGATGGTCAGGCCGTCGGCGACGAGCACCTTGAGCGCGTCGGCGCTGGCCTGCGCGACCTGCTCGGTGTCGAAGTTGAGGCGGCTGACCATCACCGGCACCGACTCGCGGTCGAAGCGCGCGCTCGGCAGGCGCAGGTACTTGCCCAGCACCCGCTCTCGCAGGTCGCGCACCACGCTGCGGCCGGCGCGCGCCATGCCGTAGTCGGTGGCGAAGGTGGCGATGCCGCGCAGCACGAACAGGCCGACGATCGCCAGCGGCAGCAGCACCGCGGCGGCCGGCTGCGGATCGACGAAGCCGTCGTTGACCAGCGGGTCCATCAGCTGCACGAACGCGCCGCCGGCCGCGGCCTCGATGATCATGCCCACCAGCGCCACCGCCAGCAGCGGCCAGTAGCGCATGGCGTAGCCGAGCAGGCGCCTGTAGATCGGCCAGGCGGCGGTCTGCGCCGTAGGGGTGGGATCCGCCATCAGCCGGTCACTGCGCGCCCGCGGCGGCGGACGCCTCCGGCGCGGTGGCGATCGAGATCTGGCGGAAGCCCAGCTGGCCCAGCGCATCCATCGCCGTCACCACCGCCTGGTGCGGCGTGCGCGCGTCGGCGCGCAGCAGCACCGGCCGCTCGCGGTCGTCGCCGGCGACCTCGGCGATGGTGCGCTTGAGCGACTCGACGTCGGTGCGCAGCGCCTCGTGGTCGTCCACGAAATAGCGGCCGTCGGCGTTGACCAGCACGCTCAGCGACTTCGTCTGCTGCTCCGTCTGGTCGGCGTTGGCGCGCGGCAGCTCCAGCTTGAGCACCGAGCGCGCGTCGAAGGTGGTGGTGATCACGAAGAAGATAATCAGCACCAGGATCACGTCGATCAACGGCACCAGGTTGATCTCCGGCACGTCCTCGGCGCGGCGGTCGCGGATGCGCATCGCGGGTCAGGCCTGTGCCGGCACCGCGTCGCCGGGGGCGAGCGGAGGCACCGGCGCCGCCACGCGCCGCGCGCGGGGATCGATCACGTCCATCAGCTGGATCGCCTCGTGCTCCATCGCCACGATGTAGCCGTCGATGCGGGCGCGGAAATGGCGGTGGAACATCAGCGCCGGCACCGCCACGATCATGCCGGTGGCCGCGCACACCAGCGCCTTGCCGATGCCGCCGGCGAGCTGGTTGACGTCGCCCACGCCGTAGTCCATCACCCCGAGGAACATCTGGATCATGCCGACCACGGTGCCGAACAGCCCCAGCAGCGGCCCGGCCGCGGCGATCGTGCCGAGCGCGTTGAGGTAGCGCTCCATGCGGAACGCGATGTGGCGGCCGACGTCCTCGACCCGCTCGCGGATCTCCTCGCGCGGGCGGTTGCGGGTGTCCAGGGCCGCGGCCAGCAAGGCGCCCAGCGGGGACGTGTTGCGCAGCGAGTCGATGTGGGTCGGGTCGAGCCGTCCGCGCCCGGCCCAGGCGCGGACCTCCTCGCCCAGGCCCGGCGGCAGCACGGCCTTGCGCCGCAGCGCCCACAGGCGCTCGACGATGATCGCCAGCCCCACCGCCGACATCAACAGCAACGGAATCATCGGCCAACCGCCGGCCTTGACCAGTTCCAGCACGTGTCTTCCCCGGGCCCTGCGGGCCGAATCGAAACCGGCCGATAGGATAGCGTAGCCATTGGTCCGCCCGGCGCGATGCCTGGCGGGCGGGGAATGGAAATGGGATCCCGCCCCGAGACACCCGTTCAGGGTGGCACCCGGCAAGCCGACCACTGCCGTGATCGGCGCCCTGCTGTGATCAGCGTCACCTGTCGCGACTTCCGTCGCTCCCACAGGCGCTTGGTTGCGCTCCCTTGTGGGAGCGACGGAAGTCGCGACGGCATCCGACGCCACGAATGCCGACCAGCCCGCGGCCTCATCCGGAGATGCGCACTCAATCCTCCGGTGGGATCCCAGCCGCCTGCGCCTGCCGCCTGGCGGCGTCCCAGAGCCGCGGATGCGTGTGGCGGCGCGCGGTGGCCACCACGCCGTCGCGCGTGATCCCGACGCGCAGCGCCCCGCCGGGCGCGGTGTCGAGCACCCGCGCGCCGGCCCGCTCCCAACGCCGGACCACCTGCCGCTGCGGGTGGCCGAAGCGATTGCCGTAACCCGAGGCGACCAGCGCGTAGTCCGCGCCCGTGGCGGCCACGAAGCCCGGATCGGACGAACTGTCGCTGCCGTGGTGCGCCACCAGCACCACGTCGGCCCGCACCGCGGTGGGATCGTCGCGCAGCAGCCCGCGCTCGACCACCTCGCCGATGTCCCCGGTCAGCAAGGCCGCCCCATGTGCCGCCTCGATGCGCAGCACGCAGCTGGCCTCGTTGCGCAGGTAGGGGAAATGCAGCGCCGGATGCAGGAACCGGAAGCGCACCCCGTCCAGTTCCCACGCGCTGCCGGCCAGGCAGGGCGCGGCGCCGTCGATCCCGGACCCGTTCGGCGCGAACAGCGGCGCCGGCCCGAACCGCCGCCGCACCGCGTCCAGTCCGCCGGCATGGTCGCCGTCGCCGTGGCTGACGACGGCGGCATCGAGCCGCCGCACGCCGAGCGCCTGCAGCGCCGGCACCACCACCCGCTCGCCGGCGTCGTAACCGTCGGGCGCCGCCGGCCCCATGTCGTACAGCAATGCATGCCGCGCGGTACGGACCAGCACCGACAGCCCCTGCCCGGCGTCGAACACCACCAGTTCGGCCTCCCCCGCCCGCGGCAGCCCGCGATCCGGCCACAGCAAAGGCAGCCACAGCAGCGCGGCCAACGCCTTGCCGGGCACCCCGCGCGGCAGCAGCAGCCAGAACGCGCCCAGTAGCGCCAGCGGCAACGCGTACCAGCGCGCCTCCGGCAGCCACCACAGCGCGAACCGGCCCGACGCCAGCCACGCGAACAGCGGCCAACTGAGATCGAAACACCACGCCGCCAGCCGCCATGCCCAACTGCCCGCACCTGCATGCAGCGCCTCCAACCCGGTGCCCAGCAGCGACAGCGGCACCACCACCAGGCTCCACCACGGGATCGCCACCAGGTTGGCGAACGGCCCGGCCAGCGACGCCTGCCCGAACAGGACCGCCGTGAGCGGCAGCAATCCCAGGGTCGCCACCCACTGCGCCGACAGGAACCCGCGCAGCAGCGGCTGCGCGCGCGTATGCGGCAGGCACCACACCAGCCACGCGACGCCGGCGAAGCTGAGCCAAAACCCCGCCGCCAGCACCGACAGCGGATCGACCAGCAACACCGCCACCGCGGCCAGCGCCAGCGAATCGGCCACCCGCAGCGGCCGCCGCCACAGCCGCGCCGCCGCCACCACCGCGATCATCAGCACCGTGCGCACCGTGGGCAGCGCCCAGCCGGCGGCCGCGGCATAGAACAGCGCCCCGGCCAGCGCCGCGAACGCCGCCGCCTGCGGCCGCGGCACGCGCCGGCCCAGCATCGGCAACAGGCGCCACGCACCCGCCGCCAGCAGCGCGAAGAAGCCCGCCACCAAGCCGACGTGGAACCCCGAGATCGCGATCAGGTGGGTCAGGCCCGTCGCGCGCAGCGTCTCCCAGTCGCGCTCGTCGAGCCGGCGCGTATCGCCCAGCGCCAGCGCGCGCACGTAGCGCGACGCGGCGCCGGGGACCGCCCGGTCGATCCTGCCCGCGAGCCCGTCGCGCCAGGCGTCGATGCCAGCCGCCGGCGCCAGCCGTTCCACCGGATCGGCATCGCGCACGTAGCCCACCGCCGCCAACCGCCGCGCCAGCGCATGCTTCTCGCTGTCGAACCAACCCGGATTGCGCAATCCCCGCGGCGCACGCAAGCGCGCGGTGAAGCGCCAACGGCTGCCGGGCGCGATGTCGAACCGGCGCGGATCCTCGCCCTCCCAGCCGTCGTACCACGACAGCCGCAGCAGCCGCCCGCGCAGGAACGCAGGCTGCGCCGCACCGCGATCGACACGGAACAGGAACCGCGTGCGCCGCGCCTCGTGCTCGGGCAACTGCACCACCCGCCCGGCGACCACGAAATCCGAGCGCTCGTGCTCCGGCGGCAACTGCACCGAGAGCGCGAATGCGGCATGTAAGCCGCACAACGCGAAGCCGGTCAGCGCGGCCCCTGGGGCCCGCGCGTGGCGCCCGTATCCCCAACCGGCGATCCCGACCCCCAGGGCAAGCAACAGCCATGGCCATGCCGGCAGCACCGGCAGGCACAGGCAGGCCGTGGCACCGGACAGCAGCGCGAACGAGATCGCGACGCCGAACGGCGGGACTGCAATGGCATCTGCGGCGCGGTCTTCCATGACCTCCTTCCCATATCTTGCTCAGCGATCCAGAGGACTCAACACCGCAAAACCTGCTGTGGTTGAGCACTCAGGCACATCGCCAGGTGGTGGGCGAATCCCGCTATCGAAGTCCACAACCAACAGGCTTCGGCCCAATCAGGTGCCGCTGCTCCCCCATCCAATCGCTCCGGCTGTCGTACCGGAGCGTCAGCTACCGCCTTATTTCCCGCGTGATAAGACCTAGCACCTCATTCGGCGAGATACGCAATGCCATCGTCGCGCGCGCAGCATGCCGCACGCCATCATCCAAACCATTGATTCCGTGTAGGAATACTCCGATTGACTGGCCCTGGAGGAAGCTGAATACTCCGCGCTATCACCCCGATTCGGGGTCTACTAAGCGTTAGGGCACCTCTGATATGACTAATCAATTTGAAACAACCTCCCGCTCATCAATCGATGCGTTCAATGCTCTAGTAAAAAGTGAGCTCCAAGAAATCCTTGGAGTCAACATATACAGCGTGGAAAGCGAAGCCCTTGCGGGGTCGGATGTGGCGAAGACCCTAGACCAGTCTGCCTCCTCTGATTTGCTTATTCAGTACGAATCAGACGGTTCCGTTTTTGCAGCGGCAAGCAGGTTGAGTTTTTGTGACCCCCATATCCTGGACATGGATTTTTCAATTACGCTTCGCGACTCAATTGACGGAGAGTTCGCTAAGACAGAGCTTAATAAGCTATTTTCATCACTTAGAAATATCAGGTCTGGAGTCCCCGCTCTGTTGCCACGATACTTGTGCTACGCAAGGATCAATAAAAAAACTAATCCAATGTCACTCCATGATATCTTGGCAATTGAAACGGCACCGCTGGTCGATCATATATTCAGCCCTGCACATTTCAATCTGCCGCATCTCCGCAGAAAAATGCAATCCGAAGAAAGCAAAGAAATTCTTCTAGAGCATGGTCTGAAGCATCTGGCAGGACTGCGGACATCATCCAAGAACACCTTCGTTTTTGTCAGTAAAAAATACCTGGACCAAAACTGTATCCCTTATACGCACCGCAGGGCATCTCGTTCGGCGTCCTAACAATGCGTTCAAGCCGACACCGCTTCGTTCCACAAACCACATGGCAGGTACAGCTTGCCATGTGGTTTGCTCCGCTACGCGGCGCGGCTTAACTTAGGCGTTAGCCCCCTTTTTGAGCATCACACATGATTCGATTTTTCTTGCTCATGCTCCTTGCGGTATCATCAACCGCTAGCGCCGTCGTCATCCGACATGACATGGATGACTCGGAGTATCGGGTTCCGGCCTCCGAGTTCCCTGCTCTTGTTGATATGCCTGGCGAGGGGCACGGCGTACTGATTGCGCCTCAGTGGGCCATTACTGCCGCCCACACGATCCCAGGGAATTCTGACCTCCAGCACGTAATGATAAACGGCGTATCTAGGGACGTTGAGCGCGTTGTCATGCATGCCGGATACAAGACGCTGCCACAGGCGCTGATCGATCAGGCAATGGCCAGTGGAGAGGCCACGCTGATAGTGGTTTTTCTTGCCTCATCTGACGATATTGCACTGATCAAGTTGACCCAAACCGTGACAGATGTTGCTCCCGTCGAACTCTACAAGGACAGCAACGAGCCAGGGCAGACCGCTAAGATCGTCGGAAAGGGCGCTACGGATACGGGAGCCACTGGGCACAGCCCCAATGGCCCAAATCGCACTGAGCTTCGTCGCGCGTTCAACACGATCACCAGTGCTCATGACCGCTGGTTGTGCTATGTATTTGACGGGCCACCTACGGCACTACCTCTTGAGGGCACTCTCGGAAACGGAGACAGTGGCGGTCCTGTGCTCCTCCAGAGTGATGATCAATGGCTGTTGGCCGGGCTGGGATCTTGGAAAGTCGCCCAAGGCGATGTTAGGACTGCCCGACCTGGACGCTATGGTCAAACCAGTTGCAATGTCCGCTTGAGCCATTACATCGAATGGATTGAAAGCGTGATCTCTGAGCAGCCGCAGGCGGGGGCTAACAATTCATTCAAGCCGACGCCGCTTCGCGGCGCGGCTTAATTCAAGCGTCAGGCCCCACGTTGTCCATCCGAGGCGCCCGTGAACTTAGCTTTTCTCTTTAACTCAGATCATCCAACCCTCGGTGGCTACTACGGCCCGCCAGTGATGGACTTGGTTTTAGGCGCGAACGTACTGCAGAGGGAATCGCGGTCGATGCGCGTCTCGGTGGGCGACATCCTTACGTTCAGCGCTATATCACAAAGCAGAGACCGAACTTACAGCGCTCTCGATAGATTGTGTCGTGAAGTGTATGTGCCCGCCTCATTCGATCGCTTGCAAAAGCTTAAGTTGGAGGCGACGTACACGACTGCAACAGTGCATTGCTGGTTGTTTCAGAACATGACGCAGGCAGCAGGAAAGCAGCTTCATCTCAAGCTACAGCCTTACGATTCTTATTTAGGCTGCATGGATGTGGATTTTTCTGTTTCGCCTTGAGGACTTCCGCTTCCTCGTTGAAGGCATTGAGTGCCTCTGCGTTCACCTCGCCGTCGATTACCGGGGGTTTGATGGTCTCATTGGCCACCTCGCGCGCCGTGAGTGCGTCCGAGTACGTCCTGGCGATCTGCTCGAAAGTCATGGTGGTTGCGGCGACATCTGCAAGCGTGTTGTCGAGCTGTTGGTCGATGGAATGAATTGCAGCCAGCGTGCGAGTGGGAATCATATGGTACTCGCCGACCATGGCCTGGAACTGGGCCTCCTCCTTCAGGATGCGTGCGTACGCCGGATTGATCGGAGCAAGCGTCTGGCGGATGCAGCGCAGCTTGTTGCGGGCGGCGACGAACGCCTGCTTCTGGTCGGGAAGCCGGTGGCGACCCTGGAACAACTCGGAGAGCAGGGCACCCCCCGTGCCCGTATTCACCGCCGCCTTGCTGTCGGCGATCGCGCCGCCCAAGGCAATGATGCTGCTGTAAAAGGATACCTCACGCGCCGCGAGGTCGACGTCGCGGCGCTGCTTGATGGCCTCGGCAAGCAGGGCCTCTAGGCCGGCGACGTAGTAGCGGGTATCACGCACGTCCATATCCACGAAGCCGGCGGTGCGGCCCTTTTTGATGGTTTCTTCCACGGATTGGGCATCGAAGCGGGGAAGATGGCCGCAGCCGGCGCACAGGATTACGTAACCCAGAAGCGCTGAAACACGAATCATTTGGCACCTCCAATGTACAAATGGGCCGTTAGTCACGGACAGGAGGTGGCTATCAACGACATAGCGGCGCGGTGCCATCACTTGGCACCGGATCGATTCGACTGAATGTCCCCCTGCACTGCGGATACTACAGAGAGCCCTCCGGCCGGCAACTGGACGCGGACGCCCGGACGCGCCGCACGGCCTACCGGCCCCTCGTCGAAGCTAGCCTGTCGCCCGGCGACGCCTAAGCCCTCGCCCTCCACACCATCCAGCAGATGCCCTGGCCGCTCCGACAGGTTCAAGCGGCAGATCGGAGTACTGACGCGGCGCTCCACGATGACGGTTCGTGCGCTGCAAACGCACGCGCATCCTTTTGGCCGCCGTCCATCGTCGAGCGGCGACATCGTGCCACCCTCGATCTTCCACAGCCTGCCCAAGGAAACGCAGAGTCGCCGGAAAAAAGCTCGGCAATGCCTATGATGTGAAAGCTCGACCTGCGGCGGTCGTCACAAATGTCCGGTTTCCGACCGCGCCGCGCGACACATTATCCCTTCCGGCCGCGTGCTAGCTTCGCCGAGCGACGTGCCCGTCCCCACCGGCCGCTTCGCCAGCACCTTCCTGTTCGCAACTTTTTCCGGGAGCATTATGATGGTTAAGTTCATTATGAGGGCACGCCTCGTTTGCATTCCGATCGCCTTGGCGGCCGCAATGCTGGCAGGCTCCGCCTTTGCCGCAGAGATCGATCCCGCATTGAAGTCCGCCCTGCAGCGCGACCTGGGCCTGACCGGCCCGCAACTCGCCCAGTACCTCAGGGCCGAGCGGGTCGCCGCACAGTACGAGGAAACCAGCCAGAGGCAACTGGGTCGCCACTTCGCCGGCAGCTGGATCGAGCGCAAGGCCGACGGCAGCCACAGCTTCGTGGTCGGCACCACGTCGTTGACGGCCAAGGTCCCGGCTGGCGTCGAAGTTCGCCACCAGCGCCACAGCCTCGCCTCGCTCAACCGTGCCAAGGGGCGGCTCGACCAGATGCTGGCGCAGGGCGCCAAGGCGCCCGGGGGCGTGTACGGCTGGTATGTCGACCTGCCGACCAACAGCGTCGTGGTCAGCATCGGCCACGGCGGCGAGGACGCCGCCATCGACTTCGTCGCTGTCAGCGGCCTCGATGTCGAGACGGTGCGCTTCGAAACCGTCGACGAACAACCCAGGCTGCACATGGACGTGCTGGGGGGCTACGGCATTCTTCGCGCCCCGGGGGACGGTTATCTCTACGCCTGTTCGGTCGGCTTCTCGGTGGCCCAGGGCGGCAGCGCAGGCTTCGCAACCGCGGGCCACTGCGGCGACACCGGCGAAGTCGTCTACTTCGAACCCTCGCAGTGGACGTTGGGCGTGAGGCTCGGCTCCTATGCTGCGTCCAACTTCCCGTCGCCGGGCCAGACCGGTCCCGATCACGCATGGGTCCGGCTCGACAGCGGCCACACGCCCCGGCCGGTGGTCGAGGGCTACACCAGCAGCGACGTGAACGTGCGGGGCAACACCGAGGCCGCGGTGGGCGCCGCGGTATGCCGCTCCGGCCGCACCACCCAGTGGCGCTGCGGCACGATCGAAGCCAAGAACCAGACCGTCAACTACTCGAGCGGCGAAACGGTCCTGAACCTGACCCGCACCACCGCGTGCTCGGAAGGCGGCGATTCCGGGGGCTCCTTCATCACCGGTGTCGGCCAGGCGCAGGGCGTACTCTCGGGCGGAAGCGGCGATTGCAGGCGGGCCCCCAGGCGCAGCCGGAGCTTCTTCCAACCACTCAATCCGATCCTGCAGGCCTACAACCTGACGCTGGTGACCGCTCCGTGACATTGCGACAACGGAAACAAGAACGCCCCGGTTCACCGGGGCGTTTTTTTATCCGGTTGGCGGGCAGGCCAAGCGCGAGGATTGCGTCCTGCGATGCCATCGCTCCATCGGGTTGAACCCGGTCCGTGCACGGATGGTCGACGACGCTGCAGCAGCCTCCAGTTGGTCGAGTTGTGCCACCCATCTGGGGCAGCGGTCCACCTCGGGAGTTGGCGAACGTGACGCGCGGCAAGCACCCGGAACCACGTAGGCCGAACGCCGGAGCCCCAAGGTCAGCTCCACTTTGGCCGCGGCCGGCTGCGACGATGCGCTGATCGGCGTCGGTCAGAACGGTCGCATTGCCTTGGACTTCACGCGCACTGCGGGATCGGCCTTCGAAGCGGTTTCGACTGCTCTTCGGGCCATACCAGCGCCATGCTGGTCGAGGCTCGCCGGACTTCGTCGGCTTGACCGATGTTGCCGATATCGCCGGCTTTACACGCTAGTACATGCGCAAGCTGATGATCAGCAACTTTTCGACATTTCCGGTTACCGTGCATGAAGGAAAGCCGGCACTGTGGCATTTGTCTACCATTTTGACGTGGCTCAATGAGCAACAGAAGCGTCCCGTTGACGTTGCGTTGCTGGAAGTAGCCCGGGCCAACACGACGCTGAACATCGCCAAGGAGACGCGCAAGCTGCCTAGGGCGGCACTGCCAAGGGACCTCGAGCAGCTGTTCGCCTAGCCCCCAGCGTCAGTCAGGCGTGTGCCGGGATGCATGCGTTGCGTCGCCCTTCCTCAAAACTGGTGCCGAATGCCGACCAGGAAGCTACGGCCGCGCAGCGGCGATTGATCCTTCACGAAGGAAGTGTGGACGAACGCCAGTTCATTGGTGAGATTGGTGCCTCGCAGATAGAACTCGACCGATTTCGCAGCCCCCAGGTCGAGCCGGTAGGACAGCGTGGCATTCACCATGTGATAGCCACCCGTCTCCGTTTCGTAGGATGCGAACCGGTCCTGCGAGAAGGTGCGGTAATACTCCAGATCCGCCGAAACCGGGCCGTTTTCCCACCCGTAGCGAGTGCCGAGCCTGCCCGGGGGTACCCGTGGCAGGTGGTCGTCCTCGCTCTTCAACTCGGCCCGCACGTAGTCGCCGAACACGGTCAGCCGGTGCCCGGCATCGAACTGATGGCTGATCTGGCCATCGATGCCGGTGAAGGTGGCATCGGCCGCGGTGTACACGAGGAAACGGTGTCCCCGCTCCACTTCCTGATCGATCAACTGCGCGAAAACGTAATCCTCGATGTTCTGGCGATACAGGCCGATCTCGAAGGTGGTTGGGCCGGCGGTCTTCTGGAAGGTCAGGTTGGCCGCCTCGGCCGTCTCGAGGACGTCGGGCCGGCTCTCCCGCCCAAAGATGTAGTTGGATATGCGGGCCAGGCCGACTTCGAAGCTGTTCGTCGCGAGGTTGTTGCCGCCAGCGTACAGCTCCTCAACCCCGGGGCGCGCTGCGTGCGGCTGAGATTCAGCGCCAGAGCGTACCCGTCGGCCACATTCCAGGCCGCACCGAGGGAGGCGGAGAACGGATTGTGCCTGGTGTCCGGAACAAACCAGCTGAGTTGCCGATAGTTCGCCAGGCCAGCCTCGCGCCAGTCCTTGCGTGCCGCGAGCTCGACGTCGACAGGTCCGAACGAGCGACGCTCCGTGAGAAACGCGCCGCGGTTCCTGCTGCCATACTCGAAGAAGGCGGCATTGGAGTTGTCGAGGTGGAGCGTGTTCATGTCGAGGCCGCCGAAGGTCATCTTCGTGTACTGCACGCCAAGCGTCCCCGTGAAGCCGAACAAGGGCCGATGCGTCAGTTCGATACGCGCGTCGTCCGCTTCGTTGCTGTAGCGCGCTGGCGTGATCGGGCCGTCGATCTCGTCGTGCTGGTAGCCGGTGCGGGACAACCGCAGGCGTGCATGCGCAATTCCGGGTAGCACGTCGTCATAGTCGGCGCGGACGTCGGTACGCTCGCTGCGCAGATCGATCCGGGCGGTATGGTCGTCGTCGTAGCCCTCGAAAGGATCGTTGTAGCCGCCGTGTGAGCCACCCCCCGTTTTTCAGACCGGTTTCTCGTCCCCTTGGCTGCTTAGTCGCTGAACAGGCAGCGGCACGTCGCCATCATCCGCAGCTGCCGGGTGGCGTTGACCGATGGCGTATGCAGCACGCGCATGTCCATCAGGTACACGTCCCCGGCACGGCCACTCATCTCCACGATCGCCAGGCCGCGCGCCGCGAGGTCGCGCTCCAGGTCGGCCGAGTGCTTCAGCATCCGGCGAACCGAAGACGCATCGCCGCGCTCCGCCCGTTGCGAGCCGGCCAACGCCAGTGTCGCACCGCCATGCGGCGCCACGTCGCCGACCAGGAAGAACGCCTGGATACCCGGCAGGCGGCCGGGCATGGCGACCAGGTCGACATGCCAGCTCAGCTGCCGCAGCGTCCACTCGCCCTGGTTGGGCGGCGACAGCAGCAACTGCGTCGGCTGGACCGCTGACGGCCTTCGGCCCGCCAGATCGACGATCGTCGCCAGCAGTTCGGATGTCATCAGCGTCTCGTGCAGATGCGGCACCGCCACCTGTCCGGACAGCCGGCCGATCTGCTGGAACACCGGCAGGCCGCGCAGCGCACGCGATTGCGCCCCGGACTGCAGGCGCTTCACCTCGCCAAGCACCCGCCGCGCGAGCGGCGCGACGTGGCGCTTGCCGAGGAAGCCGTCGAGGCGCAGGACACCGTGATCGGCGAAATGTCTGGCGTGGTCGTCGTTGGACATGGTGAACTGACCGCGTTTTCGCACGCTAGTCCAGGTATCGAATCGCGGTGGCGCCGCCGCTTCGAAGGATGATCCCGGTGCGGATCTCCGGCAGCAGCACGGCGACCGGGTGCGACGTATTCGCCTTGTAACGCCAGGCTTCCCCGCCCTGCAGGTCGACCAGTTCGATCCTGCCGCGCGTGGATTCGCTGCCCGCCAGGACGAGCCACGGCTCGCCCGGCGTGTACGAGGCCCAGTGCACCGCCTGCAGGGTGATCGGAAACATGCGCTCGCGCCGCCAATCCTGCGTGTTCCATTGCACCACCTCGGCCTGCTGCCCGGCGATCTTCGCAGGCTGGTCCTGTCGCCGCGCCCGGGGCAGCCAGTGCGCGGTGACGAGCCGCCTGCCCTCGTCCCGCAGCATCACCGCCAGGACGTCGGTGCGGGGTTCCAGGCCATGGGTGGACGTTTGGCGGACGATGTCCAGGCGCGGAACTCCGCCCGCGACGTCCAGCTTCAGCAGCGCCAACTCCCCGCTCGAAGTGCCCACCGCCACCAGGCCCGAAGGCTTGTCCGTCCCCAGCGCCGTCACGCTGCCCCGGAACCGCAGCGCCTGCCCGACCACAGCCCGTTTCGCATGCTCGTACAGGCGGAGTTCGTCGTCGCTGGCGACGAGGTAGAACCCCGGCACCGGACTTGCCGCGAGCGGCCCGCCGATCCACTCGCCCGGCAAAGCCAGCAGCAGCTCACCGCTGCGCGCGTCCCAGACCTTGGGCATGCCGTGGGGATCGAGGTTCATCACGGTGGATCCGGCGGAACTGGTGAGCACGATGCCGTCCTCCGGGCCGAAGACGATGTGCTCGATCCGGACCGCATGCGCCGCGCGCACGATGCGCGCGTCGGTCCGGCGTGCGTCCCACAATTCCAGGCGGCCGCTCTCCCGGCCCACGGCGAGGACCTTCAGCTGCGGGTCGTACGCCACCGCGCGTGCACTGTCGTCCGTACCGCGATTGAGGTCGACAAAGCCCTGGACGAACCCCGCCGCCGGGCGGGAGGCGATCCACCACCACGACAGCGCCAACAGCGCACACACGGCCAGCGACACCGCGACCCAGCCCCACCACGACCTTGCGTGCATGTCCGTCCCCTGCGCGAAGCGACTGGCCTTTTTACCATTGCGCCCCTGAAATGCCAGGGCGGTCAGTGGCTCAACCCGAACTTCGCCCGCTGGGCCGACGCGTATCGAGTGGCGCCTTGCTCCGTTCGTTCCCGACGGCAACTACAGGGGTCAGGTCCACCTCCCTTCCTGCTACGCGAGTAGCAACTGAACCTGGCCCTGAGGTTTCCCCTGTTTCCTGCAATCAATTCAATGGCGCCCCCTTTGAAAAAGGGGGGTTGGGGGGATTTGCTCGGTGCCCGACCAAGCAACAGCAACAGCAAATCCCCCTCAATCCCCCTTTTTCAAAGGGGGAAGATAGGCTGCGAGAAATGTGGGGAAACCTCAGAACCTGGCTCCATTTTTGCCGTTTTCAGGCGTCAAACGATGCAGATGTACTCGCCGCAGTGGGCGAGGTACTGCCAAGTGCCGGCCTCGCATTGCCACACGTGCCAGCCATCGGGCTCGAGGGTGTGGCCGAACTGCCCCTCCCATTGGCAGGGCTGGGCAGGTTGAGCAACTGCACTGGCGGCGCCCAACATGAGGCAGAGACCCACCGCTGCCGCGAACTTGCTGATCTGTCGCTTCATTGCTGTTCTCCTGAACGTTGAGGGCGTCAACAGCGCCTCCACCCCTGCGGTGGCCGACTTGCTGCAATACGCCCGGGCAGGGAGGGAGAACAAACGTGCCGGGCGCCGCTGACGAAGCAACCGTGGCTCTGTCCGGGAGGGGTCGGCAGTAGGGGAATGCCGCGGCGACGGGTAGGAGAATTCCGAACGAGCCGGAACCGTGACCTTCGGCATCGGGTACATGGCTCGCGGACTGTCGGCGACCAACGTTTCCATCCCTCTGATTTGACCCATCGCCCATTCGACTACGGGATAGCAGCTAACGTGGTCAACCTGGTCCCGTTTCATCCGCAAGATGCGGAGCCTGGTCGAAACACGCGATCAGCAATTCGGTGAGGACCCGCACCTTCCGCGCAGGATGCTGACCCGGCGGGCGGACGACATAGATCCCCGCCACAGGTGGTGGATGGCGTGTCATCACCGAAACAAGGGCACCCGAAGCCAAGTGCTCCTGGGTAAGGCCGTCGGGAAGCCAGGCAATGCCGAGCCCCGCCACTGCGGCAGCGACGAGCGCTGTGCCGTTGTCGGCCTTGAAGCGTCCCCGCGGATGCACCGTGACGATCTTGTCGCCATCCGTGAGTTGCCAGGCCTCCGTTCCCTGCATGAGGGCCTCGTGGGCGGCGAGTTCCTCCGGCGTCTCGGGAGAGCCGTGCGCTTCGATATAGCCGGGGCTCGCGACGAGCCTGCCGCGGATCGGCCCGACGCGTCTCGCGACCAGGTTGGAGTCCGGTAGGTAGCCCACCCGGATCGCGCAATCGAAGCCCTCGCCGACGAGATCGACGAAGCGATCGCTGTAGACGGTATGGATGTGGAGCTGCGGGTGGCTTCGCGCCATCTCCGCCAACACGGGCGCGAAGTGCGTCGGGCCGAAGGACAGTGGCGCGGCGATGCGCAAGCGGCCGCGGAGATCACCGGCGGGCAGGATCGTTTCCCGGGCCACGTCGATCTCGGCGCAGGCCCGGGCGGCATGGTCGCGGAACGTGACCCCGGCTTCCGTGAGCGCGGCGCCGCGGGTGGTGCGCGCGAGCAGCTGCACGCCGAGCTCCGCTTCGAGCCGGACGAGCCGCCGGCTGACGATCGATTTGGAGATGCCGAGCCGGCGCGCGGCGGGCGAAACGCCCCCCGCATCGGCGACTTCCACGAATGTCCGCAGCTCTTCGATGTCCACGTCGGCGTTCCCGGTTCCGCGACACAGCTTCGCACGAGAAAGCGCTACCGCGCCATGAGCGGGAATGGCACTGTCTGTCCACCGGACGGCACCACGTTGGGCGCACGTCTTCCCCTCCCCAACTTCGCTTGCAACGGCAGCAGAGGACAGCCATGACTTTTCGCAACGGCCTCGATTCACTTCTTCGTCCCGAAGACTCGGTGCTGGTTCTGATCGACCACCAGCCTTACCAGCTCGCGAACCTCAACAGCCACGATCCGCACATGGTGGTCAACAATGCGACGGCGCTGGCCAAGTCCGCCAAGGCCTTCGGCGTGCCCACCATCCTGACCAGCGTGATCGCCGACCGCGGCGGTCTCATCTTTCCCCAGGTCACCGACGTGTTCCCCGGCCAGGAGGTGATCGACCGCACGTTCATCAACACCTGGGAAGACAAGAAGGTGGTGGACGCGGTGAAGGCGACGGGCCGCAAGCAGCTGATCATCGCGGGCCTGTGGACCGAGATCTGCGTCGCGATGCCGGCCATCCAGGCCCTCGGCGAAGGCTGGGACGTCACGGTGGTGACCGATGCGTCCGGCGGCACCTCGGTCGAGGCGCACGAGGTCGCCATCCAGCGCATGATCGGGGCCGGCGCCAACATGATGACCTGGCTGGCCGTGGTGTCCGAATGGCAGCGCGACTGGGCCCGCACCGAGCACGCCGAGGAGTTGACCGACGTGCTCAAGCATCACGCCGCGGGCAGCGGCATCGCGTTCCTGTGGGAACAGCAGCTGCTCAACACGCCGGTACCGGGCACCGCGGGCTGATCGAGCCGGGAGTATCATCGACGCCGGCCGTGCGATCGGGCGCAAGCATCGCCGCGCCGCGCATACGCAAGCGCGCGCCCAGGCGTCGGCTTCCGAGAATTCCGGGATCGTCGATGGCGGACGCCACACGGGAGACACGACATGATTGAACTGGTCATCGAACAACGCCGCCGCAGCCTGGGCGGCGGAATGGACGTGGGCCGCGTACTGCCCTTCGCCAAGCGCCGCATGGTCGGCCCCTACGTCTTCTTCGACCACATCGGGCCGCTCGACCTGCCGCCCGGCGTGGACCGCAGCATCGACGTGCGGCCGCACCCGCATATCGGCCTGTCGACCGTCACCTATCTGTTCGCCGGCGAGATCATGCATCGCGACAGCCTGGGGTATGCGCAGGCGATCCGCCCGCGGGAAGTCAACTGGATGACCGCCGGCCGTGGCATCACCCACAGCGAGCGGTTCGAGCGCGCGCGGGCGCAGGGCGATCATCTGCACGGTATCCAGGCCTGGGTTGCGCTGCCGACCGAATACGAAGAAGCCGATCCCAGCTTCTCGCACCATGCCGGCGACGACCTGCCGCAGTGGAGCGACGGTGGGGTGCACGGACAACTCATCGCCGGCAGCGCCTACGGCCTCACCGCGGCCGCCGCGACGCATTCGCCTCAGTTCTACGCGCATCTCGACATGGAGCCGGGCGCGACGGCGGAAATTCCTGCCGGCCATCCCGAGCGCGCCGTGTACGTCGCGACCGGGGCGGTGGAGCTGGACGGCGTCACCCACGGCGCCGGCAGGATGCTGGTCCTCGGCAAGGACGCGTCACGGCTGCGGGCCGTCGAGCATTCGGCGGTGATGGTGCTCGGCGGAGAACCGGTGGGCGAGCGCTTCCTCTACTGGAACTTCGTGTCTTCGTCGAAGGACCGGCTTGCGCAGGCCGCGGCGGACTGGAAGGCGGGCCGCATGAAGCTGCCCGACGCCGACGATGCCGAGTTCACTCCCCTGCCGGACGGTCCCGCGCCTTCCGCACCGGTGATGTCGTAACCGAAACGGGGCGGATTCACTTTCCCTGCGTAGCCGCCGGCACGCTTCCCTAGACGAAGCGTCCCCCGGGGCATGGCTGAGATCCGCGCCTACCTGCAGCAGCAACGGGCGCTGGGACGACTTCAAGGCCGTGGTGGAGACAAGGCGCGACGCTTCACCGCCGTCCGCCTCGCACACCGACAGCGCCGGCCGCCCGCACTCCAAGACACCTCACCAGGAAAGTCAACCAGTTTCAAGGACAAAAGGTTCCTGAATCAGGTGGAGGGCAAGGTTCGACTGGAGGAGAAGGCTGCGGCCCCGCCCGAGACACCGCAAGCATCGTCTGGTCCATACAGCCGAAACACGCTGATCCCGCCGTAGTAGTCACCGTTGAGCTCGTTATATCGAAACTCATTTCCGATGGACGGGCACTCCGGAGTCGACTTCGTACAGTCAGATCGATCATGGATGCAGTACCAATCTGAGTAGTACGCACCCGCACCTGTATCGAAGAAGCGGTTGTCGAGGATCTTGTTGAAGTCCGACGCGTCACGAATCCGGATCGGATCGCCGTTTGCGTTCACGGACCTGTTGCGCTCGATGACATTGGAACTGGAATGATGGGCCAAATAGATGGCATGAAGAGCGACATCAGAGGCTCTGTCAGGCGCAACGCAGCAGTGGAATTTCCTGCATTGCTGTACATCCCACCGATGTTGTAGAAGTCATACCCCGGATCTTGTTACCGCCGTTCCATGCATTGAGGTCGAGATCCGCGCCTACCTGCAGCAGCCACAGTCGCTGGGCAGGGATGACTTCAAGGCCATGGTGGAAACCAAGTCGCGGCGCTTCGCCGCCGTCCGCCTCGCGCACCGACCGGGCCTGCCGCCCGCACCCCGGCACACCTCACTATAAAAGTGAACCTGACCCCGTTTTTATGTCGCGCTAGATGCTAAGTTTTGAGCAACATACAACCAGCACTCAAGTAAACGTATGCAAAATAAAACCAAAACTCCTTGCAACTATACGAATGACGCTAGCCTTGTAAGTTTCATACAAGCCAGCACCGATGCAGTGAAGCGCTCAGTAAAGAGCCGGCTCGACGAATCTATTTACGTCACCGACTACGTACCAGACCAAGCAACTGTCACTGACTGGCAACCCGCTCTTCAAAGTGCGATCGATGAAGCCGCATCATCAGGCCATCCCGTGTATATGCCACCAGGCATACTGCATTTATCGTCACCACTGCTAATCGTGAACCCTGAAAATGGCTTCTGCCTCTACGGTGCCGGCAAGGGAGTAACCATCCTAAAGCGAAACGGAGATTTCTCAATTCCAGTTTCGTTTTCAGGCTGCTCGCACATGTATATCGGCGATTTCTCGATAGATGGCTCCTTTGACACAATTCCTGAAAATGCGTCGCACGGCTTGTCAATGAACAAGTGCAGCGACTTTTTTTTGGAGCGAGTGGGCGTATACAATTACCGAAACACCGGCATCATACACATCACACCTAACGACAACGTCCTTCGAGAACGCGTAGTACTTATGAGTTGCGACACGGATGGCATGGACGTGGCAAATAACGGAATTGCGCTCTCTACCGTTCGGATGTCCGGGATGATCAACTGCAATGCGCTTCGTGTTGGTAAGGTCGGGAGTCCTTGCTACGCGCTCCAACTAAAGAATGTGTCGGATCGCAACTTCATCATCGGCGGAACGGCAGAAGGCGCGGCTGCCGGTATCGCCATGGGACAGGAGATCAATCACACGGCCGTGACGAATAGTATTGTCAGTAACGTACGCGTTCTCAATTGTACTCAATCCATGCTCCTTGGCTACGCCGAGAACAACGTATTTGGTCATCTATTGCTAGATCAAAGTGGGCGTGATGGGATTGCACAAGGGCTGCGCGCAATATCGATGAATGAATGCTATTTCAACACAATCACCGCCACGATCAAGAACGTATCTGCTAGTAGCCATGCGGTCCGGCTCACCGGAAACAGTTCCGACAACGTAATCGAAATTCCCATGTTCATTGACACCGCAGGGATAGTAGCGCCATTCTTCCGCGCTCAAGGGTCTGCGACTAGAAATTCCTGCCGTGTCTCATGCAAAACTGGATCATATCCGGCCACCTCTTCGGATCACAAACAGGAGTCTGACACGGATGGAAACTTATTCTATTACCAAGACCGTCCGCGCATCGGCCCAACGCTAACCATCATTAGCAACTCGATTCCATCCCCGCCACTAGACGCCGACTTTCTTCGAATCAAGACCGAGGATGCAGCGACGACAGACAATCTCACGAACATCGGCGCGGGGGTGGGCGGGCAACGCATCATAGTTGGCACTGCGAACAGCAACCATGACGTGACCGTAATTAGTGGAGTTGGCAATATTCGCCTATCCGGTGCCGTGAACTTCACTCTCAATCAGACCCGCGACCGGCTATGTCTCATGTTCGATGACCTGACCAATGAATGGTGCGAGTTTGGGCGCTCTGACAACTGAAGGCTCTCTTAGCCTCTTCACAAGGCACCAGGGTGTCGTCACAGTCCGCGCCGGCATGGCGGTCGCCCCGGGCGCCTACCCCTGGAACAGCTATCGATCCAACGCCCTCGGATACGACGACAACTAACCAATTAGCGGAGTCAGGTTCAGTTCTCCTACGACGGCGATCGAGCATGTCCGTTGGCGTCGAATCCTCGACCAAGTGCGGAGACGACAACAACTCGCGACGACCCGCGTCTACCTACCGCAACAGCGCCCCTCGGCGATGCCTTCAGCCCATGTGGAAGCGAAGACCCGCGGTTTGCTTCGACGCGAACGCGCACCCTCCCTGTCGCCAAGCGAGACCATCCGATAAGTGAACCCGACCCCGCTCTCCCAGGACGCTGACATCCGCTTCGCGCCTGCGCCGCCTCGTTCCCAGAGAGGGTGGTGTGCCATGCGACTCGAAGGTTCCTGCCACTGCGGCAAGGTGCGTTTCCGCTGCCAACTGGGTGCAGGTGCCTAACGGTCCGTCGGACGTGCGCCTGGAAGGATTTCCCAAGGAGTCGCTGGAAGACTGGCACCGGCGGCACCGACTGCTTGAGGGCTGAGGCCTGGCACGGACGAAAGGTCCCGTAACAGCCTGGCGGCCCGGGCCGCTCGCCGCCTGCGTGGCGGCCAAGGGCGCGGAACCCGTCAATTCTCGCGGCGAGCGCTTCACCGAAGACAACCGGTCCGCCCCTCCTCGGCGAGCGTCGATGTGAGTGGCTGCAGCTACTCCCATTTAGCGGGTATTCTTCCCTCCAAGGGAAGGGGGTGGATTATGCTGATCAAGGATGCGGACGATCGAACTGCGCAGTTGCAGGCGCTCGAACGACTCGCAGCGGGAATGGGGCCGGAAGCGAAACAAGCAGCCGATGAGCTACGCCGCCGCAAGGCGGGCGTCAGGGGCGAGAAGGACTCGGCCTATCTGATCAACTTCGACTACGCGCGCTCGCCCAACTGGGCCGTGATCCATGATCTGCGGCTGGAGCACGGCGACCGGGTCGCGCAGATCGACCACTTGCTGATCAACCGCTGGATGGACGTGTATGTGCTGGAAACGAAGCACTTCCATGCCGGCATCAAGATCACCGAGGAGGGCGAATTCCTGCGCTGGAACAACTTCCGGCGGACTTTTGAAGGCATGGCCTCGCCTCTGGAGCAGAACGAGCGCCACATCCAGGTGCTCAAGGACGTCATGACCGGGGTCGAACTTCCCACGCGCCTGGGCGTGCGGATCCCGCCTGCGTTCCAATCCTTCGTTCTGGTCGGCCCGGATGCCCGCATTGATCGTCCGCGGAAGTTCGATACGTCCCGGGTCGTCAAGGCGGACCAGCTCAAGAAGGCGATCTGGCGTGACTTTGACAACGGGAATGCGCTGATCGGGATCGTGCGGACCGCCGCAAAGATCGTCTCGGGCGAAACGGTGGAATTCGTGGCCCGCCAGCTCGTGGCCTTGCACCGTCCCGGCCCTGGTGCGGCACCGCCTGTAGCCGAACCTGCTCCAGAAGCGGCCGGAATCCCCCGAGGAGCAGCCGCCAAACGGACGCGGAGAATTGAGCCAACCCTGGGTGCGATGTCCATTTCAACGTCGCCCGCACAGCCTCCCGGGCCGGAGTGCAAGGAGTGCCGCGGGACATCGGGCGCAATCCAGTACGGACGGTACGGCTACTACTTCCAGTGCGGCGGCTGTGGAACGAACACGGCTATACGGTTCAGCTGCAAGCCGGGACACAAGCCCCGGCTACGCAAGGAGAAAGAGCGTTTCTACCGCGAATGCGAACAGTGCGGCAGCAGCGACCTCTTCCACATCAACGAGTCCGGAGTCGCGGCGCGATGATCCTCACGATCCCTGTCCTGCTGTATCAGATCCTCTTCGTGGTCCTGCATTACATCGCTAGCCGATTCGGAAAGAGAGCGCTCGCCGTCTGCACGGCTCTATGTCTCCTCTGGACCGCCAGCCATATCTTCCTGATGCCGCTGGCGGTCCTGCAGACCATTGTCATCCTAACGAGCTACGCAATCTTCCGCCGAGGGGTCGCGGCCAAGGAGCAAGCGGCGAGCACTAACTAACGGGGTCAGGTTCACTTCCTTCCTGCCACGCGATGCATCCGTCAAGTGAACCTGACCCCGTTTGCCGAAGCCCCGAGGCGCCGCACAGATCGACCGCTACCGGCCGTCCGGCGAAGGTTGCGGGGCCGGCCTGTCGCGCAGCGTCAGCCGCTCCGGCGCGAGCGCGCCACTGCGGTACGCCAACTCCACCATCTCCTCGAAGAAGTCGATCTTCGCGCCCGCGCTCAGCCGCACCCAGTCCATGAGCTGCGCGCGCTCGGCGTCCTTGAAACCGAATTCCAGCGAGGACGAAGGAGAAGGGTTCACGAGCCGCCCTCCTGCTCGGCGGCCAGGATCTGCCATGTTGCGGTTGCGCAGCCAGTCCAGGCGCCTGTCCTCATCCGCGAAGTCATCCATGGCCACCGGCAGCCGCGGCTGCAGGCCGATCGAAGCGAGCGCGCGCATGCCACGCCCGGCGTTGTCCGGAGACAGGCCGATCGCAAGGTCGAGATCCGCGGTGGCGCGCAGATAACCGTGCAGGATGACCGCCAGCCCGCCCACGACCACGTAGTCGACCCGAGCGGTTGAGTGCGGCAAAGATCTGGCGGACGTTGAAGGCCATGGGCGGAGTCTAGCCGGGCCGGGCTGCCCCGGTCCCCAACGGAAGCGCTGGACCGCAGAACCGGCCTGCGACAGGCGGCGCGCCTGGACACCGAAGCCGGGGCCGGCACCCTGCCCTGCGGGCGATCCTTCATGGAAGAGCTGCGCAGCGCGGGCGCGCAGACCGGGCCGCCGCGTTTCAGTGCGCGGTGCCGGCAGGCGTTTGCGAAACAGCTGGATGGGTGGCTCGGCGCGGCAAGGTTCCGGGCAGCCCAGGCAGCCTGCGGAAGGCCCGCCAGCGCCCTGCTAACGTACCGCTAACGGGCAGTGAAGTAGACATTTGATTCCGCCAGCGCGACCACGAGGGGCCGTAATGAAGATCGTGACCAGTCTGAGCTTCCAGGGGCAATGCCGGGAAGCGTTCGAGTTCTACGCCCGGATCCTGGGCGGCAGGATCACCGCCGCGATCCCGTACGGCGACGGCGCGCCGGGGATGCCCGTCACCGACGAGAAGAAGAAGACCTGGCTGATGCACTGCTGGCTCGAAGCCGGCGACCAGGCGCTGATGGGGGCCGACATGGACGTCGAATGGGCGCCCAACATCGACAAGCCCAAGAACGGCTTCGACGTCACCCTGCACACCGGGGACATCGAAGAGGCCCGGCGCTGGTTCGAGCGGCTCTCCGAGGGCGGCCGGCAGGTGATGCCCTTCGCGGAAACCTTCTGGTCGCCCGGCTACGGCGCCCTGGTCGACCGGTTCGGCGTGCCGTGGATGGTGAACACCATCCCGGCCGAAGGCTGGACACCGGCACAGGGCTGAGACCGCGCGAGCGAAGCGGAATACGCAAGCAGGCCTTTTCCGGGGCCTGCTGCCCCGGTGCCTCCGCGGGAGCCTTCATTGTTTGCTCCCCCACGCGCCGGATGGTATCGCCGTGCTCTCACTCCTCGATAACGCCGCGGCGCCAATTCTGTGCGTCACGACCCGACCGGAGAGCAGAAATGGAACGACTCCGCCTGTCAGGCGGCACCGAGCTGTCCTTCTTCAGCGCGGGCGATGCGTCGAGCCCCGCGGTGCTGCTGTTGCACGGAACTCCCAACTCGTCGCGCATGTTCCGGGAGTTCGCGCCTGCGCTGGCGCAGGCCGCGTACGTCATCGCGCCCGACCTGCCCGGCCACGGCGAGTCCGACGCGCTGCCGGCAGTCACCTTTCCCGCCATCGGCCAGGCGATCACCGAACTGCTGGACCGGCTCGAGGTCGGGCCGCGCTTCATCTACCTGCACGACTGGGGCGCGCCGGTGGGCCTGCACATCGCGATGCAGGCGCCCGAGCGCGTGCTGGGCCTCATCGTCCAGAACGCCAACGCGCATCGATCGGGGTGGGGACCGGGATGGGCCGCGACGCGGGAGTACTGGTCGCAGCCGAACGAGAAAAACGAGGCGGAGGTGACCGCGCACCTGACGCTCGCGGGCACGCGCGACACGTACGTTTCCGGCGTGCCGTCGGACGTGGCCGGGCGGATCCCCGCCGAACACTGGGAAGAGGATTGGCGGGTGATGAACCTGCCGGGCCACCTGGAGACGCAGCGGGCGCTGATCGCGGACTACGGCAACTACGCCGCCCGCTTCGACGCCATCGCCGGGTACCTCGAGCGCTGGCAGCCCCCCGCCCTGATGGTCTGGGGCAGGCACGACATCTATTTCGAACTCGACGAGGTGCTGTCCTGGATGCGCGCGCTGCCGAGGATGGAAGCCCACATCCTGGACGCGGGCCATCTGCTGCTGGAAACGCATGCGGCCACCGCCGCGTCGCTGATGCTCGACTTCATCAGCCGTACGCAAGGCAACGCCAGGGAGCGGAACCGGAACTAACGGGGTCAGGTTCTGAGGTTTCCCCTGTTTTCCGGCAATCGATTCAACGGCTTGGCTGCTTCCCCCCTTTGAAAAAGGGGGGTTGGGGGGATTTGCCCGGTGCCCGACCAAGCAACAGCAACAGCAAATCCCCCTCAATCGCCCTTTTTCAAAGGGGGAAGATAGGCTGCGAGAAATGCGGGGAAACCTCAGGGTCGGGTTCAGTTCGCCTACGACGGCAACCGAGCATGTCCGTTGGCGCCGAATCCGGGCCCTGTTCTCCGTCGGCGGATCGCATAGTTGCTGCTCACTCACACATGTCGAAAGCGCGCATCAAGCCGGTAGCGGTCCGGATCTGTAAACTCCAGAGTCCAATCGACATCGACGGCGCTGCGATCAACGAACTTGTCCAGCGCCGCTTCAACTTCAGGCTCGATGCGGCCGTAGTCGTGCTTCAGAACCACGAGTTCCAAGGTGACGACCGTGTCGATCTCAAAGGTTGCGGAAAACTCCGTTTCGCCTGCGGCGCGCACCCTGTAACGACCGTCTCCAAGGTGGTTCAGGCTGAGGTCGAGGCGGTCTACATTGTCGTGGGAAGCCGTCTCGGCGACGTAAAGCAGGACTGGACAACTATCGTCGCCGGTCTCGTCGTAATCGTGCGAAATGTGGAAGCCGTCCAGCATCGCCACGTCACGAGATGCAAAGGCCGATGGCGGCAGGTCCATCTCGTTCGTGTAAAAGCGTGGCCCCTTTTCACCGTCTGGCAAAGGCTCGGCTTGAATCTCAAGGTTGAGTCCGAGCGTGTCGCCGCGATAAGGAACCACTGTCTCAAGCCCCAGGCGGGCCGAAACGATTTTGAGATCGTGTTCGGCTCCGCCCTCGGAGCAGAACCGCATTCCACCGCCAGGAACGGATATTTCTGTCATCAGCGTTCACTCCCCATGCCTTTACAGGCTCAGTTGCCACGGCCAAGGCAATGATCGCCCATTTCCAGTTCGCGAGCGGTATGGGACAACCACATGCCGCCATTACTTTGATAGAGATCAACTAGGGAACTGGTAGACCGGCGTTCGGTATAGAAGGGCCGGGCATATGCAGCAAGCGCCAGCTGCAATGCAATACCCGGAGCTGGCGGCCATGCCGGCCGTCGCGTGCATGGCCACATCGAGGCGCCTCTTGACCCGCGCCGGGCAATTTGTAACAGTGCTTATACATAAGCGCTGTTGAGGCTCCATGAACGCCACCCTGGGCACCCGCCTGCGCCATCTGCTGCAGCTGCTCGACGGCGGCGTCGAGCACAGCTACACCGCCGCCGGGCTGCCCGGCTACCGCCCGCGCTACACCCCGGTCGTGCGCGCGCTCCAGGCCCACGGGCCGCTGACCATCCGCGCCCTGGCCGACGCGGCCGGGCTCAGCCACTCCGCGCTCAGCCAGACCGTGGCGCAGATGAAGCGGGCCGGCTGGGTGCGCACCGAGCCCGGCGCCGATGCACGTTCGAAGCGGATCTCGATGTCCCCGGCCCTGCTCCAGGCGCTGCCGCTGCTGACCCGGCACTGGCACGCCACCGCACGGGCCGCCGCCACGCTGGACGAGGACATCGGCGCCTCGCTCGCCGATGTCGCCGGCGCCGCCATCGCCGCGCTGGAGCAGCGCCCCTTCGAAGACCGGATCCGCCAGGCCCTGTCCAGGCAAGGAAACAAGTAAATGGCACTGCATCGCTTCCTGATCATGGCCGCCCTGCTGGGCGCGTCGATCGTCGCCGACGCCCGGGTACGCGGGGGCAATACCGCCATCGTCGAACGGGTGGCACAACTGATCGAGGACGAATACGTCGACCCCGACCTGGGCCGCACCATCGCCGGCGCGCTGCGCCGGGAGCTGGCGGCCGGTACCTACGCGGCACCCTCCGACGAGGCCCTGGCCGCCGCGCTGACCGCCACCATCCGCGGCCTCTCCGGGCCGGGACATCTGTACGTCGAGGTCGACCGAACACCCGTCGCGGCCGGCGAGGACGCGGACGCGGATGCCGACTTCGACCGCCGCGAGCGCGAACGCTACTACGGGCCGCAGCTGAATTTCGGGTTCCGCAAGGCCGAGCGGCTGGACGACAACATCGGCCTGCTCGAGCTGAGCGTGTTCGCCCCGGTCGACATGGGTGGCGACACCGCGGTGGCCGCGATGCGGTTCCTGGCGCACACCGACGCCCTGGTGATCGACCTGCGCGCCAACGGCGGCGGGCACGGCGAGATGGCCAACCTGCTCAGCTCCTACCTGTTCGACGGCGGCCAGCACCCCCTGAGCGGGATCTACGCGCGCAAGACCGGCGAGACGACCCGACAGCACACCCACCCCTATGTGCCCGGTCCGCGCTACGGAGCGGACAAGCCGGTCTACGTGCTCACCTCGCCGCGCACCTTTTCCGCGGCCGAAGCGTTCACCTACGACCTGCAGGCGCTTGGCCGCGTGACCGTCGTCGGCGAGGCATCGGGCGGCGGCGCCAACCCGTTCGAGTACCGCAGCGTCGGCCGCGGCCTGATGCTGTGGCTGGAGACCGAGCGCTCGGTCAACCCGCTCACCAACGCCAACTGGCAGACGGTTGGCGTGAAACCGGACGTCGCCGTGCCGGCCGAGGCGGCGCTGGAGACCGCCGTGACGATGGCGCAGGAAGCGGTGGCGCGCGCGCGCGAGTAGCGGCGGCCACATAGTCGAGCATCTGCCTGGCCACCTCCCGCCTCAACGGCGTATCGGACTTGCGCTTTACCTCCATCAACGTGGCTACGCCGTCCTGATCGACAAACAGGTGGTCCAGCGATCAGCGGCCGGAAGCCGCATCCGACCGGCATGTCCGTTGACGCCGAATCCTCGATCGAGTGCGGATACGGCAACAACTCGCGACGATCCGCTCTTTGATCAACGCTCCGAAGCTCGAACGATCGTTGCACCTATCCGCTCATCATCGTAGGTCAACAGCGTGATGTTTCCATCATAAACATCGAAGATGGAAAAGATATGCGGCAGAGTGTCGTCGATCACCACAGGCACCAGCGCGCCGCTCTCGAGAACGTAGACATAGATCAATGTGCCCCGAGGGAGCAGCGATTCGATATCAGCGGCGGTCTTCCCTGCCGTATCTGTTGACGGAAGGTCTGCTTGCCCTATCAAGCGACCATCGTCGAGGAACCACCAACTGAACCCGGTGGCGTCCTGGTAAACGGGCGGCCTGGCCGGTGGATCTGCCTCCTCTTCAAGTGTTTCGGTATCAATGACCGTGTAATTTGCATCTCCGAAATAAACAAGGGCCTTGTCGCGACCTGGGCTCAGATCAAGCCCATAAATAGACCCGCTCTTGGCCGCATCCAAGACGATCTCACCCTGACGATCCACTATCTTCCCAGCCGTTCCGCGGCCGCGGAGCACCAAGGGTGCTGGCGTCGACGCGCCCCGAGTTATCTCTTCGTCATTGGAGGCGGAAGTCAATCGGTAACGATACGATTTCGGCTCTGCTTTTTCAGATAACGGAGAGTCGGATGCGCGCCCAACCCCTGTGGACACATGCGCAAGCGCATCGGCCCCGGAAGCGCAGCCCGACAACAAAACCAGGACACTCGTGGCCATCACAGGCAAAGCCCGATCCAGCCACCATGTCTCGATGATCCCAAGCATCGTCACGGGTTCCTCCTCAGGTCATCGACCAAGGCATTCGCGATTGCGTCGGCAATTCCCTGTCTTACCTGCTCGTAGCCTTCATTGATGCTGAGCAGTTCGTCCACTGCCTCATTGTCGATGAACTCAACCTCGAGTAGCGCGGAGCGCAAGGGGTGGTGCGCTTCGGTGTTCCCAAGCTCCCCGTCGCTCAATGCGGCGAGCTGACGCTCCTTGATTCCGCGGTCGATCGCGCCCTCATCACGAGCAAGTATGGCGCTGTATACCGCATCATTCACCCGCTGCGCCAGAGCGATGTCTACGTCGTAGTTCACGTTGTCGCTGCGTCGCCTTACCAGCGTTTCCGTCCCTCTTGCGATCCCGTTGAATCCGTTGAAATGGATACTTAGCAGGACATCTGCACCCACGTCGCGTCCGACGTTCGCACGCCCCGCTCCGGAGACATTCGTATCATCGTCGCGAGTCAAGTAAATCCGTAGGTTCTGATCCTCGCCGACACGCAACGCGCGAAGGGCAACTCTGGTCCGGAGACCGAAGTCAAGCGCAAGATCTTTCTCCAGAATTCCACTGGTGTGCGACGTGGCGTTGTTGGCGGTCGAACTCGGTCGATCACTCTCACCCCCATGCCCCGGATCGATCACGATGATTCCTGGCACTTCCAGATCGATCAGATCCACCGCGGCATCCTCGCCCTCGAGTTGTACGCTGAGGCGCGCGGCGTTGAAGGCAATGGGCGGCAGATTGACACGAACGGCAGTATGGCCTGTGTCGTCCACCGTAGTGGAGGCCTGTTCCTGGTCGATGCGGGTGAACCCCACGGCTGTAAACTCTGCCGGCGCCTCGAATCGGTCGCGATGTCCGGCCGCCGCCTGTGCCCAGTCTCCCCGGAAATGGGGATCCCCCGCCTCCTCACCGTCCTCGACTGGGCGCACGAACATGGGGATCATCGACCACCTCACCGTCTTTCCTGCATGGTGGCCGTCGGGACGACCCTCGCTCCAGACCCGGATCTTCACCTCGCGATGCGCGATGCGATTGGTCGCGGGCTCGATCTTGACCATTGGGTGCTTGTGCGGAATCGCCTGTGGCTCGGTCGAACCATTGACTACCTCGCCATCCTCATCGAGGATTTCCGGCGCGAACTCGACAGCGTCCACATGCAATACGTCTTCCGGTCTTTCAAGCAGCACTTCGCGGCGCGTCGTATTGGCTCTGGGCGAGGTGACGGAGTCCGCGATTCGACGATACAGGGCTCTGACGGGTGCGGTGGCCATGGCTCAGCGCTCCTTCACTTCCAGAGCCAGCGCTTCGATTTCCGCTGTACCCACGACATAGGTACGTCCGAGTTCGTCGGTGACGCCATCCAGGTAGCTGCCGTCCTTGAGCAGGATGCGATAAGGCACGTTAGGCAGCGGATCGCCGGTCGCCTTGTCCTTCAGCACAAAGCCTTCGTCGAACAGTTTGGCCCGGGTGTCCGGCAGGCCCGGAACTCCAGCGGCCTTGTTCTCACCCGCCAGAAACGGCTGCTGGCTCGCCTTGACGATGAAGTTGCCGGGCATGCGATAGTTCCCTTATCTTCGGCGCGTTGTCCATGGAGCTTCACCAGCAATGACGCTGATCATCGCCTCCGACGCGCAAGACCATCTGATCCTTGCTGGCGATCATTGCGCAGTGCTGTCGCGGGTGTCAAACCAGGGAGCGCCGGACGTCGTGCTCCGCAACTACCGCAAGGTCTACCCCTGGAAATACGGCGCCATCGCCGCCTCCGGCGACGTGTTCCTGATGGCCTGCTTCCACCAGTTGGTTCTGCATTACGAACGCAGGGGCCAACCCATCAATCTGCTGCAGGTTGCGCGTGAGGCGAAGGCGGCACGTTCCCGAAGCGGTGTCCCGCCCTGCCAGTCCACCGGGAACATCTTCTTCACGCTGCCTGACAGCGAAGGGTTCGCCCTGTATTGCCTTTCCGTCAGGACGGCCTCGATCGAATGCGAAATCATCGAACCGGTCAGCACGCGTTTCTCGATGCGGGAAGGAACCCCGGACAAGTCCGCATGCCATGCGTTCAACAACCGTCTGCGGCCGTCGTTCTTCTTCCCCGGTGTGGACGCGTTCCATCGCCATCACCTGGAGCTACTGGGGCGGTTCTTTGCCGACCAGAGCGATGTCGACGAGCTCGTCACGGCTTCGTTCGATGTCTACATGCTGGAGAAGAGGACAGGCCTTGGCGCGTTCTGGCCGGCATCCGGGACCAGGAAACAGCTCGCTGCCATCGATCTTCAAGCTGGCGGCGGCTGCAGGCTGACCAGATGAACGGCGCCGGCCAGGTGAAACGAGCCAGCCTCATTCTCGGGTGTGCACTGCCCATGATCGCGGGCGGGTGCGAAGCCAGGCAACGAATGCTGGACATGCCGATTCAGGATCAGAGCGGGCTACCCTGCTTCGGCGTCGCCGATACGCGCGAGGCGCGCCGTCACCCCATCAAGCTCGGCGCCATGGTGGTGTCCGAGCTCGACGCATCGGAGAACGTGATCCGCGAGGTCTGGTCACTTGCCGGCCGGTTGCCGCCCGTCATGCTGGACCCGGAGCAGTGCCTCCCGTATGGCGCCCGCCCCAAAGGCGCCGAAACGCTTGTCGAAGCCGAGCCAGTCCAGCCCGGCACGCGCTACTCGGCCTTCATCAATGCCTACATCCAGGACGGACCGAACTGGAGCAACCGCTCCTACCTTGGCGCGTTCTGCCTGACGGAAGGCCCTGAAGGGCGGCAGGTGCACGAGATCCCTTCCGGTCCCGTAGCCGATCAGGCCAGATGGGCGGCCTGCCAACTGAGCCCTTGAGACTCGCCGAAAGCGCACCGGCTCGATCGATCACGTCACCCGCGACTTTGCTTCTGCGCGACCGCGCGCCCTTCCCGTGGCCAGGCGAGGCCGTCCGATAAGTGAACCCGACCCTGAGGTTTCCCCTGTTTTCCTGCAATCGATTCAACGGCTTAGCTGCTTCCCCCTTTGAAGAAGGGGAAGATAGGCTGTGAGAAATGTGGGGAAACCTCAGAACCCGAGCCGGTTTTTCGGCCCTGACCGGGGTACCGGCGGCCCACGGTGCGAGGCCCATCTCAGTCGGGCTCCATCCCATCGGTCGGCAGCAGCAGCAATGGCTCGCACTCCTTGGCCGAGCAGCCGAAGTGGCGGATTGTGCCGTCATTCTCCCAAGTAGCGATTCCCCCGCCATTGATCGCGAAGCGCCAGTCGCGTCCATCGGCTTGCAAGTGGCCGCTGATGCTGCAGCCCACCAGGTAGAAGCGTTCGTAGGGCCTGTCTTCGTAGGCGTCAGCCAAGTGGAAGAAAGCTTGCACCTGTGAAGCTGACAACCTCCATGTCCGGCAGGCCTCCTCAAGCGGATGCCCGGCCGCGCCATGGTATTCGGCAGGCGCCACGTCTACGACTCGCAAGGAACTGTAGCCCGGATAGTCGGCAGGCAGCCCAGCGCAGGCAGCCGTCATCAATATCGAAGTGAGCAGCGCGGGCGTGGTGATACAGGCGCAACTACGACGGCGAAAAGCCATGTCATTCGTTCCAAAAACCGGTCCACAGGCCAGCACCCTCGCCCGCAGTCTTGTAGGAAATGAGGTCGTGTTCGTAGACATCGGCATCGCCGACGGGGTCCGCCGTCCAGCGGTGGCGGCAGGCCGCCCCCGGGCGCCGGATCCCCAGTGTAGGCGCTGCGCGGACGCTTGGGATGCATCTACTCTGCACATGGGCGGCCGGTCTACCGGCGCCCACGCAACCCCGGATCAATCAACCGAGTCGATTGGCACATGCTCCCACATGACGAGCGAGGAACATGCTTCCTGCGTGCACCCGAAGTAGATGGTCTCTGCGTCGTGTGTCCACATACCCTTCGCCGCGCCGTTGATCTGGAAGCGCCAATCCATGCCGTCATATCGAACCACACCACCCACTCTGCATGGCGCCGTGTCGAAGTCATGATGGTACTCACGAGGCGTGATTCGTGTACTCATCAAGAAAAAAGTAGCAGCAGACTCCGCGTCCAGATCCCAGTCCTTGCATTGCGCGGCATATTCCGGCGCAGAAGATTTCGGCTCGATTTCGACGCCGGCCACTTCCGTGATCTGGAAATCATGGATGTGTGCCCCGCTGCCATGGCATGCGGAGCTGAGGAGCGCCATCGTCGCCAGCATACAGACCCTGGCCTTCGCCCGAAGTCTTTCTGGATATGGTGTCGTGGGCATAGACATCTTTGTCTCCAAAGCCGTAGAACCGCTTCAACAAGCCAATCAAGGTACTAATGGAACTCGTTTGCTCTGGCGTGGGAGCGTCCCACGACTCCGTGCTTTCGTGGTACATCGCAACGACTTCGATACCGACGCTGTCCTCGTTCTTTGGGTAGCGGTCAGGATAGGGCTTTACTTTCTCGTGGTTGTGACCATCGCGTGGCCCCATTCGGCGCAGCCGCTTGGCCTCTTCGGCCTCGCAAGTGCCCTCGGCCAGGCACCTGGATTTGATCGGACCTACATGGGCAGTGTATTCGTGCAGGCTTGCCGTCTGGTAGGTCGTTCCATCCTTGTCGATCAGGAAATGGGTGCCGATTCCGCCTGAAAAGGAGTTAAGAGCGCTGCTCGCCGTGGTCGACACCGTTCGATGCAGGACAACCGCTACCGGACCGGTGATGCTTCCCCTTTCCAGCGCTGCGATTGGCTGGTGGACGAATCCCGCATTCTGCACATAGCCGTTCTCGCCAACATACGGGTCAACAGAAATCTCAGCGCGCCGAGTGTTGGCAACATTGGACGTAGCGCTGTCACCTACCTCGACGAACCTTCGCATGTTCGCGCTCATGGGTGTCGATAAAGACATGACCTTGCTGCACGGCCAGTACCTTGCAGCCACAGGCGAGCGAACTGCCATGCAAGGCCACCGGCTGGCCGTCGATGATCATCGTCGCGTCCCCATCGACGATGGGGAATGGGCCCTTGTGTTTCGGACAGGTGGCCGTATCGCCAACCCGCGCTACGCTCTTTCCGTCGATATCCGTGAACGGCGAACCGGTCACGACCGTACCACCGCTACTGGTGACATCCCCAACCACAATCCACATGCGCGCCATGGGTTCCCTCCTCGCGCCGTGAAACATCATCCGTGGGTGGACTGTATCCCATGTGCAATCGACAGAAATGGGATCAGGTTCACCACCCGGAGGGCGGCACCGAGCAGACGCCCGTTCCAAGCGCTTGTGCGAACTAGCGGGGGCAGGTTCAGTTCTCCCTACCACGGCGAAGCCGTCAACGGTCCGACCGCGCGCCGCCAGGCGCGCCTTCGAGGCGATCATGACGATGCGCAAGATCGGCATCACCGCGATCGAGGCCGCGCGGCGCGGGTGAAGCCGGCAGCGGGCGCCTCGCCATCGGCCGGAACCGCGCGCTCTCCCTGCTGCGCGGGCTGCGGCCGAGCGCCACCGCCGCCGCGCTCGCTCCCGCGTTCAGCGCGCCGCGGCGTCCCAGGCCGCTTCCAGCGCGCGGACCGCCTCGGCGAGATCGACATCGTCGTGGCGGCAGATCGTCTCGCGCGTGTGCCGCGTGGCCACGTGCGGCGGGACCGGCTCGTCGCCGTAGTCGCGGCCGTCGGGACCCCAGGTCCCGTGCACCGGCAGGGTGACGGCCCAGCCGTCCGGCAGGTCGATGCGCTCGGCGCTCAGCAGCGCGCCCGCCGTGCCGCGGCCGACCAGCACCGCATCGCTCTGCTCCCGCGCGCCCCAGGCGAACCCGTCGGCCGCACTGCCGGTTTCCGGACCGATCAGCACCACCACCGGCCCGGCGTAGCGGCGCGCGCCGAGGTCCTCGACCATCAGCATCGTCGCGCCCTCGCCCACCTCGACCGCCGCGAACACCGCCTCCGTCGTGTAGGCCCCGGCGACGCGGTGGACGTCGGCCAGGTCCTCGGCCCGCACCGGGCCCTGCAGGCCCTCGAGGAAGGACCGCGAGAGCAGCGCCACGCCCGGCCCCGGCGTGCCGAAGTACGCCAGCAGCCGCAACGCCGACGCGTTGCCGCCACTGTTGTTGCGCACGTCGACCAGCAGGCCGTCGGTCCCGCCGAGCGTCTCCATCGCCTCGTCGATCAGCCCGGCCGCATCGTCGCCGAAGCGGTCCGCGCGCAGGTAGCCCACCGAGCGGCCGTCGCCCCGACGCAGCACGCTCCAGCCGATGGTGCGCTCGCGCGGCGGCCAGTAGGCGGACTCGCGCGGCACCGACAGCTGCGCCCGCGAACCATCGCAGCGCTCCACCTCCAGGCGCGCGGGCGACTCGCGCGGCCCGCGGATGGCGGCCGGATCGAGGATGCGGTCGCCGATGCGCAGGCCGGCCGCGCGCGCCGCCGAGGCCGGATCGATGTCGACCACCACCGGCGACCCGTCGATGTCCTCCGTGATCGCCGCCAGCCCCAGCGTGGGCCCCGCCGCGCTAGACGCGTGCAGCGCCACGTGGGACACGCCGAGTTCCTCCAGCATGGCCTGGCCCAGGCGCCGGAAGTCGGCATCGGTGTGCGCTTCGGGCAGGCCTTCGCGGTAGCGGTCCCGGATCGCCGCCCAGTCCCGCCCGCCGAAGTGCGGGTCGTAGAATCTGGTGCGCACCGCCTCGTCGAGCGCGTCGAACACCCCGCGGTACTCCTGCGCCGCCGCCGGCGCACCGGCCAGGGCCGCCATGCAGGCGGCCAGTACTGCGATTCTCATCCCGACACTCCCCAACGCGTTTCCCATGCGGAGTGTCGGCCGGCTGACGTGCCTGCACCTGTGCCATTAGGGGGGCTGCGCGTCGGAATGCGGGAACGCCATGCGCGCTCATGCGTCGCCCCTGCAGTATCGGCCTCGGGCCGCCGGCCGAAACGGGGTCAACCTGCCCCCTATTTGCCCATCCCGATTTCATCCAGCCAGCGCATCGCATCCCGCGTCCACCGGTCACTGTCCGTGCCCTGCTGGCGCACACCAAAGGCGTGCCCGCCGGTCTCGTACCGGATCAGTCTCACGTTCGCACCTACCTCGCGCAGGGCCTTCTCGTAAATCTCCGAATACTCGACGGGATCGACCGGATCATCCTTCGCGTGGATGAGCAATGTCGGCGGCACGGCCGCGGACACCACGATGTCCGTATTGAGTTCCCGCGCCGCGGCCGAATCCGGGGGGCGCCGGTTCTTGTGCTCCATGGTCATGTGCCCCGGATAGACCGGAATCGCGAAGTCGGGGCGGATGCTCACCTGGTCCGCAGCATCGGCCGGTGCATACCTGCGTGACGCGAACTCCGTGCTCGACAGCACGGCCAGGTTGCCGCCTGCGGAGAATCCCATGACGCCGATGCGGTTCGGATCGATCCCCCAGGCCTCCGCGTTGTAGCGGACCAAAGACATCGCCCGCTGCGCATCCTGCAAGGCCATCGGAATGGCCGGCGACTCATGCCGCTTCGTGATGGGGTTCCAATTGCAACCCGTGTTGGGCACGCGGTACTTCACGAGCACGCAGGTGATGCCGGCATCGGTCAGCCACTTGCAGACGTCCGAGCCGTACAGCCCCAACGTGCTCTTCGGCCCGATCGCCAGCGCTTTGTAGCCACCGCCCGGGAACACCAGAACCGCGGAGCGCGCCGAACGTTCCGCTGGCCGGTAGACCAGGATGCTCGGGTGGGTGAGCGCCCACGCCTCATGCGCGAGCGCCGCGATCCCCGCCTGCAGCACAGGGGAATCCTCCGGCCACAGGCGGATTTCCCGCCAGTACGGCATCGAAGGCGCAGCGGTCGGCGTGACTGCCGAGGGCTGCGTCTCGCTGACGCGCTGATCCGGCACCGCCTGTGCGGTCGCGGACAACGACAACACGCTCGACGAGATCAGCGCAACGAGCCCCAGCAAGACGAAAATCGCGCGGCACATCGCTCCATCCTCCCAGCCGTTGAGACCGCAGATTGACGAGCGGCCACACTAGCGCCGTTCGGTGCCACCTCCAATTAGCGCGGCCCTGGCAGGCCGCATTCCAGACCTCACGGCGGCCATCCGTACGAAAGAGGCGTGCCGGATCAACAAACCCGGCATCGACGCTGCCTTGCGGTCGCAGTGACAGATGCGGCACCACCTCGACTGCCTGACGCCAACGATCGGTCGCCAGTTAGTCCTTCAGGATCCCGGTGTGGCCCGGCCAGCAAGCACCAGCAACCGGTGCCCGAAGAAGTGACCTGGCACCATTACCCCCAACTGTCCAGCGACGCCAGTCCAGCGATAAGTGAACCCGACGCCGTTTTGCAGGCGGCGGTAACACCAAGCTCAGCTCCCGTTCCGGCCCCGCTCCAACTGCACCTGCACCTGCACCTGCACCTGCACCTGCACCTGCACCTGCACCTGCACCTGCACCTGCACCTGCACCTGCACCAACGCATACGGATCGCACGGACGCGGTGCCGGGGATCGTTACCGAGCCCGGCACCGCCCTGCTCGATCAGTGGCGTGTGGCCGCCTGCGGGCACCAGCCCGCATCCGCGGGTGGCGGCAGCATCGGCATGGCCGCGTCACGCGTCAGGTCCGGGCTGACCGGTACACCGTAGATCGCCGGCTCCTCGCGTACGCGGTGTCGGTGCCCGGCTTCGTCGGGGAGGCGCTGCCCCGCCACCTTGTCCATGAGCGCACTCGCGGCGTCGGCCACTTCGAAGATCACATCGCCCAGGACCGTCAGCGTGCCGTCGGCCAGGTCGATAGGCTCGACGCTGAAGACCAGGTCGCCGTAGGCATGCAGCCGGTCGTGCAGGCGGTTGAGCGTGTCCAGCTGGTCCAGGGTCATGCCGAAGACGAGGGGATCATCGGCGTGACCCGCGTCCGCGACGACGCGCGCCTTGTCCGGCTCGTCGTCGTCCTGCGGCGTAGCGTCTGCGACCTCGGCAACCGCGTCGCCCCGCGGGCCTGCGGGCGCTGCCACCCCAGCCTCAACGTCCTGCGCCCTCGCGGACGAGGCCTCTCCAGCCTCGTCGTCCTCTTGCGCCCCGGCGACCAATACCTCGTCGGCCTGCGCCGGATCCTCCGCTTCATCCTCATCGCGTGCCTGCGACTGCCGCCGCCCGACCTCGCGCTCGGCCGGCCACGTCACCTCGTCCAGCACGCGCCCGGTCTGCGCGGCAAGCACCTCCAGGCAGACGGCCAGTTGCATCCCGCTGATCTGCGGGCCCCAGCCCGTCTCCTCCTCGTCGTACGTGCGCGGCTGCGCCAGCTGCGACAGGAACACCATGTGCCCGTGCAGCTTCTTCAGCCGGAACTGGCTTTCCTCGGGCAGGAAGTAGCCGGTCGTGTCCAGATCATCCAATTCATGCTTCGACATCGTTGCCTCCTCATTCCATGAAGTGACCGCCCACCGGAATGGCGGACGGGAAGTCGGGAGGTTCGAAACCGCTACAAGCCGGCGGGCGTATTTCCCCAAAGGGGTGTTGTATTAGCCGCCCTCCCGACGCAGGCATCGCGTCGGTCATGCCCGCAAGCGTGCGGGCACAAAAAACCCACCGGTTTGTCGGAGGTGGGGACCGCTTGTAGAGGAGTTTCGACGCTCCTTAGAACCGAGTCTGCTACCGGAGTGGAGGGGTGTCAAGGCCATGATCTGACGCCCAAGCTCCTCCACCTCACCGAGCTAGAAAGTGTCCCTGACACCTTTCGTCCAAGATCCCTCTGGACCTGCAGCAGCACCGCGCCTGGGGCCGCGATGACTTCCGCGCCATGGCCGAAGCCAAGACCGGCGGTTCGCTGGAACGTGGTCTACGCACCGGCCACACAAGGCGACCTCAGCCGATGGCTCCGACAAGTGGACCTGAGCTACCCCTGATTCTCGGACACCACAAAGCGAGGACAATCCTCGTACGGACGTGTTCGAGAATCAGGGGGCTCAACCTGGCCCAGGTATGCGCATCCCTGAGCCGATGCGCCCCCTAGCCATCAGTTGGAAGCGGCGTGCCTCGTCCTTTAATCGGCGACGTGGTTCGTCCCAGGACAGCAAGCACATCAGCGTTCAACCCTCAGCCAGCGCGTCGATGAGATCCGAGACTGCACGAGCCGCCCACGGATTGATGGCGGAAAGGCGAGCGAGCTTGCATTCCACGTCCGCGAAGCTCGACGGACCGGAGTGCGCGCCGTGGTCTTGCACAAGATGTTGTGCATATTTACATACCTTGAGCGCATGTCCGTCGAGTTTCACGAACCGACCAGCGGCAATTCGGGAAACCTGCGAAGGATCAATCCCCAGTGCCCGCGCGATCGTCGACCGATTCACGCCCGGCAGCGCCATGGCTTGGCGCACAAATTCGAGGGCGATCAGCCGATCCATCTAGACAGTATGCAAATTTGCACATATGCTGGCAACTGGCGATGGAAGGACATTGAATGGAACTGGTCTCACCGGACGCGTTAGCTGATGGCGACCCTTGTGTGTCGTTCGAGACATGGACGCGGCAGCGCAAGATTGTGTCCATCGGCAGCAATGCTGGCGCCGAACCGTTGCCTTTCCAGGAGTGGCATCACTTCAAGGAAGCCTTCGCACCCGAGGTCGTGGCTCGCGCGGTACGAGAGAGTCATCGCCCTGTAGCGAAATGCCTGGACCCCTTCGGTGGTTCCGGCACTACGGCCCTGGCCAGCCAGTTCCTTGGTATTTCGCCGACGACCATCGAGGTCAATCCGTATTTAGCAGATCTGATCGAAGCCAAGCTGAGCGCATACGATCCAGACGAGCTGGCGCAGGACTTCCGGCGGATCATGCGCACAACCTCTCGTCAAGCCGGTAGCCTTCGTAAACTGTCCTACCTACCCGCGACGTTCGTTGAATCCGCAGGGGCGGATCGTTGGATCTTTGACCGCGCCGTCGCGCGTCGGATCGCCTGTCATCTCGATGCGATCGATACGCTGCCCAGCACACATCATCGACGGCTGTTCCGGGTGCTGCTTGGCGGGATGCTCATCGCTGTCAGCAACGTCATCATCAACGGGAAAGGCCGTCGTTATCGCCGCGGCTGGACCGAGCGCCGTACGCCGCCTGAGATGGTGGATATGCTGTTCAAGCAGCGCTGTCAGGCCGCGATCACGGAGATTCATGAGCATCGCTATCGCCGGCACCGACGTCACACCATTCTTCGCGGTGACTGCCTTAGTAAACTTGCGGCGGCCACGCCGGCCGACCTGGCGGTGTTCTCACCGCCATACCCCAACTCCTTCGACTATACCGACGTCTATAACGTCGAGCTTTGGATGCTGGGCTACCTCGACAGTCCCGACAGCAACCATGTGCTTCGTAGGTCGACGCTGTGCTCGCACGTCCAGCTCAAGCGCGACTTCCTGGCGGCGCCGCCGGGCTCGTTGCGCCTTTCGCGCGCATTGGGACGGCTTCGCAGGGAGCGCGACAATCTATGGTCGCCATGGATCCCCGACATGATCGGTCATTACTTCCATGACATGTGCAAGGTGCTCGGTCTGCTGCGAGAGCGTCTGACGTCTCAAGCTGAGGTCTGGGCGGTCGTGGGTGACAGCCGGTATGCCGGCATCCAGATTCCCGTCGCGCGTATTCTCGCTGACTACGCCCCGAAGTTGGGCTATCGCGTCCTCAACATCGAACCATTCCGTTCGATGCGCGCCTCGGCACAGCAGGGTGGGCAACACCGGCTCGCGGAATCGCTCCTGGTTCTGCAGAAGGAAGATTGACTGCGATTAACCCCACTGTGCGGGTCGTCAGCCATCGAGCGATCGCGTAGTCGCCATCCGAAGATAAGCAGGCTACTTGATCGATGCGCCCTTCTTTTTGGCCGACTTCTTGCCAGATTCCTTCACGGGCTTCTTCGTCACGGCCTTTCTACCTTCCGTTGGCGCCTTAGCAGTCGATGCACACCCCTTGCTGTCGATGGGCGCTTCCATCAGATACCGCCGCAGCCGCACGTCCTTCTCTTTCGCAACCTCATCCAGATCTAGCATCTGATCGGCCTGATTCTTTCTGGCATCAAATACGCAGGCGTACACCGCCTCGGAGTCACTGCGGCGGTAGTCGTGCGCTTGCGTGATTCCGGACAACGCCCACTTTCGGTGATGCGTGGGGCCATCCCCTTCGATCAGGACCTTGAGTTCGAGCATGGTGGTTGTATGAGGCTGGAAGGGAGCACCAGGCAATGAGCGCCACATCACCCTGATGTCGCACCGGCCGCCTTTCCCAACGGACTCTTCATCCACGATCCCCGCCAAGAGCTTGTAGGACGCGTGCAGGTACAGATGCAGATAGCTCTGGATCCGCCGCTCGGGATCGGGGTACAGCTTGTATGGATGCTTCTTTCCCATCCATACCATTTTTGCAATCGGATTCTTGGCGTGGAGCAAGCTGTCTTTGTGAAACTGCTCAACGTCCGCTTCGATCCGATCCGCAGACAGCGGCTCAGTCGAAAGGCGCAATTCGCTCACCGTCGGACTGGCGCACCAATCTTCGATGTCCCCGGCAGGCAGATGAAACAGCAACCGACGCTGCGTTAGCTGCGCGATGGCGAAGGTGTCAGACGCCTTCAGATGATCGACCGCCAGTTGGAAGGCGTTGTGGAGCGAACCAAGCGACGGGCAGATGCAGTACATCTTCCGAAAGTTCTCGTTGCTCAGGATCACGCCTTGAGCGCTCTGATCATGCGACCCAGGGAAGAAGCGCTTCCATTGGGTTTCAGCAGCATTAAACTTTGGACGCTCGATGTCGGGCGCCTCGGAAAAAATGAACATCAAGACTTGGCTGGCCGGCACTGCGCCGCCTTCGAGCGGATGCTTGTTCGCATCAAGCCATGCTTCGAACCAGTCCTGACATTGCTGCACAAAGCGCAATGGCGGCTCACCAGACGGCGCAGCTCTGAGGCCCTGCAGTGACTGAAGTTCTTCGTCCGTGAGCGCATCGACTGTGGGTTCGCTGTTGGCCATCAAGCCACCTGCACACTACGTCGCATGAGCAGCGTCTGATAGGCCGCCACCACATCCTTCCGGTTGTAGGCTCCTTGCAGCTCCAAACGCTGTTCAATGCTGCTCAGCCCCTCCACCGTGGGCGTCTGCTCGCCAGGCGCCTCCTGCAGATCCAAGGTGTCGCCATAGCGCTTCACCGCCCTGCGATAGGTCAGGTCTGCCTCGAGGATTTTGTCTAAGACAGCGCCTCCACGCGCGATGCTGGTTTCCTCAGTCACGTCGGAGTCTGTCCTGTATTCGTTGGTTGTATAGGCTGATGCCAAACACATGTCCAGTAGAAACCGATACAGCCGCGCTCCCATCACCGTCTCGCGCAGCGTCCGTGCCACCTTCAGACCTTTCAGGGTAGGGCGAAAGACCCCCTCGAACTGAAGATTGCGCAGCGCTGGATGCGCTCTAAAATCCTCCACCGACACCATGCCGCCCAGCACCAAGCCACCCAACGCGACGTGTGCGTGCCGGTAGTAAGGACCCTGGGGCGTACGGCGCGCACGCTGGCGGAGCGGCTCGATGGCGTAGTAGCGGCTTGAGGCAAAGGACATGAACAGGAGCGCATGAAGGCGCTGCCGGGACACCTCCGGCAGGCCCGCGGCTTCATTGGCCACGATCAGAAACAGCACCCACCTAGTGAAGAACAGCCGGTCGTGATCGGCACGGGTTACTGGTTTGCGCTTAGCTGCCAAGGTAGCTCCTTAGTTCAGCAGTGAGCTGCTCCCGCGCCGCGTCATCCCGCAACACGCCTGGCTCCTCGGCCAGCGCCATCAGGTCCACCAAGCGACTCTGCTGGGTTTTGGGTAGAGTGCGCAAGGCTCCCTTCTTTGTGATCAGTCCCAGCAGCGCCGGAATCATCGTCGTGCCGTTGATGTTGGACGTGGCAATCAGTATGCGCTGGCCGCCCTCTGGCGAGAACTTGCGGATCATCTGAGCGGCCCGCGCCATGAACCAGGAATCCAAGCTTGCCTCCGGCGTCTCCATGACCAGCATGGTCGCGCCGTCGTTGGCCACCATATCCAACAGCGTCATACGGAATGCAAGGTCCAGGAATTCCTTCTGGGACTCGGATACGCTCGTTGCGGTGGATCGGTCGTGTGCCGCTAGATGGGTGCTGGAGGTCATTGCGATGCGAAACGTCGGCAGATTGATCTGCGGCGCGCCTGTTGCCACTTTGAACGGATAGTTCCGCAGGAACTTCACCACCACCGTCTCATGCAGGAACGCCTCCGCATAGCTCGTCAGGCGGTAAGCCAAGTCATTCTCAATTTTCCCCATTTCCGAGAACAGCTTGTCGATCTGGTGCTTGTATTGGACATTGAGCTCTTTACGCTTCTCGGCCAGCTGATCGAGCTCCAGCTTTTCGGCTTCTAGGTCGGCAAGGAGTGGGGTTTGGGTTACGTCAGGGGCCTGGGGAATCTGCGTTTCCAACTGCTCGACGCGCATCATCAATTCATGACGTCGTGTGACTGCTGGACGAAGCAGTGCCAAGGCGTCGGTGTACTCCTCAGCTAGCTGTTGCTGCAATTTCTGGTGGGCGGCGATTTCGGCGCGTAACGCGTCAATCCTGTGCTCGATCTTCTGCAAGGCGCGGGCCGTGATCGGTGTAACGTTCGAAGCTCTTGCATGCGCCAGCGATGCATTGCAGACAAAGCAATGGTGATCGCGCAGCCGTTTGCTGATCGCCGCCACCTCGCGCTTTCCGCCCTTCCCGCAGACGAAGCAGCCAAGGTTCGAGCCCAGACCCTGCATGAGCATCTGGAATTTATTGTCCAGCGTCGGAAGTGCCTGGGCGATGTAAGCGGCATCTTGCTGGTGGAATGCATGGATCTCCTGGTCCAGTTCCACTTGCAGCGATTCAACTTTGCGATCAGATTCATCGCGCTGCCTGACCAGTTCGACTACCCGATCAGTGGCTACGCGGTGATCACGACTGGCGTCAGCAAGTTCCGCCTTCGCCGTGGCTAATTGGGCTCTCACTACGGCCAGGTCGGGATCTACCGACTGATATTTCGCACGGGCTTCCTCATATCGGTCCCTGCGATGGTTATATTGGTAGGTGCGGTTGCGATAGTCGGTGTCAGCCGCCTGGATCTCGGAGTAGAGCTTGTTGAGCTTTCGGCCGATCGCCTCATCGACGAAGAGCATCTTGAACAGCTCGAGCTGTGCGGTGGGCGACCATAAAAGTGGCAACCTTTCCTCGGTGAAGAACTGGACGTAACGAACGACCATGTGGAAGTCGTAGGCCGTGGTCAGCCCAGATAGCTCTGCCATCTGCTCCAGAAAGGTGTTGTTGTTGGGCGTTGCGACCGTTCTGCCACTGATGACCAGCTTGGTGATTTCCAGATTGGTCAGGCGCCGGGTGACGGCAATCTGCTTGCCGCCAATCTGAAACGTCAACGTGGACGTCGCGTTGGCGCCCAAGGCTACCCCAGCCCTATCCTGGAAGAAGCTGAACTTCTTGGCCGTGACCAAGCTGCGTTTACTGACCAGCCCCATGTCACGTGTGGCGGCCTTCGAAGGGTTAGTTGGCCCGACCAACATCCGCAATAGCAAGTTCAACAGAGTCGTCTTGCCAATGCCGTTGATGCCGGCAATCACGGTCACGCCTTTGCCGAACGACAAGTCCAACCCTTGCTTGTTCGATCCCGGATACAGCGGATAGTTAAGTACTCGCAGTCGTTCAACGACTGGAAGTTGAATCGCCGAGCGCATTCCCCTCCCCCTGAGTGATCGCCTCGTCCCCTACCGAGCATTCCATTGGCGGTGGCGCAGCCTGCAGTGTTCCTAGAGTAACGAAAATCGACCCAATTGGAATACCCACCCATTCTATTCGGTTGGTGGGAAGTCCAGGAACCCTGAAGACATTGCGACGCTCGGGCGCTGGTTTCGGTAAATTGGATAGATTGGCATTCGCTCGTAGCACATCGACTCTTCCTGGATCTCGCCGCGCCAGCACATGGAGTCCACGGCACTGTGCATGCCGTCGCGCTCGCTGATGGCCTCGAAAATCCTTGTATACGGCCTCCTCCGTCAAGCACATGGGCAGCTAGTCGCGTTGCTGAATGACAGAAGCAACATCGGAGTCAAAAAGAGGCGCGACTTCGCACTCGATGCTTGTGAAGTCAAGTTTTGAGCAAGCACGAAAGCCCGATAGCACTTCGGCCAAAGCAGTCCTTGCTACGGCGTCCCTAGCGTCGAAAACGTGTACTTTCAGTCCAGTCGGGTACGAGAGCCTTAGCTCCACCGCATCGTTTCCCTCGGCATCAAGATATAAATTGACCGTTACATCAATACCGCGCACCTTAAAGTTTCGCAGGCGAACGGCATCATCCGACTCGCGCTCTGGAGTGGTTCCAACATATAAAGAAAAGAAGGGTCGCGAGTCGCCTCCCTGCACCTGATAGATCTCGAAGTCAGGACCAGAACGCTGGAGAACAACTGCGCCGTACGGCTTCCTGAAGCAGAAGGCATAGCTAAAAACATCACAAGGGTACTTGGCGCTGTCCTGTTGGGGAGTCAGCGCGTCTCGATCATCAGCACTGAGAGTCGCACAGGACGCGATCAACAGGGCTCCGACCGCGCCGATCAAGGCTGAATGCGGAAGCACTCTCATGGCTAGTTCCCTATATGCTGATTCTTGGGCTCGCGCATGATCTCATTGACGCCGATGTCGGTCATGCGTCCCGGCAACTGATTCATGATGTCGCCCGCGCGGCTCGGGTCAGGAACTTTCATGCCGGAGGCATTCCGGGTATACGCATCGTCTGCGCCACCCAGATGATTTATCTCATGCTCGCCAACACCGTATTGGAAGCCTTGGCTGGTCACATCGAGCGACACCTTCGTTCCACCTAGAGAGTCGGCGTAGTTGCCTCCCGTCCCAGCAGGATGATCGGTAGGGCCATCGAACATCTTTACCTCGTTGCGCAACCCGCGAGGTGTATCCCTGGTAATTTCCGTGATTTTGAAGTCAACTTGGGTCGGTTGCCCGTTGACGTTGTAAACGCCACTTTGGGATTCGAAGCCCGTCGTCACTGTGGAAATGTTTCCGGGCGTGGCGCCGGGCCCCGTGAAACGGGTAGGCATTTCGACCCGCATCCGCCCTTCCTCGTGGACGATTCTGGCAGCTCGCCCGTCTGGGTCCGTGAACTTGTAGGGGTTGTTGTTGGCGTAGTGATAGCGATTGAAGTTCTGGCCGGTGTTTGGATTGGCCTGTTCCGGATCGGTGGAGACGAACCGGGCCGATGCGATGGGCGCCAACGCCATCAGCGCTACGGCCATCGTCGTTTGAACGGACTTTCGCATCACTGCCCCCTGTACTTCCCTTGTTGCTGGATGGATTGGAGATAGGCCGCTTCCTGTTCGGGCGTTCGCGGCACCCATCCCAATTGCTCGGCCTTGTCGAACCAGGCCAGGTTCTCGCGGCGGAGCCGCTCGTAGTCGGCAATCTGTGCCGGCGGGATATCGGCTGGATCTGGATAGCGTTCGACGTAGCGCTCCTGCAGTTGCAGATAGTAGGCGTTCGCCTTCCAGACCATGGCGACGACGTCCTTGGGATTGGCGGCGAGCGCCATATCCGCCACTTCGAGCAGCATGCTGCCATCCTTCAGCGCTCCGTAGTGCTCCATGAGCGTGCCAGCGATGGGGCCCAAGCCCTCACGTGGACGCAGGGGTCGCAAGTAGAGATCGTTACGGATTGCCAGCGGAGTGATGCCAGTGTCGCGTTCGTAGCTGCTGTCGTACTTGAAGCCACCTGCGGTGGCTTCAATGTTGACCCATGCCTGCTGCGTGTCGTCGGCGAACTTGACCATGAGGTGGTGCGGCGCTGTCGCGAGCGCGACCGGCAGGCCGAGCCGCTGGCCGAGGATCAGCACCAGCAGCGGCATCGACACGCAGTTGCCCTTGCGGGTCGCCAGATAGGTCGCGAGACGCTTGTTGGCCAGGTCGCTGCCGAGCGGATCGTCCAGGTCGTAGGTGAAGGGGCGGCCCTGATTCCAAGGGCCAGGTTCGTACAGAGTCTTGATCAGCGCGTCGAGCTGGGCGCGGGGACCGGCATCCGCGGGAACGTTGGTCCGCACCGCCTGTTCCCAGCGGTCGAGCTCGCGCCGCACAGCTGCTTGGTCGGTTGACGGATCGAGCAGCCGATCGACTACGAGCTTGGCGTCTTCGTAGCTGACGTGCGGGTCGGGAAGGGAGAATTGAGCGCGCAGCGGCGCGAGATCGGCGGATGCCCAGGCAGATGCGGCCGCGGCCAACAGGCATGCGCCTGCGAGCCAGCTGCTCCCACGGCGGCAGGTGATCCTCCCCATGCGCTCCCTGCACCCCCGTTGATCCGTTCACATCCTAATCCTGCCGGATGGGCACTGTCCATCTGCCGGCGGGGCCGGGTGGAGCGGATCAACTCGATCTCGGTGGCCTCCTCGCCGGCGTGTTCCCGGCTAGCGGTGATGATGCATCGGATTCAAAGGCCGCCCCACCATAGCCACCACGAATCGAGGAAAAAGCCGGCGCTAGAGCGCCTACCGCTTTGAAAGAAGTTGGGCGGATGCTTTCAAAGCCTGGAGAGAAATGTAAGCAGGCTTTCCTTGCCCCCGTTCAGCCTTCGCAGGGACGGCGAACCGAGGCCATGCGCTGCGCCGCCTTGTCGCGCATCGAACTCACAGCCGGTAGTCGCGACCGATGCTCGGCGTCCGCGCCGGCCACTGCGGACACAGGGCTTCGACCACTTCCATCAGTTCCAACCAGCGCTCGAACGGGTCGGCCGCGGGTCCCGCACGGTAAGGAACGCCGGCTTCACGCACCAGTACCGGTTCGGGCAGCGGGCCAGGTGCCGGGTTGGGTGGCTTGCGCGAGGAGTTCATCGACAGTTCTTGTCGGTCTCTATCGTTTGGTTGAGCGTTGCGCGTCAGCCGCGCGGGTTGCCCTCACCCCAACCCCGCGCTTCGCGCCCCCGGCCCACGCCAGCGGCGCGGGCGTTCATCAGCTTGCGAGCCAATGGCTCGCAAGCGCGCTTCTACTGTCGGCTTCCCGGCTTGCTGCGATGCGCTCATCCAGCCGATCCTTGCGCGGGTGATCTTCCTCTTGAGTCGACGGTCCGCCAATCCGCCAACCGATCCCGCGCGCCGAATCTGGCGGCAAAAGCGACCATTTCTTCGAAGAAGGCGACCTTGGCAACGGTATCGAGCGCGATCCCATCGCGTAGTTGAGCCCGGCGGGCGTCTTCGTAGGTGCACTGCAGCGGATCTGGCGTGGTCATGTGCTCTCCTGGCCGGTTTCTGCTGCAATCTGCTGCAGTGCCCGGATGTCGTCCTGGTCCAGTGGGCGGCCGGCGGCCCGTTTCAACTGAATCAGATGCCGGATAGAGGCGACCGGAATAGGCACGTCGTCAAGGTTCTTCACCACCGCCTCCGCGATCATGGCACGGAAATCGAGCGGTTCGCGCACGAAGATGTCGACAGACCGCTCCGGGTTGGCCGGGTCCCACAACTGGAAGACCTGCATGTTCCGGTTCTGCGCCCAGTCGTCTCGTTTGGTGGGGTTGGAGAAGTCGGCCAGCGTGACAGGCAGCCGCGGCCGCAGGCCGATGCTCGAAAGCGCCTCCATTCCCTTCGCACAGTTATCCGGGCTGAGCCCGATCACAAGGTCCAGGTCGCGTGTGGCCCGCAGGTGGCCGTGCATGATCACCGCGAAGCCACCAACGACCACGTATTCGACGCCGGCATCGGCGAGCGCCTTGAAGATCTCGCGGATGTTGAAGGCCATCGGATTCCCTCATCCCAGCCCCTGCCCCGCAGCGGGAGAGGGGCTCGTCGGAGCTACATGTTGCGGCGGTATTCGCCGCCGACGTCGTAGAGCGCATGGCTGATCTGCCCCAGGCTGTGCGTCTTCACCGCCTCCATCAGCGCCTCGAACACGTTACGCCTTTCCCGCGCCGCGTTCTGCAGGTAGCCCAGCCCGTGGCCGTCGTGCGGCTCTGTGGCCGCGGCCGCGTCGTCCTCCACCACGTGGGCATGCTCGGTCTCGCCTTCCGGCGCCAGGCGGTTGCGTGATTGCTGCCAGGCCTGCACGTTTTCGATCTGCTGGCCCTTCTCCTCCTTGGTCGAGCGGATCAGCTCGATCTCGGTGGCGATCTCGCCGGCGTGTTCCTTGGGCAGGAAGATGTTCACGCCGACCAGCGGCAGGCTGCCGTCGTGCTTCTTGTGCTCGTAGTACATCGACTCTTCCTGGATCTTGCCGCGCTGGTACATGGTGTCCATGGCGCCGAGCACGCCGCCGCGCTCGCTGATGGCCTCGAACTCCTTGTACACGGCCTCCTCCACGATGTCGGTCAGCTTGTCGACGATGAAGCTGCCCTGCCAGGGGTTCTCGCAGAAGTTCAGGCCCAGCTCCTTGTTGATGATCATCTGGATGGCCACAGCGCGGCGCACGCTTTCCTCGGTGGGCGTGGTGATGGCCTCGTCGTAGGCGTTGGTGTGCAGGCTGTTGCAGTTGTCGAACAGGGCGTACAGGGCCTGCAGGGTGGTGCGGATGTCGTTGAACTGGATCTCCTGCGCGTGCAGGGAGCGGCCGCTGGTCTGGATGTGGTACTTCATCATCTGGCTGCGGGCGCTGGCGCCGTAGCGCTCGCGCATGGCGCGGGCCCAGATGCGGCGGGCCACGCGGCCGATCACGGTGTACTCCGGGTCCATGCCGTTGGAGAAGAAGAACGACAGGTTGGGCGCGAAGTCGTCGATGTGCATGCCGCGCGCCAGGTAGTACTCGACGATGGTGAAGCCGTTGCTGAGGGTGAAGGCCAGCTGGCTGATCGGGTTGGCGCCGGCCTCGGCGATGTGGTAGCCGGAGATGCTGACCGAGTAGAAGTTGCGCACCCTGTTGTCGACGAAGTACTGCTGGATGTCGCCCATCATGCGCAGGGCAAACTCGGTGCTGAAGATGCAGGTGTTCTGGGCCTGGTCCTCCTTGAGGATGTCGGCCTGCACGGTGCCGCGCACGCTGGCGAGGGTCTCGGCCTTGATCCTGTCGTAGGTGTCGCGGTCCACCATCTCCTGGCCGGTCACGCCCAGCAGGCCCAGGCCGAGGCCGTCGTTGGTGGGCGGCAGGTCGCCGTGGTAGCGGGGGCGCGGGCGGTCCTTGAAGAATGCCTCGAGTTTCTTTTCCGTCTCGGCCCAGCGGGCGGATTCGGCCTTGAGGTATTTCTCCACCTGCTGGTCGATGGCGGTGTTCATGAACAGCGCCAGGATCATCGGCGCCGGGCCGTTGATGGTCATCGACACGCTGGTGGTGGGCGCGCACAGGTCGAAGCCGGAGTAGAGCTTCTTCATGTCGTCCAGCGTGGGGATGTTGACGCCGGAGTTGCCGATCTTGCCGTAGATGTCGGGGCGCGGGGCCGGGTCCTCGCCGTAGAGGGTGACGCTGTCAAACGCGGTGGACAGGCGAGCGGCAGGCTGGCCGACGGAGAGGTAGTGAAAGCGGCGGTTGGTGCGCTCGGGGGTGCCCTCGCCGGCAAACATGCGGATCGGGTCCTCGCCGGTGCGGCGGTAGGGGTACACGCCGCCGGTGTAGGGGTAGCTGCCGGGCAGGTTTTCCTTGCCGAGGAAGGTGAGCAGCTCGCCCCAGGACTTGTAGGTGGGGGCGGCGATCTTGGGAACCTTCTGGTGGCTGAGGGACTCGCGGTAGTTCTGCACCTCGATGGCGCGGCCGCGGACTTCGTAGGCGGTGGTGTCGTCGGTGATGGATTTCAGGCGGGCGGGCCAGTCGCGCAGCAGCTTGAGGGACTCGGGGGTGAGGGCCTGGATGGCGTCGTTGTAGCGCTGGCGCAGGGTGAGCAGGGTGCGGTCGGGGGTGGGCGCGTCCCCTGTGGCCCCTGTGGGAGCGACGGGAGTCGCGACGCTTCTGCCGGCGCTGTCGGATGTCGCGACTTCCGTCGCTCCCACATTAGGGCGCGGGGATGTCGCGGCTTCCGTCGCTCCTACATTAGGGCGCGGGGATGTCGCGACTTCCGTCGCTCCTACAGGGGCGGGCTGGCGGTCGCGGGCGGGCGGGCCATGGGGGGCCGGATTGAGGTCGTGGGTGTCGTAGAGGTCGAGGGCCTTGGGGAGCTTGGGGTCGCCGAGTTCCTGCAGGGACTGCCAGAAGGACTGGGCGCGGTCGGCGGCTTCGGCCTGTTTCTCGATGGAGGCGTTGATCGCCCTGCCCTGTTCGGCGATCTCGGCCAGGTAGCGGACGCGGTTGCCGGGGATCAGGACGGTGGCGCGGGGCTCCTTGAGGTTGGTGTCGAGGTGGGGGCGGAAGTCGCAATGCTTCGGGCCGGTGCGCGTCGTGGCGTCTTTTGTGGGAGCGACGGAAGTCGCGACGCTCTTGGGGGCTGCGGGTGTCGCGACTCCCGTCGCTCCCACAGGGGGGCGTGCATCGGCGTCGGCGGTGTCGATCCCCGATTCGCCATTCCCGATGTCCAGCTTCTCGCGCAGCAGGCGGCAGAGGTTGACGAACATCCAGCTGATGCCGGGGTCGTTGAACTGGCTGGCGATGGTGGGATAGACGGGGACGTCCTCGTCCCTGGTCTGGAAGGCGACGCGGTTGCGCTTCCACTGCTTGCGGATGTCGCGCAAGGCGTCCTCGGCGCCGCGCTTGTCGTACTTGTTCAGCACGATGAGCTCGGCGAAGTCGAGCATGTCGATCTTCTCCAGCTGGCTGGCGGCGCCGTAGTCGCTGGTCATGACGTACATGGGGAAGTCGACCAGGTCGACGATCTCGGAGTCGGACTGGCCGATGCCGGCGGTCTCCACGATCACCAGGTCGTAGCCCAGGCCCTTGAGGAAGGCGATGCCGTCCCTGAGCACGGCATTGGTGGCGGCGTGCTGGCGGCGGGTGGCCATGGAGCGCATGTACACGCGGTGGCTGCGCAGCGAGTTCATGCGGATGCGGTCGCCCAGCAGCGCGCCGCCGGTGCGGCGGCGGGTGGGGTCGACCGAGATCACCGCGATGCGCATCTCGGGGAAGCTGGCGAGGAAGCGGTTGAGCAGCTCGTCGGTGACGGAGGACTTGCCGGCGCCGCCGGTGCCGGTGATCCCGACGACTGGCGTCGTCGGGCGGGATTGGGGATTCGGGAATCGGGATTCGGAAGAGCGGGGATTGGCCCAACTCTTGCGCAGTATGGCGAGTTCGGATTCGCTGAAAACACCATCCTCGATGTCGCTGAGCATGCGGCCGATCGCAATCTCGTCGTCGATGGCCGGCTGTTCCTGCTTCTGCGAATCCCGAATCCCGAATCCCGAATCCCGGGCCGCGCTGGCGCGGCCCACCACGTCCTCGATCATCTCCACCAGCCCCATCTTCATGCCGTCGTTGGGGTGGTAGATGCGCTCGACGCCGTAGGCCTCGAGTTCGCGGATCTCCTCGGGGGTGATGGTGCCGCCGCCGCCGGCGAAGACGCGGATGTGCGGGGCGCCGCGCTCGTTGAGCATGTCGACCATGTACTTGAGGTACTCGACGTGGCCGCCCTGGTAGCTGGACAGGGCGATGGCGTCGGCGTCCTCCTGCAGGGCGGCGCGCACCACGTCCTCCACCGAGCGGTTGTGGCCCAGGTGGATGACCTCGGCGCCCTGGGCCTGGATCAGCCGGCGCATGATGTTGATGGCGGCGTCGTGGCCGTCGAACAGGCTGGCGGCGGTGACGAAGCGCAGCGGGGTGCTGTCGGGCCGGGTCTCCGGCATCTGGCTGGCGGGCGTGCTCATGGCGCGCATTCCTGCGAAATCTGTGATCCGCCGATTGTACCGCGCGGGTGTTGGCCGCCTTGGCATGAACGGGCCCAGGCGCGGCGTGGCCGGGGCCCTGCCCCCGCGGGCACCGCGCGACGGTCGGCTGGCCCACGGCCTTGTGGGAGCGACGGGAGTCGCGACGCCCCGGCCGGCCGAACGCTCCCCTGCCGCGCCTCGCCCTCGCCCTTGGCCCTTGTGGGAGCGACGGAAGTCGCGACGCCCGCACTGCTGGTGAGCAGGCAGAAGCGCGGATGCCTGCCGAAGCCTGGGCGATAGGGGTACGGGCCATTCGGGGTCGCGACTTCCGTCGCTCCCACAAAGTTGCTCCCACAAAAAAAGCCCCGCAAAGAAGCCCCAAAAAAAGCTTCCACAAAAGAAGCCTCACAAAGAAGCTTCCAAAAAAAGCCCCCGCAAGCCCCCGGAAGCTATTAGAAGCTCCTGGAGGCCCCGGAAGCTTCCACACAGGAGCTCGCACCGAAGCGCCCACCGGCGGCTCACATACAATGGCGCGGCGACGAGGCGCGGGGACCGGGCAGGCATGAAGAAACGATTGAAGCGGATCCTCGCCTGGGGCGCGTTCACCCTGGCGGCGCTGGTGGTCAGCGGGGTGCTGCTGGCCGACCACCTGACGCCGCCGGCGACCGGGGCGCCGGGCCATGCGCTGGCGGTGCAGCGCGACCAGACCGCGCTCGACCGCGAGCTGATGCCGCTGCTCGACCGCAACCCGGGCAAGACCGGGGCGATCCTGCTTCCCGACGGGCTGGACGCGTTTGCGGCGCGGGCGCTGTCGGCGCGCCAGGCCGGGCGCAGCCTGGACCTGCAGTACTACATCTGGCACGACGACCTCACCGGCCACCTGCTGCTGCACGAGGCCTGGCAGGCCGCCGAGCGCGGGGTGCGGGTGCGGATGCTGCTGGACGACATCAACACCTCCGGCAAGGACACCGCGCTGCTGGCGATGGACCAGCACCCGAACGTCGAGATCCGCGTCTACAACCCGTTCCGCAACCGCGACGGCCTGGGCCGCCTGCTGGAGATGGTGCAGCGCAGCTGGAGCATCACCCACCGCATGCACAACAAGGCGTGGATCGCCGACGGCCGGGTGGCGGTGGTGGGCGGGCGCAACATCGGTATGGAGTACTTCGATGCCGCGCAGGACACCAACTTCCGCGACCTCGACCTGATGTTGTTCGGCCCGGCGGTCAACCAGGCCAGCACCATCTTCGATACGTTCTGGAACAGCGATGCGGTGGTGCCGATCGCCGCGCTCAGCAAGCGGTCCGAGCGCAGGCTGGCCGACGTGCTGGCCGGCATCCACCAGGAGGCGCGCAGCGCCGAGGCGCGGCGCTTCCTCGACCGCGTGGACGCCTCGCCCAGCGTGCGCCGCTATATGGCGCAGGAGCTCACGCCGTTCTGGAGCGAGCGCCTGCGCATCGTGTCCGATCCGCCGGTCAAGCAGGACCGCGGCGGGCGCGAGGGCTGGCTGATCGAGCACGTGATGGACGACCTGCGCTCGGCCCGGCGCAAGGCGCTGCTGATCTCGCCCTACTTCGTGCCCGGCAGCGAGGGCGTGGCCGGGCTGGCGGAACTGGTGCGGCGCCACGGCGTGTACGTGGGCGTGCTGACCAACTCGCTGGCGGCCAACGACGTGCTGGCCGTGCACAGCGCCTACAGCAAGTACCGCGAGCGCCTGCTGCGGATGGGGATCCGCCTGCACGAGACGCGGGCGCAGGTGTCCACCGGCACCAGCGTGTTCGGCAGCAGCGGCGCCAGCCTGCACACCAAGGCGTACGTGGTGGACGACCGCCGCGGCTTCATCGGCTCGTTCAACATGGACCCGCGCTCGATCGACCTGAACACGGAGATGGGGGTGCTGTTCGACGAGCCGGCGATCGCGCGCGCGCTGCGCGACGAGTACCTGCTGCTGACCAGCCCGGAGCTGGCCTGGTGGGTCTACCTGAATGCGGACGGCGACCTGCGCTGGCTGGACGCGTCTTCTAGCCCGCCGCGGGTGCTCACCACCGAGCCGGACTCGACCGTGCTGCAGCGCGCGATGGCGCGGGCGCTGCGCTGGGTGCCGATCGAATCGCAGCTGTAATCGCGCCAGGCAGCCTATTCCGCTGCGGTGAGATCAGGCCCGTCGCCACGGGTGCCGCCAACGAATAGCCGGCGTTCCGGGCCTGGCGGGGGCGAGCCATCGCGAAGGGCTCGGCGATTCATTGGCACCGCCCGTGGCGACGGGATCGGCCATGCGGCAGCGGCAAGGACTGCCTGGCGCGCTTTTGTCCGGGGACAGGCGTAGAATGCCGCCCGCATCGGCGCCTGTTCGGCGCCGCGTTCACGTCCAGCATCACCACCCACCCAAAACGGCCGGCGTCGTTCGCCACAGCGAATCCTCGCCGCAGCGGAGTTTGCGATGATTTTCGAACACCTCGACACCTACGGCCACGAGCAGGTCGTGTTCTGCCACAACAAGGACGCGGGCCTGAAGGCCATCATCGCGATCCACAACACGGTGCTGGGCCCGGCGCTGGGCGGCACCCGCATGTGGCCGTACAAGAGCGAGCAGGAGGCGCTGAACGACGTGCTGCGCCTGTCGCGCGGCATGACCTACAAGAACGCGGTGGCGGGCCTGAACATCGGCGGCGGCAAGGCGGTGATCATCGGCGATCCGGCCAGCGACAAGTCCGAGGCGCTGTTCCGCGCGTTCGGCCAGTTCGTCGAGTCGCTGGGCGGGCGCTACATCACCGCCGAGGACGTGGGCATCGACGTCAACGACATGGAGTTCGTGTACCGCGAGACCGAGTACGTGACCGGCGTGCACCAGGTGCACGGCGGTTCCGGCGATCCGTCGCCGTTCACCGCCTACGGCACGCTGCAGGGCCTGATGGCGTCGCTGAACAAGAAGTTCGGCGACGAGGAGGTCGGCAAGTACAGCTACGCGGTGCAGGGCCTGGGCCACGTCGGCATCGAGTTCGTGAAGCTGCTCAAGGAGCGCGGCGCGAAGATCTTCGTCACCGACATCAACAAGGAGCGGGTGGACCGCGCGGTGAGCGAGTACGGCGCCGAGGCGGTGGGCCTGGACGACATCTACGACGTCGACGCCGACGTGTACTCGCCGTGCGCGCTGGGCGGCACCGTCAACGAGGACACCCTGCCGCGCCTGAAGGCCAAGGTGATCTGCGGCGCCGCCAACAACCAGCTGGCGACCAACGAGATCGGCGACGAGGTGCAGAAGCGCGGGATCCTGTACGCGCCGGACTACGCGGTCAACGCCGGCGGCGTGATGAACGTGTCGCTGGAGATCGACGGCTACAACCGCGAGCGCGCGATGCGCATGATGCGGACGATCTACCACAACCTGACCCGCATCTTCGAGATCTCCGAGCGCGACCGCATCCCCACCTACAAGGCCGCCGACCGCCTGGCCGAGGAGCGGATCGAGATCATCGGCAAGCTGAAGCTGCCGCTGGGCCGCGCGGCGCCGCGTTTCCAGGGGCGCGTTCGCGGGCATTGATTGGGCGCCGTGATTGGTGATTCGGGATTCGGGATTCGACAAGAGCGAATCCCGGCCACCATCCACTCGCCGAGCAGAACCCCTCAAGAGGCCGTCAAAGCGTGCGCAGCTTGAAGGGGGCAGATGCGTTTCCCTTCTCCCTTTGGGAGAAGGTGGCCCGGAGGGCCGGATGAGGGTACGGCGAAGCGGCAGAGGTTTGAACCATCGCGACTTCGCCGTACCCTCACCCCAACCCCCGCTCCGCGCCCCGGCCCGTGCCAGCGGCACGGGCGCTCCAGCGCACGCGCGCCAATGGCGCGCAAGCTGTACGCTGTCGCCCCGAAGGGAGAGGGGCTACAAAGCCGACTGCTGAAATCATCGATCACGGAGTAGTCCATGCGTGCGTTTCCGTTAGGCGAAGAGATCGACGCGTTGCGCGACGCCGTCCGCCGCTTTGCCGAGGCGGAGATCGCGCCGCGGGCCGAGGCGATTGATCGGGAGAACGCATTCCCGCAGGACCTGTGGCCGAAGCTCGGCGAGATGGGGCTGCTGGGGATGACGGTGCCGGACGAGTTCGGCGGCAGCGGAATGGGGTTCCTCGCCCACCTGGTGGCGATGGAGGAGATCTCGCGCGCTTCCGGTTCGGTGGGGCTGAGCTACGGCGCGCACTCCAACCTGTGCGTGTCCAACCTGTACGCCAACGGCAACCAGGCGCAGCGCGGGAAGTACCTGCCGAAGCTGTGCAGCGGCGAATGGAAGGGCGCGCTGGCGATGAGCGAGCCGGGCGCCGGCTCCGACGTGGTGGGTTCGATGAGCTGCCGCGCGGAGAAGAAGGGCGACAAGTGGATCGCCAACGGCAGCAAGATGTGGATCACCAACGGCCCCGAGGCCGACGTGCTGGTGGTCTACATGCGCACCGCCGGCAAGGACGCGGGCAGCCAGTGCATGACCGCCTTCATCGTCGAGAAGGGCATGCCCGGCTACAAGACCGCGCAGAAGCTGGACAAGCTGGGCATGCGCGGCTCCAACACCTGCGAGCTGGTGTTCGAGGACTGCGAGATCCCCGACGAGAACGTGCTGGGCGAGGTGCACCAGGGCGTGCGCGTGCTGATGCGCGGCCTCAACACCGAGCGCCTGGTGCTGACCGGCGGGCCGCTGGGGCTGATGCAATCGGCCCTCGACATCACCCTGCCCTACGTGCGCGAGCGGCGGCAGTTCGACGCGCCGATCGGCACGTTCGGAATCATGCAGGCCAAGCTGGCCGACATGTACACCGCGCTGCAGGCCTCGCGCGCGTTCGCCTACCAGGTGGCGCGCGACTACGACGCCGGCCACCGGTCGCGCATCGACGCCGCCGCCTGCCTGCTGCAGGCCACCGAGGCCGCGGTGCAGGTGGCGCTGGAGGCGATCCAGTCGCTGGGCGGCAACGGCTACATCAACGAGTACCCGACCGGCCGCATCCTGCGCGACGCCAAGCTGTACGCGATCGGCGCCGGCACCAACGAGATCCGCCGCATGCTGATCGGCCGCGAACTGTTCGAGGACCGCGGCTGAGGCCGATCGCGACGGATCCTGGTGCGATACCGCGCGCGCCGCACGGACGCTGCGATCCACCGTAGGAGCGCACCGCAGGGGCGCGAAACCGCGGGCGTTTCGCCGCCTGCGCATTCCTGTTCGAGGATCGCGGCTGAGGCCGATCGCAGCGGATCCCTAGTGCGATGCCGCGGCGCCCCACACCGACGCTGCAATCCACCGTAGGAGCGCACCGCAGGGGCGCGAAACCGCGGGCGTTTCGCCGCCCGCGCATTCCGGTCACCGGCGCGCCTGCCGGTCCGGAATCGCGCATCCACCGGATCCTGCAAGCACCCGCGGCATCGCGCCCCTGCGGTGCGCTCCTACGAAGAGCCGGGCGCGCCCGCGGCACCTCCACTCGGCCTTCGCGATCGGGCGTTAGAATCGATCCGACGCAGCGGAAGGGATTTGCCGATGGGCCGGGACATCGCCATTGCGACAGCGCACGGCACGATCGACGGCTGGCGCGCGGACCCGCCGCACGGCGCCCCCCGCGGCGGGATCGTGGTGATCCAGGAGATCTTCGGCGTCAACACGCACATGCGCAGCGTGGTCGAGCGCTACGCGGCCGAAGGCTACGTGGCGCTGGCGCCGTCGCTGTACGACCCGGTGGAACGCAACGTGGAACTGGACTATGGCGAGGACGGGTTCGCGCGCGGACGCGAGCTGGCGTCGGCCCTGGGGTTCGACCGCGCGGTGCAGTTGGTCGCCGCCGCCGCGCTGCCGCTGCAGGCCGAGGGCCACAAGGTCGCGGCGATCGGGTTCTGCTGGGGCGGCAGCGTGGCCTTCCTCGCCAACACCCGGCTCGGGCTTCCGGCGGTGAGCTACTACGGCGCGCGCACGGTGCCGTTCCTGGAGGGGGAACAGCCGCTGGCGCCGCTGCTGCTGCATTTCGGCGGCGACGACGGCTTGATCCCGGCGACGGACATCGAGGCCCACCGCCAGCGCCTGCCCGACGCCGAGATTCACGTCTACGAAGGCGCCGGCCACGGCTTCAACCGCGACGTCGCCCCGAACCACTATCACCCGCCGAGCGCCGCGCTGGCGCATCGGCGCACGCTGGCGTTCCTGGAGAAGGCGCTGTCGTGATGAACGCGCTCCGCATTCGATCGATCTGCCGAAACCAGCTCCCTCCCCCGTTTACGGGGGAGGGTTGGGGTGGGGGGACGGAGCCCGTTGTTCGCAGTCGCCGCATCGCATCGAGTAGTGCGAGAGCAGCACACTCGAAACTTCCCTCGCGCCCAAACACCACCGGCTCCGGCTTCCCCCCACCCCAGCCCTCCCCCGCAAGCGGGGGAGGGAGCGGGCAGATGCGGATCACCGGAGTTCCCAAGCGCGAACCAGCAGCACCTTCCCTGCATGCGTGGAGGGAGCGGTGTGTCCGCGCTTTGCTTGCATCCTCGGCGCTGAGTTGAGTTCAGCCGAAACATGATGAACCGATCCCCCGCCACTACCGACCGCTTCACCCTGCACCCGCAGCTGGCGGCCGACACCCACCCGCTGGCGTCGCTGCCGCTGTGCGAACTGCGGCTGATGGACGATGCGAACTATCCCTGGCTGGTGCTGGTGCCGCGCATCGCCGACGCGCGCGAGCTGATCGACCTGGCACCGGACCATCGCCACGCGCTGGTCGACGAGATCGACCGCACCTCGCGCCTGCTGCGCGAGGTGTTCCGGCCGCACAAGCTCAACGTGGCCGCGCTCGGCAACATGGTGCCGCAGCTGCACGTGCACGCGATCGCGCGCTTCGAGCACGATCCGGCCTGGCCGGCGCCGGTCTGGGGCCGGGTGGCGGCGCGGCCGTACACGCCCGAGGCGCTGGTCGAGCGGGTGGCGCGCCTGCGCGACGCGCTGCCGGGGTGACCGGCCTCACGACCGGACGCCCGGGCGAAGGAGGCGCTGCTGCATCAAGCCGACGCAGCTTCGCCAGCCAAGGGAACCTCTGATTTTGATCGTAGTTCCCGCGAAGGCGGGAACCCATGGACGTTTATTTTCAATGACTTAACGTCCTTGGATCTCCGCCTTCGCGGGGATGACGCGCAGTTGTTTCAGACCTTCCCAAGGTCAATGGATGCCGATCTTGCCGCGCACCGACTCGCGCAGGGCGTGCGGATCGTAGGCGATGCCTTGCTTGAATACGATCTCGACGTTGCGGACGTCCGAGATCCTCGTCGCCGGATCGCCATCGACGACGAGCAGATCCGCCTGCTTTCCCGCCTGAACCGTCCCCACCAGGTCGGCCCGCCCCAGTGAGATCGCGCTGTTCAGCGTCGACACCCGGATGGCTTCGAGCGGCGAGAAGCCGTTCTCGACCATCAGCTCGAGTTGGCGCGCTGCGCTGTAGCCCGCGATGATGCCGCCCGACGGGACGGTCGAGTCGGTCCCCGAAGCCAGCCGGCCGCCGGCCCGAAGGAACTTGAGCTCGATGCCGATCGACTTGCGGAGCGCGTCTTCGGATAGCACGAGCCCCTCGCCGCGTTCGACCTTGTCCCGGTAGTCGGCGTGATAGGCGCGCATGAAGTCGGGCAGCAGGTCGTGGCCGGCGGTGGAACCGCCTTGCGGCAGGAGGTCTTCGAGCGCGGGCAAGGTGGAGGTCACCGTGATGCCGGACGCCACGAGGTCGGCGATGAGCGCGTCGACCTCGGGACTGTCGATGTCGACGAAGTCCATGCTGGCGAGAGCCGACTCCGCGCAGGCGCGCCCCTTGGCCTTGCCTTCGACGATATCCGGCACGAAGTCGGGCGTGAACGCGAACCCATGCTCGATGTTGTCGATCCCCATCTCCGCGGCCTGCCGGTAGCTGACATTGCAGAGGTGGCCGATCACCTTGGCGCCCCGCGACCGGGCGGAATCCACGATCCAGCGCACCATCTCCGGCCCGGAGTAGGAATAGACCTTGACCGAGGTGAAGCCGGAATCCAGCCAGAAGCCGAGATAGCGCTCGACCTCGGCCTGCGTTTCGAGCGGGGGCGTGGCCAGTGCCGCCGTGTAGATCGTCAGGTCCATCCATGGCCCGACCGCCCGCCCGGCGTCGATGTCCCGCTTCGCGCGCAGGTCGGCGTATGGGTGGTAGGAACCCGCGGTCCGGATGGAGGTGACCCCGCCCGCGAGATAGAGCCGCGGGTAGGTGACCGGCACGCTGAGCGGTGCGCCGGCATAGGTCCACAGGTGCTCGTGCAACTGCACCAGCCCCGGAAGCACGGTTTTCCCCGCGAGGTCGAGGACGCGCGCGCCGGCGGGAATCTCCACGGACTCCGCGCCGCCCACCGCCTCGATGAGGCCGTCGCGCAGCACGACCGTCTGCCCGTCGACCGGGGCCGCGCCGCTTCCATCGATGATCCGCGCGTTGGTCAGCGCGAAGACCTCCGCGTCGTCGAGCACGTATGGCGCCATCTCGGCCGTGACCGCCGGCCGTTGGGCGGCGACGGGAGCGATGATCGCCAGCAGCGCCGCAAGCGCGCCACAGCAACCGAGGAGCTTCATGGCCGGTCTTCCGCGCCGGAATCGGGTGCGGACGTGCCCAGGTGCCGCTCGAACCAGTCCACGACACGCTCCAGCGCATCGCGCTGGTTCTCCGGCTGGGCGAAGCCGTGCCCTTCCTCCTCGTAGAACCGGGCCTCCACCGGCCGCTCGCGCGCCCGCAGGTAGTCGATGACCTGACGCGACTCGTGCGCCGGCACGAGGGGGTCGTTTTCCCCCTGCAACACGAGCAGCGGCGCGGTCAGCCCATCGAGATGGGTCAGCGGGCTGGAGCGGTCGTAGACGTCGGCGTGCGTCTCCGGCTCGCCGACGAGGCCGGCCTGGTAGCGCCGGTTCTGGGGCGCGCCGCGCTCCCACATGGTGCGCCAGTTGACGATCCCGAACATGTCGACGCCCGCGGCGAATACATCGGTTTTCGCCAGCGCCATCAGCACCATGTAGCCGCCGTAGGATCCGCCGTGGATGCCGACCCGGTCCGGATCCACGTACCCGGTCCGCGCCAGGAAGTCGACGCCGGCGACGAGATCCTCGAGGTCGCCGCCGCCCAGGTCCATCTGGTTCGCCTGCATGAAGGCCTGGCCGTAGCCGGTGGAGCCGCGGAAATTCGGCGCCAGCACCACGTAGCCGCGCGACGCCAGCGCGACCGACGCGGGGTGGAACGCGTCCATCATCTGCCCCGTCGGCCCGCCGTGCGCAACGATGACCGCGGGGGCCTGTCCATTGCGCTCGAGGTTGTAGGGCATCCACATCACGGCGCTGATGACGGTGCCGTCGAAGCTGGTGTAGTTGACGATCGACGTCTTCGGGAGCACGTGCCCCTGCAGCCCGCCGAATCCGGTCAGCCGGCGTGCGCGGTCCGCCTCGATATCGTGGACCCAGTAGTCCAGGGGCGTGGAACCGGAACCATGCGGGAACAGGACATGGCGGCCATCCGGCGAGAAGGTCGGCAGCGTCGCCACGTAGCCACCGGCGGCATTGACGCCCTCCGGCAGCGGCAGGCGGCGGCTTCCACCGTCCTCCAGGTCGTACAGGTGGACCACCTCGCGTCCGTTCTCGTTGGTGACGAACAGGAGGTTGCGGCCATCGGGCGAGATGTCCGTCGTCTTCTGCTCCCACTCGCTGGGCATGAGCAGGACGGAATCCCCGTCCTGGATATCCAGGACGGCCGCGTTGCGTACGCCCTCGCCCGCGTCCATGGCGATGGCGACGCGGGTCCCGTCAGGCGTCACGTCGCTCGCGGAGGCATACGTGTCCGACGCCGTCAGCCGGGTCATCCGGCCGGTTTCGGGGTCGACGCTGAACACCTCCCCGAACTCCATGCTGTAGTCGTAGCGGTTGGCGATGAGCGTGCCCCCGTCCGCGGAGAAGGCGACCGGCGCCCAATGCACGCCCGACACGGACTCGTGGGTCAGCTGGCGGCGTTCGCCGCTGCGCCTGTCCATGACGCTGAGGTTGTCGTTGGACCCGGTGGCCTCCCGCGCGGAGAACGCCAGCCAGCGTCCATCGGAGGAGAACAGCGGATGGAGTTCGTTGACGTCGGGGGTGGACGTCAGGTTGACCGGCTCGGCATCCGGCTCCAGGCCGACCAGGTACAGGTCGTGGATGGCGCGCCCGCCGACATCCGCCTGATAGACGACATGCTGGCCATCGGGCGCCAGCCGGAACGCGCTTTTCGCGCCGGGAAAGTCACTGGCCTGCTCCGCTTCGGAACCGTCCAGGGCCTGGCGCCAGAAGTTCAGCGCCCCGCCCTGCGTACTCAGGTAGACGATGGCCTGCCCGTCCTTCGACCAGACCGCCCCTCTTCCCTGGAAGGAAGCGAACAGGTCGGCAAGCGGAACCGGCACTGCCGCCGGGTCGGAAGGAGACTCCACCCGCTCCGGCGAGGTCAGCGGGCGCTGTGGCCCCGGGACCGGGGAAGCCGCCGCCGTTGCCGCGGCCAGCGACAGCGTCGCGCCCAGAAGAAGCACCGTTGCCCTCATCTTGTTTCCCCTCGATAGCGGTTTCGACTGCCCGCGCGGACGCCATTGCGCCTGCGACATGCGCACGCGGCGCATCAGAATTCCGTGCTGACGGTGACGCCCACGGTCCTGGGGCGCCCCATGACCTCGTAGTTGGTGCCATGGTTGATCGCATAGCGTTCATCGGTGAGATTGGTCGCGAACAGCGCGACGGACCAGTTGTCCCGACGCACGCCGACCCTGGCGCTGACGAGGGTGTAATCGTCCATCAACCGGCTGTTGGCCGCGGCGCGGAAACCGCTCCAGCGGTCGCCGACATGATTCACTTCGGCGCGGACGAATCCGTTCAACCCCCGGCTCAAGTCGCGCTCGTACTGGACGTGGGCGTTCCACGACCACTTCGACGACAGCGGCAGCGGATCGTCTTCGGCAGCCACCACGCCCGGCGCCACCTCGGTGATCCGGGCGTCGACGTAAGAGGCGGACGCGCCCAGCGCGAGGCCCGCGAGCGGCATCAGCGAGACGTCCAGTTCTGCGCCCTTGCTGCGGGCGCGCCCGGCATTGGTCACGAACGAGAACCCGCAGGCCAGGCTGATCGTGCTCTGGATTTCGCTCCAGTCGAGATAGAAGACCGAGCCGTTCAGCCGTAAACGGCCGTCCATCAGGGTGTTCTTCGAGCCGACCTCGTAGTTCCACAACCTGTCGGGCCCGTAGGCGTTCGGCACGCTGTCGTAACCCGCCTCCGCGAGGGCGTCGCCGCAGGCGGCCAGGGGCACGTTGCCGGTGGGGCCGCCGTTGCGGTAGCCCTGGACGGCCTGCGCGAAGAGCAGGTGATCGCGGTCGGCCTGGTAGGCCACCATGAACTTGGCGGTGGACGACGAGTTGTCCGCCTCCTGGTTCACCAGGCTTTCGCCGCCGTTGAAGATGCCGTCCGAATGTGTGAGGTTTCTCTGGTTCACGTCGAAGGCGCGCAGCCCGGCCGTCAGCGACAGCCTCTCGGTTGCGTTCAGCGTCAACTCGCCGAATGCGGCGAGCTGGCGGGTCTCGTACTTCTGGTTCGATGTGTAGAACGACGCGCCGCTGGCGACGGCTTCGACGCTGGGCGCCTGCGAAAAGTCGAAGACCTGGTTGAAATCGGTCTCCGCGTTCGAATAGAAGCCGCCCAGCAGCCAGTCGACGCGATTGGCGCCGGAAGACGACAGGCGCACTTCCTGGGTGAACTGGGCGAGATGGCTGTCGCTGCGCACGCCCACGCCTTCGTCGTCGCCCATGGTCACGCCGGTCATGGCGGAGATCGGGCCACTGAGGCTCGCCGTGGAATCGAGGGTGGAGATGCTGTCGTTGGTCAGGTAGTTGGTCGCCGACACCAGCGCCATGCGGTCCCAGTCCTGCCGCACCGTCAAGCTCAGGAGCCGCGAATCGGCAGCCCCCCACGGCCGGAAGACGCGGCCGGTCTGGTAATCGCCGTAGGCGAAGTCGTCGTGCCAGGGGAACCCGAGGTCCTCCTTCTGGTACATGAAGCCCGTGGTGATCGAGGTTTCCTCGGCCGGCTGCAACAGCAGTTGCGCGCGGAGGTTCCGCTTCTCGATGGTGTTGCCGTCCTTCTCGCCGCGCACCACGTCGTCGATCCAGCCGGCGTCCTCACGGTACCCGGCCGACACCCGGAGCGCCATCAGGTTGTCGACCAGCGGCACGTTGACCACGCCGTCCACGCGCCCGCCGGTTCCGCCATGGCTGACGTCGGAGACCGTGGCCGAAACGCTCCCCTCGACCCAGTCCAGCTGCGGCTGGCGGCCGATGACGCGGACCGTGCCGCCCATCGATCCCGAGCCGTAGAGCGTTCCCTGCGGTCCCTTGAGCACCTCGACCCGGTCGACGTCGTAGATGTCCGGATCGAACGTCGCGCCGAACGTCTCCGAGACGGGCGTCTCGTCGATATAGATCCCGGCCAGCGGATTGGTCGCGCCGACGCCGTCGGAAATGCCGCGGATCGTCACGCGCATCCCGCCAAGGTTGCCCTGGGTGAAGTTCACGCCGGGAACAGTGGTCAGATAGTCGCGGAAATCCTGGGCGCCCTTCGCGCGGATGGCATCGGCCTCGAGCACGCTGATGGCAACCGGGACCTCCTGAAGCGGCTTTTCGCGGTGCAGCGCGGTCACCGTGACCGTATCCAGTTCCGTGGCGACCGTCCTGGACGGGACTTCCTGTTCGGCTTCGGCCTCCTGTGCCTGGGCGGCGCCGCATTGCAGCACCACGACGGCGATCCCTCCCAGGACAGCCGTTCTACCGTCGCACTTGTTCGTGTTCATTGGGACACCCCTTCGTTTGAAGTTTCGTGGAGCGGGTGGGCAGAGACGAACCGGCGGAACGCGCCGGAACAAGAGGAAAAGGACGTGCGGCAGAAAAAGGCCGCAGACGTCGGTCGACCGGAAAAGCGGGCACGGGGCCGCACGCGCCCGCCACTGGATCAGCCAGGCACCCCTTGGGCTGCGGGCGTGGCCGTGGGGTGCGGCGATGGATGGATCTGCAAGTCCGCACATGTCCCTCCCGACACACACGTCATGATTCTTTTAGTAAAACATCTATAATTTGTCAACTAATTTCATACAAATGCTGTATAGGGCCGCTTCTGCGGGCCGGATCGCGTGGTGTCAGGACGCCGGACGGGCCGACTGCGGCATATCAGTGCCTGCATCGGAGGGCGCATCGCCAGCGCCATATCCGCCGCCGCCGGGCGTTTCGATGACGATCAGGTCGTTTTCCCGGAGCGCGGCGCTGGCGACGCCACCCAGGCGGGTGGTCGACCCGGAAGCGTGCTCGATCCATTGATCCCCGGGCGTTCCCGTTGCTCCGCCGGCGAGGCCGAAAGGCCCCTGGGTCCGGCGCGAACCGACGAATGTCATGACCATCGGCTCCAGGACACGCAACGCCCGGACCACGCCGTCGCCACCGCGCCATCGGCCTTCGCCACCGGATCCGCGGCGCACCGAGAACCGTTCCAGGCGGACGGGATACCGCAGCTCCAGCACTTCCGGATCGGTGATGCGGGTGTTGGTCATGTGGGTGTGCACCGCATCGGCGCCCGCGAAACCCGGCCCCGCGCCCGCACCGCCGCAGATGGTTTCGTAGTACTGGTACTCATCGGCGCCGAACAGGAAGTTGTTCATCGTGCTCTGGGAGCAGGCGGCCGCACCGAGTGCGCCGAGCAACGCGTTGCACACGGCCTGGCTGACCTCGGTGTTGCCGGCCACGACGGCCCGGCCGTAGGAGGGAGACAGGAAGCTCGACTCGGGCAGGACGATGCGCAGCGGCGCCAGGCACCCCTCGTTGAGCGGAAGATCGTCGCCCACCAGGCAGCGGAAGCTGTACAGGACCGCCGCGCGGGTGACCGACGGCGGTGCGTTGAAGTTGCCCTCGTCCTCGGGGCCGGTGCCGGTGAAATCGATGGTCGCCTCGCGGGCCCGCTTGTCCACGCGCACCGAGACCTTGAGCGGCGCACCGTTGTCCATCGTGTACTCGAAGCTGCCGTCGCCGATGCGGTCGATGACGCAGCGGATGCTTTCCTCCGCGTTGGCCATCACGTGGCCCATGTACGCAGACACGGTGTCCCACCCGTATCGCGCAACCAGGCCCGCCAGCTCGCGGACGCCGGCCTCGTTCGCCGCCAGCTGCGCCTTGATGTCCGCTACGTTGATGTCGGGGCTGCGCGCGGGCCAACGAGGTGCGGCAAGCAGATCCCGGAACGCCTGCTCGCGGAACCGGCCTCCCTCGACGAGCAGGAAGTCGTCGATCACGACGCCTTCCTCCTCCAGCGTCCTCGAGTCGGGGGGCGTCGACCCCGGCGTCAGCCCGCCGATGTCGGCGTGATGCCCGCGGTTGGCCACGAAGAACCGGATATCGCGCCCGTCGTCGTCGAACACGGGCGTGATCACGGTGATGTCCGGCAGGTGCGTGCCGCCGTTGTAGGGATTGTTGAGCGCGACCGCATCCCCCGGCCGCAGGTCCCGGCCGCGGCTTGCGATGACCGCCCGGACGCTGTCGCTCATCGCGCCGAGATGCACGGGAACGTGCGGCGCATTCGCGACCAGGGCGCCGCTCGGATCGAACACCGCGCAGGAGAAGTCCAGCCGTTCCTTGATGTTGACGCTGATCGACGTGTTCCGCAGAACCGCCCCCATCTGCTCGGCGATCCCCATGAAGATGTTGTTGAAGAGCTCGAGCAGCACCGGATCGGCCTTGTCCGCCGCCGCCACGCTGGACGCCTTGGGCTCGGAGCGCGCCAGCAGCAGCTCGCCTCCGGCGAGGATCTCGGCGGTCCACCCGGGCTCGACGACGGTGGTGGCGATGGACTCGCGGATGAGGACCGGCCCCGGGATCCGGGGGCCTGCCGGAAGGGCGCTGCGTTCGTAGACGCGCGCGTCGTGCATTCTGCCGTCGGCCCACAGCTTCACGTGGTCGATCGGGGATGCTTCGTCCACTGCAACGCGCACGGTCGCGCGTGGCGTGGCCCCCGGCCGGACGGCTTCGGCCACCAGGCTTTCCACCACTAGGTCCCGGTCCGGCGTCGTGAAGCCGAACCGGCGCATGTGCGCCAACTCGAAGTCCTGGCGCATCGCATCGACCGGTCCGAACGGCACGCCCAGCGCGGTGTCGGTTCCGGCGTAACGCAACTGCGCCGAGACCGACACCACGACCTCGGCCTCGTCCCCGCCGTGATTCAGCTGCGACCGGGCTTGCGACACCAGCCTGTCGACCTCCGTGGCCAGCGATTCCGGCGCTTCCAGCGGCAGCTCGACGGCCTGCTGGCGGGTCGCCGTCTCGTCCGCCAGCCCCATGCCGTAGGCGGACAGCACGCCTGCGAACGGGTGGATCAGGATCCGGCTCATCCCCAGTTCGTCGGCAACCAGGCAGGCGTGCTGGCCACCCGCGCCGCCGAAGCACTGCAGGGTGAATTCCGCTGCATTCTCGCCGCGCTCGAGCGCCAGGCGCTTGATCGCGGCGGCCATGTTGGCGACCGCGATCTTCAGGAAACCTTCCGCCACCTCGTGCGGCCCACGACCGTCGCCGATCGCCTCGGCCAGCGCCTGGAACCTGCGCTTCACGATCGCCTCGTCGATCGGCTCGTCGCCGCTGGGGCCGAAGATCGCGGGGAAATGCGCCGCCGCGATCTTCCCGCACATCACGTTCGCGTCGGTGACGGTCAGCGGCCCGCCCCGGCGATAGGCGGCGGGCCCGGGATCGGCGCCGGCGCTGTCCGGGCCGACCCGGAACCGTGCGCCGTCGAAGTGCAGGATCGAACCGCCGCCCGCGGCGACGGTTTCGATCGCCATCATGGGAATGCGCATTTCCACGCCGGCGACCTCGGTATCGAGCACGCGCTCGAACGCGCCCGCGTAGAGGGTCACGTCCGTGGACGTCCCGCCCATGTCGAAGGCGATGATCTTGTTCTCTCCCGCGGTTTCGGCGGTACGCGCGGCGCCGACCACGCCACCGGCTGGGCCGGACAGGATGGCGTCCTTGCCCTGGAAGTCGTCGGCCCGCGCCAGGCCACCGTTGGACTGCATGAAGTAGAGCGGCGTGTCGCCCAGCTCCGTGGAGATGCGGTCGACGTAGCGGCGCAATACCGGGGACAGATAGGCGTCCACGACCGTCGTGCGCCCGCGCGACACCAGCCCGACCAGCGGGCTGACCGCATGGCTCGCCGAGACCTGCGTGAACCCCGCCGCGCGCGCGAGCGCGACCAGGCGCCGTTCCGCCTGCGGGTACTTCCATGCGTGCGCCATGGCGATGGCGACGGCCTCGAAACCTTCCGCGCGGCGGCGCCGCAGCATCGCGACGGTTGCGGGTTCGTCGAGCGGTTCGCGCGTCGCGCCGTCGATGCCGACGCGGCCGCCGACTTCCTCCACCGCCTCGAACAGCGGTTCCGGCAAGCGGATATCGAGATCGAACAGGCGCGGCCGCGCCTGATGGCCGATCGTGAGGAGATCGGCGAAACCGCGATCGACCAGCAGCAGCGTGCGCGCACCCTTGCGCTCGAGCAGTGCGTTGGTGGCGACGGTCGTGCCCATCTTGACCTGGTCGATGGCGTCTTCCGGCAGGGGCGCATCGAGCGGCAGGCCCAGCACGGTGCGGATGCCCGCGGTCGCCGCATCCGCGTAACGGCCGGGGTTCTCGCTCAGCACCTTGGCCGTGGACATCTCGCCCTCGGGGCTGCGCGCCACGATATCGGTGAACGTGCCGCCACGGTCGATCCAGAACTGCCAGCCGCTCATGCCGCCGCCTCGCGCCCATCGGCCAGCGCGAGCAGCGCGAAACTGGCCAGCCAGTGCTGGCCCATGTAGTCGTCGTCCATATGCGGCAGTGCCGCGTCCAGGTGGCACTCGGCCGCCTGCAGCGCCGGCGCCCGGCGCGGATCGTCGGCGGGCATGGCCCCGGCCAACTGCTTCCAGCACCACGCGCGGCTCAGGCTCAGCCCGTCCAGGTGCCCGATCTTGCCGTCGGCGCGGTCGGTCACCGACGGCGGAACGAGCAGCGCCGGCGCCGCGTCCAGCGCAGGCAGGAACGCGTCGAACCAGGCGGCGAAGGCTTCCGGGTGGAGCGCTTTGCGCATGCATTCGGCTTCGATCAGGGTCGGCGAAAGGAAATCGTCCTGCGACGGCTCCCGCACGGCACCTTGGCGGTCGTCGCCGTACCACTCCAGCGCCTTCGCGCGGCAGAGATCGACGAAGCCATGGTCGCCCACCGTCTCGGCATACTCGAGGGCCAGCCGCAGCGCGAACGCCGTGTTGGTGTGCACGCCGGCCCGCACCGGGTACGGCGAGCCGGGAAGAAAGCGGCGGAAACGCCCGACGAAGGCCTGGACCAGCGGCGAGAGCGCGTCCGCCCAGCGGCCGGCATCCGGCGTTCGGTGGCGATGCAGCTCGGCGGCCAGCATCAGCAGCCACGCCCAGCCGTAGGGACGCTCGAAGCCGGCACTCTCCGGCCGGCGCAGGTAGTCCAGCTCGCCCGCGACGTGGGTGGGCGTGAGTATCTCGTCGGCAAGCGCGCGTATGGCCGGCGCGTGGGCCCCCTCTGGATGCAGCCGCAATGCGGTGAACATCGTCCACCATCCATGCACGCACGAATGCCAGTCGAAGCTTCCGAAGAAGACCGGGTGCAACTGGCGGGGACTGCGGACGTCCGCGGCCGACCCCATGACATGGTCGAGCTTGTTCGGATACTCGAGCGTCACGTGGGCGAGCGGCGCTGCCGCGAGGCTTGCGATGAATCGAGCGGAAGAACGCGTTCCTAGCATTGGTTCTGGAGCCTCTGGAAGCAGCAGAAGGACATTAACGGCAGCGCCGTGGAGCGCACCATGCATTGGGGATCACCCGCGTGTCCCGCTACACGGACACGGATCGGGGCGGCCATCGGGAGGCGGCGCTTCCGGGACACACACCACACGGCGGAATACATGGGCAGGCAACGCCGGGCGGACGGCGAACACGACAACGCCGGCACGGACCCCTAAGATGGAAATGGAACTTTCAGACATGCCTCCCAGCCTGTTTCGAAAGATTAATTGCAATTTATCTATAAATTGTCAACACTATCCTTCTCTGGAGTCCACCCCATGGCACGCGCATCGAAGCCCATCGTTTCCTCGGCCCATCTCGCGGAAGGCGGGATGCCGGCCCTGTCGGAACTCGAATTCAGCCTCACGCTGGTGTCCGCCTCCTTCCAGCGCTGGATCGTCAGATGCGCCGCTGCCGCCGGCGCGCAGCTGACGCCGGTGGAAGTGCTGGTCCTTCACACGGTCCGCCACCGCCAGCGGCCGAAGCGGTTCATCGACATCATGCTGGTCCTGCACATCGAGGATGCGCACATCGTCAACTATGCCGTGCGCAAGCTCGAGGCGGCCGAACTGGTGCGCAGCCAGCGCTCCGGCAAGGAAAAGCTGATCGAAGCGACCGACAAGGGCATTGCCTTCTGCGACGCGTACAAGGAAGTCAGGGAACAACTTCTGGTCGAGAGCATCAAGGAGAGCGGCATCAACGAGGAGGCGATTTCACTGGTCGCGTCCCGGTTGCGCGCGATGTCGGGAATCTACAACGAAGCCGCGCGCGCCGCGGCCACGTTGTGACGCTGCTCCCGGCACCTGTCGACCCTTGAGCCGCGGCCGCCCATGACCCGACGCTTGCGGATCCCCAACACGCTCGTCCTGTTGTTCTGCATCATGGTCGCGGCCCTGGTCTCCACGTGGCTGCTGCCGCAGGGCAGTTTCCAGACCACGCCCAACGACATGGGCCGGATGGTGGTGGTGCCCGGCAGCTACCAGGTCCACGAGGAGCGGGTATGGCTTTCGCCGCTGGTGCTGTTCACCGCGGTTCCGCGTGCGCTCGCCGACGCACAGGCGATCATCTTCTTCCTGCTGATCGTGGGCGGCGCCATCGCGGTGCTCCGCGTCACCGGCGTCATCGACGCGACGCTGGGCTGGCTGCTCAGGCGCGTCGGGCGCAATCCGGCACTGCTGATCGTCTTCGGCACCGCCGCCTTCACCGCGGGCTCCGCCACCCTGGGGCTGTCCCCCGAATACATCCCCTTCGCCCTGGTGCTGATCACGCTGTGCGCGTCGATGCGCCTGGATGCGATGGTCGCCATGGGCATGATGGTCGGCGGCTTCGCCGTCGGCTACGGCATCGCATGGACCAACCCCTACACCGTGCTGGTGGCGCAGGACATCGCCGGGATCGAACCTGCTTCCGGTCTCGGCTTCCGCCTCGCGCTGTTCCTGCCCTTCGTGGCGATTACGGCGCACCATGTCTGGCGCTACGCGCGCAAGGTGGCCGCCGATCCGTCCGCCAGCCTGGTGGCGGACCTGGACGACCCCCGGCACCGCGCGCTCGTGGAATACCCGGCCGTCGACGGGCGCCACGCGGCGATCGGCGTGGTGGTGCTCGTCGCACTGGCGGCCATGGTGTACGGCATCTCCAGCCGCGGCTGGTACCTGACCGAGCTCGGGGCGATATGGCTGATCATCGCGCTGGCCGCGGGGCTGATTGCGCGCCTGGGACTCGATGACATCGCCAAAACGTTCGCTGCCGGCGCGTCCGAAATGGCCGCGGTTGCGCTCCTGGTGGGCTTTGCCCGCGCCATTGCCCTGATCCTCGAGGACGGACAGGTGCTTTACAGCCTGGTCCACCTTGCGGCGATCCCGCTCACCTGGATGGGCACGGAGCTGGCGGCCGTCGGCATGCTCGGGATGCAGGCGTTCGTCAACTTCTTCATTCCATCCGGTTCCGGACAGGCCTTCGTCACGATGCCCATCATGGCCCCGTTGGCCGATGTGGTCGGCGTCGAACGGCAGGTCGCCGTGCTGGCGTTCCAGTTCGGGGACGGTTTCACGAGCCTGCTCTTCCCGACCAATTTCGTGCTGATGGCGATCCTCGGCGTCGCGGGGATCCCTTACGAGCGTTGGTTCAGGTTCGCCTGGCCGCTGCTGCTCAAGCTGATCGCAGCGTCCTCATTGGCGTTGATGATCGCGGCGTGGCTCTGGTCCTGATCGCGACCCCGCATGTTTCGCATGCGGCGGCCGGCAGAAGCGCGCCAGGCCGTCTTCTCCGTCGTGGTGGGACAAGCCCCGTCGTAGCGGAAGGGACTGCCTGGCGCGCTCCCACGAAGCAACCGGCTCGATCCGTCATCGCAGGAACGGCCCCACGCACCGACAGGGTCAGAGATACCGCGCCTCGAGGACCGATCAGGTCCGCGGCAGGGTGACCCCGCGCTGCCCCTGGTACTTGCCGCCCCGGTCCTTGTACGAGGTCTCGCAGACGTCGTCCGCGTCGGACTGGAAGAACAGCATCTGCGCCACGCCCTCGTTGGCGTAGATGCGCGCCGGCAGCGGCGTGGTGTTGCTGAACTCCAGGGTCACGTGGCCCTCCCACTCCGGTTCCAGCGGGGTCACGTTGACGATGATCCCGCAGCGCGCGTAGGTGCTCTTGCCCAGGCACACCACCAATACGTCGCGCGGGATGCGGAAGAACTCCACGGTGCGCGCCAGCGCGAACGAGTTCGGCGGAATGATGCACTGGTCCGCCTCGACGTCGACGAAGCTGCCCGGATCGAAGTGCTTCGGGTCGACGATCGTCGAGTTGATGTTGGTGAACACCTTGAACTCGCGCGAGCAGCGCACGTCGTAGCCGTAGCTGGAGGTGCCGTAGCTGACGATGCGCTCGCCGTCGGCCGCATGCTTGACCTGCCCCGGCTCGAACGGCTCGATCATGCCGCCGTTCTCGGCCATGCGCCGGATCCAGCGGTCGCTCTTGATGCTCATGCGGTGTTCGTCCTCACTGCGGCTGTGGGCTGGGCATTGTAGGGCGGCGTAGACCGGCCGTCAGAGCAGGGACGCCGAGATCGGCATCGGTGCGCGCGGCCGCTTCGCCAGTTCCTCGACCAGCCGGCGCGCGGCCCCATGGTAGGCTTGCGCCGCCGCCGAGTCCGGCTGCGCGGCGACCACCGGCGTGCCGGCGTCGCCCTGCTCGCGGATCCCGGCCTCCAGCGGCAGCGATCCCAGCAGCGGCACGCCGTACTGCTCCGCCATGCGCTCGCCGCCGCCCTGGCCGAACAGGTGCTCGACGTGGCCGCAGTTGGAGCAGACGTGCTGGGCCATGTTCTCGATCAGCCCGAGCACCGCCACGTCGACCTTCTGGAACATCTTCAGCGCCTTGCGCGCGTCCAGCGTGGCCACGTCCTGCGGCGTGGTGACGATGATCGCGCCGGCGACCGGGATCTTCTGCGCCAGCGTCAGCTGGATGTCGCCGGTGCCGGGCGGCAGGTCGACGATCAGGTAGTCCAGGCCGTCCTCGCCGCCCCACAGGGTCTCGTTCAGCAGCTGGGTCAGCGCCGAGGTCGCCATCGGCCCGCGCCAGATCATCGGCGTGTCCTGCTCGACCAGCAGCCCGATCGACATCGCCTCGATGCCGTGCGCGCGCATCGGGACGATCGACTTGCCGTCCGGGCTGTCCGGCCGCCCCGACAGGCCCAGCATCATCGGCACGCTGGGCCCGTAGACGTCGGCATCGAGCACCCCGGCGCGGGCGCCGTCGGCGGCCAGCGCCAGGGCCAGGTTGACCGCGGTGGTGGACTTGCCCACCCCGCCCTTGCCCGAGCCGATGGCGATGATGTTTCGGATGCGGGAGAGAGGCGAGAGATTGCCCTGGGGGGCGCGCGCAGTCGTTCTCATATGGAATCGCAATCGGGATTCTGGCGCCTGATTGTCACACGAGCGGCCAGGCTCTACCGCTGTCGATTGCCGTTGGGCAATCCGGACCGAGGGCCAACAAATCCCCGGAGCCGTCATTTGAGGGTGTCGCCGAGCGCCGATTCACGCTTGACACGAGGCATTAACTTCATGTTAATTTCATCCAATGGTCACAATTTGTGGCCGTTCATCTGCACCTAGTCCCTAGGCGCGATGCAAGGTGAGAAGGGGGGACCACCATCGGTGGCAGTTTCCACCGTCACGGTCATCCGACGATCGTTCACATTGGGGAGAAGTAAGCAATGAAGAATTTTAAGCCGCTCAGCCGGAATCCGCTGAGTTTCGCGCTGGCTTCAGCACTGGCAATCGCTGCAGCCGCACCCGCGGTCGCGCAGGAGACCGACGATGATGCTGCACAGGCCGAACAGGCCGAACAGCAGACATCCTCCTCCTCTGCGCCCACGGAGCTCCAGGCGATCACGGTGACCGGCTCGCGCATCGCCCGCGACGTATTCAATTCCGTGTCGCCGGTGCAGGTGATCACCCGCGAAGAGACGACCATGGCGGGCTTCGACTCCACCACCTCTGCACTCCAGAGCAATACCGTCACCGCGGGCAGTTCCCAGATCAACAACGCGTACGGTGGTTATGTCACCAACGGCGGCCCGGGCGCCAACACGCTGTCGTTGCGCGGCCTCGGCGCAACTCGCACTCTGATCCTTCTGAATGGTCGCCGCGTCGCCCCGGCCGGCTCCCGCGGTTCGGTCGGTTCGACGGACCTGAACGTGCTGCCGAGCGCCATGGTCGATCGGGTCGAAATCCTCAAGGACGGCGCCTCCTCGATCTATGGTTCGGATGCCGTGGCCGGCGTGGTCAACCTGATCACCCGCAAGAACATCGACGGCGTGGAGTTCGAGGCCTACCACAACGCCACCGATGGCGGCGGCGGGGACTCGCGAAGCTATTCGATCGTCTTCGGCAAGACCGGCGAGCGCTCGCACTTCTCAGGTTCCTATGAGTACTACAACCGCAACAACCTGACCATCGGCGATCGCGACTGGGCCGGTGGCTGCCCGACGACCTTGTGGCGCGATATCGAGGTTGGCGACTACTGGGGCAGCGGCGACTATCTCGACCCGATGACCGGCAAGCCGAAGTGCTGGCATCTCGATGCGGGTGGCGTGACCATCAACACTCTGGGCACCGCCGCCATGGAGGGCACCCCCGGTCCTGGTACATCGGGTAGCGCATTCAACCGCTGGCGCCCGAACTCGGCAGTCACGACTGGTTTTGCGGGCTTTGAGGGCGTGAGCCTCGACAGCCGCGATTCCTTCGATCCGGCGATGTTGAACGAATCGCTGATTTCCCCGGCCACCACTCACACCGTGTTCTTCCAGGGTGGCGTGGACATCGGTGCGATGGGCAACGCCGAGATCTACTACGAGGCGCTGGGCAACCGCCGCGAGTCTTCGCAAACGAGCTATCGTCAGCTGTCGTTGGACTACGCCGTGAACAGCCCGTTGCTGGGCGACCTGTCGTGGCTACCGGCCTTCATGTTTCCGACTGAAACATCGAACGACGAGTTCGTTGCTGCACGCGCTTTCATCGGATTCGGCAACACCCACAACGAACAATCTGTCGATTTCTGGCGTGCCACCGCCGGTGTGCGCGGCGCTCTGAGCCCGGAGTGGAACTATGACTTCATGCTCAGCAAGTCGCGCTCCGATGCCGACTACACCATGGAGTCATTCCTGACCGACCGCATCGCACAGAGCATGAATGTGGTGTCGGACGGCGCGGGCGGTTTCCGTTGCGTGGACCAGTCCAACGGTTGCGTCGCGGCACCGATGCTGAGCAGCCAGACCATCGGCGGCATCCTGCCCCAGCAGTGGAAAGACTTCGTGCTCGTGCCCGTCACCGGCAACACGCTGTACGAGGAAGACACCGTCAACTTCAACGTCAACGGTCCGCTGTTCGATCTCCCGCACGGAACTGTTTCCGGCGCTTTCGGTGTCGAGTACCGCCGGGCCGAGATCGACGACACCCCAAGCATCCATTCGATCAACAGCAACCTGTACAACCTGACCAGTTCGGCCCCGACCCGCGGCAAGGACTCGGTGTGGGAAGCCTACGGCGAAGTCGAGTTGCCTCTGCTGTCGGGTATTCGTGGCGCTGAGGAGCTGACCCTCAATGCCTCCGCCCGCTACACCGACTACCAATCCTACGGTTCGGACACGACCTGGAAGATCGGCGGTCTCTGGACCCCCGTGAATTGGGTGTCTCTGCGCGCGTCCTATGGCACCTCGTACCGCGCTCCTGCGCTGTTCGAACAGTTCCTGGGCGGTACCAGCGGCTTCCTGGCCTCCAGCAATGACCCATGCAACGACTATGGGCAACGCGACCCGAACTCGCCGCGTTACATCAATTGCGCGTCCGAGGGGCTGGCTCCCGACCATCAGGCTACCCAGTCGGTCAGGGTGATCACCCAGGGTGGCGCCGAAACGGGCCTCGTGGCCGAAACCTCCGATGCGCTCACCGTCGGTGTGGTTCTGCAACCGGAGTTCCCGACCGCTTTCGGCGACTTGTCCATCGCGGTGGATTACTTCGACATCGAGGTCGAGAATGGTGTAGCCCGCGCCGGCACCAGCTACATCCTCAGCCAGTGCTACAACGGTGTGGACTTCGCCAACGACACCGGCTTCTGCCGCATGGTCTCACGCGACCCAGCCAACAATGCACTGACTGTGCTGGACGGCTACGTCAATCTCTCCACTGACAAGGTGCGCGGCCTCGAGTTCACTAGCCGCTACGTACGCGACATCGGGCCTGGCGAATTCCGGGCCACGGTCCAGCTCACCAAGTTCCTAGAGCAGTCCAGCAAGACCTTCCCGGAAGATCCGCTGGTGGACTACAACGGAATGCTGCAGCGGCCTGAAATGACCGGCTTGCTGGATCTGTCCTATAAGGTCCGGAACTGGCGTGCGCGTTACGGCCTGGAGTGGGTGGACGGCATGGACAGCTATGCCTACTACCAGGAGAACTACCCAACCCTGGACTTCGATCCGGCGACGTCGATGTACAAGATCTACACCCCCAACTACTTCCTCTCCAGCACGTCGGTGCAGTACACCGGAGACAAGTGGTCGATAACCGCCGGGGTGCGCAACTTGTTCGACAAGGAGCCACCGAAGATCTCTCAAGGCGTGTACAACACCGTCGGCAACGCCCTGTTGTACAGCGGTTACGACTACTTCGGCCGCAATTACTTCGTGAACGTCACCAAGTCGTTCTGATCCAGACCAAAAAAGCCGCCGCCCTCTGGGCGGCGGCTTTTTCATCATCTACCCGGATGAGCCAATGAAACGCATCCTTGCACTTGTCCTGACGGCCGCTCTGTCTCCGTCACTGGGCGCACAGAAGCCCGCTGCCACGCCCGACATTCCGGTCGCGCCGACGATCGAACAGTTGGCCGCATTTCCGGCTCTGTCCAGCCTGTCGGTCTCGCCAGACGGCTCCCACATCGCCGGCTTGCGGGCCGACAACGAAGATCGCGTGATCGTCGTATGGCGCACCGACGCGCTCGATCAGCCGCCAACGGTCATCGGCAGTGACCGGATGAAATTCAACTCGGTGTCGTTCATCAAAGACGGTCTGCTAGCGGTATCGCTATGGCAGCCCTATGACGCGCGCACTGACCGGGTCACCAAGACATTCGTCAGCAAGTTCTTCATCACCGACATCGAAGGCAAGCAATGGAAGGAGCCGCTGATCCAACCGCGCGCCTCCAGCCGGGCACAGGAACTGGAGCAGGCCCTGTCCAATGCCACGGTACTGGACACGCTGCCCAACGATCCGGACCACATCCTGGTCATCAGTGGTTCCGGCGGCAATTCCGGAGATGTCTACAAGGTCAACGTCCGCAATTTCACCTCGCGTCGCATCCAGAGAACCGACGAGCGTGTCGCCGGCTACATTACCGACCTCAATGGCGAACTGCGCGCACGGCTGCGCATGGACATCGACGGCACCGGTGCTTACATCGCCACTGAGTTCCGCAATGTCGACACTGACAAATGGGAAGTGCACTTCCGTTCATACGTCAAGGATCGCGATATCAACCAGGTGATCGGCTTCACCGAGAAGTCGGACATCGCGTTCGTTCTCAGAAACACCGGCCGGGACAAGGCAGTGGTGTATGAGTACGACATCAATGCCAGGCAGCAGAAGGAAGTGCTGTTCGAAAACCTGATGTTCGACGCCAATGATGTCTTGATCAATCGTCAGCGCGGCAATGAAAACCTCGCCTTTGGCGAGATCATGGGCCTGTCCTATGCCGGCCCTCGCGGCGACGACATCGTCTGGACATCGCCCTACATGCAGGCACTCGACACAGGGTTGCGTCAGGCACTGCAGATCGAACAATCCCCACTGCGTGTGGTCGACATCGCGACCGGCCAAAGCGCCAACATCGCTTATGACAACGAAGTCAGCTATCGCATCATCAGCCGCAGCAGCGACATGGGAACCATCCTCGTCTCGGTGTCCGGCCCTGGACGTCCGCCGGAGTACTACATGCTGCGCAACGGCGAACTCGCACTGTTGGCCAATGCGTATCCACAACTCGATAGTCGTGCGCTCGGCGATACCCGGCTGGTCTACTACAAAGCCCGCGATGGGCTGGATATTCCAGCCTTCCTGACCACCCCGAACACTGCGATGTGCGGCGCAGGCCCATGGAAGGCTGTGGTGCATCCGCACGGAGGGCCCTGGGCCCGCGACAACATCGGCTTCGACGGCTCGATGTGGGTACCACTGTTGACTTCGCGCTGCATGGCTGTGCTGCGTCCGCAGTTCCGGGGATCGAGCGGCTGGGGCCGAAAACTGTGGATGGCCGGGGATGCCGAATGGGGCCAGAAGATGCAGGATGACAAGGACGATGGGGCCGCCTGGATGATCGAGCAAGGGATTGCCCAGCCTGACCACATCGCCCTGTTCGGCTATTCCTACGGGGGGTACTCGGCTTTTGCGGCGGCGGTCCGCCCGGATAGTCCGTACAAATGCGCCATCGCCGGCGCCGGCGTATCGGACATCAAGCGGATATGGGCTCGCTTCTACACCAACCCGTTCTTCCGCCAAGCCCAGGCGCCGACCGTGGATGGACTGAACCCGCTCGACCATGCCAGCCGCATGCAGATTCCGCTGATGGTCTACCATGGCGATCGAGACCGGACAGTTCCGATCGAACAGTCCGAGTGGTTCGTGAACAAGGCCGGCAGTTCCGAACAGCAAGTGGAGTACCACCCAATCGCCGATTACGCTCATGGGCCGGCGTGGACCCGTGCGATCATGGCCGACCAGTTGCGGATCATCGAGAACTATCTTCAGAGTGGTTGCGGTGGTGGCGGCCTCTGACAGGCCCTACCGTGCGGGTCTGTGAGGTTTCAGGCACGGCTCCGTTGGTCCGCCTCGCCGTTTCGATGCGTATCCGATTGCGGTATAAGACTGTCGCACCCGTTACCGGGCCTGCTCTGCGTCCTTTAAGGAGATGAACATGCGCATCGTGCTACTCGCCGCCTGTCTGGCCGCCCCGCTGATGGCACTGTCGCTTTCCGCTCACGCCGTCGGTCCGGAAGGCCGCTGGAAGACCATCGACGACGAGACCGGCAATGCCAAGTCGATCGTCGAGATCACCCAGGCCGCCGACGGCACCCTGTCGGGCAAGGTGGTCGAGATCCTGCAGTCCGACCGCGGCCCGAACCCGACCTGCGACAAGTGCAGCGGCGAGCGCAAGGACAAGCCGATCACCGGCATGACCATTCTCTGGGGGCTGAAGCCCGACGGCGACGCCTGGTCCGGCGGCACCATCCTCGACCCTGCCAAGGGCAAGACCTACAAGTCCAAGGCCAAGCTGATCGACGACAACCGGCTCGGCGTGTCCGGCTGCGTCGCCTTCATCTGCCGCGAGCAGGTGTGGCAACGGGAGTGACGGGCCAAGTGCCCTGAAGGCCTCGAACGGCCCGGCACTGCCGGGCCGTTTGCGTTCATGCGGGCCGGGGCGGGAACCGCGCCGCGGACGCGGCGGGCGGCCGCGGCAGGCATGCGATAATCGCCGGCCGTTTCCGCATCGTCCGCCATGCCCCGCACCGCGATCGTCACCACCGCCCTGCCCTACGCCAACGGCCCGCTGCACCTGGGCCACCTGGTGGGCTACATCCAGGCCGACATCTGGGTGCGCGCACGGCGCATGGCCGGCGACACCGCCTATTTCGTCTGCGCCGACGACACCCACGGCACGCCGATCATGCTGGCCGCGGAAAAGGCCGGCACCACGCCCGAAGCCTTCATCGCCACGGTCCAGGCCGGGCACGAGCGCGACTTCGCCGATTTCGGCGTCGCCTTCGACCACTACGATTCGACCCACTCGCCGGGCAACCGTGCATTGACCGAGGCGATCTACAGCAAGCTCGACAACAACGGCCACATCAGCCGGCGCTCGGTGGCGCAGTTCTACGATCCGGCCAAGGGCATGTTCCTGCCCGACCGCTACATCAAGGGCACGTGCCCGAACTGCGGCACGCCCGACCAGTACGGCGACAACTGCGAGAACTGCGGTGCCACCTATGCGCCGACCGACCTGAAGGAGCCGCGCTCGGTGCTGTCGGGCGCGGCGCCTGAACTGCGCGAGTCCGAGCACTTCTTCTTCGAGGTCGGGCAGTTCGAGGGTTTCCTGCGCGAATGGCTGCGCGGCGACGTGGCCGTGCCCGGCGTGAAGGCCAAGCTGCAGGAGTGGCTGGACGGCGAAGGCGGCCTGCGCGCGTGGGACATCTCCCGCGACGCCCCCTACTTCGGCTTCGAGATCCCGGGCCATCCGGGCAAGTTCCTGTACGTCTGGCTGGACGCGCCGATCGGCTATCTCAGCAGCTTCCAGGCGCTGTGCGAGCGCGAGGGCCTGAACTTCTTCGATTTCCTGGCGCCAGACAGCGGCGCCGAGCTGCACCATTTCATCGGCAAGGACATCGTCAACTTCCACGGCCTGTTCTGGCCGGCGGTGCTGCACGGGGCCGGCTTCCGCGCGCCGACACGGCTGCACGTCAACGGCTACCTGACCGTCGACGGCGCCAAGATGTCGAAGTCGCGCGGCACCTTCGTCATGGCCCGCACCTATCTCGACTGCGGGCTGCATCCCGAGGCGCTGCGCTACTACTACGCGGCCAAGTCCTCGGGCGGGGTGGACGACCTCGACCTCAACCTTTCGGATTTCGTCGCCCGCGTGAACGCCGACCTGGTCGGCAAGTTCGTCAACCTGGCCAGCCGCTGCGCCGGCTTCATCGGCAAGCGCTTCGAAGGCCGCTTGGCCGCGGCGTTGCCGGAGCCGGGCATGTACGCGCGCTTCGTCGCCGGCCTGGCGCCGATCCGCGAGGCCTACGAGCGCAACGAGCCGGCGGCGGTGCTGCGCATGACCATGGCGCTGGCCGACGAGGCCAACCGCTACATCGACGAGAAGAAGCCCTGGGTGATCGCCAAGCAGGCGGGCGCCGATGCCGAGCTGCAGGCGGTCTGTACCCAGGGGCTGAACCTGTTCCGGGTGCTGGCGGCGGCGCTGCGGCCGGTGCTGCCGGCGGTGACCGCGCAGACCGAGGCGTTCCTCGCCGCGTCGCTCGAACGCTGGCAGGACCTCGACGCGCCGCTGCTCGATCACGCGATCGAACCCTACGCGCCGCTGTTCACCCGAATCGACCCGAAGCAGATCGCCGCCATGACCGAAGCCAGCAAGGAAGACCTCAAGCCCGCCGCGCAAGCCCCGGCGGAGACGAAAGCGACCGCGACGGATGCCGCGGCAAAGAGCACCGCCGGCACCGCCGCCGCCGCGACCGTCGGCATCGACGATTTCGCGAAACTCGACCTGCGCATCGGCCGGGTGATCGCCTGCGAGTTCGTCGAAGGCTCCGACAAGCTGCTGCGCTTCGAACTGGACGCCGGCGAGCTCGGCCGCCGCCAGATCTTTTCCGGCATCCGCGCCAGCTACGGCGAGCCGGAGAAGCTGGTCGGGCGCAACGTGGTCTTCATCGCCAACCTGGCGCCGCGCAAGATGCGCTTCGGCCTCAGCGAGGGCATGATCCTGTCGGCCGGCTTCGACGGCGGTACGCTGGCGCTGCTGGACGCGGACGCCGGCGCCGAGCCGGGCATGCCGGTGCGGTGACGGCGCAGCTCCGACCGCGTCTCAAGGTCCCGGCCGTGCCGCGAACAAACCCGTAGAGCGGAGCTTGCTCCGCTACGCGGGCCCCGGAGCCGGGAGCAGCCGAGCAAGCTCCGCTCTACGTCCGATGGCATTGATGTGACCACCGAATCCGCCCTCGTCGAACGCATCGACCGCCTGCTGCCGCAGACGCAGTGCCGGCAGTGCGGTTTCGACGGCTGCCGCCCCTACGCCGAGGCGCTGGCGGCCGGCGAGGCCGACGTCGACCGCTGCCCGCCCGGCGGCGACGCCGGCGCGCGGGCGCTGGCGCGGCTGCTCGGGCGCGATGCCCTGCCCTACGACCGCACGCGCGGCACCCACCGTCCGCCCGAGGTCGCCCTGATCGTCGAAGCCGACTGCATCGGCTGCACCAAGTGCATCCAGGCCTGCCCGGTCGACGCCATCATCGGCGGCGCCAAGCGCATGCATACCGTCATCGAGCCGCTGTGCACCGGCTGCGAGCTGTGCGTGCCGGCCTGCCCGGTGGATTGCATCGACATGATCGGCCAAACGCCGGTCGGTGACCGGTGACCGGGAAGCGACGCACTCGCCAGTGACTGATCTTCGATCGCGTGACCGGCGAACGGCGAACCTGAGATGGGTCGCCTCGCAATTGGGATGCGCGCCGTCCCATAAGGAATGTCCCTTAGAAGCTGATTAAAGCGTGCGCCACCTGAAGGCACCAAATCCCGGTGTGCCAAATGAGAGCGCCCGCTTTTTCGCGGGCGCTAAACGCTTCATCACAGTTGAGAGTCAAGGCTCGATTGGCGGTTCGGACGAAGTAAGCGGCGTGCAACCAGACGGTCCGCAAACCCAGAGATTCCCATCCTCATCGACCCTGACGCAGAAGGCGCCACCGTTCTCGCACGGTGGTGGCTCATTGAACTGGATTGCCTGCCCGGACGGACTGCCCGATGCCATACCCGAAGCAAGCAAACACGCTGCGAAGACCCCCAATGCACTCTTCCTCATGCTAGGACTCCAATTCGTCGCTTCATTGCGACAAATCTTTTTATCCCCCTCTGCGCATCATTGCAGTGTATGGCATCACACAAATGAGGCACAGTGGCGCAGGTAATTCTCCTCCTTTTGGGAAGACGTAATGCTTGCGCGCCATTGGCGCGCAAGCCGTGCGATCTCTCGCCCCGGAGGGAGAGGGCATCAGAACCGACTACCGGAAAGGTAACCTCCGACAATTCCCCGGCAGAGCCGTGGTTGCTTCGGAGAAATCAGCTGCGATCCCGCCAGTCTACTTCGCGCGGGCCGCGCACGCCGAACAGATCCGCTCGACCTCGAATCCCTTCGCCTGCAGCTTCTCGACCACGCCGTCCTCGCCGAGCAGGTGCAGCGCACCGACGACGACCAGGGTATTGCCACCGGCGGCCTCACCCAGCATCGCCTCGATCTTCGGCACCCAGGCATCGTTGCGCTCGACGTTGATGCGGTGATAGAGCGCCGGGAACTGCTGGCGCATCTCCGCCGCCATGCCTTCCCACAGCGCCCGCGCATCGCCGTCGCGCCAGGCGGCGTGGAGCTTCTCGATCTCCCTGCGGCCCTCGTCGCCGGTCGATTCGAGCGACTCCTGCAGGAACTGCAGCTGCTCCTTGCGATCCATGCCGTCGAGGAAGGCGATCTGCTGCTCGCCGGTCTCCAGGCCGGACGTGGGCTTGCCAGCTTCCTGCGCGCGCTTGGCCAGGTGCGCATCCAGGCCGAGCGCCGGGTCCAGGCCTTGGTTGGTCATCTCGGTGATGGTGACCATCAGCGCGACGAACCAGGGCTCGAACATCTGCATGGTCTGCGGCGTCAGCTGCATCTTCTGCAGGGTCGCGGCATTGGCGTCCAGCCAGCGCTCGAGGCCGGCGGCGGTTTCCTTGGGCAGTTCGCTGTCGAGCTGGGTGCCGTCGGTGCGCATGGCCGCCTGTCCCATCTTCATGCCGAGGACGGGCGAGTTCATCTCGTCCGGCGGGATCTCGAAGACCAGCTTGCCGACGTCGTCGAAGGCCGCGTCCACGTCCGCCGACAGCGGATAGTCCGCGGGCTTGAGCAGGTGGAACGAGCCGAGCAGGTACACGGCGCCGGACTCGCCCGACACCTTCCACAGCAACGGCACCGGCGGCGCGGCGCCTGCGCCGGCGGACGGCGGCGTCGCCGCCCGCGGCTTCTCGGCGAGGGCGAAACCGGCCGTTGCGACGGCGGCAACGGCGAGCGACAGCAGCAGCGACTTGAGCGAACGGCGGTTCAACAGGCGCATGAAGACATCCTTGCTTTGCGTGGGAATCAAATGGCCGGCTTGGCGTAGGCCTTCTCGCCGGCGGTGATCGCGAGGTCGAGGCGGTTCTCCTGCGGCGGCAGCGGGCAGGTCGCATGCGCGGTGAACGCGCACGGCGGGTTGTAGGCACGGTTGAAATCGAGCAGGACGTTCCCCGCCTCGTCGGCGGCCGGCGCATCCAGGTAACGCCCGGCGCCGTAGCTGCCCTGGCCGTTGGTACGGTCGGCGAGGATCAGGAACAGGCCGCCCGAGCCGTCGTCCAGCGCCTCCAGGCGATGGGTACGGCCGTCGCGCTCGAACTCAACCGCGCCGGGGTTGGCCATCGGTTCGATCATGCCGATGATGTTGGCGATCTCGAGGGTCTTGCCCGGCGGGTGCGCGACGAAACGTCCCCGTATGCGCCAACCCGGGTCGGCGGGCCAATGGTCGAGGCCGGCGAAACCGGTCCGCGCCTCGGCGTCGGCATGGCGTACGCGCAGCGCGCGCCTGTGGCCGCGCTCGATCACGCTGATTTCGCCCTTGCCGTCGTCGAAGCCGATCACGCTCGGCGTTTCGCTGCGGTCGCCATGCAGTTCGGCGCGGGAGGTGAAGGGCTCGCCGTCGAGCGTGAGGTCGACGCCGCGCTCGGGCGTGAAGTACAGGCGTCCGCCTTCCTGCTGCAGCAGGCCGATCCGCGGCGGCCCCTTGGCCAGGCGCAGGCCGCTGTCGCTGCCGACGTAGTGCGCCTTGAGCTCGATCCAGTGCAGGCCGACCAGGCCGGTCCAGCCGTCCGGCGCCAGCAGGCTTTGCTCCCGCCGCTCGCGCCAGGCTTCCAGCTCGCGCACGAAGGCGGGGTCGGCGGCCGGCGCCGCGTCGGTGGCTGCCGCGCCAGTATCGCCCGGCGCTCCGGCCACGCCCTGCGCCGCGTCCTGCCCGCAACCCGCCAGGCCGGCCGCGAGCGCCGCGACCGTCCACGCAACCTTTGTCGTCTTCCCCATTTCAACGCCCCCGCATGAACCAGCGATCGATCTCCGCCAGGCTGAACCGCGCCCAGGTCGGACGCCCATGATTGCATTGTCCGGAACGTTCCGTCTCCTCCATCTGCCGCAGCAGTGCGTTCATCTCGGGCACCGTGAGGCGGCGGTTGGCGCGCACCGCGCCATGGCAGGCCATGGTCGACAGCAGCTCGTCGCGCGCGCCGGCCACGCGGCGGCTCTCGCCGTGTTCGCGCAGGTCCGCCAGCACGTCGCGCAACAGCGCCTCGGTGTCGCCATGGGCCAGCAGCGCCGGCACGCCGCGCAGCAGCAGCGACTGCGGTCCGCCGCGCGAGACCTCGAAGCCGAGTTCGGACAGCGTGGCGGCCTCGCGTTCGGCGACGTCCGCCTCGCGCTCGGACACCGCCACCGACTGCGGCACCAGCAGCGGCTGCACGCGCAGGCCCTCGCTGTCGTGCGCGGTCTTCAGCTTCTCGTAGCCGATGCGCTCGTGCGCGGCGTGCATGTCGACCACCACCAGGCCGTCGGCGCACTGGCTGAGGATGAAGACGCCATGCAGCTGCGCCAGCGCGTAGCCCAGCGGCGGGATACCGGCTTCGTCGTGCCCCGGCAGCGGCCCGGGCGCGGTGGAGACCGGCTGCGCGGCCTGCGACGGTGCGCCGTAGAGCGCTGCGTAGCCGGCGCGGGTCTCATCGATGCGCAGCGCCAGGCCGGACTGGTCGCGCGAGGAGGGTTGCCACTGCTGCGACGCCGGCGCGCCGGCCGCCATGGCAACCGCGCCGCCGACGCCCGCCGTCATCGCGGGCGCAGGCTGCAGGCCGGCGCGGGTGCCCGCCAGGGCATCATGCAAGGTGCGGTAGACGAAATCGTGCACCAAACGTGCATCGCGAAAGCGCACTTCGTGCTTGGCCGGGTGCACGTTGACGTCGACCCGGGCCGGCTCGAGCTGCAGGAACAGCACGTACGCCGGCTGGCGGCCGTGATACAGCACGTCGGCATAGGCCTGCCTGACCGCGTGCGCGACGCTGCGGTCGCGCACGGCGCGGCCGTTGACGTACAGATACTGCTGGTCGGCGCTGGCGCGCGAGTACGCCGGCTGCGCGATCCAGCCGTGCAGGCGCAGTCCCGCGCCCTCGTGTTCGACGCGCAGCGCGTGCTTCGCGAACTCGCCGCCCAGGGTCTCGTTGAGGCGATCGTCGGAGAACAGCGCGCCGCCGCCCTTGTAGCGCCGCGACGGCTTGCCGTTGTGCGTGACGCGAAGTTCCACGTCCGGGCGCGACAGCGCCAGCGAGCGCAGCCATTCCTCGATGTGGCCGAGCTCGGTGCGTTCGGCGCGCAGGAACTTGCGCCGCGCCGGCACGTTGTAGAACAGGTCGCGCACCTCGACCGTGGTGCCCGGCGGGTGCGGTCTCGGCGCCACCTCGGCGACGCGGCCGCCGTCGACCGCCAGCACGGCGCCGTGCGCGTCTTCGGGACGGCGCGAGGCGATCGAGAAGCGGCTGACGGAGGCGATCGACGGCAGCGCCTCGCCGCGGAAGCCGAGCGTGGCCACCGCCTCCAGGTCGTCGAGCGAGGCGATCTTGCTGGTGGCATGGCGCGAGACCGCCAGCGGCAGGTCGTCCGCGGAGATGCCGCCGCCGTCGTCGCGGATCCGCACCAGGCGCACGCCGCCCTCCTCCAGGTCGATGTCCACGCGCATGGCGCCGGCGTCGAGCGCGTTCTCCACCAGTTCCTTGACCACGGAGGCCGGGCGCTCGACCACCTCGCCGGCGGCGATCTGGTTGACGAGGGTGTCGGGGAGTTGGCGGATGCTCAAAGGACGGACATCGCCCGGAGGCGCGGAACGGGTCAACCGTGATGATAACGGTACCGCCCCGCGCGCGCCCCGATGCCGACGCATCCACCGTCGCAGACTGTCGGGGCGCACTCACCGTCATCCCGGCGCAGGCCGGGATCCAGGACCCGCACCCCTGCAGCCAGAACCATGTAAGAAAACCGCTGATTGCCGCGCGGCCCCAAGCCCGCATCTCGCGCCGCGAGCCCAAAAGCACTGGATCCCGGCCTGCGCCGGGATGACGGCGCGGGAGGCTTCATCACGCGGGAAACGGGGTTCGCCCCGTCCGAAGGCTGGCGCCTGTACGAGCACTCCCGATCGCCGCGCGGCCGCGAGTCGGCATCTCGCGCCGCGAGCCGTGTCTGATCGCGGAGCGTCCCATGCGTCCCGACTGCCAGCCATTCCCCGTCATCCCGGCGCAGGCCGGGATCCAGGACCCGCTTCCCTGCAGCCAGGGTCCTGTGCAAAAACCGCTGATTGCCGTGCGGCCGCAAGACCGCATCTCACGCCGCGAGCCGAAAGGCACTGGATCCCGGCCTGCGCCGGGATGACGGCGCGGGAGGCTTCATCGCGCGGGAAAAAGGGATCGCCCCGTCCGAAGGCAGATGCCTATACGTGCACTCCCAATCGTCGCGCGGCCGCAAGTCGTCATCTCACGCCGCCCCGTGCCTGATCGCGGAGCATTCCATGCGTCCCGACCGCCAGCCATTCCCCGTCATCCCGCGCCGCGAGCCGTGCCTGATCGCGGAGCATCCCCTGCGTCCGAGACCGCCAGCATTCCCCGTCATCCCGGCGCAGGCCGGGATCCAGAGCCCGCGCCCCTGCAGCCAGGGCGATGTGCGAGAACCGCTGATTACCGCTCGCCCCAAGCCCGCATCTCGCTCCGCGAGCCAAAAGGCACCAGGTCGCAGCCTGTGCCGGGATGACGGCGCGGGAGGCTTTATCACGCGGGAGACAGCGCCGCCCCGTCCGGCTGCCGGTGGAAGCGCGCGTCGCGCTACGGGCTACCGCCGCCCGCGACGCCGCCGCCGCCACTCGCCGCGGCCGCGCGTGCGGCATACAGCGTGCCCGGCGGCGGCTGCGCGGAAAAATAGGTATTGACCCCGTCGAGCACCGCCCGCGCCACCGTCCGCTGGAACTTCGGATCGATCAGCCGCTTTTCCTCTTCCGGGTTGGACAGGAAGGCGGTCTCCACCAGCATCGCCGGCATGTCCGAAGTGCGAAGCACCGCGAAGTTGGCGCGCTCTATGTGCGGCTTGTGGTTGTTGCCGATGCGCTTGAGACCGTCGAGGATGTGCTTGCCGGCGTCCTCCGACGCCTTCATCTGCCCGCTCTGGGTGAGGTCGAGCAGCACCGAGGCGAGCGTGTCGTCGGCTTCCTGCAGGCGCACGCCGCCGATCAGGTCGGCCGCGTTCTCCTTGTCGGCCAGCCAGCGCGCGCGCTGCGAGGACGCGCCGCGCAGCGACAGCACGTAGACCGAGGAGCCCTTGGCGTTGCGGTTGTGCGCGGCGTCGGCGTGGATCGAGATGAACATGTCGGCGCCGGCCTCGCGCGCCAGCTGGGCGCGGCGGTTGAGCGGGATGAACACGTCGCGGTCGCGCGTCAGGTACGACTTGAGCCCGGGCGTGGCGTCGATCTGCCGGCCCAGTTCGCGCGCGATCGCCAGGGTGATGTCCTTCTCGCGCTTGCCGGTCGGCCCGACCGCGCCCGGATCCTGGCCGCCGTGGCCGGGATCGATGGCGATGACCAGTGGACGCATCCCCGCAGCGGACGGCGGCGGGCGCGGCGCCGGAGCCGGAGCCGCTTGCGCCTGGCGGGGCGGGGGCTCGTTCGTGGGCGCGGCGGGGCCCGGCGATTGCGGCGCCGGATTGGCCGACGGCGGCGGTGTCGACGACGGTGCCGCCGTCGACGGCGGCGTGGCGGCGGCAATACTGGAGATCAGGCGCGTCGTGGCGGCGCTCGAGGCCACGGCGGGGTCGGTGCGGGGCGGCGCCGCCGCGGTCGGCGGGCCGTCGGACACCTGCGCGATGACGCGTGCGATCGGGTCGGCGCCGCCGCTGTCGCCCGGCCATTCCACCACCAGCCGCACGCCGTCGGCACCGGGCTCGAACCTCGGGCCGAGCGCGGCCACCGGCTCGGCAAGGTCGAAGACGATCCGGATCACGCCCGGCTCCGGTTGGCCGCTGCGCACGGCGCGTACCAACCCCGCGGGGGCCGGCAGTTGGACGCCTTTGCCCAGGACGGCGCCGGGCAGGTCGATCACCAACCGATCGGGATTGGCGAGTGTGATGACCTTGAACGCGGTTTCCTTCGCCAGCGCCAGTTCGGCGCGAGTGCCGGTGGCGCCGGTATCCAAGCGCAAGTGCTTGATTTCAGAGGCCTCGGCCACGCTCCACAGCAACCCGGCCAGCAGTGCCAGACCGAGCAGGATTTCCTGGAGGCGGGCTCCCCGTACGCGCATGGCGGATAGTCAAGCACCACGGCGCATTCTTTGCAAGTATTTTTTCCTTTGAAATCCGGGGCCTGCCACCCCTTCCTACGGTTACGGTTCAGGAAGCGGCCGCAACTCGCGTACCAGATCCCCGAGCGCCGGCGCCGACAACCAGGCGGCACCCCGCGCCCCATGGCCCAGCAGCCGGGCGCTGCGGCCAGGCCCGGAGATCTCCAGCGCCACCTCCAGATCCGGCCGCGGCAGCGCCCCGACGCCGCGCTCGGGCCACTCCACCAGCCACAGCGCCGCCGGCTGCTCGTCCAGCCCCAGGAACTCCAGTTCGCCGGCATCGCCGATCCGGTAGAGATCCAGGTGCAGGGCCTCGCCGGCCGCGCCCAACGGATAGCGCTCGACCAGGGTGTAGGTGGGGCTGCGGATCGTGCCGACCACGCCCAGCGCCCGCAGCCAGGCGCGTGCCAGGGTCGACTTGCCGGCACCGAGATCGCCGCGCAGGTAGACGACGGCCTGCGCGGGCTGCGTGGTCGCCAGCGCCCGGGCGAGTGCCTGCGTCGCCGCTTCATCAGCCAGGTACAGGCGCTGGGCATCGCTCACGGATTGACCAGCCGCCGCAGCGGTTCGAACAGGTCCGACGGCAGCAGGCCGCGCTCGCCGCCCGCCCGCGCCGCCAGGTCGCCGGCAACGGCATGCAGCAGCGCACCGGTGGCGGCGGCCTCGAACGCGGAGAAACCCTGCGCACGCAGGGCGGCGATACAGCCGGTGAGCACGTCGCCGGTGCCGCCGACCGCCAGGCCGGGGTTGCCGGCGGCGATCACCTGCGGCAGCTCGCCCGGCGCTGCGACCACGCTGCCGGCGCCCTTGAGCACCACCGCGCAGCCGAAGCAGGCGCACAGCAGGCGCGCGGCCGCGAAGCGGTTGGCCTGCACTTCGCTGGCGGAAATGCCGAGCAGCCGCGCGGCCTCGCCCGGGTGCGGCGTCAGCACCGTATCGGCCGGCGGCGACTGCGCATTGCGCGCCAGCAGGTTGAGCGCGTCGGCGTCGAGCACCAGCGGCTTGCCGCAGGCCAATGCCGCCTCGTGCAGCGCACCGCCCCAGGCGGCCCCGCCCAGCCCCGTGCCGACCGCCAGCACGTCGGCACGCTCCAGCAGCGGCGGCAGAGCGGCGACGGATTCGACCGCCTGCACCATCGCCTCGGGCCGCCGCGCCAGCAACGCCGCGACGTGCGCCGCGCGCGTGGCCACGCTCACCAGCCCGGCGCCGCAGCGCAGCGCCGCCTCGGCCGCCAGCATCACCGCGCCCCCCTTGCCCGCGTCGCCGCCGATGCACAGCACGTGGCCGGAGCCGCCCTTGTGGCTGTTGCGCGGGCGCGGCCGGAACCGCACCGGAAGATCCTCCGCACGCAGGCAGCCGGCGACGGGTTCGACCTGCGCCAGCAGGCCGCCTGGCACGTCCAGGCCCACCAGCGACAGCGCGCCGGCATGGTCCAGCGCATCGCCGGTGTAGAGCCCGGCGTGCGCGGCGATGAACTGCAGCGTCGCGTCGGCACGGATCGCCTGGCCCGGTGCGCTGCCGCGGTCGGCGTCGATGCCGCTGGGGACATCGAGCGCCAGCACCGGCGCCGGCGCGGCGTTGACCACTTCGATCAAAGCGCCGCAGAGCGCGTCCGGCGCGCGCGACAGGCCGATGCCGAACAACGCATCGACCAGCACGTCCGCCGTCGGAAGCGCGCCGCCGTAGCGCTCGATGCGACCGCCGCTGTCGCGGTAGGCCTCGCAGGCGCGTTGCGCCAGTCCTCCTCGCGGCGCGTGCGCTTCGAGCCGCACCACGCACACGTCGCGTCCGGAATCGAACGCATGCCGCGCCAGCACGTAGCCGTCGCCGCCGTTGTTGCCGGGCCCGCAGACCACCACGATCCGCTGCGCCTGCGGCCAGCGCCGCAGCAGTTCGCGCCAGGCCGCCTGCCCGGCGCGCCGCATCAGCTCGAAGGCGTCGCCGCCCAGGTGCACGGCCGCGGCCGCCTCGATCGCGCGCAATGCGGCGCTGTCGTACAGGCGTTCGGGGTCGCGCGGGCGGGCCGAGTTCATCGGCCGGATTCTACCCGCGCGCGTCGCCCCTGCCGCTTTCCGGACTCCGGCCCGGGCGGTCGCCAGCGGCGCGGCCCAGGCGGCGCGAAAGACGGTTCAGCCACGGATCGACGCGGATGAACGCGGATAGGTCGACCACCGACCGATGCGCTTGTCCGCGTTGATCCGTGACCAACACTGCACTCTCGACCGCACATCGCCAGAACGTCCGTCCTGAATCGCAATCAGGAGGCAACTCCCCTCGCGGGGACGATGAAACGGCGCCCGCTCTACAATAGCCGGATGCCTTCCCACGCGCCCACGCAGGCCCGCCGGGCCGATCCCGCCGCCCTCGCGGCGCGGATCCGCGCGCTCGCGCGCGAGGCCGGTTTCCAGCGCTGCGGCATCGCCGGCATCGAACTGGGCGAGGACGAGGCCCACCTGCGCGACTGGCTGGCGCGGGGGCTGTACGGCTCGATGGACTGGATGGCCCGGCACGGCGACAAGCGCTCGCGGCCGCAGGAACTGGTGCCCGGGACGGTGCGGGTGATCTCGGTCGGCCTCGACTACGGCCGCGACGATGACGGCGAGAGCTGGCGCACGCTGGCCGACGGCGAGCGCGCCTACGTCGCCCGCTACGCCCTCGGTCGCGACTACCACAAGCTGATGCGCCAGCGGCTGCAGAAGCTGGCCGACCGCGTCGCGGAAGAGATCGGGCCGTTCGGCCACCGCGTGTTCGTCGACTCGGCGCCGGTGCTCGAGCGCGCGCTGGCGCGCAACGCCGGGCTCGGCTGGATCGGCAAGCACACCTGCCTGATCGATCGCGACGGCGGTTCCTGGTTCTTCCTCGGCGAACTCTACGTCGACCTGCCGCTGCCGGTCGACGCCCCGGCCAGCGCCCACTGCGGCAGCTGCATACGCTGCATCGACATCTGCCCAACCCGGGCGATCGTCGCCCCGCACCGGCTCGATGCGCGCCGCTGCATCAGCTATCTCACCATCGAGCACGACGGCGCGATTCCGGAAGGCCTGCGCCCGGCGATCGGCAACCGCATCTTCGGCTGCGACGACTGCCAGCTGGTCTGTCCCTGGAACAAGTTCGCCAGGCGCAGCGACGAGCCGGACTTCCGCGCCCGCAACGATCTCGACACGGCCACGCTGGCGGACCTGTTCGCCTGGGACGAGGACGAGTTCCTGCGCCGCACCGAAGGCACGGCGATCCGCCGCAGCGGCCACCGGCGCTGGCTGCGCAATATCGCGGTGGCGCTGGGCAACGCCCCGACCACGCCCGAGGTGGTCGCCGCGCTGCGTTCGCGCGCGGACGAGCCCGACGACCTGGTGCGCGAGCACGTGCACTGGGCGCTGGCGCGCCATCGCGAGACCGCCGATTGCGCTCGTTGACGCATCTGCCGTCGCGGATGGGCATCTCCGTCCACGGCGCATGCGTGGCTACCGAAACAAGCGTCGGCCCCGTACTTGGCGCACACCGACCAACAACCCGCGCTCGGGCGACTTGGCCCCACTTCGTGGGAGCGACGGAAGTCGCGACGCGAGAACCGGCCGCCGCCGGACTTTCACTACCTGTCGCGACTTCCGTCGCTCCCACAAACAAAGGCGGATGCAGGCGATGCAGCGAGACGCCTTAGCCCCGCTTCAGCCCCGCTTCGTGAGAGCGACCCGCGCTCGGGGATTTAGCCCCACTTCGTGGGAGCGACGGAAGTCGCGACGCGAGAACCGGCCGCCGTCGGGCTTTCATTACCTGTCGCGACTTCCGTCGCTCCCACAAACAAAGACGGATACAGGCGATGCAGCGAGACGCCTTAGCCCCGCTTCGTGAGAGCGGCCCGCGCTCGGGGATTTGGCCCCACTTCGTGGGAGCGACGCGAGAACCGGCCGCCGCCGGGCTTTCATTACCTGTCGCGACTTCCGTCGCTCCCACAAGCAAAGGCGCGGATGCAGGCGATGCAGCGAGACGCCTCGGTGAGCGTCGCTTACGAGAAGCCGGCCAATCCCGCCATCAGGTAGACGTCGACATAGGCGCCATCGCGCAGCGCGTCACCACGCGCATGGCCTTCTGCAGCGTCGCGGCGTAGGCGTCGCGCGCGGAAAACAGTGCATGCAGGCCGGCGGCATCGCCCGGCTCGGCGTGGCGGATGCGGGTGCCGCCGCTCATCCGCCGGAGCGGCGGCGGGAGATCTCGGCCAGCAGTGCGCGGGTGACGGGATCGGAGACTTGCGTGGTCTCGCCGCGTACGGCCGGCAACAGCTCGCCGGCGATGCGCTTGCCCAGCTCCACGCCCCACTGGTCGAAGGCGTTGACGCCCCAGAGCACCGACTGCGCGTAGACGCTGTGCTCGTACAGCGCGATCAGTGCGCCCAGCGACCCCGGCGTGAGCGCGTCGAGCAACAGCAGCGTCGACGGCCGGTTGCCGGGGTAGGTCTTCTGCGGGTCGCCATCCGAATGGCCGTTGGCCAGCGCCTCGGTCTGCGCCAGCAGGTTGGACAGCAGCGCAGCGTGGTTCTCGGCATAGGCATGGTCGGGATTGACCACGCCGATGAAGTCCGCGGGCACCGTCTGCGTGCCCTGGTGCAGGGCCTGGAAGAAGCTGTGCTGCGAGTTGGTGCCCGCCCCGCCCCACAGCACCGGCACCGTGTCGACGCCGGCGGGCTGCCCGGCCGGCGTCACCGACTTGCCCAGGCTTTCCATCACCAGCTGCTGCAGGTAGGCCGGCAGCAGCGCCAGGCGCTCGTCGTAGGGCAGCACCGCATGGGTGTGCAGGCCGAGCGCGTTGCGGTTCCATACCGCGAAGAGCGCGTGCAGGATCGGCAGGTTGCGTTCCGGCGCCGCCTGCAGCGCGTGCGCGTCCATCTCCGCGGCGCCGGCCAGCAGCTCCTCGAAGCGCGGCATGCCGACGGCGAGCGCGATCGCGAAGCCGACCGCCGACCACAGCGAGTAGCGTCCGCCCACCCAGTCCCACATCGGCAGCACGCGTTCGGCCGCGACGCCGAATGCTTCCGCCTTCGGCACGTTGGCGCTGACCGCGTACAGGCGTTCGCCGCCGCCGAGCCAGTCCTTCAGGATCTTCCCGTTGAGCAGGGTCTCCTGGGTGCCGAAACTCTTCGACACCAGGATCGCCGCGGTGCGTGCGGGATCCAGCCCGCGCAGCCTGTGCTGCGCGTCGCTGCCGTCGACGTTGGTGAGGAAATGCACGCGGAAGCGCCCGCTGTGCGCGTCCTTCAGCGCGTCGGCGACCAGGCGCGGGCCGAGGTCGGAGCCGCCGATGCCGACGTTGACGATGTCGGTCACGTCGGAGGCGACCAGGTCGTCGACCAGCTTCGCCATCCGCGCGCGTGCCTGCGCCGCCTGCGCCTGCGCGTCGCGGGCGACGGCGCCGGCGCCCAGCACCGAGCGCAGCGCGACGTGCAGGGCGGGACGGTCTTCCGAAACGTTGACCCGTTCGCCGTCGAACAGCGCGCGGAACGCCTGCGGCAATGCGCAGGCGTCGGCCAGCCGCAGCAGCGCATCGAGCGCATCGCGGTCGATGCGTTGGCGCGAGAAGTTGGCGTAGAGCGGGCCGACGCGCAGCGACAGGTCGGCGGCGCGCGCCGGATCGGCGGCGACCAGTTCGGCGATCCGGACCGAGGACAGGCGCTGCGCGTGCGGCGCCAGCGAACCGGTGAGCCGCTGCGCTGCCGTCATGCTCAGGCCGCCTGCGCCGGGATCGAATCGTTGGTGTGGGTCAGCCGGTTCTGGCGGTCGACGTAGACCAGGGTCGGCTTGAACTGCGCGGCCTCGGCCTCGTCGCAGGCGCCGTAGGCGCAGATGATCACCAGGTCGCCGGGTTGCGCCTTGTGCGCGGCCGCGCCGTTGACCGAGATGATGCCGCTGCCGGCCTCGGCGCGGATCGCGTAGGTCGCGAAGCGCTCGCCGTTGTTGATGTTGTAGATCTCCACGCGCTCGTACTCGCGGATGCCGGAGATCTCGAGCAGGCGCCCGTCGATGGCGCACGAGCCCTCGTAGTGCAGCTCGGCGTGGGTCACCGTGGCGCGGTGGATCTTGGCTTTGAGCAGGGTCAGGTGCATGGCATCGCTCGCCGGATCGCGGCTGTCAGGGCGCGGAAATCCGCTGATTCCGGAAGTATAGGGGCGATTTTCTGCATCGCAACATAGGCGGGGCGCAAGTTCAGGAAACCGTCGAAGAACCCCGTCGCTCCCGCGCGCCTCAGCCGGGCGGCAGTTCGAACTCGAGGTTGTCGATCAGCCGCGTCGCACCCAGCCGCGCCGCCACCAAAGCGACCCGTGCGCCGTCGGTGCCCGCTTCCGGTTCGGCCAGTGCCGGCGTGCGGATCACCGCATAGTCGACCTGGAAGCCGGCCGCCTGCAGGCGCGCGTGCGCGGCAGCTTCCACCGACATCCGCGGTTCACCCGCCCACGCAGCATCGCGCATCGCCAGCAGGGCGCGATGCAGTTCCGGCGCAACGCTGCGTTCCGCTTCCGACAGATACTGGTTGCGCGAACTCATGGCCAGCCCGTCCGCTTCGCGCACGGTGTCGCCGGCAAGCAACCGCAACGGGAACGCGAGGTCGCGGACCAGATGGCGGATCACCGCCAGCTGCTGGTAGTCCTTGCGGCCGAACGCGGCCACATCCGGCTGCACCTGGTGGAATAGCCGCGATACCACCGTGCAGACGCCGTCGAAGTGGCCCGGGCGATGGGCGCCGTCGAGCATCTCGGTGACGCCGGGCACGCGCATGCGCACCGCATGCTCGGTACCGAACGGATACATCGTTGCCACCGACGGCTGCCAGACGAGATCGCAGCCGGCCGCCTCGAGCCCCGCGGCATCCTGCTTCGGGGTACGCGGGTAGCGCTCGAAGTCCTCGCCGGGACCGAACTGGGTGGGATTGACGAACACGCTGGCGACCACGCGATCGGCATGATCGCGTGCGAGCCGTACCAACGAGTAGTGTCCGGCGTGCAGGTTGCCCATGGTCGGCACGAAGCCGATGCGCAGGCCTTCGCGCTTCCAAGCGGCGATGCGCGCGCGCAGGCCATCGAGTTCGGTGACGGTTTCGATCATGTGTCGGGGGACTTTGGAAGGCTCTTATGCCACGGATCGACGCGGACGGACGCAGACAAGAACAAAGCGGATGAGGGTGCCTGCATCGCTGCCCGCCTGCGGAAAGGATTTCGGCTCAAAGTTTCGATTCGACGTTGCGGTCGGGGCTGAAGCCCCTCCTGCAGGGGCGAGCGGCATCGGCCGCCCGGCATGGCCCGCGTTCATCCGCGTCGAGCCGTGGCAAGAACGCACTCATGCGTAGGCGTGCTCCTCACCGGGAAACGATCCGTCGCGCACCGCGGCCACGTAGGCCTGCACCGCGCCCTTCACCGATCCGCCCTCGGCCAGGAAATCCTTGACGAACTTCGGCCGCCGGTGGCCGCTCTCCAGGCCGAGGAAATCGTGCAGCACCAGCACCTGGCCGTCGCAGCCGGCGCCGGCGCCGATGCCGATGGTCGGCACGGGACTGGCCGCGGTGATCGCCGACGCCAGCGGCGAAGGCACACACTCGAGCACCAGCAGCGCGGCGCCGGCCGCGGCGACGGCCAGCGCGTCCTCGCGCAGCCTGGCGGCGGCCGCGTCTTCGCGTCCCTGCACCCGGAAGCCGCCGAAGCGCAGCACCGACTGCGGCGTGAGGCCGAGATGGCCGCAGACCGGGATCTCGCGCTCGACCAGGAATCGGATCGTCTCGAGCTTGTGGCCGGCGCCCTCGAGCTTGACCATGCCGGCGCCGGCCTGCAGCAGGCGGGTGGCGGCATCGAGCGCACGCCCGGGCGTGGCGTCGGCCTGGAACGGCAGGTCGGCGACCAGCAGCGCGCGCGACAGCCCGCGCGCGACGCAACGGGTGTGGTAGGCGATGTCGTCGACGGTGACCGGCAGTGTGGAAGCCTGGCCCTGCACCACCATGCCGAGCGAATCGCCGACCAGCACCAGGTCGACGCCGCCCGCGTCGCAGGCGCGCGCGAAGCCGGCGTCGTAGGCGGTCAGCATCGCCAGCTTGCGGCCTTCGCGCCGGGCGGCGGCGAGGCCGGGAACGGTCAACGGACTGGCGGCGGTCGTCATTCGCCTAGCTTAACCGCTGGCGCGCCGCGCCAGGCAGCCCCTTGGGCGGCGGCGATGACGAACGCGCCGCCGCGCGTTGCGAAGGCGAACAACGGCAGAGCACATCTGCGGCCGGCACGCGCCCGGTCGCGGCTGAAGCCGCTCCTACGCTGCTCGTGCGACGATTGCGGAGTCGCGCTACAGCGGTTCGATAACGACCGCATCCAGCCCGGCAAGCGCTTCACGGGCCGGGCCGATACCCGGGATCACGGCGTCCGGCAGCACGTCCAGCAGCGGTATCAGGGCGAATGCGCGCTCGTGCAGGTGCGGGTGCGGCACGCGCAGGCCGGGCTCGTCGACGACGGCCGCGCCGTACAGCAGCAGGTCCAGGTCGAGCGTGCGCGGTCCCCAGCGGTCGTCGGCGTCGCGGACGCGGCCGGAATCGCGCTCGATCCGCAGCAGCCCGTCGAGCAGCGTCCGCGCGGCGAGCCCGGTCTCCAGCGCCACCGCGGCGTTGACGAAACCGGGCTGCGCCTCCACGCCCCAGGGCGGGGTGCGGTAGAAACGCGATGCCCGCAGCAGGCGCGTCTCCGGCAACGCCGCCAGCGCCGCGATCGCCGCACGCAGCGTAGCCGCGACATCGCCCAGGTTGCCGCCGAGGCCGACGCAGGCGACGGCCGGCCGGTTCATTCCGCCGCCGCGGAACGCCGCCGGCGGCGGCGCTTGCGCGGCGCGGCGCCCTCTTCGGTCCCCGCCTCGGCGTCCGCCGGGTGGGCGGCGATGGCGTGGTCCGGGTCCTGCTGCGCCTCGCGCCAGAAGGCGACATCCTCGGCGTGGTCGTCGGACGCGCTCTGCCGCAGCACCAGGAAGTCGAACGCGGCGCGGAAGCGCGGATGCGACAGCGTGCGCACCACCCGCTTGCGCTGGCGCAGCGGGAACCGCGACTGCAGCAGCCAGATCTCCTGCATCGGCAGCGAGAACCGGCGCGGCAGCGCCACCGTGGTGAGCTGGTGCACGGTGACGCGGTCGGCGGCGCGGCGCTGCGCCTCGGCCGCGTGCACGCCTTCGGCCTGCAGCGCCATCAGCGCACGGCAGTACGCCGGCCACAGCAGCAGCGCGAACAGGAACGCGGGCGAAACCGGCTCGTCCACGGCGACGCGGGCATCGGTGTTGTGCAGGCCTTCCAGCAGCATGCGGCGCAGCGCACCGCTGCGGTTGGCGGCCATTGCCGCCGCCGATTCCGGCAGCAGCGCCGGCAACAGGCCGTGCCGCTCCAGGCCGAGGAAACTGGCCTCGGCATTCCCGGACAGGAACAGCTTCAGGCATTCCTCGAACAGCCGCGCCGGCGCCGCCTCCGCCAGCAGCGAGGCCAGGTGCGGGATCGGCGCGGCGCTGTCCGGATCGATGCTGAAGCCGAGCTTGGCGGCCAGCCGCACCGCGCGCAGCATCCGCACCGGATCCTCGCGATAGCGCAGCTCGGGATCGCCGATCAACTTCATCACCCGATTCTGCACGTCCTCGAACCCACCGGTGTAGTCGCGCACCGAGAAGTCCTCGATCGCGTAGTACAGCGCGTTGGCGGTGAAGTCGCGGCGCACCGCATCGTCCTCGATCGTGCCGTAGACGTTGTCGCGCAGCAGCCGCCCGCCGGCGTGGGTCTCGCGGTCGCCGCTGCCGTCGTCGACGTTGGCGCGGAAGGTCGCCACCTCGATGATCTCGCGCCCGAACACCACGTGCGCCAGGCGGAAGCGGCGCCCGATCAGCCGGCAGTTGCGGAACAGCGCCTTGACCTGCTCGGGGGTGGCGTCGGTGGCGACGTCGAAGTCCTTGGGCTGCAAGCCGACCAACAGGTCGCGCACGGCGCCGCCGACCAGGTAGGCCTCGTGGCCGCCCTCGCGCAGACGATAGAGCACGCGCAGGGCGTTGGGACTGATGCCCTTGCGGGAGATGGGGTGCTGGTCGCGCGGGATGCTGCGCAGCCCGGTCAATGCGGTGTTGTTCTGGGTCGGCATCTAGAATTCAGGTGAGAGGCGGCCGGGCGTCGTTCCGGCCGTCGACCGGTGCTGCATTGCCCATTGTCCTGCTATACTAGCAAGCTGCGCGGCCGATCCGGTCGCTGCGAGCCGGCCGTCCAGCCGGTGGCCCCCGGGCCGCCCCCCAGCTCCCTTCGTCTAGAGGCCTAGGACGTGGCCCTCTCAAGGCTAAAACACGGGTTCGAATCCCGTAGGGAGCGCCATATGCCGCAGGCATCCGCAGCAAGGCGCGGATGGCGCAGAAGACCCGGCTCCGGCCGGGTTTTTCTTTGGGCCGACCGACGCGGGCGGCAAGCGAAACCGTCGTTTGCGGCGTGCGTCGGCGCCCTGGATTACACTGCGCGCACACCACAGGAACGTTTTCGAGGATCGCTGTCCATGCCCTTCGTCGTCACCGAGAACTGCATCAAGTGCAAGTACACCGACTGCGTGGAGGTGTGCCCGGTCGACTGCTTCCACGAGGGCCCGAATTTCCTGGTGATCGATCCCGACGAGTGCATCGACTGCACCCTGTGCGAGCCGGAATGCCCGATCAACGCCATCTACCCCGAGGACGACGTGCCGGCCGGCCAGGAGGCGTTCGTCGCGCTCAACGCCGAGCTGTCGAAGGACTGGCCGGTGATCACCACCCGCAAGGACGGCCTGCCCGATGCCAAGGAATGGGAAGGCAAGCCGGACAAGCTGCCGCTGCTGGAACGCTGACCCCCGCGCGGCGGTCACCGCCCTCGTGCGGTGGCGCCGTCGTTTTTCCGGCCTCGCCCCGATCGCCCCCCCCGCGGGCATCGAGCGCACGGCGCGCTCCCATTGGGGTCTCCCGGTCGTCGGTCCGGGCGGTGCCGTCCTGCCGTAGAGCCGAGCTTGCTCGGCTGCGCGGGTCGGTGCCGGAAGCAGCGGAGCGAGCTCCGCTCTACGGGTGAATCCGCTGCTCTCCGAAAGGAGAACGGGCGCTCCGCCGGCGCCCGTTCGGTGTCGTTCCGGCGGCTCGCGAGCTCAGCCGCCCAGTTCCGCGCGCAGCGCGGCGATCAGCTTGGTCGCGCCCTCGCCGGAAGCCGGCTGCCCGCGCGGATCCACCGCGGAGACATAGGCGTTCTCCCCGGACTGGCTGATGCGCACCAGGAAGTTGTCGCCTTCGTAGGAGACGTCGTAGCTCCCCAGGATCTGCGCGCGGCTGGAGATCGTGAGCCCCGGCGTGGCCTCGAGCACCTCGCCGACGCGGGCGAAGACCTGGTCGCGCTCGCCGGCCACGGTGAAGCCGGTGGCGCTGGCGCCCTGCGGCTGCCGCGCCGGCGTCATCGACGACCGGGTCACCGATTGCGGCGCCTCGGGCAACGCCATCGACGCGTCGCCGGCGGGGCGGTCGAGGTCCGGCGGCACTTCGAGCGGCCGGCTTTCCGCACTCTGCGCGTAGAGCGCGTTCTCCTTGCGGAACCAGCGGCAGCCGGAGGCCGCCAGCACGGCGACGGCCAGCGCGAGCAGGACGGTGGTGCGGAACACGGGACGGGTCTGGAACATCGGTGTCTCCTGGGATCAGGCCGCGAGTGTATCGCGGCAGGCGCGTTCGAGTTCGTCGACCGCGGCGGCGACGCGTTCTACGGCGTCGGCATGCATGGACGCCAGCGGCGTCAACGGCAGGCGCAGGCCGTGGCCGAGGCCGGCGCGGGCGAGCAGCGCCTTGATCGGGATCGGGTTGGGCTCGACCATGGCGAAACGGTAGAGCGGCTGCAGCCGTGCATCCAGCGCCCGCGCCTCGGCCTCGTCGCCTGCCAGCGCCAGGTCGGCCAAGCGGCGGAACGCGCAGGGGGCGATGTTCGACACGACCGAGATCACCCCGTCGGCGCCGGCGAGCATGGCCCGGGCGGCGGTCGGATCGTCGCCGCTCAGTACCGCGAACGCATCGGACCTCAACGCCAGCAGCGCCTGCATTCGCTCCGGCTCGTCGCGCGCCTCCTTCACCGCGACGATGCGCGCGTGCGCCGCCAGGTCGGCGACGGTGTCCGGCAGCAGGTCGCAGCCGGTGCGGCCGGGCACGTTGTAGAGCACCAGCGGCAACGCGCCGTCGTCGGCCACGGCGCGGTAGTGGGCCGCCAGGCCGGCCTGGGTCGGGCGCACGTAGGGCGGCGTCACCACCAGCGCGGCATCGGCGCCCAATGCCGCGGCGCGGCGCGTCTGTTCGATCGTCTTGGCGGTGTTCGGCTGTCCGGTCCCCGCCAGCACCGGAATGCGCCCGGCCACCACTTCCACCGCGGTCCGCAGCAGCGTGTCGTACTCGGCCTCGTACAGCGCCGCGGCCTCGCCGGTCGAACCGGCGACCACGACGGCCCGGGTGCCGCCATCGAGCTGCCGCTGCAGCAGGCGGCGCCAGGCGTCGAGGTCGAGTTCCCCGTTGGCGCTGAATGGCGTCGCCAGGGCGGTGATGCTGCCGGAAAGTCGCAAGATGCTGTTCTCTGGGTCTGCGCCGGCCGGCGCAGCTGGGTTTCGTGTGCCCGCGGCGCGGACCGGCGCGGCCGGAATACCCGCGACGATGCCGATCTTACTTGCGGCTCCGAAGCACGGGCAAGTATGCTGGTCGCGGCATCCGGCCCATGGCCGGCTCGCCGTTCAGACCCGACTTTTCGCGGACGCCGCCTTGACCGATTCCGACACCGCTTCCCGTCCCGCGCCGAACGAGAACCATCTGCTGATCAACGCCTATACGACGCATCCGCAATCGCCGTTGCTGACGGTCAGCCGGCGGATCGCCGACAGCGGCTGCAACCTCGTCGACGCGCGCCTGTCCACCGTCGGCCGCGACGTCTCCGTCACCGCGCTGGCGACCGGTTCCTGGGACGCGGTCGCCAAGCTCGAGGCGATGCTGACCCGGCTCGACCGCGAGGAAGGCCTGAAGCTGATCTGGTACCGCACCGGCGCCAAGCCGGTGCAGTCGAATCTGCTGCCCTACGTGGTCGAGGTGGTGGCGGCCGACAAGCCGGGCATCCTGTTCCAGCTGGCGGACTTCTTCGACCGCCAGGGCATCACCATCGAGAGCCTGCACTCCTCGCGCTACCGGGCGATGCAGACCGGCGCCGACATGTTCTCGGCGCAGGTGACCATCGGCGTGCCCGCCGACATGCACATCGCCGCGCTGCGCGACGACTTCCTCGAGTTCTGCGACCATCTCAATCTCGACGCGATCATGGATCCGATGAAGTTTTGAGGGCCGTGATTGGTGATTCGTGATTGGTGATTCGCAAGAGCCGCATCCTAAGATCGTTCCGCTTCGTTCTTTGTCCAATCACGAATCAACAATCACCAATCACGACTCACCATCCACATGATCGAGACCGGCAAGTCCCTGCCCGAATCCACCCGTTCGCTGCCGCTGGCGTTGTCCGGCGGCGCCACCGCGCGCCTCGCCGACTATGCCGGCAAGTGGCTGGTGCTGTACTTCTACCCCAAGGACTCGACGCCGGGCTGCACCACCGAGGGAATCGACTTCAACGCGCTGCTGCCGAAGTTCAAGCGGCGTGGCGCGGCCGTGCTGGGCGTGTCCCGCGATTCGGTGAAATCGCACGACAACTTCTGCGACAAGCAGGGATTCAAGTTTCCCCTGATCAGCGACCCGGACGAGGCGCTGTGCCGCGCGTTCGACGTGATCAAGGAAAAGAACATGTACGGCCGCAAGGTGCTGGGCATCGAGCGCAGTACCTTCCTGATCGATCCCGACGGCCGCATCGCGCAGGCGTGGCGCAAGGTCAAGGTGCCCGGCCACGCCGAGGCCGTGCTCGACGCACTGAAGGCAGCCCAGGGCAAGTGATCGCCCCCCGCGCCTCGGGTGCCCCCGTAGAGCGGTACTCGCTCCGCTGCTCCAGTCCCCGGAGCCCGCGCAGCGGCGCGCGCTCCGCCCTACCCCGCCGTTCCCACCTCAACAGGCGATCCCCAAGCCGATGATGACCAAAGGCAAGCGCATCTACGTGCTCGACACCAATGTCCTGATGCACGACCCCACCGCGCTGTTCAAGTTCGAGGAGCACGACGTCTACCTGCCGATGCAGGTCATCGAGGAACTCGACAACGGCAAGAAGGGCACCTCGGAGGCGAGCCGCAACGCGCGCCAGGTCAGCCGCTTCATCAACGAGTTGATCGAAGCCCAGGGCACGGACAAGATCGCCTCGGGCCTGGTCCTGCAGCGCCCGACAGGGTTGCAGCTGCGCGGCGCCGACAGCATCGGCCGGCTCAGCTTCCAGACCGGCGCCCTGGAGGTGCGGCGCACCTCCGGCGATGGCCGGATTCCCGACAACGACATCATCCATGCCATCCAGACGCTGCAGCAGCAGGATGTCGAACTGCCGGTGGTGTTCGTCTCCAAGGACATCAACCTGCGGATCAAGGCCGCGATCGCCGGCATCGCCTCGGAGGACTACGAGAACGACCGCGCGCTTGACGACTTCAGCCTGCTCTATACCGGCGCCAACGCGCTGCCGGAGGACTTCTGGCAGCGCCACGGCAAGGATCTCAGGTCCTGGACCGACAAGGGCCGCACGTACTACGAGGTGCGCGCGAGCGAGGAGGACGATTGGCACCCGAACCAGTACCTCTACCTGCCCGGCGACGAGGAGGCCGAGTTCCGCGTCGCCCGTGTCGAGGACGGCAAGGCCACGCTGCAGATCGTCGACGACTACCGCAGCAGCCAGCATGCGATCTGGGGCATCCTGGCGCGCAACCGCGAGCAGAACTTCGCGCTCAACGCGCTGATGGACCCGGAAATCGACTTCGTCACCCTGCTCGGCACCGCCGGCACCGGCAAGACCCTGCTGGCGCTCGCCGCCGGGCTGGCGCAGACGATGGACCAGCAAAGGTACCGGGAAATCATCATGACCCGCGCCACCGTCAGCGTCGGCGAGGACATCGGCTTCCTGCCCGGCACCGAGGAGGAGAAGATGACGCCGTGGATGGGCGCACTCACCGACAATCTGGAAGTGCTCACCCACAATCAGGAAGGCGGCAGCTGGGGCCGCGCGGCGACCAACGACCTGCTGGCCTCGCGGATCAAGATCCGCTCGCTCAACTTCATGCGCGGGCGCACCTTCCTCAACCGCTGGCTGATCCTGGACGAGGCGCAGAACCTGACGCCCAAGCAGATGAAGACCCTGATCACCCGCGCCGGCCCCGGCACCAAGATCGTCTGCCTGGGCAACGTCGAGCAGATCGACACCCCGTACCTGACCGAGACCACCTCGGGCCTGACCTACGCGGTCGACCGGTTCAAGGCCTGGGAGCACAGCGCCCACATCACCCTGCGGCGCGGCGAGCGCTCGCGGCTGGCGGACTACGCGTCCGAGGTGCTTTGAGGGCCGGGATTCGGGATTCGGGATTCGGGATTCGGGATTCGGGATTCGGGATTCGGGAAGAGCGTAGCGGTCGTCCATCGTTCCGGCGCAGGCCGGAACGCATCGCGGCACGGGGCGGCAGGGCGCCCCATGGTGGGAGCGACGAAACGAGCGCAGCGAGTTGACGGCGAAGCCGGCCCGAAGGGCGAGCCGCGGAGCGGCGAGTCAAGCCGCGACGCCGGCAGGTTGTGAAGCGTCGCGACTTCCGTCGCTCCCACGACAGCCGTGCACGGCGGCGGACGCCCCGGCGCGATCCATGCACAATGTCGGCCATGCCCGATCGCATCGTCTCCGCACTGACCATCGCCGGCTCCGACTCCGGCGGCGGCGCGGGAATACAGGCCGACCTGAAGACCTTCGCCGCGCATCGGGTGCACGGCCTGTCGGCGATCGCGGCGCTGACCGCGCAGCACACCCGGGGCGTGAGCGCGGTCCACGCGCCGCCGACCGACTTCCTGCGCGCGCAGATCGATGCCTGCTTCGACGACTTCCGGATCGCGGCGGTCAAGCTGGGCATGCTCGCCAACGCCGGCATCATCGCGACCGTCTCCGAAGCCCTGCGCGCGCACGCCCCCCCGCAGGTGGTGCTCGACCCGGTGATGGTGGCCACCTCCGGCGCCAGGTTGCTCGAGGACGCGGCGCTCGACACGCTGAAACGCGACCTGCTGCCGCTGGCGTCCCTGGTCACGCCGAACCTGCCCGAGGCCGAATTGCTGCTGGGCCGGCGCATCTCCGATCACGCCGAGATGCGCGCGGCCTGCCGCGACCTGCTGGCCGCGGGGCCCGGCGCGGTACTGCTCAAGGGTGGCCATCTCGAAGACGACGGCGACGTGGTGATCGACCTGTTCGCCGATGCGGGCGGCGTGCGTGAACTGGCGCATGCGCGCCTGCCGCATTCGGCGCACGGCACCGGCTGCACGCTGGCCTCGGCCGTGGCCGCCAACCTATGCCTCGGGCTTGCGCTGTACGAGGCCTGCGCCGCCGCGACCGACTACGTGCATCGTGCCCTCCGCGGCGGCTATCGCCCCGGGCGCGGAGAGGTGCGGGTGCTCGACCACATCGGCGCCGCGCAGTGACGGTGCGCGTGCATGAAACACCGTTGCAGGCGGACGACGGGCACTGCTGGTCGCTGCAGGCGCGGCTGCCGGCACGACCGCGCGCCTCGCTGCTGTGGCTGCCGGCGCTGGGCGTGACCGCCCGGAACTACCTGCCTTTCGCCGAGGCCCTGGCCGCGCAGGGCATCGCGGTGTTCCTTCACGAATGGCGCGGCTTCGGCAGCAGCAACCTGCGCGCCTCCCGCGAGAACGACTGGGGCTACCGCGCGCTGCTGACGCGCGACCTGCCGGCCAGCGAGGCCGCGATCGCGCAGGCACTGCCGGGCGTCGAGCGCCTCATCGGCGGCCACAGCCTCGGCGGCCAGCTCGCCTGTTGCCGGCTGGCGCTGCGGCCGCAGGCGGCGCAACGGCTCTGGCTGGTCGCCAGCGGCGCGCCGTACTGGCGCGCGTTTCCGCGGCCGCAGCGGCTGTGGTTGCCGCTCGCGTATCGCTTCCTGCCGTGGCTGGCCGGGCGCCGCGGCTCGCTGCCGGGGCGGACCATCGGCTTCGGCGGCAACGAGGCGCGCGGCGTGATCGGGGACTGGGCGCGCACCGCGCTCAGCGGCCGCTATGGCGCTGCCGGGCTGGACGTCGATCTCGAGGCGGCACTGTCGCGCGTCGCCGTCCCGGTGCAGGCGATCGTCCTGCGCGACGACTGGCTGTGCCCGGCGTCCTCGCTGCGCTTCCTGCTGTCGAAGCTGGGCCCGGCGCAGCGGCTGATCACGTCGATGGACGCCGGCGACCTGCAGGTGCGCGCGGATCACTTCGCCTGGTTGCGGCAACCCGAGGAGATCGCGCGGAAGCTGGTCGGGGATCTGTCGATCGAGCGCGGCTGAGCCGCTCCTACGGCGCCGACCGGCCGGCATGCGATGTGGCGTCGCGCACCTGGACGCGGACGCCCTCGCGCGATGCCGCATAGGCCTCGCGCACGACTTCCGCGCCGTAGCGCCGCTCCAGTCGCCGCACGATGAAGTGCCCGCGCGCCATGCGCTGGAAATGCCGCATGAACAGCATATTGAGCGTGGCGCCGCTGACGGCGCCGACCACCGGCACGCTCTGCACCGCGATCTTCTGGCTGATGTTGACCGAGAAGCGCGACGCGATCGCCGCCAACACCTGCACGATCGCCGGCGCGCCCTTGCTCATCACCCCGTGCGCGGCGATGTATTCCGCCGCCGCCGCGACCTGTTGCGCCAACACCGCACGCGCGGCGAAGTAGCCCGATTCGGCGCCGTCGTCGCGCGTGCTCCTGCCGCCCATCGTCAGCACCTCGAAACAGGCGAGCGTGGCGCCCGGATCGTCCAGGGACTCGCCCTCGCTGCGCGCGATGTCGGCGATCGAACGCAGGATGACGGTCGTGGTCAACGGCAGCTCCAGCGCCAGACCGAACAGCCCGAACGCGCCGCCCACCGCACCGGTGGTGGCGACTGCGGCGGTGTGCGCACCGTTGCGTGCCGGCTTGCTGTGCGCTCGCGCATCCAGGGTGGCGGTCGCCATCCGCAGGGACTGCTCGAGCGCCTTGCGGGTGGACGACTGGATCATGCGCGTGACCGGCGCCGGCAGTCGCCGGGCGAACACGTACTCCATCGGCGCACCGACCGCATTGGCCAGCTGCGCGGCGAGGCCGGGACTTTCCAGCATCTCGCGGGCGCGACGCAGGTCCGCGAGCTCATGGGCCGACAGTGACGGAACGAGCTGGTTCATGCCCTTACGATACCCCGCGTGCGGACCGCGATCGATCCGGTCGTCCCCGCCATGCCGCCGACCGGGCGCAGGCGGGAATCCCGCCTGGCGCACGCTTCCCGGCGCCTGCGCTGCGTGGCACGCACGGCCCCTGCACCCGGCGCGGGCGTGGGAATCACGGATCCTGCGTCCGTTTTCAGGACCTGCGCGCCGCGAGCCATCGGCGAGTCGCACGCCTTCCACGATTGCCCGGTCCGCTGCGCAAGGCGTGGCGCCGGTCCGGGATGCGCATACGGCACGCAAAACAAAGGGCCGATGGTGTCCCATCGGCCCTCGTCTTCGATGGCGCGCCCGGAAGGATTCGAACCTCCGACCCCCAAGTTCGTAGCCTGGTGCTCTATCCAACTGAGCTACGGGCGCGCAGAAGCGAAATTATGAGTGCGGCTCGCTGTTTCGTCAATCCGTTCCGCCTCGGCGATGGCCCTGCAGAGGAACGGAAGCGGCGCTGCGCACCGCCCTGCGCGGGCACGGGAGTGGCAGCGAAAAGGCGACCTTGTCGGGTGACGGAGTCGACGCAGCTGCGCATCGTCCCGCCCGGCCGCAACCGCGAACCCGAAGCCATTCCCGAGGGATGGCGGAGAGTGAGGGATTCGAACCCTCGATGGAGTGTTTAGCCCCATACTCCCTTAGCAGGGGAGCCCCTTCAGCCACTCGGGCAACTCTCCGTTTGCATCGATCCTGCGCCCGCAAGCGCGAGCGCAGGATACCGGCTCGCTTCGAAGGCGGCAAACCCTAGCTTTCGGTTTCGTCGTCTCCGCGGGTGTCACCCCCTTCCCCGCGATGAATGCGCTGATAGATCTCTTCGCGGTGAACCGCGACGTCCTTCGGGGCGGTGATTCCTATACGGACCTGGTTTCCCTTGACGCCGAGGACGGTCACCGTCACGGAGTCGCCGATCATCAGGGTCTCTCCGACGCGTCGAGTCAAAATCAACATGAGAACTCTCCATGGACTGGCGGTTCATCCACCAGCGGCGGTCACCCGGCACTCCAGCCGCAGCTCCGCACTTGGAATCAGGAACGACAAACGACCATGATACCGGCCGCCGGTCACATTCGGATAGGTGTAAAGTCACGCTGCAGTCATGTCAGGCGCTCCGAGACCCACTGGTCCACGCCTTTCAGTGCCTGCAGCAGGGCCGGGCCGTCGTCGCCGCCGCCCTGGGCCAGATCCGGCCGGCCGCCGCCTTTGCCGCCGATCTGACCGGCCACGTGCGACAGGAGTTCCCCGGCGCGGATCCGGCCGGAGGCGCCGCCGCTGACCCCGGCGACCAGGGCCGCCTTGCCCTGGCTGGCTCCGGCCAGGACCACCACCGCGTCGCCCAGTTGCTGCTTCAGGCGATCGACGGTTTCCCGCAACGCCCTGGCATCGAGACCCTCCAGTCGTGCCGCCAGCACCCGGATACCCTGCACCTCGACCGCCGACTCGGCGAGATGGCTGGTGGCACCGCTGGCCGCCTTGGCCTTCAGCCCCTCGAGTTCGCGCTCCATCCGCTTCTGCCGCTCAAGCAAGGCGCGGAGCTTGTCGCCGACCTCGGCGGTGGTGCCGCCGAGCAGGTCGGCCGCCTGCCGCAACTGCCGCTCCTCGGCGGCGACCTGTTCGAGCGCAGCCTGGCCGGTCAGCGCCTCGACCCGGCGCACGCCGGCCGACACGCCACCCTCCGACACCAGCTTGAACAGGCCGATCTCGCCGGTGCGGCCGACATGGGTGCCGCCGCACAGCTCGACCGAATCGCCCATCGTCACCACCCGCACGCGCTCGCCGTATTTCTCCCCGAACAGGGCGATGGCGCCGGCGTCCAGCGCCTCCTGCATGTCCATCTCGCGGATCCGGACGGCATGGTCGGCACGCACCTCGGCGTTAACCCGGCGTTCAATTTCAGCGACCTCCTCGGCAGCCAGCGGCTGGAAATGCGAGAAATCGAAGCGAAGCCGGTCCGGCGCGACCAGCGAGCCCTTCTGCGCGACATGGGTGCCCAGCAATCCGCGCAGCGCGCCGTGCAGCAGATGGGTGGCGCTGTGGTTGAGCACGGTATCGGCCCGGCGGCCGGCGTCGACGGAGCCCAGCAGATGGTCGCCGCGTGCGAGCGTGCCGGCCTCCAGCCGTCCGGCATGGCCGTGGAACTGGCCGGCCAGTTTGCGCGTGTCCTCCACCCGGAAACGGACGCCCTGCCCGTCCAGCTCGCCGGTATCGCCGACCTGGCCGCCCGATTCGGCGTAGAACGGGGTGCGGTCGAGGATCACGACGGCGTCCTCGCCGGCCGCGATCGATTCCACCGGGCGACCGTCGCGCAGCAGCGCGAGGACCTCCAGCCCGCCGGCCTGCAGCCGGTCGTAACCGAGGAACTCGGTCGGGCGCAGCTGCGCCACCAGGTCCGCCGGCAGCCCGACGCCGGACGCGAACTTGCCGGCCGCGCGTGCCGTTTCGCGCTGCCTGGCCATGGCCGCGTCGAAGCCGGCGATGTCGACGTCCAGGCCACGCTCGCGGGCGATATCCGCGGTGAGGTCCAGGGGAAAGCCGTAGGTGTCGTAGAGACGGAACGCTTCCGCCCCGGGAATGGTGCCGCCGCTGCGCGCCGCGATCTCGTCGAAGATCCGCATGCCGGCGTCGAGGGTCTCGGCGAAGCGCTCCTCCTCGGCCCGCAGCGCGCGCTCGACCAGCTCGCGCTTGGCGCGCAGTTCCGGATAGGCCTCGCCCATCAGCATGTCGAGGGTGTCGAGCATGCGGTGGAAGAACGGCTCGCGCACGCCGAGCATCCAGCCGTGGCGCAGCGCACGGCGGATGATCCTGCGCAGCACGTAGCCGCGGCCCTCGTTCGACGGCAGCACGCCGTCGACGATCAGGAAGCTGCAGGCGCGGATGTGGTCGGCGATCACGCGCAACGACTTGTTGCCGAGGTCGGCGGTGCCGGTAAGTTCGGCCGCACGGCCGATGAGCGTCTGGAACAGGTCGATCTCGTAGTTGCTGTGCTTGCCCTGCAGCACCGCCGCCAGCCGCTCCAGCCCCATGCCGGTATCCACGCAGGGCGCCGGCAGCGGCGACAGCGTGCCGTCGGGCTGGCGGTCGAACTGCATGAAGACCAGGTTCCAGATCTCGATGAAGCGGTCGCCGTCCTCCTCCGGAGAACCCGGGGGGCCGCCCGGGACGTCGGCGCCATGGTCGTAGAAGATCTCGGTGCAGGGACCGCAGGGGCCGGTATCGGCCATCTGCCAGAAATTGTCGGAGGCGTACGGGGCGCCCTTGTTGTCTCCGATCCGGATGATTCGCTCCGGCGGCAGGCCGATGTCGTCGCGCCAGATGCGATGGGCCTCCTCGTCGGTGTGGTAGATGGTGACCAGCAGCCGCTCGGGGGGCAGTCGCCAGACCTCGGTCAGCAGCTCCCACGACCAGGCGATGGCTTCCTTCTTGAAGTAGTCGCCGAACGACCAGTTGCCCAGCATCTCGAAGAAGGTGTGATGGCGCGCGGTGTAGCCGACCGAATCGAGGTCGTTGTGCTTGCCGCCGGCGCGCAGACAGCGCTGGACGTCGGTCGCGCGCACGTAGCTGCGCTTCTCCGCGCCCAGGAACACGTCCTTGAACTGCACCATGCCGGAGTTGGTGAACAGCAGGGTCGGGTCGTTGCCCGGCACCAGGGAGGCCGAAGGGACGACGGTATGGCCCCTGTCGCGGAAAAACTCGAGGAATTGGCGACGGATATCGGAGGTGGTTTTCATCGTGGGCGCGGCAATACGTGAAGGGCGCCGGTCCGGCGCCCGACCGCAATGCGGCCACGACGTGGAGCTGACAACCCGATACGAGAAGGTTAACAGGACGCGGGGCGGCTGGCTGCGCCCGGCCCGCGCGCGGTGTTCCGCACCTGCCCGTATTCAGTCGTCGGGGTCGAATCCGGTCGCGCGCCGCACGACGCCGATATCGAAGCCGCGCCGGATCAGGTACTCGGCGGCCTTGCGTCGACGGTCCTGGCCGGCGACGCGGAGATCGCCGAAGCGGCGCTCCAGCAGCGCCTGCGCCCGCCCGCGCCAGTCGTCCTCGCCGTCTTCGGCCAGCGCGGCGAAAGCCGCCTCGACCGTGGCGGCATCGAGCCCGTGGGACTCGAGCTCGGCACGGATCCGTTGCGGCCCGTAGCCGGCAGCCACGCGCGACCGCGCCAAGCTGACCGCAAACCGGGCGTCGTCCTGCCAGCCCTCGGCGGCCATGCGCTCGACGGCGCGGGCCGCCTCGTCCGCCTCGACGCCGCGCGCGGTCAGCTTGCGCTCGAGTTCCCGGCGCGAATGCTCGCGCCGGACCAGCAATCCCAGCGCACGCTGCGCCGGGGTGGGTTCGGGCCGGGACCTGCGCCGGCCGCCGGAGCCTGGATCCTGCATCGTTCTCCCGTCAGCCGGGTCTCGGTGCCTGTGCCTGCCCTACCTGGCGGCTGCCCGCACACAGGTTACGCAGGACGACGCCACCTCAGGCCTCGACACCGTCCTCTTCCACGTCTTCCTTCCTTTCCTCCGGCTTCACTTCGGCCGGCACGAACTGGGCACGCAACGCCGCCTCCAGCTTGGCGGCGACCTCGGGGTTCTCCTTCAGGTACTGGCGCGCGTTCTCCTTGCCCTGGCCGATGCGTTCCTTGCCGTAGCTGTACCAGGCGCCGGCCTTGTCGACCAGCTTGGCTTCCACGCCCATGTCGATCAATTCGCCCTCGCGGCTGATGCCCTCGCCGTACAGGATCTCGGTGACGACCTGCTTGAACGGCGGCGCCATCTTGTTCTTGACCACCTTGATGCGGGTCTGGTTGCCGATGATCTCGTCGCCCTTCTTGATCGCGCCGATGCGGCGGATATCCAGGCGCACCGAGGCATAGAACTTGAGCGCGTTGCCTCCGGTGGTGGTCTCCGGGCTCTGGCCCGGCATCATGACGCCGATCTTCATGCGCAACTGGTTGATGAAGAACACCATGCAGTTGCTGCGCTTGATGTTGCCGGTGAGTTTGCGCAGCGCCTGGCTCATCAACCGCGCCTGCAGGCCGGGAAGCTGGTCGCCCATCTCGCCCTCGATCTCCGCCCTGGGCGTCAGCGCTGCGACCGAGTCGATCACCACCATGTCGACCGCATTGGAGCGCACCAGCATGTCGGCGATCTCCAGCGCCTGCTCGCCGGTGTCCGGCTGCGACACCAGCAGGTCGTCGATGTTGACGCCCAGCTTGGTGGCATAGCCCGGGTCCAGCGCGTGCTCGGCGTCGATGAATGCAGCGGTGCCGCCGGCCTTCTGGCACTGCGCGATCGTCTGCAGGGTCAGCGTGGTCTTGCCGGAGGACTCGGGGCCGTAGATCTCGACCACGCGCCCCTTGGGCAGGCCACCGATGCCGAGCGCGATGTCGAGCTGCAACGAGCCGGTCGGGATCGACGCCACCGCCTGCGCGGTGCCGTCGCCCATGCGCATCACCGAACCCTTGCCGAACTGCTTCTCGATCTGGGTCAGGGCGGCGGACAGCGCGCGCTTCTTGTTCTCGTCCATCGTGGTGATCCTCTGCGGTGATTGATTCGGGTTGGCGGGCAATCTAGCGGTGGCAGGTCGCACGGGTTGCGACGACCTCGCCCTCATGAACGATTATCGGGATCGGCAGCCGCGCTTCCAGCGGCGAAGGCCGCGCCGCCCTGTCGGAAAACGCCGTGCCTCGATGCCGGAGAACGATGCCGCGGGGGCGATTCACGGCGGCTCACCGGTTCGGCCGCACCAGGCCGCAGTACAGGCCCTCGATGGCGAAGTCCTGCTCCGGCAGCACCTCGATCGGCGCGTAGTCGGGGTTGCGGGGCAGCAGGCGGATGCGGTCGCGGCCGAGCTTGAGCAGCTTGACGGTGATCTCCTCGTCGATGCGGGCGACGACGATCTGCCCGGAGCGGGCCTCCGGCGTGCGGTGCACGCCGATCAGGTCGCCGTCGAAGATGCCCTCGTCGCGCATCGAGTCGCCCTTCACCTTCAACAGGTAGTCGGGCGAAGGCGAGAACAGCACGCGATCGAGCACCACGTAGTCGTCGGACCCGATGTCGGCCCCGATCGGCGCGCCCGCGGCGACCTGGCCCAGCACCGGCAACCGCAGCGCTTCCTCCGCCGGGTCCGGGCCGGGCGGATCGAACGGAAGCTTGCGTTGCGGCGCTTCCGGGGTCACCCGCAACCGGATCCCCCGGGCGCGGCCGGGCACGCGCTCGATGGCGCCCGCGGCCTCCAGCGCCTCCAGGTGATACTGCGCCCCGCGCACGCCGGCGAAGCCGAAGGCGCGGGCGATCTCGGTCTGCGACGGCGGCACGCCCTCGGCCTCGATGCGCTCGGCGATCAGCGCCAGGATGTCGCGTTGGGTGTCGGTCAGCTGCATGATTAGTAGTAATACTACTAATCGCTCAGCCGAGCAAGCCCTCCAGCTCGTGCAGCGCCGCCGCCACCGTCTGCCGGCGCACCTGGTCGCGGTCGCCGTCGAAATGGAACACCTCGGCCTTCGGATAGCGCCCGCGGCGCTTCCATGCGATCCACACCATGCCGACCGGCTTGTCCTCGGAGCCGCCGCCGGGCCCGGCGATCCCGGTCACCGCCACCGCGATGCTGGCGCCCGAGTTCACCAGCGCGCCGGACACCATTTCGATGGCCGTCTCGCGGCTGACCGCGCCGTGCTCGTCCAGCGTCTGCGGTCGCACGCCGAGCAGCGCCTGCTTGGCCTCGTAGCTGTAGGCGACCATGCCGCAGTCGAACCATTCCGAGGAGCCGGCGATGTCCGTCACCACCTTGGCGATCCAGCCGCCGGTGCAGCTCTCGGCGGTGACCAGCGTGTGGTGGCCGGCACGCAGCCGTTCGCCGAGTGCCTGCGCCTGCGCGCGCAGCGCGTCTTCGTGGGGTACTTGCATCGTGCGGCTTCGAGTCGGGGGAAGGCCTTTGTAGCCGATTTCGGCGACGGCGTGGCCACGAAGGGAAAAGCCCGCGCATCCCGGGATGCGCGGGCCGTCTGGACCCGCACGATCCCAACGGGCTCAGTAGCGCAGCCGGAACGTCACCCCGTAGGTCGCCGGTGCGCCGAGGAAGGCATTGTAGGTATTGAGCGGATCGCCCGGCTGCGGCGAGCCGACCGCCTGCAGCGGACCGTCGAAGCCGACCTGCACATAGTCCTCGTCGAAGATGTTCTGGCCCCACAGTTCGACCATCCAGCGCCGGTCGCGGGCGCCGAAGCCCAGGCGCGCGTTGACCACGGTGAACGCACCCTGGTGCTTCTCGGCATCGAGGTCGGAGCCGGTGTTGAAGTCGGACATGTACTTGGCGCCGATGTTGAACCGCGCCAGCAGCCGATCGCCGACGTCCAGCTCGTAGGTCGCCGAACCCGAGCCCGACCAGTACGGCGCGAACGGCATGCGCGCACCCGGCAGCTTGTACAACGCGCCGCCCGGCGCCTGGAAATCGGCGCCGGGGATATCGTCGCCGAAGCGCGTGTCCGCATACATCAGCCCGCCCTGCAGCGTCAGCCCGCGGACCGACGCGGGCTGCCACAGCAGCTCGGTGTCGATGCCCTGCGACACCACCTCGGGAATCGAGCGCACCACGAAGCTGGTGCCGAGGAAGCTGTTGAGCTGGAAGTCGTCGTAGGTCTGGTGGAACAGCGTGGCATTGGCCAGCAGGTTGCCGCCGGCCCAGGTGGTGCGGACGCCGAGTTCGTAGCTGTCGACGAACTCGCCCGGGAACGAGGTGTCCGCGACCGGGGTGATGCCGGGCCCGCCGCTGGACAGCCCGTCGGCCGATTGCACGCGGTCGAGATTGAAGCCGCCGCCCTTGTAGCCGCGCGCGGCCGAAGCGTAGGTCATCAGGTGCTCGTTCCAGCGGTAGGCGGCCTTGAGCGTACCGGACCACTCCTTCTCCTCGCGCTCCTGACGGGTCGTGCGGCCGTGGTGCAGGGCGTTCGCCCAAGGCAGGCACATGAAGCCCGCCACCTGCGGCGCCACGCTGCCCAGGATCTGCGCCTGCACCTCCGGCGGCAACGCGGCGATCGGCACGCCGCGCGCGGTCAGCGCCGCCGCGACCCGGCCGGCCGGATTGGCCAGCACGCTGCCGCAGCCGATGCTGCCGTTCGGATTGCTGTAGACCGAGGTCAACGTCTTCTTCTCGCGCGTATAGCGCAGGCCGAGCGTGAGGTCGAGCGCATCGGTGGCGTGCCAGGTGTTGTTGGTGAAGATCGCCTGGCTCTTCGCGTTCTGCGCGTGGCGGTCGAGAGCGCCGAGCCCGGAGAAGTTCGTGCCGAACGGCTGGCCGCTGACCTGCGACATGAAGGTCGCCGGATTCGAGGTGTCCACGGTGATCCCCAGCGGCGCCAGCTGCGCCGCCAGCCCTCCGAGCACCTGCTGGCCGACCAGCGTCGACAGGTACGGCTCGTAGGCGGCGCCGATGCGGTAGGTTTCGGTGCGATCCAGGTCCTCGTCCGAATAGAAGAAGCCCACCATCCAGTCGAAGCGGTCGGTCGCGCCGGTCAGCCGCAGTTCCTGGCTGAAGGTGTCGAAGCCGGTGAACGACTCGTCGGCGTCCGCGTTGCGGTACAGGATGTCGGCGGTGGTGAAGTCGTAGTCGAGCCCGTTGATCGCCTGCCAATCGCGCTGCGCGGTGATCGAGGTCAGGGTGGCGCCGCCGAACCACGGCGTTTCCCAATCGACCTGGGCCGAGATGCCCTTGTCCTTGATGTCCTGCGAGGTCGAGCGGTTGCTGTAGGCGACCCGCGCGTACGGATCTGCCGGGATCGCGATCGCATCGCCGCCGCCGAGGGCGTTGATGATCGGCGCGGTGCCGCCGGTCACCAGTTGCACGGCGGTGCAGCAGTTCTCCTCGCGGCTGGTGTAGTCGGCCGAGAACTGGACGTCGAGCGTCTCGGTCGGCTCGAACAGCAGCTTGCCGCGCAGGGTGTGGTAGTTCTGGTCGTAGTCTTCGGTATCGGTACGCGGGCCGGCACCGGTGCGCACGTCCATCCAGCCGTCGCGCTTGCGCTTGGCCGCGTAGACGCTGAAGGCGGCGTTGTCCCCCAGGGCGTCGTTGTAGGAACCCGACACGCCGAGCGCGCCGTAGTTGCCGGCCGTGACCTCGCCCTCGACGCTCTGGGTGTAGCTGGGGCGGCGCGTCATCACGTTGATGACGCCGGCCGAGGTGTTCTTGCCGAACACCGTGCCCTGCGGGCCCTTGAGCACCTCGATGCGTTCGATCTCGCCCAGGTCGCCGAAGCCGACGCTGTTGCGCGGCCGGTACACGCCGTCGATCACCACGCCCACCGACGACTCCAGGCCGACGTTGTCGCCGACGGTGCCGATGCCGCGGATGCGGGCGGTGGTGATGGCTTCGTTCTGGGTGCTGGTCACGGTCAGGCCGGGCACCAGCACCTGCATGTCCTTGATGTCGCGCACGCCGGCGTCGCGGACCAGCTGCTCGTCCATCACCGTGACCGAGATCGGCACGTCCTGCAGCGCTTCCTCGCGCTTCTGCGCGGTAACGACCAGGGTGGCCAAGGTGGCGGGTTCGTCGTCGCGCCCATCGTCGGGAGGCGGAGCATCCTGCGCCTGCGCGACCTGGACCTGCGACATCGACACCAGGGCCGCCAGGACGGCGGCGGCAAGAAGCTTGTATTGCGGATGCTGCGAAATCATGGCGTCCCCCCTAACCGTAGATGATCGTCGAACCGCGGAGTACCGAACCCATGCAACAACGGCGTGCACGTGCCGGATGAGTCCCGGTAGCGGCAGGGAGACCCGTGTGGGGGACCCGGATCCTGCGATGCCGCCCTCCCCTGCTCGCCGGAAAGCTAGCATAGTTCCGGATGTCCGCGTACGTGCCCGACGGGCCGGACCGACGCGCGACGCGGCACCTTCCTGCCACCTGCTTACAGGAGCGGCAGCGGCTCCATGGCGGCCGGCATACCGACGCCCGACCGGCTCACGCGCGCGGCCGCACCGCACGCGCATGCGGCGGCAGCGCCAGCGCGATCAGCGCCGCCAGCGCGACGAACAGCGCCGAGATCCACAGGCAGGCCTCCAGCCCCGCCGTCTGGTACACCCATCCCGACAGCACCGTGCCGAGCAGCCGCCCCATGGCGTTGGCCATGTAGTAGAAGCCGACGTCGAGCGAGACCCCGTCCTCGCGTGCGTAGCTCACGATCAGGTAGCTGTGCAGCGCCGAGTTGACCGCGAACAGCACGCCGAACAGCGCCAGGCCCGCGACCAGCACCGCCTGCGGCGGCCAGCCGGACAGCGCCAGTGCGATGCCCGCCGGCACTACGGCCAAGGCGGCCGCCCAGCCGAACGCGGCGGCACCTCCCGGCGGGTGTGCGGGATCGCGGGCGGTGAAGCGCGGCGCCGCCGCCTGCACGATGCCGTAGCCGATCACCCAGGCCGCGAGGAAGGCGCCGACCTGCCAGTGGTCCCAGCCCAGCGCGCTGGCCAGGAACACCGGCAACGCCACCACGAACCAGACATCGCGCGCGCCGAACAGGAACAGCCGCGCCGCCGACAGCACGTTGATCGCGCGGCTCTTGGACAGCACCTGCCGGAACTTCGGCGCCGCCCTGGCCCGGCCCAGGTCGCGCCGCAACAGCACCAGGCTGGCGATCCATACCAGCGCCAGCGCGGCCGCCATCGCCAGCACCGAGCCGCGGAAGCCGAGCCAGGTCAGCAACCCGCCGCCGAGGAAGAAGCCGAGGCCCTTGAGCGCGTTCTTGGAGCCGGTCAGCGCCGCCACCCAGCGGTACAGGGTGCCTTGCGCGCCGTCGGCCACCAGCAGCTTGACGCTGCTCTTGGCGCTCATCTTGTTGAGGTCCTTGGCGATGCCCGACAGCGCCTGCGCCGTCATGACCAGCGGCACCGCCAGCCACGCGGTCGGCACCGCGAGCATCGCCAGCGCGACGATCTGCAGGACGAGGCCGATGTTCATCGTGCGGTTCAGGCCGATGCGCGCGCCCAGCCAGCCGCCGACCAGGTTCGTCACCACGCCGAAGACCTCGTAGAACAGGAACAGCAGCGCGATCTGCAGCGGCCCGTAGCCGAGTTGGTGGAAATGCAGCACCACCAGCATGCGCAGCGCGCCGTCGGTCAGGGTGAAGGCCCAGTAGTTGCCGGTGACCAGCGCGTATTGGCGCAGGCCGGGCGACGGTGTTCCGGGCAGCGATGGCGATTGCGTCTGCATCATTCGAATTCCGGAATGTTCCTCGAGCGGACCGCCTGCCGGCGAACCGCCCCGCTGACCGGGCCCGTAGAGCGGAGCTTGCTCCGCTGCTCCCGGCTCCGGAGCCCGCGCAGCCGAGCAAGCCCGGCTCTACGTTGCGGTGGTCAGGAACCCGCCGGCGGCATGTCGGCCCGCCCCACCTTCAGCGCCAGCTCCGCGGTGCGGTTCACGTAGCCCCACTCGTTGTCGTACCAGGCGTACACCTTGACCTGGGTGCCGTCGATCACCCGGGTCGACAGCGCATCGACGATCGACGAACGCGGATCGCTCCGGTAGTCGATCGACACCAGCGGCCGCTCCTCGTAGCCGAGGATGCCGGCCAGCGGCGCGGACGCCGCGGCCTCGCGGAACAGCGCGTTGACCTCCTCCACCGTGGTCGGGCGCTGGACCTCGAACACGCAGTCGGTCAGCGACGCATTGGTCAGCGGCACCCGGACGGCGATGCCGTCCAGGCGCCCGCGCAGCTCCGGGAAGATCTCGTCGATGGCCGTGGCCGAGCCGGTCGAGGTCGGGATCAGGCTGCTGCCGCAGGCACGCGCACGGCGCGGATCCTTGTGCGCCGCGTCGACGATGGTCTGGGTATTGGTCAGCGAATGGAGGGTAGTGATGCTGCCATGGCGGATGCCCAGGCCCTCGTGCAGCACCTTGACCACCGGCGCCAGGCAATTGGTGGTGCACGAGGCCGCGGTGACGATGCGGTGCGCGGCCGGATCGAACAGGTGGTCGTTGACGCCGACCACGCAGTCGAGCACGCCGGCCTCCTTGACCGGCGCGGTCACCACCACCCGCGGCACGCCCTGGTCGAGGTACGGCTGCAGCGCGGCCTTCTTCCGGAACCTGCCGGATGCCTCGATCACCACGTCGCAGCCGGACCAGTCGCCGCCGGCGATCTCGCGGCTGCGGCTGACCGGAACGCGGCGGCCGTCGACCATCAGGGCATCGCCATCGTGGCGCACGTCGCGCCGCCAGCGGCCGTGCACCGAGTCGAACGCCAGCAGATGCGCGAACTGCGCCGCATCGGCGGCCGGATCGTTGATGCGCACGAATTCGAGCGTCTGCGCGAGGTCTTCGCGCTCCAGCGCCGCGCGCAGGGTCAGCCGGCCCATGCGGCCGAACCCGTTGATGCCGATCTTGAGGGTCATTCGCGGAAACTCCGGTCAGGAACACGGGAAATTGCAGAGCCGGTGTGCTTTCCAGTGGGAGCGACGGAAGTCGCGACGCCGGCGGAGTACCCGATCACGCGATGTCGCGACTTCCGTCGCTCCCACTGGGGGTGGTCCCGCCGATGGCCAAACGCGAATTCGCCACCCGGGCCCGCGACCATCACCGTCGCTCCTGCCCCGGCGCGCACAGCGCCGGATCGCCACCACAGCAGTTCTCGGTGAGATAGCCGACCAGGTCCTGCATCGCCGCGAAGTCGGCGCGATAGGTGATGCTGCGGCCGTTCTGCGCGGCCTCGGTCAGTCCGGCTTGCGACAGGGTCCGGAGATGGAACGACAGCGTGGTCGGGGCGATGCCGAGCGCCTCGGCCAGTTCACCGGGCGTCGCTCCCGCGGGACCGAGCTCGACCAGATGGCGGAACACCGCCAATCGCGACTTCTGCGCCAGCGCGGACAAGGCATCGAGGGCGGCATCGGTGTTCATATTTCCATGTTACTAGAATTATCGATATGATGGAAGGCGCAAACGCGGTCCCGAGCTGTGCTCGGGTACCCCGGCTCCGCCAGGCAACGGGGAAACCGCCACCAGCCGCGGGCGGGTAATACCGAGATCCGGATGCAGGTCGCCGGGTCCAATCCGGCCTCGAACGATCAGCTGCCGCCCTGCCCGCCTGCCGCATCCAGTTCGCGCCGGGCGCTGGCCAGCACGCGCAGCGCCGAGCGCAGGAACAGCAGCAGCAGGGCACCGGCGATCACCAGGTCCGGCCAGCCGCTGCCGAACAGCCACACGCCCGCCGCCGCCGCGAGCACGGCGAAACCTTCCCAGACGTCGTTGCGCGAGCACTCCCACACCGAGGCCATGTTGACGTCGCCGTGCCGGTACGGCGACAGCAGCCACAGGCATGCGGCATTCGCGGCGAGATTGAGCAACGCGGCCGCGCCCATCGTCTCGAACAGCGGCATCGCTGGATGCGCCAGGCGCCAGGCGATCTGCGCGCCGACCGCGATCGCCGCCGCCAGGATCAGCAGCCCCTTGAACACCGCCACGCGCGCCTTCGCCCGGAGGCTCGCGCCGACCACCGCCAGGCTCAGCCCGTAGGTCAGCGCGTCGCCGAGGTTGTCCAGTCCGCCCGACAGCAGCGACGACGAGCGCGCCAGGATGGCCGCCGTCACCATCATCAGGAAGGTCGCCGCGTTGATCGCCAGCACGGTGACCAGCACCCGCTTCTGCCGCGCCTCCAGGGCTCGGACCTCGATCGACTTGCCGCAACAGGAATCCGCCATCTCGACTTCGCAGGATACGCGGTGCGCACCTGCGGTGCATCGACGGCCGGGAGCCGGCGGCGCGGCCGCGCCGCTGCCGGCCGCGGGCCATCGGCGCGTGCGCTCCGATCCGCCAGCGGAAGCGCCCGCTACAATGTCCGCCGCCCCGAGACGCCCCCCGCAGATGCCCAAGAGCGCCGCACAGACGCCCGAACACACGCCACTCATGCGCCAGTTCTTCGCCGCCAAGGCGGAGCACCCGGACGTGCTGCTGTTCTTCCGCATGGGCGACTTCTACGAGCTGTTCTACGACGACGCGCGCAAGGCGGCGCGACTGCTCGACATCACCCTGACCCAGCGCGGCGCCTCGGGCGGGCAGCCGATCCCGATGGCCGGCGTGCCGCACCACTCGGCGGAAGGCTACCTGGCGCGGCTGGTGGCGCTGGGCGAGTCGGTGGCGATCTGCGAGCAGATCGGCGACCCGGCGGCCAGCAAGGGGCTGGTCGAACGCAAGGTGGTGCGCATCGTCACCCCCGGCACGGTGACCGACGAGGCCCTGCTGGACGAACGCCGCGACACCCTGCTGCTGGCGCTGGCGCGTTCCGGCACGTCGTCCAAGGGCCGGGGCTACGGCCTGGCCTGGGCCGACCTGGCCGGCGGCCGCTTCCTGGTCAACGAGGTGGCCAACGACGACCAGCTCGAGGCCGAACTCTCGCGCCTGGACCCGGCCGAGCTGCTGCTGCCCGACGAGGAGGGCTGGCCGCCGTTCCTGGCCGCGCGCAAGGGCGTGCGCCGGCGCGCGCCGTGGCTGTTCGACGCCGACAGCGGCCGCCGCCAGCTGCTGCAGTTCTTCGGGCTGCACGACCTGACCGGCTTCGGCCTGGAGGACCGCCCGCTCGCCATCGCCGCCGCCGGCGCCCTGCTCGGCTACGTCGAGGAGACGCAGAAGCAGCGGCTGCCGCACCTGACCGCGATCGCGGTCGAGGCCGGCGACGGCGCGATCGCGATGAACGCCGCCACCCGCCGCCACCTCGAGCTCGACACCCGCGTCGACGGCGAGCACCGCCATACCCTGCTCGGCGTGCTCGACAGCACGGTCACGCCGATGGCCGGGCGCCTGCTGCGGCGCTGGCTGCACCGGCCGCTGCGCGACCGCGCGGTGCTCGGCGAGCGGCACCATGCCGTCGCGACGCTGATCGACAGCCGTGCCGACACCGATCTGCGCGAATGTTTCCGCGCCCTCGGGGACCTCGAGCGCATCCTCTCGCGCATCGCCCTGCGCTCGGCGCGCCCGCGCGACCTGTCCACCCTGCGCGACGGCCTGGCGATGCTGCCGAAGCTGCGCACGCTGCTGGCGCCGTTCGATTCGCCGCGCCTGCAGGTGCTCGCCGAACACCTGGGCGAGCACGCCGCCGAGGCGCACCTGCTGGCGACCGCGCTGGTCGAGCAGCCGCCGGTGCTGGCCCGCGACGGCGGCGTCTTCGCCGCCGGCCACGACGCCGAACTGGACGAACTGCGCGCGCTCAGCGGCAACGCCGACCAGTTCCTGGTCGACCTGGAGGCGCGCGAGCGCGCGGCCAGCGGCATCCCGACCCTGAAACTCGGCTACAACCGCGTCCACGGCTACTACATCGAGATCAGCAAGGCCCAGGCCGGCAAGGCGCCGACGCACTACACCCGCCGGCAGACGCTGACCAACGCCGAACGCTACATCACCGAGGAGCTGAAGCAGTTCGAGGACAAGGTGCTGTCGGCGCGCGAGCGCGCACTGGCGCGCGAACGGCTGCTGTACGAGCAGCTGCTCGACGCCCTCGACGCGCGTCTCGACGCGCTGAAGCAGTGCGCCGCGGCGCTGAGCGAACTCGACGTGCTGGCCGCCTTCGCCGAACGCGCGCAGGCGCTGGACTGGTCGCGGCCGGAGCTGACCGCCGAGCCCGGCCTGCGCATCGAACGCGGGCGCCACCCGGTGGTGGAGGCGGTGCGCGAGGAACCGTTCGAACCCAACGACCTGGTGCTCGACGACGACCGCCGCATGCTGGTGATCACCGGCCCCAACATGGGCGGTAAGAGCACCTACATGCGGCAGAACGCGCTGATCGTGCTGCTGGCGCACATCGGCAGCTTCGTCCCGGCGGCGCGCGCGGTGATCGGCCCGATCGATCGCATCCTGACCCGGATCGGCGCGGGCGACGACCTCGCCCGCGGCCAGTCGACCTTCATGGTCGAGATGAGCGAGACCAGCTACATCCTCCACCACGCCACCGACCAGTCGCTGGTGCTGATGGACGAGATCGGCCGCGGCACCTCGACCTACGACGGCCTGGCGCTGGCCGAGGCCTGCGCCCGCCACCTGGCCGCGGCCAACCGCAGCTACACGCTGTTCGCCACCCACTACTTCGAGCTGACCGCGCTGGCCGAACCGGGCAGCGGCGTGGCCAACGTGCACCTCGACGCGGTCGAGCACGGCGATTCGCTGGTGTTCATGCATGCGGTCAAGGAAGGCCCGGCCGACCGCAGCTTCGGGCTGCAGGTCGCCGCCCTGGCCGGCCTGCCGAAGGCGGTGGTCGGCGACGCGCGCGGCCGCCTGGCCGAACTGGAGCAACGCGGCAGCCAGACCCAGGCCGCCGCGATGCGGCCGCAGGCGCTCGACGGCCCACGGCAGATCGGCCTGTTCGCGCCCTCCTCGGCCGCGCTGGACGCGCTGGCGGCGCTGGATCCGGACGAGCTGACGCCGAAGCAGGCGCTGGAGGCGCTGTACCGCCTGAAGTCGCTGACCTGACCCGCGGCCGCCCCGTAGAGCGGAGCTTGCTCCGCTGCGACCGGCTCCTGAGCCCGCACCCGTAAAGCGAAGCTTGCTCCCGGCTCCGGAGCCCGCGCAGCCGAGCAAGCTCGGCTCTACGCAGCCGGTTGCGGACGGGCAGCGGAGCAGGCGCTCCAAAAGGGCGTGGACCACGAACGGGTGGCGCGGCGAGGCGCTACAGTAGCCCCGCGCAACCACGCGCCGCAGACAAGGACCCGCCGTCATGACCGACTCCCTGACCGATCAACTCCTCAGCCAACTCGACGGCGCGCCGCTGCAGCAGATCGCGCAGCAACTCGGCATCGACCAGACACAGGCAGCGGGCGCGGTCGGCACCGCCCTGCCGCTGCTGATGGGGGCGCTGGGCCGCAACGCCAGCCAGCCGCAGGGTGCGGAAGCGCTGTTCGGCGCGTTGCAGAAGAACCACGCCGGCGGCGACATCGGCAGCGTGCTCGGTGCCGTGCTCGGCGGCGCCGCCTCGCCGCGGACCGACGGCGCCGGCATTCTCGGCCACGTCTTCGGCGGCAGGCAGCAGCGCGCCGAAAACGGGCTCGGCCAGGCCACCGGCCTCGGCGGCGACCGCGCCGGGCAGTTGCTGAAGATCCTCGCGCCGATCGTGCTGGCGTTCCTGGCCAAGCGGACGTTCCAGCAGGGCCAGGACGGCGGCGCCGGCCCGGCGACGGCGACCCCGCAGGGCCTCGGCGCGATCCTGGGCCAGGAGCAACGGCAGGTCGCACGCCAGGGCGGTGCCGCCGGCCTGCTCGGCGCGGTGCTGGACCAGGACGGCGACGGAGAACTCGGGCTCGGCGATCTGCTCAAGATCGGCGGCGGCCTGCTTGGCGCCAAGTCCTGAAGTAGGGGAAGTGGTACGGGTCGGGGCCGGCGATTCGTCGGCCCATCGCACGCTTGCCGTGCGGACGCGCCGTGCGGACGCGCCGCGCCGACGCGCTCGCCGTCGGCGCCACCAACGACCATGGATAGCCTTGAGCTATCGATCCGTTCGTATCAATCGAATTCATATTTTCGTGTCCCGGCAGTAGCGTTGGCTGACCGTTCATTTCTCCCTGGAGCCGCCATGAGCACGGTGATCAAAGATCCCCCGAAGCAGCCCGACCCGGCGCAGGCCAGCATCGCCGGCAAATGCCCCTTCAAGCACACGGCGGGCGGCGGCACGTCGAACCGGGACTGGTGGCCGAACCGGCTCCCGATCGATCTGCTGCACCAGCATTCCTCCAAGTCCGATCCGATGGGCGGGGGCTTCGACTACGCCGAGGCGTTCAAGCGCCTGGACTACGACGCCCTGAAGCGGGATCTCCACGCGCTGATGACCGATTCGCTGGACTGGTGGCCGGCGGACTTCGGCCACTACGGCGGCCTGATGATCCGGATGGCCTGGCACAGCGCCGGCACCTACCGCATCGGCGACGGCCGCGGCGGCGGCGGCCGGGGCCAGCAGCGCTTCGCCCCGCTCAACAGCTGGCCCGACAACGTCAGCCTGGACAAGGCGCGCCGCCTGCTGTGGCCGATCAAACAGAAATACGGCCGCAGTATTTCCTGGGCCGACCTGATGATCCTCGCCGGCAACGTCGCCCTGGAGTCGATGGGCTTCAGGACCCTCGGCTTCGCCGGCGGCCGTCCCGACACCTGGGAGCCGGACCAGGACGTGTACTGGGGCCGCGAGACCACCTGGCTGGGAGGCGACGAGCGCTACGCGCACGGCTCGGAGGGCGTGGAGAAGGCGGGCGGCGTGCTGGTGTCGGAGGACGACGCCGACGGCGACGTGCACACGCGCAAGCTGGAGAACCCGCTGGCCGCCGTGCAGATGGGCCTGATCTACGTCAACCCGGAAGGCCCCGACGGCAATCCCGACCCGATCGCCGCGGCCCATGACATCCGCGACACCTTCGGCCGCATGGCCATGAACGACGAGGAGACCGTCGCCCTGATCGCCGGCGGCCACAGCTTCGGCAAGACCCACGGCGCCGCCCCGGCCTCGCACGTGGCGGCCGAGCCGGAAGCGGCCGGCCTCGAGGCCCAGGGCTTCGGCTGGCGCAACGGCTTCGGCAGCGGCAAGGGCGCCGACACCATCACCAGCGGCCTGGAGGTCACCTGGACCACCACTCCCACGCAGTGGAGCAACAACTTCTTCGAGAACCTGTTCGGGTTCGAGTGGGCACTGGAGAAGAGCCCCGCCGGCGCGCACCAGTGGGTCGCCAAGGGCGCGGACGCGATCATCCCCGACGCGCACGATCCGTCGAAGAAGCGCCGGCCGACCATGCTGACCACCGACCTGTCGCTGCGCTTCGACCCGGTCTACGAGAAGATCTCCCGGCGTTTCCTGGAGAACCCCGACCAGTTCGCCGATGCCTTCGCCAAGGCCTGGTTCAAGCTGACCCACCGCGACATGGGGCCGCGCGCCCGCTACCTCGGCCCTGAAGTGCCCGCCGAGGAGTTCCTCTGGCAGGACCCGGTCCCCGCGGTCGGCCATCCGCTGATCGACGGCGACGACATCGCCGCGCTCAAGGCCCAGGTGCTGGCATCGAGCCTGTCGGTATCCGAACTGGTGTCGACCGCTTGGGCCTCGGCCTCCACCTTCCGCGGCAGCGACAAGCGCGGCGGCGCCAACGGCGCGCGCATCCGCCTGGCCCCGCAGAAGGACTGGGAGGTCAACCAGCCCGGGCAATTGGCCGAGGTGCTGACGACCCTGGAGGGCATCCGCGCCGGGTTCAACGCGAACGCATCCGGCGGCAAGCAGGTCTCGCTGGCCGACCTGATCGTGCTGGCCGGCTGCGCCGGCGTCGAGCAGGCGGCGAAGGATGCCGGCGTCGAGGTCACGGTAGCGTTCTCGCCGGGGCGTACCGATGCCTCGCCGGAACAGACGGACGTGGACGCTTTCGCCGTGCTGGAACCGGTCGCCGACGGCTTCCGCAACTACCTCAAGGGCAGGTTCAGCGTGCCGGCCGAAGCCCTGCTGATCGACAGGGCGCAGTTGCTGACGCTGACCGCGCCCGAGCTGACGGTCCTCGTCGGCGGCATGCGCGTGCTCGGCACCAATGTCGGCCGGAGCCGGCATGGCGTGTTCACCGACAGGCCGGGCACGCTGAGCAACGACTTCTTCGTCCACCTGCTCGACATGGGCACGGAGTGGACGCCGGTGTCGGGCGAGGCGGAAGTGTTCGAGGGACGCGACCGCAGGAGCGGCGAGCTCAGGTGGACCGGCACGCGCGTCGATCTCGTCTTCGGCTCCAACTCCCAGCTCCGTGCCCTGGCCGAGGTCTATGGAAGTTCGGACGCGCAGGAGAAGTTCGTCCACGACTTCGTCGCGGCCTGGAACAAGGTGATGAACCTGGACCGCTTCGACTCGGCGTGAGTTCCCGGGCCTCGCGTAGAGCCGAGCTTGCTCGGCTGCGCGGGCTCCGGAGCCGGAGAAGCAGCGGAGCGAGCTCCGCTCTACGTGGCGTCGATGTCGCCGAGCGCGCGGATCAGCCGGCGGGCGCGCTTGTCGGGCTTGCCTTCCGGCGGCTGATACCCGGCGCGCGCCGCGCGCAGTTCCGCCAGTCGCGTCTCGCGCGCCCTGCGCGAATCTCCGGATTCCAGGTACAGCGTCCGCGCCACCTTCGCCGGCCCGCGGCTGGCGGACAGGCCCAGCACCTCGACCTCGAAGATCTCCTCGGCGCGTACGATCCGCAGCCGATCGCCGACGCGCACGCCGCGCGCGGGCTTGGCCCGTTGCCCGCCGACGTCCACCTTGCCGGTCTCCACCGCCTGCTTCGCCAGGCTGCGGGTCCTGAAGAAGCGCGCGGCCCATAGCCAGAGATCCAGGCGTACGCTGTCGGAGGCATCGTTCATCGTGGCATCACAAGCATGGGCGGCGCTGCGGGATCGCCGGCGTACATCGATTGTCCGAGGTTTGGGTGTCGATCACGCGAAGCCGCAGGCCACGACCGGCCACGCGCGGAAGCGGCACGGCCGCACGCATGCTGCCGGCCTGCCGGCACCGGGGCGGCGGCGAACGCGTCCGGTCCCGCAAACGCAAACGGCCACCTTGCGGTGGCCGTCACGCGTGGAACCGATCGTCGCCGGCTCACTCGGCGGCGGCGGCCTCGGCGGCAGCGGCTTCGGCCTTGTCGGCGCTGGCCTTGGCGTTCTTGGCCTTCGCCTGGATCGACAGATCCTCCTTGATGCGCGCCTTCTTGCCCTGCAGGCCGCGCAGGTAGTACAGCTTGCCGGCGCGCACCGCGCCGCGGCGCTTGACCTCGACCGACTCGATCGCGGCGCTGTGGCTCTGGAACACGCGCTCGACGCCGAAGCCGTGCGAGATCTTGCGCACGGTGAACGCGGAATTCAGGCCGGCGTTCTTCTTGCCGATGACCACGCCTTCGTAGGCCTGCACGCGCTCGCGGTTGCCTTCCTTGACCTTGACGTTGACGACGACGGTGTCGCCCGGGCCGAAGTCCGGCAGTGCGCGCTGGACCTGTTCTTTCTCGAAGTCCTGCAGGAGGGTGCTGAGGGATGGCTTGGTGGTCATGGTCTTGGCCTGTTGGTGTCGTTGTCGGCGTGGTGCACGTGGACGCACGCTCATGGCATGGGTGGAACGGCAAGCCGCGTATTGTAGCGACAAATTCCCTTGTGTGGCTAGGGCTTAGCCTCGAGGCGAGGAACGCGGGGAGAGCAACGAGAAACGGGCGGGAGGCGGGGCACGGCGCTCCGGGCGGGCGGGCCCGGCTTTTCGCCCGGCGCTTCAGCCGTCGCCGTCCCGGTCCCGCCGGTATTCGGCCAGGAGCGCGCGATCGGCCGGGGACAGGACCTGCTCGTCCAGCAGGTCCGGCCGCCGCTCCCAGGTGCGGCCCAGCGCCTGCCGCCGGCGCCAGCGGGCAATCTCGGCGTGGTTGCCGGACAGCAGCACTTCCGGCACCTCGCCCAGCGGATGGCTGACCGGACGGGTGTAGTGCGGGCAGTCCAGCAGCCCGTCGTCGTCGAAGCTGTCCTGCGCGGCCGATTCGGCGTCGTTGAGGGCGCCGGCCTGCAACCGGGCCACCGCATCGACCACCACCGCCGCCGCCAGTTCGCCGCCGGACAGCACGTAGTCGCCGATCGAGAGTTCCTCGTCGACCTCGGCCCGGACCAGGCGCTCGTCGACGCCCTCGTAGCGGCCGCAGAGCAGCACCATGCGCCCGCGGCCGGCCAGTTCCCGTACCTTGGCCTGGTCCAGCCGCCGCCCCTGCGGGCTCAGGTACACGACCCGGGCCGGCGCCGGATCGGCGGCGCGCGCCGCGGCGATCGTCGCGCGCAACGGATCGACCAGCATCACCATGCCGGGACCGCCACCGAAGGGGCGGTCGTCCACCCGGCGGTAGTTGCCCTCGGCGTAGTCGCGCGGATTCCAGCCGTGGAGCGACAGCAGGCCCCGTTCCTGCGCGCGCCCGACCACGCCGAAGCCCGCACAGGCCGCGACGAATTCCGGGAACAGGCTGACGATGTCGATGCGCATGGGGCCGGGAATCGGGAGTCGGGAATCGGGAATGGTACGGGCAACGACCGCGCCCCCGTAGAGCGGAGCTTGCTCCGCTATGCCGGCTCCGGAGCCCGGAGCAGCGGAGCAAGCTCCGCTCTACGGCGAGGGGCTAGAACTCCGGGTCCCAGTCGACCACGACCACGCCGGCATCGAAATCCACCGAGCGCACGTAGTCCGGGGTGATGAACGGGATCATCCGCTCGCGGGCGTCGTCGCGGGCGACCAGCACGTCGTTGGCGCCGGTCTCGAACAGGTAGGCGACGCGGCCGAGCGGTGCGCCGTCGACGGTCTCCACGCGCAGGCCTTCCAGGTCGACCCAGTAGTACTCGCCCGGGCCGGGCGGCGGCAGCACCGAGCGCGGCACCCACAGCTCGGCGCCGCGCAGGGCATCGGCGGCGTCGCGGTCGTCGATGTCCGGGAAACGGGCGACGATGCCCTTGGCGGTCTCGCGCCCATGCGCGCCGGAAAGCTCGCGCTCGCGGCCGTGCGCGTCGCGCAGCAGCCACGGCTGGTAGCGGAAGATCCGTTCGGGCGGATCGGCGAAGGACTCGAGCTTGAGCTCGCCGCGCACGCCGAAGGCCCCGTGGATCCTGCCCAGCAGGATGCGGCGTCCGGGATCGCTCATGACAGGTAGGCCGCGCCCGGGAGCGCGGCCGGCACGGATCAGGCCGAAGCCTGGTCCTGCTGCGACTTGGTCGCTTCCCTGTACAGGTTGCGGACCTTGTCGGTCATCTGCGCGCCCTGCCCGACCCAGTGGTCGACGCGGGCGGTGTCGAGCACCACGCGCTGCTCGGCGCCGGCGGCGACGGGGTTGTAATAGCCCACGCGCTCGATGTTGCGGCCGTCGCGCGCGCTGCGCGAGTCGGTGACGATGATGTGGTAGAACGGACGCTTCTTGGCGCCGCCACGGGTCAGGCGGATCTTGACCATTTTCGGGAGTTTCCTGTGTTGCCCAGTCGCCAGGACGGCGAGGTAAGCCGGGCATTGTAAGCCACTGAACCGCGGCGGGAAACCCCGCCCGCCCCGCCGGCGCCCCGGCTCAGCGCGCCGGGATGTCGCCCCCCCCGCGTACCGGATTGGAGTGGCCAGCCGCGCCGTTCCCTCAGTCCCGGCGCGGCTGGCGGTCGCTGGCGCGTTCGGCCGCCTCGATCCGCTCCGGGGTGGGCGGATGGGTGGACAGATAGCCCATCGGTCCGCGCTCGATCCCGTCCGGGATTTCGGCGGAAAGGCGCCGCATGATCGAAGCGAATGCCTGCTCGGGAATTCCGCGCGACCGCAGCAGCTGCAGCGCGTGGGCGTCCGCCTCGCGTTCGTGCCCGCGCGAATAGCCGCTGCTGAGCAACACCGCGGGAAGCGCCACGGCCAGCGACGATCCCGAGACGTCGCCGAACAGCAGCCCGACGACCAGCAGCACCGAGGAACTCTCGATCGCCTGCCGGATGCCATGACGGTGGACATGGTGGCCGGCTTCGTGGGCGAGCACGGCCAGGATCTCCTCGTCGTCGCCGGCCAGTTTCACCAACGCGTCGGTCAGGTAGATCCGTCCATCGGGCAGGGCGAAAGCATTGGGCCCGAGCGCCGGCGCCTGCACGAAGCGCAGGCGCATCCGCTCGTATCGCGGCTCCCCCCGTACCAGGTCCGCGAAACGACCGCGCAGTTCGCGCCGACGCGCCTGCGGCAGCTCGCTGGGCCGCAGGTGCGTCCGCTCCAGCAGCAGGATCGCCTGCCGGCTCACCTCGACCTCGACCGCCTCCGGCGTCCGTTCCGCGATCCGCAGCGCGAACCACGGCACGCCGACGCGCAGGAAGGCGAAGGCGAATAGCGCGGTTCCCAGGGCTGCGACCAGGATCGCGAGCCGACGGCGCTCCAGCCAGTCGGCCATGGCTTCGACCCTGCTGGCGGGCCGCGGAAACCACTGCGCCAGCAATGGCGAATCCGGACACTCGACCTGTCCGTGGCCGGCGCGCCGCAGCACCCGCGGCGTCGCGCCGATGCGCGCGCCGAGCTCGATTTCATGCAGCGGCCAAAGCCTCTCAGGACCGCCATCGGCCGCCAGGATTCGCAATCCCCCCGACCCGTCCAGCTCCAGCCGCACGGCGTGCGCGCGACTCGAACGACCATCGTGCCATTGGCCTTCCAGCCAGTTCAAATCCCGATATCCATGCCCAGGTCGAGGGCGTCCGACAGCTCGGCGCCGGTCGCGTTGCGTTCCTCGTCCACGTCCGCGGCGAAGTCTTCGATGCTCCCGCTGACCACCATCTCGAAGCATTCGGCCCGGTAGCGCGCCAGCCGCACCATCGCCCATGGCGTCGCCAACCCCAGCGTGCACAGGATGGCGACCAGGTTGCTCGCGTACAGCCAGATCACGTGCCTCGCGCTCAGGGTGGACACGAAGCGATGCTCGCCGAGCCGGGCGTGGTTCCAGAGCAGGTTGGTGTAGCGCGTCTTCAGGAAGGCCAAGACCGCGAACATCCCCAGGTACACGACCACGAAGCTCGACGTTATGACGAGCATGAGCGCCGCCGGGGGCTCCTCGCTTCCGACACCGTCGGCCGCCCCCGCAAGCAGGAAGGTGCTCGCCCCGATCGCCAGCGCGAACAGGATCACGCCGCCGACGCCGAGGCCCAGTGCGATCACATAGGGAACGTAGTAGGGCCCTGCCTCGGCCTCGAAACCGAATTCGGCCCTGCCGAAGCGATGTCCGGACACAATGTAGTCGTGCTGCCTGCGTACCGTCAGCGGATACAGCAGGCTGAGCGAAAGCAGCGAGAGCACCGGCCAGCCGAGGAATGGGCCATAGGCCTGCCCCGCGGTATGCACGAACCGGAAACGCAGCCCGCGCCAGGCCGAGTAGCGGGCGCGGAAGCGGGCGGCCAGGAAGACGATCAGCGGCATGCACGCGAGCACCGCGAGCAGCAGTACCAGGTACAACAGCGGCATGAAATGCGAACTCAAACCGAGCGCGATCACCACGGCGTATGCGATCAGGCGCCCCTTCAGGATCCGGATCGGATCGGCGAGGTACTCGAATGCCGAGCCCGCGATGCGGGTGTTGCCGTAGAAGTAGCGCTCCGTGCGCACCTTGGCCCAGGCCGAGTAGATGCCGAGCGTCAGGATCGTGAGCAGCACGTTGACGATCCAGATCCCGAAATACTCGCCGGCGCGGCCGTCGAACCGCGGCCGGTAGCCGATGGTCTGCGGTGGCGGCGGCACAGCGGCCTGGTCCCCGCCCTCGGGCGGAGTCGTGGTGTGGTCGAGCATGGCCTCATTCCCCCTTCTGCCGCGATCGGCGGCGCTTCACGTTCCGTCGCGGTCCATTGGCGGGCCCGGACCGTCCCTGTGCCGGATCCCCATCCGCCACTGGCTCGACCTTACCCGATTCCATGTGCGGCAGCACCTCGACTGCCGGCCGGCACGGCTCAGATCCGCTGCCAGGGACGCGCCGCCAGGGCCTCGGCGAGCAGCCGAGCGAATCCTGTGTCCGGGGCGTACTCCACCGCATCGATCCCGTCGATGATTCGCACGCCGCGCGAATTGCAGGCGAATGCGCCACGGAAACCGGCCAGCTCGTCCAGGCTCACCGGCCGGGTCGTCTGGGCGATGCCCGCGTCCGACAGGCCGGCCTGCAGCAGGCGCTCGGTCACGCCGCGCAGTGCCGGCCCCTCGGGCCAGACCACGCCGTCGGCCATGACGAAGCCGACGTTCCAGACCGAACCTTCCAGCACCCGTTCCTGCGCGTCGACGAATAGCGCGTCGTCGTAGCCGTCCAGGACCGCGCGGCGACGGTAGTGAAGCAGCGCGAACGTCCCCACGTGCTTGACGTTCGGCAGCTCCCGCCGGTAGCCGTAGCTGCGCACGCGGAGCCCACCGCCGCCCGGTGCGAGCGGCGGCGACAGCGTGACCAGGATCCGTGGCGTCCCTGCCGGACCGCCGCGCAGCGGATCGAGGCCGGGGGCGAACACGGTCGCCCGCAACGTGCAGTCCGTGGCAGGCGCCGCGGACAGCGCCCGACGCAGTTCGCCACGCGTCCGTTCGGGATCCAGATCGCAACCGAACAGTTCCCGCGTCGCATCGCGCAGCCGCCGCAGGTGCAGGTCGAAGCCCTGCACCGCGCCGCCGCGCACCTGCATCGTGCTGAAGTGGCCGTAGTTGGCCAGCGCCAGCGCGCGCAGCGCGTCGGCCGGCGCCGGACGTCCGTCGATCCAGGCCGAGGTCATCGCGCCGGCCGTCGGCGGATCAGCGGAACGGCATGCCGCCGCGGCCGCCCATCATGCCCTGCAAGCCGCGCATCATGCCCTTCATGCCGCCGCGGGCCATCTTGCCCATCATCTTTTCCATCTGCTGGTACTGCTTCATCAGCTTGTTGACGTCGGCGGGCGTGGTGCCGGAGCCCTTGGCGATGCGGGCGCGGCGCGAGCCGTTGAGCAGACCCGGATTGCGGCGCTCCTTCTTGGTCATCGAGTCGATGATCGCGACCATGCGCGGCACTTCCTTGCCGATCGCCTGCTGCTTGAGGTGATCCGGCACCTGGCCGATCCCCGGCAGCTTGTCCATGAGCCCGGCGATGCCGCCCATGTCCTGCATCTGGCCCAGCTGGTCGCGCATGTCGTTGAGGTCGAACTTCTTGCCCTTGGCGACCTTCTGCGCCAGCTTCGCCGCCTTGTCCTTGTCGACCTGCTGCTCGACCTGCTCGACCAGGCTGAGCACGTCGCCCATGTCGAGGATGCGGCTGGCGACGCGGTCGGGATGGAACACGTCGAGGCCGTCGATCTTCTCGCCGGTGCCGATGAACTTGATCGGCCGGCCGGTGATGTAGCGCACCGACAGCGCCGCGCCGCCGCGGGCGTCGCCGTCGGTCTTGGTCAGCACCACGCCGGTCAGCGGCAACGCCTCGGCGAACGCCTTGGCGGTGTTGGCCGCGTCCTGGCCGGTCATGGCGTCGACCACGAACAGGGTCTCGACCGGAGCGACCGCGGCGTGCAGCGCCTGGATCTCGGCCATCATCGCCGCGTCGACGGCGAGGCGGCCGGCGGTGTCGACGATCAGCACGTCGGCGTAGGACTTGCGCGCGTCGTCGATCGCCGCGCGCACGATCGCCTCCGGCTTCTGCCCCGCATCGGACGGATGGAACTGCACGCCGGCCTGTCCGGCCAGCGTCTTCAGCTGCTCGATCGCGGCCGGGCGGTAGACGTCGGCGCTGACCACCATCACCTTCTTCTTGCGGCGCTCCTTCAGGTGCCTGGCCAGCTTGCCGACGGTGGTGGTCTTGCCGGCGCCCTGCAGGCCGGCCATCAGGATCACCGCCGGCGCCGGCACGTTGAGGTCGAGCTCGCTGGCGGACGCGCCCATCACCGTGGTCAGCTCGTCGCGGACGATCCGGATCAGCGCCTGGCCCGGGGTGAGCGACTTCAGCACCTCCTGGCCGACCGCGCGCACCTTGATCCGCTCGATCAGGGCCTGCACCACCGGCAGCGCCACGTCGGCCTCGAGCAGCGCGATCCGCACCTCGCGGGTCGCCTCGCGGATGTTCTCCTCGCTCAGGCGGCCGCGGCCGCGCAGGCGTTCCATGGTGCCGGACAGGCGCTGGGTCAGGGATTCGAACATCGGCATATCGCGGCGCGTAGACGGCCGTCGATTATAGCGTCGGCCCGGCCTCCGCCGTGGGAGCGCGCCGGCTGCATGGTGGCCGCCCCCGGGTCGGCTCCACCCGACCCGGTCGCGGCGGCGCGGCATCGCCGAGCACGGCGCGCTTCGCGGCAACCCTGCTGGCGCGGGCCGACGTGGATCGGCCCGTGCATTCCGCGGCGCCGCGGCGACCGGTGTGCGCGGCCGCGGCATATGCGACACTCCCTCGATGACAATCGTTCTCATCGCCATCCTGCTCTACGTCGCAGCCGCCGCCTTGCTGGTGCGGCAGGTCGCGCGCGACCAGCAGCCCGGCAGTGCGGTCTGGGCGATTCCGGCCTTCGTCGCCGTGCTGGCGCACGCCGGTTTCCACCTGCTGGCCTGGCGCGACGTCGGTGGCGCCGACCTGCACTTCTTCGCCGCGCTGTCGCTGGTCGGTGTAGGCATGGCGGTGCTCACCCTGCTCTACGGCACCCGCGGGCGGATGGCGGCGCTGGGCGTGATCGTGTTCCCGCTCGCCGCGGCCTCGCTGGCGGCCTACGCCGGCACCGGCCATCGCGGCGCCGAAGGCCTCGACTGGCGCCTGCAGCTACACGCCTGGCTGGCGCTGCTGGCCTACGCGACCCTCGCCATCGCGGCGCTGCTGGCGCTGCTGCTGTGGGCGCAGGAACGTGCCCTGCGCCGACGCGAGTTCCATCGCTGGCTGCGCGCGCTGCCGCCGCTGACCGAGCTCGAATCGCTGCTGTTCCGCAGCATCGCGGTCGGCTTCGTGCTCCTGACCGCCACCCTGCTCACCGGCGTGCTGTTCGTGCGCGACTTCTTCGCCCAGCACCTGCTTCACAAGACCGTGCTCAGCGTGCTGTCGTGGCTCGCCTTCGGCGCGCTGCTGGTCGGCCGTTGGCGCTACGGCTGGCGCGGCCCGCGCGCGGTCGGCTGGACGCTGGCGGCGATGGCGCTGCTGGTGCTGGCGTTCTTCGGCAGCAAGTTCGTGCTGGAACTGGTGCTCGACCGGGCCTAGCCAGGCACTGCGTTCCTTCCCTGCCGCATCCTGCGGGACGCGGCCGTTTGCCTCGCGTACGGGCGGCGCCCTCCGTCGCGGCCGTTCCCCGAACGGGGTACACCCGGCGCGGCGAAGCCCCTCTTGCAAGGACGGAAAGCACGGCGCTCAGGCCGCGGCCGCTTCCTCGTCGCGACGGCCCAGGGTGCACGCACGCACCGGCGGCGGCAGCGTCGCCTTGTACACGAAGCGGCGCCGCGCCTCGTGGTAGGCGTCGTCCGGGCCGAAGAAGTTGCGGTGCATGTGCGCCAGTTCCTCCGCGGCGTAGCTCTCCAGCGGCTTGCGCCGCTCGTCGGCGTCGCGGCGGCGGCGCTTGGCGGTCAGCGCCTTGCGCAGGTCGGCGGGCGCGGCGAGCCGTTGCGCCCGCTGCGTCGCCTCGTCGCGGAAGGCGGCCACGCCGTCGCCGAAGGCGGCGTCGATCAGCCCCAGCCGCTCGGCCCCCGCCGCGGTCAGCGGCCGCAGGCTTTCGGTCAGGTCCTCGGCGAGGGCGTCGCCGACGCGGCGCGGCAGCAGGTAGGTCCAGTATTCGGAGCCGTACAGGCCGCCCATGCCCTTGTAGTGCGGGTTGAGCACCACGCCCTGCCGTGCCCACACCTGGTCCGCGGCCAATGCCAGTATCGCGCCGCCGGCGCCGGCGTTGCCGTGCAGCGCCGCGACGACCAGATGGCTGTCGGTCGATACGATCTCGCGCACCAGCGCGTTCATCGCCAGGATGTTGCGCCAGGATTCCAGCGCCGGATCGGCGGCCGCCTCGATCGTGTTGAGGTGGATGCCGTTGGACCACAGGTCGGCGCCGCCTGCCAATACGACGACCCGGGTGGCTTGCCGCTTGGCGTGGATCAGCGCCGCGCGCAGGCGTTCGCACTGCCCGGTCGACATCGCGCCGTTGTAGAAGTCGAAATGCAGCCAGCCGACCGGCCCGACCTCGCGGTAGCGGATCTCGCGCCAGGTCGAACCGTCGTCGGGCATCTCGCACGGCAGCGGCCAGTCGGGCACGTCGCGCAGGCGCGCCTCGCCCAGCACCCATGCCGCAGGCAGCTTGATGCCGCCGCGGACGCGCAGGTGGCTGAGCCACAGCGCGGCGTCGCCGGTCGCGATACAGACCGCGCCGTCGCGTTGCGCCAGCGCCTCGCCCGGGCGGCCGCGCAATCGCGCCTCCGGGTGCGCGCCGAACAACCGGCAGGGCAGCCCCAGCAACTCGCCACCGGCACCGGGAAAACTGTCGCCGCTCTGCACGCGGCGCAGGATCGCCTCGGTGTCCATCTCCCAGTCGACCCTGCGCTCGGCAGCAGGCATCGCCGGTCGCAGCCGGCCGCGCACCTGCGGCACCTCGTCCAGCGGCTGCGGCCGGAAACCGCCGGCCTCGAAACGCTCCACCGCCTGCAGCAGCGCACGCACCGCCGCGTCCGTCACCTCGTGCCGATAGAGGCCGCTCTTGGTGATCGTGCGCGTCTCGAACGCCGCACTCGCCCAGATGTCGCCCGCGTCCATCTCCGCCGCCGCCTGCAGCAAGGTCACCCCCCACTCGCGTTCGCGCCCGAGGATCGCCCAGTCCAGCGAGGACGGCCCACGATCGCCGACGACGCCCGGATGCACGATCAGGCACACGTGCCGCGACCAGATGTCCTCCGGAATCGCGGTCCTGAGCATCGGCGCGATCACCAGATCGGGACGCTCGCGCTGTACCGCCGCGCGCATCGCCGCGGCGTCGGCCACCACCGCGACGCACACCGCGTGCCCACGATCGCCCAGCTCGGCCCAGGCGCGCTGCGACAGTCCGTTGTGCGCCGTGCACAGGAACAGAATCCTCAAGGCCATGACGTCCCCTCCATGTGTCGTGTCACCCGCGACAGGCAGGGCGATGCCGCCGCTGCCGACGCGGCCGCCTGCCGTATGAACATGCCCGATGGGCGCCCGCGATCCGCGGGCGCGGACATTACTTAACGCGAATCGCCGCGACGCGACTGCTCAGGCAATCACAGTTCGCAAGGTTGCCGTCCCGCGCCCATACGCCCTGCGCCGAACGTTCGACCGCGATCACATCCACGACAGCCGATAGCGGATCAGGTGCGAGTACACCTGGCCGGGCTCGAGAGTGGCGTCGGGAAAACCCGGTTCGTTGGGCGCGTTCGGGTAGCCCTGCGGCTCCAGGCAGAGGCCGCGGCCGAGCCCGGGATGCTGATCGTCCAGCCCCTGCCCCTCGTACAGCTGCAACGCCGGCATGGGGCTGTCGAGTTCGAGTACGACGCCGCTGTGCGGCGATGCCAACCGCGCCCGGCAGCGCTGCCCTTCGGCCATCACCAGGCAGTGGTCGTAGCCGCCGGCATGGGCGAGCTGCGGGTGCGCGGCGGCGCCGCCGATCGGGCGCGGGCGGCGGAAGTCGAACGGCGTCCCGGCGACCGGCGCGATCTCGCCGGTCGGGATCAACGCGCCGTCGGCGACCGGCAGATAGCGGTCGGCCGCGACGCTCAGGACCTGCGCGGCCGCCGGCACCGCCGGGTCTCCGGCCAGGTTGAAGTAGGCGTGACCGGTCAGGTTGACCGGCGTCGGGGCATCGGTGCGCGCTTCGAGCAGCAGCTCCAGCGCGCCGTCGCCGATGCGGTAGGTGGCCTCGACCTCGAGGGTGCCGGGATAGCCGGCCTCGCCGGCCGGCGAGCGGTAGCCGAGGCGCAGCCGCGTGCCGTCGTGGCCGAGGATCCGCCACAGGCGCCGACCGAAACCACGGCTGCCGCCATGCAGGTGATGATCGCCCGCGTTCGCGTCGAGCCGGTACACCCGGCCGTCATGCGCGAAGCGCGCACCGGCGATCCGGTTGGCGAAGCGACCGGCGATCACGCCCAGGTAGGCCTCGTCGCGCAGGTAGGCCTGGAGGTCGGCAAGCCCCAGCACCAGATCGATCCTGCCCTTCGCGGTCGGCAGGCTCAGGCTGCGCAGGATGCCGCCGAACGCCAGCACTTCCGCACGCAGCCCGTCCTCGTCGCCGAGCACGACGGCATGGACCGGACGGCCGTCGTCGAGACTGCCGAAGACCCGTTGTCGTCCGGCCATGCACGTTTCCTTTCGGTTGCGGGCGTCATGGACCACCGGGGACGGAGACGGCCCCCGTCGGTCGCGACAGGTCGCGGGCGCAGGAAGGCGCCATGCTCGCTCGTTTCACGCGTAGGTTATCAGGCGTTCCGCCAGCCCCGCCGCGACACCGCGCACGGACCCGACGTTGCCGCCGGACCGGGCCATGGGCCGCGACGCGCCGCCGGGTCGGGCGAGCGCCACGGCGATCGATATCCGTTCAAAATATCGGTGACGCCGCGATTCGCACTACACCTCGACCGGCCTGGGACGGTCAAGCCCGCCGACTTCGAAGGCGCTCGGGTGAGCGGCGGAGAGCTCACGGTCGACCTGCCCGCCAAGTCCGTGGTGATGCTGCAGCTGCAGTGATCGGAACGACGCCGCGCGGCGCGATGCCGCGCTGCGATTCCCGGACAGACGGAGCCCAACCCGGCACGAAGGGTCGGCGCGTCTCAGCTCCAGCCGGCGTCGACCACGAACTCCTGCGCGGTGCAGGCGCGCGCGTCGTCGGAGGCCAGGAACAGCACCATGCGCGCAACGTCCGCCGGCGTCACCTTGTCCGGCAGGCATTGGTTGCGGGCCAGTTCGCGCTCGCCGGCCTCGTCGAGCCATAGGTCGACCTGGCGCTGCGTCATCACCCAGCCGGGGGTGACCACGTTGATGCGGATACGGTCGGCGCCGAGCTCGTGCGCCAGGCCGCGGGTCAGGCCGTGGACGGACGACTTGGCGGTCGCGTAGACCGGATAGCCGCCGGTCTTGGTCTGCCAGCCGGTCGAGCCGAGGTTGATGATCGAGCCGCCGCCGAGCCGGCGCATGCCCGGCACCGCCGCCTGGATCGCGAAGAACGCGGGGCGCTGGTTGATCGCGATCCGCCGGTCCCAGTATTCCGGGGTGACCGCGTCGAGCGCATGGCGGTCGTCGCTGCCGACGTTGTTGACCAGCACGTGGAGATCGCCCAGCGCCGCCGCGGCGTCGCCGATCGCCGCCTGCAGCGCGGACACGTCGATCACGTCGCAGCGCCGCCACCAAGGGCGCGGCAGGCCTTCGGCCTCGAGCCGCGCGGCCAACGCCGCGCTGTCGGCTTCGGCGATGTCGACGAAAGCCACCTGCGCCCGTTGCCGGGCAAAGGCCTCGACCACGGCGGCGCCGATGCCGCCGCCGCCGCCGGTCACGAAGACCCGGCACCCGCGCAGGCTCGGGTAGACCGCGTCGCCCGCCGTCGGGGCATCGCCCTGCGTGGCTGCGGGCGGGTTGCTCATCGGCCTTCCTCTCTCGGATGGGATATCGACAGCAAAAACGTATCGATATCCTCGAAGTTGTTTTTTTGCGGCGTCAATATGCGCTGTACGATCGCCGCCGTAAACCCGCAAGGACATGTCCCGCACCTTCACTTGCCACCCGGTATTGCGCATGCTGTGCCGTCACGGGCACGATTCCGAACGATGACCGCACCGTCCCCGCTGTCCCCGCCACGCTGCGTGTGGCCCGTCGCCGCGGAACTCGGCGAAGGCGCGCTATGGTCGGTGCGCGAGCAGGCGCTGTACTTCGTCGACATCCTCGGCCGTGCGCTGCACCGCTATGCGCCGGGCGGCGACCACCGCGACAGCTGGCACTTCGACGAGGAGATCTCGGCGCTCGCCGAGCGCGGGGACGCACCGGGACTGCTGGTGACGCTGCGCCGCGATTTCGCGTTCTTCGATCCCGCCGACGGCCGCCTGCAGCGCCTGCACCGGCCCGAGCCCGATCGCGACGGCAACCGCTTCAACGACGGCAAGTGCGACGCACGCGGGCGTTTCTGGGCCGGCACCACCGATTTCGCCTGCGTCGCGCCGACGGGCGGCCTGTACCGGTTCGATCCCGACGACAGCTGCAGCCGCCACCTCGACGGCGTGCTCATCGCCAACGGCCCGACCTGGTCGCCGGACCAGCGCGTCATGTACTTCAACGAGACCGGCCTGGGCCGCACCTGGGCGTTCGCGTTCGATCCCGAGCGCGGCATCCTGGGCGAGCGCACCCTGTGGCGCCAGCACGCGCAGGACGAGGGCGGCCCCGACGGCATGACGACCGACCGCGAGGGTCGGCTCTGGATCGCGCGCTGGGGTGCCGCGCGGGTGACCTGCCATGCCGCGAACGGCCGCGAACTCGCGCGCGTCGACCTGCCGGCCAGCCGCATCACCAGCTGCGCGTTCGGCGGCCCCGGCCTGCGCACGCTCTACGTCACCAGCGCGCGCGCCGGGCTCGACGCCGCGCAGTTGCAGCGCGAGCCGCTGGCCGGCGCGCTGTTCGCGGTCGAGCTCGACGCCACCGGATTGCCGGCCGCGCGCTTCGGCGGGTGAGAGCTCGCAACCGCGAAACGACGCTGCCCAAACCGTTCCTGTCGTGGACGGGTCGTCGACACTTTCCAGCGCCGACCCGCGGTCACCGTACGCTGCCCTGGCCGTGCGTTCGATCCTGAGCATGGCACCCTGGACGGACGGCGGGCGGGCGGAAGAGACGCTCTCCCTACGCACCCTACCAGTCGGTACGCAGGCCGAGATGCCCCTCCAGTGTCCGCCGCCGCTCGCCGCCGAGATTGCGGGTGACGTCGCCGACCGCGAACACGCTCAATGTTTCGCTGACGCGCGACACCACGCCGCCGCCGAACTCCAGCGCGCTGCCCTTGCGCTCGCTTTCGATCGCGTCGCCGCCGAACACGACCCGGTCGGTCCCGGCGAAGTCGTGCCACAGGTTGGCCTTGAGATAGGGCCGCACCACGCCGACGGCGGTGTCGTAGCTGCCGTGCAGGCGCACGCCGATCCGTGCGGTGACGGCGTCGTCCTCGTCGAATGCGACCGTGGAGAACGCGTCCTCCCGGTCGTCCAGCGACAGGCGCTGCCAGACCAACTGCGCCTGCGGTTCGAGGATCCAGCGCTCCCCGAGCGCGAACGGCCTGCCGCCTTCGAGCGAGACACCGATGCCGTCGCCGTCCAGGTCCACGCCCAGCCCGCGGCTCGAGCGGCTGTCGCCGTCCAGGCGGGTCGCCATGACCACAGCGTCGAGATAGCCGCCGTCGGGCGCAATGCGCGACCAGTACAGGCCGAGATGGTCGCCGTCCAGGCGCAGGTCGCCGACCGTCAGGTTGTCCCAGCCGATCGCGAAGCCGCGCACGTCGCCGCGCATCCGCGCCTGGCCGACGAACAGCCCCAGGTGATGGCGCGGCGCATCCGCGCGTTCGGATGCGAACACGTCGACGCCCACCTGGTACCCGGTGAGCGATCCGTCGAAGGTGGGTGCGACCGTGCCCGACCAGCCCTGGTCGTGCCGCTGGCCGAACACCCGCAGCCAGGCCGCTGAGAACGCGCCGCCGGGCTGCAGCAGCCCCTGCTCGCCCTGCCGTTCGTGGAAGGTGCCGAGCATGGCCAGTCCGAGCTGTTGCGCCGCGGGCGGCACCACCGAGTAGGTCGGCACTTCCACCCGGTACAGCGGCACCACCTCGGCCACGTGCGGCCTGGCGCCGGGTGTGGGCGGCAGCGGCGGTGACGGCACTGGAGGCGGCGGCGCTCCGGGTGCCGGTGGCGGTGGCGGCGGCACCGGGATGGGCGCCGGTCCGGTCGGCGGGATGGGGGGCGGCACCGGCCCGCCCGGCGGCGCGGGCGGAACCGGCGGCTCCGGTTCCCCGGGCGGCGGCGCCGGCGCAGGGGTCGGTGGCACCGGCGGCGGCTGCAGCGGCGGTGGCGCCGGGGCCGCTTGCGGCGGCGGCGGCGGATCCGGATTCTCGGGCGTCGGCGGCGGCGGCGCCACGATGGTCGAGCGCAGGTACCAGTTCTCCTCGCTGCCGTTGCTGATGCCGCCGCGGAACAGGAAGTACTCGTAGGCTCCGACCGCGACCGGATAGTTGAGCGCGAACGCACCGCCACTCGTGCTGGCACCATCGACGGCGTGCACCAGCAGGATGCCGTCGAGCAATGTACTCGCGCCGCTGCCGCCGAAGTTGATCACCTCCAGTCCGGTGTTGCCGCTCGCGCTCCCGCCGGAGATCACCAGCCGGTCCGATGCCGAGCTGTCGTCGCCCAGCACCGTGTCCAGCCGCAGCGCGCCGCCGGTGCCGACGTAGTCGCCGACCACGGTCAGGCGGTCGGTCGCGCCGGAACCGCCGTTGGTCATGTCGATGACCCCGGCGTTGACCAGGGTCGCGCCGCTGCCGTCGACGAACGGCGCGATCGCCGCGTTGGCACCGTTGCCGGCGAACAGGAGGCTGGTCGCGTCGATGTCGAAGCGCCCGGCCGTGGTCCCGGCATCGCCGAGGATGAAGTCCCCGTCGAGCGCGAACCTGGATGCGTTCGTCAGCGACACCTGCTCCCAGCGCACGTAGCGCGCCGAGCCGGTGGACGCGGTCGCATCGAACACCAGGGTGTCGGTGTCCGCTCCCGTGCTCACGTCCGCGCCTTCGCCGCCGTCGAGCGCGCGGTCCGGGGCCGCCGTCGCGGTCAGGCCGGCCTCGTCGAGGCCGCGCAGGATCGCGGCATCGGCGCCGGCACCGAGCGCGATATCGCCGCCGATCGTGCCGGCATTCTCCCAGGTGAAACGATCGCTGCCCTGGCCGGTGCGGACCGCGCCGCCGATCGCACCGCCGCTGACCGCGACGACGTTGTCGCCGTGCAGCTGCACGTTGGCGCTGCTGGGATTGAACAGCACCACCTCGCCGCCGATCGAGCCACCGGTGACGACCACGGTGTCGTTGCCGTTGTTGAAATTGACGTCGCCGCCGATCGCGCCGCCCGACAGTTCCAGCAGATCATCGCCCTGCGCAGCGCGCACGTTGCCGTCGACCTGCCCGCCCGACATCCGCATCTCGTTGTTGGCCTGTTCCAGGTCCACTTCACCGACCCGTCCATCGGTCATGGTGAAGAAGTCGCCGGCGAAGAACAGGCCGACGATGTGTCCGCCGTGCATTTCCGCATGATCGAGCTGGCTGCCCTGGTTGAGCGAGGCGATCGTGCCGCCGGTCATGACGAAGGTATCGACGCCGCTGCCCTGGTTCACCGCACCCAGCACGGTGCCCGCGCTGATCTCGAAGCGGTCATCGCCTGCGTCCTGGCCGACGCCGCCACCGATCGTGCCGCCGCTCATCTCCACCAGGTCGATCCCGGCGCCGCTGAGCAGGTCGCCGCCGATGCCGCCGCCCGACACGAGCGCGACGTTGTCGCCATCGCCCTGGTCCAGACTGCCGCCGAGGCTGCCGCCATGGACTTCGGCGCGATCGTCGCCATCGCCCTGGCTGACGCTGCCTTCGACGGAGCCATCCCGCAGCTCGAACAGGTCGACGCCGCTGCCGGTGATCACGTCGCCGCCGATCGAGCCGCCGGTGACGACGATGCGGTTGTTGCCGTTGCTGAAATCGACGTTGCCGCCGATCGAACCGCCGGACAACTCCAGCAGATCGTTGTGCTGCGCCGCCACGACGTCGCCGTCGACCTGACCGCCCGACATCCGCATCTCGTTGTTGGCCTGCTCGAGATTGACCTCGCCGATGCGGCCGCCGGTCATGGTGAAGAAGTCGCCGGCGAAGAACAGGCCGGCGATGCGCCCGCCGTGCATTTGCGCATGATCGAGCTGGCTGCCCTGGTTGAGCGAACCGATCGTGCCCCCGGTCATGACGAAGGTGTCCACGCCGTTGCCCTGGCTCACCGCGCCCAGGACGGCGCCCTCCCCGATGACGAAGACATCGGCGCCGCCGCCCTGGACGACGCCGCCGGTGATCGCGCCCGACTGCATCTCGACGCGGTCCGCACCGAGGCCGAACGTCACGCTGCCGTCGATCGTGCCGCTGCCGCCCTCCGGGAACAGCAGCGTATTGCTGCCGCCGGTATCGACCAGGTCGCCGGCGGAGCTCTCACTGCTGCAGGTGTAGGTGTCGTCGCCCGCGGTGGGGGTCAGGTCGCATTGGGCGACGACGCCGTCCGGGGCGAGCACCAGGACGGCCGCGATCGCGAGCGCGGGGCCGGACGAAGACCGGACAAATCGAATGGACGGCATACGCGCCTGCTCCCTCGAGCGGTCCCTGCGCCGACGCGCACCGCAGATCCGCCGCTGGCGATCCCCTCGTTGCCGATCATCGGCCGGCTCGCCGTGAAATCGGCGTGAACGCGAGTGGCGCTATATCGCCTCCAGGGCCTCCGCCAGCCGCTCCACCGCGATCACCTCCATGCCCTTGAACGCGCCCGACCTGGGCGCGTTCGCCTTGGGCACGATCGCGCGCTTGAAGCCGTGCGTGGCGGCCTCGCGCAGGCGCTCCTCGCCGTTGGGCACGGGGCGGATCTCCCCGGACAGGCCGATCTCGCCGAAGGCGACGGTCTTCTCCGGCAGCGGCCGGTCCTGCAGCGACGACAGCACCGCCAGCAGCACCGGCAGGTCGGCGGCGGTCTCCTGCACGCGGATGCCGCCGACCACGTTGACGAACACGTCCTGATCGCCGACGACGATGCCGCCGTGCCGGTGCAGTACCGCCAACAGCATCGCCAGCCGGTTCTGCTCCAGCCCCACCGCGACCCGCCGCGGGTTGGACAGCGGCGAGGCATCGACCAGCGCCTGCACTTCCACCAGCAGCGGCCGCGTGCCCTCGCGGGTGACCATCACGCAGCTGCCCGGCTGCGGCGTGCTGCCGCCGGACAGGAAGATCGCCGAGGGGTTCGGCACTTCCTTCAGGCCCTTGTCGCCCATCGCGAACACGCCGAGTTCGTTGACCGCGCCGAAGCGGTTCTTGAACGCGCGCAGCACCCGGAAGCGGCTGCCGCTCTCGCCTTCGAAGTACAGCACCGCGTCGACCATGTGCTCGAGCACGCGCGGGCCGGCGATGCCGCCCTCCTTGGTGACGTGGCCGACCAGGAACACCGCGGTGCCGGTCTCCTTGGCGTAGCGCACCAGCCGCGCGGCGCTCTCGCGCACCTGGCTGACCGAGCCGGGCGCGGCGGTCAGCGTTTCGGTCCACAGCGTCTGCACCGAATCGGCGACGATCAGCCGCGGTCCGGCCGCGGCGGCATGCTCGAGGATGGTCTCGACGCCGGTTTCCGCCAGCGCCTGCAGGCCGTCGAGAGGCAGCTCGAGCCGCGCCGCGCGGCCGGCCACCTGGGCCAGCGATTCCTCGCCGGTGACGTACAGTGCCGGCAGCGTCGGCGCCATCCGCGCCACCGCCTGCAGCAGCAGCGTGGACTTGCCGATGCCCGGGTCGCCGCCGACCAGCACCACCGCGCCTTCCACCAGGCCGCCGCCGAGCACGCGGTCGAGTTCGCCGATCCCGGTGGACACGCGCGCGTCTTCGCTGTGCCGCACGTCCTTGAGCGCGGTCACCTTCGGCGCGTCGGCCTTCCCCGTCCAACCGCTGCGGCGCGATGCCGGCCCCGCCTTCGCCGCGGCGGCCGGCTCGACGACGAATTCGCTCAGCGTGTTCCAGGCCCCGCACTCGCCGCACTGGCCCTGCCATTTACCGTGGTCCGCGCCGCACTCGGAACAGACGTAGGCGGTCCGCGCCTTGGCGGGCGCGGGACGTGCGGCGGCGGACTTGGCCATGCGGCAACCCCTGTTGGACTGCGCACAGGGTACCGGTGCGCGGTCGCGCGGAGCGAGACCGGATGCGGCCGGCACGATGGGGCGCTCGCGATCCGCGCCGACATCGCGCGGCCGCGGCCGGTCGCGCTAGGCGGCCGCCGGGTAGCCGGCGATCGCGGTGGCCTTGCCGGACTGCAGGCGCGGCGGCAGCAGCAAGGCGGCGAAATCGGCGTCGGAAACGATGCTGTAACCGCAGGCTTCGATGTCCCGACGCATGGCGCGCCACTCGGGCCGCGATACCGCCTCTCCCACATCCTGGGACCAGCCGTGGCAAATCCCGCCGAGTGCCCGCATCTCCTCCACCGGCAATGCGCAGCCGGCCGGTGCGATGACGTAACCGTCCCCGTTGCCGGCCAGGAAGACGTCGATATGGCTGGGATCCATGGGGTTCGGTGCCGGAGATTCCGCGGGCGCTCAGGATGGCGCCCGTTTCGCATACATCCGGTGAAACGCAGATGTCCGATCGATGAATGCGTGTGCGTGCAGAACCGCCCGGACGGCAGCCCGGTCAGGATCCGGGAACGGGCTCGGCACTCGGCTTGGAGCGGCGCCGGCCGCGAACCTCGGCCCCGTGACCGTCGCCGCCGTTGGAAACGCCGCCGGAGGAGCCGCGCTGGCGGAGGATCCGCTTCGCCTGTTCGTCGGCGGCGGCGCGATGCTGCAACGACTTGCACAGCTCGATCCCCGCCACGGTCAGCACGGCCTCGCCATCGAGCTGCTCGACCAGGCCGCTGTCGACCAGGCGGCTGACGATGTCGGTATCGCCTTCGACAGGGTCGGCCCGCTGATCGATCCGCAACAGCAGTTCGAGCAGCGCCAAATCCTCGAGCGAGATCGGATCCATGGCATCACCTCGCAACATGAGCGGCCCGCGCCTTCGGCGGCGCGGTCCGTACCGCGGAAGATGGTGCCGGAAATAGGATTCGAACCTACGACCTACGCATTACGAATGCGCCGCTCTACCAACTGAGCTATTCCGGCAAGGTGTGATGCAAGCGTCCCGTTGGATGCGGTCCGGGCAAACGGACCGCGGAGGCGCATTCTAGCGGGTCGGCGGTCACTCGACCAGTTGCACCCGCAGCTCCCGGGGCAGCGCGAAGACCATGTTTTCCGGTTCGCCGTTCAGTTCCCGCACGCCGCTGGCGCCGAGCTCCTGCAGGCGCTGCAGGACCCCTTGCACCAGCACGTCCGGCGCCGAGGCGCCGGCGGTCACCCCGATATGGCGGCGCCCGGCGACCCAGGCCGGGTCGATCTCGCTGGCGCCATCGACCAGGTGCGCCTCCACCCCGTCGCGCTCGGCCAGCTCGCGCAGGCGGTTGGAGTTGGAGCTGTTGGGCGAGCCGACCACCAGCACCAGGTCGCACTGGCGCGCCAGTTCGCGTACCGCGTCCTGGCGGTTCTGGGTGGCGTAGCAGATGTCGTCGTTCCTCGGGCCCTGGATCGCAGGGAACCTTGCCCGCAGCGCCTCGATGATCCCGCGGGTGTCGTCGACCGACAGCGTGGTCTGGGTGGTGTAGGCCAGGTTGCCGGGCTGGCCCGGCGCCAGCGTGGCGACGTCGTCGAGGTCCTCGACCAGGTAGATCGCGCCGGTGCCGGCCTCGGCCTGCCACTGCCCCATCGTGCCCTCGACCTCGGGATGGCCGGCATGGCCGATCAGCACCACGTCACGGCCGGCGCGGCAGTGGCGCGACACTTCGAGATGCACCTTGGTCACCAGCGGGCAGGTCGCGTCGAACACCTTGAGGCCGCGCCGGGCCGCCTCGCCGCGCACCGCCTGCGAAACGCCGTGGGCGCTGAAGATCACGGTGGCATCGTCCGGCACCTCGTCCAGTTCCTCGACGAACACCGCGCCGCGGCGGCGCAGGTCCTCGACCACGTAGCGGTTGTGCACCACTTCGTGGCGCACGTAGATCGGCGCGCCCAGCGTTTCCAGGGCACGCTTGACGATCTCGATGGCGCGGTCGACGCCGGCGCAGAAGCCGCGGGGATTGGCGAGGACGATGTCCATTGGGGGGATTCTACTCCGCGCCCGGGGCCATCGGCTGGACGGGAGGTGAGCGGGCGCGAGGAACGAGTGGAGAGGAACCAGGAACGAGAGAAAAAACCGGCGTGCTGCTACTCGTTCCTCGTGTCTCGTTTCTGGTTCCGCGCCCCAAACAGCCCGAACAGCGCGATCCCGATCGCCCCGCCGACGATCGCCGAATCGGCCAGGTTGAACGCCGGCCAGTAGTGGTCGCGCCAGTGCCACTGGATGAAGTCGACCACGTGGCCGTGCAGCTGGCGGTCGATGACGTTGCCGATCGCACCGCCGATGACCAGCGCGAACGGCAGCGCGGTCCTCCAGTCGCTGCGCGGAGTCCGCGCCAGCCACCAGGCCAGCAGGCCGCTGATGCCGAACGCCAGCGCGGTGAAGAACCACTTCTGCCAGCCGCCGGCGTCGGCCAGGAAGCTGAACGCAGCGCCGGTGTTGTAGGTGCGATACCAGTTCCAGAATCCCTCGATCACCGGGATCGCGGTGTACTCCGGGAGGCTGGTGAGCACCCACCATTTGCTGAGCTGGTCGAGCACGATCACCACGACCGAGAGCAGCAGCCACGGAAGCGCGTTGGGTCTGACGATGCCGGTCATCGGATTTTCCGTAGAAGCGCGCCGTGCGCACGCGGCAGATGGCGAAGGTCGGCTGAAATGGATCCGCCGGCGGCCCCCGGAGCCGCTGCCGGGAAGCGCGAACCGGCGCACGGGACACGCAGGCTTCGCACGCGTGGCGCGCCCGTGCCGGCGGAATCGCGATGCGAGGCGGTCAGAACCACTGCCGATCCTCCCCGGGGCCCTCGACGTTCGACACGCAGCGTCCGCACAACTCCGGGTGTTCCGCGTCCACGCCGACGTCGGCGCGACGCTGCCAGCAGCGCACGCATTTCGCCTTGGCCGTGGGCGTGGCGACGACGCCCGCGGCGGCCGCGGCAGCGTCGTCGTCCACGATCGCCACGTCGCCGCTGATGAACAGGAAACGCAATTCGTCGGCCAGCGGCGCCAGCCGGGCCCGCTCGGCCGCGCTGCAATGCACGGTGATCTCCGCGTCCAGCGCGGCGCCGATCTCGCCACTGGCGCGCATCGGCTCGAGCACCTTCGACACCCGTTCGCGCAGTTCGAGCAGGCGGTCGAAGTCCGCCGCCGACAGCGGCGCGTCCGCCGGCAGCGGCGCCAGGCCGTCGTACCAGGTCGCGAACAGCACGTTGTCCGCGCGCGGCCCCTGCGCGGTGGCCGCCGGCAGGTGCCGCCACATCTCGTCGGCGGTGAAGCTGAGGATCGGCGCGATCCAGCGCACGAAAGCCTCGGCGATGCGGTACATCGCGCTCTGCGCGCTGCGGCGGCCGCGCGAGTCCTCCGGCATGGTGTACAGCCGGTCCTTGGTCACGTCCAGGTACAGCGAACCGAGCTCGACGCTGCAGAAGTTCGACAGCGCCTGCACGATCTCCGGGAAGTCGTAGCGCTCGTACGCCGCGGCGATCTTCTCCTGCAGCGCGTGCGCGCGGTGCACGATCCAGCGGTCCAGCGCCACCATGTCGTCGAGCGGACGCAGGTGCGCGGCCGGATCGAAGCCGTCGAGGTTGCCGAGCAGGAAGCGCGCGGTGTTGCGGATGCGGCGGTAGGCGTCCGCGCTGCGCTTGAGGATCTCGTCGGAGACCGACATCTCGTTGCGGTAGTCGGCGGCGGCGATCCACAGCCGCAGCACGTCGGCGCCCATCGCGTCCATCACCTTCTGCGGCGCGACCACGTTGCCGAGCGACTTCGACATCTTGCGGCCGTCGGCGTCGACCGCGAAGCCGTGCGTGAGCACCTGCCGGTACGGCGCCGCGCCGTCCATCGCCACGCCGGTCAGCAGCGACGACTGGAACCACCCGCGGTGCTGGTCGGAGCCTTCCAGGTACAGCTCGGCGGGCTTGTGCAGGCCGTCCTCCGGCCGCTGCTCGAGCACGCAGGCGTGGGTGACGCCGGAATCGAACCAGACGTCCAGGATGTCGCTCACCTTGTCGTAGCGCGCGGCGTCGCCGCCGAGCAGTTCGGCCGGGTCGAGCGCGTACCAGGCGTCGACGCCCTCGCGCTCCACCCGCTCGGCGACCCGGCGCATCAGCGCCGCCGAATCCGGATGCGGCTCGCGGCTCTCGCGATCGACGAACAGCGCGATCGGCACGCCCCAGTAGCGCTGGCGCGAGATCGTCCAGTCCGGGCGCCCCTCCACCATGCCGGCGATGCGCGCCCGGCCCCAGTCGGGGAACCACTGCACCTCGTCGATCGCGGCCAGCGCGTCGCGGCGCAGGTGCGCCTGCTCCATCGAGATGAACCACTGCGGGGTGGCGCGGAACGCCACCGGCGTCTTGTGGCGCCAGCAGTGCGGGTAGCTGTGCTGCAGCGGCGCATGCGCGAGCAGGCTGCCGTTGCCGCGCAGCGCCTCGACGATCAGCGCGTTGGCCTTCCAGATGTGCACGCCGGCGATGACCGCGTCGCCCGCCGGCGGCGTCGACGCCAGGTAGATGCCGCGCGCGTCGACCGGGTTGAGCTCGGCCGCGGTGTAGCGCTCGTTGATGCCGTAGCGCCGGCCGACCACGAAGTCCTCCTGGCCGTGGCCGGGCGCGGTGTGCACCGCGCCGGTGCCGTCCTCGTCGGAGACGTGCTCGCCGAGGATCAGCGGGATGTCGCGCGCGGCGTAGAACGGGTGGCGCAGCTGCAGCCCTTCCAGCGCCGCGCCCTTGGCGCGGCCGAGCACGGTCACCGCGTCCATGCCGTAGCGCTGCAGCGCACTCGCCGCCAGCGCCTCTGCCAGCACCAGCAGCTGGCGGTGGCCGCCGCGGCGCGGACCTTCGACCAGGACGTAGTCGAGTTCGGCGCCGAGCGATACCGCCACCGACGCCGGCAGCGTCCACGGCGTGGTGGTCCAGATCGGTACCGCCACGACGGTGTCGTCGTCGACGGCGGTATCGAACGCCTGCGCCAGCGCGCGCGGGTCCTGCGCCGCGTAGGCGACGTCGATCGCCGGCGACTGCCGGTCGGCGTATTCGATCTCGGCCTCGGCCAGCGCCGACTGGCAGTCGAAGCACCAGTGCACCGGCTTGAAGCCGCGGGTGACGTGGCCGCGTTCGACGATCCGCGCCAGCGCGCGCAGCATGTCGGCCTCGTAGCGGAAGGCCATGGTGCGATACGGGTTGTCCCAGTCGCCGATCACGCCCAGGCGCTTGAAGTCGCTGCGCTGCAGTTCGATCTGCTCGGCCGCGTATTCGCGGCACTTGGCCCGGAAGGCGGCGGCGTCGAGCTTCTCGCCGACCTTGCCGTGCTGCTTCTCCACCGCGTGCTCGATCGGCAGGCCGTGGCAGTCCCAGCCCGGCACGTAGGGCGCGTCGAAGCCGGCCAGCAGCCGCGACTTCACGATCGCGTCCTTGAGCACCTTGTTGACCGCATGCCCGATGTGGATCACGCCGTTGGCGTACGGCGGGCCGTCGTGCAGCACCCAGGTCGGGCGCCCCTTCGCATGCGCCCGGATGCGCGCGTACAGGCCTTCCTCTTCCCAGCGCGCAAGCGTCTGCGGCTCGCGCTTGGGCAGGTCGCCGCGCATCGGGAAGTCGGTCGCGGGGAGGAGGATGGTGGACTTGTAGCGGTTCGGGTCGGAGCTCACGCGCGGGCCTTGTTGCAATGGGGGTGGGAGAAGGGAGGCATCAAAGCCCCAAGGGAGTTGGGAGCATAAAGCCCCTCTCCCCTCGGGGCGACGGTGCGCGGCTTGCGCGCCGCTGGCGCGGGCCGGGGCGCGGAGCGGGGGTTGGGGTGAGGTACGGCGGAGTCGCGATGGTTCGGTTCGCTGCCGCTTCGCCGCACCCTCATCCGGCGCTGCGCGCAACCTTCTCCCGAGGGGAGAAGGGAATGCCGCCCGGGCGCGGCATGGTCTCCGGCGCCGCCAACAACGACCGTGCCTGGGCAGCGTCCCTGTCCATCTGCGCGACCAGGGCGGGCAGGTCGTCGAACTTCTCTTCGTCGCGCAGGCGCGCCACGAACTCGACCTCGATCCGCTGCCCGTACAGGTCGCCGTCGAAATCGAACAGGTGCGCCTCCAGCAGCGGCTCGACGCCGCCCACCGTCGGCCGCGTGCCGAAGCTCGACACCGCCGGCCACGGCCTGTCGGCGTCGGCGCCGCCGGCGATGCCGCGCACGCGGGTGGCGTAGATGCCGCGCAGCGCCGGCACCTTGCCGCCGAAGCGCAGGTTGGCGGTCGGGTAGCCGAGCGTGTGGCCGAGCCTGCGGCCGCGCACCACGTGCCCGGAGATCGCGTACGGGCGGCCGAGCAGGCGGGTGGCGGTGGCGAAGTCGCCCGCGGCCAGCGCCGCGCGGACGCGGGTGCTGGAGACGCGTTCGCCGTCGAGCGCCAGCGGCTCGATCTCGCCGGCGACGAAGTCGTGCACCCCGCCCTCGCGGTGCAGGGTCGCAATATCGCCGCCGCGGCGATGGCCGAAGCGGAAGTCCGGCCCCACCCAGACCTCGCGCGCGCGAAGCCTGCCGGCCAGCACCAGGCCGATGAATGCCTCCGCCGACAGCGCCGCCATCCGCGCATCGAAACGCAGCAGGCCGATCGTGTCGACCCCGAGCGCCTGGAGGGCGCGGACCTTCGCCCGCGGCAGCATCAACCGCGGCGGCGGCGACGCCGGCGCGAAGAACTCGCGCGGCAGCGGTTCGAAACTCAGCGCGACCGCGGCCACGCCGAGCGCATGCGCGCGCGCCACCGCGTGCCGCACCAGCGCCTGGTGGCCCAGGTGCAGGCCGTCGAAGGCGCCGATGCAGACCACGCTGCCATCCGGGCACACCGGCCCGCCGTCGAGGTCGCGAAAAAGCCTGCTCATAGAAGTCCGGGAGTATAAGGCGAGACGCAACTCACCGAACGTCCTCCCCGTCCCCGAAGCCGGCGACACCAGGCCGCCCACCGTAGGAGCGCACCGCAGGGGCGCGATGCCGCCCCAGGCAATTCTTTCCGCCGCGGTGAGGATTGGGCCGTCGCCACAGGTTCGCCAATGAATCGCCGGCGCTTCAAGCCTTGATGTCGTCAGCCGATCTGCGAAGAGCTCGGCTGCCTATTTGACCGGCCCTTGGCGACGGGGCCTGGCCATACCGCAGCGAAGAAGGCTGCCTGGCGCGGCATCGCGCCCCTGCGGTGCGCTCCTACGAGGAGCCAGACGCACGGCTAGGCTCGCAGGTCGCGCGGGCGGATGCCCTGCAACCACAGCATCGCCGCATACACCGCGCCGCCGCTGCCGACCACCACCGCCAGCCGCCACGCCCGCTCCGTCCAGTGCCAGCCGGTCCAGCCCGGCCAGGCCCAGAGCAGCGCGCCGACCACCGCCACCATCGCCAGGCTCGCCAGCAGCAACTGCCGCGCGAACCGCGGCCACCCCGGCTGCCGCTGGTACACCCCGGCGCGGCGCAGGAACCACCACAGCTGCAGCGCATTGGTCCAGCCCGCCAGCGCGATCGCCAGCGCCAGGCAGACGTGCGCGCCCGGCAGTGCGGCCAGGGCCGCGCGCGGCCCGACGTCGCCGGTCAGGGCCCGGGCCGCCGCACCGGCGTCGCTGAGGTACAACAGTGCCGCCAGGAATCCCAGCGACAGCGCCACGTTCACCGCCACCGCCGCCACCGCCGCCTTCACCGGCGTCCGCGTGTCCTGGCGCGCGTAGAACGCCGGCGCCAGCACCTTCACCAGCAGGAACGCCGGCAGCGCCACCGACAGCGCGATCACGCTCCAGGCGGCCATTTGCGTGTCGTGGGCATCGAACCGGCCATGCTGGAACAGCGTCGCCACCAGCGCCTCGGCGCACAGCATCAAGCCCAGGCAGGCCGGCACCCCGATCAGCAGGCACAGCCGCAGCCCCCAGTCGAGCGCCTTCGAGAATCCGGCCGGGTCGGTCGCGGCATGGCGGCCGGACAGGTGCGGCAGGATCACCGTGCCGATGGCGACGCCGAACATGCCCAGCGGGAACTCGATCAGCCGGTCCGAGAAATACAGCCAGGTCACGCTGCCGCCGATCAGGAACGAGGCCAGCACCGTGTTCAGCAGCAGGTTGAGCTGCGCCACCGACGAGCCGAACAGGGTCGGCACCATCAGCCGCATGATCCGGCGCACGCCTGCGTGCGCCGCGCCCCAGCGCGGCCGCGGCAGCAGCCCCAGGCGCGCCAGCGACGGCAGCTGGAAGCCCAGCTGCAGGATGCCGGCGGCGAATACGCCCCAGGCCAAGGCCATGATCGGCTGCTGCATCCGCGGCGCCAGCGCCAGCGCCGCGGCGATCATCGCCAGGTTCAGCAGCACCGGCGACAGCGCCGGCACCGCGAACCGCCGGTAACTGTTGAGGATGCCGCCGGCCAGCGACGCCATCGAGATGAACAGCAGGTACGGGAAGGTGATCCGCAGCATGTCGACGGCCAGCCGGCCCTGCTCGCCGTCGAGGTCGAAGCCGGGCGCGAACACCCGGATCACCGCCGGCGCGGCCAGGATCGCCAGCGCGGTCAGCACCAGCAGCACCGCCAGCAGGGTGCCGGCGACCCGGTCCACCAGTGCCTTCACCGCCGCGTGGTCCTGCTTCTCCCGGTACTCGGCCAGCACCGGCACGAACGCCATCGAGAACGAGCCTTCGGCCGAGAGCCGGCGCAGGAAGTTCGGGATCCGGAACGCCACCACGAACGCGTCCATCGCCGGCCCGGCACCGAAGACGGCGGCGTAGACCTGGTCGCGGACCAGGCCGGAAATGCGCGAGACGAAGGTCATCGCGCTGAACACGGCGGTCGAGCGCAGCAGCCCCCCGGACCGGCCCGCGTCGGCGGCCGGCGCGGCGCCAGGATCGGGGGCGCTCACCGCCTCACCCCGGCATGCGCTCGCGGGTTGACCCAAGTCACTGAATCCCCCATAATTTCCGGCTCGTTTGTCCAGCCGTCCGCCCGAATCGGCGCTGGCACCCCAGTTTCGTCATCCCCAGTTTCCAGGATTCCGCCGTGGCCAACATCAAGTCCGCCAAGAAGCGCGCCAAGCAGACCGTCGTGCGCAACCAGCGCAACGGCAGCCAGCGCTCGATGCTCCGTACCGCCGTGAAGAAGGTGCTCAAGGCGCTCGACGCCAACGATGCCGCCGCTGCGCAAGCCGCCTTCCAGGCCGCCCAGCCGCTGCTCGACCGCTTCAGCGCGCGCGGCCTGATCCATCGCAACAAGGCCGCCCGCCACAAGAGCCGCCTGACCGCGCGGATCAAGGCGCTGCAGGCCGCCTGAGGCCAGGCCTCCGGTCGTTGCGAAAAACCCGGCTCCGGCCGGGTTTTTTGTTGCCTCGGGGAAAAGCAAATCCCCCCTGCCCCCCTTTTTCAAAGGGGGGTTGAAGCCGGGCTCCGGAGGAAGCGGAATCGCCGATGCTTCCCCCCCTTTGGAAAAGGGGGGCAGGGGGGATTTGCGCGCGCCAGCGCGCACCGCCTCACTCCGCATCACGCGCTTCGCGCTCTTCTTCATCCAGGCGATCCAGGAACGCCTGCACCTGCAGCATCACCTCGCGGGTACCGGCGTGGGCCAGGCCCGAGACCAGGAACCACGGGGGCTCCCAGCCGAGCGCGGCGATGATGCGCCCGGCTTCGGCCCGCGCCTCCTCTTCCGGCAGCAGGTCGGCCTTGTTGAGCAGCAGCCAGCGCGGCTTGCACAGCAGGCCGGCATCGAACTTGCCCAGCTCGCGCTCGATCGCACGCACCTGCTCGACCGCATCGCCGCCGTCCAGCGGCTGGATCTCCACCAGGTGCAGCAGCAACCGGGTGCGCTGGATGTGGCGCAGGAACAACGCGCCGAGGCCGGCACCCTCGGCCGCACCCTCGATGAGCCCGGGGATGTCGGCGATCACGAAACTGCGGTGCGGCTCGGTGCTGACCACGCCCAGGTTCGGGTACAGGGTGGTGAACGGATAGTCCGCCACCTTCGGCGTCGCCGCCGAGACGGCGCGGATCAGCGTGCTCTTGCCGGCATTGGGGAATCCCAGCAGGCCGACGTCGGCCAGCAGCTTCAATTCCAGCTTCAGCGTGCGCTCCTCGCCCTCCTCGCCGGGGGTGGTCTTGCGCGGCGAGCGGTTGACCGAACTCTTGAAGTGCATGTTGCCGAGCCCGCCGCGGCCGCCACGCGCCACCAGCAGCCGTTGCCCGTGGGTGGCGAGGTCGCCGATGACCTCGTCGGTCGCGACATTCATCACCACGGTGCCGACCGGCACGGTCACGGTCAGCGGCTCGCCGGCCTTGCCGTACATCTGCCGGCCCATGCCGTTCTCGCCACGCTGCGCCTGGAAGCGCTTCTGGTGGCGGAAGTCGACCAGGGTGTTGAGGTTCTCGTCGGCCTGCAGCCAGACGCTGCCGCCGTCGCCGCCGTCGCCGCCGTCCGGACCGCCCAGCGGGATGAACTTCTCGCGCCGGAAACCGATGCAGCCGTTGCCGCCTTTTCCGGCGATCACGGTGATTTCGGCTTCGTCTACTAACTTCATGGCACTCGGGATTCGGGATTGGGGATTCGCAAAAGCAGGGGCGTGCCTGCCAACTCTACCTGCACGGGCGACCATGGGGGATCGAATCCGCTCTTGCGAACCCCGAATCCCGAATGCCGAATCCCGTCGTTTGGGCGGGCTACGCTAGCCCAAACGAAAAGCCCCGCCGAAGCGGGGCCTTCATCCTCGCCGTGCGCGCGGATCAGTCCGCGGCGGCGACCACGCTCACCGTGCGGCGCTTCTTGGCGCCCTTGGTGGCGAACTCGACGGTGCCGTCGACCAGCGCGAACAGCGTGTGGTCGCGGCCCAGGCCGACGCCCGCGCCCGGGTGGAACTGGGTGCCGCGCTGGCGCACGATGATGTTGCCGGCCTCGATCGCCTGGCCGCCGTAGATCTTCACGCCCAGGTACTTCGGGTTGGAATCGCGGCCGTTGCGGCTGGAACCTACGCCCTTTTTATGTGCCATGGCTGCGTCTCCTCAGTGCTTCTGCCCACCGGCGATGCCGGTGATCTCGATTTCGGTGTAGTGCTGCCGGTGTCCCATGCGCTTCATGTGGTGCTTGCGGCGGCGGAACTTGATGATGCGCACCTTGTCGGCGCGCCCATGCGACTTGACGTTGGCGGTGACGGTGGCGCCCTTGAGCGCGTCCCCGAGCGTGACGCCCTCGCCGTCGCCCAGCATCAGCACGTTGTCGAACGTGACCTGCTTGCCGGCTTCGGCGTCGAGCTTCTCGACGCGGATCGTCTCGCCTTCCATCACGCGGTACTGCTTACCGCCGGTGACGATGACTGCGTACATGACCAGACTTCCTCTGTAGTTATTGTGGTCGCCGCCCCGGATCGAGCCGGGACAGAAGCGGAATTGTAGGGCTTTCAGCAGCTTAGGGTCAAGCGCACCGCGCCAGGCAGGAGTGTCGGCAGCGACCAGGATGAACGCGCCGCGCGTCGCGAAGGCGAACAACGGCAGAAGGCGCTTTCCGCCCCCCGTGGCTCGCCCCCGCTCCAACTCGAGCAGCACCGCCCCCCCTCTCTGCCCCCCTCTCTGCCCCCCTCTCTGCCCCCCTCTCTGCCCCCCTCTCTGCCCCCCTCTCTGCCCCCCTCTCTGCCCCCCTCTCTGCCCCCCTCTCTGCCCCGCGCATCGTGTAGGAGCGCACCGCAGGGGCGCGACCGGCTGCCCTGCGAAGGCTGTCGCGCCCCTGCGGTACGCTCCTACGAGATGCGGGCCGGATCTATAGGGGCCGCTCCCCGTCGTCCGTCTCAGCAGCTGAGACAACCCGTGCCCATACTGCCCGCACGGCTTGGCGGAACCGGGGTTTGCCCCCATATCGACTGCTCGGTAGGCTGTTCGATTGGCCGCCCCCCACCTCCCCCCGCCCGGCCGCCCATGGCGCCGGGACAACCCGGATTCCTCCCCGATGGCGATGGATTTCATCCGCATCCGCGGTGCCCGTACCCACAACCTGAAGAACATCGATCTCGACCTGCCGCGCGACAAGCTGATCGTGATCACCGGTCTGTCCGGCTCGGGCAAGTCCTCGCTGGCGTTCGACACCATCTACGCCGAGGGCCAGCGCCGCTACGTCGAGTCGCTGTCGGCATATGCCCGACAGTTCCTCAGCGTGATGGAAAAGCCGGACATCGACCACATCGAGGGGCTCTCCCCGGCGATCTCGATCGAGCAGAAGTCGACCTCGCACAACCCGCGCTCCACGGTCGGCACCATCACCGAGATCTACGACTACCTGCGCCTGCTGTACGCGCGGGTGGGCATGCCGCGCTGCCCGGACCACCACTACCCGCTCGAGGCGCAGACCGTCAGCCAGATGGTCGACCAGGTGCTGACCCTCGACCCGGAGCAGCGCTGGATGCTGCTGGCGCCGGTGATCCGCGAGCGCAAGGGCGAGCACGCGCAGGTGTTCGAACAGCTGCGCGCCCAGGGGTTCGTGCGCGTGCGCGTGGACGGCGCGGTGTACGAGATCGATGCGGTACCGACCCTGGCATTGCGGCAGAAGCACACGATCGAAGCGGTGATCGACCGCTTCAAGGTGCGCGAGGACATCAAGCAGCGCCTGAGCGAGAGCTTCGAAACCGCGCTCAAGCTCGGCGACGGCATGGTCTCGGTGCACTCGCTCGACCACCCGGAGGCCGAGCCGCACCTGTTCTCGTCCAAGTACAGCTGCCCGGTCTGCGACTACGCCCTGCCCGAGCTCGAGCCGCGGCTGTTCTCGTTCAATTCGCCGGTCGGCGCCTGCCCGAGCTGCGACGGCCTGGGCGTGAGCCAGTTCTTCGATCCGGCGCGGGTGGTGGTGCACCCGGAGCTGAGCCTGGCCGCGGGCGCGGTGCGCGGCTGGGACCGCCGCAACCACTACTACTTCCAGCTGATCGCGTCGCTGGCCAAGCACTACCGCTTCAACGTCGACACGCCCTGGCAGGAACTGCCGGAGAAGGCGCGCGAGGCGGTGCTGTTCGGCAGCGGCGGCCAGGCCATCAGCTTCACCTACATCACCGAGGGCGGCAGCCGCAGCCAGCGCAAGCACCGGTTCGAGGGCATCATTCCCAACCTGGAGCGGCGCTACCGCGAGACCGAATCCTCGGCGGTGCGCGAGGAGCTGTCGAAGTACATCAGCGAGCGCGCCTGCCCCGACTGCGGCGGCGCCCGCCTCAACCGCTCGGCACGCAACGTGTTCGTCGCCGACCGGCCGCTGCCGGAGATCGTGGTGCTGCCGATCGGCGAGGCGCTGGCGTTCTTCGGCCAGATGACCCTGCCCGGCTGGCGCGGCGAGATCGCCGCCAAGATCGTCAAGGAGATCCGCGAGCGGCTGAACTTCCTGGTCGACGTCGGCCTCGACTACCTCACCCTCGAGCGCAAGGCCGACACGCTCTCGGGCGGCGAAGCCCAGCGCATCCGCCTGGCCTCGCAGATCGGCGCCGGGCTGGTCGGGGTGATGTACGTGCTCGACGAGCCGTCGATCGGCCTGCACCAACGCGACAACGCGCGCCTGCTGGACACGCTGGTCCGGCTGCGCGATCTCGGCAACACCGTGATCGTGGTCGAGCACGACGAGGACGCGATCCGCCTGGCCGACCACATCGTCGACATCGGCCCCGGCGCCGGCGGGCACGGCGGCGAGGTGATCGCCCAGGGCACCTACGCCGACATCCTCGAGGCGCCGCGCTCGCTGACCGGCCAGTACCTGTCCGGCAAGCGCCGGATCGAGGTGCCGGCGCGGCGCCACAAGGCCAACGCCAAGATGCAGCTCAAGCTGCGCGGCGCCTCCGGCAACAACCTGCAGGACGTCGACCTGACGATCCCGGCCGGGCTGTTCACCGCGATCACCGGCGTGTCCGGCTCCGGCAAGTCGACCCTGATCAACGACACCCTCTACAAGCTCACCGCCAACGAGATCAACGGCGCCTCGCACAAGCCGTCGCCGTACCGCGAGGTCGAGGGCCTGGACCTGTTCGACAAGATCGTCGACATCGACCAGTCGCCGATCGGCCGCACGCCGCGGTCCAATCCGGCCACCTATACCGGGCTGTTCACGCCGCTGCGCGAGCTGTTCGCGCAGGTGCCGGAGTCGCGCGCGCGCGGCTACTCGCCGGGCCGCTTCAGCTTCAACGTGCGCGGCGGCCGCTGCGAGGCCTGCCAGGGCGACGGCCTGATCAAGGTCGAGATGCACTTCCTGCCCGACGTGTACGTCCCCTGCGACGTCTGCCACGGCAAGCGCTACAACCGCGAGACCCTGGAGATCCTCTACAAGGGCCACAGCATCCACGACGTGCTGGAGATGACGGTGGAGGACGCGCTGGAGCTGTTCCAGCCGGTGCCGTCGATCGCGCGCAAGCTGGAAACGCTGCTGGACGTCGGCCTGGGCTACATCCGCCTCGGCCAACCGGCGACCACCCTGTCGGGCGGCGAGGCGCAGCGCGTCAAGCTGTCGAAGGAACTGTCGCGGCGCGACACCGGGCGCACCCTGTACATCCTCGACGAGCCGACCACTGGCCTGCACTTCCACGACATCGAGCACCTGCTGGCGGTGCTGCACAAGCTGCGCGACGACGGCAACACGGTGGTGGTGATCGAGCACAACCTCGACGTGATCAAGACCGCCGACTGGGTGATCGACCTCGGCCCCGAGGGCGGGCACCGCGGCGGGCGCATCATCGCCGAGGGCACGCCCGAGGAGGTCGCCGGCATGGCGCATTCCTACACCGGGCAGTTCCTGGCGACGATGCTCGGCGAGCGAGCATCTGCCGCGAAGCGGACGCCGCCGTCCACGCAAGCCGGCGCCAAGCCCGTGCGCAAGAAGCGCGCAGCAGCGCGGCGCGCCAACGCGTGAAGCTAGGAGCAAAAAGCGAGGAACGAGTGAGAACATCCCTCCTTCGCTTCCCTTTCCCCTCTTCTCACTTCTCACTCCTCGTTCCTCGCTCTCCCACCCCGCCCATGAATGATCAGCCCACCCCCACCCCCGTCCTCTTCCGCATGCCGATCGCGCTGCGCTGGCGCGACCTGGACGCGTTCAACCACGTCAACAACTCGAACTTCCTGACCTACCTGGAAGAGGCCCGCATCCGCTGGTTCGATTCGCTGGACGAGGAATGGGTGACCGAGCGCACCGCGCCGCTGCTGGCGGCCGTGCAGGTCAACTACCGGCGGCCGATCCCGTACCCGGCGAGCGTGGTGGTGGAACTGTCCTGCGAACGCCTGGGCAGCAGCAGCGTCACCATCGCCCATCGCATCCTCGGCGAGGACGGCGCCACGCTGTACGCCGACGGCCACGTGGTGATGGTCTGGGTGGAACGCGCCAGCGGCCGGCCGACGCCGCTGCCCGATGCAGTACGCCGCGCCGCGGGTGGATGACCGGGATCGTTCCTCGTTCCTCGGAGTTCGAGTCGGAGTCGGAGTCGGAGTCGGAGCTGGAGTCGGGAAGCGTAGCGCTTTTGCTCGTCATCCCGGCGCAGGCCGGGATCCATCTTGATGCTTGCGCCGGCAGGCGAAATGGATGACCAGCCTACGGCTGTTGTAAAGCGGTTCCGGCTTGCGCTGGGATGACGGCAAAAAAAAACGGTTACCCTCACGAGTGGCGCTTGTTTGGGCATCGTCATTCCCGCGAAGGCGGGAAGCGCTTTACAACAGCCCGAAGGGCTGGTCATCCACGTTTGATTTCCGATGGCCTGACGTCCATGGATTCCCGCCTTCGCGGGAATGACGAGCAAAAGCGGGACGTCACGGCTAAGTAAGCGCCATTCGTTATCCTCACCACTCCCGACTCCCGACTCCCAACGACTCCCAGCCATGTCCCTGATCGAAACCATCCGCCACGACGGCGGCATCGTCGAGCTGAAACTCTCGCGTCCCCCGGTGAACGCGCTGAATCCCGAGCTCTGCGCGACGCTGCGGGCGGCGATCGGATCCGCCGTGGACGACGGCGCCGATGCGCTGGTGCTGTCGGGCGGCCCCAAGGTGTTCTCGGCCGGTCTCGACGTGCCGCACCTGCTGGCGCTGCAGGACGACGCCGACGCGCTGTGCGCGGCTTGGGAAACGTTCTTCGACGCCGCGCGCGCGCTCGCCGCCTGCCCGCTGCCGGTGGCGGCGGCGATCGCCGGCCATGCGCCGGCCGGCGGCTGCGTGCTGGCGCTGTGCTGCGACTACCGGGTGATGGCCGACGGTCCCTTCGCCATCGGCCTCAACGAGACCCAGGTCGGCATCGCGATCCCGCCCGGCATCCTGCGGCTGATGCAGCGCGTGGTCGGCAGCCGCCGGGCCGAGCGCCTGCTGGTGTCCGGCGCCATGATCCCCGCCGGGGACGCGCACGCGATCGGCCTGGTCGACGAACTGACCGGCATCGACGAGGTCGTCACCCGCAGCGTCGCCTGGCTGCACGACCTGCTGCAGTTGCCGCGCAAGGCGATGCTGGCCACCCGCGCCCTGGCGCGCGCCGACCTGGTCGACGCGCTGTCGCCCGAAAGCCTGCAGCTCGAGCACTTCCTGCGCGAGTGGCACGACCCCGCCACCCAGCAGGCGCTGCGCGAGATGGTGGCGCGGATCGGCAAGGGCTGATCGCGGCGGCGCCTGTTGCGCGTCCCATCGGCAGCCGCCCGACTCCGATCGGCATCGATTAAGCGAACGCCGTTTGCGCCTGGTCGCGACTTCCGTCGCTCCCACAAGAGCCAGCGGTCCACAAGAGCCAGTGCAGCACCACATCCAGTCCGGCGCGCACCCTGTGGGAGCGACGGAAGTCGCGACGCCGCGAACCCGACGGAACCCGCGGCACATCCGCGACCCTACCCTGCCCGGATGGCGCGGATCGGCATGGGCCAGGTCTTCAAGGCCGAGCCGCTTGCCGCGGGAGCGACGGAGGCCGCGACAAACAAGCGATCGGCGTGATGCTCCGGCTGCCGTTGCGACTTCCCGGTGGCGGCATGCCGCCACCACTCCCACCATCGGGCCGCCAATATCGCCTGGATCGATGCCCCGGCGGTCAAACGCCGCCGATGGCGACCGGGCGCGCCGGATCCTCGATCCAGCCGCTCCACGAGCCGGTGTACAAGCGCGCGCCCGGCAATCCGGCGTGCGCCATCGCCAGCAGGTGATGGCAGGCGGTGACGCCGGAACCGCACATCGCCACCGCGTCGGCGGGGTCGCGCCCGGCCAGCACGCGCTCGAACTCGGTCCGCAGGCGCGCCGCGGGCTTGAAGCGTCCGTCGATCAGGTTGTCGGCATACGGACGGCTGGTCGCGCCGGGCACGTGCCCGGCGACGCGGTCGATCGGCTCGATCTCGCCGCGGAAGCGCTCGCCGGCGCGGGCGTCGAGCAGCAGGCCGCCGCGGTCCAGATGCGCCTGCACCTGCACCGCGTCGAGCAGGCGCGCGGCGTCGAACGTCGGCGGCGGGTAATCCGCAGCGGCCGCCATCCGGACCGACGGTTCCTGCGGCAGCCCCAGCGCGGTCCAGCGCGCCCAGCCGCCGTCGAGCACCGCCACGCGGCGATGCCCGAGCGCCTGCAGCAGGAACCACAGCCGCGCGGCGAAGGCGCCGTCGCCGGCGTCGTAGGCGACCACCTGGTGCCGCGGCGAGATGCCCCAGGCGCCGAGCCGCCGGCACAGGTCCGCGGCATCGGGCCAGGGATGGCGGCCGGCGCCGCTGCCGGCCGGCGCGGTGCCGGACAGGTCACGGTCCATGTCCGCATGCACCGCCCCTGGAACGTGCCCGTCGCGGTAATCGCGGGCGCCGGCACCGGGATCGGCCAGGGAATGCCGGCAGTCGACCACCGCCAGACCGGCGCACCCTGGCGCGGCGGCCAGTTCCTCCGCCTGCACCAGCGTGGTCCAATCGGGTGTCATGCATCGCCTCCCGCGGCTTCCCGCAGCCGCTCGCGCAGGTTCAACAGGATCGAGGCCGTCGCGCCCCAGATCCGGTGCGGTGTGATGCTCGCATCGCTGCGGAACTGCAGCACCTCGCGGCGCCGGCCGCCGTAGTCCACCTCCAGGCGCTGCAGGCTCTGCGGCGCCAGCAGGAACGCCAGCGCGACCTCGAACACCTCGGCCACCTCCGTGGGATCCGGCACCGGCACGAACGCCGGGTCGATCGCCGCCACCGCCGGCAGCACGCGATAACCGCTGACGGTCAGCATCGGATCGAGATAGCCCAGCGGCGCGGCCTGCGCCGGCGACAGGCCGATCTCCTCGCGCGCTTCGCGCAGGGCCGCGGCCAGCGCATCGCGGTCGTCCGGCTCGATGCGGCCGCCGGGAAAACTGACCTGGCCGGGATGCTGGCGCAACATCTCGGTCCGGCGGGTCAGCAGCACCCGCGGGCCGCCGGCGCGCTGCACCAAGCCGACCAGCACCGCGGCCTCGAAGCGCTGGCCGGCGGCGGGCAGCAGGTCGGCGATCTCGTCGCGGTTCCATCCGTCGCCGGTGGGCGGCGCGTCCAGCGGATGCAGCGCCCGTGCCAGGCCGGGGACGGAGAGCCCCGGCTTCATGTACGCCGCGCTTCGCGCGCGGGCAATTCGGATTCCATCAGCCGCAGTCGCTCCTCGTCGCCCATCTGCGACCAGCGCGCGATCTCGTCCGAAGTGCGATGGCAGCCCAGGCACAGCCCGTCACCGTCCAGCGTGCAGACGCCAGTGCAGGGGGTGAGGATGGCGCGGAAGGCGGTGTTCATGGGACGGAACAGGTTAGCCGATGACAGAAAAACGCCACGTCGGCGCGGGCCGGCGTGGCGCTGGAGTTGCGGACTGGCGCTGGATGCCAGCCCCGCCCATTGATCCGCCCTGCATCCGGTAGGAGCGCACCGCAGGGGCGCGACCGCCGGCGCCGGAAACCGGTCGCGCCCCTGCGGTGCGCTCCTACCACGCAATGGCAAAGCCGCGCGCTGCGCGCGCGGGACTGCCCAAGGCGCTGGATCCCGGCTTGCGCCGGGATGACGCAATGGCAAAGGCGTCGGCGCTATGCGCCGACGCGCCATTGCGTCACTTGATGCTGACGAGCTTGACGTCGAAGACCACCGCCTGGTTCGGGCCGATCGGCGACTGCGGGGTGTTGCCGTAGGCCTGCTCGGCCGGCAGCACCACTTCCCAGCGCGCGCCGGTCGGCATGTTGGTCAGCGCCTCGCGCAGGCCGACCAGCGGGATCTCGCTGAGCCTCACCGTGACCGGGCCGGCCTGCTGGCCCTCCTGGGCGGTATAGGTGTCGACGAAGGTCGGACCGTTCGGCAGGTTGCCCTTGTAGTGCAGTTCCACCTGGCTGTTCTGGGTCGGCTTGGCGCCGCTGCCGGCCTCGATCACGCGGTACTGCACGCCGCTGGGCAGGGTCTGCACGCCGGACTTTGCGCGGTTCTGCGCCAGGAACGCGTCGCTCTTGGTCTTGTTCTCGGCCGAGGCCTTCTCGAAGGCTTCCTTCGCCTTGGCCAGCTGCCGCTGCTGCATGCCTTCCACGGCGCTGCGCAGCTGCTCGACCGGCACCGCCGGGTCGCGCCGTGCATAGCCGTCCTGCACCGCCTTGACCACGGTGTTGATGTCGATCTGTTCGCCGCTTTCGACCAGGTTGCGGCCGAGATCGTAGCCGAGCGCATAGCTCAGCCGTCCCTGCTCGGACGAGGTGTCCTGGGCCGCGGCGGCGCCGGCGGTCAGGGTCAGTGCCGCAAGGGTAGCGGCAAGCAAACGCAACTTCATGCGGTAGATCTCCAGATGGTTTCCGTGATGGTTCGGCTCACGTGAGCGGTCGAACCGCCACGAACGAACGCGCTAGGATAGCCGCCGCAGGGCTCGACTTCCACCGACGGCAATCCGTCCGACTGCGCCGGCCACGGTAAGTTCCGCGCGGGCTTCGATCCCCTTCCCCCTTCACATCCGGTAATCGCCGATGACCGACTCGCCGCTGCTGATCGCCGACCACGACGCCGTCCGCGTCGTCACCGTCAACCGCCCGGACAAGCTGAACGCCTTGAACGCTGCCACCCTGGAGGCCCTGCACGACGCCTTCGAGGCGATCGCCGCCGACCCGACGGTCCGGGTCGCGGTGCTGACCGGCGCCGGGCCCAAGGCGTTCGTCGCCGGTGCCGACATCGCCGAGATGGCCGGGCTGAGCGCGATCCAGGGCCGCGACTTCTCGCAGCGCGGGCAGCGGGCCATGCGCAGGATCGAGACCCTGCCCAAGCCGGTGATCGCCATGGTCAACGGGTTCGCCCTGGGCGGCGGGCTGGAGCTGGCGATGGCCTGCCACCTGCGCATCGCCGCCGACGGCGCCAGGCTCGGGCAGCCGGAGGTCAATCTCGGCCTGATCCCGGGCTTCGGCGGCACCCAGCGCCTGCTGCGGCTGGCCGGGCGCGCCGCGGCGCTGGAACTGTGCCTGCTGGGCGCGCCGATCGATGCCGCACGGGCCCACCAGCTCGGCCTGGTCAACCGGGTGGTCGCGGCGGCGGAGCTCGAGGCCGAGACCATGAAACTGGCGGCGCAGCTGGCCGCCGCGGCGCCGTTGGCGCTGCGCGGGGTGCTCGACTGCGTCGACCGCGGCGGCGAATGCGGGATCGAGGAAGGCCTGGCCTACGAGACCGCACAGTTCGGCCTGGCGTTCTCGACCGAGGACATGCGCGAGGGCACCGCGGCGTTCCTGGAAAAGCGCCGGCCCGCCTTCCGCAACCGCTGAGCCCCCCATGCCTCGCGCCCCCGACACCGGCACACGCACCGACGAGCGCGCGCGCACGCTGCTGCGGCTGCTCGATGCCGACGACCTGGATGCCGCCATCGAGGCCGGCCTGGCCGGTTTCGACGCCGACGCCGCGCCGGCCCTGCCGGCGACGGACCGGGAGCGGCTGCGCGCGGCCCGCGACCGGCTGCTGGCCGCCTGGGCGGCGCGCGACCGGCACCGCGCCCGCAACGCGCGGCTGGCGCGCCGCGCCACCGAGCGCGAGGCCGGGCGCACTCCACCGGCCGCCGCGACCGACAAGCCGCGGCTGCCGGCGGCGGCGGCGGCGGCCCTGGCCCGGGCGAAGGCGCGTGCCGGGGGCAACGGCGCATGAGCGGCACCGACGCAGGCGGAGCGGCGCGCCCCAAACAGGCGGTCCGCCGCCGCGGCCCGACGCTCAAGCGCGACGAGATCCGTGAGATGTTCTCGCGCCTGGCCGAGCTCGACCCGGACCCGACCACCGAACTCGAGTACGAGACGCCCTTCGAACTGCTGGTGGCCGTGATCCTCTCGGCGCAGGCGACCGACGTCGGCGTCAACAAGGCCACGCGGCGGCTGTATCCGGTGGCCAACACGCCGCAGCGGATCCTCGCCCTCGGCGAGGACGGCCTGAAGCGCTACATCTCCACCATCGGCCTGTTCAACGCCAAGGCGAAGAACGTGATCGCCACCTGCCGGATCCTCATCGAGCGCCACGGCGGCGAAGTGCCGCGCGACCGCGCCGCGCTCGAGGCGTTGCCCGGCGTCGGGCGCAAGACCGCCAACGTGGTGCTCAACACCGCCTTCGGCGAACCCACCATCGCCGTCGACACCCACATCTTCCGCGTCGCCAACCGCACCGGTCTGGCGCCCGGCAAGGACGTGCGCGCGGTGGAGGACGGCCTGCTGAAGCGGGTGCCGGCGGAGTTCCTGCAGAACGCCCACCACTGGCTGATCCTGCACGGCCGCTATGTCTGCAAGGCACGGCGGCCCGAGTGCCCGGTCTGCGTGATCCGCGACCTGTGCCGGTTTCCGGACAAAACTAAAAGCGAGGAACGAGTGAAGACAAGCGAGAAACGAGAGAAAGCGTGATGCCGCTTTTTCTCATTTCTCGCTTGTCTTTCTGATTTTTGTTTGCTCAAGAGTAACTGGGCTGCACGGGAACGGGCCGCGATGAAGGTATCCGTGGGAGCGACGGCAGTCGCGACGCCCGCCGATCCGCCGGGATACGGCGGCTAACATCGGCAGTTCCGGCCGAGCGGCGGCATGCCGCCGCCGCCATTGATGCCAAGCGCCTGGGCTGCAAGTGACGAGAAGGCCGTCCGATTCGCTCCTCGTTCCTCTTCACTCGTACTGCCGCTCGCGCAGCCACTTCGTCGCCACCCATTTCTCGCCTTCCAGCACCGGCGCGCCGCCGTGCAGGCTGCGGGTGATCGGGTGCGGGCGGTCGTAGCTGAAGAACACCGCGTTGCCTTTGACCGCGGCCACCTCGAAGTGCGCGTCCGGGAAAACGGTCGCGCCGCCGCGCCGGGGCGTGTTGAGGTACATCACCAGCGAGGCGACGCGCTGGCCGCCGCGTTCCAGGGTACGCGCGGTCCCGGGCCTGTCCGGATCGAAATAGTCGTAGTGCGGCTTGTACTCGGCGCCGACGCCGTAGCGCAGGGCCTGCAGCCCCTCGCCGTTCTCGACCGGCCACTCGGTCAGCGCGGCGATGCGCGCCTCGATGCGCGCGCACAGCGCGTTCTCGCCGCGGCGGAAGAACATGCCCTGGCTGGTGCGGTGGTCGTGCACGTCGTCGTCGCCGGTCTCCAGGTTGAGCGTGGCCGAGCGCGACAGCCGCGTGCGCGACAGCTCGGCCAGGGCATCGCACTCGTCGTCGGACAGCAGGCCGCCGAGCACCACCACCTGCGGGTGCACCAGGTGCGCCAGCACGTGCACGTCGCGGTCGCCGGCGCGCACGGTCGAGGCGCCGTTCCAGCCGACCGGCGCCGGCACCCGGACCGGCACCGGCAGCCCGCTGTCGCGCGCGTGTTGCTCGAGATGCCGGCGCATCACCGCCTCGACCGCGTCGATCGCGACCTGCTCCCGCCAGCCCCGCTCGACCAGCGGCGCGATCACCGCCTCGGGCGGCTGGCCGGCGCGCACCTGTTCCAGGATCCAGCCATCGAGTTCGGCGGTGATCTGCTGTGTGGTCGACATGGCAAAGCCCTCGTGTGACGGACGCGATCTTGCGATCGAGGCACGCACTGCCTCCGCAGCAGCCTATCGCGCTCATGTGACAAATCCGATACCGATTTGCGACATGCGACGGCGGCCACACGAACAGGTTTCCGTCCGCTTAAGAAACCGTTATCGGCGCAAGAAAACGGTCACAAAAGGTGCTTATAACTTGCAGCGATTCCACTCCGGGGACCTGCGGCCGACACCGCGGCGGCAATGCGCTCCGCCAGGCCTCCGCGTTCCTGCGTTCACCCGAAACCCGCCCATACGATCGGAGATTCCAGAATGGCTGCGAACAACTACCGGACCTTGCTGATGACCTTCGGCACGGTCCTCGCCCTCAGCGCATGCGGCAACGGCGCCGACCGCGTCGCTGACCCTGGCGAAGGCGCTTTCCCGCCGCCACCGCCGCCGTCGGGCGGTAATCCGCCGCCTCCGCCGACCGACCCGCCGCCGACTGGCGGCCCGGCCGCAGACTGCCCGACCGGCTTCAGCAACATTGGCACCGTCGCCGACGGCACGCTGCGCGCCTGCCGCCTGCCCGAGACCATCGTCGGCAACGTGGTGGTGCCGCGGCGCGACGGCACCGCGTACGCCATCTCCGGCCGCGTCACCGTCGGCGAGGACCAGGGCGGCGACGCCGGCAACCCGAACGCCGGCGCCCAGGAAGGCGTGCTCACCATCGAGCCCGGCGTGACCCTGTACGGTTCGTCCGGCGCCGACTTCCTCGTGGTCAATCGCGGCTCCGAGATCTACGCCGAAGGCGAAGCCGACGCCCCGATCGTATTCACCGCGCGGCAGAGCCTGGAAGGCGAGACCAATGCCGATTCGATCGGCTTGTGGGGCGGCGTGGTGATCCTGGGCCGCGCACCGATCAATGCCTGTCCGGGCGAGACCGTCTCCGGCACACCGGAGTGCCAGGAACAGGTGGAAGGCGCCGACGGGTTCTACGGCGGCAACTCACCCACCGACAGCAGCGGCATGCTGCGCTACGTGCGGGTGATGCATTCGGGCTTCGAGATCTCGACCAACAACGAACTCAACGGCATCACCCTGGCCGGCGTCGGCAACGGCACCATCGTCGAATACGTCCAGGTGCACAACAGCTCCGACGACGGCATCGAGTGGTTCGGCGGCACGGTCAATGCCCGCTATCTGGTCTTCACCGGCAACGACGACGACAGCCTCGACACCGACACCGGCTGGAACGGCGCCCTGCAGTTCGGCATCGTGACGCAGCGTGAGGGCGGCGGCGACCGCATGAACGAGTGGAGCAGCATCCGCCGCGAGCCGTTCTCGAACCCGAAGGTGGCCAACTTCACCTATGTCGGCCGCGCCGGCGGCGGTTCGGCGATCACGCTCAACTCGGGCACCCAGGCGGAGTTCTACAACACTGTCGTGACCCGTCCGGCCGGCGGCACCGGCGCGGCGCTCCAGTGCCTGCAGATCGACGACGAGAACACCACCGGCACCTTCCATTCGGTGCACTTCTCCTGCCCGGTGCCGTTCGCCGACCAGCGCGCCGAGGACGCCTTCGGCGCCGGCAGCAACAACGTCGCCGAAGGCACCTCGACCCTGACCGACGGCTTCGTCAACGGTGCCGAGGAGAACGCGGTACCCGCGTACGAGGGCCTGCTGCAGATCAGCAACTTCTTCCAGCAGGTCGACTACATCGGCGGTGTACGCGACGCCAACGACACCTGGTGGCAGGGCTGGACCTGCGGCCTGACGGCCGACACGCCCTGCTGATCCGGGCGCGATCACGGGGCGGCGGCGACGCCGCCCCGTTGCCATGACCGCCGTGCCTCCCTCCGTCCTGCTCAGCCAAGGCTTTCCCATGAAGCGATCCCCGACCCGCAGCGGTTTGTTCCTCGCGATCTCGGCGCTGCTCGTCCCCTGCGGCGTGCTGGCGCAGGACGCGCCCCAAGAGACCGGAGCGCCCGCGCAGACCGAGACCTCCGCCAGTCCCACGCAACTGGACGCGGTCCAGGTGCGCGGCGAATACATCCCGGAGCCGATGCTCCAGACTTCCGAAGTCGCCTCGTTCATCACCCGCGAGGACTTCGCGCGCACCGGCGACAGCGACGCCGCCGCCGCGCTGACCCGCGTCACCGGCCTGAGCCTGATGCGCGACAAGTACGTGTACGTGCGCGGCCTGGGCGAACGCTACTCCTCGGCGCTGTTCAACGGCTCGCCGTTGCCGAGCCCGGAACCGCTGCAGCGGGTGGTGCCGCTGGACCTGTTCCCGAGCGAGGTGCTGGAAAGCGTCACGGTGCAGAAGACCTATTCGGTCAAGTATCCGGGCGAGTTCGGCGGCGGCGTGATCGACATGCAGTCGTTGACCGTGCCGGACGAGCCGTTCCTCAACCTGTCGATCGGCACCGGCGGCAACAGCGTCACCACCGGCGAGAAGGGCCTGACCTACTACGGCGGCGACGACGATTTCTGGGGCTACGACGACGGCACCCGCAAGATGCCGAGCGCGCTGAAGGACGCCATCGCCACCGGCCAGCGCGTCGACCTGGGCAACTTCAGCCGCGAGGACATCCGCCGCATCGGCCGCAGCATGGTCAACGCCAACCTCAACGTGCTGCAGGAGAAGGACAGCATCGATCCGGACTTCGAGTTCGGCGGCAGCGCCGGCTACTCGATGGACCTGGGCAACGACTCGAAGCTCGGCTTCCTGGCCGTAGCCGGCTTCGAGAACAAGTGGCGCACCAAGTTCGGCACCCAGCAGGATGCGTTCTTCACCGGCGACGTGGTCGAGTACGAGGCCGACTACGATTTCCTTTCCACCCAGAACAACGCCCGCGTCAACGCGCTGGTGAGCGCCGGCTACGAGAACGGCAACCACAAGGTCGCGCTGACCACGATGTACGTGCACGACACCATCAAGGAGGCGCGCAGCCGCTCCGGCGTCGACAACCTCGCCGGGTTCGAGGCGCGCGACGACTACACCGAATGGTTCGAGCGCGAGCTGCTCAACAACCAGATCACCGGCAGCCATACCTTCGGCGAATACGACGACCTGAAGATCGAGTGGCGCGGCGCGATCGCCCGCGCCACCCGCGACGTGCCCTACGAGAAGGGCATCCGCTACGAACTGGTCGACGGCTACTGGGCGCACGATGCCAGGCGCGTGCAGAACTACACCCGCTTCAGCAATGTCGAGGACGAGATCGCCAGCGGCGGCGTCGACGTCACCTGGCGCCTGCCGATCGAGCGCGACGTCACCGTCAGCAGCGGCGCATCGTACCTGGACAACGACCGCAACGCCGAATCGCGCGAGTTCCGCCTGCAGGCGCTCGACGGCGTGCTGCCGTTCTACAATCGCTACCAGCGCATCGACTACCTGTTCTCCGACTACAACCTCAGCCAGGACCTGCTGCGCATCCAGGAGACCACCGGCGGCCTCGGCGCGGCGGCCTACGACGCCACGCTCAAGGTGAAGGCCGGCTACCTGCAGGCCGAAGGCGAGATCACCCCGCTGGTGCGCGCCACCGTCGGCGTGCGCTACGAGGATGCGACCCAGGCGGTACACCCGTACAACATCTTCACCGGAGTCCGCCAGACCTCGCCGGAACCGCTGCGCAACGACTACTTCCTGCCGGCGGCCACGCTGACCTGGAATTTCGCCGACAACCAGCAGATCCGCTTCGGCGCGTCCAAGACCATCGCCCGGCCGCAGTTCCGCGAACTGGCGCCGCAGCAGTACCAGGACCCGGACAACGACCGCCTGTTCTACGGCAACCCGTACCTGGTCGACAGCGAGCTGCTGAACCTCGACGTGCGCTACGAATGGTTCTTCGGCGCGGGCGAGTACTTCACCGTCGGCGGCTTCTACAAAGACATCGACAACCCGATCGAGTCCAACGTCAACTTCGCCGGCGGCACCACCTTCCAGAGCTTCCTCAACGCCCCGGCCGCGACCCTGTACGGCGCCGAGATCGAGGCGAAGAAGTATTTCGACCTGCCGATCGAGGCCAACTGGTGGGGCGACAACCGTCTCTACTTCTCCGGCAACTACACCTGGTCGAACTCCGAGGTCGAAGTGAAGGAAGGCGACACCGTGCATCCGTACGGCTTCGCGCAGCCGGTCGACGCCGCCCTGTTCGTCCGCGACGGCAGCCAGCTGCAGGGCCAGTCCGACCACATCGCCAACCTGCAGGTCGGCATCGAAAGCGAGACCACCCGCACCCAGGCCACGCTGATCGCCAACTACGTCGGCGAGCGCATCACCGCACGCGGCCGTCCCGGACAGCCGGATTACATCGAGAAGCCGGGCACCACGCTGGACTTCGTGCTGCGCAAGGGCTTCAACCTCGGCGACACCGAGATGTCGATCGGCTTCAGCGCCCGCAACATCCTGGACACCGAATACCAGGAGTACCAGGAGCGCGGCGGCAACCGCGCCGACGTCTACCGCTACGAGCCGGGCGTGTCGTACACGTTGAGCCTGTCGGCGTCGTTCTGAGTCCGGGCCTGTCGAACCCGGCCGACAGACCGTAGGAGCGCACCGCAAGGGGCGCGACGGCCTTCGCCGCAAGGCCGGTCGCGCCCCTGCGGTGCGCTCCTACGAAACGCCGGCCGGGCGGCGCGAAGCGCCGCATCGGGGGACGGCGAGGCCGCGGGCGTCGGCGGCGTCGCGGCGCCTGGATCCCCCCACCCCTCCAATACGAAAGAAATATGGCAGTCGCAGTCAAACTGTCATAAATCCTTCGCATCCTTTCCGCATCCGTGCAATGAAGCCAGCGCACCTCGCGGAATCGCCGTGCCAAAGTTCCTCGCCAACCTGCACCTTCCCGTCCGTGGCGACCGCCCCGCGGTCCTGCGCACTGCGCTGGAAGTCGCGCTGGTGCTGTTGCTGGCGGTGCAGGCGGCGCGGCTGCTGTGGATCGTGCTGGCGCCGCTCGGGCCGGTCGGCGCCGCTCTCGCGGCGCCCGCGCCACCCGCGGACACCGCGCTGTCGCTGTCCGGCGATCCGTTCTTCCCGGCCGCGCGCAGCGGCCGTGCGCAGGCCAGCGCCCACGGCTATCGGCTGTTCGGCGTGCGCCGGGACGGCAACGGCGGCTCGGCGATCCTCGCCGCCGGCGACGGCGCGCAGGGCGCCTTCCGGGTCGGCGACGAAATCGCCGATGGCGTGGTGCTGCAGGCGGTCGGGCCCGACCATGCGGTGCTGCGCGCCGGCGGCACCGACCAGCGCATCGCGCTGCAGGAGAGCGCCGCCACCGTGCGCACGCCTGCCGCGCGCCCCGCCGCCCTGCCCGCGGCCCGTGCGAGCGGCGGCGGAGACGTCGGCGCGACGGTCGACCCGCAGCAGCTGCTGGCCCAGGCCGGCCTGCGGCCGCGCACCGAAGGCGGCCGCGTCACCGGCTACACCCTGATCCCGCGCGGCGGCGGCGCGCTGCTGCGCCAGGCCGGGCTCGAATCCGGCGACGTGCTGCTGGCGGTCAACGGCCAGGCGCTCACGCCCGAGCGCATGACCGAACTGGAGCAGGAACTCGCCCGGCGCGACCGCGCCGAGATCACCGTCCAGCGCGGCGGCGAAACCAAGACCATCACCCTGCGGACGACATCGCCTTGAAACCTCGCTTCGCCCCGTGGCTGATCGCAGCCGGCCTGTGCCTGGCCGCTCCCGCCGCCCTGCCCCAGGACGCGCCCGCGCCGGCACCGGCGTTGAACGTGCAGAACGCCGACATCCGCGCCTTCATCCAGGACGTGGCGCGCGCCACCGGCACCACCTTCCTGGTGGATCCGCGGGTGCAGGGCACGATCACCCTTTCCAACGACGAGCCGCTGTCGGAACCGGAACTGCTCGGCATCCTGGTCGCCACCCTGCGCGCCAACGGCCTGATCGCGGTGCCCAGCGGCGCCGGCGTGTACCGCGTGGTGCCGGACGACACCGCCGCGCAGCAGCCGGGCGCGGCCGGCGGCGACGGCGCCGGCTTCTCGACCGAGGTGTTCCGGCTGCGCCATGTCGATGCGCAGTCCGCGGTGGAGACGGTCAAGCCGCTGATCGGCCGCGGCGGCGTGGCGCTGGCCACGCCCCAGGGCAACAGCCTGCTGGTGGCGGACTACAGCGACAACCTGCGCCGGCTGCGCGGGCTGGTCGCGCAGATCGACCAGGACCGCGCCCGCGTGGAGGCGATCAGCCTGCGCAACAGCTCCGCGCGCGAGATCGCCGAGGTGGTCAACGGCCTGTACGGCGGCCAGGGCCGCGGTTCGGTGCTGTCGGTGCTGCCGGTGGAAAGCAGCAACGCGGTGCTCCTGCGCGGCGATCCGGCGCTGGTCGACAACGTGCGGCGCGTGGTCGAGGACCTCGACCGCCGCGCCGAGAACAGCGGCGACGTGCGCGTGATCCGGCTGCAGCACGCCAATGCCGAGGAACTGCTGCCGGTGCTGCAGCAGGTGGTCGGACTGACCGGCGAGACGGACGCACGACAGGGCCGCGGGCCGTCGGGCGCATCCTCGCCGCTGGCGGCGTCGACGATGGCGTCGATGTCGAACCTGGCCGCGACGCTGCCGCGCTCCGACGGCGCCGCAGAAGGCGATGCGCCGCTGGCGGCGTCGGTCGCGATCGCCCCGGGCCGCCGCGCCACCATCGCCCGCTACCCGGGCGTCAACGCCATCATCATCAACGCCGATCCGGAAACCCAGCGCATGCTGGTCGACGTGATCACCCAGCTCGACACCCGCCGCGAGCAGGTGCTGGTCGAGGCACTGGTGGTGGAGATCTCCGACGATGCCGCCAAGCGCCTCGGCGCGCAGCTGCTGCTCGCGGGCAAGGACGGCAACATCCCGCTGGGCATGACCAACTTCCCGGGGAGCGCGCCGGGCATCGCCGAACTGGCCGCGGCCGCGTCGCGGGTGCGCGACGGCGACACCACCTCGCCGCTGGTCAGCAACGCCCTGCGCTCGCTGCTCGACTACAACGGCGGCCTGTCCGGCCTGGCCGGCGAGACCGGCAGCCTGGTGTTCGGGCTGATCATCGACGCGGTCAAGAGCGATACCGCCTCCAACCTGCTGTCGACGCCGTCGGTGCTCACGCTCGACAACGAGGAGGCGCGGATCCTGGTCGGCCAGGAAATTCCCATCACCACCGGCGAGGTGCTGGGCGACTCCAACAGCAACCCGTTCCGCACCATCCAGCGCCAGGACGTCGGCATCCAACTGGTGGTCCGGCCGCAGATCAACGCCGGCGGCGGCATCACCCTGGCGCTGCGGCAGGAGGTCTCGGCGATCGCCGGCCCGGTCAGCGAGAACTTCGACGAGTTGATCCTCAGCAAGCGCGAGATCGAGACCCGGGTGCTGGCCGACGACGGCGCCATCGTCGTGCTCGGCGGCCTGCTCGACCAGGCCGACCGCAACACCGTCGACAAGGTGCCGGTGCTCGGCGACATCCCCGGCCTCGGCGCGCTGTTCCGGCGCACCGCGCGCTCGCGCAACAAGACCAACCTGATGGTGTTCATCCGCCCCACCATCGTGCGCGATCCGCGCGAGGCGCAGGGCGTCACCGCGCCGCGCTACGACTACATGCGCCGCGAGCAGTTGCGCAGCGGCGGCGTGGGCGGCGACGGCCGCGCCCAACTCGACGCGCTGATCGAGGACTACTTCGGCACCACCCCGCCGGTGGCGCCGCCGGCGCCGCTGCCGCCGGCCGAACCGCGGCCACAACCGTCCACCGAACCGCAGCCGTGACCGATCTTGCGCCGCCCCCGCTGGCCTATGTCTTCGCCAAGCGCCACGGCATGCTGCTGCTGGGCGTGGACGGCGACGGGCCGGCGCGCATCGGCCTGCGCGAGGGCGCGTCGCCGGAGGCGCTGATCGAGGCCCGCCGCGCGCTCGGCCGCGCACTCGAGGTGCAGCGGCTGCCGCGCGCCGAGTTCGACCGCCGGCTGTCGGAAATCTACGCCGGCGCCGGGCTGGCCGGCGCCGCCGGCGCGCAGGACCTGGACGCCGCCGGCAGCCTCGACGCGCTCGCCGACGACATCCCGGCCGCCGCCGACCTGCTCGAGGCGCAAGACGACGCGCCGGTGATCCGCCTGATCAACGGCCTGATCGCCGAGGCCGCGCGCAGCGGCGCCTCCGACGTGCACATCGAGCCGTTCGAGCGGGCGCTGCGGGTGCGCTTCCGCGTCGACGGGGTGATGCGCGAGGCGCTGGAGCTGCCGGCGCGGCTGGCGCCGATGCTGGTGTCGCGGGTCAAGGTGATGGCGCGGCTGGACATCGCCGAGCGCCGCATCCCGCAGGACGGCCGCATCTCGGTGGCGATGGGCGCCAAGGCGCTGGACGTGCGCGTGTCCACCCTGCCCGCGCGCCACGGCGAGCGCGTGGTGATGCGCATCCTCGACAAGGACCACGGCGCCTTCGCACTGGAGGAACTGGGCATGCCGGCGGGCGTGCTGGACGCCTTCCGCGCGGCGCTGGCGGTGCCCAACGGCATCGTGCTGGTCACCGGCCCCACCGGCTCGGGCAAGACCACGACCCTGTACGCCGGGCTCGAGCGGCTCAACGACGGCAGCCGCAACATCCTCACCGTCGAGGACCCGGTGGAGTACGCGGTCGAGGGCGTCGGCCAGACCCAGGTCAACGGCAAGGTCGGCATGACCTTCGCCGCCGGGCTGCGCGCGATCCTGCGCCAGGACCCGGACGTGGTCATGGTCGGCGAGATCCGCGACCCGGAGACCGCGCAGATCGCGGTGCAGGCCAGCCTCACCGGGCACCTGGTGCTCTCGACCGTGCACACCAACGACGCGCTCGGCGCGATCACCCGCCTGCGCGACATGGGCGTGGAGTCGTTCCTGCTCGCCAGCACCGTGCGCCTGCTGCTGGCGCAGCGCCTGATCCGGCGGCTGTGCCCGCACTGCCGGCAGCCGCGCGCGCCGGACGCACTGAGCGCAAGGTTGATGGGCGCGGACTACGCCGGCCCGCTGTTCGCGGCCGGCGGCTGCGGGCACTGCAACCAGACCGGCTTCAACGGCCGCATCGGCGTGTACGAGGCGGTGGCGGTCGACGACCGCCTGCGCGCGCTGATCGCCGGCGGCGCCGACGAGGACGCGCTGGCGCGCGCGGCCTCGCTGTCGGGCGACTGGCTGGCGGACTCGGCCCGCGCCTGCGTGACCGCGGGCGCCACCACCCCGGAGGAGGCGCTGCGCGTCGTGCGCCAGGAGTCGCGGGACCATGGCCACGTTTGACTACGCCGCGCTCGACGCGCGCGGCCGCGACCGCCGCGGCACCGTCGCCGCCGACAGCGAACGCGACGCCCGCGAACGGCTGCTGCGCCGCCAACTGGTGCCGGTGAAGCTGGTGCCGGCCGCCGCCGCGGCACCGAAGCCCACGCTGCTGCGCGGCCGTTTCGGCAACCGCGAGCTCACCCTGGTCACCCGCCAGCTGGCGACCCTGGTCGCGGTGGCGCCGCTGGAGGAAGCGCTGCGCACTATCGGCGCCCAGGCCGAGAAGCCCGCGGTGCGCCGGGTGCTGCTGTCGACCCACGCCACGGTGGTCGAGGGCTTCCGCCTGTCCGAGGCGATGGCGCGCCAGGGCAACGCGTTCCCGCCGCTGTACCGGGCGATGGTGGCCGCCGGCGAAGGCACCGGCGCGCTGCCGGAGATCCTCGAGCGCCTGGCCGACCTGCTCGAGCGCCAGCAGCAGGTGCGCAGCCGCCTGGCCACCGCGCTGGTCTATCCAGCGGCACTGGCGCTCACGGCGCTGGCGGTGGTGGTGGCGCTGATGACCTTCGTGGTGCCGAAGGTGGTCGAGCAGTTCGACTCCATGGGCCGCACGCTGCCGTGGCTGACCCGCGCGGTGATCGGCGTCTCGGAGCTGATGACCGGCTGGGGCCTGGCGTTGCTGGTGCTGCTGGCGGTCGCCGCCGCCGGCTTCGTGCGACTGCTGCGCCGGCCGGACTTCCGGTTGCGCTTCGACGGCATGCTGCTGCGCGCGCCGCTGCTCGGGCGCCTGATCCGCGACGTCCACGCCGCGCGGCTGGCGCGCACGCTGGCGATCATGCTCGCCAGCGGCCTGCCGCTGATGGAAGGCCTGCGCACCACCGCGCGCACGGTGCACAACCGGGTGCTGCGCCGGGCCACCGAGGACATGGCCGACGCGATCCGCGAGGGCGGCAGCCTGTCGGCGGCGATGCGCCGCGCCGCGGTGTTCCCGCCGACGCTGCTGTACATGGCCTCCAGCGGCGAGAGCAGCGGCCGCCTGGCGCCGATGCTCGAACGCGCCGCCGATTACCTGGAACGCGAGTTCAACACCTTCACCGCCGCGGCGATGAGCCTGCTCGAGCCCGCGATCATCGTCGCCATGGGCGGCCTGGTGGCGCTGATCGTGTTGTCGATCCTGTTGCCTATTTTGCAGTTCAACACCCTCGTGCTGTAGCACAAGGGTGCGGGATTGGGGAATCGGGATTGGGGATTCGCAAAAGCGATGCAGCTGCCTCCAGATACCGCCAGAAAAAAATCGCGCCACAACACGTTCAACAGGAAGCCATAAATGCGACATCACCGAATCCCCAATCCCAAATCCCCAATCCCGGCCGTCAAAGGCTTCACCTTGGTGGAACTGATGGTCGTGATCGTGATCATCGGCCTGCTGGCGACGGTGGTGATGATCAACGTGATGCCGAGCCAGGACCGCGCCATGGTCGAGAAGGCACGCGCCGACATCTCGGTGCTGGAGCAGGCGGTCGAGACCTACCGGCTGGAGAACCTGAGCTACCCGCGCACGCAGGACGGGCTGGAGGCGCTGCTGCGCCCGCCGCAGGGACTCGCGCGTCCGGAGCGCTACCGCAAGGGCGGCTACATCCGGCGCCTGCCGCAGGACCCGTGGGGCAATCCGTACCAGTACGCCTATCCGGGCCGCGACGGCACGTTCGACGTGTATTCGTTCGGCGCCGACGGGCAGGAAGGCGGCGAAGGCGATGGTGCGGATATCGGGAACTGGAATTAAGCGACGTGATTGGTGATTGGTGATTCGTGATTGGCAAGAGCAAGAGCAGCGGCTTGGTGATGAGCCAGAAAGAACGACCGGGACCTGCAGTGAACATCCGACGACAAGGCGCAGTGATGCGCATGTCGAAAGGCGGTGTCGCCGGGCGATTCACTGTCGCTAGCCGTGGCGACGGCCTCATTCGCGGCGGGGCGGTGGGCATGCGGCAGCGCGGATTTACCCTGGTCGAACTGATGGTGGTGCTGGCGATCGTCGGACTGCTCGGCGCCGCGGTGTTGCTGACCGCGCCCGCGCGCGGCAGCGCGCTGGCCGCCGATGCCGACGCGTTCGCCGCGCGCCTGCTGCGGGCACAACAGGAGGCGATCCTGGGCACGCGCGCGATCCGGGTGCGCGCCGATGCGCAAGGCTATGCCTTCTCGGTCCAGCGCTTCGAGGGCTGGCAGCCGCTGGCGGACGCGCCGTTCCGGCCGGCGGCCTGGTCGGACGGGGTGGGTCCGGAGTTGCCGCGCGGGCAGGAGGCGATCGAGTTCCGCTTCGATCCGATCGGCACCGCCGAGCCGGTGCAGATCGTGCTGCGGCAGGACCAGCGACGCGCGCAGGTGACGGTCGATGCGACCGGCGGCGTGGCGGTCGCGATGATGCCGGGCGGCGGCGGTCGCGTCGCCGCGGAGGATGGGCTGTTTCGGGGTGCGCGGTGATGCGCGTGCCGAAAAGCGGTGTCGCTGGGCGATTCACTGTCGCTAGCCGTGGCGACGGCCTCATTGGTGTCCAAACGGTAGGGTCGTGGGGGCGCGGCGACGGCCTCATTGGTACCCGGACGGTGGGTTCGTGGGGGCGCGGCCTCCTTGGTGCCGCGATGGTGGGCTCTGAGGCGGAAAGTGGTTCTCGCGGGCGATTCATTGGTGTAAGCCGTGGCGACGGCATCGTTGATGTCAAGACGGCAGGTTTGCGGCAGCGCGGCTTCTCTCTGTTGGAGATGCTGGTCGCGCTGGCCGTATTCGGACTGGTGGTGATCGCGCTGCTGAACCTGTCCGGCGAGAACACCCGCACCACGGCGATCGTCGAGGAGCGGGTGCTGGCCGGCGTGGTCGCCGAGAACCGCGCGGTCGAGGCGGCGACCGAACCGCTGCAGGCGCTGGCGCGCGCGACCGAAGGCAGCGAGCGACTCGGCGATCGCGAATGGCACTGGACGCGGACGGTCAACGCCACCGACGACGCGGCGATCGTGCGCGTGGAGGTGACGGTGACAGCCGCGGGCAGCGATCGTGTCGCCGCCGAGACCGTCCTGTTTCGGGGTACGCGATGAACCCGCGTCCACCATTCGCGAGATTCGGGCAGGCGCGTTGCGATGTTCGAGAAAACGGGGCAAGCCGCAAATCCCCCCCAGCCCCCCTTTTTCAAAGGGGGGAGAACAACGGGGCATCCGGCATGCCGATCTCGGTGGCGTGCCTCGTTTCCTTGGGAAGGCCGGTGGCACGGCTTGCGCCATCGTTCGAAAAGCCGGGAACGCATCCGGCTCCATCGTTCGAGAAGCCGGGAACGCATCCGGCTCCATCGTTCGAAAAGCCGGGAACGTATCCGGCTCCATCGTTCGAGAAGCCGGGAACGCGTCCTGCTCCATCGTTCGAGAAGCCGGGAACGCGTCCTGCTCCATCGTTCGAGAAGCCGGGAATGCATCCCGCTCCCCCCTTCGAAAAGCCGGTGGCACGTCTTGCTCCCCCCTTTGAAAAAGGGGGGCTGGGGGGGATTTGCGCGCGCAGCGTCAGGTGCCGTCGGCGCCTCGCCCACGGTTTCACGCTGGTCGAGATGCTGGTCGCACTGGCAGTGTTCGCGTTGTTGTCCGCCGCCGGAGTCACGGTCCTGGCCTATGCCGCCGACAACCAGGGCGTGCTGCGCGAGCGGATGCAGCGGATCGGCGAGGTCCAGCGCGCGCGCGCGGTGCTGCGCGCCGACCTGTCGCAGGCCGCGCCGCGGCCCACGCGCAACGCCGCCGGCCATCCGGCTGTGCAGGCCTTCACCGGTTCCGCCGACGCCGCACCCGGCCTGCTGTTCGCGCTGGTCCGGCGCGGCTGGAGCAACCCCGAGCAGGCGCCGCGGGCATCGCTGCAGTACGTCGAATACCGGCTGGTCGAGGACCGCCTGGAACGCGGCACGCGTCCGGCGCTCGACGGCGCCGTGCTCGGTACGCCGCAGGTGCTGCTGCGGGGCGTGCGCACGGCGCGCGCGCACTACCGCTACCAGGGCGAATGGATGGACGGCTGGCCCGGCGGCGCCGACCGCGTCCCGGAAGCGCTGCAGCTGGACCTGCAGATCGACGGCATCGGCGACGTGCGGCAGCTGTTCCTGATGCCGGGGCAGCCGCTGTGAACCGCGGACGTCAGCGCGGCATCGCCCTGCTCACCGTGCTGCTGCTGGTGGCGGTGATGGCGGTGCTGGTGATGGGCGTGCTCGACGACATCCGCTTCGGCCTGCGCCGCGCCGACAACGCGCAGTCGGTGGCGCAGGCGCAATGGCACGCGCTGGGCGCCGAGGCACTGGCGCTGGCGCAGATCGAGCGCCTGGCCGCCCGCGACCCGGGACGTACCACGTCAGAGGGCGACTGGAACGGCCGCGCGTTCGTGTTCCCGGTGGAATCGGGCGCGATCAGCGCGCGCCTGTCCGACGCCACCGCCTGCTTCAACCTCAACAGCGTGGTCGAGGGCGGCGCCAGTACCTACTTCGCGAACGACCCGGGCGTGGCCCAGTACGTCGTCCTGCTGCAGGCGCTGGGCTTCTCCGAACACGAGGCCCACGCGCTCGCCGACAGCCTCGTCGACTGGATCGACAGCGACCAGCAGCGCGAGGGGCTGGGGCACGAGGACGCGACCTACGCGCGCGGCCGTGACGGCTATCGCACCGCCGGCACCCTGCTGGCGGAGACCAGCGAGTTGCGCGCGATCCACGGCTATACCGCCGAGGTCTACGCGCGCCTGCGTCCGCACGTCTGCGCGTTGCCGAATGTCGACCTGTCGCCGGTGAACGTCAACACGCTGCGCGAGGAGGATGCCGCGATCGTGCGCATGCTCGCCGAAGACACCCTGGATGACGCCCGGGCGCGCCGGGTGATCGCCGCACGTCCAGCCGGCGGCTGGCCCGACGTCAGCGCGTTTTGGAACGCGGCTGACACCGCCCCCTTGGCCGGCACGGAGGGCCAGATCGAGCTGTTCACGCGCTACTTCCGCCTGCACGCCGAGGTCGAGGTCGGCCCGGCGCAGGTGGTGCTGAGCGCCCTGTTCGAACACGACGGCAGCGGCCCGCCGCGGCTGCTCGCCCGCAGATGGAGTGCCGAGGAATGACCACGTACATCGTGCTGCTGCCGCAGGATCCGGGAGCGCCGGCGCTGCGCCTGAGCGTCGGCGACGACGGGCGCGTGCTGGCGCGCGAACGTCTGCATGCCGGCGAAACCGCAGCCCGACAGGCCGCGGCCGCGCCTGCGCGCACCGTGCTGGTGGTGCCCGGCACGCAGGCACCGGCGCTGTGGCTGGAACTGCCCGCGCGCAACCCCGTGCAGGCGCTCGCCGCCGCGCGCGCCCTGGTCGCCGAACGCCTGGCGGGCAGCGGCGACACGCTGCACATCGCCATCGCGGCGGCGGCCGACGAGGACGACGCGCCGCGGCCGGTCGTGGCGGTGGAGCGCGCGCTGATGACGCACTGGCTGGAACGTGCCGCGGCATTGGGCCTCACCGTGGACGCGCTGGTTCCCGACCATCTCGCGCTGCCGACGCCGGAAGACGACGGCGTTCTGGTGGTCGCCGACGGCGACGAGTGCATCGTGCGCGGCGCGCGGCTGGCGTTCCGCGGCGAGGCGGCGCTCGCCGCGGTAGTCCTCGAAGGTCGGCCGCAGCAGGTCGTCGAGGCGGGCCCGCAGGCCGAAGCCCTGCTCGCCGCCGGCGCCCGGCAGCCGGCCATCGACCTGCTGCAGTACGACTTCGCACGCACGCCGGCGCAACCCCGCGGCGCGCGTGCCTGGCGCCGGGCAGCGGTGCTCGCCGCCTTGCTGGCGCTCTCGCCGCTGCTGCTGTGGGGGGCCGAGGCGCTGCGCTACACGCTGGCCGCACGCGCGCTGGAAACCCAGGCCGCGGCGAAGGTCGATGCCGCCCTGCCCGGCCGCGCGCCGACGCAACCGCCGCTGGCGGCCGCGCGTGCGGCCCTGCGGCAGGCCCAGGCGCGCGACGGTTTCGCCCACGCGGCCTCGGCGCTGTTCGCGGCGGTGCCGCGGATCGAGGGCGCGCAACTGGATCGATTGTCCTATGGCGAGGACGACGCGCTGCGCGCGACGCTGTCGCATGCCCGGGCGGACGAACTCGACGTGCTGCGCGATGCGCTCGCCGACGCCGGCCTGGCGCTGCAGCCGGCCGGCACCCGCCGCGCCGACGGCCGCCTCCACAGCGAACTCGACATCCTGCCGGAGCCGGCGCCATGACCCGTCCCTTCGACGCTACCCGCCTTGCCGACTGGTGGCGGGCCCGCGAGCCGCGCGAACGGCGGATGGTCGCCGTGATGCTGGCGGCGGTGGCGGCGTTCGTGCTCTGGTACGGCATCGTCGCGCCGCTGCGCCAGGTCCGCGACGATGCGCGCGCGCGCCACGCCGAAGCCGTTGCCGCGGCCGGGGAGATCGAACGGGCGCTGGCGCACGTGGAGGCTTCCAGCGCGCGGCTGCCGCCGGCGCCGGCTGGCGACGCCTTCGCCACCACGGTGGTCGACAGCGCCGGCGCCGCGGGCGTGGCCGTCAGCCGGCAGGACGACGGCGGCGATGGCGTGCTGGTGATCGCCATCGACGCGGTCGACGCGCCGGCGCTGTTCGGCTGGATCGACGCCCTGCGGCGCGAACACGGCATCGCCCCGCTCGCCCTGCAGGTCGACAAGCACGGCGGCCGCCTGCGCGCCGAACTGCGTTTCGCACCGCCGCCGGCATGAGCACGCGCGGCCTGGCCTGGCTGTTCGCACTGGCGCTGCCGCCGCTGCTCTGCCTGTTGCTGCCATTGCGGCTGGCGCTGGGCCTGGTGGACCTGGAGCAGGCGGGCCTGGGCGCCGCCGCGGCAACGGGTTCGCTGTGGCGCGGGCGGTTGCACGACGTGCACCTGCACGACCGCGCGCTCGGTGCCGTCGATGTCCGGCTGTCGCCGTGGCCATTGCTCACCGGCACCCGCGAACTGGTATTGCACGGCGCCACGCTGCGGGCCTCGCTGCTGCAGGGCGCACGGCGCGGCATCCACGGCGCCACCGGCACCCTGGTGCTCGACGGTATGGCGCCGGGCCTGTCGCTGGTCCTCGACGCCGACGATGCGAGCCTGGTGTTCACTGGGGACGCCTGTCGGAACGCCGCCGGCCGGGTCGGCCTCGAACTGCGTCCGGCCGCGGGCGGCGATCCGCTGGTGGTCCTCGACGGCGTCGCGGCCTGCGACGGCCGGGCGGCGACGGTGACCTGGGCGCCCGCCGGCGCCGCAGCCGGGCCGTTCGCCGGGCTCCGGGTCGATGCCCGTATCGAGCCGGACGGCGCCTGGCAACTGCGGTCGGTGGTGCCCGGCGCTGACGACGCGCGCGACGCCGCGGCGCTCGAACTGGCCGGGTTCCGGCCCGGGCCGGGCGGCTGGAGCCGAATCGACAAGGGCGCTCTTCCGTAGGTGCGCGCCGCACACGGCCGCTCCCCTGCAGCAGTGAAGGCACCGATACCGACATCATGAACCGAGGCGACGGCTGTTCGCCGGCGCCCGTCGTGGCGACGCCCTGTTCCCGGCGGCGAACTCGACCCGCCGCGACACATGAATGAAAGATAAGCGTCACCAGAAATTCGTCGATCTGACACATATGACTGTTTCTTGTCACATTAATGTCAATCTCGCGGCCTAGGCTTCGCGCATCCCTCCTCCGCGAAGACCGCCATGTCCCTCCCGCGCACCCTGCCGTTGGCCCTGCTGGCCGCGCTCGCCGCTCCCGCCGCCCATGCCGAGTTCGAGATCGGCGAGTTCGGCGGGACCCAAGTCAGCTTCGAGGGCTTGTTACAGGCCGATTACGACCGCTACGACAGCGACGTCGCCGACCTGGACGGCGACCCCGGCGACGGCCGCGACAGCGACCAGGAAATGCGCCGCGCCGAACTGGTACTCAAGGGCAAGGGCCCGGGCGGCTTCGACTGGGTGGTCGGCTACGACGCCAAGGCCGACAAGTGGCTCGACGTCAACGGCCGCCTGCGCTTCGGCGCCGACCGCGCGCAGTTCCTGCAGGTCGGCCAGTACAAGCAGCCCAACAGCCTGGAAGAGCTGAGCTCGACCAAGAACAACGATTTCATCTCCAAGGCGATGACCACCAACACCTTCGGCGTCTCGCGTCGCCTCGGCGCCGCCTACGGCATCGCCGGCGACGACTGGACCGCGACCGCCAGCTGGTTCGGGCGCGAGCTGACCAGCGGCCTGGCCGAGGGCAGCGGCTACGGCGTGCGCGGCACCTGGGCGCCGCTCAACGACGACGGACGCATCCTGCACCTGGGCCTGTCCTACGTCGACTTCGACACGCCGGGCGATCGCGCGCGCCTGCGCACTCGCCCCAATGCCGACCTCGCCGGCGTGCGCCTGGTCGACACCGGCTCGCTGCTCGACGCCGACCGCCAGTCCACCCTCGGCGTCGAGGCGATGTGGGTCGACGGCCCGGTCAAGCTGCAGGGCGAGTACATGCGCGCCGGGATCGATCGCCTCGGCACCCAGGCGCAACCCTCCGGCGACTTCACCGGCGACGGCTGGTACGTCTCCGGGCTGTGGAACGTCGCCGGTGACACTTGGGGCTACAAGGGCGGCGTGCCGAGCACGCCGAAAGCGGGCAGCGGCAACCGCGGCCTGTGGCAGGTCGGCCTGCGCTACGACCGCATCGACCTCGACGACGGCCGCCTGTCCACCCCCGCCCCCGGCGAGATGCCGGTGGCCGAAGGCGTGCTCGGCGGCGAGATGGACGCCTGGACCGTGGGCGTGAACTGGTACTGGCGCGACCACGTCAAGCTGGCGCTGAACTACGTCGACGTCTCCAGCACCCGCTACGACAGCGCCGCGGGCGCATTGGTCGACGACGACCCGAGCATCGTCGAGGCGCGGGTGCAGCTGCACTGGTAACCGCCACCCGATCGGTCTTCCCCGCGAAAGACCTCGTGGGAGCGGCGGCGGCATGCCGCCGCCGCTCACGACTGCCGGAGACTGTCCGGCGATATCCGGTTCCGCCCGTCGCGACTTCCGTCGCTCCCACAACAGCCTTGGCCGCCACCATCGCACCGCTTTTGTGTGGGAGCGACGGAAGTCGCGACACGACGCCCGGATGCCGGCGAATGACCGTGGCGCCGATGTCGCCAGATGCGTGCCGGTCACGCCGCCGCTGCCCCACCGCCCCGGTCGCGTCTCGCCCCCGTAGCGGCCCCGCAGAAACCGGCCACGCGCACCGCGTCACACCACGGTCATCGCTCTGCAACACCGGCTACACGACCGGCCTGCAGGCTCTGCGAAACCGGAGACGCGCATGCGCTACGCCATCGTCACCGAAACCTGGCCGCCCGAGGTCAACGGTGTCGCCCTGACCGTACACGGGCTGGAACAGGGATTGCTGGCCCGCGGCCACGCGGTCGACCTGGTGCGGCCGCGGCAGCACGGCGGCCAGCAGCCGAACGCCCGCGAACTGCTGGTGCACGGCGCCGGGCTGCCGCGCTACCCGGGACTGAAGTTCGGCCTGCCGGCCACGCGCCGGCTGCTGCGCCGCTGGCGGGCCAATGCGCCGGACGCGATCTACGTCGCCACCGAGGGCCCGCTGGGCTGGTCGGCGGTGCGCGCCGCGCGCCGGCTGTCGATCCCGGTCGCCACCGGCTTCCACACCCGCTTCGACGCCTACATGCGCGACTACGGTCTGGCCTGGCTCGAATCCACCGCGATGCGCTGGATGCGGCATTTCCACAACCGCGCCGACGCGACCCTGGTGCCGACCATGGAACTGGCGGGCTTCCTGCGCGGCACCGGCTTCCGGCGCGTGCTGCGGCTGGCGCGGGCGGTCGACACCGCCAGGTTCGACCCGGCCAGGCGCGATCCCGCACTGCGCGCGCAATGGGGCCTGGGCGACGACGACATCGCCGCGATCCATGTCGGCCGCATCGCCGCCGAGAAGAACCTGGCGCTGGCGGTGCGGGCCTTCCGTGCACTGCAGGCGCGGCGGCCGCAGGCGCGCTTCGTCTGGGTCGGCGACGGCCCGATGCGCGAATCGCTGGCGCGCGACAATCCCGACTTCGTGTTCTGCGGCGTGCAGCGCGGCGAAGCGCTCGCCCGCCATTTCGCCAGCGGCGACCTGTTCCTGTTTCCCAGCCGCTCCGAGACCTTCGGCAACGTGACGCTGGAAGCGATGGCCAGCGGCGTGCCCGCCATCGCCTTCGACTACGGCGCCGCCCGCGAGCACCTGCGCGACGGCGAGCACGGCGCCGCGGTCGGCGACGACGCCGCGTTCGTCGACGCCGCGGTGCGCATCGGCACCGACGACGCCATGCGCCGGTCGATGGCCGCCGCCGCACGCCGGGCGACCCTGCGGTTCAGCCCCGCGCAGGTCGCCGAGGACTTCGACATCCTGCTGTCCGGACTGGCCGAATCGGGAGATCGCCATGCAACCGCATCTGCTGCGTAACCGGCTTGCCGCGAGCGACTGCGGCTGGTGCCTGCGCGCCAACCGCATCGGCGCTCGCCACTGGATCCGCGGGTACTTCTCGGTCGTCAGCCGTCTCGGCGACGGCGTGTTCTGGTACCTGCTGATGGCGGCGCTGGTGCTGGCCGATGGCGTCCGCGGCCTGACCGCATCGGCGCACATGGCCGCCACCGGGGCGGTGGCGCTGCTGATGTACAAGGGCCTCAAGCGCTGGACCCGGCGGCCGCGGCCGTTCGCCTCGGACGTGCGCATCCGCGCCTGGGTGGCGCCGCTGGACGAGTTCAGCTTCCCGTCCGGACATACGCTGCACGCGGTGTCGTTCACCCTGGTCGCGGTGGCGTACTACCCGGCGCTGGCCTGGCTGCTGGCGCCGTTCGCGGTCAGCGTCGCCGTATCGCGCGTGGTCCTGGGCCTGCACTATCCCAGCGATGTGCTGGCGGCCACCGCCATCGGGGCGGCGCTGGCGGGGCTGTCGCTGTGGGCCGGCGCGGGCGTCTTCGTCGTCGCCTGACGCTCGGCGCCCGGATCCCGGCCCGCGCCGGGATCCGGCACCGCGAGCCGCCTACCGGCGCTGCGCCGTGCCCGTCGCGGCCACTTCGTACCAGTCCACCTTCCGCGTGACGACCATGATCGCCGCCAGGATCGCGAACAACAGCCCGGCGCCGAGCACCAGCGCGTTGTCCTCCGAGATCAGCAGGCCGTACAACGCCGCGTACAGCGTCGCCAGCATCGCCGCGAAGCCGGCGCCGCGCATCCAGCTGCGCAGCACGTACGCCAGGTAGTAGCCCAGCAGGCCGATGCAGGCGACGCCAGCCGCGAGGTAGGCCCAGCCGAAGGCGATGTGCTCGGACAGGCTCACCAGCAGCAGGAAGAAGATCGCCAGCGCCAGCCCGACCAGCCCGTACTGGATCGGGTGGATGCGCAGTTGCTTGATCAATTCGAACATGAAGAAGCCGACGAAGGTCAGCAGGACGAACAGCAGCCCGTACTTGCTGGCGCGATCGGCCTGGCTGTAGGGATTGACCGGATCGACCAGGGAGACGCCGATCGCGTCTAGCCCGGCCTCGCCGCCCGATGCGGGCGACTGCGACGACTCCGGCCGCGGCAGCGTCGCCCCGGCCAGGTACTGCGCCTGGGCATTGCTGGCCAGCGACGACACCGCCCACTCCGCGCGGAATCCGCCGTCGTCGAGCGCCGGTTCGCGCGGCAGGAAGGCGCCGTTGAACTGCGGGTGCCGCCATGGCGACTCGAGCACCACGCGGTTGTGCGTGCCCAGCGGCGCCAGCGCCAGCGACTCGGTCCCGCCGAGCGCGAAGTCCAGGCGCGTGTCCAGCGCGAGCCGCTGCCCGGCGCGCGGCGCGGCCAGGCGCGCGTGCACGCCGGAGCCGTCGCGGCTGCCCACGCCCTCCTGCAGCGGCACCTCCGCGCCGTCCACGCGCAGGCGCGGCGCGCCGGCCAGCCCGCGCACGTCGCCGATCCCCACGCCCAGCCACGGCCGCCCGATCCGGCGCGGACGCTGCGGATCGGGATCGACGGGAATCCGCGCCGCGAACCTCGCCGACATCTCGGCGGCCAGTTCGTACACCCGTACCTCGTGCAGGCCGACCCGCCGGGTCGACGGCGCGATCCGCCCGCCGATCTCGAGGACCTCGGGAAAGAACGTCCAGCGGCCGTCGCGCTCGCGCAGCACCTTGCGGGTCACGCCCTGGGTGTCCTTCTCCTCCACTTCGACGGTCTCGACGTACGGCACCACCAGCACCGGGCCGGCGACGCCCTGCGCGCCGGCGTAGCTGCGCGCCACCCGCTCCACCGCCTGCGCGCGGTAGACCTGGCGGTCGTGGATCACGCCGCGGATCATCGTCAGCGGCACCAGGATCGCCAGCGTCATCGCCAGCACCATCAGGATCTTCAATGCGAGTTTCATGCGCGTCTCCGCTCGGGAACGCGCACAGCATCCGGTGGCCGCGGGAAGGCACGAGGGAGCCAGGGTGAAGCGAAGATGAAGTTGGCGTCCGCTTCCTCCGAAGGAGCGCGCTATGCGCGTGATACCGCGCCAGCAGCCTTCTCCGTTGCGGCATGGCTAGGCCCGTCCCCACGGGCGGTGCAAATAGGCAGCCGGGCCCTTCGCAATGAGCTCACTACCATCCGGGCTTGAAGCGCCGGCTATTCATTAGCGGCACCCGTAGCGACGGCCCATTTCTCACCGCGGCGGAAAGGACTGCCTGGCGCGCTCCTACGGCAGCGGCAGGACCACCGTTGCCACGGTGCCGCCGCCGTCGCGATCGTCCAGGCGCACGCTGCCGCCGTGCAGCTGCGCCACCTCGGCGACGAAGGCCAGGCCGATCCCGCTGCTGCGGCTGCCGCCGTCGGGCCGCGGCAGCGAATAGAAGCGTTCGAACACCCGGTCGCGCGCATAGTCCGGCACGCCGGGGCCGCGGTCGGTGACGTCGACGCGCACGCTCCGGTCCTCGCGTCGCAGCGACGCCTCGATCGCGCTGCCGGGCGGCGCGAAATCGATCGCGTTGTCGAGCAGGTTGACCAGCAGCTGCCGCAGCAGGAACGGATCGCCGGGGACGCTGCCGCCTTCGCCCGGATCGCGCTGCAGCCGCAATCCCTTGCGCGACGCCCGCGTCTCCACCTGCGCCCAGGCGTCGCCCAGCAACGCGGCCAGGTCGACCGGCTCCGGCCGCTCGATCGCCTGCCGGTGCTCCACCGCCACCAGCGCCAGCAGCTTGTCGATCATCTGCGCCATGCGCTCGCTCTGTTCGCGCACGCTGGCGGCGAAGCGCGCGCGCTCGGCCTCCGGCAGCGGACCTTCCAGCAGCTCGGCGGCGCCGCGCACCGCCGCCAGCGGGCTCTTGAGCTCGTGGGTGAGCCCGTGCACGTAGCGCTCGACGTACTGCCTGCCCTCGAGGCGCTCGCGCATGGTCTCGAGCGCGCGGCCGAGGATCGCGAACTCGCCGGCCGAGGCCGGCAGCTGCGCGCGCTCGCCCGCGGTCACCGCCTCGGCATAGCGGCGCAGGCCGCCGAGCTGGCGCGACAGCCACCACGCCGCCAGCAGGCCGATCAGCAGCGCGGCGCCCATCAGCACCAGTCCCCAGCGGGTCACCGTGGCCTCGCTGCGGGCGATGAACGGCGCGATCGACCGGTTGGGCTTGGCCACCGTGAGCACGCCGGCGATGCGCGCGCCGTCCATCACCGGCGCCGCCACGTGCATCACCGAGCTGTTGTCGTCGTCCGGGTCCTCGCGCGTCGAACGCGCGCCGTATCGTCCGCGCAGGGTCAGGTACACGTCGTTCCAGCGCGAGTAGTCGCGGCCCACGTCGCGGTCCTCGGAATCGAACACGACGATCCCGTCGGCGTCGGTGACGTAGATGCGATAGGCCGCCTCGCGCTTGCGGAAGCCCCAGATCTCGGCGCCGACGTCGCGCTCGCGCAGCGCCCGCACCCGCTGCGCGAAGCGGCCGTCGGCGATGCGGCCGGCGACCAGGTCGTCGGCCGCCAGCTCCGCCAGCACGTTGGCGGTATCGACCAGGGTGTCCTCCATCGCCTGCCGCACGCCGGGCTTGACCTCGCGCACGAACACCTGGGCCACCAGCAGCGCCGCCAGCGCGACGATGGCGAAGTAGCCCAGCAGGATGCGCAGGCCGATCCGCATCGTTCAGTCGATCTCGACCGAGTACCCGAGCCCGCGATGGGTCCGCAGCGGGTCGGCGTCCGGATCCACTTCGCGCAACTTGGCGCGCACGGTCTTGACGTGGGTGTCGACGGTGCGCTCGCCGCTGTCGTCGGCATCGTCCCAGACGCGATCGAGCAACTGCGCGCGGCTGAGGATGGCGCCGGGACGGCGCAGCAGTTCCGCCAGCAGCGCGTATTCGTAGCGCGTCAGCGCCAGCACACGGCCATCGAAGCGCACCCGCCTGGCCTCGCGATCGACCTCGAAACGGCCCGCCGACTGCGGCTGCGCGTCCGCCGCGGCATGCCGGCGCAGCCGTGCCCGCACCCGCGCGACCAGCTCGCGCGGCGAGAACGGCTTGGTCAGGTAGTCGTCGCCGCCGATCTCCAGGCCCAGCACGCGATCGATCTCGTCGCCCCGCGCGGTCAGGAACAGCACCGGCACCGCACTGAAGCCGCGCAGCTCGCGGCAGACGTCGAAGCCGCTCGCGTCGGGCAGGCCGACGTCCAGCACCACCAGATCGACGCCACCGGCCCGCAACCGCCGCAGCGCGTCGCCGCCGAGCACGCGGTGTTCGACTTCGAAGCCCTCCGCGCGCAGCGCATAGGCGACGGTGTCGGCGATGGCGGACTCGTCCTCGACGAGCAGGATGCGGGACATGGCGGGTTGCCGGGGATCGGGGATCGGGAATCGGGGATCGGGAATCGGGAATCGGGAATCGGGAATCGGAGAAAAGAGTAGCCGCTTTCGTCGTCGTCCTCGCGGCCTTCAATGGTCGAATGGCTGGATGCCTGGCGGGAGCCGCGCCAGGCAGACCCATCCGCCGCGACGAAGCGACCCCGTAGCCACGGGGCAGCGTCAATGAATAGCCGCCTGCGCTGTTCCTGAGCGAAATGCCTGCCTTCGGTTGCCGCGTCGAGGCGGGAGCCGCGCCGCGGGGATTGCTCCGCCCTTCGGTCCGGCCATCCATGGCCGGACTCAGGGCCGCTGACCATCCATGGTCAGCTCTCCGCAATCCCCACGGCGCGGCTCCCGCTCCAACCATCGCCGGCTTCGGTGGGAGGGCTTCCAAGCATCCGAAAGCGAATGACCGATGCGGCGGCCGGGCCGGGGTATGCGGACAGCAGGCCATGGATGGCCTGCGGCGGCAAGTCGGGCCATGGATGGCCCGACCGAGCCGGGGAGCATGCCCCGGCCCGGGCGCCGCTGGCTCCGAAGCCGACGACCTCTCCCGGAGCCATCGCCAAAATGGGCTTGTCTGATCACGACGGTTGGCTGGAACGGCTATTCACTGGATGCTGCCCGTGGCGACGGTGATACCGCGTCGCATCGGATGGGACTGCCTGGCGCGGCTGTTCGTTGTTCCTGCTCCAGCCCGGCCCCCCGGCTACCATCCCCCCAATGAACTATCGCCATGCCTTCCATGCCGGCAACCATGCCGACGTGTTCAAGCACGCCGCCCTGCTGGCGCTGTGCGACGCGCTGACCGCCAAACCGGCGCCCTGCTTCGCACTCGATACCCATGCCGGGCGCGGCCTGTACCGGCTGGACGATGCCCAGGCGCAACGCACCGGCGAGGCGGCCGGGGGCGTGGCGCGCCTGCACGCGGCCGGCGTCGACGATCCGGCGCTCGCCCGCTATCTCGACGCGGTGCGCGCCTGCCGCGACGCGCACGGTGCGGCGGCGTACCCGGGTTCGCCCTGGCTGCTCACCCACGCGCTGCGCGCGCAGGACCGCATCGCCTGCTGCGAGCTGCAGGCGGAAGAGGCGGATGCGCTCCGGTCCGCCTTCCGCGAGGAGCCGCGCGTCGCGGTGCACGCCCGCGACGGCTACGCCGCACTGGGCGCGTTGCTGCCGCCGCGGGTCGGCGGGACCCGCTTCGCGCGCGGACTGGTGCTGATCGATCCGCCGTACGAGCAGCAGCTCGAAGAGTTCAAGCCGGCATTGGCCGCCCTGCGCGACGGACTCCGGCGCTGGCCGCAGGCGGCATACGCGCTGTGGTACCCGGTCAAGCAACGCCGCGCACTGCAGCCGTTCTATCGCGCCGCCGCGGCACTGCCGGCGAAGTCGATCCTGCTGTGCGAGTTGCTGGTGCGCGCGGACGACTCGCCGTTGCGCATGAACGGCAGCGGCCTGCTGCTGCTCAATGCGCCCTGGCGCCTGGATGCGGCGCTGGCCCCGGCACTGCAGGAGATGCGTGCACTGCTGGGCGAGCCCGGCGCGGACGCCCGGCTGGACTGGCTGCGCGCGCCGACCTGACCGGGTCCGGCCTGCGCAAGCCGTTGAACCGCGGAACCGGATTGTCCTTGGGAGACTGTGGGAGCGATGGAAGTCGCGACCCGCACAACTCCACGCGGTCCTTAACACCGCCATCCGCTCCGTCGCGACTGGCGTCGCTCCCACAGGCAGCACTGCGACCCATCCCCGATGTCTCCGGGACATCGGCACGCCGCAGCTGTCACGGCGCCGCATTCTCATGTCCACGTCGCGTGCACATCGTGATGTTGTAGAGGACAGCTTCACTTGCCCCATGGCAGCATCGTGAACATGGCAGTCCGCAACCGCCTTCCTCCGTGGCACGACCAGATCCGACTCGCCAACGGCCGCGAGCTCCTGATCCGGCCGATCCGGCCCGACGACGCCGTGCCGCTGCGCGCCGGTTTCAGCCTGCTCAAGCCGGACGAGATCCGGCAGCGTTTCCTCTATTCGGTCAAGGAGCTGACGCCGGAAATGGCCGAGCGCCTGACCCGCCCCGACCCGAAGACCGAGTTCGCGCTGGTGGCGGCCGAGCCGCTGCCGCCGGGCGAGGCCATGGTCGGCGGCGTCGCGCGGGTGTCGATGGTGCCGGATACGCGCAACGCGGAATTCGCCATCCTGGTGAGTCACTACATCGCCGGCATGGGCGTGGGCCGGCAGTTGATGCTGCGGCTGGTGCGCTGGTCCAAGGGCAAGAAGCTCCAGTGCCTGTACGGCGACGTGCTGGAACAGAACCAGCCGATGCTGTCGCTGTCGAAGTCGCTCGGCTTCCGCCGCGAATCCACCGATACGCCCGGCCTGGTTCGCGTCGTCATGGATCTCTAGGCGCCGCCTCGCCGGCGCAGACGGAATCTCCCGGTACCGCCGCCCGCGCCTACGCATCCGCGCCGCGATGGCGACGGCGGTTACAATGGGCGGCTCGATGATCTCCCGCACTCTTCCCGTACCTCCGCTGCCCCGCCGCGGCCAGCAGCGCGCCTGGTGGCGCGCCCCGGCGTCGCCCTCGGCGCTGGCCTGGTCGATCCTGCGCGCCGCCCGGGCGCACGAACGCCCGCTGCTGGTGGTCGCCCGCGACAACCAGCACGCGCACCAGATCGAGAGCGACCTGCGCACCCTCGGCGGCGATGCCGCGGACCTGCCGGTGCTGCCGTTCCCGGATTGGGAAACGCTGCCCTACGACCAGTTCAGCCCGCACCCGGACATCGTCTCGCAGCGCCTGGCCGCCCTGCACCGTCTGCCGGCGCTGGAGCGCGGCATCGTGGTGGTGCCGGTGCAGACGCTGATGCAGCGCGTCGCGCCGCGAAGCTACGTGATCGGCCGGACCTTCGACATGCGGGTCGGCCAGCGGCTGGACCTGGACGCGGAGAAGCGGCGCCTGGATTCGGCCGGGTACCGCCACGTGCCGCAGGTGCTCGACCCCGGCGACTTCGCGGTGCGCGGTGGCCTGCTCGACGTCTACCCGATGGGCGCCGAGGCGCCCTACCGGATCGAGCTGTTCGACCAGGACATCGAATCGATCCGCAGCTTCGAGCCGGAATCGCAGCGCTCGCTCGACAAGGTCGAGGCGATCCGCATGCTGCCCGGGCGCGAGTTGCCGCTGGACGAGGCCGCGCGCGAGCACGCGATGGCGGCGCTCGGCGAGCGCTTCGACATCGACCAGCGCCGCAGTTCGCTGTTCCAGGACCTGAAGTCGGGACTGGCGCCGGCCGGCGTCGAATACTACCTGCCGCTGTTCTTCGAGCCGCCGCGCGAACGCCTGCTGGACGCGAACCAGGAGCCGGCGAGCACCGCCGTCCTGTTCGACTACCTGGCCGAGGGCACGGTCCCGGTGATCGAGTCGGGGGCGCTGGAAGCGGCCGGACACTTCTGGTCGCAGATCGGCGAGCGCTACGAGCAGCGGCGCCACGACATCGAGCGTCCGCTGCTGCCGCCGGCGGAACTCTGGCTGTCGCCCGACGCGCTGCGCGAGCGGCTCAACCGCGACGAGCGGATCGAGGTCGCCGGCGCCGACCACGCCCACCATGCACAGGCGGTCGCGCTCGGCGATCAGCCGGCGCCGGACCTGCCGCTCACCGCCCGCGATGCCGAGCCCGCCGCCGCGTTGAAGTCCTTCCTCGCCAGTTATCCCGGCCGCGTGTTGATCGCCGCCGACAGCGCCGGCCGCCGCGAAGCGCTGCTGGAACTGCTGCAGCCGGCCGGCCTGGCGCCGGCGGTGCTGCAGGATTTCACGGCGTTCCTTTTCCCTTCTCCCTCCGGGAGAAGGTGGCGTGAAGCGCCGGATGAGGGTGCGGCGGAGCGGCAGGCGTCTGAACCATCGCGACTTCGCCGTACCCTCACCCCAACCCACGCCCCGGCCTCTGCGCAAAGCGCAGAGGCGCTCAGCGATGCGCGAGCCAATGGCTCGCAAGCGCATCGCTTCGCCCCGGAGGGAGAAGGGCTTGCGTCCTTCGCCATCGCCGTAGCCCCATTGGAGAACGGCTTCGCGCTCGACGCGCCGCGGGTCACGATCCTCACCGAGCGCCAGCTGTTCCCCGAGCGCGCGACCCAGCCGCGCCGCGCGCGTCGCGCCGGGCGCGAGCCGGAGGCGATCGTCCGCGACCTGGGGGAACTGGCCGAGGGCGCGCCGATCGTGCACGAGGACCACGGCGTCGGCCGCTACCGCGGGCTGGTGGTGCTGGAAGCCGGCGGCACCCCCGGCGAGTACCTGGAGATCGAATACGCCAAGGGCGACCGCCTGTACGTGCCGGTCGCGCAGCTGCACCTGATCAACCGCTACTCCGGCGCCTCTCCGGAGACCGCGCCGCTGCACTCGCTCGGCGGCGAAGCCTGGACCAAGGCCAAGCGCAAGGCCGCCGAAAAGGTCCGCGACGTCGCCGCCGAACTGCTGGAGATCCACGCCAAGCGCCAGGCCCGCGCCGGCCTTGCGCTGGACGTCGACCGCACCATGTACGAGCCGTTCGCCGCAGCGTTCCCGTTCGAGGAGACTCCGGACCAGCACGCCGCGATCGAGGCGGTGATCCGCGACCTCGGCTCCAGCCAGCCGATGGACCGGGTGGTCTGCGGCGACGTCGGCTTCGGCAAGACCGAGGTGGCGGTACGCGCCGCCTTCGTCGCCGCCACCGCCGGCAAGCAGGTGGCGGTGCTGGTGCCGACCACGCTGCTCGCCGAGCAGCACTACCGGACCATGGCCGACCGCTTCGCCGACTGGCCGATCCGCATCGAGGTGCTGTCGCGCTTCAAGACCCCCAAGGAGATCAAGGCCGAGATCGGCAGGATCGCCGACGGCACGCTCGACGTGATCGTCGGCACCCACCGCCTGCTGCAGAAGGACGTGGCGTTCAAGGACCTGGGGCTGGTGATCGTCGACGAGGAGCAGCGCTTCGGCGTGCGCCAGAAGGAGGCGCTGAAGGCGCTGCGCGCCAACGTGCACCTGCTCACGCTCACCGCCACGCCGATCCCGCGCACGCTCAACATGGCCATGGCCGGCATGCGCGACCTGTCGATCATCGCCACCCCGCCCGCGCACCGGTTGGCGGTGCAGACCTTCGTCACCGCCTGGGACGGCGCGCTGCTGCGCGAGGCGTTCCAGCGCGAGCTCACGCGCGGCGGCCAGGTGTACTTCCTGCACAACGACGTCGAGAGCATCGGCCGCATGCAGCGCGAGCTGCAGGAACTGGTGCCGGAGGCGCGCATCGGCATCGCCCACGGGCAGATGCCCGAGCGCGAGCTGGAGAAGGTGATGCTCGACTTCCACAAGCAGCGCTTCAACACGCTGCTGTGCACGACCATCATCGAGTCGGGCATCGACATCCCCAACGCCAACACCATCGTCATCAACCGCGCCGACCGCTTCGGCCTGGCGCAGCTGCACCAGCTGCGCGGTCGCGTCGGCCGCTCGCACCACCGCGCCTACGCCTACCTGGTGATCCCGGACAAGCGCTCGATCACCGCCGACGCGCACAAGCGCCTGGATGCGATCGCGGCGATGGACGAGCTCGGCGCCGGCTTCACCCTGGCCACCCACGACCTCGAGATCCGCGGGGCCGGCGAGCTGCTGGGCGAGGACCAGAGCGGGCAGATGGCCGAGGTCGGCTTCAGCCTGTACACCGAGCTGCTGGAGCGCGCGGTGCGCAGCATCCGCCAAGGCAAGCTGCCGGACGCCGACGAGGCGCCCGACCGCGGCGCCGAGGTCGAGCTGCACGTGCCGGCGCTGATTCCGGAGGACTACCTGCCCGACGTGCACACCCGCCTGACGCTGTACAAGCGCATCAGCGGCGCACGCGACGGCGACGCGCTGCGCGAACTGCAGGTGGAGATGATCGACCGCTTCGGCCTGCTGCCGGACCCGGCCAGGCACCTGTTCGCCGTCGCCGACCTCAAGCTGCAAGCGACCGCGCTCGGCCTGCACAAGCTCGACCTCGGCCCCGCCGGCGGCCGTGTGCAGTTCATCGACAAGCCGCGCGTCGATCCGATGGCGGTGATCCGCCTGATCCAGGGCCAGCCGAAGCACTACCGCATGGACGGCCCCGACAAGCTGCGCGTGACCCTCGACCTGCCCGACGCCGAATCCCGCCTCAAGGCCGCGCGCGGCCTGCTGATCGCGTTGGCGCCTGCCGGTTGAGGAGTCGTCGCTTCCGCGGGTGGCGCTCTGCCTAGGTTGCCTGGTACACCGTCACGTCCCACGGAGACCGAACCATGTCCCTGCTCGCGGATCTCGTCATTGCCCTGGTCGCGCTGCTGCATCTGTATTTCCTGGTCCTGGAGATGTTCCTGTGGGAGCGGCCGGCGGGTCGCCGGGCGTTCGGCACCACCGCCGAATTCGCGGCGGCGACCAAGGTGCTGGCTGCCAACCAGGGGCTGTACAACGGATTCCTCGCCGCGGGGCTGGCATGGGGATTGCTGTTGGGGGTCGACGGTTTCGGAGTGAAGCTGTTCTTCCTGGCCTGCGTGCTGGTCGCCGGGGCGTACGGGGCAGCGACGGCGAACCGCAAGATCCTGTTCGTGCAGGCGCTGCCGGCGGCGCTCGGGCTGGCGCTGTTGCTGTTGTCGCGCGGGCAATGATCCAGCCCCTTCCCTCCTCCGCGGAGGACGCGGATGATGGCGGGCACTCGCCAACGGAGCCTCCGATGCGCCCGATCATCCTGCTGCTGTCGCTGATGCTGGCCGGTTGCGTCGCGCAGCCGGCGCGAACCCCCTCGGCGGCGGCCGCCCCGCCGGACTCGCCCCGGACCGCCTTCCTGGTGGTGCGCCATGCGGAAAAGGTCGCCGACGGGGACGACCCGGTCCTGGACGCCTCCGGCCTGCGCCGCGCGGAGGCGTTGGCGGAGCTGCTGGCCGAGGAACCGGTGAGCGCCGTCTATGCCACGCCCACCCGGCGCGCGCGGCAGACCGCGCAGCCGATCGCGCGGCGGCACGGGATCGAGGTCCGCGACTACGACCCCGCGCAACCGCCGTCGGCGCTCGCCACCGTGCTGCACACGCGCCACGCCGGCGCCACCGTCGTGGTGGTGGGCCACAGCAACACCGTGCCGGGCATCGTGTCCGCGCTGTGCGCCTGCCCGGTGGCGCCGCTGGCCGAGCAGGATTACGGCGACCTGTTCGAAGTGCGGATCGCCGCCGACGGCGCGTCCACGCTGGACCACCGGCGGTTCTGAGCGTGGCCGGCGCGGTCTTCGGCGACTGGGACGGCAGCATCGCCGGCGCGCGGGCGCTGCAGGTGGAGCTGGCGCGGCAGGTGTCGCTGCGCGACGCGTTCCGCGATCCGCCGCGCACGCTGGCGGGGTTCGACGTCGGCTTCGAGGACGCGGGCGGCACCACCCGCGCCGCGGTCGTGCTGCTGGACGCCGAGACGCTGCAGCCGCGCGCGGCCCACGTCGCGCGGGTGCCGACCTCCATGCCCTATGTGCCGGGCCTGCTGAGCTTCCGCGAGCTGCCGGCGCTGCTGGCCGCACTGGAACTGCTCGGCGAACGGCCGGACCTGGTGCTGGTCGACGGCCAGGGCATCGCCCATCCGCGCCGGCTGGGCATCGCCGCGCATTTCGGCGTGGTCACCGGGCTGCCCAGCATCGGCGTGGCGAAGAAGCCGCTGGCGGTGCGTTTCGATCCGCCGGGCCCGGAACGCGGCGACCGCACGCCCTTGCTGCTGCGCGGCGAACGCGTCGGCGAGGCGCTGCGCAGCAAGCCGCGCTGCAATCCGCTGATCGTCTCGCCGGGGCACGAGGTGTCGGTCGACACCGCGACCGCCCTGGTGCTGCGCTACACCACCCGCTATCGGCTGCCGGAGCCGACCCGGCTCGCCGACCGGCTGGCCTCGCGGCGCGGCGCGCTGCCGTTGCCGGGATTCGATGGCGACGGCTGAGCGCGTGGGCGTGCGAAGAAGCTGTTCTGGCCACGGATGAACTGGATGACCGCCGGGCGCGGCATCGCGCATTCCAACCGCTCGCCGCCCTGGTGGCGCTCGATCCCGGCGCTCCGGCCACGCTGCGCGCCACCACCCCGCTCAAGACGATGCCGTTCGGCGGCGAGCCGCTGGACGACGGTCGCCACGGATGGTGGAACTTCGTCTCCTCGTCGCGCGAGCGCATCGAGCCGTGCCAAGGAAGACCGGCGCCGGGGCCGGTTCGGACGGATCCCCGGCGACGAGGAGGAATTCGTTCCCTTGCCGGAAAAGTGATATACATCACAATTCGACCCGCGATGGCCGACTATCGTCAGGCCCGGGAGGCCACTTTTTTGCGGTGGATCACACGCTGCGTTCGGACTCGAGGGGATGTTTTCATGAAGTTCACGATCCACACCCTGGCGCCAATGGCTGCGCTGGGACTGATGATTGCGGCCGTGGCACCGGCCCGCGCGCAGGTCGCCGATGCCTGTCCACGGCTGCCGGGCGATTCGGGGTTGACCTGGACCGAACGCAGCGGCGAGACGTTCGTCGTCTGCCGCGCGGTGACCGAAGACGGCCGCGAAGCCTTCGGGCTCTATCTCGCCGCCGACTCGCCGTTCCAGCCGCGCCGCGCCAACCGCGAGGAGCGCGGCGTGATCAACGGCCAGGACATCCGCTGGTACAGCGGCGAAGTCGCCTCCGAGCCCGACAAGCTGGTGCGCGAGACCCTGCTCGAGCTGGACGAGGACCGCGTGGTCCACATCTGGCTGCATGCCGACAGCGAACAGGAGATGCAGCAGAGCATGCGCACGGTGGAAGAACTGCGCTTCGAGGACACGCGCTTCAGCAGCAACTGATCGTCCGGTTCCCGGCCCGGCACTGCGCCGCTGCATCCGGGCGGATGCCTGATAACGAAATCTGAACAACATTATCGCGGGCCTGATCTAGCGTTTACGGCGGCCGTTTCGGCCATCCATGCCTGGGGGAAAGTGTGATGATCAAGCGTCTCGCGGCCGAGTTCCTCGGCACGTTCTGGCTGGTGCTCGGCGGCTGCGGCAGTGCGGTGCTGGCGGCGAATTTCGGTGGCGACGGCAATCCGCTCGGCATCGGCCTGCTCGGCGTCTCGCTGGCGTTCGGCCTGACCGTGCTCACCGGCGCCTACGCGTTCGGCCATATCTCCGGCGGCCACTTCAATCCTGCGGTGAGTTTCGGCCTGTGGGCCGGCGGACGCTTCGCCGCCAAGGACCTGCTGCCCTACGTCGTCGCCCAGGTGGCCGGCGCGGTCTTCGCCGGCTGGATCCTGTTCCTGGTCGCCAGCGGCGCCGCGGGGTTCATGATCGATCCCGCCGCGCCCGGGGCGTTCGCCAGCAACGGCTACGGCGCGCTGTCGCCCGGCGGCTACGGCGCCGCGGCGGCGTTCCTGATCGAGGTCGTGCTGACCGCGATGTTCGTCGTCGTCATCATGGGCGCGACGCACAGGCTGGCGCCGGCGGCGTTCGCGCCGATCGCGATCGGCCTGGCGTTGACCCTGATCCACCTGATCAGCATCCCGGTGACCAATACCTCGGTCAATCCGGCGCGCTCGACCGGCGTGGCGCTGTTCGCCGGCTCCGGCGCGCTCGGACAGCTGTGGCTGTTCTGGCTGGCGCCGATCCTCGGCGGCATGATCGGCGGTATCGCCTACAAGTGGCTGGGCAGCGAGAAGGCCGAGCTGCCGCCGAAGGCGGCCGCGGAAGCCACGACCGTGTAGCAGGAGTGACTGGAGAGGAGTGAGAAACGGGAGAGCGCGGTAGAGCGGGAACGGCGGCATCGCGGGTCTTGGGCTGCCCTCTCTCGTTTCTCACTCCTCTTCACGCGTTTCTGCTCCTCAAAAGCGGCCTTCCTGGAAGTCCACGAAGGCCTGCATGATCTCCTGGCGGGTGTTCATCACGAACGGGCCGTGGCGCACCACCGGCTCGCGCAACGGCCGTCCCGCGACCAGGATCAGCCGCGCGCCGGCGTCACCGGCCTGCAGCGCCAGTTCCTCGCCGCCGCCGAGCACCGCCAGTTCCCGTGCCTCCAGCGCGCGCGCATCCTCGCCCTCGCCGATCGTCAGGGCGCCTTCGAAGGCATAGGCGAAGGCGTTGTGGCCCTCGGGCAGGCGATGGCGCCAACCGACGCGCGGTGCCAGCGCGACATCGAGGTAGACCGGGTCGGTCGCCGGTTGCGCGATCGGGCCGGACACCTCGCCGACGCGGCCGGCGATCACCTTCACCTCCACGCCCGCGGCGGGTGCGACCACCGGGATCCGCTCCGGTCCGAACTCCTGGTAGCGGGGCTCGGCCATCTTGTCCTTCGCCGGCAGGTTGACCCACAGCTGGAAGCCGCGCATGCGGCCTTCCTGCTGCTCCGGCATCTCCGAATGCACCAGCCCGCGGCCGGCGGTCATCCACTGCACGCCGCCGGGCACCAGCAGGCCCTCGTTGCCGTGATTGTCGCGGTGGCGCATGCGGCCGTCGAGCATGTAGGTGACGGTCTCGAAGCCGCGGTGCGGGTGGTCCGGGAAACCGGCGATGTAGTCCTCGGCGCGGTCGGTGCCGAACTCGTCGAGCAGCAGGAACGGATCGAGGCCCGGCAGCTCGGCGGCGCCGATGACCCGGGTGAGCTTGACGCCGGCGCCGTCGGACGCGGCGCTGCCGCGGATCTTGCGGGCGATGCGCGCATGGCGGATCGGGGCGGTGGCGCTCATGACGGCTCCTGTTGCGGATGACTGCCCACGAGGTGGGGGCCCGGCGCCGGGATTGCAGCGCCACCGATGGAACGAATGGTGCCACCGGTGGATCGCCGGCGAGTTTCCGCGGCTGCGCTTGCCGCCGGCGGGTCCCTTGTGGGAGCGACGGAAGTCGCGACTGGAGTGTCCGCGCCGGCGCCGCATGGGCTCGCCCGGATTCGCGGAGTCGCGACTCCCGTCGCTCCCACACGCGCCGAACCGATTATGGCGAGCGCAGGCGCCAGGCCTTGTGGATGCGCGGGTTGCGGGCGAAATCGGGCGGGATCGTCGTCGCACTGATCTCCTCGCAGGCGGCGAACGCGGACACCGCGTCGACATCCATCCGGAAGCGGCGGAAATTGTTGCTGAAGTACAGCACGCCGCCGGGCGCCAGCCGCGCCGCCGCGGCCCGCAGCAGGCGCACGTGCTCGCGCTGGATGTCGAAATCCTTCGCCCTCGCGGAATTGGAGAAGGTCGGCGGATCGCAGAAGATCAGGTCGTAATGGCCGCGCTCGGCGTCCAGCCACTGCAGCGCGTCGGCCTGCACCAGCCGGTGGGCGCTGCCGCCGATCCCGTTCTCGCGCAGGTTGTCGGCCAGCCACTGCAGGTAGGTCGCCGACAGGTCGACGCTGGTGGTCTGTTCCGCGCCGCCGACCGCCGCCTGCACGGTGGCCGCGCCGGTGTAGCAGAACAGGTTGAGGAAACGCGCGCCGCGTGCCTCGGCGGCGATGCGCGCGCGCAGCGGGCGATGGTCGAGGAACAGGCCGGTATCGAGATAGTCGAACAGGTTCACGCGCAGCCGCGCATCGCCTTCGCGCACCACCAGGAACTCGTCGCGCGCGTCGAAGCGGCCGTACTTGCTGCCGCCCCTGCCGCGGCTGCGGGTCTTGAGCGCGATGCGCTCGCGCGGCAGTTCGAACACCTCGCGCGCGGCGGCCAGCAGGTCGTTGAAGCGGCGGCGGGCGACCTGCTCCGGGATCTCGTCGGGAGCGGCGTATTCCTGCACGTGCAGCCAGCGGCGGTCCGGATCATCGGCTTCGGCATAGACGTCGATCGCCGCGGCGTACTCCGGCAGGTCGGCGTCGTAGGCGCGGAAGCAGTCGACGCCTTCGCGCCGGCGCCAGGCCTTGAGGCCGCGCAGGTTCTTGCGCAGGCGGTTGGCGACCATCCGCGCGCCTTCCGAGAGCGCGTGCGGCGCGTCCGAGGCGGCGGTTTCGTGCGCGACCGGATCGCACACGATCAGGGCGCATTCCAGTGCACCGTTGAACACCTTGTAGCGCTTGCGCGCGCGCAGCCCGGTGGCGAACGCGAGTTCGTCGTCGCCGCACAGCAGGCTCGCACGCCAGCGCGGGACGACGCGCTTCAGCGCGTTCCCGAGCGCGCGGTACAGGGCCGGGTCGGCGGCCAGGCGCGCATCGTAGGGCGGATTGCAGACGACCAGCCCCGCCGCTCCCCCCGCACCGCCCCCACCCCGTAGAGCGGAGCTCGCTCCGCTGCTCTCCCCACCGGAGCCCCCCGCAGGCGCAGCCGGCGAACCCGGCCGGCGCGGCCCGAACGCGTCCGCCAACCGGTCGATCGCGGCAACCTCGAGCAGGATGGCGCCGGCGACGCCGGCGGCGTCGGCATTCGCCGCCGCGGCCCGGATCGCCTGCGGGTCGAGATCGCTGCCGAAGAAGGCCGGCCGCAGCGCGGCGCGCCCGCGGCGCTCGCGTTCGCGCGCGTCCCGCCAGAGCGCGCGCCACGCGTCCCGGTCGAATCCGGGCCAGTGCGTCGGCAGGGCGTCGTCGTCGATATCGGCGCTGGCCGCTACGCCGGTGCCGCGCAGCCGCTGCAACCCGGGCGCCACGTCCGCCGCCATCAGCGCGCCCTCGACCAGCAGCGTGCCGCTGCCGCACATCGGGTCGAGCAGCACGCCGCCGTCGGCGTAGCGTTGCGGCCAGCCGCCGCGCAGCAGCACCGCCGCGGCGAGGGTCTCCTTCAGCGGCGCCTCGCCCTGCGCGCGGCGCCAGCCGCGGCGGTGCAGCGGCCCACCGCCCAGGTCCACCGACAGCACCGCCCTGCCCTTGCGCACCACCAGGTTCAGCCGCAGGTCCGGGGCGTCGAGATCGACGTCGGGACGGGTACCGTCGTGCGCGCGCATCGCGTCGACCACCGCGTCCTTGATCCGCTGCGCCGCGTAGCGCGCATGGGTGATCGCATCGCCAGAGACGTGGGCGTCGACCGCAAGCGTCATGCCCGGCGCCAGGTGCTCGTGCCAGGCCAGCGCGTGCGCACCGGCGTACAGCGCCTGCTCGTCGGGACAGTCGTACTCGGCCAGCGGCCACAGCACCCGGCTGGCGATGCGCGACCACAGCACCGCGCGCTGGGCGTCGGCCAGGCTGCCGTCGACGTTGGCGCCGGCGACCGCCGCGGTCGCGCGCGCGCAGCCGAGCGCGGGCAACTCGTCGACGAGCAGGTACTCGAGGCCCTTGGCGCAGGAGGCGAAGAATTTCACTTCAGGCGACCAGGTCGGCCATGGCCCGCCCTCGTAGAGCGGAGTTCGCTCCGCGGCTCTCGGCTCCGGAGCCTGCGCAGCCGAGCAAGCTCGGCTCTACGGGCCATGCGTTCGTACCTGGCATCGAAGCGGACATCGGCAAGCGCTCACAGCGTTTCGAGCAGTTGCGCGAAGGCCTGCGCCGAGGCCTGCACGTGGCCGGAGAGGCGATGCGAATCGTCCACCAGCAGCAGCCGTGCGCGTCGCGCCTGCGCCCAGGCGACCACCTCCGCCGCAGGAATCAGCTCGTCGTCCCAGCCGTGCACCAGCGACGTCGGCACCTGTGCGGCCCGCAGCGGCGGCGCATCGCCCATGCGCACCGGCGGCGCCATCAGGAACAGGCCCGCTACCGGCACCTGCAGCGACACCTGCCCCGATACCCAGGCGCCGAGGCTGGACCCGGCGAGCACCAGCGGCCCGCGCGCGGCCGCGCCGCGCGCCTTCGCCAGCAGTCGCTGCAGCCGCGACGGCACGTCGCCGAGATCGCTGATCTCGCGCCGGGCATCGAGATCGGTGTAGTCGGGGCGCTCGTGGCTCCAGCCCAGGCGTTCGGCCACCTCGGCGAGCGCGGTGACCTTGGTCGCGTCCGGCCCGCTCTCGAAACCGTGCGAGAGGATGCAATGCCCGCGCGCTGTCACGGCTCGATCCATTCCACGGCATCGCCGACCCGCAGCGTGCCGCCCGCGACGATGCGCGCGCACAGGCCGCCCATGCCGCGCATCGCGTTGTAGCCGCCGGGGCCGAGCGCGTCTTCCATGCGCGAACACGGATCGCAGGGGTCGGTGCCCTCGAACACCACCTCGCCGATGCGGAAACGGCACCCCTTCAGCGCGATCAGCGCGATGCCGGACACCACCAGGTTGCGGCGCAAGGTTGCCGGCTGCACGACGGGAAGGCCGGCCAGCGCGGCGATCGCGGGCAGGTGCTCGGCCTGGATCAGGGTGGCGCCGCGCTTGCCGCTGCCGCCGCGATAGCGATCGCCCTCGAGCCCGCCGCCGGCGCTCGCCGGGACGGATCCGGCTTCCTGCATCGGCACCTCGCGCGCGGGGCGCAGGCCGATCCATTCGAGCCTGCCGCTGCGCGGGAAACGGGTCATCAACCGGTGCAGTTCGGAGCCCGGAGGCGGCAGCGTGCTCATCCGCGAATGCTAGCATCCGCGGCATGTCGTCCGACCCGGCCCCCGCTCCGCAGATCGCGTCGCAGCCGCTGCCCTACGTGACGCGCCTGGGAACGCGGCCGCTGTCGGACATCGACCTGGCGGTGATCCATTGCACCGAGCTGCCGGACATGGCGCTGGCGCGCGAATACGGCGAGCGCGTGCTGTATCCCGCCGCGGGCACCGGCGCCAGCGGCCATTGGTACATCGATCGCGACGGCGCGATCGTCGAGTTCGTTCCGGCGGAGCGCATCGCCCATCACGTGCGCGGCTGGAATCCGCGTTCGGTCGGCATCGAGCTGGTCAATCGCGGACGCTTCCCGCACTGGTACGACTCGCGCCACCAGGCGATGGACGAAGCCTACCCGGACGCGCAGATCGACGCGTTGGTGCTGCTGCTGCGGCACCTGGCACACGTGCTGCCGGCGCTGCGCCTGGTCGCCGGGCACGAGGACCTGGACACCGCGCGCGTCGCGGCCAGCGACGATCCGGCGCGGACGGTCGCGCGCAAATGCGACCCGGGGCCGCGGTTCCCGTGGCCGCAGGTGCTGGATGCGGTGCCGCTGCAGCGGCTGGTTCCCTAGCAGCGACGCAGCCTCCGGAAGCTGCGGGCGTCCATTCAACGCGGGCTGTCGCGACTTCCGTCGCTCCCACAAGAGCTGGAAGACAGCCATCACGGCGCTCTTGTGGGAGCGACGGGAGTCGCGACGCCGCGAACCGACCGGGTCCGGACGACGATGGCATCGGCTGTCGCGACTGCCCGGCGGCGCATGCCGCCGCCGCTCCCATAGCGGCCTCGACGCCGGGTGTCGCTCCCACGGACGGGACATGCCGCGCACCGCCTATAATCCCCGGTCCGCCGCCGCCCCGCACCCGCATGCAATCACCCGTCTCCGAACTGATCGAACTGCTGTCGCTGGAGCGGCTCGAGGACAACCTGTTCCGCGGCCAGAGCCGCGACATCGGCACCAAGTACGTGTTCGGCGGCCAGGTGCTCGGACAGGCGCTGTCGGCGGCGCAGGCGACGATGACGCACGCGCGCGAGGCGCACTCGCTGCACGCCTATTTTCTGCGCGCCGGCGACATCGAGCATCCGATCGTCTACGAGGTCGACCGCACCCGCGACGGCGGCACCTTCTCGGTCCGCCGGGTGACCGCGATCCAGCACGGCAAGGTGATCTTCTTCTGCGCCGCCTCGTTCCAGCAGCACGAGGCCGGCGCCGAGCACCAGTTCGCGATGCCGGAGGTCCCGGTGCCGGAAGACATCGCGCCGGCGCCGTCGGTCCCGGCGGCGGTGCTGGCGACGCTGCCGACCAAGGTGCAGCGCTGGCTCGACCGCACCGGCCCGTTCGAGTTCCGCCACGTCTACCCGCGCGACGAGCTCGACCCGCCCAAGCGCCCGCCCTACCAGCAGGTCTGGTTCCGCCTGTCGGAGGCGGTCGGCGACGCGCCGGAACTGCACCGCGCCCTGCTCGCCTACGCCTCCGACTTCCAGCTGCTCGGCACCGCCACCTTTCCGCACGGCATCAGCTACTACCAGCCCGGCGTGCAGATGGCCTCGCTCGACCACGGCCTCTGGTTCCATCGCCCGTTCCGCGCCGACGACTGGCTGCTGTACTCGATCGACAGCCCCAGCGCGCAGGATTCACGGGGTCTGGCACGCGGGCTGATCTACGATCGCGCCGGGCGCCTGGTCGCCAGCACCGCGCAGGAAGGACTGATCCGGGTGGTGGCGGACGCCGACGCCGTCGCGCAGGTCCCGGCGAAGGATTGAAAGCATGAGACAGATCTTCAGCAGCCAACGCCTCGAGAACGTCGAGAAGGTCGCGCAGCTGCTGCGCGACGAGGGCATCGAGGTGCGCATCACCAACGGCCGCTCCTACAAGAGCGGGCGCCGCCGCACTTTCAGCTATCGCGAGGGCGCCAACAACGGCCCGCAGCCGGCGGTCTGGGTGACCCATTCGGAAGACCAGCCGCGGGCGCGCGCGATCATGCGCGAGACCGGGCTCGCCGGCCCCACCACGCGCCCGGTCAGCGACAGCTATCTCTCCACCGCCTACACGCCCGGCAGGATGGGCTCGGGCCGCGCCGCGCCCGAGCCGACGCAGCGGAAGATCGTCCGCTACCGGCGCATGCTGCTGGTCGGGATCGCGATCCTGGTCGCGCTGGTGCTGGTGCGCTCGTTCTGACGGCCGAATGGCGGGCCATCCATTGGTCATTCTGGCTAGTCATTGACACTGCCCGTGGCGACGGGCCTGATTTCACCGCAGCGGGAAGTTCTGCCTGGCGCGGTCACACCCGGCGCCCGGAATCGTCCGAGGTACAGGCCCGAACCGGTTTCATGCCATGTCCGCCATGTCCGCCGAGACGCTCCAGCAGCCGATCGAACAGCTGGTCCATCGTGAACTGGCAGCCGCCGCTTCCGGCGACCGCCACGCCTATGGCCGCATCGTCGCCCTCAGCCAGAACACCGTCACCGCCGTGGCGCTGGCGATCACCCGCGACGTCCCGGCCAGCGAGGACATCGCCCAGGAAGCCTTCCTGAAGGCCTGGCAGCAACTGGGCCGGCTGCAGAACCCCACCAGCTTCCTGCCGTGGCTGCGGCAGATCGCGCGCAACCTGGCGCACGACCACCTGCGCGCCAACCGGCACCGGCCCCTCGACGGCGAGGCCGCCGAACTGGCGATCGCCCAGGCCGCGGACCCGGCCGGCACCCCGGTCCGGCAGTTGATCGACCGCGAGCGCGAGGCCGTCGCGGCCGAGCTGATCTCAGAACTGCCCGAGGACAGCCGCGAAGTGCTGCTGCTGTATTACCGCGAAAGCCGGAATTCACGCCAGGTGGCATCCCTGCTGGGGCTGTCCGACGCGGCGGTACGCAAGCGGCTCTCGCGCGCCCGCGGCTGCCTGCGGACCGAGCTGCTGGCGCGCTTCAGCGAATTCGCCCGCGGCAGCGCCCCGGGAGCCGCGTTCGCGGTCACCGTGGTCACGGCGCTGGGCAGCTTCAGCAAGCCGGCGGCGGCGGCGGGGCTGACCACCGCCGGGTCGACGCTGGCCGGCGGCGTGCTCGGCAAGCTGTTCTTCGGGTCGGCGGGTGTGGTCGGCGGCAGCGTGCTGGCCAGCCTGGTCACCGCCTGGCTGTGCCGCAAGCTGCTCGAGCGCTACGCCGACGACGCCGAGGAGCGGCGGCGGATCCTGCGCTGCTACAACATCTACCTGGCGATGGCCGCGGTGATGTGCGTCGGGGTGCTCGCCGCAGTGTGGTTGTTCGACAGCCCAGTCCCGTCGCTGGCGATCGCTGCCGCCGGCTTCCTGGTGCTGAACTACCAGCTGATGGTGCCGTTGCCGCGGATCATGAATCCGTTGCTCCGGCGCGATGCCGAGCGCAATCCCAGGGGCGCGGAACGGCGCGCACTTGTCTACCGCCTCACCTTCGGCCCGAGCGGCCTGCTGATCGCCAACATCGGCCTGCTCGGGATGCTCGCGATCGGCTACCTGCACGGATACGGCCCGATGTGAGGCAGGCGGATCCTGTCTCCGGCTCTGCCGTCGCGATCGAAAAAAGCTCTTCTCCCGACTCCGGGCACGGTAGCTGCCGGATGAGCATGTGTGCACGACGCCGGGCGGACTCCGGGCCCTTCCCCGGAAAGGGAACGGCGCCTCATGGAAAGCCCCGCGCCGTGCCGGCCCGCCCGCGCGCCCCTACACCGCACGGAGCCGGCATGCGAATGGCGTGCATCGCGCACCGCGTCGCGACTTCCGTCGCTCCCACAAGGGGGCGGCTGCCGGCTCGAGTGCGCGTTTTCCCGGAGTTGGGAGAAGAGCCAAAAAAAGCCCGCGTGCGACGAACACGCGGGCGGAGACTACCGACTTACCCCTTGCTGCAACGCTCCCTGTTTTCAGTGCGCCCGCTGCGGCCTGAGCTCTTCGCGGCTCAGGAAGCCGTCGCGGCTTTCGTCCATCCAGGCGAAACTCGTTGCCAGTCGCGGCATCTTTTCCTCGACCTCGACCCGGCTCAGCTTGCCGTCGCCATTGAGATCGGCGGCGGCGAAGCGCTGGTCGGCGCGTTCGGCCATCTCGGCGCGGCGCTGCGGAAGCTGGCGCGCATGCCAGGCGCGCAGCTCGCCGCGCGCGATCTGGCCGTCGCGGTCGGTATCGACGACGTCGAAGTGCTGCGCCAGATCGAAGCGGGAGCCACGGCCGTCCTTGCGCGCGGCCGTGGCCTGCTCGAGTTCGGCGCGGCTGATGCGACCGTCGCCATCGGCGTCCAGCCGGGCGATGCGGTCGAAGCCGCCGTGGCTCCGGCCGCGGCCATCGTGCATGCGCTTGCCGCCGTGCCGCGGCCGTTCGCCGGCGTCGATGCGGCCATCGCCGTTCTTGTCGAGGCGGTCGAACCGCTCCGCCAGCCGCGGATGCGCGGCCGCCTCGCTGCGGTCGATGGCGCCGTCGCCATTGCTGTCGAGCGGCATGCGTGCCTCCTGACGCGCTTCGCCCGCGGCCGGCTGCGCCATCGCGGCGGCGGCGAACGTGCCCAGGGCCAACAGGGTCGCGGCAAACAGACGGTTGGATTTCATGTGTGTCTCTCCGGTGTACGGCGACGGCCATGCGCCGCCTGTGCCCGGATCAACGCGGCGCCCGGGCCTGCGGTTGACAGCACGTCGGCCGCGTTCAGGCGGCGGACAGTCGCGGCGCCTGCGATCGGCCGCAGTATGCTGGGCGCGTGACCCGCTCGCTTGCCCGCACCGTCTCGATCCTCGGCCACCCGCTGCTGATGTTGCCGCTGGCGCTGCTGCTGCCGGCCGTGGCGGGCGGCCTGCCCGGCACCGGCGGCGTCGCGATCGCCTTCGCGCTCGCCGCCGCGCTGGTGATGGGCTGGTCCTGGCGCCGGGTCCGGCAGGGCCGCTGGGCGCACGTCGACGCCAGCGCCGGCGACGAGCGCCGCGCCCTGCACCGGTTCCTGCTGCCGGTGCTGGTGGCATCGACGCTGCTGGCGGCGTGGGCGCCGGCGGACGTCGCGCCGTACCTGGGCCTGTCGGCGCTGATCGTCGCCGTCGCCATGCTGCTCGCGCGCTGGTGCACGCTGTCGCTGCACGCCGCCTTCGCCGTGTTCGCGGCGTTGATGCTGCTGCGCTGGACCTGGTGGGCCGGCGCGGCGACGCTGGTGTTCGCGGCCCTGGTGGTCTGGTCGCGGCTGGCGCTGGCGCGGCATCGCCCGCGCGACCTCGGGGCGGGCATCGCCACCGGAACGGGCGCCGCGCTGCTGTCGTGGCCGCTGGCACCGCAGTGGCCGTCGCCATGAGCCTGGGCGAGCCCGATTCCCTGCGCCTGTTCCACACCGGCCTGCACCCGTGCGGCTACTGGCCCGACCGCACCGCGCGCGACCTGGTGCTGGACCCGCGCGATCCCCGCCTGGCGCAGTTCTATCCGCAGGCGCTGCAGTGGGGCTTCCGCCGCTCCGGCGACATCGTCTACCGGCCGCATTGCCAGGGCTGCCGCGCCTGCGTGGCGGTGCGGATTCCGGTGGCGGCGTTCCGCCCCGACCGCGGCCAGCGCCGCTGCCTCGCGCGCAACGCCGACGTCGAGGCGCGGGTGGTGCCGGCCGAACGCGACGACGAGCGGCTGGCCTTGTACCAGCGCTACCTGCGCGCACGCCATCCGCAGGGCGGCATGGACGGGCACGGCGCCGCCGAATTCGACCAGTTCCTGCTCGGCAGCTGGACCCAGGGCCGCTTTCTCGAGCTGCGCGCGCGGCAGCGGCTGCTCGCGGTGGCCGCGACCGACCTGACCGGCGATGCGCTGTCGGCCGTGTACACCTTCTACGACCCCGACGAGGCCGCGCGCAGCCCCGGCACGCTGGCGATCCTGCGGCAGATCGAATGGGCGCGGCGCGAGGGCCGCGACCACCTCTACCTGGGCTACTGGATCGCCGGCCACGGCAAGATGGACTACAAGCGCCGGTTCCGTCCGCTGGAAGCCTTCGACGGTCGCCGCTGGGCGCCGATCGAGGAAGGGTGAGACGCCGGGGGGCGGCGGCCTCCCCTATACAATCCCGTCATGAGCCCATCCGCCCGTTCCTTCGCCCTGGCCCTGCTCGTCATCGCGCTGCTCGCCTGCACCGCCTGCGTGCGCGTCCACGTCCACGGCGACCCCCACGCCTACCGGAAAGCGATGTCCGACGCCGATCTGCGCCTGGCCACCTACAACGCCTCGCTGTATGCGGACACCACTGGGGGCCTGGTGCGGCGCCTGACCGCCGGCGACGATGCGGCGCGCAAGGTCGCCGCGGTCCTGCAGCGGGTGAGGCCGGACGTCGTGCTGCTGAACGAGTTCGACTACGACGCCGACGGCCGTGCCGCCGACCTGTTCCAGCGCCGGTACCTGGAAACGCCGCAGGCCGGGGGCGGCGAGGGCCTGCGCTACCCGTACCGTTACTTCGCGCCGGTCAACACCGGGGTGCCGAGCGGACTGGACCTGGACGGCAACGGCACCGTCGGCGGCGACGGGCGCGAACGCGGCAACGATGCCTGGGGCTACGGCTTGCATCCGGGGCAGTACGGCATGCTGCTGCTGTCGAGGTACCCGATCGACGCCGCGGCCGCACGCGCGTTCCGGCAGCTGCGCTGGAGCGCGATGCCGGACGCGCGCCGGCCGCGCGACCCGGACAACGGGCGGTGGTGGCATCCGGACCCGGTGTGGGCGCAGCTGCGGCTGTCGTCGAAATCGCACTGGGACGTCCCGGTGCGCACCCCGGCCGGCGTGCTGCACGTGCTCGCCTCGCATCCCACGCCGCCGGTGTTCGACGGCCCGGAAGATCGCAACGGCGCCCGCAACGCCGACGAGATCCGGCTGTGGACCGAGTACCTCTCGCCCGGCGACAAGCCCTGGCTGTGCGACGACTCCGGCCGCTGCGGCGGCCTGGAGGCGGACGCGCGCTTCGTGATCCTGGGCGATCTCAACAACGACCCGGTGGACGGCGACGGCCGCCACGAGGCGATCTTCGAGCTGCTGGAACACCCGCGCGTGCTGCGCCATCCCACGCCGGCCAGCGAAGGTGCGGCAGTCGCCGCGGCCGCCGGCGCGGATGCGGCAGCCGGGGACGCGGGCCGGACGCGCCGCGGTGCGCCGGCGCACGCGACCGGCGATTTCGGGCCGCGGGTCGGTCCGTTGCGGCTGGACTACGTCCTGCCGTCGACGGGTTTCGAATTCGTGGACGGCGGCGTGTTCTGGCCGCCGCCGGACGACCCGGCCGCGGCCATCGTCGACGGCAGCGATCACCGCCTGGTCTGGATCGACCTGCGCTTTCCGTAGGAGCGCGCCGCGCCAACGATCGTCTCCGTGGCGACGGGGCTGCTTCGTCGCGGCGGAAAGGGCTGCCTGGCGCGGCTATTCATTGGCACCGCCCGTGGCGACGGGGCTTACTTCGTCGTAGCGGAAAGGGCTGCCTGGCGCGGCTATTCATTGGCACCGCCCGTGGCGACGGGGCTTACTTCGTCGCGGCGGAAAGGGCTGCCTGGCGCGGCTATTCATTGGCACCGCCCGTGGCGACGGGGCTTACTTCGTCGTAGCGGAAAGGGCTGCCTGGCGCGGCTATTCATTGACACCGCCCGTGGCGACGGGGCTTACTTCGTCGTAGCGGAAAGGGCTGCCTGGCGCGGCTATTCATTGGCACCGCCCGTGGCGACGGGGCTTACTTCGTCGTAGCGGAAAGGGCTGCTTGGCGCGGCTATTCATTGACCGCCCGTGGCGACGGGGCTTACTTCGTCGCGGCGGAAAGGGCTGCCTGGCGCGGCTATTCATTGGCACCGCCCGTGGCGACGGGGCTTACTTCGTCGTAGCGGAAGGGGCTGTCTGGCGCGGGCCGAAGCCGAAGTCGCCGTCGCCCTGGGTCGAGACGATCATCCGCACCATGCTGCTGGGCACCATCAGTTCCACGGTCACGTCGGCGCCCTGCTCGGTGCGGCCGCGCAAGGTCATCTCGACCAGCGCGCCGCCGGTGTCGATCTCGTCGCAGGCCACGTGCGCGCCCATCGGGCTCTCGCGCAGGTAGGGCTTGATCGCCTCGCCCAGCACCTCCAGCGCCTGCGGATAGAAGAACACGGCATAGCCGTTGTGTGCATTCATCGCTTCGTTTCTCCCTGAACCTTCGATCGTCGGATTCGCATCCACGCCAGGCGGGCGCGGCAAGAGACCTGCTTCGCCCGTGAGAGGGGGCAGGCAAGGCGGACGACGGCATGGTCATTCCAGCGCGATCGCGATGGCCTCGGCGGCCTCGCGGGCGGCGCGGCGCGCGCCGTCGATGTCGCGCCCCCGCGCCAGCGTCACGCCGACCCGGCGCTGGCCTTCCACGTGCGGCTTGCCGAACAGGCGCAGCGCCGAATCCGGCGCACGCAGCGCCGCATCGACGTTGGAGAACACCGGCACCCCGGCGCCTTCCGCAAGCAGCGCACAGGACGCCGATGGGCCCATCTGCCGGATCAGCGGCACCGGCAGCCCGAGGATCGCCCGCGCATGCAGCGCGAACTCGCTCAGCTCCTGCGACACCAACGTCACCAGGCCGGTATCGTGCGGCCGCGGCGAGACCTCGGAGAACCAGACGTCCTCGCCCTTGACGAACAGCTCCACGCCGAACACGCCCCAGCCGCCGAGATCGTCGGTGATGCGCCGCGCGACGTCCTGCGCACGCGCCAGCGCGGTGGGCGACATCGGCTGCGGCTGCCAGCTCTCGCGATAGTCGCCCTCGCGCTGCAGGTGCCCGATCGGCGCGCAGAAGTCGGTGCCGCCGGCATGGCGCACGGTGAGCAGGGTGATCTCGTAGTCGAAATCGACGAAACCTTCCACGATCACCCGTCCGGCGCCGGCGCGGCCGCCGGTGCGGGCGTATTCCCAGGCGCCCTCGACGTCGGCCTCGCTCCGCACCAGCGACTGTCCCTTGCCCGACGACGACATCACCGGCTTGACCACGCACGGCAGGCCGATCTCGGCCACCGCGGCGCGGTAGTCCCCGGGCGTATCGACGAAGCGGTAGGGCGAGGTCGGGAGCTCCAGCGTTTCCGCGGCCAGCCGGCGGATGCCCTCGCGATCCATGGTCAGCCATGCCGCGCGCGCCGTCGGAATGACGCGGGTGTCGTCGCCGGCCTCGGCGAAGGTCTGCTCCAGCTCGACCAGGGTCGCGGTGTGGATCGCCTCGATCTCGGGCACGATCAGCTGCGGCCTTTCCTCGGCGATCAGTGCACGCAGCGCATCGGCATCGAGCATGTCGAGCACGCGGCTGCGGTGCGCGACCTGCATCGCCGGCGCGTCAGCGTAGCGGTCGGCGGCGATCACCTCGGCACCCAGGCGCTGCAGTTCGATCGCCACTTCCTTGCCCAGCTCGCCCGAGCCCAACAGCAGCACGCGGGTGGCGTGCGGGGACAGCGGCGTGCCGAGACTGACCATCGTGGATTCCTGCGCGGGCGGGCGGACATTGTAAGCGGGCGCCGCCGCCGGCCGATGGCGGCGGGATCGGGATGCATTGACAAATTGATATCAATTAGATATCAATAACTCATTCGCCCATGGGGGGCGGAGGAGACTTCGCCATGAAAGAGAACCCGATCCGTTCGCTGCCCGGCATCCCGATGTTGCTGGCGCTGCTGGCCGTGCTGCTGGCCTGCGCCTACGCCGTCGTTTTCACCGTGGCCACCGGCGACGGCGGCGTGCCGCGGATCGTCGGCGCCGTCCTCGTCGCCGCGATCGCGGTGTTCGGACTGGTCGGCCTGTACATGGTCGAGCCCAACCAGTCCGCGGTCCTGAGCCTGTTCGGCAAGTACATCGGCACCGTGCGCGACAACGGCCTGCGCTGGAACAACCCGTTCTTCACCAAGCGCAAGGTGTCGCTGCGGGTGCGCAACTTCGAGAGCGGCAAGCTCAAGGTCAACGAACTCGACGGCAGCCCGATCGAGATCGCCGCGGTGATCGTGTGGCGGGTGGTGGACTCGGCCGAGGCGGTGTTCAACGTCGACGACTACGAGAGCTTCGTGCACATCCAGTCCGAGGCGGCGCTGCGGGCGATGGCCACCAGCTACCCCTACGACCAACACGAGGACGGCCAGATCTCGCTGCGCAGCCACGCCGCGGAGATCTCCGACAGGCTCAAGGAGCACCTCGACGAGCGCCTGACCTCGGCCGGCGTCGACGTGCTGGAGGCGCGCATCAGCCATCTCGCCTATTCCCCCGAGATCGCCCAGGTAATGCTGCAGCGGCAGCAGGCCAACGCCGTGGTCGCGGCGCGCGCGCGGATCGTCGCCGGCGCCTGCGGCATGGTCGAGATGGCGCTGGCCGAACTGCAGAAAAGCGGCGTGGTCGCGCTGGACGAGGAGCGCAAGGCGGCGATGGTGAGCAACCTGCTGGTCGTGCTGTGCAGCGACCGCAGTGCCCATCCGGTGGTCAACGCCGGATCGCTGTATTGAGCCGGCGATGCCCGAAGGCCTGCTCCTGCCGATGATCGTCGCCGCCAGCAGCCTGCCGGCGTTCCTGGCCGCGCGCGCGTTCGCGCGCGACCGGCGCCGGCTGGCCACGCTGATGCGGCTGGTCGGCCTCGCCATCCTGGCCGGTGCGGCCGGGCTGGCCTGGGCCGGTGGCGACCGCACGCGGATGCTCGCGGTCGCGGTGGTGCTGGCCGTGGCCGTCAACGGCCTCGGACTGGCGGTACTGGTCGATGCGCTGCGCACGCGCCGGAACGGACCGCGATGAGCGAGAAGAAGGGCTATCCGCTACGCATCAACGCCGAGGTCCTGGCCGCGATGCAGCGCTGGTCGGACGACGAACTGCGCAGCCTGAACGCGCAGATCGAGTACGTGTTGCGCGACGCGCTGCGCAAGGCCGGCCGGCTGCCGGACAAGGCCGCAAAGGGATCGAGCAGGGAGACGAAGTCATGAGCAGTCGTTGGAACTACAAGGTGGTCGAGATCAAGCCGGGACTGTTGGGCGGCATGAAGGCCGAAAGGATCCAGGCCGAACTCGATCGCCTCGGCGCACAGGGCTGGGAGCTGGTGAACCTCGCCTTCGCCGGCCCGATGTCGCCGGCGATCCTGGTGCTGAAGAAGCCGCATTGACCGCGCGAAGACCGGTCATGGGGACCGGCAGCTGGGCAGACCCCCGATGATGCGCTGATCGACCGCATCGCCGGGATCGTACGAAGCCCCTCGCACATCGAATCGAGGACACCATGATGTTGCATGTCGTGAAACTGATCGAACGCCGCTTTCCCGGCCACGGCCGGGCGATCGTGATCGCGTTGCTGCTCGCCTCCATGCTGGCGCTGCTGGCCGGAACGCTGCTGCTGTCCGCACCGGGCGGTGCCTGAGGCAACCGCGACGGGGCCGGTGTTGCGACTTTCATCACTTCCACGATAGACGGTTTACCGTCGCTTCTGCCCTTGTGGGAGCGACGGAAGTCGCGACGGCGAACCTTCGGACAAGCCGATGTCCTTGCAAGCGGCAGGCCTTGCGTCGCCGCTGTGTTTCGCGCTGTTTCGATCTGCCGTGACTGCCGAGCAGTCGCAGGCGCTGCTGCAGCGCAGGATTTGGCGGTCGCGGCCGCGCAAGGCTAAGCTGCGGCGCATGCGCAGGCATCCACGCATCCTGATCAACACGCCGGACGTCGAACTGTGGCCGGCCGCCCTGCTGCGCGCGCGCGGCAACCGCGACGCCCGGATCCTCGCCCGCGCGCGCCACGTGCTGCGGCGCAAGCGCGACGGCCGCTATCTCGCCGCCGACCTGCCCGAGGGCCTGATGCCGCTGCTGCCGCGCTGGATGCGCGAGGACGGCATCGACGATGCGCTGGATGCGCTCGACGCCATCCCGGTGCATACCCGGTCCGGCCTCGACCGCGTCGGCACGCTGCCGCCGCACCGCCTGCACGAGCGCCTGGAAGCGCTTGGCATCGATGCCGACCGCTACGCCGCGCACACCGGCCTGCCGCTGATCGCCGAGCCCGACTGGCTCGCCTTCGCCGGATTCGACCGCTACCGGCGCCCGCTCTGGTTGCACGTGGACGCCGCGCGCGCCTGGCACCACCTGCGCGCGGCCGCGCATCGCGACGGCGTGGTGCTGGAGGCGGTTTCCGGCTACCGCAGCCACGCGTACCAGCTCGGCATCTTCGAGAGAAAGCAGGCGCGCGGCCAGCGGGTCGACGAGATCCTGCCGATCAACGCGGCCCCCGGCTACAGCGAGCACCACTCCGGCCTGGCGCTCGACATCAGCGCGCCGGGCGAACCGGCGGCCGAGGAGTCCTTCGAAGCCACCGATGCCTTCGCCTGGTTGACCGCCAACGCCGAAGGTTACGGCTTCCGCATGAGCTATCCGCGCGACAACCCGCACGGCATCGTCTACGAGCCCTGGCATTGGTGTTACCGCCCTCCTTAGGCGCAGGCCCGGGGTCGGATCGGCAGGACCTGCGCCCATTCGCGGGATCCGCACCACCGTAGGGGCGCGCCATGCCCGCGAGGCACCCTTCTCCGTTGCGACGAGAAGGCCCGTCGCCACGGGCGGTACAAATCAATGGCCAAGCCCTTCACGAGGGACCAAAACCTCACTCCTTGGCTCGAAGTACGGGCTATTCGCTGGCACCACCCGTGGCGACGGGCCTTGTCTCGTCGTAGCGGAAAGGACTGCCTGGCGCGGTTCACTCCTGCGAGCGCTTGGTCGGGGCCTTGGCGCCGGTGGCGAAATCGGCGATGCGCCACAGGTAGAGGCTGGCGTAGGTGCGGTACGGGCCCCAGCGCTCGCCGCGCGCGAGCAGTTCCTTCGGCGTCGGCATGGCCTCGAGGCGGTCGACGGTCTGCGCGCCCTTCCGGATGCCGAGGTCGTCGACCGGCAGCACGTCGGGCCGGCCGAGACGGAACATCAGCATCATCTCCACGGTCCAGCGGCCGATGCCGCGGATCGGCGTAAGCGCGGCGACGATCTCGTCCTGGTGCAGCACCGACATCTGCCGCAGCGTCGGGATCTCGCCCCGCATCTCGCGCGCGGAGAGATCGCGCAGAGCCAGGGCTTTGTTGCCCGACACGCCGCAAGCGCGCAGCGCCGCATCGTCGACCCGGCCGAGGGTGTCCGCATGCAGGCGGCGGCTGCCGATCGCGGCCTCCACCCGCCCCACGATCGTGGCCGCGGCCTTGCCGCTCAGCTGTTGGTAGAGGATCGCCCGCGCCAGCGCATCGACCGGGTCGAACGGCCGCCGCCAACGCGGCTCCGGCGCCAGGACGCCGATCCGCTTCATCCACGCGCCGAGCCTGCGATCACGGCGCTCCAAGTGCGCACGCGCCTGCACGGTGTCGAACCCACGACGATGCCGCGGCACGCCGGCCCCTCAGCGTCGCAGGAAATCGATGGCCAGCAAAAGCCAGCCGGCGATCAGCAGCACGCCGCCGAACGGTGCGGCCGCGGTCGGCCAGCCGAGCAGCGCATTGCCGGCGAGGCTGCCGCAGAACAGCAGCATGCCCAGCAGCAGTATCGCCAATGCCAGCCGGCCGGTCCGGCGCGACACGGTCGTGGCGAGCACCGCCAGCGCGACACCGTGCCCGAACGCGTACATGGCCGCGGTCTGCAGCCGCATCTGCGCCTCGCCCTCGGCACCGTGGACGGCATAGGCCGAAAGCGCGACGGCAGCGGCCGCGCAGGCCGCGCCGATGCCGGCAAGCGGCCGGGGGCGGACCGACCCGCCCACCGCTACGCGGTCCGCAAACGCGACACGCCGCCTCGGGGGAGGCGGCGTGTCGCTGCGTGGAGCACGGATGCCGGCAAGCGGCGGGCTACTGCTTGAGGGTCCAGAAGACCTCGTACTCGCCGTTCGCGGTGAACGACTCGTCGACGCCGCGGATGTAGCTCTCGTAAGGCCGGCCGATCGCCTCGTGGCCCTGGGTCAGGGCCCAGGCGCGCAGGGCGTTGCGGACGTTCTCCAGTTCGGCCATGTAGCCGGTGTAGCGGCCCTTGGCGACCAGGGTCGGCTCGGTGCGCACGTACTCCACCGGACCCAGGGTCTCGACTTCGAGCTCCTCGCCCTGCGCGGCCACCACGGGCACCGGAGTGTTGTCGAGCTTGCGCTCCTCGGGAGCGTCGCCTTCCTCGCCTTCGCCCGCTGCTTCCTCGGCCGCCTGGTCTTCTTCCTGCCCGTTCTCTTCATCGCCGTCGTCGCCGCCGCTGCCCTCGCGCCGCACCGGCTGCACCACATCGAAGGTGTAGGTGTCGCGCCCCAGCTCGGTGGAGACGATCCGCATCGGACCGGCCGGCTCGAGGTCGTTGGCCGCCATGGTGCGGTTGATCCACTCCATGTTGCTCTTCATCGATTCCTGGATGACCTGGTTGTTGCGCTCCACCGCGCCGGCCTTGACCACCAGCAGATCCTCGGCGGGACGCTTCTCGACGGTCATGTTGCGCAGGGTGGTGCCTTCGACCGCGTAGTCGACGTTCGGCACCGAGGCCAGCATGTTGGACAGCCGGCGCAGGCCGAGTTGCATGTCGTCGCCGACGTTGCGGCTGACGTACAGGCCGGCGTAGCGGCCGATCAGGTCCCAGCCGTAGCTGATGTGGTAGGTCTGGGTGATCTCGATGTTGCGGCCGCCGCGGCCGGTCGGACGGAGCTCGAAGCTGGTCCGCTTGTCGTGGCCACGGCGATCGTCCTGGATTTCGATGTCGATGCGCTCGCGCGGCTCGGAGCTGACGATCTCCCAGCTGCCGCTGCCGACGCTCTGGTTGTCCGAGCTGTAGTCCAGGCGCGCACCGACGCCCTCGTCCGGTCCGGAGATCTTCAGCTGCATGCGTGGGTCGCGCAGCACCATCGGGTGCCAGTCGTCGAAGCGGCGGAAGCTGTTGAGGGTATCGAAGACGATGGTCTGGCGGCGGTTGGTCTCCACCTTCTCGACCAGGTTGCGCTCGGAGGGGAGCAAGACGCCCACCACCACGAACAGCACGGCCACAATCAGCAGCGAAATCAAGATCTCAAGCAAACGGGTCATTCAGGGTTCTCCAGGACCGGACCCGGCCGTGCCGGGGCGCAGATCGGCAATCCTACCAACTTGTGCCGCCATCGGCGAGCAAGCCGGAAACGTTATCACGACATCGGGAATCGAGCGCCATGCCGCGCACGCGGCCATGCGGCCGCCACCGCCGATCGGACCGCATCGATCCAGGAATGCCGCCGTCTGGCCCGGACGGTCGCACCCGCCCGGACCGGCGAGCACGCCACCCAGGCGCCGGCACTGTCGTGCCGCGCCTGCTCGAGCCAATGCCTTGAGCACGGCGCGGGTGCGGTCGCGCACGCCGGGCTTAAGGGTGAGCGGTACTGGCTTGCGCGCCACCGGCGCGCGGGGCCGCGAACGCCCGGCGCGCTGCGCCGGGCCGGACATCCTCCGGGTCAGACCAGCTTGAGCTCGAAGGCCTTGAGCACGGCGCGGGTGCGGTCGCGCACGCCGAGCTTGCTGAGGGTGAGCGGCACCGGCTTGCGCGCCACCGGCGCGCGGGGCCGCGAACGCCCGGCGCGCTGCGCCGGGCCGGACATCCTCCGGGTCAGACCAGCTTGAGCTCGAAGGCCTTGAGCACGGCACGGGTGCGGTCGCGCACGCCGAGCTTGCTGAGGATGTTGGACACGTGGTTCTTGATCGTCCCCTCGGCCACGCCCAGCGAGTTGGCGATCTCCTTGTTGGAGAAGCCGCCGGCCATCAAGCGCAGGATCTCGGTTTCGCGGTCGGTCAGAGGATCAGGCCGGTCCAGGCTGACGAACTCGTTGCGCATGTGCTCCAGTCCGGACAGCAGCCGCTGGGTCATCGCCGGCTGCACCAGAGATCCGCCGCCCGCCACCGTACGGATCGCGCCCACCAGCTGTTCCAGCGACACGTCCTTGAGCAGGTACCCCTTGGCTCCGGCCTTGAGCCCGGCCAGCACCAGCTGGTCGTCGTCGAAGGTGGTCAGGATGATGGTCGGCGGCAGCTGGTCGCCGCGCGACAGGTGCTGCAGCGCCTCCAGGCCCGACATCACCGGCATGCGCATGTCCATCAGCACCACGTCCGGCGCGACCTGCGGGATCAGTTCCACCGCCTGCCGGCCGTCGCCGGCCTCGGCCACCACCTCGATGCCGCCGTCCAGCGCCAGCAGTGAGCGGATCCCCTGCCGCACCAGGGTTTGGTCGTCCACCAGACATACGCGGATCATCGTCTTCTCCCGTTGCTCGCTGGCGCCTCGCAGCGCATTCATTGGCCCGCCGCCGCCGTCGCTCCGGCCTCGGCCGGCTCGCGCAGGGGCAGGCGGATGCGCAGGGCGAATCCCTCCCCCGGCGCGGTTTCGATCTCCACCGTGCCGCCATAGGCCGCCAGCCGCTCGCGCATGCCGCGCAGGCCGTTGCCGATCGCGGCGATCTCGGCGCCGCGGCCGTCGTCGCGCGCGTCCAGCCACACCGCGCCCTGGCGCAGACTGTAGCCGAGCCGCAGCCGGCCTGCCTGGGCGTGGCGCACCGCGTTGGTGATGATCTCCTGGGTGCAGCGCAGCAGCACGTGCGCGCGTTCGGCATCGTCGATCAGGAACGGTTCGGGCAGATCCATGTCCACGTGCAGCCGCGGCACGTTCTCGGCCAGCGGCCGCAGCGTGGCCACCATGTCGATGGCGTCGTCGTCGCGCAGCTGGCTGACCGCCTCGCGCACGTCGCTGAGCAGCAGCTTGGCGATGGTATGCGCCTGGCCCACGTGCTCCTGCGCGGAGCCCTCGGTCAGATGGTTGGCGACTTCCAGGTTCAGGCTCAGCGCGGTCAGGTGGTGGCCCAGCAGGTCGTGCAGCTCGCGCGAGATCCGGGTGCGCTCGTTGACGCGCACGCTCTCGGCCAGCAGCGCGCGGGTGGCGCGCAGCTCGGAATTGAGCCGGCGCTGCTCGTCGCGGGCCTGCGCCTGCTGCCGCGCCACGAAGCCGGTGACGAAGGCGAAGCCGGTGAAGCCGACGTACAGGCTGGCCTGCACCACCGCCTCGCCCCAGGAGAAATCGAAGCCGCGCACGTACACCGGCACGATCACGAACTCGCACAGCACCAGCAGCGCCACGCCGATCCACAGCGGCAGCAGCCAGGGCAGCACGCAGGCCACCACCATCAGCAGGATGCTGCCCAGGCCGCTCTGGCTGTAGTAGCTGATCGCGATCGAACTGCTGGCCAGCAGCAGCACCAGGGCGTGGTCGATCGGCGTCACCCGGCGCTCGCCCAGCGCGCGGGTCAGCCAGGCATAACAGAACCCGAACAACCCCCATGCCACCCACGCGCGCCAGCGGCTGACCATCAGCACCGACTCCTCGCCCAGCACCGCCTGCTCGACCTCGGGCATGGTCAACAGCAGCAGCGGCAGGCCGGTGACGCCCCAGGTGAACATGCCGGCGTAGCGCAGCAGGCGGTTGTGGTTCAGGTGCGCGATCATCTCTCGGGGGCTCGTCGGAACCGGCATCGGGCGGCACGGGCCGCTCCACGCCCGGCTGGCAGGTGGCGACGCGCCGCTGCGATGTTAGGCGCAAATGCCCCCGCGCGAGCCCACCATAAGTCATGCGCCGAGTCGCCGGCGCCTGCCCGGCGTGCGATAATTCCCTGCCCGGCGGCCATGCGCCGCATCCCGTCGGGCCGGCCGCACGAAGCCGCGGCCGTTTTCGTGTGTCAAGCAGCGAGGAAGTCAGGTAATGTCGATCGTCATCCGCGACGTGCGCGAGCACGAGCTGGATTCCATCCTCGCCCTCAACAATGCCGCCGGCCCCACCATCCTGCCGCTCGACGCCTCCCGCCTGCGGCGGTTCTTCGATGCCGCCGAGTATTTCCGGGTCGCCGAGCGCGACGGCAACCTGACCGGCTTCCTGGTCGGTTTCGGCTCCGGCTCCGGCCACGACAGCAGCAATTTCCGCTGGTTCCGCGAACAACACGAGGCGTTCTTCTACATCGACCGCATCGTCGTGGCCAGCCGCCGCCGCGGCGGCGGCGTCGGCCGGGCGTTCTACGCCGACGTGCAGAGCTACGCCGAGGTGCGCTACCCGCTGCTGGCCTGCGAGGTGTTCATCGAGCACGACAACGACCCGGCGCGCCTGTTCCACGGCAGCTTCGGCTTCCACGAGGTCGGCCAGCACGTGATGCCGGAGACCGGCGTGCGCGCCTCGATGCTGACCAAGGAACTGTGCAGCTACGCCTGGGTCCGCGATCGCTACGGCGACGACCTGCCGGACACGCCCTGGCTGCGGCGCACGCGCCAGGCGTCGGCTCCCGCCCAGCGTTCGACGGGAACCTGAGCATGGCGGCGGCGAACCTCGATTTCGAGCCGGCGGGCGAACTCAAGTTCGGCCAGGTCGGCATCGCCAACCTGCGCGTGCGCACGCTGGACCCGGAGCGGCTGGCGGCGGAGATGCGCGATCGCGTCGCGCGCGCGCCCAAGCTGTTCGCCCGCGCCGCGGTGGTGATCGACTTCGGCGGCCTGCCCGCCACCCCGGATCCGGCCAGCGCGCGCGCCCTGCTCGAGGCCCTGCGCGGCGCTGGCGTGCTGCCGGTGGCGCTGGCCTGGGGCAGCAGCGACAACGAGAAGCTGGCCGCGCAGATCGACCTGCCGCTGCTGGCCAAGTTCCGCGCCCAGTACGAGCGCGAGGGCGCCGCACCCGAGCCGGTGCCCGCCGCGGCCGCGCCGGCCGCCCCGGCGGCCTCCGCCTCCCCCGCCAAGGCGGCCGCGGCCCCGGACGCGGCGGCCGCGCAACCCGGGCTGGTGCAGAACGGCGCGGTCCGCTCCGGGCAGCAGGTCTACGCCGACAACCGCGACCTCACCGTGCTCGGCGCCGTCGGCGCCGGCGCAGAGGTCCTCGCCGACGGCTCGATCCACATCTACGGCCCGCTGCGCGGCCGCGCCCTGGCCGGCGCCCAGGGCAATGACAAGGCGCGGATCTTCTGCCGCGCCTTCCAGGCCGAGCTGGTGGCCGTGGCCGGGCACTATAAAGTGCTGGAAGATATCCCCAAGGACCTGCACGGCAAGGCCGTCCAGGTCTGGCTGGAAAACGAAGAACTCAAGATCTCCGTGTTGGAATGACGTGATTCGTGGATTGGTGATCCGTGATTCGACGAAAGCAGCAACCTCCCGCGACGAATCCCGAACTCCCGAACTCCGACTACGAATCACCAATCGCGAATCACGAATCACCTGGAGAAAGACATTGGCCGAAATCATCGTAGTCACGTCCGGCAAGGGCGGCGTCGGCAAGACCACCACCAGCGCCAGCCTCGCCAGCGGCCTGGCAAGGCGCGGCAACAAGGTCGCCGTGATCGATTTCGACGTCGGCCTGCGCAACCTCGACCTGATCATGGGCTGCGAGCGCCGGGTGGTCTACGACTTCGTCAACGTCGTCACCGGCGAGGCCTCGCTGAAACAGGCGCTGATCCGCGACAAGCGCTTCGACAGCCTGCACGTGCTCGCCGCCTCGCAGACCCGCGACAAGGACGCGCTGACCAAGGAGGGCGTGGAGAAGGTGCTCAACGACCTGGCCGCGGACGAGTTCGACTACATCGTCTGCGACTCGCCGGCGGGCATCGAGAAGGGCGCGTACCTGGCGATGTACTTCGCCGACCAGGCGGTGGTGGTGGTGAACCCGGAGGTGTCGTCGGTGCGCGACTCCGACCGCATCCTCGGGCTGCTGGCGTCGAAGACGCGCCGTGCCGAGGCCGGCGAGCGGGTCAAGGAATCGCTGCTGCTCACGCGCTACAGCCCGTCGCGGGTCCAGACCGGCGAGATGCTGTCGATCGGCGACGTCGAGGAAGTGCTGGGCCTGAAGACGATCGGCGTGATCCCCGAATCCACCGACGTGCTCAACGCCTCCAACAAGGGCGAGCCGGTGATCCTGGACATGGAATCGAGCGCCGGGCAGGCCTACGACGATGCGGTGGCTCGGCTACTCGGCGAGGAGCGGCCGATGCGCTTCACCCAGCCGGAGAAGAAGGGATTCTTCAGCAAGATGTTCGGGGGTTGAGGCATGGGCCTGTTCGATTTCCTGAAAGCCAAGAAGAACACCGCCTCGATCGCCAAGGAGCGCCTGCGCATCATCGTCGCCCAGGAGCGCAGCAGCCGCGGCGCCCCGGACTACCTGCCGATGCTGCAGCGCGAGCTGTTGGAAGTGATCCGCAAGTACGTCAGCGTCGATGCCGAGGCGGTCAAGGTCGACCTGGTCAAGGACGGCTCCCACGACGTGCTCGACATCTCGGTCTCGCTGCCCGACGGGCGGCCCTCGGCCGTCTGAACGCATGACCGGGCGGCACCCGGGTTCTCCCGCGGAGGCAGCGATCCCGCCGATGGGCGCCGCGCCTGACAGTGCCCTTGCGGGAGTGGCGGCGGCAAGCCACCGGGAAGTCGCGATTGCGGGCCCCGGAGCGGAGGCAGGTCGCGACTTCCGTCGCTCCCACGATGTCGCCCCAGATGCCAGTTCCGCTGTCGCGCCATCGGACGCGGTGCTGCGCCTGCGCGACATCGGCTTCGAGGCCGCCGCCGCGCTGCTGGCGCGCCACGGCCTGGTCCTGCATCGCGTGGCCGACGGCGCGCCGATCCCCGGCAGCTACTGGGGCGAACCGGAGGCGGGCGTCATCGGCAGCGCCGTGCATGCCCGCGCCGACACCCCGGTGCATTCGCTGCTGCACGAGGCCTGCCACCTGATCGTGCTGCCGGCCGAACGCCGTGCGCTCGTGCACACCGATGCGAGCGACTCGGATGCCGAGGAGGATGCCACCTGTTACCTGCAGATCCTGCTCGCCGACGAGCTGCCCGGCGTCGGCCGCGAGCGGTTGATGGCGGACATGGACGCCTGGGGCTACAGCTTCCGGCTCGGCAGCACCCGCGCCTGGTTCGAGCGCGACGCCGAGGACGCGCGCCGGTGGCTGTCGGTGCGCGGCCTGGCCGCGCCACGGGACCCGGCCACGACGTCCTGACAATGGAGACGTGCGCATGAACGGCGCGGACCGGTGGCGGAACATGCAGGTCATCGCCCGTGGCGCCTGCCGGATCTGCGTGCGCGATCCCGGCTCGCCCGGCCATTGCCTCAAGTACGAGCTGCCGCCGGCTGCGAACGCGCGCGACCGCCGGCGGCGCCAGGTTCGCCACCTGCTGTCCATGCGTTTCGCCTGGTTCGGCGACAACCACCGCGAGCTGCGCGCCTGGCGGCGCCTGCGGGCGCGGCTCGGCGACGGCCTGTCGCCGCACGTCGCCGAATGCGAGGCCATCGTGGCGACGCCGGCCGGCCGCGCACTGCGCTGCCGCCTGGTGACCGACGGGAACGGCGAGATCGCGCCCAGCCTGCTGCAGTGCCTGTCCACCCCCGACGAAGGCATGTCCGCGGCCGCGCTGTGCGCGGCGGTCGATCGCCTCGAGGCCTGGCTGCTGGCGCAACGGGTGCCGCTGTCGGACCTCAATCCCGGCAACTTCGCGGTGGTCCGGCGCGACGGTGCGCTCGCGCTGGTCTGCATGGATGTCAAATCGGTGGTCGCGGGCAAGGAGCTGATCCCGGTATCGCACTGGTCGTGGACCTGGATGCGCCGCAAGATCCGCCGCCGCGCCCGCCGCCTGCGCGACCGCATCCGCGCGTCGATGGGTCCTTCCGCACTTGCGGCTTCCCCGGCACCGCTCTAGCCTCCCGTTTCGTTCAGCCGGCCTCATCCAGGAATCGCCCGTGACCTATCGCAAGTTCTGTCTCCTCGCCCTCGTCGCCGGCCTGGCGCTCTCCGCCTGCAAGCGCGACGACGCGCCCGCGGCCGGGCCGGCCATTCCCGAGGACGAGACCGCGGACCAGTTCATCGCCCGCGTCAACGACGAGATCCGGGAGATGTACCCAGAGCTGACCGCCTCGCAATGGCTATCCTCGACCTATATCAACGACGACAGCCAGTTGCTGGCCGCCAAGGGCAACGAGCGCTGGCTGACGCAGCTGAACGCGTGGATCGAACAGGCGCGCCGCTTCGAGGGCCAGAAGATGTCGCCCGCCACCGCGCGCGCGATCAACCTGCTCAAGCTCAGCACCGCGATGCCGGCGCCGAAGGATCCGGCGCGGCTGGCCGAGCTGACCCGCATCGCCACCAAGCTGGAAGGCATGTACGGCAGCGGCGCCTACTGCGTGGGCGAAGGCGACGCCAGGCGCTGCCGCCAGCTGGGCGAGCTGGAGGACGTGCTGCGCGAGAGCCGCGACTACGACGAGCAGCTCGACGCGTGGCGCGGCTGGCACTCGATCGCGCAGCCGATGCGCAACGACTACGCGCGCTTCGTCGAACTGGTCAACGAGGGCGCCCGCGACATGGGCTTCGCCGATGCCGGCGAGATGTGGCGCTCCGGCTACGACATGGGCCCGGCCGAGATCGCCGCCGAGACCGATCGCCTGTGGGGCCAGGTCAAGCCGCTGTACGAGCAGCTGCACTGCTACGCCCGCACCCGCCTGGAGGCCAAGTATCCCGATCGCGGCTCGGTGGAAGGCCTGTTGCCGGCGCACCTGATGGGCAACATGTGGCAGCAGGACTGGAGCAATCTCTGGGACATCCTGGAGCCCTACCCCAACGCCGGCAGCCTCGACATCACCGGCGCGCTCGAGGCGCAGCACCGCGAAGCCTTGGACAAGCGCCTGGCCGCCCTGCCCGGTCTGCCCGAAGTTGCCGAGCGGGCCGAGCTCGAGCGCCAGGCACAGGTCGACAGCGCCACCGCCATGACCCGCCGCGCCGAGGATTTCTACGCATCGCTGGGCATGCCCAAGCTGCCCGAGAAGTTCTGGAACCGGAGCCAGCTGATCAAGCCGCGCGATCGCGACGTGGTCTGCCACGCCAGCGCCTGGTCGATGGACATGGCCGACGACGTGCGCATCAAGATGTGCATCAAGCCGAACGAGGAGGACTTCACCACCGTCTACCACGAGCTCGGCCACATCTACTATTACCTGGCCTACGAGGACCAGCCGCCGCTGTTCCAGAGCGGCGCCCACGACGGCTTCCACGAGGCCATCGGCGACACCATCGTGCTGGCGATGACGCCGCAGTACCTGTCCTCGATCGGGCTGGTCGACGAGCGGCAGCAGAGCCAGGCCGGACTGATCAACTCGCAGATGCGCATGGCGCTGGCGAAGGTGGCGTTCCTGCCGTTCGGGCTGATGATCGACCGCTGGCGCTGGGGCGTGTTCGACGGCTCGATCGCACCGGACGAGTACAACCGCGCCTGGTGGGACCTGAAGGCGCGGTACCAGGGCGTCGCCCCGGCCACGCCGCGCGGGGAAGACTTCTTCGATCCGGGCGCCAAGTACCACGTGCCGGGCAACACCCCGTACACGCGCTATTTCCTCTCGCACATCCTGCAGTTCCAGTTCTACCGTGCGCTGTGCGACGCCTCCGGCTACGACGGTCCGCTGTACGACTGCAGCTTCTACGGCGACGAGGCCGCGGGCGAGAAGTTCTGGTCGATGCTCGGCAAGGGCGCCAGCCAGCCCTGGCAGCAGACGCTGAAGGAACTGACCGGCACCGAGACCATGGACGCCTCGGCAGTGCTGGAGTACTTCGCGCCGCTGCAGGACTGGCTGGAGGACCAGAACGAAGGCCAGGCCTGCGGCTGGCCGGCCGCCGCGCCGGTGGCCGCCGCGAAGTCGGAGTAGCAAGGAAGCGCTACTGCCTTGCCTGACTTGTAGGAGCGACGGAAGTCGCGACTTGGCCGAGAGCAGTCGCGACTTCCGTCGCTCCCACAAGTTTTTCGGAGACCGCTTCTTCCTCGCCACGCGCGCGACCGCCATCGCCGCCTACAGGTGCTCGGTCGGCTCCAGCCCGGTCGGCGCCTTCGGGCACTGCGGGCGGGTGCGGTCGCGGCGGAGCTCCCAGCGCCAGAATCCCCAGCCGACCAGCAGGAAACCGGCCGCGGCCAGCGCCAGGTGCAGGCCATGGTGGCTGACCAGCGGCGACAGCACGCCGGCCACGATCGCATTGAGCACCAGCCCGGTGAACGCCTGCAGCGACGAGGCCGAGCCGCGCTGGCGCGGGTACATGTCGAGGATCGCCAGGGTGACGATGGGAAACACCAGCGCGATGCCGAACGCGTTGAGCACCATCGGCAGCACCGCCCACGGCACCGCGGGATCGGAGACGACCAGGTAGTAGACGATGTTGCCGACGATCGCCACGCCGCTGCAGGCGAAGCCGATGTTGGCCAGGCGGACGCCGGTGATGCGCCCGGCCGCCCGCCCCGACACGAACGAGCCGATCATCATCCCGCTGATCATCGGGATGAAGAACCAGCCGAACTGGCGCTCGTCGAGATCGAGGATGTCCATCACGAACGCCGGCGCCGAGGCGATGAACAGGAACAGCGCCGAGAAATTGAACGCACCGGCCGCCGCCAGCCGCTGGAAACGCGAGTTGGTGAAGATCGCCACGTAATCACGCAGCAGGCGCCGGGGCACCAGGGTGCCGCGCGCCTCGCGCGGATGCGTTTCCGGCAGCCAGGCCCAGGTCGCCAGCAACAGCGCGATCGAGAACAGCACCAGGAACCAGAAGATCGCCGGCCAGCGCTCCCAGCCCAGGATCCAGCCGCCGATCACCGGTGCGATCGCCGGCGCGATGCTGAAGATCATCATCACCTGGCTCATCAGCCGCTGCGCGTCGTCGCCCTGGTAGACGTCGCGGATCACCGCGCGCCCGACGATCAGGCCGACACCGGCCGACAGCCCCTGCAGCGCCCGGAACACCAGCAGCGTGGCCAGGTCCGGCGCCAGCGCGCAACCCACCGAGGCCGCGATGAACACCACCAGCCCGACGAGGATCACGCTGCGCCGCCCGACCGCATCCGACAACGGTCCGTGCACGATGCTCATCAGCGCATAGGCGATCAGGTACACGCTGATCGTCTGCTGCATCGCCAGCTTGTCGGCGCCGAACTCGGCGCCCATCTGCGCGAACGCGGGAAAGATGGTATCGATCGAGAACGGCCCGAACATCGCCAGCCCGGCCAGCAGCCAGGCCAGGCGGCGTCCGGGCGGGGCCGGCTTCTGCACGGCGTCGTTCACGCCGCCGGCCGCGGCGCGTCGGGCGGGCCTTTCAGCTCGACCGCGTTGCCTTCCGGATCGAGCAGGTACTGCGACGGCCCCTCGCCCTCGGCGCCGTAGCGCGAGCCGAACTCGCCGATCTCGGCGCCCTGCGCCTGCAGGTGGGCGACGATCGCTTCGCGGTCGAACGGCTCCACGCGCAGGCACAGATGGTCCAGGTTGCGGCCCTCGTTTCCCGGCGCGGCGCCGCCGACGCGGCCGAGCTTGCCGTCGACGTCGACCAGGTCGATCAGCGCATCGCCGGCGCGCAGCTGCAGCAGGCCGATCGCCTCCTGCCGCTTCTCGACCGTGCAGCCGAGCACGTCGCAATAGAACGCCTGCATGCGCGCGACGTCGCGCACGCGCAGCACGACGTGGTCGATGCGAAGGGGGCGGAACGGCGGTTCGGTCATGGCGGAGCCCATCATGCGAGCAGGACCTGGACAGTTTAAGCCTTGCAACGAGAACGGAACGTTCGGCAGGCAGGCCTCACCTCTCGCGGCATGCACCACGTGCGTAAACTGCGCCCGAACCGCACCGGCCTCCTACGATTCCCCAAGACGTACCGGTTCAGCCGCTGGGCCAAGGCATCGAGCCGATCGCTTCCTGCTCCAAGGTCAGCGGATGCCGCCTGAGTGCCGCAGCCACGGCAGCCCATCCCGCTTGTTCCGCCCACCGGCACATCCGCTCCGCCGTGGCCTCCGTCGGTGATCCTGCGGAAGCAAGGGCGGCGCCGTCCAGATCGTCCGGCGACATCTGCCATGGCTTGAACTCCCGACCTGCAGTCCGCGTCTCCTGGGCCAACGCCGCCGCGATACGGAATCCGCCTTCGTCGATGTCGCCCCAATGCCAGGCCGGCGCACTCGGCGGCAACCCGGCCAGAAGACGGCGGTAGGCCACACGCCAGGCCGGCGAGGGCATACCGCCGGTGTAGACCAGCAGCGCCCCGTGCCCGAGCGCCTGCGCGGCGGCATCGTGGAAGCTGGCCAGGTTCTCTATGCTCAGCAGGTACCGCGCGGTGGTGGCGAGCGCTTCGACCGCTTGCGGAGCGAAGCCGATGAAGGGCGTCGCAATGGGAACGGCAATCCCCCCCACCATCGCCTCCCCATCGCCCGCCAGCAGCAGCGGCTGCGGTTCGCGCCGCAGGCCGAGCGCCGCCCACACATCCTCGCGCGCCAGCCCACTCGCGGCCAGTTCACCGGTCACCAGGAGTTCCAGCCACGGCGTCAACCGCTCCAGCCGCTTGCTGTCGCGGAACAGCCGCACGCTCTCGCGGCGCAGGATGCGTTCGCGCCCGGGCTCCTCGTCGACCGCCGCGGCAGCAAGGGCGGCATCGGCCAGTTCTCTCGCAGCACCCGCGTCCTGGCCGCGCACCTTGCGGCCCTGTCGCCAGCGCTCCAGCACCTGGGCAATCACCGGGAAGCGCGGCATCCATGTCGCCAGCCGTTGCTCCGCTTCACCCGCCTGCTCGTCCAGCGGCCGCACGCCCAAGTGGCGCGCCAGCGCGCCCAGATCGGCCACAGTGAGACGTTGCAGCTTCGTGCCGTCGCCCGAGCGCGAACGCTGCACCTCGATCGCACCAGCGCGTTCGGCCAGCGCGATCTCGGCATGGAACGTCTCCAGCTCCGGCAACGTGCGCAGGCCGAGGTATTCGCCCGCGCTGGCCTGGCTGCCCATCGGCAGCGACGCATGCCGGTCCGCGCCGCGTAGCCGCGCGCGCTCGGCCCGGTGCAGCAACCGCTCCAGCACGCGCCGGGCCGGGCTCACGCCGGCGACCGTTCGCGTGCGATCCGCGCAGCCTCGTCGGCAAGCAGTTCCGGATGCAGGTCGAACTGGTCGCTGCGCAGCAGCTCGCGGGCGGCTTCGGTGACATCGACGTGCTCGACCTGCACCAGGTCGTCGTCGCGGAACAGTTCGATATAGCTGTCGAGCACGCCGCTCAACGTACCCTGGGCGGTGTCGGGCGCCGCGAGCACCAGTTGCAGCCCGAGCGAACGCAGGTAATTGGTGGTGGCGCGGGCGTTCTGCGCATCGATCTTGTCGCCGAACTCGTCGAGCAGGATCAACCCCAGCCCGCCGGGATGCGCATCGCTTTTGCCGTAGGCCGCGGCCAGCGCGGCGCCGGCGATCACGTAGAGCGGCGCGCGGTGCTCGCCGCCCGAACCCGAGCGCATGCGCTCGCTCAGCGTGCCGATCACCCGGTCGTCCTGCTGGATCTGCACCTCGAAGCGGAAGAAGCGCCGGTAGTCGTCCAGCGGCGAGCCCGCGGCGCCGCGCAGCGCGGCACTGTCCTCGATCAGGTCGCGAAACGCCGGCGGCACCTCGCCGGCGCTGCCGAACAGGCCGTCCTCGGCGCCCAGGTCGGTGGCGCGCTTGATGAAGTTGTACAGGTCCCGGAACTCGGGCAGCACCTCGAAGTGGAACCGATAGCGCTCGTTGTTCGAGAACGCCGGGCTGTTGCGCAGAGTGCGGTTGAGGGTGGTGATCTGCTCGCGCAGGCGGCTGAAGTTGTCGTACAGCGCCGAGGCCACGTTGGAGCGGAACGTCTCCACCGCGGTGTCGTAGGCCCGCGCGGCGTCGCCTTGGTAGCGCACCAGCTCGGTGCCGCGCAGATGGTCGAGCTGGGCCCCCATGAGCGCATGCGCCGGCCGCCACTGGTCCGGCTCGAACTCCAGTTCCAGGTGATGGTCCTTCGCGTACTGCGACAGCGCGCTCCAGGCGTCGGGTAGCGCGCGCTGCAGTTGGCCGAGGGCGTCGGCCGCGCGCTCCTCGCAGCGCTGCTTGCGCTCCTCGAGCGTGGGATGCTTGCCGTCGAGCTCCTCGCGCTGCCGCTCCACCCGATTGGGATCGACGTCTGGATCGCCGAAAGCCTCCACCGCATGCCGTGCCGCGAGCTCCACCTGCTCGCCGAGCCAGGCGAGCTGATCGGCCGATTGCTTCGCCACGTTCGCCGCTTCGCGCGCATCGCCGGCAAGCTGCTCGATGCGCGCCTCGCCGGCCGCGATCCGCGCCTGCAGCTCCCGCACCGCCTCGCCCATGCGGACCAGGTCGGGATCGGCGGCCGCGTCGCGGCCTTCGCGCGCGTTGCGGTAGCGCTGCTCCAGCTTGCGGTGCTCCAGCGCGCGGTCGTGCAGCGCCTGGGCGAACCCGCCGTCCGCGGCCAGGCGCGCCAGCCCGCGCTGGCAGGCCTCCGCACGCTGCACCCCGGGCTCCATGCGGCGCACCTCCGCCTCGGCGGCAGCGAGTTCCTCGCGCTGGGCGCGGGCGCGCGCACGGTTGTCGGACGCGCCGATCTTCCATTCCGCCGCGGCCACCGGGCGCAGCCGCTCGATGCTGCCGCCCTTGGCCAGCACTCCGTCGCGGCTCAGGCCGCGGCGGCTCCCGATCAGCTCGACTTCGGTCTCCACGCGACGCAGGTCGCCGAACTGCCGGCGCAGGAACGCGACCGCATCGGCGTCGGCGCCATCCAAGAGAGCCGCAACGCTATCGGGCGCGGGCTCGCCGCGCTCGCGGGTGGCGCGGGCCTGGCTGGGCAGGGCGAGCTTGACGCCGTACACCGCGCGGCCGCCCTGCAGCGAGCGGTACAGCTTGACCGCGCGCTCCTCGTCCTCGATCGGCACCAGCAGCGCCTCGACGTTGCTGCGCAGGTAGGCCTCGATCGTCCCCTGCCACGCCACATCGGTCACCCGCACCAGGTCGCAGACCGGACGCGCGGCGATGCCCGCGTCCTGCAGGTAGGACATCAGCCGTCCGACATCCGGATGCAGCTCGGCCTGACCCGCGGCCAGCCGCTTCTGGTTCAGCCGCGCGGTCGCGAGCCGCTCGCCGGCCTTCTCGAACGCGGTTCGGCACTCGCGGGCGTGGCCCTCCACCGCCGCCATCAGCGGAGCGGCTGCGGCCAGCGCCTGCTGCGCCTGGGCGTGCAGCGCCTCGGGCGTCCACGGCAGCGCGGCGTCGCCGGGCATGTCGGCCAGCAGGTCGTACCACCCCTCCCAGGCCGCAGCGGCATTGCGCGACGCGGTGGCATCGACGGTCGGCAGGTCCAGCCGGCCGATGTCGCGCAGGCGTTCGCGCACGAACGAGATTTCGGCCAGCAGCTCGCGCTGCAGCCGCTGCAGCTGCTCGCGGTCGCGCCCGGCCAGCTCGTCGAACCGCGCCTGCTCGCCGTAACCGGCGCTGCCCTGCAGCCGGGCGTTGGCACGCTCGTATTCCTCGCGGGCCAGGTCGCGGTCGGCGCGCACCCCTTCCAATTCGCGCCCCACCGCGGCCTCGCGCGCGCGCGCCGCCTCCAGCGCTTCCTCGGCGGTCGCGACCTGCTCCTCCAGCAGGTCGCGCGCGTATTCGGCGCCCAGCGCCCGGTACGACGCGGCGCGCACCGCGTGCGCGGCGACCTTCGCGTACTGCCGCTCAACCCCCTCGGCCGTCTCGATCCGCTGCGCCAGCTGCTCGATGCGCTCCTTGATCTGGCGGAAGGTCTCGAGCAGCCCGCGGAAGCGCGCCACGTCGGTCGGCCGGTCCTCGGCCACCAGGGTGCGCACCCACAGGTCGATGTCGTCCTGCTTCTGCAGGTTGAGCGCGTTCTGGAACGCCTTGCGGTAGGCGTGGATGTCCGGGTGCATGCCCGGCGCCGCGCGCAGGCGCAGCAGCAGGTCCCTGACGAAACGCTCGCTGGTGGTGTGCAGTTCGATGCCGGTGCCGGCCTCGCGGCAGCGGCGCGCGGCCAGTTCCCGGAACGAGACCCAGGCCAGGGGCAGTTCCCTGCCGCCCGCGCGCTCCACGTGCTCGTCCAGCTCCAGTGCCACGCCCGGCAGCAGGTACATGCCGTGCACTCGATGTTCTGGCTCGTCGACGGACGCGCCCAGGGCGATGCCGGCCGTCAGCGGCATTCCGCTGGCCTGGTCGCGAAACACCAGACTGATGTAGGTGGTGGCGGTGCGGCGCTTGCGGCCGTCCTCGCCGCTACGGTAGGTGCCCAGGCAGTAGTCGCGGATGGTGCGCGCGCGGTGGCTGCCGCCGGCCTGGGCGTTGAAGCGGATGCGCCCGCGGTCGCCACCCAGCAGCACGATCTGCAGCGCGTCGAGCAGCGCGCTCTTGCCGGCGCCGTTCGGGGCGATGATGGCCGTGGTGGCGTCCAGCTGCAGCGTCTGTGCCTCGAACAGGAAGAACTGCACCAGGTGCACGCGCTCAAGCAGCTGCATCGTCGTCCTCCGCGGCCGCGTCGTCGCCTTCGTCCGCGTCGTCGGCGTTGTGCTGGTCGAGCCGCTGCAGCCACTGCTCGCCGACGATCTCGACGATCGCCGGCCGCACCAGCAGGTGGAACGGCTGCGGGTCGTCGCCCTCCGACTCCACCAGCCGGCACACGCCCCAGCGCCGCAGCGCCCGGCCCAGCTGGCGCAGCGCGCCCACCTCGGGCATGGCGCGTCCGGCCAGCGCCTGGTAGGCCTCCTGCACTTCGGGCAGCTCGGCCACCACCTCGCCGTGTTCCTCGATCCTGCCCTGGCGGAACGCCTCGTCGTAGCGCTGGCGCAGCACCAAGAGCAGCAGGGTTTCCTCCAGCGTGACCGGGGTGCCCTCGGCATGCGCGGGCAGCGCCACCAGGTAGCGGTGCTGAGCGTTGCGCTGCAGGCGGATGCCCAGCGGCTGCAGCGCCGCCGCGAAATCCTCCAGGTGCGCCTCGACCAGGTGATAGGCCACCTTCGAGCCGCGGTCGGCGGCGTACAGCACCTGCTCGGTCACCAGGCGGTAGGCGGCGCGTTCGAAGTCCTGCACCGCGTACATGCCGTTGGACGACTGGCTGAGCGTGTTCCAGCTGCGCTTCATGCGGACTTCCGAATGCGCTCGACGACGAAGCGCGGCGCGCGCAGGTAGCGCCCGGCCGAGCCCGCTCCATTATCGTCGCCGCCGTCGACCAGTTCGACCCGGAATCCGCGCTGCAGCCGCGACAGCGGATCGTCGCGGCGCAGGCCGCCGACGCGGTGGCCGCGCAGCGCCAGCGTGACCAGCACCTGATAGGCGCGCAGGTCCGCGATCGTGGCGATGTCCAGCCGGGTGGATTCAACGCGACCCTCTGCCGGCAGGTGGCGGCCGACGTAGCCCGCCAGGTCCTCGGCGGTGACCAGGCGCGACCGCTTCATCCGCCGCAGCAACGCAAGGCGCGCCAGCTGTTCCGGCGTGGGCGGCGTGGTGGCGTTGGCCGAGCGCGCGATCGGCCGCGGCCTGCGTCGCGGCGGGCGCAGCCGCTCCACGTCCATCAGCCCTCCGGGGCCGACCGGCAGCCGCAGCGCCTCCTCGGGCGCGCGCTGCACGCCGCGGAACGCCCGCCGCAGCAGCACGTCGAGCCGGTCCGGCGCGCGCAGGCGGTAGTCGAGGAAAGCCAGCGCGCGTCGGTTGGCCTGGCGGATGTCGTCGTCCAGCCGCGCCAGGTAGTCGTCGATGCGGTCGAGCTCATACAGCCGCCGCAGGCTGCGGTTCAGGCGCGACGCCGCGCGCGCGGTGTCGCCGGCCGCGACGTGGTCGCGGTACCAGGCCAGCAGCCGATTGCGCAGTTCGGTGCCCTCCACCTCGCGCGCCATCGCCAGGATCGCGCTGCGCCGCGCCAGCGGATGGTCGGCGCGGTGCAGTTCGGCATAGTCGCCGATGAAGAACTCGCCGACGTAGCGCTCGAACCACGCACGCGCGAACTGCGCGGTGGTCTCGGCCCGGCTGAGTTCGGGCATCAAGTCGCGCACCTGCAGGCTCATCGACGACAGCGACACCAGCAACCGGCGCGCCTGGTCGGCGGCCTCCTCCAGCGCCTCGCCGCCGGCCTTGCCCTGCACCACCTGCTGCAGTTGCAGCTCGATCGAGCGCACCTTCGCCGAGACGAAGGTGGGGCCGAGCTCGCAGAAGCCGATCAGCGTGGACAGCAATTGCGCTGCCACCGGCGGCATCGACACCATCTCGCGCGCGCCCAGGCGCTCCTGGCGCAGCCAGCCGGCGGCGCGGAAGCGCTCGTAGATGCCATTGGCGCGCACGTTGAGCGGCGCATCGGGCGCATCGCCCTCCTCGTCCTCCCAGGGATCGTCGCTGAGCAGGTAGCGCTCCACCGCCGCGGTGATCTCGCGGCGCGGGATGCCGTGGCTGGGCGGCACCGGCGCATCGGGGCCGAAGAACTCGTCGAACAGCCGGCAAAGCAGCTGCCAATAGTGCTCGCGGTTGGCCGAGGCCAGCGGGCCGAACAGGCCGCCGGGGATCAGTTCGAACAGGGCGGGTGGTGGCTGGGACATGGTGGCGATCGGGGTCTGCTCAGCAGTCTGGGGCGCGCAATGTCGGCGCAGCGGGAACGAAGGGGCGCATCGTGGTGCCCGTCAGCCATCGGCCGGCGTCAGCCAGTTTTCCAGCTGCAGCCCCGGGACACGCGCGAACTCGCGCACGTTGTCCGTCACCAGTACGGCCCCGAGTGCGCGCGCCTGGGCGGCGATCAGCAGATCGTTCGGCCCGATCGGCGTGCCTGCGCCTTCGAGCGTGCTGCGGATGTCCGCATAGTGGATCTCCGACGGCGGCTCCAGGGGCAGGACCGGAACCTGGCTCAGGATCAAGTCCAGCCGCTCTGCCAAGCGATGCCCTGGTACCCGCCTCACGCCGAAACGCAACTCCGCGGCGACCACGATGCCGAGCGCGATCTGTTCCAGCCCCACCTGCGCCATGCGCCGCGCCACGGCGCCCTGGGGGCGGCGCATGAGATCGGACACCACGTTGGTGTCCAGCAGATAATGCGGCGTGCTCACAGCTTGGGATCGTCAAGCGGCAGCAGGCCCTCGTCGACGTCAGGGAATGCCTCGTCGATCGGCTCGAGCGTCGCCAATATCTCCAACAGATTGCGCCTGGGCTTGACCGGCTCGATCACCAGTCGCTCGCCCTCCTGACGCATGATGGCCTCGTCACCCGGCAACTCGAACTCGCGCGGAATGCGCACGGCCTGGTTACGGCCGTTGCGGAAAAGGCGGACGTGGCGTTCGGCTTGCATGGGGTACTTCCAAATTCGGCATATGCCGAAGCATATGCTGATGGATGCCGGCGGTCAACCGGCGCCGCCGGCCGGGACGCCCGATCTGGCGCGGCGGCCGTGGCTGCGCCCACTGCGCTACCCTTGGGCCGCACCGGGAGACGACATGCCCAACGACATCCAGGCGCTGCAGCAGGCGCTGCGCGAGTTCGCGCGGGAGCGCGACTGGGAGCAGTTCCACTCGCCCAGGAACCTCGCCACCGCCCTCTCGGTGGAAGCGGCCGAACTGCTGGAGCACTTCCAGTGGCTCACCGACGAGCAGAGCCGGACCCTGGCGCCGGACAGGGTGGAGGCCGTCGGCGCCGAAGTGGCCGACGTGTTCCTCTACCTGCTCCAGCTGGCCGATCGGCTCGGCATCGACCCGATCCAGGCCGCCCGCAGCAAGCTGGAGGTCAACGCCCGCAAGTACCCGGTCGAACTGGCCAGGGGCAGCAGCGCCAAGTACACCGATTTCTAGCCGTCCGGACCACAGGGGAAGCGGGTGATCGTCTACCAGGCGACGAAGTCGAGATTCGTGCAGGACATCGACGCGCTCGGCATCGAGTACCAGATCGCCAGCGCCTACCTGAAGAAGACCGGGCGCTACGCGCCGGATGCGGAACTGCGCGCCTGGCGCGGCTCGCTGAAGGCCATGGCCTCGGTGCTGCGCGACGACGGCATCCCGGACGATACCGGGGTGGGCATCGAGTTCGGCATCCCGCAGACCTCCAAGCGCATCGACTTCCTGCTGTCCGGCCATGACGGCGACGGCACCGCGCACGTGATCGTGGTGGAACTGAAGCAATGGTCCTCTTCGACGCTGAGCGACAAGGACGGCATCGTCGTCGCGCGCCGCGGCGGCGGCGTGCGCGAGACCGAGGGCCCGCACCCCTGCTACCAGGCCTGGTCGTACGCCGCCCTGCTGGAAGGCTTCAACGAGGCCGTGCACGAAGGCGGGATCGGCCTGCGCCCGTGCGCCTACCTGCACAACTACGCGGACGACGGCGTCATCTCACACCCGCACTACGCACCCTACCTCGACAAGGCGCCGCTGTTCCTGCGCGGCAGGGACGAACAGGACCGCCTGCGCGACTTCATCAAGCGCCACGTGCGCCGCGGCGACAACGCGGCGCTGCTGTACCGGATCGACAACGGCCGCATCCGCCCCTCGAAGATGCTGGCCGACAGCCTGGCCACGATGCTCAAGGGCAACCGCGAGTTCGTGCTGATCGACGACCAGAAAGTGGTCTACGAGACCGCACTGGCCCTGGCGCGCGGCGCCACGGCCGGGCGCAGGCAGGTGGCGATCGTCGAGGGCGGCCCGGGCACCGGCAAATCGGTGGTGGCGGTGAACCTGCTGGTCGAACTGACCCGTCTCGGCCTGGTGACCAAGTACGTCTCCAAGAACGCCGCCCCGCGCGCCGTCTACAAGGAGAAGCTGCGCGGCAGCTTCCGGCAGGTGGAGATCTCCAACCTGTTCTCCGGCTCCGGCGCCTTCACCGACACCCCGCCCGACACCTTCGACGCCCTGATCGTCGACGAGGCGCACCGCCTCAACCAGCGCTCCGGCCTGTACGGCAACCTGGGCGAGAACCAGATCAAGGAAGTCATCGCCAGCGCCAAGTGCACCGTGCTGTTCGCCGACGACGACCAGATGGTGACCCTCAACGACATCGGCCACACCGCGGAACTCGAGCGCTGGGCCGACCAGCTGGGCGCGCAGGTCACCCGGCTGCAACTCGCCTCGCAGTTCCGCTGCAACGGCTCCGACGGCTACCTCGCCTGGCTGGATCACACCCTCGGCATCCGCGAGACCGTCAATTCCACCCTCGACCCGGGCGACTTCGACTTCCGCATCGTCGACTCCCCCACCGAACTGCACGCCCTGATCGCCGAGCGCAACCGGCACGACAACAAGTCGCGCGTGGTCGCCGGCTACTGCTGGGACTGGCGGAGCAAGCGGAATCCCGACGCCTGGGACATCGAGATCCCCGAGCACGGCTACCGGCGCCGCTGGAACCTCGACAAGGACGGCAGCCTCTGGATCGTCGCCCCCGACTCCGTCGAGGAGGTCGGCTGCATCCACACCTGCCAGGGCCTGGAGCTCGACTACGTCGGCGTCATCATCGGCCCGGATCTGCTGGTCCGCGACGGCCAACTGGTCACCGAGCCGCGCAACCGGTCGCGGATGGACCGGTCGATCCGCGGATGGAAGACGATGATGAAGTCGGACCCGGAGGGAACGGCCCGGCGGGTTGATCGGATCATCCGGAATACCTACCGGACGCTGATGACCCGCGGGATGAAAGGGTGCTATGTGTACTGCACCGACGACGAAACTGCCGCGCGGCTTGGGCAGCGACCTTGCTAGCAGCAAAGGTCCGCTTTCGGCCTTGGATTCAACCGATCGACGCAACGACTTGCCGATATCGCTCGGCTGGCGTCTCGTAGCCTAGCGTCTTCCGGGTCACCGTCACGCTCAAAAGATACTCGTCCCAGACGACGCCGGTTGCCCGATCTTGGCGCTGCGAGTAGCCAGAAGCCACCACGGTCTTCGCGGAGTGGGTTGGGTATGGAAGGCTTCGCCGATCAGGAAAACCGTCTACTCCGGATCGAAGGCGGACATCCTCAGCCGGATGCCTCCCGCCGCCTTAATTTCCTCCGTCCCGTTATCGGTGCGTGCGGTGTCCGGAAGGATTTTGTATGCTCGGGCGGCGCGACGACTCGCAGGGGGCTGTGGAGCGTCGCGCCTGCGGGCCGTGTCCAGCGCGCCGCCGATGGGGATGCACCAACACCGAGTCGTGCCCGGCCCTCCCGCGCGCGCAGGGATGCTGATGGACACGATGGTGATGCCCGCTTCGACCGCCCCGGCGGAATCGCCGGCCGGACTGATGCGCGCGATGGCGCCCGGCTCCGTGCCGCGCCCGGCGCGGCGCCCGCTGTACTCGATCCTGCTCTGGCTGGTGGCGCTGCTGTCGTGCCTGTTGCCGGTGGTCTATTTCGGCCTGGTGGCCGGGCTGGCGTGGCTGGGCTACACCTACTACGCCGAGTGGGCGCCGCGCGGCATGAGAGGCCTGTGGACCGTGCTGGCCTGGGTGGTGCCCGGCTTCGTCATCGGCGTGCTGGTGCTGTTCCTGCTCAAGCCGCTGTTTGCGCCGCGGGCCAGGGTGCCCGATGCGGTGCGGCTGCCGGGCGAGGAGTCGGCGTTCCGCGACGCGGTGGTGGCGCTGTGCGGCGCGGTCGGCGTGGCGCCGCCGCGCGAGATCTTCCTCAGCCACAGCGTCAATGCATGGGTGCAGTTCAGCGCCGGTCCGGCCGGGCTGGTAGGCGGCGCCAGGACGCTGACCATCGGCCTGCCGCTGGTGGCCGGGATGACGGCGCGCCAGCTGGTGGGCGTGCTCGCGCACGAGTTCGGCCACTTCGCGCAGCGCGGCGGCATGCGCGCGGCGCACGTGATCAACCATGTGAACCGCTGGCTGGAATCGCGCGCCTATCACCGCGACGAATGGGACGAGCGGCTGCAGCGCTGGATCGACGGCGACGGCGACGACGATGGCGGCAACCTGTTCCAGCTGATGTGCGTGGCCACCCTGTTCTGCCTGGGGCTGACGCGGGTGCTCCTCCGCGCGCTGTTCCAGATCAGCTTCCGGATGAGCCGGCGCCTGTCGCAGGAGATGGAGTTCGACGCCGACCGCTACGAGGTCGCGGTTGCCGGCAGCGACAACTTCGCCGCCACCGCGCTGCGCCTGCGCGCGCTGTCGCAGGCGATGCTCGAGGTCGAGGACGCCAACCGGAAGGCCTGGCGCGAGGGAAGCCTGGTGCGGGACCTGCCCACCGCCGCAGCGTTGCGGCTGGGGCAGTGGCGCGCCGAGGACTGGCAGGCGATCGAGCGCCAGCTCGACAACGACGACGAGACCCGCTTCTGGGATTCGCACCCCGCCGACCAGGCGCGGATCGCCAACGCGGTCTCGCGACCGGTGGCAGGCATGTTCCTGGACGAGCGCCCGGCGGCGGCGCTGTTCGCCGATTTCCCGGCGCTGAGCCGGCGCGTGACCGAGCACTACTACCGCCAGATGGCGCTGGAGTTCGGCGCGCGCAACCTGGTCGAGCCGGCCCAGCTCCTCGGCATGGGCGAGCTGCCGGAGGATCTCGCGCAGGGCTGGAAGCGCTTCGCCAACGGCATGCTCGGCACGGTGCCGCTGCTGGATCCCTCCGAGGGCGGGTTGCTGCCGGCGGCCGGCTTCGACTGGCAGGGCTGCGTCGACGAGCTGCGCCGGCTGGGCCCGGACGCCGCCGACCTGTGGCCGCGGCTCGAACGCGCGCGCGCGCGTGGCGACGAACTGGAGCTGTGGGTGCGGCTGGTGGACCTGGACGTGGATTTCACCATGCCCGACGGCTCCGATCCCGACCCGGCCGCGCTACGCGGGCAACTGGGCGCCTGCCGCGACCGCAACTCGGCCGACCGCAAGCTCGCGGTGCGCATCCTGGGACTGTTCGCGCGACGTTTCCAGCTCGCGGTCGCAGCGCTGGCCGAGCCCGAGCGCTCGCAGGCGCAGGCCAAGCTGGCGCTGCTGCAGCAGCTGCACGATGGCTGGTCGAAGGTCGAGCGCCTGCTGTCCGAAGGCCGCATCTGCCTCCGCCTGCAAGGGGGCATGACGCGCGACGCGGATGGATTGCGCGTGCGCGTCTACGCGATGGCGGAGCAGTACCGGCGGGACTTCGAGTGGGCGCTGTCGCAATTCGACGCGGTCATGCTGGCGGACGGCTCGAGCCTCGGCCGGCGCCTGCGCAGCCGCTGTGGCCGCATGTCGTCGGCCGGCGGCGATCCGTTCGCGTTCGTCCACGTCACCGCACCCGTGGAGGACGCCTATCTCGACCTGTACCGGCGCGAACTGGCCGAACTGGCGCTGCTGGCCGATGCGGCCGAACGCGGGCACGGGATCCGTCCGATCCGGCTGTTCCAGGGCCGTTGATGCGGCCCGGCGCGGAGACAAGGGGACGGAGGATCTGCCCGCACCGTCCTCCTGGGCACCGCATCCCGAGCCGAACGGCATCCCGCGGGCCATAGCGGGTCGCCCTAAGGGTGCGAAGACAACTCGGCCGTCCCATAGCCCGGCTGCAGCGGTCCGCCGCGGATGAAGTCGGCCATCAGCCGGAAGTAGCCCTCCGGCTGGCGGGTGGAAACGCGCTCGCCGTCGGCGCCGGTCTCGAACTCGTACATGCCGTGGTCGGCGTCGGGGAACAGTGCAGTCACGATCGGCTTGCCATCGCGCTGCAGCGCGGCCAAGCGACGCAGCGTCTCGCCCGGCGGGGCATCGCGGTCCTGGCCGCCCAGTGCCCAGAGCTGCGGCACGTCCAGCGTCTCCAGCACCGGCATCGGGTCGTAGTGCGCGGGGATGCCGTACACCAGCTGCGGGGCCTCCTTGCGCACGGTCGCTTCGTCGTTGCCGAGCAGGTACCAGCTGAAGTTGCCGCGCACCGACCGATACCAGGGTTCGTCGCCGTACTTCGCCTTCACCGCTTGGAGCTGCTCGTAGCCTTCGGTGAAGCCGCTTGCGATCACCCGCGCGGTGGCGTCGGCGATTTCCATGGCCCCGGCGGCGGCCTCCGGGCCGAAGCCGCCGCGCTGCATGTCGAAGGCGATGGCTTCGCGGTCCTCCTCCAGCGGCGAGACCGCCAGCCCGAAGCTGGCGATGACGAAGTCCACCGGTTCGATGCGCGCCGCCAGCGGCGCCACCCAGCCGCCCTGGTAGCCGACGCGCCCGGCGCGCGCGCCGGCCAGGCGCCGCGCCTCGCGCATGGCGTGGATGGCGTCGACCGCCAGCGTCAGGTAGTCCTGGGTGTAGCGGCCATCCGAGGCGCCGGTGCCGCGCTTGTCGTAGGCGAACACGCCGATGCCGGCGCCGGCGAACTCGCGCTGCAGCGAATACCGCTCCAGCGCGGAGTCGCGCTCGGCGCCGTGCACCAGCACCACCAGCGGCACCGGGGCGTCGCCTGGGGGAAGCGTCAAGCGCCCGGCCAGGGTGACGCCGCTGCCCTGGAAGCGGGTGTCGATCTGCTGCAGCGGCACGCGTTGCCCGGGCGTCCGGTCGAAGCGGATGCCGCCCCGCCCGCAATCGGTGAAGGACACGCGATGCCCGTCCGGCCGTTCCGTCCAGCCCAGGGTGCTGGTCCAGGTGCCGTCGCCCTGCGGCGTGAGCGCCCCGGTGCGGCCGTCCGTGGCGCGCCATCGCAGTTGGCCCTCGGCGCCGGGGCCGATGTCGAGCATCTCGCCGCCATCCAACCGGTAACTGCCGACCTCGCAGGGCGGCGGCGGTTCCGACGTCGACGCCTGTCCGGCCAGCAGCGCGCCTGCGAGCGCGCCGGCGCCCAGCCATGACCGCTTCGAACGCATGTTGCCTTTCAAGTCGGCGACCTCTCTCCGTGACGACGGCCACAGCCTGTCACGGCCTGCGCGCGCCCCGCCACCGGCAGGCGACGAAGACGCCGAATGCGGTGACGGATCGCCGCGCTGAGGGGCCGGAAGCGGCTGGGCACGGTCGGGTGTGGCGGTGATCGGGAGCGTCTGCGGCCGATTCGCGGCTAGCCCGGGCGTTGCCGGCTGCATCGGCGCATGGCGCGCCTACAGCAAGCGTTTGCTATTCATTGGCGAAACCCGTGGCGACGGCCCATTTCTCACCGCGGCGCTCCCACGGGCAGCGCCGCGCCGGCCGATGAACACGGGCGGCGGGAGCCGGCGCGGCATGCGCCGGACCGCCTATAATCGTTCCTGCAACACCCTCCGACGGGAGAAGCAGGCCCCGGCCCACCGGACGCCCGCTGCCGAAGGCGCAACGCCCGTAATCGCTCAGGCTCACGTACCGCCGGCGGGGACAACTCTGGAGAGACCGGTTCGATCCGGCGCCGAAGGTGCATGGGAGGGGCTTCGCTCCCTCTCCGAACTCTCAGGCAAAAGGACAGAGGGGCGTCCTGCGTGCAGCCGCACGCGGCCCTTTCGCGCCCGCCAGAGTCCCATGCCATGTCCCAGTCCACCTCCCTCCGCTCGCTCGAGCAGCACGATGCGTTCGTTGCGCGTCACATCGGCCCCAACGACGCCGAGATCGCGCAGATGCTCGAAGTGGTCGGTTTCGATTCGCTGGAGTCGCTCACCGATGCGATCGTGCCGGGTTCCATCCGCACCCGCGACCCGCTGGCCCTCCCCGAATCGGTGACCGAGGAAGAGGCGCTGGCGCGCATCCGCCAGGTGGCCGATCGCAACCGGGTGTTCCGCAGCTTCATCGGCCAGGGCTACCACGGCACCCATACCCCGAACGTCATCCTGCGCAACATCCTGGAGAACCCGGCCTGGTACACCGCTTACACCCCTTACCAGGCGGAGATCTCGCAGGGCCGGCTGGAGGCGCTGATCAACTTCCAGACCATGTGCGCCGATCTCACCGGCATGGAGATCGCCAACGCCTCGCTGCTGGACGAGGCCACCGCCGCGGCCGAGGCGATGACCCTGGCGCGGCGCATGTCGAAGGCGAAGTCGGACGTGTTCTTCGTTTCCTCCGGCGTGCACCCGCAGACCGTCGAGGTGCTGCGCACCCGTGCCGAGCCGCTGGGCATCGAACTGCTGATCGGCGACGACGACAAGGCCGCCGACGCGGACGTCTTCGGCGTGCTGCTGCAGTACCCGGACACCTTCGGCCGCGCCCGCGACTACGCCGCGCTGGCCGATGCGGTGCACGCGCGCCAGGGCGTGGTGTGCGCGGCGGTGGATCTGCTCGCCCTCACTCTGCTCCGGGCGCCGGGCGAATGGGGCGCCGACGTCGTGGTCGGCAACACCCAGCGCTTCGGCGTGCCGTTCGGCTTCGGCGGGCCGCACGCGGCCTTCATGGCCTGCCGCGACGCCTACAAGCGCTCGATGCCGGGCCGCCTGATCGGCGCGTCGATCGACGCCGAGGGCAATCCCGCCTACCGCCTTACCCTGCAGACCCGCGAGCAGCACATCCGCCGCGAGAAGGCCACCAGCAACATCTGCACGGCGCAGGTGCTGCTGGCGGTGATGGCCAGCATGTACGCGGTCTACCACGGCCCCGACGGCCTGGTACGCATCGCCCGCCGCACCCATCGCTTCGCGGCCATCCTGGCCGCCGCGCTGCGCGGGGCCGGGATCGCCGTGGGCGGCGACTTCTTCGACACCCTGCACGTGACCGGCATCGATGCGGGCGAAGTGCACGCGCGCGCCGGCGACGCCGGCATCAACCTGCGCCGCATCGACGCGGACAACCTGGGCATCAGCCTGGGCGAGACCACCACCCGCGAGGACGTCACCCGCCTGGCCGGGCTGTTCGGGGTGGAGCTGGGCGACCTGGACGCGCTGGACGCGGCCACGTCCGATGCCCTGCCGGCGGCGCTGCTGCGCACCTCGGACTTCCTCACCCACCCGGTGTTCAACACCCACCACTCCGAGCACGAGCTGCTGCGCTACCTGCGCACCCTGGCCGACCGCGACCTGGCGCTGGACCGCACCATGATCCCGCTGGGTTCGTGCACCATGAAGCTCAACGCCACGGCCGAGATGATTCCGGTCACCTGGCCGGAATTCGCCCACATCCATCCGCTGGCGCCGCCGGAGCAGACCCAGGGCTACCGCGAGCTGATCGAGGGCCTGGAGGCGATGCTGGTGGCCTGCACCGGCTACGACAACGTCAGCCTGCAGCCCAACTCCGGCGCGCAGGGCGAGTACGCCGGGCTGCTGGCGATCCGCGCCTGGCACCGGGCGCGCGGCGAGGGGCAGCGCGACATCTGCCTGATCCCCGAATCCGCGCACGGCACCAATCCGGCCTCGGCGCAGCTGTGCGGGATGAAGGTGGTGGTGACCCGCTGCGACAAGGACGGCAACGCCGACGTGGCCGACATCCGCGCCAAGGCCGAGCAGTATTCCGACCGCCTGGCCGCGATCATGATGACCTACCCGTCCACCCACGGCGTGTTCGAGGAGGACGTGGTGGAGATCTGCGAGGTCGTCCACGCCCATGGCGGCCAGGTCTATACCGACGGCGCCAACCTCAACGCCATCCTCGGCCTGGCGCAGCCGGGCAAATGGGGCTCGGACGTGTCGCACCTCAATCTGCACAAGACCTTCTGCATCCCGCACGGCGGCGGCGGGCCGGGCGTGGGCCCGTGCGCGGTGAAGTCGCACCTGGCGCCGTACCTGCCGGGCGCGTTCACGCCCGAGGGCGGCAGCGAGCGCACCGGCGGCGTCGGCAACGGCGGCATGGTCAGCGCCGCCACCTACGGCAGCGCCAGCATCCTGCCGATCAGCTGGATGTACATCACCCTCATGGGCCGCGAGGGCCTGCGCAAGGCCAGCCAGGTGGCGATGCTCAACGCCAACTACGTGTCCAGGCGCCTTGCGGACCACTACCCCACTCTCTACAGCGGCCGCAACGGGCTGGTCGCGCACGAGTGCATCCTTGATCTGCGCCCGATCAAGGACGCCACCGGCATCACCGCCGAGGACGTGGCCAAGCGCCTGATCGACTTCGGCTTCCACGCCCCGACGTTGAGCTTCCCGGTGGCCGGCACGCTGATGGTGGAGCCGACCGAGAGCGAATCGCTGCACGAGCTGGACCGTTTCTGCGACGCGATGATCGAGATCCGCGAGGAGATCCGCGCCATCGAGGACGGCCGCCTGGACCGTGACGACAACCCGCTCAGGCACGCGCCGCACACCGCCGCGATGGTGGCCGGCAGCGAGTGGACCCACGCCTACCCGCGCGAACTGGCGGCGTTCCCGCTGCCGGTGCTCAGGCAGGTCAAGTACTGGCCGCCGGTGGCGCGCGTGGACAACGTGTACGGCGACAAGAACATCATGTGCGCCTGCATTCCGGTCGACGCGTACAGGGAAGATGCCGAGGCCTGATCGCTCGATCGCGACGCGTGAATTGATACGCGCTGCCCGTTCCCTTCGAAACGACCGGTCCGGTCACCGGCCGGTGGCCGCGCGCCCGTTCACACGTCCATGATCGCCGCCCGTGTACCTCCGGGTGCGTGCATTTCGACCCGAGGAGGACGCCATGCCACGCGGAGACAAGTCCAGCTACACCGACAAGCAGAAGCGCAAGGCGGAACACATCGAGCAGAGCGCCAAGGAACGCGGCCGCAGCGAAGAGGCTGCCGAGCGCATCGCCTGGGCCACGGTGAACAAGAAGGACGGCGGCGGCAAGAAGACCGCGAAGAAGGCTACGAAGAAGGCGACAAAGAAGAGCGCCAAGAAGGCCGCGAAGAAATCGGGCGGCAGGAAGGCGGCGAAGAAAGCCACCAGAAAGGCGACCAAGAAGACGGCAAAGAAGGGAACGAAGACGGCGGCGAAGAAGACCGCAAGGAAGAAAACCGGCAAATCCCCGCGCAAGGCCGCCAAGAAGTCGGGCCGCAAGCAGGCCGCGAAGAAGGGCGGACGCAAGGCCGCGGCCAAGAAGCGTGCAAGCCGGCGCTCCTGAGCACTCGGCCGGGATGCGGGCAACACGCCGGCGCCGCCCGGCCGCGGCGGTCATCCCGCCCTTGCCGTCGGAGGCGACGTGACCCGCGCGCTCAAGATCGCCACCTTCAACGTCAACGGCATCCGTTCCCGGTTGCCGCACCTGCTGCAGTGGCTCGAAAAGGAACGACCCGACGTCGCCTGCCTGCAGGAACTCAAGGCGCCCGATGACAATTTCCCGGCCGCCGAACTCGAGCGCGCCGGCTACGGCGCCCTGTGGGTGGGGCAACGCTCCTGGAACGGGGTGGCCGTGCTCGCCCGTGACGCGCAACCGGTCGAAAGCCGCCGTGCCCTGCCCGGCGACCGCGAGGACGAACAGAGCCGCTATCTGGAAGCGGCCGCGCACGGCGTTCTCGTCGCCTGCCTGTACCTGCCCAACGGCAATCCGCAGCCGGGCCCGAAGTTCGACTACAAGCTGCGTTGGTTCGAACGCCTGATCCGCCACGCACGGGCGCTGTACGGGAACGGGCACCCGGTGATGCTGGCCGGCGACTTCAACGTGGTTCCCACCGACGACGACATCTACGACCCCACCCACTGGCGCAAGGACGCGCTGCTGCAGCCGGAATCCCGCCGCTGCTGGCAGCGCCTGCTGAAACAGGGCTGGACCGACGCCCTGCGCACGGTGCACCCGGATGCGCGCATCTATACCTTCTGGGACTACTTCCGCCGGCACTGGCAGCGCGATGCGGGCCTGCGCATCGACCACCTGCTGCTCAATGCCGAACTGCACCCGCGGCTGCTCGATGCCGGCGTCGACCGCTGGGTACGCGCATTGGAGAAGGCCAGCGACCACGCACCGGCATGGGTCACGCTGAAGAAGCCGGCGCCGGCGGCGAAGCCCGCACGCAGGACCGCCAGGAGCTGACGCGCGGGCACCAGGTCCCCGCCGTCCGGGACCCCGTCCCTACTCGGACGGCGCCGACTCGCCGTCGTCAGCCCCGCGCCACCGCGCGCGCGAGCCGCTCCGCCATCGCCTGCATGTACGCGACCAGTTCCGGCGGCTCGCGCACCTCGAACTCCACCCCGAGCGCGGCGATATGGCCCGCCAGCATCTCCAGCGACTGCGCGCCGGATTCCAGCAGACAATGCGCGTCGTCGATGCGCGACAGGCTCGCCGCCAGCGGCGGGACCGACTCGACCATGCGCGCCAGCGGCGCGTGCAGCACGATCCGCGCCTGCACCGGATACGCGCCGGTCGAGACCGTGCGCGACACGTAGGCGGCCAGGTCGCCGCCCGGGATGGCGCGCGGCGCGAAGCGCTGGCCGGCGACGATCCGGCCGGCGATGCGGTCGACGCGGAACGTGCGCCAGTCGTCCCGATCGAGATCCCAGCCGACCAGGTACCAGCGCGCGCCCGCGCAGACCACGCCGTGCGGTTCCAGGCGGCGCTCGCTGGCGCGGCCGTCATGGTCCTGGTAGCGGAACGTCAATCGCTCCTCGCCGCGGCAGGCGCCTGCCAGCCTGGTCAGCACGCCGGCGTGCACGCGCGGCCCGGCGATGCCCAGCGGCGCCACCGCCGCATGCAGCGCGCGTACCCGCTTGCGCAGCCGCACCGGAAGCACCTGTTCCAGCTTGACCAGCGCGCGCACCGCGGCCTCCTCCATGCCGGTCACGGTGCCGGTCGCCGCCATGCGCAGGCCGAGCGACACCGCCAAGGCCTCGTCGTCCTCCAGCAGCAGCGGCGGCAGCGTCGCGCCCGCGCCCAACCGGTAGCCGCCCGCCAGCCCGGTACTGGACCGCACCGGATAGCCCAGGCTGCGCAGGCGATCCATGTCGCGGCGCACGGTACGCGCGGTGACCTGCATGCGCTCGGCCAGGTCCGCACCGGACCAGAAACGGCGGGTCTGCAGCAACGCAAGCAGGCGCAGGAGGCGGGCAGAGGTGTCGAGCATGTGGAGATGATCGCGCAGGTCGAGGACCGGAACTGTCCTCAATGATTGCTAGCTTACCTGCACCCGCGGCCGCACCCGGCAGCCCACACCACCAGGAGAACCCCATGTCACTGACCCTCTACGCCGCTCCCATGTCCAGCGCCACCCCGGTGGTCTGCGCCCTGGCCGAACTGGATATTCCCTGCGAGATCGTCATGCTCGACCTGCAGGCCGGCGACCAGAAGAAGCCGGACTATCTCGCCCTCAACCCCAACGGCGTGGTGCCGACCCTGGTGGTGGATGGCACGCCGATGTTCGAGGCGGTGGCGATCATGCAATGGCTGGGCGACCGCTACGGCGTCGATCGCGGCCTGTGGCCCGCCGCCGATACGCCCGAACGGCTGACGGCCCTGTCGTGGACGACGTGGGCGTACGTGACCTACGGCACGATGATCAACATCCTCAACTACGCGCAGAGCCCGCACGCCGACCCGGCGCTGCACCACCCGCCGCTGGCGAAGCATGCACAGGGCGAGTTCGACAAGCTGCTCTCGCGCCTCGACGCCCGCGTGTCCGAACGGCCCTACCTGCTCGGCGACGCCTATTCGCTGGCCGACATGATCGTCGCCAGCGTGGTCACCTACAGCACCTATTGCGGCGTTTCGCTGGAAGGGCATCCGCACGTCGTGGCCTGGGCGGAGCGTTTCCAGGCACGCCCGGCGTACCGGAAGACATGGGAAGCAGCGGCGCCATAGCGCGGGAAGATCCGGCAACGGCCGCATCGTCCGATCAGTCGGGAAGATGCGTCTCCGGCCGCACGCGGAACACCACGCTCATGCGCGGGCCTACCGGTTTCGCGGTCTTGGGAATGCCGTGCTCGTGGGTGAGCTGGGACGCATGGCTCATGCCGAGCAGGCTGCCGTGGGCCAGATCGACGTCGATGCGCCCGCGGTCGCCGCCCTTGGCGCGGATCAGCATGCGGCGCGGATGGCCGAGCGAGAGCAGCGCGATCGGCTGGCCGGGGACGATGGTGTGCAGCTTGTCGTTGTGCATGGCGACGCTGTCGCTGCCGTCGCGGTAGAGGTTGAGGCCGACGGCGTTGTACGGCGCAGGCACGGTGGCCTGTACGCGGGCGAGGATCTCGGCCAGCGGCAGCACCGGCGGCAGGGCGTCGGTGCGGTAGGCGGCGAGCAGCCGCGGCACGTCGACGACGCGGTCGTACATCTTGCGGCGTTCGCTGTGCCAGTCGGCGTGCTGCCGCAGGACGCGGAACCAGGCGTCGGCGTCGGCCGCGCCGGCGAAGGCGGGCCAGTAGCGGATGCCGCCTTCGGCGTCGTCGAGCAGGGTCTGCGGCGGGGAAGCGAAGAGCTCCATGTCCGTGCTCCGGTCAGGTCCCGGGCCGCGCCACCGGCTTGGGTTCGGTCATCTCCTCTCCCGACCGTGCGCGGCCGGACATCTCGGCGCCGGCGTCGGGCGCCAGGCGCAGCATCGCCAGCACCGAGCTGGCCGAAATCAGCCCCACCGTCAGGAACGCGAAGCCGAAGTTCGTCACCGTGCCCATCGGATCGCCGGTGGCCGCGCTCGCCACGCTCAGCGCATAGCCGCCGACGGTGATGCCCAGCGCCAGCGACGCCTGTTGCGCCATCGCCGCCAGGCTGCTGGCCTGGCTCATGCGCTCGGGTTCGATGTCGGCGTAGACGATCGCGTTGAGGCTGGTGAACTGCAGCGAGCGGAAGCAGCCGCTGACCAGCAGCACGCCGATCATCAGCGGATACGGGGTGTCCGCGCGGAACAGCCCGAACCCGCACAGCAGCGCCGAGGCGATCAGCGCGTTGATCACCAGCACGCGGCGGAAGCCGAAACGCCGCAGGATCGCCGGCGCCACCGTCTTCATGAACATCGCGCCGGCGGCCGAGGTGAACGTGATCAGGCCCGATTCCAGCGGGTTGAGCCCGAACCCCAGCTGCAGCATCAGCGGCAGCAGGAACGGCGTGGCGCCGATGCCGATGCGGAACAGCGAACCGCCGATCACGCCGTTGCGGAACGTCGACAGCCGGAACAGGTCCAGCCGCAGCAGCGGATGCGGGTGCCGCCGCGCGTGCAGCGCGTACAGCGCCAGCGCGACCAGCCCCAGCAACGCGCAGCCCAGCGCCAGCGGCGTGCTCACCAATTGCCGGCCCACCGAGGCGAAGCCGAAGATCGTCAGCGCCAGTCCCAGGCTCGACAGCGCGAACCCGCGCCAGTCCAGCGGCCCGACCGCCGAGCGCAGCAGCGGGATGTGCCGCCACGCCAGCCAGATGCCGAGCAGCCCCATGGGGATGTTGATCAGGAAGATGAAACGCCAGTGGCTGTAGGTGGTGATGAAGCCGCCCAGTACCGGCCCCAGCATCGGCCCCAGCAGCGCCGGGATGGTCAGCCAGCTCAGCGCGCGCACCAGCTCGGCCTTGGGCACGCTGCGCAGCAAGACCAGGCGTCCGACCGGCACCATCATCGCCCCGCCCATGCCCTGCACGAACCGCGCCGCCACCAGCTCGCCCAGCGAACCCGATGCCGCGCAGGCGAGCGAACCGAGCAGGAACACCCCGATCGCCGCCATGAAGGTCGGGCGCGCGCCGAAGCGGTCCGCCACCCAGCCGCTGACCGGGATGAACACCGCCAGCGCCAGCATGTAGGTGGTCAACGCCAGCTTCAGCGCCACCGGCGCCACGCCCAGGTCCGCCGCGATCTGCGGCAACGAGGTCGAGATCGCCGTGGCATCCATGTTCTCGATGAACAACGCGGTCGCGACGATCAGGGGCAGCAGGCGTTCTGGTCTCAAGGCGGAGGCAGGGGGGACGGTCAGTTGGGCCGTCCATTGTCGCCTGTCCGGCCATGCACCGCCGTGAGCGGCTCTGCGTCCCGGTGGCAGGAAGCGCGGAACCTCGACAGTTCCGGCTTGCCCGGCGTCAGCCTCCCATCAACCCGCCGCCCATCGCACCGGGCAGATCGGTCGGCGCCTTCTTCTTGATGTCGGACTCGTCGGCCTGCGCATCCGCGTCCTTGTCGGGCCGCTCGCCGGCCTTGTCGTTGCCGCGTTCGTCTTCAGGCTGCCGCGGTGCCGTCTCGTCGGTCCGGTCGTCGTCTCTCGGCCTGGTCCTCGTCGCCCTGAACCGCCACCTGCCGGGCCGGTCGCGTGTCCTGCCGTGCTTCGCGTCAGTGGTCTTTCCTTCGGTTCGTCATCGCACGCTCCTCCGCCTATTTCTGCGCACTGTCTTCTGCGCATGGGTTCCGACCGGCCCGCCCGTCGCGATCACGTGCGCTCCGGCTGCGGCGAGCCCCTGGTCGCGGTCGGCGCGCTCGGGCACCTCGAGCGTCCGGTCGAGCACCAAGCTTCGGCGTGCCCGCGTCAATGCGCCGCGAATTGCCGGCGCCTCAGCGGCGCTGATCGGAGCCGCTGTCGCCGAGGTCGTCCTTGATGTCGCCTTCGTAGTCGCGGATCTCCTCGTCGGGATCGCCCGGATCGGGCCGGCGGGCACCGGGTGGGGGCGACATGGGCGGTTCGAGGATGTCCTTGCCGCCGCGTTCACGATCGGCCGCCGGGGCTTCCTGCTCGGTCTCGCTCGGGCTTTGGCGCGGGTCTGCGTTCATCGGCCATCTCGACATGGGAAGAGCGACGAGGCTAGCGGCTCCGGAGTGAGCGCGGCGCGTGCGTCACGTATGCGGCATCTTCACGATCGGGCGGCGACGGCCGGCGATTCTGGGGTCCGTCCCCGAGCAGCCGGCATGGCGGCCAGGACCAGGACCGGGCGGGTCCGCGTCCACATGCGCATCGCCTCAGGCGAACGGATCCTGCAGCACGATGTTGGCGTCGCGGTCGGGCCCGGTGCTGACCATCGCCAGCGGGCTGCCCGACAGTTCCTCGAGCGCACGCAGGTAGGCGCGCGCGGCAGGCGGCAGCCGGTCCCATTCGGTGATGCCATGGGTGCTCTCCTGCCAGCCCGGGAACTCCAGGTACACCGGCTCGCACTCGTCCCAGCCGGCGGCGTCGAGCGGCGCGTACTCGGTCTCCTTGCCGCGATAGCGGTAGGCGATGCAGACCTTCAGGCTCGGCAGGCCGTCGAGCACGTCGAGCTTGGTGATGCACAGGCCGCTGATGCCGTTGATGGCCACCGCGCGCTTGAGCGCGACCAGGTCGATCCAGCCGCAGCGGCGCGGGCGGCCGGTAGTGGCGCCGAACTCCTGGCCGCGTTCGGCGATCGTCTTGCCGATGTCGTCGTGCAGCTCGGTCGGGAACGGGCCGCCGCCGACGCGCGTGGCGTAGGCCTTGGCGATGCCGAGCACGTAGTCGATCGCGTCCGCGCCCACACCGGCGCCGGCGAGCGCGCCGCCGATGGTGGTGTTGGACGAGGTGACGTAGGGATAGGTGCCATGGTCGATGTCGAGCAGCGAGCCCTGTGCGCCCTCGAACAGCACGCGCTGGCCCTGCTTGCGCAGGTCGTGGAGGATGCCGGCGACGTCCGACTTCATCGGCTGCACGTACTCGCCGAAGGCCAGCGCCTCGTCGAGGGTCTGCTGGTAGTCCACCGCGTCGACGCCGAGGAACTTCGTCAGCACGAAGTTGTGGTAGTCCATGGTGCTGCGGAGCTTCTCGGCCAGCTGCTCGGGATAGTGCAGGTCGGCCACGCGGATGCCGCGGCGCGCGGCCTTGTCCTCATAGGCGGGGCCGATGCCGCGGCCGGTGGTGCCGATCGCGGCGCCGCCGGCGGCCTTCTCGCGCGCCTGATCGAGCGCGATGTGGTACGGCATGATCAGCGGCGTGGCCGGGCTGATCTTCAGCCGCGAACGCACGTCGATGCCTTCGGCCTCGAGTTCGTCGATCTCCTTGCGCAGCGCGGCGGGGCTGAGCACCACGCCGTTGCCGATCAGGCACAGGGCGTCCTTGCGCAGGATGCCCGACGGGATCAGGTGCAGCACGGTCTTCTTGCCGCCGATGACCAGGGTGTGGCCGGCGTTGTGGCCGCCCTGGAAGCGCACCACGGCGCCGATCCGCTCGGTGAGCAGGTCGACGATCTTGCCCTTGCCTTCATCGCCCCACTGGGCACCGAGAACGACGACTGACTGACCCATGGGGGACTCCTGGCTGTTCGTGCAGGAGCGGACCGTGCCGCGCCTGTGCAGTGGGCGCGAAAGGTTCGCGGTATCGCGGCCATGGGCCGCTCCTGTGGGGGTGGATCACGATTGGTTGGGCATGGAAAAAGCCGGCGGGCAAAGGGCCCGTCCGGCTTTTGTGCATTATCCGGGATTGCTGAGGGAATGCCACCCTTGCGCTGGGTGGCCGAGGCGCGGCAGCGGCTGGCGCTATCGACGCGTCGCGACCTCCCGGCGGCGGCATGCCGCCGCCACTCCTACAAGGCAGGTCGAGCTTGCGGGGCACCACCGCCTCGCTCCGGTGGGAGCGGCAGTGACGACATGTCGCCGCCGGGAAGTCGCGGCCGGGACCAGCGCGCCGGGGGCGGATCAGCTGCCGCGGATCAGGTACAGCCCCACCACGCCGGCGGCCAGGACGATGCCGCCGATGACGCGCAGCTGGCGGTCGGGCATCGCCAGCATCTGCTCGGCGGCGCGCTTCCAGCCGCGGGGAGCGGCGAACAGCATCAGGCCCTCCAGCACCGCCACCAGGCAGAGGGCCGCCCACAGGTCGCTCATCGATCGCTGCGCATGTACTGCAGGAACGGATCGTCGCGCTCGAGCACGATCACCGCGTCGCCGTCGTCGAACGACTCGCGGTACGCCTCCAGGCTGCGCTGGAAGGCGAAGAACGACGGATCGCGGGTGGCGGCCTCGCCGTAGATGCGGGTGGCCTCCGCGTCGCCCTCGCCTCGCAGCGTCTGCGCGTCGCGCTCGGCCTCGGCCAGGATCACGGCCTGGTCGCGGTCGGCGGTGGCGCGGATCTGCCGGGCCTGCTCCTCGCCCTCGGCGCGCAGGCGCGCGGCCACCTGGTTGCGCTCGGCGCGCATGCGGTTGTAGACCTGCCCGATCACCTCGCTGTCGGTCGGCAGGTCGATCTGCTTGAGGCGGATGTCGATGATCCGCATGCCGAGGTTCTTGGCGCCCTCGTTGATCGACTGCAGCTGCCGGGCGATCACTTCGCTGCGGTCGCCGGAGACCAGCTGGGTCAGGGTGCGGGCGTTGATCTCGTTGCGCAACGAGTCCTTGATGATCGGCGCCAGGCGGTCGCTGGCGTTCTCCTCGTCACCGGCGGTGGCGCGGTAGAAATCGCCGACGTCCTCGATGTAGACGATCGCCACGAAGTCGACGCTGACGTCCTTTCGCTCCGAAGTCAGGTAGCGCTCCGGCGAGAAGTCGAGCGCGTTGAAACGGCGGTCGAACACGCGCGCGGTCTCGACCATCGGCCACTTGAAATGCAGGCCTGGGCCGATGTCGGTGCGCGCGACGCGGCCCAGGTGCAGCACCAGGCCGACCTGGCCTTCGCGCACCACGTACACCGAGCCCAGCAGGCCCAGCAGCAGGACGACGACCAGGACCGGGACCAGGGTGGTGATTCTCATCGCGTGCCTCCTTCGCCGCGGGTGGGCCGCGGCGTGCGCTGGCTCCGGCCCGGCTCGTCCCGGGTGGCATCGACCGTCGGCGAGAGCACCTCGGCCGGCAGCACCGGGGGATTGTTGTTGTTGGCGTCGCCGCCGCTGCCGCTGCGGCCCTGCCCGGTCATCGGCACGTAGATCAGCTGGCGGCCGTCGCCGCCGATCACCTTGCGGTTGCCGGCGAGCACCTGCTGCACGGTTTCCAGCCACAGGCGCTTGCGGGTGACCTCGGGGGCATTGCGGTACTCGTCGAGCAGCAGCGAGAACCGGGCGGCGTCACCGGTCGCACGGGCGATGGTGGCGGTCTTGTAGCCCTCGGCCACGGTGCGGGTCCGGGCGGCCTCGCCGCGCGCTTCCGGAACGATCCGGGCGGCATAGGCGCGTGCCTCGTTGACCAGGCTTTCCTGCACCTGCTGCGCGCTGTTGACCGCGTCGAAGGCGGGCTTGACCTCTTCCGGCGGGCGCGCGTCCTGCAGGTTGAGCTCGGTGACGATCAGGCCGGTGCGGTAGATGTCGAGCGAGTCCTGCAGCTGCTTGGCGGCCAGCGCCGAGAGCGGGCCGCGGGCGCCTAGCACGGTGTCGAGGTCGGAGCGGCCCACCTGCTCGCGCACCACGCCCTGGGCGACCTGCTCGAGCACGCGGGCGGCGTCGCGGGTCCCGAACAGGAACAGCTCCGGATCGCCGACGCGGTACTGCACGTTGAGCGAGACCACCACGATGTTCTCGTCGCGGGTCAGCACCGGCACCGTGTTGCTGAAGGTACGGATGCTGGTGGCGTTGACCTTGACCACGCGCTCGATCGGCCACGGCGCCTTGAAATGCGGGCCCGGCTGCATCACGCGCACCGCCTGGCCGAAGCGCAGCACCACGCCGCGCTGCTGTTCGCCGATCAGGGTGAAGGAACTGAAGGCGAGCCAGATCACCAGGGCGATGCCGATCCAGCGCAACGGCCCGCCACCGCCGCCGCCGAACAGGCCGCGCAGCGAATCGAGCAGGCCGTCGAAGGCCCCGCCGCCGCCGCCGCCGCGGCCGCTGCCGCCGGGCTTCCAGGGATTGCGATCGCTGCCGCGCGAGCCGCCGTTGTTCTTCTTGCCGGGAATGTTCCAGGCCATGCCTGCTCCAGTTGGGATCGCGCCGCGCGGCCGCCGGGGACGGGCACGGGAGGCACATTCTACTGATCTGTGGCCGCCGGTGCCCGAAGGCAAGCGCTCGTGGGTTGCGGGCCGTGTTCCGCCGGCGCTCGTCGCGGCTTCCGTCGCTCCCGCGGGCTTGCCTCACGGCTTCGCAGCTGCGGTCCCTCGCAAGCCGGCATGTCCTTGCGGCGGCGGCGACTGCATGCTGCTGCCGCCGTCGGGAAGTCGCGGCTCCGGAGCCGCGGAGGTCCGCTCAGGTCAGGCCGGCCCGCCGAGCAGAGGCCGCAGCGGTGCGCCGTCGTCCTGCGCCGCGAGCCGGGCCGCATCGGTATGCGGCAGATCGATATGCAGGTGCCAGCCGTGCTCGTCGTGGGTCTCTCCGCGCACGGCGTCCAGGTCGTGCAGGCGCGCACGCAGGCGTCCGGCGCTGGCGGGCAGCGCCAGGTCGGCGACGATCCGGCGCAGCCCCAGGTGCGCGGTGAGCGCGTTGCGCAACAGGTCGAGCCCGAGATCGTCGCGGGCCGAGATCCAGACCCGCTCGCGGCCAGGCTCGTCCGCCGCGGCCCCGTGCGGGCGATCGTGGCGCGGCGCCATCGGCGGACGCGCCCCGCCGCCGTCGCCGTCGGCTCGCACGTCGCTGGCGGGCCCGGCGCCGGCCTCCTCGCCCGCCAGCGGCAGCCGATCGATCTTGTTGAACACCAGCAGCTGCGGGATGTCGCCGGCGCCGATCTCGGCCAGCACCAGGTCGACCTGGCGGATGCGCTCGGCGCGCAGCGGATCGGCGGCGTCGACCACGTGCAGCAGCAGGTCGGCCTCGCGCGCCTCCGACAGGGTGGAGCGGAACGCGGCCACCAGTTCGTGCGGCAGGTCGCGGACGAAGCCGACGGTGTCGGCCAGCACCGCGTTGCCGCCCGGCAGCGCGATCTTGCGCACGGTCGGATCGAGGGTGGCGAACAGTTGGTCGGCGGCGTAGGCGCCGGCGCCGGTGAGGGCGTTGAACAGCGTGGACTTGCCGGCGTTGGTGTAGCCGACCAGGGCCACGCGCGGCATCTCGCTGCGCACGCGCGCGCGGCGCATCTGCGTCCGCTGCACCTCCACCTTGTCCAGCCGCCGCTGCAGCTGCTCGACGCGCTTCTGCAGCAATCGGCGGTCGGTCTCGAGCTGGGTTTCGCCCGGGCCGCGCAGGCCGATCGAACCGCCGCGCTGGCGTTCCAAGTGGGTCCAGCCGCGCACCAGGCGCGTGGCCATGTGCCGCAGCTGGGCGAGTTCGACCTGCAGCTTGCCCTCGTGGCTGCGCGCGCGCTGGGCGAAGATGTCGAGGATCAGGCCGGTGCGGTCGACCACGCGCCGCTCCAGGGCCTTCTCCAGGTTGCGTTCCTGCACCGGGCTGAGCGGGTGGTTGACCAGGATCAGGTCGGCGCCGCTGGCGTCGGCCGCGGCCTTCACCTCCTCCAGCTTGCCGCTGCCGATCAGGGTGGCCGGGTTCGGCTTGTCGATGCGCGCGCTCAGCAGCACCGCCACGGCGGCGCCGGCGGAACGGGCGAGGTCGGCGAATTCCTCCAGCGCGTCCTCGTCCGGCGGACCACCGGCATGAGGCTGGATCAGCAGGGCATGCTCGCCCTTGCGGCTGCGTTCAAACACGCGTCGGCGCCTCCATGGGCACGGTCGGAACCCTCGAATCTGGGGCCGTTCGCGGCGTTATCAAGTTCCGACCGAGTCCATGGCGGCGGCGCCCGGCTCAATCGTGGTCGTCTGACTCCGGCTCGGCCGATGCACCGTCGGCCGGCGTCGCCTGCACGTGCCCGCCGCCCGGTCCCACCCGCACGTTGCGCGCCGGCACCACGGTGGAAATGGCGTGCTTGTAGACCATCTGGCTGACGGTGTTGCGCAACAACACGACGAACTGGTCGAAGGATTCGATGGTGCCCTGCAGCTTGATGCCGTTGACCAGGTAGATCGAAACCGGCACACGCTCGCGCCGTAACGCATTCAGGAAAGGATCCTGCAAGGACTGTCCCTTGGACATGGTGTTTCCCCAGCTTGGTTATTGTTGTGGGCGGCCCGCGGCCGCATCGCCTGCCCGCTCCCCGTGGCGGCGACACGCCGATGTTACACAAATCGGAGCTGAACACTGCGCGCGGTGCGGCGGAAATCGTCTCGGCATCGTGTTTTTTTGCGCATGCACCGGTTGACCGGGGCTACCGCGTTCCCAGGAACGCATCCAAGGCCCGCTGCAGGCGCTGGCCGTCGCGCGCCGGGTCGAACCAGCGCAGGTCGCGCTCGCCCCGCAACCAGGTGTACTGGCGCTTGGCGAGCTGCCGGGTCGCGAAGATCGCGCGGTCCCGGAACTCGGCGGCACTGCCGGCGCCATCCAGGTGCTCCCACGCCTGCCGGTAGCCGACCGCGCGGATCGCCGGCAGCTCGAGCGGCCGCGGATGCGCCCGCAACTGCGGCAGCGCGCGCAGGGCGCGTACTTCGTCGAGGAAACCGGCCGCGAGCATGGCGTCGAGACGATGCTCGATCCGCCCGTGCAGGTCGGCGCGGTCGTCCGGTGCGATCGCCAGCTTCAGCACCCGGCAGGGCAGGCGCGGCGGCGCGGCGGCGCGCTGCCACGCACTGATCGGACGGCCGCTGAGCCGATACACCTCCAGCGCGCGCTGGATGCGCTGCGGATCGGTCGACCCGATGCGCGCCGCCGCTTCGGGATCGACCTCGGCCAATGCCGCATGCAGGGCCGGCCAACCGCGTGCCTGCGCCTCGGCCGCGATTCCGGCGCGCGTCGCGGGATCGGCCGGCGGCATCGGCGACAGCCCCTGCAGCAGGGCGCGGAAATACAGCCCGGTGCCGCCCGCGAGGATCGGCAGCCGGCCGCGCGCGACGATGTCGGCGATCGCCGCGCGCGCGTCCTCGGCGAACTCCGCGGCCGAGTACGTCTGCCACGGATCGCGCAGGTCGAGCAGATGGTGCGGCACCCGCGCGCGCTCTTCGGCGCCCGGCTTGGCCGCGCCTATCTCCAGGCCGCGGTACACCAGCGCGGAGTCGACGCTGACGATCTCGCCGCCATGGCGCTGCGCCCACGCCAGCGCCAGCGCGGTCTTGCCGGAGGCCGTCGGGCCCATGAGGGCGATGGCGGGAGGACGGGTGTCGGCGGGCATCTGGCTGCCGGCGTTCGAGGCGGAGTGCCCGAACGGCGCTGCATTCTGCCGCACCCGAACATTCTTCGCAGGAGCGATCAAGAAGCGGCCGCGCGATCGATCAAGGCGCCGAAGTCGACGTCCGCGGGAAGGGTGCCGAACGCCAGTCCGTGCCCGCCGCCCAGGCGGCTGCGGCAGAAACCTTCCGCGGCCGGGCTGCCGGCGCGCAGCAGCAACGCCGCCTGCAGCGCCAGCGCCAGGCGTTCCACCAGCAGGCGGGCGCCGGATTCGTGCGTGTTCGCCGGATCGGCCAGGGTCTCGCGCAGCCCGTCGGCGATGGCGTCGAGCGCCGGTTCGCGCCCGCGCGCGGCATCGAGTTCGGCCAGCACCGCCGCGCCGCTCGCCGGCTCGCGCGCCAGCGCGCGCAGCACGTCCAGGCACTGGATGTTGCCGCTGCCCTCCCAGATCGAGTTCAGCGGCGCCTGCCGGTACAGCCGCGGCAGGATCGATTCCTCGACGTAGCCGTTGCCGCCCAGGCACTCCTGGGCCTCGTTGACGAAGGCCGGCGCGCGCTTGCAGATCCAGTACTTGCCGATCGCGGTGGCGATGCGGGCGAAGGCGGCCTCGCCGGCGTCGCGCGGCGCGGCGTCGACGGCGCGCGCGACGCGCAGCGACAGCGCGAGCGCGGCCTCCGACTCGAGCGCCAGGTCCGCCAGCACGTTGCGCATCAGCGGATGCTCCACCAGGCGCTTGCCGAAGGTGGCGCGATGGCGCGCATGGTGGATCGCCTGCGCCAGCGCCATGCGCATTTCCGCGGCCGAGCCGAGCATGCAGTCCAGCCGCGTCAGCATCACCATCTCGATGATGGTGGCCACGCCGCGGCCCTCGTCGCCGATCCGGTACGCCCAGGCGTCGTCGAACTCGACCTCGCTGGAGGCATTGGACCAGTCGCCGAGCTTGTCCTTGAGCCGCAGCAGCCGGAACGCGTTGCGGGTGCCGTCGGGCCGCCAGCGCGGCAGCAGGAAGCAGCTGAGACCGCAAGGCGCCTGCGCCAGCACCAGGAAGCCGTCGGACATCGGCGCGGAAAAGAACCACTTGTGTCCCGACAGCGCGTATTCGCCGTCGGCGATCAGCGGCGTGGCGCGGGTGAGGTTGGCGCGCACGTCGCTGCCGCCCTGCTTCTCGGTCATGCCCATGCCGACGGTGACGCCGCGCTTGCCGGCGATCGGCGCGTCGTCCGGATCGTAGGCGGCCGCGATCGCCTTCTGCGCCCATTCCGCCAGCGCCGGCGCGCGCCGCAGTACCGGCACCGCGGCGTGGGTCATGGTCAGCGGGCAATTGGTACCGGCTTCGACCTGGTGGTGCAGATAGATCAATGCGGCACGCGCGACGTGCGCGCCGGGCCGCGGGTCCGACCACGAGATCGCCGCCACGCCGTGCCCGATCGCCGCACGCATCACCGCGTGGTAGTTCGGGTGGAATTCGACCCGGTCGATGCGCTGGCCGAAGCGGTCGTGGGTGCGCAGGCGCGGACGGTCGCGATTGGCGTCGAAGCCGAGCGCGTAGAGCTCGTCGCCGGCGCGTTCGCCGTAGGCGGCCAGGTCCGCCTCGAACGCCTCCCCGCCTTCGCGCGCCACCGCCTCGCGCAGCGCGACGTCCGTTGCCCAGAGATCGCAGGGCGCGAATTCGGGCGGCTGGTTCAGGGCCGCTTCGGTCGCATGCGATGAAATGGCTGCCATGGCCGGCCTCCGCTGTGTCTGCCCGCGATTCTAGAGGCCCCGGGGCGAAGACGCGGTCAGGGCGCGCCCAGCGCGCCCGCGTCCGGCGCGTCCGGTGCGTTTTCCTCATCGGCCAGCTGCGCCAGCCGCTGCCGGAACGGCGCCGACAGTGGCAGCCGGCCGAACCAGCCGCGGCGCGTGCCGGTCAGCACGCGCAGGCTCTGCGCGCGCAGCCCCGGTATCCGGGTCAGCGGATGAAAGCCCACGTCGCGTATCGCTGCGACGCGGTCGTGATGCGACTGGAACAGCGGTGTCAGCCAGCGGCTCCAGAAGTGATAGACGTCGACGTGCGCGCGCCGGCGCTGCTCGAACAGCGCCAGCGCGGGAGCGACATCGCGGCGTTCGCGCAACGCATCGCGCAGGGCGCGCGCATCGAGCAGCGCCATGTTCACGCCCTGCCCCAGCTGCGGACTCATCGCGTGCGCGGCGTCGCCGATCAGCACCGTCCGGCCGCGAAACCAGCGGCGGTGGACGGTGTCGCGGTAGCGTGCCTGCGCCAGTCCCGCCGGCAGCGGCGTCGCCTGCAGGATCTCGGCGGCCTCCGGCCAGACGTCGGCGACCTCCCGGCGCCAGGCCGCCTCGCCCTGCCACTGGCCATCGTCGAACGCCGACGCCGGCGTGCTCCAGAAGAAGCTCAGCCGTCGCACCGGGTCGCCGGGCCGGCTGCCCACCGGCAGCATGCCCGCCATGCGCCGGGCGCGCACGTAGCGCTGGCGCAGTTCGTCCGGCCAGCGCCAGTCCTGCCCGGGCACCAGGCACCACTGCGCGCCCCACGGATAGGCGCGGTCCATGCGCGCGGCCCGCACCCGGCCGCGCAGCCCGGAAGCGGCGCCGTCGGCGACGACCAGCAGGTCGAACGGACCATGCCGGCGCCCGCCGGCGTCGGTCACCTCCGCGCGCTCCGGATCGAGCGCGACGATCGCGCGACCGGCATGCAGCACGCGTCCGTCCTGCCAGGCCGCATCCAGCAGCGAGAACAGCGCCGCGCGCTGCATGCCGAGCCCGAACAACGCCGGGGCCAGTTCGCCGTAGCGCATGTCCATGACCGGTCGGCCGCGGGCGGTTTCGCCATAGAGCCGGGAGATGCGCGCACCGTGCGACAGCGCGGGTTCGAGCAGCCCGAGTTCCCACAGGGCCTCCAGGCCGACCGGCTGCAGCAGGAACCCCGCACCGACCGGACCCGGCTCCGGCACGCGCTCGAACACCTCGACGCGGTGTCCGTCGCGGCTCAACATCAGCGCCGCGGCCTGACCGGCGCTGCCGTAACCGACGATACCGACATGCATGCGCAACCCTCACGAAAAAGCCCCGCGCAATGCGCGGGGCCGGCAGAAATCTGCGAGGTTTCCGGTCAGGCGACCGGGGTGACGCCTGTCGCCTGCGCGCCCTTCGGCCCCTGGGTGACCTCGTAGCTGACGCGCTGACCTTCCTGCAGGCTCTTGAAGCCCTGCGAATCGATCGCGGAGTAATGGACGAAGACGTCGGAACCGCCGTCCTCGGGAGCGATGAAGCCGAAACCCTTGGCGTCGTTGAACCACTTCACTGTGCCGTATTGCATAAACCTTCCACCTTGTCTGGATGCCGGTGCGCACGCCGCCACGAGTCCCCGAAGCGGGCACGCGGCCCGAGTATGCAAAGCAACCGCGGTAACATGCAATCACCGCTGCGGTTGCAGCAGCATCCGCAGCAATGGCGGCAGCGCCGACGACGCGGCCTCGACGTTGTCCAGCACCTCTCGAAATGTGATCTCGGTTGCATCTCCGCATCCCGCTGCCCAGTTGGCGACGATGGCGATGCAGGCATAGTCCAGGCCGAGTTCGCGCGCCAGCCCGGCTTCGGGCATGCCGGTCATGCCGACCAGGTCGCAGCCGTCGCGGCGCAAGCGCGCAATCTCCGCGCGCGTTTCCAGGCGTGGGCCCTGGGTCGCGCCGTAGCAGCCGCCGTCGACCATCGCCACGCCCGCCGCACGCGCCGCCGCCAATACCTCGGCGCGCAATGCCGGTGTGTACGGGTCGCCGAAGTCCACGTGCAGCACCTCGGTGCCGGGTTCTTCGCACAGCGTCGAGATCCGGCCCCAGGTGTAGTCGATCAGCTGGTCCGGACACGCCAGCACCCGCGGCCCGAAGCGTTCGCCGATGCCGCCGACGGTATTGAGCGCCAGCACCCGCCGCGCGCCCAATGCCTGCAGCGCGGCGAGATTGGCGCGGTAGTTGATCCTGTGCGGCGGCACCGAATGCCCCTCGCCGTGGCGCGCCAGGAACGCGACCCGCCGGCCGGCCAAGGTGCCGACGCGCACCGGTCCGGACAGCGCGCCGTACTGCGTCGGCGGCTGGTGGCTATCGACGTCTTCGAGCTCGGCGAGACGATAGAGGCCGGTGCCGCCGATGACGGCCAGCGCGATGTCGGGGGCTGCCTTCATTTCATTTGCCGCTATTCCACCAGCGCGTAGATCGCCGGCAGGTTCCGGCCCTGCTCGTGGTAGTCCATGCCGTAGCCGAACACGTAGCGGTCCGGCACCTCCACCCCGACGTAGTCGGCCTCGATGTCCTCCAGCCCGCGGTCGTGCAGCTTCACCGCGAGCACGGCCGTGCGCACGTCCTCGGCGTTCTGGTCCTCGCACCAGCGGGTGACCGCGTGCAGGGTGTGGCCCTCGTCGAGGATGTCGTCGACCAGCAGCACGCGACGATCGCGCATCGGCGTGGCCGGACGGTGCAGCCAGGCCAGGCCCGAGCCGGTGGTCTGGCCGCGGTAGCGGGTGGCGTGCAGGTAGTCGAACTCGAGATCGAGGCCGAGCTCGCCGAGCGCGAAGGCGAGCTGCGCCGCGAACGGCAGGCCGCCGTGCATGACGGTGACGAACAGCGGCGGCAGGTCGTCGTCGCGGTAGTCGGCGTGGATCTCCGCGGCCATGCGCGCGATCGCGGCGTCCAGCGTCGCCCGGTCGTGGATCAGTTCCGCGTCGCGCAGGGCGTCGGCCAGGCGCGGGGTCATGCCTGCCGCTCCCGCTGGCCGCCGAGGTCGGCGCGCGCGCTGCCGTAGCGGCCATCGGCGAGCAGGCCGTCCCAGCCGAGCGCGCCGCGCCCGACCAGGCCGGCCAGCGCCATGGTGTTGAGGCGGCGGCCCTCCACCGCGGCCAGCGACTCCTCCACCAGTTCCGGGTGGCAGACCAGCACCACGTCGCAGCCGGCGTCCAGGTGGGCGTCGACGCGCGCCTTGACGCCGCCCGCCGAGTGCGCGGCGGCCATGCCGATGTCGTCGGAGAACACCACGCCGCGGAAGCCCATCTCGTCGCGCAGGATGCCGTTGATCCAGCGCGGCGAATAACCGGCGGGCTCCGGCGCCACCTGCGGATAGGTCACGTGCGCCAGCATCACCGCATCGGCGCCGGCTTCGATGCCGGCGACGAAGGGCACAAGGTCCTCGCTACGCAGCACTTCCAGCGGGCGCTGGTCGATCGCGGCGTCGAAGTGCGTGTCCTCGCGCACCGACCCGTGCCCGGGAAAGTGCTTGAGCGTAGCCGCCATGCCGGCCGAGTGCATGCCCTCGACGTAGGCGCGGGTGAAATCGGCGACGACCTCCGGATCCGCGGCGAAGGCGCGATCGCCGATGGCCAGGTTGCCGCGCCCCAGGTCGACCACGGGCGCGAAGCTGAGGTCGACGCCGCTGGCGCGCACCTCGCTGGCCATGAGCCAGGCGTGCTCGCGCGCGGCCGCCAACGCGCCCCGCGGGTCCTGCGCGTGATGGCGGCCGAAGACATCGAGCGGCGGCAACGCGCTGTAGCCTTCGCGGAAGCGCTGCACGCGGCCGCCTTCCTGGTCGACGCAGATCAGCTGCGGTCGCGGCGCGGCCGCGCGGATCGCCGCGGACAGTTCCGCGACCTGCTCGCGGGAGGCGAAGTTGCGGGTGAACAGGATCACGCCGGCGCAGGCATCGTGCTGCAGCCAGTCGCGCTCCTGCGCCGTGAGTTCGCGTCCGGCAATGCCGATGACGAGCATGGTGAATTCCTTCGCGGTCGGAGGGCGATTGTAATGGCGCGGCGCGGCGGCGCGTGAATGGTGCGCTTTTCGCTCTCGTGGGAGCGGCGGAAACATGCCCCTGCCGGGGAGTCGCGGCTTCGCGAACGGGACCATCCGGCGGCATCGGCGCCGACACTCCGGTCGCGACTTCCGTCGCTCCCACAAGAGCGATGCTGGCCGGATCGTTCCCAGCATCGACCAGCTGTTACGGGAGCGACCCGCCTTGCCTTTGTGGCAGCGACGGGAGTCGCGACCCCGCGAACACGGCCCCTCAGGGCTCGAGCATCGCGATCGATTCGACGTGCGCGGTGTGCGGGAACATGTCCATCACGCCGGCGCTGCGCAGCTTCCAGCCGCGCTCGTTGACCAGGTAGCCGGCGTCGCGCGCCAGCGAGGCGGGATGACAGCTGACGTAGACGATGCGCTTCAACCCCTTGAGCGGCAGTTGCCGCAGCACGCCGTCGGCGCCGGAGCGCGGCGGATCCAGCAGCAGGCGGTCGAAGCCCTGCCGCATCCACGGGTGCCCGGACAGGTCCTGGGCGAGATCGGCGGCGAAGAAGCGCGCGTTCTCCAGGCCGTTGTGCACGGCGTTCTCGCGCGCCCGCGCCACCAGCCCGGCCTCGCCCTCCACCCCCACCGCCTCGCCGGCCACGCGCGCCAGCGGCAGGGTGAAGTTGCCCAGGCCGCAGAACAGATCCAGCACGCGCTCGCCGTGCTGCACGTCCAGCAACGCCAGCGCGCGCGCGATCATCTTCTCGTTGAGGCCGGCGTTGACCTGGATGAAGTCGAGCGGCCGGAACAGCAGTTCCACGCCCCAGGGCGCCAGCCGGAACGACAGCGGCGGCGCCTCCGGCCACAGCGCATGCACCGAATCCACGCCGCCCGGCTGCAGGAAGACCGCGAACCCGTGCGCCCGCGCGAAGGCGGCCAGCGCATCGCGATCGGCCTCCGACAGCGGCGCGAGATGGCGGAACACCAGCGCGACCGTGTCGTCGCCGGCGATGAACTCGATCTGCGGGATCTCGCGCCGCGCCTCGAGCCCGTCGACCAGCCGCGACAGCGCCTCGATGCCGTCGCCGATCCGCGGGATCACGGTGTGGCATTGCGACAGGTCGGCGACGAAGCGCGGATCCTGCTCGCGGAAGCCGACCAGGGTCTTGTCCTTCTTCTCCACCCGGCGCACCGAGAACCGGCCCTTGCGCCGGTAGCCCCAGGCGGCATCGGTGAGCGGCGGCAGCACCGCCTCCGGGGCGACGTGGCCGATCCGCTCGAAGTTCTCCAGCAGCACCCTCTGCTTGGCCGCGATCTGCCGGTCCTCGGCCAGGTGCTGCAGCACGCAGCCGCCGCAGGTGCCGAAATGCGGGCAGCGCGGCGCCACGCGATCGGCGGAAGGCTGCAGGACTTCCAGCGTCACCGCCTCGTCGAAACTGCGCGAACGCCGGGTCTGCTTCGCCATGACCCGCTCGCCCGGCAGCGCGCCGGACACGAACACGGTCTTGCCGCCCTCGCGGCGGGCGACGCCGCGGCCGTCGTGGCTGAGGTCGACGATGTCGAGTTCGAACGGGGTCTGGTCGATTCGGGCCACGTGGCGTCGGGCTGCGGGCGGAAAGCCGGCTATTGTCGCAGATGCCGCCACCGGACCGTGCCCCCGCATGCCGTCGAGCGGAGCTCGCTCCGCTGCCGTGTTCGCGGTGCCGGCCTGAAAAGCAGCCGAGCAGGCTCGGCTCTACAAAGGGGCATCCGCTCGCTGCGCTACTTCTGCCTCCAGTTGCCGTTCGCGTCCTGCACCCACCAGCCGCTGCTCGCGCGCTCGGCCCACTGCCGCGCGAACACGTCGCGGATCTGGCCCTCCCACTCGGGGTGACCGTTGGCGACCGCGATTTCCCTGTACACCGCGCGCGCGTCGCGGTTCTGGTCGGCCACGGCCTGGTTCACCTTGACGCGCTCGGACAGCGGGATCTTGCCGGCGTCGCGCACCGACACCGTACCGTCGTTGCCGAAGCCCAGCGCACCGGATTCGAAGTGCGGGCGCAGCGTGCCGCGGAAGCGGTCGCGCATGCGCGCGCGGATCGTTTCGATCGCCGGGGTCTTGATGGTGATGTCCGGCTGGCCCTGCGCATGGGCCGGCGAGATGCCGACCAGCATCAGCGGGTGGAACGCGGCCGGCGCGCGGGCCATGCCGCCCGGCTCACCGGGAAACGGCTCGACGTCCTCCTGCTTCGCCCCCTGCTCGCCGATCACGTTGTCGACGAACTCGCGCGCCGCCTCGCGCGCCTCGGCGGCGGGGAAGTACACGTTGATGGTCACGCAGGCGCTCAGCACCAGCGCGGCGGCGATCGGCATTCCCAACCAGTGCTTCATGTCGTGTCTCCTCGATGACTCAACTCGGTGCGCGTGACGCGTGAACGGCGAATGGAAGCGTAACCGTTTTTGCGGGCATCCCGACCGCTGCTGCCGCCACGAAGAGATCCCCGCTCACTCCACCACCGGCGCGACATCGCCGCCGGCCACGGCGGCCACGCGCTCGACCAGGGTCGGCCAGTCGACGTCGCGGTTGTGGCCCACCACCTGCAGCCGCGGCAGTCCGGCGCCCTCGACGATAGTAAAGGCGTTGCCGGATGAACGCAGGCCGCCCATGCGGCAGACCTCGTTGGCGAGCCGGCAGGTGATGCCGATGCGGGTGTAGCCGAAGTCGTCGAACAGGCCGATCAGCTGCCCCTGCAGGCTGCCGACGAACGAGGCGTCGCCGACGCTGGAGATGTTCTGGACCGCGCGCTGGCTGATGCGCTGGCGCACGCCCGGGCGGCGGCCGGTGTACAGGGCGGCATCGAACGAGGACAGCCGCCAGTCGACCAGGCGCAGCCCGTCGACGCGGCCGGACAGCCGGCCGCTGATGCTGCCGAAATCGAACACGCGGGTGATCGCGAGCAGGTCCAGGTCGCGCACGGCGAGGTCGGCCGACAACGTGGGCGCGACGCCGAACGGGCGTTCCATCGACAGCGCCGAGACATCGACCCTGCCGTCGAACACGCGCACCGACAGCCCGCCGTCGAAGTCGAGGCGCTCGTCGGCGTACCGCACCTGCGGGATCTCGCCACTGAGCGTGCCGCCGAACGCCGGCCAGTCCAGCGATTCGGCCAGCCGCGCGACCTCGAGCGCCTCCACCGCCAGGCCGAACCGCAGCCGCAGGCCTTCGCCGTCGCCCGGCGGACGCAGGGCGAAGCCGTCGAAGCGCAGCCGGCCGCCGAGCATGTCCACCTCGACCTGCTCGCGCGTGCGCAGCTCGCCTCGGCGGGCGCGGAACGGCAGCCGCGCCGGGCCGAATCCGATCTCGCGCAGGGCACCGCCGCGCCAGCGCAGCTCGCTGTCGACCTCAGCCTCGCCGGCGAAACGCAAATCGCCGTCGAGACCATCGAAGCGGAAGCGGCCGCCGCCGTCGCGCAGGTCCAGTGCCTGCAACCGCGCATCCAGAGCCTGCAGGCGATCATCGAAGACGCGCAGCTGCACGCCCAGCGCGCCGTCCAGCTGCAGGCCGGCGAGGCCGCCCAGCGCCAGCCAGCCGGACAGGTAGCGCGCCGGCAGCAGCGATGCGTCGTCGCTGCGCAACGCGACGTCCAGTTCGCGCAGGCCGCCCTCCGCATCGAGCGCCGCCGACCCGTGTGCGTGCAGCGCGGCGCCGTCGCGCCATTCGAACGACGGCAGTCGCCAGCCGGCGCCGGGCCCTTCCCGGATCGCGTCGATGCGCAGCGGAACCGGCGCGTCAGGCAGGTCCAGGTAGGCATTGCCGAACAGCAGTTCGCCGCCGCGCAGCTCGGCATCGAGCGCCACCAGGTCGGTGTCGCCGAGCCGGCGGTAGTCGATTCCGACGCGTGCGCCGACATCCTCGCCGGCGATGCTGGCGTCGGCGGTGTCGAACGCGGCCGCGGCCAGCCGCAGCTCGCCTTCGATCCGCAGCGGCCCCTCCCCTGGCGCCTGCACCGCGATTCCGCCATCGAGGGTGCCGGCGTTCAGGCGGCCCGCTTCCCACCCTTGGCTCAGCAGCGCCTGCGCCCAGGCCAGCGGCACGCGGGTGAGATCGATCGCGGTCTCGTCGGGCGCGGCGGCGCTGCGCCGCAGACCGATCCGCGCCGGTCCCTGCGCCAGCACGGCATCGGTCGCCACCGGTCCCAGGTCGACGGCCAGCCGCAGGGGCGCAGCGCGGCCGCTGCGCACTTCGCCGTCGCAGCGCCACCGGCCCTCGGCGCCGCGCGACAGCGGGCAGCGCCAGGCGAGATCGCGGAAGCGGTAGCCCAGCGCCGGCGCCTCGACCCGCGCCGCCTCCAGGCGCAACTCGCCGTGCGCGGCATTCGCCGGCCAGTCCAGGCGCACGCGCACCTGCCACAGGGTCGCCACCGCGGTGTCCACCCGGTCGATCCGCGCCGTCATCGTGCGCGCCTGCGCTGCCGGGCTGCCGACGGCCAGCCACAGGGCGGCAAGGAGTACGATGCAACGCGTCATGCCGGAAGCATACCTACGCAGGGGAAGCGCGCCATGAAGCCGAAACTGCTGCTGCTCGAGGACGAACCCGCCAGCCGCCATTTCCTCTGCCTGGCGGCCGAGGCGCTGCCGGCCGAGGTCGAACCGGCCGCCACCGTCGCCGAGGCCCGCACCCTGGCGCTGTCCGGCGCGCACGCGCTGTGGCTGTTCGACGTCAACCTGCCCGACGGCAGCGGCGGCGGCCTGCTCGCCTGGCTGCGTGCGCGAGGACTGCGGACCCCGGCGATCGCGCACACCGCAGCGCACGAGACGGCCGAGCGCGCGCGACTGCTGGCCGAGGGCTTCCAGGCGGTGGTGACGAAGCCGCTGACCGCAGCGGCCTGGCAGGCGGCGATCCGCGACGCATTGCAGGGACGGGACGCGGATGCGACGCCCGGCCATCCGCCCCAGGATGCCGGCGACGCGGACGCCGCGGAGGCCGCGCCGGTGTGGGACGACATCGCCGCCACGGCCGCGCTGGGCGGCAGCGCGACGAACGTCGCCGCCCTGCGCCGGTTGTTCCTGGCCGAACTGCCAGGCGCGCGCGACGCCGTGATGGCTGCGGCCGCCGGCGGCGACCGGACGGCCATGGGCGCGGCCCTGCACAAGCTGCGCGCCGGTTGCGGATTCGTCGGCGCCGCGCGGCTGCAGGCGGCGGCGGCGATGCTGCAGGGCGACCCCGCCAGCGACCCGGCATTGCGGCATTTCCTGTCAGTGGCGGCGGAGACCCTGCAAGCCGCGCCCGCTGCGGACGGCGGCGGCGGATGAACCGTCGCACCGGTTCCGCGGGCGTCCTTCGATGCATGCGATGGACATCGACGTGCCGGATTTCCACCTGCGCGCACTGCTGTCCGGAATAAATCCATTGGCGTGGATCGGCCGACCTGTTCCGCACCCGCTGCCGCTTCGCCGTACCCTCGCCCCCCGCTCCGCCCCCCGGCCCGCGCCAGCGGCGCGGGCGCTCCACCGCACACGCGCCGGTGGCGCGCAAGCCGTGCGGTCTCGCCCCAGAGGGAGAAGGGCTTTTTCCCTTTTCCCTTCGGGAGGTTTCCACCCCTGCGTCGCGATCAGCCGTTGCCGCTTCCGATCCGACCCAGCTCCGCCATCAGCTCCCAGGATTTCAGTCCACGCGCGCCGAGATGATGCGCCAGCACGGTGCGCAGGCTGCGGCGCAGCCCGGCCAGGTCGTCCGGCCCGGGCATGGTGTCGGCGGCGAGCGCCAGCAGCGCGCGGCCGGTCGCGGTGCGGCCGCGTTCGCCGCCGTCGCGCTCTCCCAGCAGTCGGCGCGGGCCGTGCTCGGCATCGAGCAGGTAACGCGCGGCCGGGTCGATCGGCACGCCGTCGCCGTCGACGTCGAAGGCGAAGCCGACGCCCAGCGCCTCCAGCAGGTCGCGCTCGAACCGCCGCAGCGTCCACGCCAGGGGTGCCTGCTCCCGCAGCCGCATGCGCACCTGGCCGTACAGCGCATACAGCTCCGGGCGCGGATCCTGCCGCGGCGCCAGCCGTAGCAGCAGCTCGTTGACGTAGAAGCCCGCCATCCCGGCATCGCCGGCCAGTCGCGGCGCCTGGTCGATCGCCTCGGCCGCGGACAGCCAGGCCAGTTCGCCGCGCTGGGTCGCCTCCAGGCGGATGTGCTGCAGCGGCTGCAGCGCGGCACGCAGCGCCTGCCGCTTCGGCCCCTGCACGCCGCGCGCAACCAGCCCCAGCCGGCCGTGCTCCCGGCTCAGCACCTCCACCAGCAGGCTGGTCTCGCGCCAGCGGCGCGCATGCAGGACGTAGGCGGGTTCTTGGGTGTAGCGCATGAGAGCCGGGATTGGGGATTGGGGATTCGAAAAAGCTGACGAGCGGGATCCGCGGACTTTGCCGGATCAGGATCCCATTCCCGCCGGATTCATATCGAAGCCGCGCACTAGCTCGCGACGACAGGTCCATGCCCCGCCTTTGCGAATCACGAATCCCGACTCCCCAATCCCGGCTCTCCATATCCAAACGCCCGCAACGCCGCCTCGTCGTCCGACCAGCCCTCGCGCACGCGCACCCAGGTCTCGAGGAAGACCTTGCGGTCGAACAGGCGCTCCATCTGCTGCCGCGCCTTGGTGCCGATCTCGCGCAGGCGGGTGCCGCCCTTGCCGATCACGATCGCCTTCTGGCCCTCGCGCTCGACCCAGATCACCGCGCCGATGCGGTACATCGCGCCGTCCTCCTCGAAGCGCTCGATCTCCACCGTGGTGGCGTACGGCAGCTCGGCGCCGAGCAGGCGCATCAGTTGCTCGCGCAGCAGCTCGGCGGCGAGGAAGCGCTGGCTGCGGTCGGTGATCTCGTCCTCGCCGTACAGCGCGTCCTGCTGCGGCAGCAGCGGCAGGACCGAGTCGACCAGCGCCTCCAGTCCGATGCGCTTGAGCGCCGAGACCGGGTGCACGCTGGCGAACTCGCGCTCGCGCGCGACCTCGGCCAGGTAGGGCAGCAGCGCGGCCTTGTCGCGCAGGCGGTCGACCTGGTTGACCACCAGCACCACCGGCACGCCGGCCTCGCGCAGCACCGCGTAGGCGGCGCCGTCTTCCTCGTCCCAGCGCCCGGCCTGGACCACCAGCAAGGCCGCGTCCACGCCTTCGAGCGCGCCACGGGCGGCGCGATTCATCCAGCGGTGCATCGCCGATGCACTGGCCCTGCCCTGGTCGCGGTGCAGGCCGGGCGTGTCGACCAGCACCAGCTGCCCCTGTGGGAAGGTGGCGATGCCGAGCAGGCGGTGGCGCGTGGTCTGCGGGCGGTTGGAGACGATGCTGACCTTGGCGCCGACCAGCGCGTTGACCAGCGTCGACTTGCCGACATTGGGGCGGCCGATGACGGCGACGTGGCCGGCGTGGTAACGGGGAGTGTCGTTCATGCAGGCATTGTAGGCCCGGGCCAGCCGGAATCGCGGTGAGCCCACGGCCGTGCCTGCCTCGCATCTCCCGCGCCATGCCCGCCCCTCCCGTAGAGCGGAGCTCGCTCCGCTGACGCAGGCCCCGGAGCCGGAAGCAGCGGAGCGAGCTCCGCTCTACGATCGGGATGCGGCCACGCGACGCGGGAATGCGCCGGCAGGGAATCAGTCCAGGCGTGCCAGCGCGGCCAGCACGGCTTCCGCCGCCAGCTGCTCGGCGGCGCGGCGCGAGCCGCCCTCGCCCTCGGCCGACACCTCCGGTTCGGACACGCTGCAGCGCACGCGGAAGGTCTTGGCGTGGTCGTCGCCGGACTCGGCCAGCAGTTCGTAGGCCGGCAGCGGCCGCTGCTTCGCCTGCAGCGCCTCCTGCAGGCGGGTCTTGGCGTCCTTGCCGACCTTGGCGATCTCGAACCCGTCCAGCTCGGCCGCGAACCAGGACAGCACCGCGGCGCGGCAGGCGTCGTAGCCGGCGTCGAGGTAGATCGCGGCGATCACCGCTTCCAGCGCGTCGGAGAGGATCGAGTCGCGGCGATGGCCGCCGGACTTCATCTCGCCCGGGCCGAGCATCAGCCTGGGCCCGAGGTCGAGTTCGCGCGCCAGCCGCGCGAGCGTGGACTCGCGGACCAGTTCGGCGCGGGCGCGGGTCAGCGCACCCTCGTCCGCGCGCGGCCAGCGCGCATACAGGGCCTCGGCGACGATCAGGTCGAGCAGCGCGTCGCCGAGGAATTCCAGCCGTTCGTTGTGCGGCGCCCCGGCGCTGCGATGCGTCAGGGCCTGCGCGAGCAGGCCCTGGTCGGCGAAGCGATGGCCGAAGGGCTCAGTTGGCTTCGCCGGCGCCACGCGTGAGCATTTGCGTTGTCTGGAACTTCCCGACCACGTCGAGGTTGGCGACCATCGGCCGGCGCACCTCGTACTGCACGTCCATCTGCCAGCCGTTGTCGACGCGCTTGAGCTTGACGTGCTCCTTCTTCACGTTCTCCGAGTAGTTGATGTACAGGCGCCGGAAGAACAGGTCCTGGATCCGCGCCGGATCCTGGTTGGCGATGCCCGCCTCCTGCGACAGCCCCTTCAGCGCCGCGCGCACGCTGTAGTACTCGGAATACATCGGGAACAGCTTCATCGCGATGTAGGCGAAGAACCCGACCACGGCCAACACGATCACGAAGCCCAGCAGGGTCAATCCCTTCTGCTTGCGTTTCATTGCCCTTCTCCCCCAAGGAGTGCGCGTTCGATACGGATACTACCGGATCCCGTTGCCGATCCGGTCGAAATCGACCCCGCCGGCGCTGCCGTCCCAGTGCATCCAGACCAGGAAGGCCTTGCCGCGCAGCTGGCGTTCCGGCAGCGAGCCCCAGAACCGGCTGTCGTCGCTCCGGTCGCGGTTGTCGCCCATCACGAAATATTCGCCTTCCGGCACCGTCCACTCGCCCTGCCCCGGATCGAACGGCAGGTCGGGGATCTCCAGCACCTGGTGTTCCCGGCCCGGCATGCGCTCGACCAGCAGTTCGGCGCCGGTCATCTCGCGGCCGCGGCCCTCGCCGACGTAGCGGCCGTCCCCCACCGGCTGGTAGCCGAAGACCTCGCCGTTCACGTAGACCTTGTTGTCGCGGTACTCGATCACGTCGCCGGGCAGGCCGACCACGCGCTTGATCCAGTCCTGGTCCGGCTGGTGCGGCGGCCGGAACACCACCACGTCGCCGCGCTCGGGCGCGCCGATGTCGACGAACTTGCGGTTGCTGATCGGCAGGCGCAGGCCGTAGGCGAACTTGTTGACCAGGATGAAATCGCCGATCAGCAGGGTCGGCATCATCGAGCTGGACGGGATCCGGAACGGCTCGGCCACGAAGCTGCGCAGGATCAGCACCACCGCCAGCACCGGGAAGAAGGCCTTGGCGTAGTCGACCACCACCGGCTCCTTCTCCTCCAGCAGCCCGGCGCGTTCGGCGCGGCGTTTGGCGAAGAACAACCGGTCGAGCAGCCAGATGATGCCGGTGGCCAGGGTCAGCACCACCAGGGCGATTTCAAACCATTTCATTTGTGCTCCTTCGGAGCCGGGATTGGTGATCCGTGATTGGTGATTCGCAAAAGCAACAGCCGCGTACGGCACCCGCTCTTGCGAATCACGAATCCCCAATCGCGAATCACGGCCTTTCGATCACGAATCACGGCTGCTACTCAACACCGCCAGGAAGGCCTCCTGCGGGATCTCGACCCGTCCGACCTGCTTCATCCGCTTCTTGCCTTCCTTCTGCTTCTCCAGCAGCTTCTTCTTGCGCGAAATGTCGCCACCATAGCACTTGGCCAGGACGTTCTTGCGCAGCGCCTTGACCGTGGTGCGGGCGATGATCTGCGAGCCGATCGCGGCCTGGATGGCGACGTCGAACTGCTGGCGCGGGATCAGTTCCTTCATCTTCTCGGTCAACTCGCGGCCGCGGCGGTCGGCATGGCTGCGGTGGACGATGATCGACAGCGCATCGACCTTGTCGCCGTTGATCAGCGTGTCCACGCGCACGAACGGGCCGGCGTCGAAACGCAGGAAGTGGTAGTCGAGCGAGGCGTAGCCGCGCGACACGGATTTCAGCTTGTCGAAGAAGTCGAGCACCACTTCCGCCATCGGCAGCTCGTAGCTGATCTGCACCTGGCTGCCCATGTACTGGATGCCGATCTGGCGCCCCCGCTTCTCCTCGCACAGGGTGATCACGTTGCCGACGTAGTCGGGCGGGGTGAGGACGTTGGCGCGGATGATCGGCTCGCGCACCTCCTCGATCTGGTTGGCCGGCGGCAGGCTGGCCGGGTTGTCCAGCGGGGCGATGCTGCCGTCGGTCTTGAGCACCTCGTAGACCACGGTGGGCGCGGTGCTGATCAGGTTGAGGTCGTACTCGCGCTCCAGCCGCTCCTGCACGATCTCCATGTGCAGCATGCCCAGGAACCCGCAGCGGAAGCCGAAGCCCATCGCCTCGGAGCTCTCCGGCTCGAAGCGCAGCGCGGCGTCGTTCAGGCGCAGCTTGTCCAGCGCCTCGCGCAGGTCCGGGTAGTCGTCGGCGTCGACCGGGAACAGGCCGGCGAACACCCGCGGCTGCATTTCCTGGAAGCCGGGCAGCGGCTTCGGCGCCGGATCGGCGGCCAGGGTGAGGGTGTCGCCGACCGGCGCGCCGTGCACGTCCTTGATGCTGGCGTTGATCCAGCCGACCTCGCCGGCGCGCAGCGCGTCGAGCGCCTTGCGCTTGGGCGTGAACACGCCGACGCCGTCGACCTGGTGCGAGCGCCCGGTCGACATCACCAGGATCTTGCCGCCTGGCCGGATCTCGCCCTGCATCACCCGCACCAGCGAGACCACGCCCAGGTAGTTGTCGAACCAGGAATCGATGATCAGCGCCTGCAGCTTGTCGGTCTCGCGCGGTACCGGCGGCGGGATCCGGGTGACGATCGCCTCGAGCACGTCCTGGACGTTGAGCCCGGTCTTGGCGCTGACCGCGATCGCGTCGGTGGCGTCGATGCCGATCACCGCCTCGATCTCGGCCTTCACCTTGTCGACGTCGGCGGTCGGCAGGTCGATCTTGTTGAGCACCGGCACCACTTCCAGGCCCTGCTCGACCGCTGTGTAGCAGTTGGCGACCGACTGCGCCTCCACGCCCTGGGCGGCGTCGACCACCAGCAGCGCGCCCTCGCAGGCGGCCAGCGAGCGGCTGACCTCGTAGCTGAAGTCGACGTGGCCGGGGGTGTCGATGAAGTTGAGCTGGTAGGTCTGCCCGTCCCTGGCGGTGTACGGCAGCGAGACCGACTGCGCCTTGATGGTGATGCCGCGCTCGCGCTCGATCGGATTGTTGTCGAGCACCTGCGCCGCCATCTCGCGTTCGGCCAGGCCGCCGCACAGCTGGATGATGCGGTCGGCCAGGGTCGACTTGCCGTGGTCGACGTGGGCGATGATGGAGAAGTTGCGGATGTTCCGCATCGGATCGGCGCTCATGGGGGTCAGGCGGGCCGTCCCTGCGGCCGTGCAGCGTGAAAAACGCGACATTATCGCATAGCCGTTGCCTGCTCCGGACCGCTGGCATGCCGCCGCGGGAGCGGCAGCGACATATCGGTATGCCGCTGCCGGAAAGCTCCGGACGCCCGTGAACCTGGCTGAACCGAATGGTGTCGGCACCGGCACGATCAGGTCGCGACTTCCGTCGCTCCCACAGGGACACTGAGCCCTTACTTGTGGGAGCGACGGAAGTCGCGACCGAGAACAAAAAGCGGGTGGCGCCCCAGGGCCACCTGCGCGACTTCCCGCCGGCGGCATGCCGCCGGCGTTCCCACTGCAAGCGACGTCGGCGCCGACGCGCTACTCCTCGTCGTCCCCGCGCGGGGTGACCGCGACGAACTGGCTGCCGCCGTTGCGGTTGACCAGCAGCATCACCGTCTGCCCGGGCTTCACGTCGCGCAGCTGGCGGTCCAGCGCCGACGCGCTGCCGACCGGCGTACGGCCGACCCGCAGCACCACGTCGCCGGGCTGGATCCCGGCCTGCCGGGCGGCCACGCCTTCGACACCGACGATGCGCACGCCCTCGTCCTCCTCCAGGCCGAGCTGGCGGCGCTGGGCGGTGGTCAGGTCCTGCGCGACCAGGCCGAGCGGATTGGACGAAGTCGATTCCGACGGCCGTGGCGCGCTGCGAGGCGCACCACGACCGGGGATACCCGCCAGCAGGCTTTCGTCGAGTTCCGCCAGGGTGACGTCGAACTCCCGGTTCCGGCCTTCCCGGAACACGGTGACCTTCACGCGCGTGCCGGGCGCCTTGTTGCCGACGATCGGCGGCAGGTCGCTGGGCTGGGTGATGGTGATGCCATCGACTTCGCGGATGACGTCGCCGACCTCGATGCCGGCCTTCTCGGCCGGGCTGCCGGGGACGACCTCGTTCACCAGCGCACCCAGGGTATCGGGCAGGCCGAATCCGCGCGCCTGCTCGGTGCTGATGCTCGCGGCCTGGAACTGCACCCCGATCTGGCCGCGCTGCACCCGGCCCGAGGTCTTGAGCTGCTCGGCCACGTTCATCGCCATGTCGATCGGGATGGCGAAGCTCACGCCCATGTAGCCGCCGGAGTTGCTGAAGATCTGCGAGTTGATGCCGATCACCTCGCCACTCGTATTGAGCAGCGGCCCGCCGGAATTACCGCGGTTGATCGCGACGTCGGTCTGGATGAACGGCACGTACTGCTGGTTGGCGTAGGGATTGGAACGGCCGACCGCGCTGACGATGCCGGCGGTGACCGACTGGTCGAGCCCGAACGGCGAGCCGATCGCCACCGCCCACTGCCCCGGCTTGACCTGGCGCGAATCGCCCGCGCGCAGCACCGGCAGGCCGCTGGCGTCGATCTTGAGCACGGCGACGTCCGACTGCACGTCGCTGCCGACGACCTCGGCGGTGAACTCGCGCCGGTCGTGCAGGCGCACCTTCACCTCGTCGGCGTTGTCGATGACGTGGTGGTTGGTCAGCACGTAGCCGTCGGCGGAAATCAGGAACCCGGTACCCATCGAAGTGCCGCGCGGGCCGCTGGGCCCGCCCGGTCCCTGCGGCCCGCCCGGGCCACCCGGGAACGGGAATCCGGGGCCGAAGAAGCGCCGGAAGATCTCCGGAATCATTTCGTCCTCGGGCATCTGCCCGCCGCGGCGCTGGCTGCGCTGCGCGGTGGGCGCGCCGATGGTCGCCTCGACGTTGACCACGCCCGGACCGACCTGCTCGACCAGGCGGGTGAAGTCCGGGAGGCCGGTCACCAGCGGCTGCGCGGGCGCGCGCGCTGCCTGCGGCGCCGTCTCCTGGGCGGCGGCGGCGGCGGCGGCGGCGGTGGGCGCGGAGACTGGTTCGGTAGTGGGCAGCACCGCCGCCGCGGTGGCGGCAGCGGTGACCAGCACGAGGGCAACGGCAGGTAGCGGGGCTTTCATCGGGGAACCATCCTCGATAAATCGTTGAAAGGGAGTGATCGTGCGGTGCCGCTATCCAGCGGCGTCGGCGGACGCCCGCCGAACGCGTCGCCAGCTAGCGCGGTTCGCCGGGCCCGGCGTCGGTCTCGGCGACCGGGGCCGCGGACGCGCCGATGGCGGTGGCCGGCGCGAACGCGGTGCCGGCCGCACTCGATCCGGCCAGGCCGGAGGGCATCCGCGGCTCGAAGGGGTGGAACGAGGCGGCGGCGCCGGAATCGCCGTAACCGACCGTGAAACCGCCACCGCGGCCGCTCAACTCGGGTGCGACCGCGCGCGGCCACGGACGGCTCGGCAAGGCAGCGGTCACGGCGAACGGATCGACGGCGGCGGCTCCGGAATCGATGGCGGCAACCGTCGGGGACAGGACTGCGGCGGGCGGGACCGGCAGCGCCTGCAGGTCGACTGCAGGCGGCGACGGATTGCGCGCCGCCACCGCAACCGGCACCTGTTCCGCGCGGCGCTGCTCGCGCGTGGTCGCCGCGCGCTGGCTCTGGCCGCGCGAACGCCGCTCCTCGTTGCGGCGCGGGATCTCGGCGACCGCGACCGCCGCGGCACCCGCCAGGGCGAGACCGGACTCGAGCGCACCGGCGTCGCCCCCAGGCGTCTCCGTCTCATCGCTCGCCTCGGGCGTGGGCACCGCGGCGATCGTCGGCACGGGCGCCTCGGCGCCTTCGCCCGGCGCCTGCAGCGGCTCGCGCGCGACGAACAGCGCCGCCATCGCCACCGAGGCGGCCAGCGCCGCGCCACCGCCCCAGCGCCACAGGCGCGTTCGCTCGGCGGCGGCCGGTGCCGGCTCGGCGGCGCCGCTGTCGTCGGCGATCGCGCGTGCGACGTGCTGGGCGAAGTCCGCCGGCAGCAGCGCGTTGCGCTGTCCCCGCAGCACGTCGCCGCAGACCTGCCAGCGCTCCCAGCAGCTGGCCAGCTCGGTATCGTGCTGCAGCCGCCGCAGCATGAAGCGGGCCTGGTCCGGCGACAGCTCGCCATCGAGCATCGCCGACAGCTGCTGGCAATGGTAGAGGTAGAGCTTGTCGGGATCGGGTCCGATCTGCAGGGCGTCGCTGTCGTCGGTCGGCATCATCGGGTGGCACGCTCGGCTGTTGTTTCGGTGTCCATCAGGGGTTTGAGCTCCAGGTCGATCGCCTCGCGGGCGCGGAAGATGCGCGAGCGCACCGTTCCGATCGGGCAGTCCATGCGTTGGGCGATCTCCTCGTAGCTCAGTCCGTCGACTTCGCGCAACGTGATCGCCACGCGCAGCTCCTCGGGCAACCCTTCGACCGCGCGCATCACCGTTTGTTCCAACTGCTGGCGCATCAGTTCACGCTCCGGCGTATCGGTGTCGCGCAGGCGCACGCCGGAATCGAACTGCTCGGCGTCGCCGACGTCGATGTCCTCGGTGGGCGGACGGCGGTTGCCGGAAACGAGGTGGTTCTTGGCGGTATTGACCGCGATCCGGTGCAGCCAGGTGTAGAACTGGGCATCGCCGCGGAAGTTGCCGATCGCACGGTAGGCACGGATGAACGTCTCCTGGGCCACGTCCTGGCATTCGCTCCAGTCCTGCACGTAGCGGCCGATCAGCGCCGCGATCCGGTGCTGGTACTTGCGTACCAGCAGGTCGAAAGCCGCGCTGTCGCCGCGCTGCACGCGCCTGACCAGCTCCTGGTCCAACTGATGGGTATCGTTTTCGGCCATCGGGCCGGCGCTCCTTCTCGCCCGGCCGTTCGGCTGGGCACTGTGACCTTCGGCAGGGGTCGAAGTTCCGCTTGCTACGGTGATGGGATCTGGGGCCGGCGCGCCACTGCCACAAGCCATGCGTCGATCTCCGGCGGCGCCACGCGCCTGCGGAACGTTCCGACGGGCGGATTTGACGCCGGCCGAACGACCTCTGGATCATAAGGGATTCCCGTACCCTAACGGATGGTCCCGATGATTGCAGGCCTCGACGGACTGCGCTTCAGCCACTGGCAAGCCGAGCAACGCGAGGACGGCGTGCTCGTGCTGTCGTTCGACCGCGCCGGCGAATCGGTCAATACCTTCGCCCAGGACGTGCTGATCGAGCTGGACAGCCTGCTGGAACGGCTGGCGCTGGATCCACCGCAGGCGGTGGTGTTGCGCTCGGCCAAGGCCAAGGGCTTCATCGCCGGCGCCGACATCCGCGAGTTCCGCGAGTTCGATGCCAAGGGCACGATTGGCGACTCGATCCGCCGCGGCCAGCAGGTGTTCCAGCGCCTGGCGGAGCTGCCCTGCCCCACCGTCGCCGCGATCCACGGCTTCTGCATGGGCGGCGGCACCGAGATCGCGCTGGCCTGCGACTACCGCGTCGCCAGCAACGATCCGTCCACGCGCATCGGCCTGCCCGAGGTGAAGCTCGGCATCTACCCCGGCTGGGGCGGCAGCGTGCGGCTGCCGCGGCTGGTGGGCGCGCCGGCGGCGTTCGACATGATGCTGACCGGGCGCAGCCTGTCGGCCTCGGCGGCGCGCGCGACCGGGCTGGTCGACCAGGTGTCGGAACCGGCGCTGCTGGTCGATACCGCCGCGACGCTCGCGCGCAAGGGCCGGCAGCGGCCGTTCAAGCAGCGCTTCCTGGGCTGGCTCACCAACACCTGGCCGGCGCGGCAGCTCCTGGCGCCGGTGCTGGTCAAGCAGGTCGCGCGCAAGGCGCGCAGGGAGCACTATCCGGCGCCTTACGCCATGATCGAGACCTGGCGCCGCAGCGGCGGCGGCACCCAGGCGCTGCTGGCGGCCGAGCGCAAGTCGGTGGTCAAGCTGGCCGCCACCCCGACCGCGCGCAACCTGACCCGGGTGTTCTTCCTGCAGGAACGGCTGAAGGGCCTGGGCGGCAAGGACCATGGCGTGACCCGCCTGCACGTGGTCGGCGCCGGGGTGATGGGCGGCGACATCGCCACCTGGTCGGCCTACAAGGGCTTCCAGGTCACGCTGCAGGATCGCGAGCAGCCCTACATCGACAAGGCGCTCGCACGTGCGCAGGAACTGTTCGCGAAGAAGGTCAAGGACGACAACAAGCGCCCGGAGGTCGCGGCGCGGTTGCAGTCCGACCTGGAAGGCGCGGGGGCGGCGCAGGCGGACCTGGTGATCGAGGCGATCATCGAGGACGCCGACGCCAAGCGCGGGCTGTACGCGCAGGTCGAGCCGAAGCTCAAGCCCGACGCGCTGCTCACCAGCAACACCTCGTCGATCCCGCTGACCGAACTGCGCGAAGGCATCCGCCGCCCGGACCGGTTCGCCGGCCTGCACTACTTCAATCCGGTGTCGCAGATGCCGCTGGTGGAGATCGTGCGCCACGACGCGATGGCGCCGGAGACGGAAAAGCGCCTGGCGGCGTTCTGCCGCGCGCTGGACAAGCTGCCGGTGCCGGTCGCCGGCACGCCGGGCTTCCTGGTCAACCGGTTGCTGTTCCCGTACATGCTGGAGGCGGCGACCGCGTATTCGGAAGGCGTGCCGGGCGCGGCGATCGACAAGGCGGCGGTGCGCTTCGGCATGCCGATGGGGCCGATCGAGCTGATCGACACCGTCGGCCTGGACGTCGCCTCCGGCGTCGGCCAGGAGCTGGCGCCGTTCCTCGGCCTGGAGATTCCGCCGGCGCTGGCGACACCACCCGAGCCCGGCAAGCGCGGCAAGAAGGACGGCCAGGGCCTGTACGCCTGGGAGAACGGCAAGCCGAAGAAGCCGGAGCTGCCGAAGGACTACGAGGCGCCGGAGGACCTGGAGGACCGGCTGGTCCTGGCGCTGCTCAACGAGGCGGTGGCGGCGCTGCACGAAGGGGTGGTCGAGGATGCCGACCTGCTCGACGCCGGGGTGATCTTCGGCACCGGTTTCGCGCCGTTCCGTGGCGGCCCGATCCAGTACATCCGCGAGACCGGCGCCGACGCGTTGCGGGAGAAGCTTCGGGCGCTGCAGGCCAAGCACGGCGATCGTTTCGCGCCGCGGCCGGGCTGGGACGCCGCGGCGCTGCGCCCTTAGCGCATGCGGAGCCGGTGCTCCGTAGAGCGGAGCTCGTTCCGCTGCGTCGGCTCCGGAACCAGGAGCAGCCGGCAAGCTCGGCTCTACGAGGGGCGCCGGAGCCGGTGCCATGCGCGTGCTGCGGAAGCAGCCTGGCGGGGGACACCGCGGCACTGCGCCCGTGGCGCATCGGAGTCGGCTGCCCATTTTCATGGCCTGCTCCGCCGCAACGAACAAGGCCCCATGGCAGGTGCGGCCTGCCGGGCCGCGTAGAGCCGAGCTTGCTCGGCTGCGCGGGCTCCGGAGCCGAGAGCAGCGGAGCAAGCTCCGCTCTACGGCGGCGGGACCTACATCGTGTGCGTGGGCTTTTCCGCGTTGAGCGTCCCCGCCAGCAGGGTCTCGATCCTGCCCTTCACCGCCTCACCTTCGCCGGTGTCGGCGAACTGCACGCCGATGCCGGCGGTGCGATTGCCCTGGGCGCCGGGCGGCGTCACCCACACCACCTTGCCGGCGACCGGCAGCCGTTCGTTCGACTCGGGCAGCACCAGCAGCAGGAACACCTCGTCGCCGATGAAGTAGCGTTTGGGCGTGGGGACGAAGATGCCGCCGTGCTTGAGATAGGGCATGTAGGCGTTGTACAGCGCCGCCTTGTCTTTCACCGTCAGCGACAGGATGCCCTGCCGCGCACCCGCGCCGGTTGCCGCCATGGTCATCTCCTCCCTCGTCCGTCGCGCCGGCCGGCCGCGTCCGCGCGCCAGGCCAGCAGCAGTTCGATCACCGCAAGGTCGGCGCGCACCGTGGTGCGCAGCAGGTCGCGGGTGCGATTGGCCGCGTCGAACCACGCCACCAGCCTGCGGCTTCGCATCGGGTCGGTCAAGCCGGCGGCCTGCGCCGCCGCCAGGTCGGCGGCATGGCGCAGGCGCTGGGCAGCAGCGTCGTCGTCGGTCCAGCGGCGGGCGGCTTCGGACACCGCCAGTTCGCCGCGTGCGATCGCCGTGAGATCGGCGGCGACGGAGCGGCGCAGTTCCATGCCGCCGTCGCGCAGCCAGGCGTCGGCGAGCCCGGGATGGCCGCGGGCGGCATCGAGCGCCTCGCCGGCGGCGTCCGTGGAATGCCCCTGCGCCTGCAGCCAGGACAGCGCCTCCTCGTGCGGCGGCAGGCGGAGCTCCAGCCGCTGGCAGCGGCTGCGGATCGTCGCCGGCAGCCGCATCGGATTGGCCGCGACCAGCCACAGGTAGCGGCCGGGATGCGGCTCCTCGAGGGTCTTGAGCAGCGCGTTGCAGGCGGCGTGGTTGATGGCGTCGGCCGGGTCGATCAGCGCGACCCGGGAGGCGCCGTACTGCGGCGTGAGGGTCAGCTTGGCGGACAACTCGCGGATCTGCTCGATCACGATCTCGCTGCGCAGGCGGCTGCCGTCCTTGGTCGGAATGAAGCCGATCGCACTGTAGTCGGGATGGGAGCCGGCGGCGAACAGCCGTTGCGCGCGCGGGTCCTGCCCGCAGCCCAGCACGTGCTGCGCCAGCCGCTCGGCGACCGCGCGCTTGCCCAGCAGCGCCGGACCGCACAGCAGCAGGGCGTGGCCCATGCGCCCGCTGTCCAGGGCTTCGGCGGCGCGGTCGTAGGCGCGCTGCTGCCAGGGCGCGAAGCCCCCGGTCACGCCCGCGCCCGCCATGCCTGCAGCTGCCGCACCGCCTCTGCGGCGACCGCGTCGGCCGCCTGCGCGGCGTCGATCACGCGGAAGCGGCCCGGCTCTGCGGCGGCGCGCGCGCGGTAACCGGCGCGCACGCGCTCGAAGAAGTCGTCGCGCTCGCGCTCGATGCGGTCCGGGCGGGGATCGCGGCCGCGGGTCCGCGCGCGGCCGCGGTCCACGTCGATGTCGAGCAGCAGGGTCAATCCCGGCTGCAGGCCGACCGCGTGCCGCTCGAGCGCGGCGATGAAGCCGGTGTCCAGCCCGCGGCCGCTCCCCTGGTAGGCGTAGCTGGAGTCGGTGAAGCGGTCGCAGAGCACCCAGGCGCCGCGCTCGAGCGCCGGGCGGATGGTCTCGCGCACGTGCTGCGCGCGCGCTGCGAACATCAGCAGCAGCTCGGTCTCGGCGGCGGGCGGCTCGTGGCCGGGGTCGAGCAGCAGGCCACGGATCATCTCCGCCAGCGGGGTGCCGCCCGGCTCGCGGGTGCACGCCACGTCCTCGCCGGCGCTTCGCAACGCGTCGCGCAGCGCCTCGAGCACCGTGGTCTTGCCGGCGCCCTCGCCGCCTTCCAGCGACACGAAGCGCGGATGGGAAGGCGGCCGGATCATTGCGAATCCGGCGCGAAGCGTTCGCGGTAGCGCCGCACGTACTGGCGCACCGCGGCGTTGTGCTCGGCATAGGTGCGCGAGAACACGTGGCGGCCGCTGCCGTCGCCGACGGCGACGAAGTACAGGGTGTCGCCGGGCGCGGGATGGGTCGCGGCATGGATCGCCTCGGCGCCGGCCATCGCGATCGGCGTCGGCGGCAGGCCGTCGCGGGTGTAGGTGTTGTAGGGCGTGTCGGTCTGCAAGTCGCGGCGGCGGATGTTGCCGTCGTAGCCGCTGCCGATGCCGTAGATCACCGTGGGGTCGGTTTGCAGGCGCATGCCGGCCTGCAGCCGGCGCACGAACACGCCGGCGATCTCGCCGCGCTCCTCGGCGATACCGGTCTCCTTCTCGATGATCGAGGCCAGGACCAGCGCCTCCTCCCGAGACGCCAGCGGCAGGTCCTCGGCGCGCGAGGCCCAGGCGGCGTCGAGCGCCGCCTCCAGCGCCGTGTTCGCGCGCCGGAGCAGGTCCAGGTCGCTGTCGCCGCGGGTGTAGAGGTAGGTCTCGGGCAGGAAGCGGCCCTCCGGATGGACGCCGGGCTGGCCCAGCGCGGCCATCAGCGCCGCATCGTCGAGTTCCGCGGTCTCGTTCAGCAGAGGATCGGCGCGCTCCAGGGCGGCACGCAGTTCACGGATGTTCCAGCCCTCGACGATGGTGAAACGATGGCGGACGACCTTGCCGTCGCGCATCCGCAGCAACACCTCGCGCGCGCTGGTGCCGGGCTCGAGCGCATACTCGCCCACCTGCAGGTGGCCGGCGGCGCCGAGCCGCCGCGCCAGCAGCCGCCACTCGAGCTCGTGCCCGTCGCGCACGCCGGCGTCGCGCAGCTTCGCCAGCACGCGCTGGAAGGAATCGCCGCGCTCGACCAGCACGGTATCGCCGGCGTCGATGCCGGACAGCGGGCCGTCCACGAACGCCTGGTAGCGCGCGTACGCCCAGTACGCCAGCGCACCGGCGGCGAGCGCCGACAGCACGAACAGGACGCCGATCGCGCGCCTGCCCTTACCGGAGCCGCCCACCGGCACCTCCACAAAACATCGGAATCGGACTCATGCTGTCAGGATACCGCGCCAGGCAGCCTTTTCCGCTGCGGCACTGCGCGATACGCGCACAAGACGCGCTCCATTGCAGCCATGCAACTGCATCAGGAACCCAGCGCCCGCAGCATCCCCCGCGCCTTGGCCCGCGTCTCCTCCAGCTCCCGCAACGGATCGGAGTCGGCGACGATGCCGGCGCCGGTGCGAAACCGCAGCACGTCGCCCTCGACCTCGGCGCTGCGGATGAGGATGTTCAGGTCGAGGTCGCCGTCGCGGTTCAGCCAGCCCATCGCACCGGTGTAGGCGCCGCGGCCTCTCGCCTCGAGTTCGGCGATGATCTGCATGCAGCGCACCTTGGGGCAGCCGGTGATGGTGCCGCCGGGAAACACCGCCGCGACCACCTCGCCCGGCGTGGCCCCGGCACGCAGACGCCCGCGCACGTTGCTGACGATGTGGTGCACCTGGGCGTAGCTCTCCACCGTCATCAGCTCGTCGACCTCGACGCTGCCCGGCACGCAGACACGGCCGAGGTCGTTGCGCTCCAGGTCGACCAGCATCACGTGCTCGGCGCGCTCCTTCGGATGCCCGGCCAGTTCGCGCACCCGCGCCGCGTCGTCGTCGCCCGCCAGGCGCGGGCGGGTGCCGGCGATCGGGCGGGTCTCGACCAGGTCGCCACGGATCGACACCAGCCGCTCGGGCGACGCGCTGACCACGCTGCAGCCGGCGTCGGCGAACAGCCCCGAGAACGGCGCCGGGCTGACCGCGCGCAGGCGCGCGTACAGGGCCGCCGGATCCGGCGGCGCGTCGAAGCGCGCATGCCAAGCGCGCGACAGGTTGACCTGGAACACGTCGCCGGCGGCGAGATAACCGAGGATCCGCGCGACGCCGGCGACGAAGGCATCGGCATCGTCCTCGTGCAGCGTCCGCGGCGCGCGCCACGGCGGGGCGTGGAGCGTGCCGCCGGCGTCCGCGTCGGCGGCGATCCGCGCCAGCAGGGCCCCGTGGCCGCGCTCGGCCAGGGCGACGCACTCGCCGGTGGCGTGGTCGCGCAGGATCGCCGCCGGGCAACGCAGCGCGCAGGCCACCGGCAGCGCTCCGGCCGCGGCAGGCAGCCGCAGCACCGGCTCCACCTGCCCCGCCAGTTCGTATCCCAGGAACAGCGCCCAGCCGCCGCGGAACGGCCAGCGTGGCTCCTCCCGCGGCAGCCGCAGCTCGCGCCAGCGGGCGTCGAGTGCGTCCAGGAAGCCGCCGTCGACCGGCGCCCCGGCGGCATCGCGCGTGGTGCCGTCGGGATCGAGCCGCAGCGACGGCCCGCTCGCCAGCAGCAGCAGGTCCCAGCGCGCCTGCGCCGTGCCGTGGGCGACCGACTGCAGCAGCAGCGGGTAGCGCGGCGGGGCCAGGCGATGGATCGCGAGCAGGTCGGTGTCGGGCGGGAGCGGTCGGGTGATCAGCACGGCGTTGCTCGCGGCAGTCGGCGGCTGGAGTCGGAAAGGCTTCTTGCGCCCGCTTTCGAGGCCGGCATGCGGACCGCGTTCAACCGGCCGGGACGTAGTGCAACGGCGACCCGGGTCCGATCGGCGCGCCGATCGCCATCCAGATCGAGAACAGGATCGTCCAGCCGATCAGGAAGGTGATCGAATACGGCAACATCACCGCCACCACCGTGCCGATGCCCGCCTTCGGCTCGTAGCGCTGCAGGAAGGCGATGATCAACGCGAAGTAGCTCATCATCGGCGAGATGATGTTGGTCACCGAATCGCCGATGCGATAGCCGATCTGGGTGAGCTCGGGCGAGTAGCCGAGCAGCATGAACATCGGGATGAACACCGGCGCCATCAGCGCCCACTTGGCCGAGGCCGAGCCCATGAACAGGTTGGCGCAGGCGGTCAGCAGGATGAAGGCGGCGAACAGCACGATCCCCGGCAGCTGCAGCTGCGCCAGCACCCCGGCACCGTTGACCGCGAAGATCAGCCCGAGCTGGGTCCAGTTGAAGAACGCGACGAACTGCGCGGCGAAGAACACCAGCACCAGGTACACGCCCAGCGTGCTCATGCTCTGGCCCATGCCCTTGATGACGTCCTGGTCGCTGCGGATGGTCCCGGCGCCGATCCCGTAGGCGACGCCGGCGACCACGCCGTAGGCGAAGATCAGGGCGACGATGCCCTGCAGGAACGGCGAGTTGAGCAGGTCGCCGTCCTCGGGATTGCGCAGGAAACCGTCGGCCGGCAGCGTGCCCCACAGCACCAGCGCGGTCAGCACGGCGCTGGCGACGAGCGCGAACAGCAGGCCGCGCCGCTCCTCGCGGGTCATCGGCTCGATTCTGCCGTCGGCGTCCTCCTTCGGCGCATCGGGAAAGCGCCTCGCGACCACCCGCTCGGTCACCCACCAGCCCAGGCCGGTGACCAGGAAGGTCGACACGATCATGAAGTACCAGTTCGCCGCCGGGCTGACGGTGTAGGCCGGGTCGATGATCCGCGCGGCTTCCTGCGAAAGGCCCGCCAGCAGCGGGTCGATCGTGCCCAGCAGCAGGTTGGCCGAGTAGCCGCCGGACACCCCGGCGAACGCGGCGGCCATGCCGAGGATCGGATGGCGGTTGGCCGCCAGGAACACCAGCCCGGCCAGCGGCACCAGCAGCACGTAGCCGATCTCGCTGGCCATGTTCGACATCACCCCGGCGAACACCATCACCGGCGTGAGCAGGAAACGCGGCGCCGCCAGCACCAGCTGCCGCAGCGCGGCGCCGATCAGGCCCGAATGCTCGGCCACGCCGATGCCGATCAGCGACACCAGCACCGTGCCCAGCGGCGCGAAGCTGGTGAAGTTGGTGACCAGCCCGGTGAGGATGCGGTGCAGCCCCGCCACGCTCAGCAGGTTGACCGGGGTGATGGTCTCGCCGGTGGTCGGGTGCTGCACCGACATGCCGAGCTGAGAGGTGATCCACGACAGTACGATCACCAGCAGGGCCAGGATCGCGAACAACGTCGCCGGGTGCGGCAGCGCGTTGCCCCCCGACTCGACGATGTTGAGGAAGCGGTCGATCGCGGAGCGCTTGGGCGCGGCGGGCGTCTCGGTCATCGGATCACGCGGTCTTCTGTGGCCGGATTCCCGACCGGAGCGGGAGCGCAGCCGGGCCCGACGCTCGCCGCCCGCCGTCCGCCGTCCGGAAGCCGGGGCCGGATGGGCCTGGACACGACAACGGGATCCAGGCGGATCCCGTCGCGGGCAATCAGCGGCAAGCAACGTCAGCGCAGGCTGTAGCCGGAAACGCGCCAAACCTTGTCCTCGTCGAGCCGGAACGACACCAGCTCGCGCACCGGCTCTTCGTTGTTGGCGAACTTGGTCGGGAAGGCGACGTTGATGTAGATCCCTTCCGGCACTTCGCCGCCGGCCTGGAACTGCGAACGCGACACCACCGCGTCGCCGCGGGTGCTCGGCGCGCCGAGCCGCTGGCGATCGCCGGTGATCTGCTGCACGAAGCTTTCGCGCGGAACCATCCGCTTGACCGCCGCCGTCGACATGTCCCAGACCTCGCCGGCCTGGTTGGCGTCGATCATCTGCACCACCTGTTGCGCGGCGCGGGTCATGTCCGCGTCCTGGCGCTGCAACTGCGCCTGCTGCTCCGGCGTCAACTGCTGTTGCTGCGCCTGCGGTTGGGGCTGCTGCTGTGGCTGTTGCGCGGCGGCAACGCCGGCGCAGGCCGACAGTGCAACCGCCAGGGCGATCGGCTGGAATTTCATGCAGTACCCTCCTGAATCCGTACCGGAAAGGCGCCTAGTGTATGTCAGCGCCGGCGACCGAAGGCAAGCGGCGCCCTCGCGGCGGCCGGATGGCGCGGTGCGGCCGCCCTCCCCCGTTCACGGCGGATCCGTCGCGGACGTGCCCGCCATCCGGGCCAGGACCCCGTCCAGGGCACTGCGCCACTCCGGCACGTCGATGCCGAAGTCCTCCCGGAAACGCGAAGAATCCAGGCAGGAACGCCCCGGCCGCCTTGCCGTCGCCGGATAGTCCGATGTCGCGACCGCAACCAGTTCCGGGCGCCGGCCGAGCAGCCCACGCGCCTGCGCGAGTTCGAAGATGGCGTCGGCGAAACCGTACCAACTGGTGCAGCCCGCGGCGGAAACATGCCACAGGCCGGAACCGGCAGGGGATCGCTGCAGCACGCGAGCCGTGGCGTCGGCGAGCCAGGAGGCGGGCGTCGGCGAGCCGAACTGATCGTCGACCACGCGTACGGCGCCGTGCTCGGCCGCCAGGCGCAGCATCGTCAGCAGGAAGTTTCGCCCATGCGCGGCATAGATCCACGACGTGCGCAGCAACAGATGGCGCGCACCGCTGCCCCGTACCGCCTCCTCCCCGGCCAGCTTGCTGGCGCCATAGACGTTGAGGGGCGCGGGCGCGTCGCTTTCGCGGCGCGGCCGCCCGGATCCGTCGTCGAAGACGTAGTCGGTGGAGTAATGCACCAGCAGGGCACCGCGTCGGGCGCAGGCGGCGGCGATGGCGGCGGGCGCTTCGGCATTGACCCGAAACGCGCGTCCAGACGCGGCCTCCGCCAAGTCCACCGCCGTATCGGCGGCGGCGTTGACGACGACGTCGGGAGCGGCACGGTCGACCAGGGCGGCCAGCGTATCCGGCCGTTCCAGGTCCGCGGCTTCGCAACGGCCGCCGTCGGCGAGCCTGCCGTTCCGCGTCGAGAGCACGAGCGTCCCCAGAGGCGCGAGTGCGCGGCGCAGCTCGCGCCCGACCTGCCCATCGGCGCCGAACAACAGGATTCTCATTCCCGGTACTGCGGCAGGCGCGCTTCCGGCACGTCGGCGAGGAACGGCGCGTGTGCGTCCTTCGTCGACAACACGGGGCTGGAGATGGGCCAGTCGATCGCCAGGTCGGCATCGTTCCAACGGATACCGGCATCGGCTTCGCGATCGTAGGTCGAGGTGCAGAGATAGGTCATCAGCGTCCTCTCGGAGAGCGCGACGAATCCGTGCGCGAATCCCTCGGGCACCCAGAACTGCCTTCTGTTGGCGGCGCTGAGATGGACCGCCGTCCAGCGCCCGAACGTGGGCGAGCCGCGACGGATGTCGACCGCGACGTCCCAGGCCTCGCCCTCCAGTACCGACATGTATTTGCCCTGCGGGTTCGGCCATTGGTAGTGCAGGCCCCGCAACACGTCGAGCGAGGACAAGGACACGTTTCCCTGCACGAAGGCCGGAGCGAGCCCGTATTCCGCGAGCCGGTCGTAATTGAACGCTTCGTAGAAGGACCCACGTTCGTCCTCGAATACGCCCGGCTCGAGAATCAGGCAACCCGGCAGGTCGGTTTCGACCACCCTCATGTCACTACCGGGCTTTCGGCGAGCACGAGCAAATATTCGCCGTAGCCATTCTTCGCCAGTGGCGCGGCCAGCGTGCGCAAATGATCCGAATCTATCCACCCGTTGCGCCAGGCGATCTCCTCCGGGCAACACACTCGCAGTCCCTGCCGCGCCTCGATGGTGCCGATGTAATTCGACGCCTCGAGCAGGGACTGGTGCGTCCCGGTATCCAGCCAGGCGTAACCACGCCCAAGCTTCTCCAGGTGCAGCGAACCTTCGTCGAGGTAGCAACGGCTGAGATCGGTGATCTCCAGTTCGCCGCGGGCCGAAGGCACCAGGGTCGCGGCGAAGTCGCTCGCGCGCCCGTCGTAGAAGTACAGGCCGGTGACGGCGTAGTTGGACCGCGGCTCGGACGGCTTTTCCTCGAGGCCGACGACACGCCCCCCGCCATCGAACTCCGCCACGCCGTAACGTTGCGGATCGCGGACCCAGTAGCCGAAGACCGATGCGCCGCGGGTCCGCGCATCCGCGCCGCGAAGCAGCCCGGTGAGTCCCGGGCCATGGAAGATGTTGTCGCCCAGCACCAGGCAGCTGGGCCGTCCCTCCAGGAAGTCGCGACCGATCAGGAACGCCTGCGCCAGGCCCTCGGGCCTGGGCTGGGCGGCGTACTCGATCCGCATGCCCCATTGCGATCCGTCGCCGAGCAGCGCCTTGAACAGCGCCTGCTCGTGCGGCGTGTTGATCACCAGCACTTCGCGGATGCCCGCCAGCATGAGCACGCTGAGCGGATAATAGACCATCGGCTTGTCGTAGACCGGCAACAGCTGCTTGCTGATCCCCTGCGTGATCGGGTAGAGCCGGGTTCCGGAGCCGCCGGCGAGCACGATGCCGCGTCGTTGCGTCATGCCGCGCTCCCGATCCGCTCCAGGCGATAGCTGCCGTCGAGCACGCGCCGGACCCAGGCCTGGTTGTCGAGATACCAGTCGACCGTGCGGGCGATGCCTTCCTCGAAGGTCACCCCGGGACGCCAGCCGAGCTCCCGCTGCAGCTTCGAGGCGTCGATCGCATAGCGACGGTCGTGCCCGGGCCGGTCGGCCACGAAGGTGATCAGATCGGCGCGCGGGCGCCCGTCCGCAAGTGGCCGCCGCTGGTCCAGCAGGCGGCAGATGGCCTTCACCACCTCGATGTTCTCGCGCTCGGCGTCGCCTCCGACGTTGTAGGTCTCGCCCACGCCGCCACGTTCGAGCACGAAGCGGATCGCCGCGCAGTGATCGCCGACATAGAGCCAGTCGCGGACGTTGCGGCCGTCGCCGTACACCGGCAGCGGCTCGCCGGCGAGCGCCTTGGCGATCACCAGCGGTATGAGCTTTTCCGGGAACTGGTAGGGACCGTAGTTGTTCGAGCAGTTCGTGGTCAGGGTCGGCAGGCCATAGGTGTGGTGAAAGGCACGCACCAGGTGATCCGAGGCCGCCTTGGACGCGGAGTACGGCGAGTTCGGCGCGTAGGGCGTGGTTTCGCTGAACCGGCCGGACGCGCCCAGCGACCCGTAGACCTCGTCGGTGGACACGTGCAGAAAGCGGAAGCCCTCGCGCATCGGCGGGCGCAGTTCGCGCCAGTGGTCGCGCACCGTCTCGAGCAACGCCAGCGTCCCCACCACGTTGGTCTGCACGAACGCCGCCGGACCATCGATCGAGCGGTCGACGTGGCTCTCCGCCGCGAAGTTGATCACCGCCTCAGGGCGATGTCGCGCCAGCAGGGCGTCCACGAGCGCGCGGTCGCCGATGTCGCCCTGGACGAAGACGTGGCCGGGATGGCCCTCCAGCGACGCCAGCGTGTCGAGATTCCCGGCGTAGGTGAGCAGGTCCAGATTCACCACCCGGATTCCGGCCGAGACCGCTTCCAGGACGAAGTTCGCACCGATGAATCCGGCGCCACCAGTGACCAGCCAAGTCGGCATTCCCACCTCGAGGTTCAAGAAGACAGGTCCGGACCGGTGCGGCGGCACGGGTTCACGCGCCGCCCGCTCAGAACGGGATGTCGTCGTCCGAGAAGTCGTCCATCGGCGCCGGTTGCGAGGACGGCTGCCTGCGCGGCGCCGCCGACTCCTGCCGCTGCGGGCGCGCCGGACGTTCGCCGCCACCACCGCCACCGCCCCCGCCCCCGCCGCCACCTTCGCCGCGGCCGCCGAGCATCTGCATCTCGTTGGCCACGATCTCGGTGAAGTATTTCTCCACCCCGTCCTGGCCGGTGTACTTGTCGTAGCGGATCTCGCCCTCGACGTAGACCTGCGACCCCTTGCGCAGGTACTCGCCGGCGATCTCGCCGAGCTTGCCGAAGAAGGTCACCCGGTGCCACTGGGTGTTCTCCTGCATGTTGCCGTCGCGGTCCTTGCGCACGCTGGTGGTGGCCAGGCTGATCTTGGTGATGGCCATGCCGCCCTGGGTGTACTTGGTTTCGGGGTCGTTGCCGAGATTGCCGACCAGGATCGCCTTGTTGATGCCACGGGCCATGAAAGAGGTTCCTTGGATTGCTTGCCGGAAGCGGCGAGGACGATTGGATTATAGCGGCCGGCGCCCGGCTATCCGAGCCAATCCCGATCCGGCGTCGGGGAATGCCGTGCCGGCGCGTCGGAGCGCGCGGCGCCGGCCCGTATAATCCCGGCTTCCCCGGCACGGCGACCCCATGGACCAGGCCAATCTCGCGAATCCCCCCGACCTGGCCGCGATCCAGGCCCTGGCCGCGCCGGACATGGCCGCGGTCGACGCCCTGATCCGCCGCCGCCTGGCCTCGGAGGTGGTGCTGATCAACCAGGTCGCCGAGCACATCGTCTCCGCCGGCGGCAAGCGCCTGCGGCCGATGCTGGTCGCCCTGGCCGGCCGCGCCTGCGGCGGCGGCGGGCCGGAGCACCACCAGCTGGCGGCGATCGTCGAATTCATCCACACCTCCACCCTGCTGCACGACGACGTGGTCGACGAATCCGACCTGCGCCGCGGCCGCCGCACCGCCAACGCCATCTGGGGCAATGCCGCCAGCGTGCTGGTCGGCGATTTCCTCTATTCGCGCAGCTTCCAGCTGATGGTGGAGCTGGACCGGATGGAAGTGATGCGGATCCTCGCCGACACCACCAACCGCATCGCCGAGGGCGAGGTGCTGCAGCTGCTGCACGTGCGCAACCCCGACACCGACGAGGCCGCCTACCTCGACGTGATCGAACGCAAGACCGCGGTGCTGTTCGCCGCGGGCACCCGGCTGGGCGCGCTGGCCGCCGGCGCCGATGCCGGCGCCCAGCAGGCGCTGTACGACTACGGCCTGCAGCTGGGCCATGCGTTCCAGATCGCCGACGACGTGCTCGACTACAGCGCCGACGCCGACGCGCTGGGCAAGAACCTGGGCGACGACCTCGCCGAGGGCAAGGCGACCCTGCCGCTGATCCACGCCATGGCGCGATCGGAGGCGCCGGTCCGCGAGCGCCTGCGCGGCATCGTCGAGAACGGCGACGGCGACGCGATGGCGGAGGTGCTGGCGGCGATCGAGGCCACCGACGGGCTCGGCTACAGCCGCCGGCGTGCGCGCGAATACGCCGAAGCCGCCGAACGCGCGCTCGACCGGCTGCCGGACAATGCCGCGGTCGCGGCCCTGCGCGGGCTCGCCCGCTACGCGGTGGAGCGCGGACACTGACGGGCGCTGCGAACCGCAACCCTGCCCGCTGCACCTTCGAGGAAAAACGTCCGGCACATGTGGGAGCGACGGCAGTCGTGACCGCCCGCGTCCGTGCAGATGGCGGCAGGGACGGCAAAGATCGCAACCCGCCGCCATGTCGCGCCTGCCGTCGCTCCCACAGGAGCTTGCAGCGAAGCTGCGCCGGCCGTCAGGCGCCGTCGTTGGAAAGGACCTCCCCGAAGAAGTCGTCGATCATCCGGAACGCGCGCCGGGCGGCACGCTCGTCGTAGCGGCAGTTGTCGCCGGGATCGGCGTCCGCATCCTCGACCTGGGTGAAACAGTGGCGCGCGCCGCCGAAGTCGACGAACTGCCAGTCCGCGCCGGCGGCGTCCATCTCCTGCCCGAAGGCGACGATCTGCGCGTCGGTGACGGAGGTGTCGTCGGCGCCGTTGAGCACCAGCACCGAGGCGCCGATCCGGTTGTCGCCGGTCGGCAGGTGCGTTTCGAGGCCACCGTGCACGCTGACCACGCCGGCGACATCGGCACCCGAGCGCGCCAGTTCCAGCACCGCCGAACCGCCGAAGCAGAACCCGATCGCGGCGATCCGCTCCGGATCCAGCGGCGCCTGGCCGGCCTGCGCCGCCAGCGCCTGCACCGCAACGGCAACACGCGCGCGCAATGTCCTGCCGCCGTCCGAGTAGACCTGCATGACCTGCTGCCGCGCCTGGCCGTCGTCCGCCGGGCGCACGCCCTTGCCGTACACGTCGGCCACCAACACCACGTAATCGTCGCCGGCCAGCGCGCGTGCGCGCGCGACCGCATGATCGCTCACGCCCATCCAGTTCGGCACCATCACCAGGCCCGGACGCGGGCCGCTTTCGGCATCGTCGTAGACCAGGACGCCGCTGAAGGTCTTCTCGTCGATGGTCCACTCCACCGGATCGGCCCTGGGCGCCGCCGATGCGGTGGCGGCGGCAGCGGCGAACAGCGGCGACAACAGCATCGCGAACGTGATCCGGGGCATGGCGGTTCCCTGCTGTGGTGAACCCCGAGCCTAGCGCGATCGCATGCGCGCCGGGTGAAGCGCGCCGCCGTGGGGCGGCCTCCGCAGCGGGCGCGCCAGAGCAGCTAGGCGGTTCCCGCCCCCGTAGAGCCGAGCTTGCTCGGCTGCTCCTGCGGCCGGAGCCCGCACCGCCAGCGGAGCAAGCTCCGCTCTACGGCGACGGTGCGCGAACCGATCGAGGCCTCCGCCCCGTAGAACCGAGCTTGCCCGGCTGCTCCTGCGGCCGGAGCCCACCGCCAGCGGAGCAAGCTCCGCTCTACGGTCGGGCGCGATCGTCAGGCGATGCCGAGGCCCGGGATCGCGGCGATCGTGTCCGGATCGAAGCCGCCCAGCGCGGCGAAATGGCGGCCGCGCTCGGTGTAGTCGCGATAAGGACCGAAGCTCGGCGCGCCCGGCGACAGCAGGATCACGCCGCCCGCCTCACCGAGCGCGGCACGGGCGGCGTCGACCGCCGCGGCCAGGCTCTCGGCCGCACCGAGCCGCCATCGTCCATCCGCCACCGCGGCGAGCGCATCGTGGATCCGCGGTCCGTTCTGCCCCATCGTCACCACCGCATGCGGCGGCCGCCCGCGCAGGCGATCGGCGAACACGCTCCAGTCCACGCCGCGGTCGTGGCCGCCGAGCAGGATCGCCACGCGCACGTCGCGATAGACCTCCAGCGCCGCCAGGCTGGCGTGCGGCGTGGTGCTGATCGAATCGTTGACCCAGACGATGCCGTCGCGCTCGCCCAGCACCTGCAACCGGTGCGGCAGCGGCGCGAACGCGGCCGCGTGCGGCGCCAGCGCGGCGGCATCGAGGCCGAACGCGTCGATCGCCGTCAACGCCGCGCACAGGTTGCCGAGATTGTGGCGGCCGGGCAGCGGCAGCCCGGCGGTGTCGAGCACGGCGTCCTCGCCCCGATGCAGCATGCCGCCGCGCAGGTGCCAGCCGTCTGCGCGGTTGAACCAACGCACCACGCCGGCCGCACTGCCCCCGCTGTGGGAGTGGCGGCATGCTGCCGCCGGGACATCGCGACTTTCTTCCGCGCGGGTTGTCGCGACTTCCGTCGCTCCCACACCCGATTCGATCCGCTCGCCCAGCGCCACCAGCCTCGGATCCTCCGCGTTGAGCACGGCGACGCGCGGATTCGCCTCGGTCAGCAGCGCCAGCTTGTCGTCGACGTAGCGCTGCTCGCTGCCGTGCCAGTCCAGGTGCTCCGGAAAGACGTTGGTGACCACCGCGATCTCCGGCCGCGCGCCGGAGGCCGCGACGTCGCGGGTCTGGTAGCTGGACAGCTCGACCACCCAGGCGTCGGCCTGGTCGTCGATCAACTCCAGCAGCGGCAGGCCGATGTTGCCCGCCAATGCGGTGCGTTGCCCGCCGGCACGCAGCAGGTGCGCCAGCAGCGCGCTGGTGGTGCTCTTGCCCTTGGTGCCGGTGACGCACAGCGTACGCGCGTCGGCACGCCCGGCGAACCACAGCGCGGTGCCGCCGACGAAGCGCGTGCCCCGCTCCGCCGCGGCCAGCGCTTCGGGGCGGTAGGCACTGATGCCGGGCGACTTGATCACCACGTCGAACGCCGCCAGCCGCTCCGCCGTCGCCTCCGTCTCCACCGTCAGCGCCGAGTCCCCCAGTGCCCGCGCTTCATCCGCCTCGTCTGCATTGCAGAACAACGTCAACGGCAGCCGCCCTGCTTCATACGAATCACGAATCACCAATCCCGAATCACCGGCGCGCAACGCGCGCCATGCCGCCCGGCCCTCGCGGCCCCAGCCCCACAGCGCGACGCGGCGCCCTTCAAGCTGCGAAATGCGCACGCAGCCGCTCCCACAACGGTGCCGCGATCCGGTGGGTGTCGTCGATCCGCAGCAGCGGCTCGATGGCCAGCTCCTGCGCATCGAGCTGCGGTGCGATCTCGCGCTCGAAGCGCTTGACCACCGCGTCCTCGCGCCACTCCGGCCGCTGCGCCAGCGCCGCCATCGCCGCGCGCGATTCGCGCGCCTCGCCGACGCATTCGAACGGCTTGTGGTCGCGGTATTCCAGCAATGCGTCGTAGCCGGGAACCTGCTCCGCGTCGTCGAGCAGGTTGCGGCCGAAGATCGCCACCAGCCGCGGCTTGGGCATGAACGGCGCCAGCGCCAGGAACACGAAATGGCACTTCGGGCAGATCCCGCACCAGCGGTTGACCGGGCGCTCGCCGAGCAGGTGGAAGTTGCGGTTGCAGCTGGAGAAATGCGCGTCGTAGCGGTCGCTCCGGGCGAACTGCCGCGCCACCGCCAGCTCCGAGAACGGCCGCAGCAGCGAGTAGTAGTGCAGGTCGGCGGCGACGTGGCGCTGCAGGTAGGCGCCGACGTCGCGTTCGAACGTCCAGCCTTTCGACCACTGGTGGTTCACCTCGCCGGTGCCTTCGATCAGGCTGCCGTAGCTGGCCGAACGCTCGTTGGAGAACACCACCTGGTCGACGCCGTGCAGGATCGCGGCGAAGGCGAGGATCGCCGAGTTGATCGCGGTCACCGGGATATGCCCGTTCCAGGCGCCCTGCCGGTTGTAGTCGAACAGCTCCGGCGCCAGCTGGCGGCCGATGTTGAGCGTCGGCAGTCCGGTGCGTTCGGCGCAGGCGCGGATCAGCTGCGAGCCGCCGATCCAGGCCACGGTCTGCGCCACGCCGGCCGCGCGCAGCGCCTCGATCGACACCAGCGAATCCTTGCCGCCGCCGATCGCGACCAGCGCGTGCTGTTGGAGTCCCAGCACCGGCGCTTCAACGCCCTCTCTCCCGCTCGCGGGGGAGAGGGTTGGGGTGAGGGGGAATACCGGAGCCGGCCGCCGTTCGGCAGTCGAGGACATGCTTGTAGATTCAGAGCCTCGCACTCGATGCTCTTTCGGCCCAGCCATTACGTCGGCTCCGTCCACCCCCTCACCCTGCCCTCTCCCCCGCAAGCGGGGGAGAGGGTTCTTCTGGTGGGGAAAGCTGATGCGCCCATGCAGGTCCAACCCGTTGCAATAGGCGAACTCGCCCAGGCCGTGCACATAGATCTCTTCCAGCAACGCCGCTGTTTCCGCGTCGATCGCGGCATCGTCGATGCGGATCTCCGCCGGCACCGCGGCCTTGTAGTAGCTCACCCCGGCCACCAGGTGCAGCAGCCGCAGCGCGCGCGCGGCGGCCGCGGCGCGCGCCGCGCCCAGCGCGAACGGCGCCCCCGGCACGGTGACCGTCTCCACCAGCTCCGGGCCGTCGTCGAAGGCGTAGACCAGCTGCGCCACCCCGGTCTGCGGGTCGAAGCCGCAGCGCACGAAACGGAACGCGCCGATCGCGTCGCGGGCGAACGTCCAGCCGCTCATGGCAGCACCTCCTGCGCCGGCAACGCCCGCAGGTTGTAAGTGTTGGCCATGACGAAGCCGTAGGCGCCGGCGTCGGCGACCAGCAGCACGTCACCCTCGGCAGTGGCGGCCGGCAGCCGGCGCTGCTTGCCGAGGACGTCCCCGGATTCGCAGATCGGGCCGACCACGTCGAAGGCGGCGTCGGCCGCTTCCTCCAGCCGCGTCAGGTTGTGGACGCCGTGGTAGGCGTCGTACAGCGCCGGACGCAGCAGCGCGTTCATGCCGGCATCGGCGCCGACGCGGCGGATCCCGCTTTTCTCCACCACCTGCGTCGTGGTCATCAGCAGCACGCCGGATTCGGCCACCAGGTAGCGGCCGGGCTCGATCGCCAGGCGGTAGTTCGGATAGGCGGACTTCACCTCCGCCAGGCCGGCGCTCCAGGCGTCGAGGTCGAACGGCTCGTCGTCGTCCTGGTAGGGGATCGGCAGGCCGCCGCCGATGTCGATGGTCTCGATGCTGCCGATGCGCTCGGCGATCCCACCGAGCTCGTCGCAGACCGAGCGCCAGTGCTGCGCGGTTTCCACGCCGCTGCCCAGGTGCGCGTGCAGGCCGGTGACGCGCGCGTCGAGCGCTCGCGCGGCGGCGAGGAACTCCTCGATCCGCGCCACCGGCAGGCCGAACTTGGAGGCGAGCCCGCCGGTGCGCACCTTCTCGTGGTGGCCCTCGCCGCGGCCGAGGTCGACGCGCAACCACAGCGCGCGACCGCGGAAGGTCTCCGGCCAGCGCTGCAGCGCCTCGACGTTATCCAGCGTCACCGTCGCGTCGAGCGCGAACGCCGCCTCGTACTCGGCGCGCGGCGCGAAGCTGGGCGTGAACAGGACGCGACCGGGCGCCAGCCCCGGCACCGCATCGAACACGTGCCGCAGTTCCGCCAGCGACACGCATTCCAGCCCGAAGCCCTCCTCCACCAGCGCGGCGAGGATCGCCGGATGGGAATTGGCCTTGATCGCGTAGTAGCGGCGATCGACCGCCTCGATCGCCGCCAGCGCGCGGGCGCGGGCGCGCACCGTGGGCAGGTGGTAGACGTAGCGCGGCGCGCCCGGCGTCGCCAGCGCCAGCAGGCGTTCGCGCTCGCCGCGCCACCAGGGCGTCTCGCGCGGGCGCAGGGCGCCGGCGATCTCGCGCCAGCGCAGGCCGAACACCTCGGCGTTGCGCACCGGCATCGCGCCGCTGCCGATCAGCTGCGCGTGCAGCTGCGGCAGCAGGCCGTCGGCGTCGGCCTCGTCGATGACGAAGGTCAGGTTGAGGTCGTTGGACGACTGCGAGATCAGGTGCACGCGCTCGCGCCCGAACGCCGCCCACACGTCCGACAGCTTGTGCAGCAGCGAGCGCATGCCGCGCCCGACCAGGGTGATCGCCGCGCACGGCGCGATCACCTTGACCCGGCAGAACCGCGCCAGGTCCTCCGAGAGGCGCGCGAGCACGTCGGTGCTGACCAGGTTGTCGTTGGGATCGAGCGAGACGGTGACGTTGGTCTCCGACGACCCGATCAGGTCGATCGAAAGCCCGTGCACACGGAAGCGGTCGAACACCTCGGCCAGGAAGCCGACCTGCTGCCACATGCCGACGGTTTCCATCGACACCAGCACGATGCCGTTGCGGCGGCTGATCGCCTTGACGCCCGGAACGGTGGCGGCGGTGGAGTCGATCGCCGTGCCCGGCAGGTCCGGACGCGCGGTATCGAGGATCGCCAGCGGCACCCCGGCGTCGCGGCAGGGGCCGAGCGCGCGCGGATGCAGCACCTTGGCGCCGGTGGTGGCGATTTCCTGCGCCTCGGCGTAGTCCAGGCGCGTGAGCAGGCGCGCGTCCGGCACCTCGCGCGGATTGGCGCTGAACATGCCCGGCACGTCGGTCCAGATCTCCACCCGCCGCGCGCGCAGCAGCGCGCCGAACAGCGCCGCCGAGGTGTCGGAACCGCCGCGCCCGAGCACCGCGGTGCCGCCGTCGCCGTGGCGGGCGATGAAGCCCTGGGTGAGCAGCAGCGGCGCCGGCTGCGCGGCGAAGCGCGCGCGCCAGGCGTCGTCGGCCTCGCGCCGGCAGGCGACCGACAGCCGCCGCGACCAGTCGCTCTGGTTCGGCAGCGCCAGCGCCTCGAGCCAGTCGCGGGCGTCGCACCAGCCGAAGTCGAGGCCCTGCGCGCGCAGGTACGCGGCGCCGAGCGTCGAGGACAGCAGCTCGCCCTGCGCCAGCAGCTCGGCCTGCCAGTCGAGCGGGCGCGCCGCGGCGCGCGCGTCCCCGGCCAACGCATGCAGCGCGGCCAGCCGCTCCTGCAGCGCGGCATCGGCGTCGAGCCCGAGTTCCGCGGCGAAATCGCGATGCCGCCGCGCCAGCGCGGCGACGTGCGCCGACGGATCCTCGACGCCGTCGGCGATCGCCTGCAGGGCATTGGTCGCGCCGGCGAGCGCCGAGACGACCACCAGCACGCGCGCGTCGTGCTGCCGCCCGCGCGCCTGCGCCAGATGGCCGATGGTGTCCCAGCGCGCGCGTTGCGACACGCTGGTGCCACCGAACTTGAGAACGATCCAGCGGGTCTGCGGCGGGTCTGGAAGAGTCATCGGCAACGGCGCGGCGAAGGCATCCGGAATGGACGCACGAAGCTGCGCATTGTAGAGCGGAGCTCGCTCCGCTGCCCTCCCCTGGGCGGCCGATCGAAGGAGCCGCGCCGCCGCCGCAAAGCGCTTTGGCCACGGATCGATGCGGATCAAAGCGAATCTAGCGAGCGGAGATCCAAAATCGGCCTGACCCGCCGCTCCTGCTCAGCCTGATCCCGCCTGAGCCTGTTCCGCCTGCTCCACCTGATTCGCGCGTACCCGCGTGTATCCGTGAATCCGTGGCCAAAGCGCTCTTCCGGTCCCGCCCCGCCGGTCGGCGGCCTCTGCGGTAAGCTGCGCACCCCCCACATCGCCGCCTCTCCCCGATGACTTCACGCCGCTTCGTGCAGCTGGACGTGTTCGCCGATCGTCCGGGCGCCGGCAATCCGCTCGCCGTGGTCTTCGATGCCGAGGGCATGGACGACGACACCATGCAGGCGATCGCGCGCTGGACCCGCCTGCCGGAAACCACCTTCGTGTTTCCGCCGACCGCCGCGGAAGCCGACTACCGCATCCGCATGTTCAGCCCGCGCCGCGAGGTGCCGTTCGCCGGTCACCCCAGCGTCGGCACCGCGCACGCGCTGCTCGAGGCCGGCCGCATCGCGCCGCGCGACGGCCTGCTGGTGCAGGAGGGCATCGCCGGCCTGCTGCCGTTGCGGGTGCTGGGCGACGGTTCGGCGCGCACGATCGCGGTGCGCACGCCCCGGGCCAGCGTGCTGGAGACCACCGAACGCGGCGATCCGCGCCTGCGCCACGCCCTCGACGGCCTGCTGCCGGGTCGGCTGCCGCCGGCGCTGATGGACGGCGGCCGCCGCTGGTGGCTGGCCGAACTGGCCGACGAGGGCACCCTGCGCGGCGCGGCGCCGGACTGGGACGCGATCGGCCTGCTGGCCGAATCGACCGAGAGCATGGGCTTGTGCGTGTTCGCCCGCGCCGACGCCGGCAGCGGCCACGACCTCGCGGTGCGCGCCTGGGTCGGCGCGCCCGCGCGCTTCGAGGACGCCGCCTCGGGCGCGGCCAACGCCACCCTGGCGGCGTGGCTGGCGTCGCGCGATGCGCTGCCGGGCGCGGACGGCCGCTATCGCGCCAGCCAGGGCCGCGAGGTCGGCTACGACGCGACCCTGGAGCTGCAGGTCGACGCCGACGGCGAGATCTGGTCCGGCGGCCACGCGGTCAGCGTGGTGCACGGCGAGATCGACTGGTAGAGCGGAGGTCCCTCGTTGCTCGCGGCTCCGGCGCCCGCGCAGCCGAGCGAGCTCGGCTCTACGACAGGCTGCGCCGCCCAAGCCCCGTAGAGCGGAGCTTGCTCCGCTGCTCCAGGCCCCGGCGCCAGGCAACCTCCCGCTACGGCGTCATTCGCCCTCGTACACCGGCACCCCATCCACCCAGGTCGACAGGATCGTCAACTCGTCCAGCCGCTCGACCGGCACCGCCAGCGGATCCTCGGCCAACACCACGAAGTCCGCGCGCAGGCCCGGCGACAGGCGCCCGACCTCGTCCTCGGCGCGACCGGCGTAGGCCGCATCGGCGGTGAATCCCCGCAATGCCTCGGCGGCCGTGAGCCTCTGCTCGGCGAGCCAACCACCCGGTGGCCGGCCCTCGCGATCCTGCCGCGTCGCCGCGGCGTACAGGCCCAGGCGCGGATCGACCGATTCGACGGGGAAATCGGAGCCCAGCGCCAGCCGCGCGCCGGCATCGAGGAAACGCCGCCAGGCGTAGGCGCCCGCAAGGCGCTCCTCGCCGAGACGATCGCCGGCCCAGGGCATATCGGAGGTGGCGTGCGTGGGCTGCATGGACGCGATGACGCGCAGCTGCGCGAAGCGCGGGATGTCCTCCAACGCCACGATCTGCGCATGCTCCACGCGCCAGCGATGATCGTCCTCGGCGCGCGCGCCGAGCGCATCGGCATAGGTCTCGAGCACGAGCCGGTTGCCGCGATCGCCGATCGCGTGCGTGGCCACCTGCACGCCGCAGCCGCGGGCCTTGCGCACCGCGGCGGCGAACGCCTTCGGCTCGGTCAGCAGCAGGCCGTCGTTGCCGGGCTCGTCGCTGTAGTCGGCGAGCAGCGCGGCGCCGCGGCTGCCGAGCGCGCCGTCCATGTACAGCTTGACGCCTCCCATGCGCAGGCGTCCGCCCGCGTGCCAGTACAGGCCGTCGCGGCACAGGTCGTCGAGCGCGCCGCCGTCGCCGTCGGCATAGGCCGAGATCCGCAGCGGCAGGCGCCCGGCACCGGCGAAGCGGCGGTACAACGCCAGGTCATCGCGCGAAACGCCCATGTCGTGCACGCCGGTCAGGCCGTTGCGCACCGCCGCGGCCAGTGCGCGCTCCAGCGCCTGTTCGCGCAGCGCCGCGTCCGGCGCCGGGATCGCGTCCTCCACCAGCGCCATCGCCGCGTCGACGAAGACGCCGCTCGGCACCCCGTCCTCGCGCACGATGCGGCCGCCGTCCGGCTGCCAGTCGCCGCCGAGATCGCGCCCGCCCGCGTGCTCCGCGGCCGCGCGCAATGCCGCCGAATTCGCCCAGCCGGCGTGGCCGTCGACGCGCTCCAGCCACACCGGGACCTCCGGGAACGCCGCGTCGAGATCGGCCGCGGTGGGGAACGCCTTCTCCGGCCACAGGTTCTGGTCCCAGCCGCGCCCGTGCAGCCAGGCACCGTCGGGCAGGTCCCCGGCATAGGCGCGCAGGCGCGCGATCACCTCGTCCTTGCTGCGCGCGCCGGCCAGGTCCGCGCTCATCAGCGCCTGGCCGAGATTCATCAGGTGCGCGTGCGCGTCGATCAGGCCGGGAATCACCACCGCCTCGCCGAGATCGATCGCTTCGGCCCGCGGATGACGTCGGCGCAGGTCTTCGGCGCTGCCGACCGCGAGGATGCGGCCCGAATCATCCCAGACCAGCGCCTCGGCCGTCGGCATCGCAGGATCGGAGGTGTGGATGCGCGCCGCGGTCAGCAGGCGCGGTTGCGCGGCTTGCGCGGCACCGGCCGCGAGCGCGATGGCGGCGAGGAAGCACAGGGTGCGGCGCATCGAATTGCTCCGTGTCCGAAAGCGGCCACTATAAGGGCCGGGATTGGGGAATGGGGATTGGGGATTCGCAAGAGCGGTGGATTCACCGCTGCCTGTTATTCCGACGCGTGACGGGATGCGGCTGGCAGGCCTCTTCGGTCCCGGCACCATGCCAAGGCCTGTCGGGCGGCAGCGGCTGCGCCGCGCCCGAGCAACGGGCCGACGTGGCTGGTCGCGGGCAACCGCAGGACGTCGGCGTCCCATGCCGCCGCCAGCGCCGCGGTGATCGCCGGCGGGACGTCGTCGTCGACGGCCGAGGCCATGCACAGCAGCGGGCACACTGGACGTTCGAGCGTCACCCCCGCATGCGCGGTGCGCAGCACGAGGCCGCTCTCGTCGCGCCAGCGGTCGAAGGCGTACAGGGCGGCGGCCTCGTCGGCATCGGGCAGTGCGCGCCGGGTCGAGGCGAGCCGCGCTTCGCGTCGCCAGGGCACGATCGCCGGCCAGTCGCGCGACGGCAGCTCCGCATGCCAGGGCGCGGGCGGCAGCGGATTGACCAGCACCAGTGCGTCGGCGTCGTCCGCGCACATCGCGGCCAGCAGCCCGCCGAGGCTTGCGCCGACCAGCACGCGCGGTCGCGGCAGTGCTCGCAACGCAGCGCGGGCCTGCGCGGCATAGTCGTCCAGCGTCGTCCGCGCCAGGCCCGGTGCGGCCGGCTGCAGGTCCGGTGCGGCGGTCGCCAGCCCCGCCGCCTCGAACACGGCACGCCAGACGTTCCATTCCCAACCGCCGGCGCCGGCGCCGTGCAGGCACAGCACCGCCGGCGTCATCGCCGCAGCCCCGCGGTCGCGGTCAGCAGGCGCGCGGCGAGTCGCGTGACCGGCACGCGCGCTTCGCCCGGCGCGCAGACCAGGTAGTGGCCGGCGGTATTGCGGATCTCCGGCCGCGCCACCCGCACCAGGCTGCCGTCCGCGAGCGCGTCGTCGACCAGCGGCGCGCGCAGCAACGCGACCCCCAGCCCCGCGCGCGCCGCCGCCAGCACCAGGTCGTAATCCTCGAACCGGCGATCGGCCGCCTTGGTCCGGAACGTCACGCTGCAGGCGCGCATCCACGCGCGCCACTGGGCGGTATCGGAGTCGTGCAGCAGCGGCAGTTCGGCGATGCGCGCCGCTCCGGCAGCGGGGCCGATTTCGGCGGCGAGCGCCGGCGCCGCCACCGGATACAGCCGCTCGGAGAACAACAGGCGGCTTTCCACGCCGCGCCAGCGTCCGCGCCCGTAACGGACCGCCAGGTCGCTCTGCCCCGCACCCAGGTCGGCGACGCGGTGCTCGATCTGCAGTTCGATCCGGCAGACCGGCGGCACGCCCTGCAGTTCGGGCAAGCGCGGTATCAGCCACAGGCGCGCGAACGACGGCACCACGCTCAGCCGGACCACCGGCAGGTCGCGGCGTGGCCGCCAGCGGTCCGCGGACTCGCGGATGCTCGCCAGCGCCCGTTCCACCTGGGCGACGAAGCGCTGGCCGGCCGGCGTGATCCGCACGCCGCGGCCGTGGCGCTCGAACAGCGGCGTGCCCAGCCAATGCTCGACGGCCTGCACCCGGCGGCTGACCGCACCATGGGTGAGGTCGAGGGATTCGGCGGCGGCGGTGAACGAGCCGAAGCGCTGGGCCGCGATCACCGCCGCCAGCGCCTCGAGCGGCGGCAGCGACTGCAAGTTGTGCATTTGACGCACACCTCATCATCGATCGGTGCGCTATGTCAACGGCGCGGCGCGCCCCACGATCATCGCCGTTGCCCATCCGCCGGTTCCCATGACGCACCCATTCCGACGCGCCACCCTCACGGCTTCGCCCGCATTGGCGGTCGTCCTGGCCTGCCTCGCCGCCCTGTTCGCCCCCGCACGGGCGCAGCAGGAGGTTATCGGCGAGGCCGACGATGCGTTCGGCAACCGCATCGGCCAGGAAAGCATCGGCCTGTACTCCGAGTCGCTCGTCCGCGGCTTCAGCCTGCAGCAGGCGGGCAACTACCGGATCGACGGCGCCTACTTCGTGCGCGCGGCGCCGCCGCCGGACACCATCGTCGACGGCGCCCGGATCCTGGTCGGACCGGCCGCGCTGCCGGTCGACTTCCCCGCGCCGTCGGGCATCGTGCAGTACCGCCTGCCCGATGCCGCGCGGGAACGCACGCGCCTGGAGCTCGGATTCCAGCACCTGCTCGACAGCAACCCGCGTCCCTACCTGCGCGGCCACTTCACGCGCCGCCGCGAAGACGGACGGGCGTCGCTGTCCGGCGGCGTGCTCGGCTCGCCCAGCGCGCGCTACATCTACGGCAACCAGGCGCGCTACCGCAGCGCCGGGCTGGTGCCGCGGTTCGCGATCGGCGAAGACTGGGAGGCGACCGCCTTCTATGGCGTCTACGACCAGGCCTACCAGGCCGACGCCGGTTTCCAGCCGGCCGGTGCTCATGCCCAGCCGCGGCCGGACCGGCTGCGCTACCCGGGACAGGCGTGGTCGCGCTTCGATACCCGCAACACCACCTACGGCGCCCTGCTGCGGACGCGCGCGCGCGCCGATGCCTGGAACTTCTCGTTCTCCGACATCCACTCGCGCGTCGACCGCCCGCGCTCGGACTACAACCTGTTCCGCGACATCACCGCGGACGGCGACGCCAGCGCCTCCACCGTCGTCGCCCGCGACCGCGAGGTCTTCGCCCGCGCCTACGAGGCGGCCGCGCGCCGCGACTGGAGCGAAGAAGGGCGGCGCGACGTGCTGACCCTCGCCGCGCGCGCGCGGCGTTCGGCCTACCGCAATCCGCGCGTGCAGACCATCGACCACGGCCGCGTGTCGCTGTTGGGGCCGATCCCGCAGTCGCCGCCGCCGGGCGACCCGGGCGGCGCGCACTCCCGCGCCGGCATCGACCAGGACGAACTCGCGGTGGGCTGGCAGCACCTGCGCCGCAGCGGACTGGCGGTCAACCTGGGGCTGCGCCGCGTGCGCCTGGACGCGTCCTCGTCGTCCGCCGGGGGCGAGGCCGCCGCCCGCACCTCGGCGCAATGGCTGCACAACGCCTCGCTGGTGCTGCCACTGTCGCCGACGCTCACCGCGTTCGCCTCGACCACGCGCGGGATCGAGGAAGCGGGCACCGCGCCGCAGAACGCCGCCAACCGCTTCGAGGTGCTGCCGCCGGCGATGGCGCGGCAATCGGAGCTCGGCGTCAAATGGCAGGCGCCGTCCGGGCTGGCCGTGATCGCCACCGCGTTCGAGATCGGCAAGCCGGAACCCGGGCTGGACGCCGACGGCATCTACCGCTTCCTCACCGACGTGCGCCATCGCGGGGTGGAGCTGTCGGCCGCCGGCCAGGTCACCGACCGCCTGCACGTGGTCGCCGGCGCGTCGTGGCTGCGGCCGCGGCTGGAAGGCGCGCTGGTCGAGGCCGGCGTCATCGGCGAGCGCCCGGTGGGGCGCGCATCGACGCTGGCACTGGCCAGTTTCAGCTACCGGCCGCCGGCGTGGGAGCGGGTGTCGTTCGACGCCGACGCCACCTGGTACGGCCGGGCGCCGGCCGATGCCCACGCACGCACGCACACGTCCGGCTATGCCTTGGTCAACGTGGGTGCGCGTACCGGTTCGTGCTGGGCGGGATTCCGGCGCAGTGGCGGCTGCGGGTGTACAACGCCGCCGACCGTTATGCATGGTCCGCCGGCAGCAGCGGCCTGCAGTCCTGGGAACCCGCCCGCCGCGTGACGCTCAGCCTGACCCTGGGCGAATGAACGACCCCGCGCGACGCCCGGGACACCACGCCGTAGAGCGGAGCTTGCTCCGCTGCGCTCGGCTCCGGAGCCAGGAGCAGCCGAGCAAGCTCGGCTCTACGGCGCACGGAACGAGCGGGATCAGCCGAGCAGTTCCGCCTCCAGCGTGATCGGCACCGCCGACAGCGCCTTCGACACCGGGCAGTTCTGCTTGGCGTCGTCGGCGATGGCGCGGAACTTCTGGTCGTCGATGCCCGGGATCCTGGCCTTCGTCTTCAGGCGGATCGCGCTCACGGTCGGCCCGCCCTCCATCGACAGGTCGACTTCGGCCCGGGTGTCCACCGACTCCGGCGGATGCCCGGCCTCGGTCAGCTTGGCCGACAGCGCCATGGTGAAGCAGCCGGCATGCGCGGCGGCGATCAGTTCTTCCGGATTGGTGCCCTTTTCGTCGCCGAAGCGCGTATTGAAGCCGTAGCGGACGCCGTCCAGCAATCCGCTCTGCGGCGTGCTGAGGCTGCCCTTGCCGGACTTGAGGTCGCCTTCCCAGTGTGCGGTGGCGTTGCGCGAAATTCCCATGGATCGGTCTCCTTGCGGGATGGAATGATTGACGAAGGTGCGGGAACGAGAAACCAGGAACGAGCAAGGGCTGGAGACTCGTTCCTCGTTTCTCGTTCCTCAGTTTTTCGCCCGACCGCGACAAGCTACCCTCGACCGCGTTACGTCCGCGTTGCATTTTGTTGCGCTGCAACGGGACGCTGCGTTCGCGCAGGCGTTACTGTGCCCTCCCGCCATGACCGCCCGCCGAGCGCCCGCTCCGGCGGCAGCGCTTTTCCCGCGGACAGCCATGACGGCCTCGTCTATCCCCTACCCAGGGAGGAACGGCCACATGCCCTACTCGACACCGGACATCCGCAACATCGCCCTCGCGGGCCACCCGGGCGCCGGCAAAACAACCCTGTTCGAAGCCCTGCTGCATGCCGGCGGCGTCCTTTCCACGGCAGGCACCGTCGAACGCGGCAACACCGTGTCCGACCACGATCCGCTGGAGAAGGAGCGCGGCCACTCGATCGACGCCGCGATCGCCAGCACCGACCACCGCGGCATCCACGTCAACCTGATCGACACGCCCGGCTATCCGGATTTCCGCGGCCCCACGCTGTCGGCGCTGGTGGCGGTGGAGACCGTCGCGATCGTCGTCGACGCGGTCGCCGGGGTCGAGTACGGCACCCGCCGGATGATGGAACGCGCCGGCGAGCGCAACCTGTGCCGCGCCGTCGTCGTCAACCGCATCGACGCCGACGGCGCCGACTGCGCGCGGGTGCTGGACGAACTGCGCGGCGAGTTCGGCCCCGAGCTGCTGCCCCTCAACCTGCCGGCCGACGGTGGCGCCCGGGTAGTCGACTGCTTCGGCCGGTCCGACGGCGGCAGCGACCTCGGCCCGGTCGCCGACTGGCACCGGCAGATCCTCGACCAGGTGGTCGAGGTCAACGAGACGGTGATGGACCGCTATCTCGATCTCGGCGAGCAGGGCCTGTCCGGCCGGGAACTCCACGACGCCTTCGAGCAGTGCCTGCGCGAGGGCCACCTGGTGCCGGTGTGCTTCGTGTCGGCGCGTACCGGCACCGGCGTGAAGGAACTGCTCGACATCGCCGAACGGCTGTTCCCGCATCCCGGCGAGGGCAATCCGCCGCAGTTCCTCAAGGGCGCCGGCGCCGACGCCGCGCCGGTGGCGCTCTCGCCGGATCCCGACGCGCACGTGATCGCCGACGTGTTCCGCATCGTCAACGATCCCTTCGTCGGCAAGCTCGGCATCTTCCGCGTCTACCAGGGCACGCTGAGGAAGGACACCCAGCTGTTCGTCGACGACGGCCGCAAGCCGTTCAAGGTCGGGCACCTGTTCAAGCTGATGGGCAAGGACCACGTGGAGATCGACCGCGCCGTGCCGGGCGACATCGCCGCCGTGGCCAAGGTCGACGAACTGCATTTCGATGCCGTCCTGCACGGCAGCCACGACGAGGACCACATCCACCTGGCGCCGCTGCAGTTTCCCCGGCCGATGTTCGGACTGGCGATCGAGGCCGCCAGCAAGGGCCACGAGCAGAAGCTCGCCAATGCCCTGCACAAGCTGGCCGAGGAGGACCCCTGCTTCCAGGTCGAGCACGAGGAGGAGACCAACGAGACCGTGATCCACGGGTTGTCCGACCTCCACCTGCGCATCAACCTCGAACGGCTGCGCGAGCGCCACGGCGTGCAGGTGCGCACGCGACCGCCGCGCATCGCCTATCGCGAGACGATCGGCGCGAAGGCCGAGGGCCACCATCGCCACAAGAAGCAGACCGGCGGCGCCGGCCAGTTCGGCGAGGTGTTCCTGCGCATCGAGCCGCTGCCGCGCGGCGGCGGCTTCGAGTTCGTCGACGCGGTCAAGGGCGGCGTGATCCCAGGGCAGCTGATCCCGGCTGTGGAGAAGGGCGTGCGCGAGGTGCTGCGCAGCGGCGCGGTCGCCGGCTATCCGATGCAGGACCTGCGGGTGACGGTGTACGACGGCAAGCACCACCCGGTCGACAGCAAGGAGGTCGCGTTCGTGGCGGCCGGGCGCAAGGCCTTCCTCGACGCCGTCGCCAAGGCCCGGCCGCAGGTGCTGGAGCCGATCGTCGACCTCGAGGTGCACGCGCCCGAGGCGCACATGGGCGACATCAGCGGCGGCCTGGCCGGAAAGCGCGCGCGCATCAACGGCACCGACGCCGCCAAGGGCGGCGAGATCGTGGTCAAGGCGCAGGTGCCGCTGTCGGAACTGGAGAGCTACGCCGCCGAACTGAAGTCGGTCACCGCCGGCCGCGGGCGCTACGCGATCGACTTCAGCCACTACGAACCGGTGCCGGCGCAGGTGCAGCAGAAGCTCACGGACGCCTACCGGCCGCGGCAGGAGGAGGACTGAGCGGCGCGTTCGCGGCCGACCCCGACAGTTCCGTCGCATGCAGGCACTCTCTCCCGCCGCCGCAGGATCGCTCGCCGATGCCATCCTGGCGCTGCACGTGGGCATCGTCGCCTTCGTGGTGCTCGGCACGCTGGCGATCCTGGCCGGCGGGCCGCGCGGCTGGCGCTGGGTGCGTCATCGCTCCTTCCGCATCGCGCACCTGGCATTGATGGCGTTCATCGCGCTGCAGGCGTGGTTCGGGCAACTGTGCCCGCTGACCGCCTGGGAGCAGGCATTGCGGACCCGTGCCGGACAGGACGCCTACGGCGGGTCCTTCGTCCAGCATTGGCTTTCGCGTTTGATCTTTTTCGAGGCGCCGTGGTGGACATTCGTGGCCGCCTACACCGCATTCGCGCTGCTCGTGGCGGCCTGCTGGTGGCGCTGGCCACCGCTTCGGAAGCGTTGAAGGCGGGCTGCCCCTGCCGGCGATCGGCAAAAAAACCCTGCTTTTTTGCGTTTTGCTATTGGCGCGGACGCGCGCATGCCCTACATTCCGACTGCCGGCACCGTTCGGCCTCACAATTCCAATCATCCATTACGGAACAGGAAACATGGCGAAGAAAGCGAAAAAGGCGACCAAGAAGGCCGCTGCTCCGAAGAAGGCCGCTGCCAAGCCGGCCGCCCCGAAGCCGATCAAGGAAACCCTCAGCAAGTCGGGCCTGGTGTCCCACATCGCCGAGACCACCGGTGTCGCCGCGAAGGACGTGCGCTCGGTCATGGCCGCGCTGGAAGGCACGATCGCGGGATCGGTCAGCAAGAAGGGCGCCGGTTCCTTCACCCTGCCGGGCGTGCTGAAGATCACCGCCGTCAAGGTGCCCGCCAAGCCGCGCCGCAAGGGCATCAACCCGTTCACCAAGGAAGAACAGTGGTTCGCCGCCAAGCCCGCCTCGGTGAAGGTCAAGGTGCGTCCGCTGAAGAAGCTCAAGGACGCCGCCGCCTGAGTCGCGCGTGATGCTCGGGGCGGCACCACCGCCCCGATGCGATGAACGAGGCCGGCCCGCTCCACGAGCGCCCGGCCTTTTTCGTGGGTGGCGCTTGCGTGCTTCACCGCCCGGTCCTTGCTAATCGTTCCTGACCGGCCCCGTTTCCCACCGGACCCGACCGATGACGCTGTTCGACGGCCCCACCCTGCTCGCCTACCTTGCCGCCGCCGTGGCGCTGGTGCTGATTCCCGGACCGGGGACGGCCTGGATCATCGCGCAGACCTCCGCCGGCGGCGCGCGCCGCGGCATGCATGCGGCACTCGGCCTGGAAGCGGCGACCACGATCCATGCGCTTGCCGCCGGGCTGGGCCTGTCGGCGTTGCTGGCGGCATCGGCGCTGGCCTTCGAACTTCTCAAGTACGCCGGCGCGGCCTACCTGGTCTGGCTGGGCATCCAGGCCTGGCGCTCGGGAGAGCGCCCGACGGTGGATGCGGATGCGCCGTACGCACGCAAGCCCCGCCAACGGCGGGTGTTCCTGCGCTCGGTGGCGATCGGCGTGCTGAACCCGAAGGTGGCCGTCTTCTTCCTCGCGTTCCTGCCGCAGTTCGTGCATCCGGAACGCGGCATGGTCTGGCTGCAGTTCATCGTGCTGGGCCTGCTGCTGTCGACGGTGGGGCTGCTCTACGGCGTGTCGCTGGCGTTGCTGGCGGGGCGTATCGGCCGTTCGGCCGGCAGCAGGTTCTCGCGCTGGCGCGCGCGCGCGCTCGGCGGCGTGTTCGTCGCGCTGGGGGTCAGGCTGGCGCTGCAGCAGCGCAGCTGAGGACGCCGGCGCCGTCTACAATCTGCATCCCCATCTCATCCGGATCGCAGACATGCAGCTTCAGGGATTTCTGGACCATCTTCTCAAGTCCGCCGGCGCCGGCCAGGGCGATGCCGCGGCGACCGGGCGGACGACCGGCGGCGGCCTCGGCGGCATGCTCAACGCCGACTTCGGCAAGGGCGCGATCGCCGGCGGCGCACTCGGCCTGCTGCTGGGCGGCAACCGCAAGACCCGCAAGCTGGCGACCTACGGCGGCCTGGCCGCGATCGGCGTGATGGCCTACCGGGCCTACGGCGACTACAAGCAGCAGCAGGGGAAGCCGGCCGAGCCGGAGACCGTCGACCGGCTGCCGCCGCCGCAGGCCGAGCTGCACAGCGAGGCGATCCTCAAGGCGCTGGTCGCCGCGGCCAAGGCCGACGGGCACATCGACGCGCGCGAGCGCGAAGCGATCGAGGGCGAGTTCTCGCGCCTGGACAGCGGCGCCGACGTGCAGCGCTGGCTGCATGCCGAACTGGAGAAGCCGCTCGATCCCGCCGAAGTGGCGCGCGCGGCCGCCACCCCCGAGATCGCCTCGGAGATGTACCTCGCCAGCCTGATGGCCGTCGACGAGCAGAACTACATGGAACGCGCCTACCTGGACGAACTGGCGCGGCAGCTCGGGCTCGACGACGCGCTGAAGGCGAGGCTCGAGGCGCAGCTGCGCAGCGGCTGAGCCGGCGCCATGGCCGCGACCATCCCATTTCCGGCGCCCCCGTAGAGCCGAGCTTGCTCGGCTGCCGCGTCGGCTTCGGAGAAGGCGCAGCGGAGCAAGCTCCGCTCTACGGGCACTTCATCGGCCTGCCGTTAGATTGCCCGCGTGGACAGAGCGACGGCCCCCGCGATCCACGGCAAGGACTACCGCGCCGCCGCGTTCCGCATCGTCGCCTGGGCGCTGGTGCTGATCGCCGCTGCCTACGCCGCCGCCTGGGCCTGGCGACAGCCGTTCATGGAGAGGCCGCGCATGGCCTGGGCGCTGTCGCGGATGCCGCCGCCGGCGACGCTGACGATGCCGGTCCGCGAGGTCGAAGCGGCCCGCATCGCCGACACCTTCGGTGATCCGCGCGGCGCCGACCGCAGCCACGAGGGCGTCGACATCTTCGCGCCGCGCGGCACCGACGTGGTGAGCGCCACGCCCGGCATCGTCACCGCCGTGCGCGAAGGCGGGCTCGGCGGACGCCAGGTCTGGGTGCTGGGCCCGGCACGCGAGCGGCACTACTACGCGCACCTGGACGACTGGGTGCCGGGGCTGGCGGCCGGCGAGGTGGTGTGGCCGGGCAGCCTGCTCGGCAGCGTCGGCGACACCGGCAACGCGCGCGGCACCTCGCCGCATCTGCACTACGGCGTCTACGGCGCCGCGGGCGCCTACGACCCGCTGCCGCTGCTGCTCGCGGCCGCCGCGGAAGCGGAGGCCGGAACCGACTGAAGCGCCCGCGTCGACGCACGCCACGCGCGGCGTTAGCATCGCAGCGATGCCGCGATGGCGGCGCATCACCGCGGGGCGGTATGGACAAGCGTTTCCTGGTCTGCGGCATCGTCGTCGCGATGGCCGCGCTGCTGCTGGGCTTCCTGGTCCACGGCCTGCTGCTGCGCGCCGATTATCTCGCCCACGCGTCGCTGTACCGCAGCCAGCCCGAGGCCAACGCGCGCTTCGGCTGGATCCTGGTCGCCTACCTGTCGATCGGCTTCGCCATGACCTGGCTGTACCGCCGCCTGCACGATAGCGACGAGGTGCAGGCCGCGACCGGCCTTCGGTTCGGCGTCGCCGTCGGCCTGGTGTCGTTCGTGCCCTGGCATCTGCTCGCCTATGTCGGCCAGCCGCTGCCACTGTCGCTGATGCTCAAGCAGGTCGCGTTCGACCTGGCGGCGATGGCCCTGCTCGGCCTGCTGTTGGCCTGGCTGCGGCCGCGCCGGGTCGCCCTGACCGAGCCGGACGAAAGCCGCTAACGGCCGGTTCACCGCGGCGGCGTAGGCTTGCCGCACTGTCGTAGACGCACGCATCCGGAACCGCCATGCGCACGCGCCCCCGTTTTCCTGCCGCCTTCGTCTTCGCCGCCGCGCTGTCGGTGTCCGCATGCGGCGGCGGCGAGCAGGAAGCCGCCGACGCGCGCGGAACCGGGCAACCGGAGGTTCTGCCGGCGCCGGCGCAGCCGGCCGGCGGCATCACCGGGATGCCCGACGCGCCGGGGCCGGGCCAGGTCCCGCTCGGCGGCGAACCGCCGCCGCCGGAGCCGTGGCTCGCACCGGACGGGAATTTCGGCCTGCCGCCGCTGGAGGACGAACCCGAGGCCGGCCTGTCCGCCGAGGACGCGGACGCGGCGCCGGACGATGCGCAAACCGGCGCCGGCGAGCCGACGGTCGAGGACGCGGTGGCCGTCATCGGCGACTACTACGCTGCGATCGACGAAGGCGGCTACGCCCGCGCCTATCGCCTGTGGTCGAACGATGGCGAGGCCAGTGGACAGACGGAGGAACGGTTCGCCGCCGGTTTCGCACGGACCGAGGATGTGGCGGTGCAGGTCGGCAAGCCGGGTGCCGTGGAAGGCGCGGCTGGCTCGCGCTACGTGCGGATCCCGGTGGCGGTGACGGCCCGCCACGACGACGGCGCCGTGCACCGCTACGCCGGCCACTACGTGCTACGGCGGGCAGTGGTGGACGGGGCGAGCGCCGAACAACGGACGTGGCGGATCGCGTCGGCGGAGCTGCGCGAGGAACGCCTGTAGCCGACCGCGGCCGCGCGACGGACAATCGCCGCGACCGCGAGCGGAAGGCGGAGCGGGGTCAGCGCTTGGGTTGCAGCATCGTCCCGGTACAGTTCTTCGCGCCGCAACGGCAGCCCCACAGCTTCTTCAGCTTGGGCGTATGCCGCTCGTCCAGGGTGATTCCGTAGTTGTAGGTCAGCTCCTCGCCGGCGGCGATGTCGCGGGCCGCCTCGATGAAGACCTTGTCCTTGTGCGGGCGCTTCTTCTCGTCCTCCTCGATCACCGCCTCGCAGTTGGGGTCGCAGCTGTGGTTGATCCAGCGCGCGATGTTGGCGCCCGCGTTGGCGTCGATCACATAGTCGTCGTTGAGGGTGAAGAGAAAGGTGTGGCCGTTCTCGTCGATCTCGCCGTATTCCTCGTCGACCTCCTCGTGGGTCCGCAGTACCCCCTTGTAGCGGATGATGCGCTCGCCCTTCTCGATCGCCTCGGTGGCGAAGACGCCGTTGCCGTGGATCGGCGACAGGCGGGCTTCGATCTTCTTCTTCTTACCTTTCTTCTTCGGCATCGAGTCGCTGCGGTTGCGGGACGGGAATCGCATTGTGGTGCAAGCGGTCACGATTCGCCAATGGCGCGCCAGGCAGATCCTTCCGCTGCGACGAAGCCACACCGTCGCCACGGGGCAGCACCAATGAATAGCCGCGCCAAGCAGCCCCTACCGCAGCGACGAAGTCACACCGTCGCCACGGGGCAGCACCAATGAATAGCCGCGCCAAGCAGCCCCTACCGCAGCGACGAAGTCACACCGTCGCCACGGGGCAGCACCAATGAATAGCCGCGCCAGGCAGCCCCTACCGCAGCGATGAAGTCACACCGTCGCCACGGGGCGGCGCCAATGAATAGCCGCTTCACGCTGTTCTGGCTGAAGCGCCCTCCTTCGGTCTGCCGCGCCGAGGCGGGAGCCGCGCCGCGGGGATTGCTCCGCCCTTCGGTCCGGCCATCCATGGCCGGACTCAGGGCCGCTGACCATCCATGGTCAGCTCTCCGCAATCCCCGCGGCACGGCTCCCGCTCCAACCCGTATCGGCTTCGGTGGGAGGGCTTCCGAGTATCCGAAAGCGAATCGCCGGTGCGGCGCCCGGGCCGGGGTATCCCGGACCGGGGTATGCGGACAGAGCAGGCCATGGGTGAGCACGGGCCGCTTGCGCGGCACTGCCGCGCGGCCTGTGCGAACGCCCGGCGCGCTGCGCCGGGCCGGACCGGTCCTTGAAGCGGCACGGGCCTGCGGCGGCGAGTCCGCCACAGATGGCGGACCGAGCCCGGGAGCATGCCCCGGCCCGGGCGCCGCTGGTTCCGGAGCCGCGCCAAGTAGTCCCATCCGGTGCGACGCGGTCTCACCGTCGCCACGGGGCAAGGTCAGTGAATAGCCGCATCAGGCATCGGCTCCAGGCCGAGCGGCCTCGATTGCCTGGCGCGGCTATTCATTGGCGGCCGCCCGTGGCGACGGGGTTGCTTCGTCGCCACGGAGGGGCCTGCTCGGCGCGGCGCGGTTGGCCTTGGCGGCCAGAAAGCGTACAATTTCGGTACGTTTTACGGAGCCCTGCCGCCATGCTGCGCGTCACCCGCCTCACCGACTACGCCACCGTCGTGCTGACCGTGCTCGCCGCGCGTCCGGATACGGTGCTGTGCGCGGCCGACCTGGCCGAGCGTGCCGGCCTGGAGGCGCCGACGGTCAGCAAGGTGCTCAAGCCGCTGGCGCAGGCTGGACTGGTGGAGGGCTTCCGCGGCGCGCACGGCGGCTACCGGCTGGCGCGCCCGGCCGCGGCGATCAGCCTGATCGAGATCGTCGAGGCGATGGAAGGCCCGCTGGCGATGACCGAATGCAGCCTCGACGACGGCCTGTGCGGCATCTCCCACCAGTGCGGCGTGCGCGCCAACTGGCGCCGCATCAACGACGTGGTCGCCGATGCCCTGCGCGGCGTCAGTCTGGCGCAGATGCTCGACGACGCGCCGCTCCCACCCTCCTCCCCCGGCACGAAACGGATCGCCGCCCGCCTCGCCCCCACCCCAACGTAGAGCGGAGCTTGCTCCGCTGCTTCGGCTCCGGAGACCGCTCAGCCGGGCAAGCTCGGCTCTACGGAACAGAACACACGTAGGCAGCCCACCCCCATGGCCACCGAAATCATCGAACCCATCCGCAACCTGGAAATCCACGAGCAGCTCGGCCGGCGCTATGCCGCCGGCTTCGTGACCGACATCGAATCCGACTCGCTGCCGCCCGGCCTGGACGAGGACGTCGTCCGCGCGCTCTCGGCGAAGAAGAACGAGCCCGAGTGGATGACCGAGTGGCGCCTGGCCGCCTACCGGCACTGGCTGACCATGCCGGTGCCGCACTGGGCCAAGCTGAAGATCACGCCGATCGACTTCCAGTCGATCAGCTACTACGCCGCGCCCAAGGGACCGAAGTACAACTCGCTGGACGAGGTGCCGCAGGAACTGCTCGACACCTACGACAAGCTCGGCGTGCCGCTGCACGAGCGCGCGCGCCTGGCCGGCGTGGCGGTGGACGCGGTGTTCGACTCGGTCTCGGTCGGCACCACCTTCAAGAAGGAACTGGCCGAGAAGGGCGTGATCTTCTGCTCGATGTCCGAGGCGATCCAGGATCACCCGGAACTGGTGAAGCAGTACCTGGGCAGCGTGGTGCCGACCGGCGACAACTACTTCGCCGCGCTCAACTCGGCGGTGTTCTCCGACGGCAGCTTCGTCTACATCCCCAAGGGCGTGCGCTGCCCGATGGAACTGTCCACCTATTTCCGCATCAACGCCGGCCATACCGGCCAGTTCGAGCGCACCCTGATCATCTGCGAGGACAAGGGCTACGTGTCCTACCTGGAAGGCTGCACCGCGCCGATGCGCGACGAGAACCAGCTGCATGCCGCCGTGGTCGAGCTGGTCGCGCTGGAGGATGCCGAGATCAAGTACTCGACCGTGCAGAACTGGTACCCGGGCGACGAGGAAGGCCGCGGCGGCATCTACAACTTCGTCACCAAGCGCGCCGAGTGCCGTGGCGATCGCAGCAAGGTCACCTGGACCCAGGTGGAGACCGGCTCGGCGATCACCTGGAAGTACCCGAGCTGCGTGCTGCTGGGCGACGATTCGTCCGGCGAGTTCCACTCGGTCGCGCTGACCCACCACCGCCAGCAGGCCGACACCGGCACCAAGATGATCCACGTCGGCAAGCGCACCAAGAGCAAGATCGTCAGCAAGGGCATCAGCGCCGGCCGTGGCCAGAACACCTACCGCGGCCTGGTCAAGGTGGACCGCAACGCCGACGGCGCGCGCAACCACACCCAGTGCGACAGCCTGCTGATCGGCAAGCGCTGCGGCGCCCATACCTTCCCCTACATCGAGGTGAAGAATCCCGGGGCGACGGTCGAGCACGAGGCGACCACCTCGAAGATCTCCGACGACCAGATGTTCTACTGCCGCTCGCGCGGCATCTCCGAGGAGGACGCGGTGAGCCTGATCGTCGACGGCTTCTGCAAGCAGGTCTTCCGCGAGCTGCCGATGGAGTTCGCGGTCGAGGCGAAGAAGCTGCTGGAAGTCAGCCTGGAAGGCAGTGTCGGATGAAGCCGCTTTTTCCTTCTCCCTCCGGGAGAAGGTGGCGCGAAGCGCCGGATGAGGGTACGGCGAAGCGGCAGCGAACCGAACCATCACCACTTCGCCGTACCCTCACCCCAACCCCTCTCCCGACGGGAGAGGGGCTTTGAAAACCGGAATGAGCATGCTCAAGATCGAAAACCTCCACGTCCGCGTCGGCAACAACGACATCCTCAAGGGCCTCTGGCTGGAACTGCAGCCGGGCCAGGTGCACGCCATCATGGGGCCGAACGGCGCCGGCAAGTCCACGCTCGGCAACGTGCTGGCCGGGCGCGGCGGCTACGACATCGTCGAAGGCTCGGTGACCTACGACGGCCGCGACCTGCTGGCGCTGGAGCCGGAGGAGCGCGCCGCCGCCGGCGTGTTCCTCGCCTTCCAGTACCCGGTGGAGATTCCGGGCGTGAACAACACCTATTTCCTGCGCAGCGCGCTCAACGCGCAGCGCAAGGTGCGCGGCGAGGACGAGCTGGACTCGATGCAGTTCCTCAAGCTGGTGCGCGAGAAGCTCGGCACCCTGCACCTCGACGACAGCCTGCTGCACCGCGCCGTCAACGAGGGTTTCTCGGGCGGCGAGAAGAAGCGCAACGAGATCTTCCAGCTGGCGGTGCTGGAGCCGAAGCTGGCGATCCTGGACGAAACCGATTCCGGGCTCGACATCGACGCGCTCAAGAACGTCGCCGAGGGCGTCAACGCGCTGCGCTCCCCCGAGCGTGCATTCCTGCTGATCACGCACTACCAGCGCCTGCTCGACTACATCCGGCCCGACCGGGTGCACGTGCTCGCAGACGGCCGCATCGTCGAGAGCGGCGGGCCGGAGCTGGCGCTGCAGCTGGAGGAGCACGGCTACGCCTGGGTCAAGGACCGCATCGCGCCGGGTGAGGAAGCGCGTTTGCAGACCACTGGTCTGCGCGCTGACGAGCGCCCGACGGCTACGCCGGCGGGCCGGGGTGCGGCATGAACCTGCAGTCGCTCCACCCCGTTTCTGCGGGCGTCCCGCACCGGCATTCCGGAGTCGCGGCATGAGCATGCTGCTCGACTCGCTCGCCGCCGGGTTCGACGGCGATGCACGCCGTCGCGCGGCGCTCGATGCCGCGCTGCGCGACGGATTGCCCGGCCCGCGCAGCGAGGCGTGGAAATACACGCCGCTGCGGGCGCTCGAGCGGCGCACCTTCGCCGTCGCCGATGCCGTGCCGGACGTCGACCCGGCGCTGCTGGCCGGGATTCCGTCGCCGCGGCTGGTGTTCGTCAACGGCCGCCATGCCGAAACGCTCTCCGACCTGGGCGCATTGCCGGACGGACTGACGCTGCGCCCCCGCGCCGGCGAGGCCGAAGCCGGTTCCGGCCTCGACGATGCGCATGCGTCCCGCTACGACCGCGCCGACGCCGTGTTCGCGCGGCTCGCCATCGCCTTGGCCGACGACGGTGTGATGCTGCGGGCCGCGGCCGGCGCTCGGATCGACACGCCGGTCCACCTGGTCTTCATCGGCGCACCGCAGGCGGACCGGGAACTGGCCTGGCACCTGCGGCACGCGATCGCGATCGGCGACGGCGCCTCGCTGCAGCTGGTCGAGCACCACATCGCCCCCGGCGCGCACCGCCACCTCGACAACGCGCTGGTGGAGATCGACGTCGGCAGCGGCGGCCGCCTGCTGCACGCACGCGTGCAGTCCGGTGCCGACAGCGCCACCGCGTTCCTGCGTACCGAGGCCGTGCTGGCGGCATCGGCGCGCTACGAGCGCGTCGACCTGGAGCTGGGCGGCGCGCTGTCGCGGCACGAGCTCAACGTGCGCCTGCAAGGCGCCGGGGCGCACCTGACCGCCAACGGCGTGCTGCTGGCCACCGGTCGCCGCCACCTCGATACCCGGCTCGGCATCGAGCACCTCGCCCGCGACACCATCTGCGGGCTGCTGTGGCGGGGCATCGGCGCCGGCCGCGGGCGCGCCGTGTTCCATGGCGGCATCACCATCCACGAGGGTGCCGACGGCAGCGACGCGCAGCTGTCCAACAAGAACCTGCTGCTCTCCGACGGCGCCGAGATCGACACCCAGCCGGTGCTGGTGATCCACGCCGACGAGGTGCAGGCCGCGCACGGCGCCACCGTCGGCCGGTTGGATGCCGAGGCGCTGTTCTACCTGCGCACGCGCGGACTGCCGGAAGGCGACGCCCGCCGGCTGTTGACCGCCGCGTTCGCGCGCGAACCGCTGTCCGCGGCGGCGCCAGCCGCCCGCGAGACGCTCGACACCCATCTCGACCGCGCCCTGCAGGCGCTGGCGCCGGCATGAACATGCCGCATGCCACCGATGTCGCCGCTCCCGCGCCGGGCACGCAGGACGACGTCGACTGGGGCCGGATCCGCGCCGACTTCCCGCTGCTGTACCGCGCGGTGCACGACCGCCCGCTGGTCTATTTCGACAACGCCAACACCTCGCAGAAGCCCTCGGCGGTGATCGAGGCGATGGACGGCTACTACCGCCGCTTCAACGCCAACGTCAGCCGCGCCGTGCACCAGCTCGGCAGCGAGGCCACCGAGGCGTACGAGGCCTCGCGCGGGAAGCTGGCGGGCCTGCTCAACGTGCGTGCCGACGAACTGGTGCTGTGCAGCGGCACCACCTTCGCCATCAACCTGGTCGCGTACTCCTGGGCATTGCCGCGGCTCAAGCCCGGCGACGTCATCCTGGTCTCGCGCATGGAGCACCACGCCAACATCGTGCCCTGGCAGCTGGTCGCCGAACGCACCGGCGCCACGATCCGGGTCGCCGAGATCAACGACGACGGCACGCTCGACCTAGACGCGCTGTACGCAGCGATGACGCCGGAGGTGAAGCTGCTGGCGGTGGCGCACGTGTCCAACCTGCTCGGCACCGTGAACCCCGTGCGCGAGATCTGCCGCGAGGCGCGCAGGCGCGGCGTGGCCACCGTGGTCGACGGCTCGCAGGCGGTGCCGCACCGCCGGGTCGACCTCGCCGCGATCGGCTGCGACTTCTACGCGTTCACCGGGCACAAGATGTGCGGACCGACCGGCACCGGCGCGCTGTGGGCGCGGCGCGAACACCTGCAGGCGATGCCGCCGTTCATCGGCGGCGGCGAGATGATCCGCGAGGTCAGCTTCGACGGCACCGTGTTCAACGACCCGCCGCACAAGTTCGAGGCGGGCACGCCCAACATCGCCGGCTTCGTCGGCCTCGGCGCCGCCGTCGACTACCTGCAGGCGCTGGGCCTGGAGCGGATCGAGGCGCGCGAGGCCGAGCTGCTGGCGCACCTGAGCGAGGAGCTCGGCAAGGTCGACGGCCTGCGCATCTTCGGCAACGCGCCGGACAAGGCCGCAGTGGTGTCGTTCCTGGTCGAGGGCGCGCACGCGCACGACCTGGCCACCCTGCTCGACCTGGAAGGCGTGGCGATCCGCTCCGGCCAGCACTGCGCCCATCCACTGCTGCAGTTCTACGGCGTCGCCGCCACCTGCCGCGCCTCGCTCGCGTTCTACAACACGCACGAGGAGATCGACGCCTTCGTCGCCGCGCTGCGCAAGGTGCGCGGGTTGCTCGGCTAGACCGGCACGGCCCCGGCACGATGGACCCGCGGCTCGCGCTGGACCTCGACGATCTCGATGCCGTGCTCGAACGGGCGCTGCGCCTGGCGCAGGCGTTCCTGGACGGGCTCGACGAGCGGCCGGCCGCCGCCCGGCTTCCGGCCGAAGGACTGGCCAGCGCCGCGACACTGCCGGAAGCGGGCATCGGCGCGGCGGCGGCGCTGGACGGCTTTCATCTCGATTACGACCGCTACCTGTCCGCAAGCGCCGGACCGCGCTACTTCGGCTTCGTGACCGGCGGCGTCACCCCCGCCGCGCTCGCCGCCGACTGGCTGACCGCCGCCTACGACCAGAACGCGCAGCAGCGCAGCGGCGACAGCTGCGCGCCGCAGATCGAAATGCAGGCGCTCGACATGCTGCGGCAGCTGCTGGGCTGGCCCGCGGGCTGGACCGGGGTTTGCGTGACCGGCGCGACGATGGCCAACTTCAGCGGCCTGGCGCTGGCGCGGCAATGGTACGGGCGCGCAATGGGCCGCGACATCGCCACCGGCGGTGCGGGCGGCCTGCCCGCGCCCGCGGTGTTCGCCGGCAGCGCCCACTCGAGCATCGGCAAGGCGCTGTCGATGCTGGGCCTGGGCCGCCACGCGCTGCGTCCGCTGCCGCTGCTGGCCGGCCGCGAGGCGCTCGACGTGGACGCGCTGCGCGACGCGCTGGCCACCAACCAGGCACCCGCGATCGTCTGCGCCAGCGCCGGCACCGTCAATACCGCCGACTTCGACGACCTGGCGGCGATCGCGCGGCTCAAGCGCGAATTCCCGTTCTGGCTGCACGTGGATGCGGCATTCGGCGGCATCGCCGCCGCGTCGCCGCGGTACCGGGGGCGCCTGGCCGACATCGAAGCGGCCGATTCGGTCGCCGTGGATGCGCACAAGTGGCTCAATCTCCCCTACGACTGCGCCGTCATGTTCAACGCCCATCTGCCGCTGCAGGTGGAGGTGTTCCAGAACCGCTCCGACTACCTGGCGCCGCCCGAAGCGGCAGCCGACAACTATCTGCACCTGGGTCCCGAGAACTCGCGTCGCCTGCGCGCGCTGCCGCTGTGGACGAGCCTGCGTGCATACGGCCGCGCGGGCTATGCCGATATCGTCGAACGCAACTGCGCCGCCGCACGGCGCTTCGGCACCCTGGTCGAGTCCGAGCCGCGCCTGCGGTCGGCCGCCCCGGTGCGGCTGAACGTCGCCTGCTTCCGTCTCGCCGACGGCGACGACGCAGCGCTGGCGGCGCTGCACGCGCGCCTGGTCGCCGAGGGCACCGCCTTCTTCTCCGCGTCGCGGCTGGACGGCCGCGCGATCCTGCGCGCCGCCGTGTGCAACTGGCGCACGAGCATCGACGACGTCGAGCGCGCCTTCGCCGCAGTGCGTGACGCGCTCGATGCGCTGCAACGATAATCCGCCCCGTCCTGCCCGCCGATTCCAGTATCCATGACTCCAGCCACCCGGTTCCGCGACGCCACCCCAGACGACGTCGACGCCATCGTCGCCCTGGTGACCTCCGCCTATCGCGGCGATTCCAGCCGCAACGGCTGGACCACCGAGGCCGACCTGCTCGATGGCGCCCGCATCGATCCGGAACTGTTGCGCACGGACATCGCGCGCCCGCGCAGCCGGGTCCTGCTGGCAGAGGCCGCGCCCGCCGACGCGACGCCACCGGCCCTGCTCGCCTGCGCGCACGTCGCCGAGGACGGGGCCGCCGGCTACTTCGGCATGTTCGCGGTGCGGCCCGACCTGCAAGGCGCCGGGCTCGGCCACAGGCTGTTGACCGAAGCCGAACGCATCGCGCGCGAGGACTGGGGCCTGCCGGCGATGCGCATGACCGTACTCGACCTTCGCGACGAGCTGATCGCCTGGTACGAACGCCGTGGCTACCGCCGCACCGGCGTCCACAAGCCGTTCCCCTATGGCGATGCCCGCTTCGGCATCCCCAAGCGCGACGACCTGCGCTTCGAAGTGCTGGAGAAGGCGCTGTAAACAGCGGCTCCGGCCGCGCCCGAAGGAAGCGGCCCGGACGCGGACGAACGCGGATCGGAAAGCCACCGTCGCCGCCGCTACAATCGCCAGGGATGACCTGCATGACCGTCCGCCCATTCCGATCCACTCCCGCCGCAGGCCGGCCTGATGCCGCCGATGGATAACCAGGGCTGGATCCGCGTCTGCGCGACCTCGGAACTGTTGCCCGGCGAGATGCGGGTGGCCTGGGACGGCGACACGCCGATCCTGGTCTTCAACCACGACGGCGCCTTCTACGCGCTGGAGGACCGCTGCAGCCACGAGGACTTCGAACTCTCGGCCGGCGCCTTCGACGCCGGCGAGGCCACCATCGAGTGCGCCCTGCACGGGGCGAAGTTCGACGTCCGCGACGGCCGTGTGCTGTGCGCGCCGGCCTATGCCCCGGTGCCGAAATTCCCGGTCCGGGTCGACGACGGCGCCATCTGGACCCGCGACGACCGCGGCTGAGCCCCGCCTCTCGGAAAAATCGTCGGGCCGCCCGGAAGCCTTCGGCCCGGATGCTCACTTGAAACAATAATAATTCTCATTAAAATTCGTATTCAGCTACACAGACCGCCGATCGCTGCGGTCTGTCGGCAGACCGAACCCTCACATCAACGCCTGTCGAGCTGTCGCCAGACCCGGGCCGAGAACACCTGACCTCATCTGGAGCCGCCCCATGGCCGATGCCATCCGCCCCACCCTCCGTCGCGCCACGCTGGCCGCGGCGGTCTGCCTGTCGCTCGCCGCCGCACCGGCACTGGCGCGACCCGACGCGGATGCGGCGCCGCAGGCGACCGACCTCGACGCCGTGGTGGTGACCGCCGCGGGCTTCGAGCAGAAGCTCACCGACGCACCGGCCAGCATCTCCATCGTCACCCACGAGGAACTGACCAAGCGCCCCTACATGACGCTGATCGACGCCGTCCGCGACCTGGAAGGCGTGGACGTCGGCGAGACCTCCGACAAGACCGGGCAGAAGTCGATCAGCATGCGCGGCATGGGCGCGGACTACACGCTGGTGCTCATCGACGGCCGGCGCCAGAACAACCACGGCGACATCTATCCCAACAACTTCGGCGGCAACCAGTTCAACCATGTCCCGCCGCTGGACATGATCGAGCGCATCGAGGTGATCCGCGGCCCGGCCTCCACCCTGTACGGCGCCGATGCGCTGGGCGGCGTGATCAACATCATCACCCGCAAGGTCGGGGAACGCTGGTACGGCTCGGCGACGGCATCGCACAACTACCAGGAGAACGACGATTTCGGCGCGGACAGCACCTTCGACTTCGCCCTCGCCGGCCCGCTCGTCGCCGACCGGCTGGGCCTGGGCGTGCGTGGATCGTGGTACCGGCGCGACGCCTCCACCCCGGAATACGAAGTCATCCGCGACCCGGCCGGCGAGCCGCACGAGCGCGCGCTCGGTTTCGGCGGCGGCGGCAAGACGGTGGACAACACCAACACCAATGCCGGCTTCACCCTGAGCTGGACGCCGACGGACGCCCAGAGCGTCACCTTCGACTACGACGCGTCGGAGCAGGAATACGACAACCGCCCGTACACCAACAACCTCGGCAGCACGTCGTATCCGCTGGGCACCGTGGACAGCATCGAGACCATCTGGCGCGCCCAGGGCGGCAGCGTCGCGCCGCGCGTCGGTTATGTCGACGAACAGACCTTCATCCGCGACCAGTGGGCGCTGACCCACCACGGCACGTGGCGCTTCGGCGACAGCTTCGTCTCCCTGGCCCGGATCGAGACCGCCAACGAAGGCCGTACCCTGCCCTTCTCGGTCGAGGAGCGGGTGCGGCTGCAGCAGATCTACGACGGCACCGGCGACTACGCCGGGCTGGACGAGGCCGAGCGCATGGCGCTGGCGGAAGCGGCCTTCCTGCCGCGCCCCGCGCGCGCCATGGAAAGCAGCCAGTACACGCTCGACGCCAAGCTCGACATTCCCTACCAGGGACTGGGCGGCGGCCACCATTTCGTGGTCGGCGGCCAGGCGGTCGACGGCGAACTGGAGGACGGCGTGTTCGGCATGGAGAGCGGCGGCTACGGCAACGGCACCGTGCAGGAGCACCGGATGTGGTCGCTGTTCGCCGAGGACAACTGGTCGCCGGTCGATCCGTTGACCCTCACCCTGGGCCTGCGCCACGACGACCACAACCTGTTCGGCGGCCATCTCAGCCCGCGTGCCTACGCGGTCTACGACCTGGCCCCGAACTGGACCCTGAAGGGCGGCGTCAGCACCGGCTACAAGACGCCCAAGACCACCGACCTGTACGACGGCATCACCGGCTTCGGCGGCCAGGGCACCAGTCCCTGGGCCGGCAACCCGGACCTGGAACCGGAAACCAGCGTCAACAGCGAGGTCGCGCTCTACTGGACGTCGCCCGGCGGCGCGCACAACTTCAATATCACCGCCTTCCGGAACGACTTCGAGGACAAGATCGAGCGCGCCGAGGTCAGCCGCAGCTGCACCGACACCGGCGGCGTGCGCCCGTGCGTCAACCTCGGCGAGTACTGGGCGGTGCTGGGCACCGGCAACGTCAACCAATACGTCAACGTCGACGAGGCCCGCATCCGCGGCATCGAGGTCGCCGGCCGCTATCGTCTCCTCGAGCCTTTGTCGATCCGGGCCAACTACACCTATACCGACAGCGAGCGCCTCAGCGGCGACGACGCCGGACTGCCCCTGACCCAGTCGGTCCGGCACATGCTCAACGCGACGCTGGACTGGGCCGTCACCGACCGGTTCGGCATGCAGCTGATCGGCGAGGCCCGCTCCAGGCGCTACCGCGGCAGCACCGACGACGACGGCGATGCGCTGTACTACAAGGGCTACGAGGTCCTGCACCTGGCCGCGCAATACCGCTTCAACGACCACGTCTCCGTCGCCGCGCGGATCAACAACCTGCTGGACGAGGATTTCACCAGCTTCCGCACCACCTTCACCGAGAACGGCGACGGCAGCTACACCCCGGTCCATCTCGACGACTACAACAACAAGGACAAGGCCCGCAACGTCTGGGCCAGCGTCAACGTCCGGTTCTGATCCGCCGGCCCGCAGGAGCCGATCCGATTGAGCGCACGCAACGCCAGCACCGACCCGTCCAGCCGCCAGCAGCGGCGCGGCTTCTGGCTGCGCACGCTGCACCAGTGGCACTGGATCAGCGCCGCGGTGTGCCTGGTGGGCATGCTGCTGTTCGCGGTCACCGGCATCACCCTCAACCATGCCGCCAAGATCGAAGGCGATCCGCAGGTCGATACCCGTGCGCTGCAGTTGCCGGACGCGCTGCGGCAGGCGCTGCGGGCCGAACAACCGGACGCAGATGCGCCGCTGCCGCCGGCGTTGGCGCGCTGGCTCTCCGGCGCGGTGGAGCTGTCGATCGGCGCACGACCGGCGGAGTGGTCGCCGGAGGAAATCTACCTGTCGATGCCGGGACCCGGACGCGACGCCTGGCTGGCGATCGACCGCGCCACCGGCGCGGTCGAGTTCGAGCGCACCGAACGCGGCTGGATCTCCTATCTCAACGACCTGCACAAGGGCCGCAACACCGGCCCGGCCTGGGGCTGGTTCATCGACCTGTTCGCGATCGCCTGCGTGGTGTTCACCGTCACCGGGCTGTTCCTGCTGCAACTGCATGCGCGCCAGCGCCGCATGACCTGGCCCTACGTCGGCCTGGGACTGGTGATCCCGGTACTGCTGGCACTGCTGTTCATCCACTGATCCGGATCCGGAGAGCTTCCATGCGCGTCCAACTGACCATCGCACTCGGCACGTTGCTGGCGGCGCCCGCGTATGCGGGCGAGCTGGCGATCGACATCGAGATCCCGCAGCTGCGCGTGGCCGAGTACCACCGCCCCTACGTCGCGGTCTGGCTGGAAGGCGCCGACGGCAAGGCCGCCGCCGACCTCTCGGTCTGGTACATGATGAAGGACACCGCCGAGGGCCACGGGATCAAATGGCTGCCGGACCTGCGACAGTGGTGGCGCAAGTCCGGGCGCACGCTCGAGGTGCCGGTGGACGGCGTCACCGGGCCGACCCGCCCGGCCGGCAAGCATCGCCTGCGCTTCGACGACGGCATGCCGCAGCTGGCCGACCTGGCGCCCGGCGAATACGTCCTGGTGGTCGAGGCGGTCCGCGAGGTCGGCGGCCGCGAGCTGCTGAAGATCCCGCTCACCTGGCCGGCGCGCGCATCGCAGTCCGGCCGCGCGCAGGGCGAGAGCGAACTCGGCGCCGTCGCCCTGTCCGTCAGACCGTGACCTTGCCTCCGCACCCGATCGCACCACCGGCGCGTCGACCGCCGCGGCGCCATTCGTCCCCCACCTTCCAGCCCCGCCCACGCCTGCGCCCATCCGACCCGGGAGATTCCGCATGATGCACGCCCACAAGAAGCACGCTCAGAAGCACACCCGCGCGAAACATGCCCTCGCGCTGGCCCTGGCTCTCGCCGCGGCATTGCCGCTCTCGGCCTTCGCCCACAAGTTCTGGCTGCAGCCATCGCAGACCGTGCTGGCGGGCGAGGATCCGTGGGTCACGGTCGACGCGGCGGTCTCCAACGACCTGTTCTTCTTCAACCACGTGCCGCTGCGGCTGGACAACCTGGCCATCACCGCGCCGGACGGCAGCCGCGCCGAGGCGCAGAACCCGGCGACCGGCAAATACCGCAGCGTGTTCGATCTGCAGCTGACCCAGGCCGGCACCTATCGCATCGCGGTGGTCAACGGCGGCCTGATGGCGAGCTGGGAGGCCGGCGGCAAGACCGAGCGCCGCCGCGGCCTGTCGGCGGACGCGTTCGCGCGCGAAGTGCCGCCCGATGCGCAGAACCTGCGCGTCACCGAAAGCGTCAGCCGCGTGGAGACCTTCGTCACCAACGGCGCTCCCGACGACGGCGCCCTGGGCGTGACCGGCGAAGGCCTGGAGCTGCGGCCGCTGACGCACCCGAACGACCTGTTCGCCGGCGAACAGGCGCGTTTCCGCCTGCTGCTGGACGGCGAACCTGCCGCCGGCGTCGAACTGGAGATCGTCCGCGGCGGCACCCGCTACCGCAATGCGCAGGACGAGATCCGGACCGGCACCGACGACGCCGGCGAGTTCGCCGTGACTTGGCCGGCGCCGGGCATGTACTGGCTCGAGGCCACCGCGCAGGACGGGCGCACCTCGGTGCCGCAGGCCTCCGAACGCCGCCTCGTCTACGTCGCCACGCTGGAAGTGCTGCCGCAGTAGACCCGATGCAGGAGCGGCCCGCCGCCAACGCCATCGCCGACCTCGGCGGCGAAACCATGGGCACCACCTGGCGGGTGCGCCTGTCGGTGCCGCGCACGCGGGCGCTGCGCCCGCTGCACGACGGCATCCAGGAGCGCCTGGATGCGGTGGTCGCGCAGATGAGCCCGTGGGAGCCGGACAGCGACATCAGCCGCTACAACCGCGCCGCGGCGGACACCTGGCATGCGCTGCCGCCGGAGTTCCTCGCCGTGCTGCAGGCCGCGATCGAGATCGCGGCGGCCAGCGACGGCGCGTTCGATCCCACGCTGGGGGCGCTGGTGGATCTCTGGGGCTTCGGCCCGGGCGGTGCGCATCCGCGGCTGCCCGATCCTGCCGCGCTCGATGCGGCCCGGCCGCACTGCGGCTGGCGGCGGCTCGAACTGGACGCGAGCGGCACGCGGCTGCGGCAGCCGGGCGGCCTGCGCCTGGACCTGTCCGCGATCGCCAAGGGGTTCGGCGTCGATGCCGTGGCGGCCGACCTGCGCGAGGCCGGGATCGACGGCGCCCTGGTCGAGGTCGGCGGCGAGCTGCGCGGCTTCGGCCGCCGCCCCGACGGCGAATACTGGCGGGTGCTGGTCGAGGCGGTCGCGGATGCGGACGAGGCGCCGTGCGTGCTACCGCTGGACGGGTGCGCGGTGGCGACCTCGGGCGATCGCTGGCACCGCTTCGAGCACGACGGCCGCCGCTATTCGCACAGCATCGATCCGCGCAGCGGCGCGCCGGTCGCCGATGCCGCCGCCGCGGTGACGGTGGTCGCCGGCGACGCGATGCGCGCCGACGCCTGGTCCACCGCGCTGACGGTGCTCGGCCCCGAAGACGGGTTCGCGCTCGCCGCCCGGCACGGGCTGGCCGCGCGTTTCGCGCAACGCGGCAGCGGCGGAGCGATTTCCCGCGCGACCCCCGCATTCGAACGGCTGCTCGCGGAATGAGTGCGCCCTCGCAGTCGGCGCGGACGCGCGAACGCGTCGGCAACCTGCTGCTGTTGCTGGCGCTGGCCGCCCTGGCGCTGGCGATCCTGCCGCTGCACGGCGGCGACTGGTGGCTGGCGCCGCCGCGTGCCGGGCAGTGGCTGTGGGCGGCACTGCTGCTGGCGGCCTATGCCGGGTTGTGCGCGCGACAGTGGCGACATGTCCGCCGCGCGCGGGGCGCGACCGTGACGGACGACGCCGGTGCGACGCTGCTGACGGTCTTCTGGGCCAGCCAGACCGGACACGCGCGCGACCTCGCCGAACGCACCGCCCACAGCCTGCGCCAGGCCGGCATCGCCACGCGCGTGCGCGACCTGGCCGGCCTCGATCCCGCAGCACTGGCACGGGTGCCGCGCGCGCTGTTCGTGGCCAGCACCACCGGAGAGGGCGACCCGCCGGATCACGTGCTGCGCTTCGCCGCCGAAACCCTGTCCGCGCCGGCGACGCTCCCCGGGCTGACATACGCGGTGCTGGCGCTGGGCGACCGCGAGTACGCGCACTACTGCGGCTTCGGCCATGCGCTGGACCGCTGGCTGCGGCAGTCCGGCGCCAGTCCGCTGTGCGATCCGGTCGAAGTCGACAACGGCGATCCGGGCGCGTTGCGGCTGTGGCAGCACCACCTGTCGCTGCTGGCCGACGCGCCGGACCTGCCGGACTGGTCGCCGCCGCGGTACGCGCCGTGGACCCTGCGCGAACGCGTGCGCCTCAATCCCGGCAGCGCCGGCGGGGCGGCGTTCCATCTGGCGCTGGCGCCGCCGGAAGGAACGCACCCACAGTGGCAGGCGGGCGACATCGCCGAGATCGGCCCGCGCCATCCGGCGCCCGTGGTGGCCGCGTGGCTGTCCGCGACCCGGCTGCCGGGCGAGGCGCCCGTGGCCGGCCCGGCGGGACGCGAACCGCTGTCCGCGCTGCTGGCGCGCTCGCACCTGCCGGCCGCGGACACGGTGCGCGGCCTCGACGCGCAGGCGCTGGCCGCGAGGCTGCAGCCGCTGCCGCATCGCGAGTATTCGATCGCCTCGCTGCCGCAGGACGGCCGCATCGAGCTGCTGCTGCGGCTGATGACGCGCGCGGACGGCAGCCCGGGACTGGGCAGCGGCTGGCTGTGCCGGTACGCGCAGCCCGGCGACCGCATCGCCCTGCGCATCCGCGGCAATCCCAATTTCCACCCGCCCGATCCTGCGCGGCCGCTGATCCTGGTCGGCAACGGCACCGGCATCGCCGGCCTGCGCGCGCACCTGAAGGCGCGCGAGCACGCCGGCGCCCATCGCAACTGGCTGCTGTTCGGCGAACGCAGTGCCGCCCACGACGGCTTCTACCGCGACGAGATCCTGGGATGGCGGGACCGGGGACACCTGCAGCGGGTCGATCTGGCGTCCTCCCGCGACCGGCCCGGCCGCTACGTGCAGGACGCGTTGCGCGAAGCCGCGGATACGCTGCGCGCCTGGATCGCCGACGGCGCCGCGCTCTACGTCTGCGGCAGCCTGCGCGGCATGGCGCCGGGCGTGGATGCGGTGTTGCGGGACGTCCTCGGTGCCGCGCAGGTCGAAGGCATGCTCACCGAAGGCCGCTACCGCCGCGACGTCTACTGAGCCGCCGCGGCCCCGCGCCTGGGTTCAGTCGCGTGCGCGCAGGCGCATCGCCAGCAGTTCGCCGCCGCCGTCGAGCAGGAAGCGCCGCCGTTCGGGCGCGGCCAGCAGCGCGGTGTCTCCCTGCGCCATCGCCGGCAACCCGGCATCGGCGTCGAAGCGCGCCTCACCGGCCAGCAGGTGCAATGCCCAGCATTCGCACCGGTCGGCGAAGAACAGCATCGGCCCGACCAGCGGGCGGCGCCACAGCTGCGCCTGCACCGCATCGCGCCGCCACAGCAGGTTGAACACCTCCGCGCGGCCGTCCACCGGCTCGCCCGCCAGCGGGCGCTCCCCGGCATAGCGCGCGCTGCCGCAAGGCGGCGACAGCAGGCGCTCTTCGCCGTCGTCGAAACGCAGCCGAAGGCCCGCGCCTGCCAGCAGCACCTGTTCGCGGTCGACGCCCGGGAACGCGGAGAACGGCGCCGGCCGCTCGATCTCGGCGATCGACAGGCGCCACCGCCAGGCGTCCTCGTCCGGCCAGGCGGCGACCCGCCGCGTCCATCCCGAACCGTTGCGCCAGCGCTCGCGCCGGTACTCGTTGGCCGGAATCACCTGCGCGCGCAGCCGTTCGAAGCTCATGCCCGCAGTGTAGCGTGGCGCGGTTTTCCGCGGTCGCGCCGAGGCGCCGAAAAAGCCGCCGCCCACCCGCGCGTCGTGCACGAGTGGACGGCGATACGTCCATGTAACGGCATCCTGCCGAGTTCCCTGGAGCGTCCTGCTCCTCCGCTGGCGACCGCGCGTCCCTGCGCGCCTCCAGTGGTGCTTCGGCGCTACTGCGCGCCGCCCTTGGCGGGCGACGGACCGGTGGCCGGCGCCGCGGTGGTCCTGCGCTGCGGCGCATTGCCCAGCTCGATGCGGTCGCGGTTGCGCTCCACGGTCTTCAGGCCGATGCCCTTGACCGTCGCCAGTTCCTCGACGCTCTTGAACACGCCGTGCTCCTTGCGATGGGCGACGATCGCCTCGGCCTTGGACGGGCCGATGTTGACCAGCGCGCTCTCCAGGGTGGCGGCATCGGCGGTGTTGATGTTGACCTTGTCGCTGGCCAGCGCGCCGCCCAGCATCAGCAGCGACAGCAGCAGGGAGGCGAAACCGGTCTTGAGTGCGTTCATGCTCGTTGCTCCTTCGAATGGAATGGATGACTTCCTTGCCTCGCCGGCCGGTGCCATGGGGCCCGGCGGCATGTGCAGTCTCGACCGCCGCCCGGGACCGGCGTATCGCCGCATCGACCAATGCCCGGCCGGCCGATGCCGCGTCCGGGGGTAGGAAAAGTCCTACGGCGGCCGGAGCGCTAAAATGGGCGCTTTCCCGTTACGGAGTGTGCGATGGACGCCAGCAAGGTCGACCGGTACGTCTCGGAGAAGTGGGACGACGAGATCGTTCCGCAGCTCGTCGAATACATCCGCATCCCCAACAAGTCGCCGATGTTCGACGCGGACTGGGTCGCCCACGGCTACATGGAAGACGCCGTCGCGCTCATGCAGCGCTGGGCGGAGGCGCAACCGATCCCCGGCATGCAGGTGGAGGTGGTGCGCCTGGAGGGCCGCACCCCGCTGATCTTCATCGAGATCCCGGCCGCGCACGGCGGCAGCGACGACGACTGCGTGCTGCTCTACGGCCACCTGGACAAGCAGCCGGAGATGACCGGCTGGGACGACGACCTCGGTCCCTGGAAGCCGGTGCTGCGCGACGAGAAACTCTACGGCCGCGGCGGCGCCGACGACGGCTACGCGATCTACGGCTCGCTGGCCGCGATCCTCGCCCTGCACGAGCAGCAGCTGCCGCATGCGCGCTGCGTGGTGCTGATCGAGGCCTGCGAGGAGTCGGGCAGCTACGACCTGCCGGCCTACGTCGACCACCTCGCCGGGCGCATCGGCGAGCCGTCGCTGGTGGTGTGCCTGGACTCGGGCTGCGGCAACTACGACCAGTTGTGGTGCACCACCTCGCTGCGCGGACTGGCCGGCGGCAACCTGACGGTGAAGGTGCTGGAGGAGGGCGTGCATTCGGGCGACGCCTCCGGCGTGGTGCCGTCCAGCTTCCGGCTGCTGCGGCAGCTGCTGTCGCGGATCGAGGACGAGACCAGCGGCCGCATCCTGGTCGAGGGCCTGCACGCGGAGATCCCGGCCGAGCGGCTGCAACAGGCGCGTCGCGCCGCCGAAGTGCTCGGCACCGCGGTCTACGACAAGTTCCCGCTGCTGCCGGGGCTGAAGCCGATGCACGACGACCTGGCCGAACTGGTGCTCAACCGGACCTGGCGCCCGGCGCTGTCGGTGACCGGCGTCGGCGGCATCCCGGCACTGGACTCGGCCGGCAACGTGCTGCGTCCGCAGACCGCGGTGAAGCTGTCGCTGCGGCTGCCGCCGACGGTCGACGGCCGGCGCGCCGGCGCGCTGCTGCAGGAAACGCTGCTGCGCGACCCGCCCAACGGCGCCACGGTCACGCTGGAGCTGGAGAAGGCCGCCACCGGCTGGAACGCGCCGGCGCTGTCGCCGTGGCTGGACCGCGCCATCGACGACGCCAGCCGCGCGTTCTACGGACAGCCGGCGATGTACATGGGCGAAGGCGGCTCGATTCCGTTCATGGGCATGCTGGGCGAGAAGTTCCCGGGCGCGCAGTTCATGATCACCGGCGTGCTCGGTCCGCACTCCAACGCACACGGGCCCAACGAGTTCCTGCACATCCCGATGGGCAAGCGGGTCACCGCCTGCGTGGCGCGCGTGCTGCTCGATCACCACCGGGCCGGCGAGCGCGGCGAGACCACCGGCGCGGCGGTCGCGGCCGACAGCGGCACCCGCCATGGCGACCACGGCTGCTGCTGAGGCTCGTCGCCGGCACCCTGTTCGACGTGGCGAAGGCGGGCTACTGCGTCTGGGGTCGACGCAAGCACGGATCGCCGCTCTGGAAGGATTTCGATCCGACGCATGACCGGCGGACGGTCCGCGAGCGGCGCGACGTCATGCGCTAGGCTACCGCCGACCCATCGACGGAAAGGGACACCATGGAACCGTTCGGCAGCAGCAACTGGCTCTACATCATCCTGCTCGGCCTGATCGTCGGGATCCTGGCGCGGCTGGTGACCCCGGGTCGCCGCCGCCTGGGCATCATCCTGACCGCGCTGCTCGGCATCGGCGGCGCGCTCGTCGCCACCTGGACGGGCCAGCAGCTGGGCTGGTACGCCGCCGGCCAGGCCGCCGGTTTCATCGGCGCCGTGCTCGGCGCGATCCTGATCCTCGGGATCGCGCAGCTGTTCCGCGGCGGCCGCTGACCGGATCCTCTCCGTACCGGACGTAGAGCGGAGCTTGCTCCGCTGCCCTTGTGCCGGCTCCGCCGCCCGTGTGCCGGCTCCGGGGCCGGGAGCAGCCGGGCAAGCTCGGCTCTACGGCGCGGGATCGTCGGCGAGCAGCATCGCGATCACCCGCTCCGCCAGCACGTCGGCGCCGTCAGCGGTGGTGTCCAGTACCAGGTCCGCATCCAGTGGCGGCTCGTAGGGCGAATCGATGCCGGTGAAGTTCGGCAGCTCGCCGCGCCGCGCCTTGGCGTACAGGCCCTTGACGTCGCGGCGCTCGGCCTCGGCCAGCGGCGTGTCGACATGCACTTCGATGAAGTCGCCGGGCGCGAACAGCGCCCGCGCCGCGGCACGCTCGGCGCGGAACGGCGAGATGAAACTCACCAGCACGATCAGGCCGGCATCGGTCATCAGCCTGGCCACCTCGGCGACGCGGCGCAGGTTCTCCACCCGGTCCTCGTCGGTGAAGCCGAGGTCGCGGTTGAGGCCGTGGCGCACGTTGTCGCCGTCGAGCAGGTAGGTGTGCAGGCCGCGCGCCACCAGGCCGCGTTCGACCAGGTTGGCGATCGTCGACTTGCCGGCGCCGGACAGGCCGGTGAACCACACGCATCGCGGCTGCTGGCCCTTGAGCGCCGCGCGCACGTCGCGATGGACGTCGAGCGCCTGCCAATGCAGGTTGTCGGCGCGGCGCAGGCCGTGGCGGATCATCCCCGCGCCGACGGTGGCGCGGGTGAGCGGATCGACCAGGATGAAGCCGCCCAGCGCGCGGCTCTCCGCATACGGCGCGAACGCCACGGGCGCATCCAGCGACAGGGTGATTTCGCCGATGTCGTTGAGCTCGAGCCGCTTGGCCGCCAGCGGCTGCAGGCTTTCGGGGTCGAACCGGTGCTTGAGCTCGCCGACGCGGCCGCCGACGGTGCGCGTGCCCAGCTTGGCCAGATAGCGGCGGCCCGGCAGCAGCGGCGCCTCATCGAACCAGAGCACGTCGGCTGCGAACTGGTCGCTGCAGGCGGGCGGCGACGATGCCTCCGAGACCACGTGGCCGCGCCCGGCATCGACCTGGTCGGCAAGCCGCAGCGCGACCGCCTGCCCCGCATGCGCCGCCTCCTGCTCGCGCGCCGCGACCCGCAGCGCGGCGACGCGCGTGTCGATGCCGGCCGGTTCGATCCGCACGTGGTCGCCGACGCGCAGCGTGCCCGAAGCCAGGGTCCCGGCCAGCCAGCGGTCGCCGTCGTCGCGCAGCACCGACTGCACCGGCAGCCGCGCCGGCGCGGCGCCCGCTGCGTCGCGCACCTCGACCGACTCCAGGTGCTCGAGCACGCTCGGCCCGCGGTACCAGGGCAGATCGGGCGAACGCGCGACCACGTTGGCGCCGGTGGCGGCGGCGAGCGGGATGCAGGTCACGTCCTCGATGCCGAGCTTCGCGACGTGCACGCGGTACTCCGCGGCGATGCGCTCGAACAGCGCGCGGTCGTAGCCGGTGCGGTCCATCTTGTTGACCGCCAGCAGCACGTGGCGCACGCCCAGCAACGAGGCGATCGCGCTGTGGCGGAACGTCTGCGGCAACAACCCCTTGGTGGCGTCGACCAGCATGATCGCCAGGTCCGCGACCGAGGCGCCGGTGGCCATGTTGCGGGTGTACTGCACATGGCCGGGGCAGTCGGCGATCAGGAACCGGCGCCGCGGCGTCTCCAGGTGGCGCCAGGCGACGTCGATGGTGATGCCCTGCTCGCGCTCGGCCTCCAGCCCGTCGAGCAGCAGCGCGTAGTCGATATCGCCGCCGCGGGTGCCGTGGCGGGTGCTGGCGCGCTCCAGCGCGGCGCGCTCGTCGTCGGGCACGCGGCCGGCCTCGAACAGCAACCGCCCGATCAGCGTGCTCTTGCCGTCGTCGACGCTGCCGCAGGCGACGAGGCGTAAGAACCGGGATTCGGCATTCGGGATTGGGGATTCGGATAAAGCAACGACGCCGCCATTCAAGACCGGATCTGAAGCCTGACTATTCATCACGAACTGCGTCCTTCACGAATTCCCATCTCGAATCCCCGATCACCAATCACGGCTCTTCAAAAGTACCCGTCGCGCTTCTTCTTCTCCATCGAATCGCCGTCGACGTGATCGATCAGGCGCCCCGCTCGCTCCGACTGGCGCCCGTCCTCCATCTCGGCGATCACCGCGTCCAGGTCGGCGGCGCCCGACTCGACCGCGCCGGTGAGCGGATAGCAGCCCAGGGTGCGAAAGCGCACCCGGCGCAGTTCCGGGGCCTCCCCGGGCAGCAGCTGCAGGCGGTCGTCGTCGACCATGATCCAGGCGCCCTCGCGGCGCACCACCGGCCGCTCGGCGGCGAAGTACAGCGGCACCACCGGAATCTCCTCGCGGCGGATGTAGCGCCAGACGTCGAGCTCGGTCCAGTTGGACAACGGGAACACGCGCACGCTCTCGCCGTCGCCGACGCGGGCGTTGTAGAGGTTCCACAGTTCCGGCCGCTGCCGGCGCGGATCCCAGCGCTGGCGGTCATCGCGAAACGAGAACACCCGTTCCTTGGCCCGCGACTTCTCCTCGTCGCGGCGCGCGCCGCCGATCGCCGCGTCGAACCCCCCGGCCGCCAGGGCCTGCTTGAGGCCCTGCGTCTTCATGATCTCGGTATGCACGGCGGCGCCGTGCGTCTGCGGGCCGATGCCGTCGCGCACGCCGTCCTGATTGACGTGCACGCGCAGCTCCACCCCGGCCTCGGCCGCGCGCCGGTCCCGGAATTCGATCATCTCGCGAAACTTCCAGGTGGTGTCGACGTGCAGCAGCGGGATCGGCGGCCTGGCCGGGGCGAACGCCTTGAGCAGCAGGTGCATCAGCACCGAGCTGTCCTTGCCGATCGAGTACAGCAGTACCGGGTTGCGGCATTCGGCGGCGACCTCGCGCAGCACGTGCAGGCTTTCGGCTTCGAGCCGGTCGAGATCGGTGGTCACGGAAGAAACGCGCATCGGCCCATGTCTGGCGACCGCGGGATCGATGCGGCCCTTGCCGCGCATTCTAGTCGCGCCTGCCGTGCCCCCCGTAAATGACGGGCGGGCATGTGCGCATAACCGGATATCCTTTTCCATCGCCGTCGCGCGCACCTAGCCTCGTGGTCGTTCCCGCTGCCACGGTCCGCGACGATGTCGTCCCCGCAAGCCCTGCCCGCGCCGCCGCTGTCCGCCGAGCACGCCGATGCGCTGCGCCGGCTCACCGACGGCCTGGACGGCGCCGGACTGTGGTGGCTGTCCGGCTACGCGGCCGGCCTGGCGTCGCGCTCGGCCGCACCGGCGGCGCAAGCGCCGATCGCGCGCGGCGAGGCCGCCGCCGGAAACCGCCTGACCATCGTCTACGGCAGCCAGACCGGCAACGCCCGCCGCGTGGCCGAGCGGCTGGCGGCGGATGCCGAACGCGGCGGGCTGGCGGTACGGCTGCTGGGCGCCGACGCCTATCCGGTGCGCGAACTGAAGCATGAGCGCCACTTGTACCTGGTCGTCAGCACCCAGGGCGACGGCGACCCGCCCGACGACGCCCGCGACCTGTACGCCTTTCTCACCGGCAAGCGCGCGCCGAAACTGCCCCAGCTGCACTACGCGGTGCTCGGGCTGGGCGATTCCAGCTATCCGCAGTTCTGCGCCATCGGCCAGGCGCTTGACGCCCGGCTGGCCGAACTGGGCGCGACCCGGATGTTCGAACGCGGCGATGCCGACCTCGACATCGACACCGTCGCCGGTCCCTGGCGCGAGCGGGCGCTCGCCGCCGCCCGGGAGGCGTTGAAGCCGAGCGCGACCGTCACCCCGCTGCGACCGCCGTCCGCGGCCGCATCCGCCTGGGACCGCGACCGCCCGTTCGCCGCCGAACTGCTGGTCGACCAGCGCATCACCACCGCCGGCAGCGACCGCGACATCCGCCATGTCGAGCTCTCGCTGGAGGACGCCGGCCTGCAGTACGAGCCCGGCGACGCGCTCGGCGTGTGGCCGCGCAACGCGCCGGAGCTGGTGGACGAGGTGCTGTCCACGCTCGCGCTCGACGGCGATACGGCCGTCGTCCACGGCGGCGACGAGCTGCCGCTGCGCGAATGGCTGGGCGCGCGGCGGGAACTGACCCGGCTGGCGCGGCCGCTGCTCGCCGCGCACGCCGAGCGCGCCGGCGATGCCGCTTTCGCCGCCCTGCTGGCACCGGACCGGAACGCGGAACTGGCGCGCTGGGCGGAGCGCCGGCAGGCGATCGACCTGTTGCGCGAGGCGCCCGCGGCCTGGTCCGCCGACGCGCTGGTGGCGGCGCTGCGCCCGTTGACGCCGCGGCTGTACTCGATCGCCTCCAGCCGCAAGGCGGTCGGCGACGAGGCGCATCTCACGGTCGCCCACGTCGACTACCTGCACGGCGGGGCGCGGCGTTTCGGCGTCGCCTCGCATTTCCTGGCCGCCGCCGGCGAGGGCGCATCGGTCCCGGTCTACCTGGAGCGCAACGAGCGTTTCCGCCTGCCGGCCGACCCGGCGCGCGACGTGATCATGATCGGCCCCGGCACCGGCGTCGCCCCGTTCCGCGGCTTCCTGCAGGAGCGCGTGGCGATCGGCGCCGGAGGCCGCCACTGGCTGTTCTTCGGCAACCCGCATTTCCGCAGCGACTTCCTCTACCAGCTGGAATGGCAGCGGGCATTGAAGTCCGGCCAGCTGCATCGCATCGACCTGGCGTTCTCGCGCGACCGCGCGCGGAACGCGGCATCCGGATCCGCGGCCGCGCCGCGCAAGACCTACGTACAGGACCGCATCCGCGAGCGCGGCCGCGACCTGTACGCCTGGCTGGAGGGCGGCGCGCACCTGTACGTCTGCGGCGCGATCGCGATGGGCAAGGACGTGCACGCGGCGCTGCTGGAGGTGATCGCCGCCCACGGCGGTCGCGATGCCGAGGCCGCGAACGGCTATCTCGACGAGCTGCAGCAGCAAGGCCGCTATGCACGCGATGTCTACTGACCCCGGCCGCCCCGTAGGAGCGCACCGCAGGGGCGCGACCGCGCAGCCGGATACGCACGTTCGCGCCCCTGCGGTGCGCTCCTACGGGGAGCTGTGGCGTGCCGTTGCGGGAGCGACGCCATGAGCGCGCATTCGGTCGAGGACATCAAGGCCGAGAGCGCGCGCCTGCGCGGTTCGCTGCTGGAGAGCCTGGCGGACCCGGTGACCGGCGCGCTGCGCGAGGCCGACCAGACCCTGATCAAGTACCACGGCAGCTACCAGCAGGACGACCGCGACGTCCGCGAGCAGCGCCGCCAGGCCATGCTCGAGCCCGCCTACGCCTTCATGATCCGCACCCGCACCCCCGGTGGCGTGGTCACACCGGCGCAGTGGCTGCAGCTCGACGCCGTCGCCACCACCTACGCCGAGCGCGGCCTGCGCATCACCACCCGGCAGGCGTTCCAGCTGCACGGCGTGATCAAGACCGAGCTCAAGGCGACCATGCAGGCGATCAACGCCGCGCTGATCGACACCCTGGCCGCCTGCGGCGACGTCAACCGCAACGTCGCGGTGGCCGCCAATCCGCACCTGTCGCCGGCGCACGCGGCGGTGCAGGCGCAGGCCGCGGCGCTGTCGGAACACCTGCTGCCCAACACTCGCGCCTACTACGAAATCTGGCTCGACGAGGAGCGCGTCGCCTCCAGCGGCGGCGAGGAGGAGCCGATCTACGGCGAGCGCTATCTGCCGCGCAAGTTCAAGATCGGCTTCGCGATTCCGCCGGTCAACGACGTCGACGTGTTCGCCCAGGACCTCGGCTTCATCGCCATCCTCGACGAAGCCGGCGCGCTGCGCGGCTACGACGTCAGCGTCGGCGGCGGCATGGGCGCCAGCCACGGTGACCCGGAGACCTACCCGCGCCTGGGCAGCGTGATCGGTTTCATCGGACCGGACCAGGTGACCGCGGTCGCCGAAGCCGTGGTCACCGCGCAGCGCGACCACGGCAACCGCGACGTGCGCAAGCGCGCGCGCCTCAAGTACACCATCGACGACCGCGGTCTCGACTGGTTCAGGTCCGAGGTCGAACGGCGCGCCGGCATCACCTTCCCCCCGGCGCGACCGTTCGCTTTTTCGCACAACGGCGATCGCTTCGGCTGGAACGAGGGCGAGGACGGGCGCCTGCACCTGGGCCTGCGCATCCCGGCGGGACGGATCTACGACGGCGCCCTGGACGGCCGCGGCGACGCCGTCCGCCACCTCAGCGGCCTGCGCGCGCTCGCGCAACTGCTGCGGGACGAGGGCGACGGCGCCGAGTTCCGGATGACGCCGAACCAGAACCTGGTGCTGGCGCGGATCCCGCCGGCGCTGCGCGCGCGCGTGGACGCGCTGTGCGCCGAGTTCGGCCTCGACGGCTGGCACCGTGCCAGCCCGCTGCGGCGCAATGCGCTCGCCTGCGTGGCCTTCCCGACCTGCGGCCTGGCGATGGCCGAGGCCGAGCGCTACCTGCCGGCGCTGCTGGACCAGGTGCAGGCGCTGCTCGAGCGGCACGGCATCGGCGACGCGCCGATCCACCTGCGCATCAGCGGCTGCCCCAACGGCTGTTCGCGACCGTACCTGGGCGAGATCGCCCTGGTCGGCCGCGCGCCCGGCCGCTACAACCTGATGCTCGGCGCCGACCATCGCGGCCAGCGGCTCAACACGCTGTACCGCGACAACATCGACGAGCCCGCGATCCTCGAAGCGCTCGATCCGCTGTTCGCCGCCTACGCGCGCGAACGCAGCGGGGACGAGGGCTTCGGCGACTTCCTGGTCCGCAGCGGCGTGGTCGCCATCCCCGAGCGCGACGTCCGCCATGCCATCCCCATCACCACCATCACCGAGGAGGCGCCTGCATGAGCCCGCCCGACCCGATCACCGCCGCCGAGTCCACCCAGGCCCTGGCCGAACTCAACCGCTGGCTGTCGCGGCGCAGCGCGCCCGAACGCATCGCCTGGGCGCTGGAGAACACCGCCGGCACGCACGCACTGTCGTCGAGCTTCGGCGCGCAGGCTGCGGTGTCGCTGCACATGGCCACCCGGCAGCTGCCGGGCATGCCGGTGATCCTGGTCGACACCGGCTACCTGTTCGCGGAAACCTACCGGTTCGTCGACGAGCTGACCGGGCGCCTCGGCCTCAACCTGCAGGTCTATCGCCCGCAGCTCGGCGCCGCCTGGACGGAGGCGCGGCTGGGCCGGCTGTGGGAACAGGGCGTGGACGGCATCGACCGCTACAACCGCCTGCACAAGGTCGAGCCGATGCAGCGCGCCCTGCGCGAGCTCGGCGTGCGCACCTGGATCGCGGGATTGCGGCGGCAGCAGGCGAGCACCCGCGCCGGCGTCGACTTCCTGGAACTGCGCGACGGCCGCTGGAAGCTGCATCCGATCGCCGACTGGAGCGACCGCGACGTCTGGATCTACCTGCAGAAGCACGACCTGCCCTATCACCCGCTGTGGCACGAGGGCTACGTCTCGATCGGCGACGCCCACACCACCCGCAGGCTGGAGCCGGGCATGCGCATCGAGGACACGCGCTTCTTCGGCCTGAAGCGCGAGTGCGGCCTGCACTTCGACGACGAGCCGGGCATCGCCGCCTGAGCGGCGCTTCCCTGCCGCGGGGCAGCCCCCCTATGAAATAAGGGAGGTGGGGGGATTTGCTCGGTGCCCGACCAAGCAACAGCCAAGGCAAATCCCCCTCAATCCCCCTTTTTCAAAGGGGGAAGACAAGCGGTGCGGAAGGTTTCAGTTCCTCCCCTTTGGAAATGGAAGGAAGTGGGGAACTTGCTTCCGCATGTCCTGGAGGCAAACCAGGTCTCTCTCTCGATCACTGAGGCTTCCCGACGTTCCTGCTTCGCCCCCTCCCCCTTTGAAAAAGGGGGATTGAGGGGATTTGCTTTACCGCCAACCCACGCAAAAGCAAACCTCCCCCACCCTTCAAGGGAACTGAAATCTTTCGCGTCGCGTTTCAGACGCTGATCGGCTGGCTCAGTTCGGTCCAGGTGGGCGGCACCGGCCAATGCGGCTCCTGGTTGCCCTCGAGCACCCGGCGCAGGTCGCGGCCGTCGATCTGCGGCGCCAGCGCGTGCAGCAGCGCCAGCGCGTAGTCGCGCAGCACGCGGCCGCGCGGGATCACCGCCCAGGTGATGCATTCGGGCAGCGCTTCGGGCGCCGGCAGCAGGCGCAGGTCCTCGTCCTCGCGCACGCCGATCGCCATTTCCGCCAGCAGCCCGGCACCGAGCCCCGCGCGCACGTAGGTCTTGATCAGGTTGGCATCGCGCGCGGTCATCGCCACCTGCGGCTCCACACCCTCGGAGGCGAAGGTGCGCTGCAGCGAGGAATCGGCGCGGGTCGAGGACTCGTAGCTGATCAGCGGATGTCGGGCGAGTTCGGCCAGGGTCGGCGCGCGCGCGAGCCCGGCCAGCGGGTGCGCGCGCGGCACCAGCAGCACGCGCCGCCAGCGATACAGCGGCACGGCCACGCCGCCGTCCTGCGGCGCCGGCCCGGCGGTGCTGATCAGGGCCAGGTCGGCGCCGTCCTGGGCGAGCCGCTGCAGCACCTCGGCATCGCCGGCGGCCTGCAGGTCGACGTTGACCCGGGGGAACCTGCGCTTGATCGCCGCGATCACCGGCGGCAGCACGTAGCGCGCCTGGGTGTGGGTGGTCGCCAGCAGCAGGCGGCCGCTGTGCTCGCCGCGCTCGTTGGCGGCGTAGCTGCGGATGTTGGCGGCCTCCTCGAGGATCCGGCGCGCGTGCTGCAGCACCTGTTCGCCGGCCGGGGCGATGCCTTCCAGGCTGCGCCCCTTGCGCACGAACAGCTGGAAGCCGAGCTCGTCCTCCAACTGCTTGAGCTGCTTCGACAGGCCCGGTTGGGTGGCGTGCACGCGCTCGGCGGCGAGCGTGATGTTGAGCCCGGCGTCGGCGATGGCGACCAGATAACGGAGCTGGGTAAGGGTCATGGCGGGTTCCCGGACGGAGCATCGCCCGCAGGCACTGAGGTCCGTCTCGCAGAAGCCATCCGCCACGGATGCACGCGGATGAGCCGGATCAGCCATCGATGTGAACACAGAACGGCTGCAAGCGCGGTAGCCGCTCCATCCGTGTCCGCGGCGGCGATCCGTGGCAACACAGGCTCTTTTGAGAGGCGCCCTAGTATCTTTCAATCATGATGAAAGGATTTCGAGCATATCCGCTGCCCGCCGGGATTGTCCACGGCCGGACGGCCGCCGCTTATGCCGAAATCGCATGTCGCCAGATCGGCAGGCCATTTCCGTCCGCGATGCGCGCTCGTTAGCGTCCATGCGACCTGTCGCGAAGCCGAGCCATGTCCACCGAAGCCGTTCCGCCGCTGTATCCGCTGTTCGCCGACCTGCGCGGGCGCAGCGTGCTGGTGGTCGGCGGCGGCGCCGTCGCCCGCCGCAAGGCCGAGGCGCTGCTGCAGGCCGGCGCGCGGGTGGTCGTGAACGCACCGGCGCTGGAACCGGGCCTCGCCGCCTGGGCCGGCGAGGGCAGGATCGCGCACCGCGCCGGTCGCTTCCGGCGCGAGTGGCTGCGCGAGGCCTGGCTCGCGATCGCCGCCACCGACGATCCCGCGGTCAACCGCGAGGTCGCGGAAGCCGCCGAGGCGCAGCGGGTGTGGGTCAACGTGGTCGACGACGTGGAGCTGTCGCGCTTCCAGGTGCCGGCCCGGGTCGAGCGCGGCCCGCTGCAGATCGCCGTCTCCAGCGGCGGCGGCGCGCCGATGCTGGCACGCCTGGTGCGTGAACGGCTGGAGGCGCAGTTCGACGAATCCTTCGGCGCGCTGGCGACGCTGCTGGCACGCCGGCGCGCGTGCATCCGTGCGCGCTGGCCGGACATCGGCGCGCGGCGCCGTGCATTCGAGCGGTTGCTGGCCGGACCGCTGCAGGGCCTGCTGCGCCGGCGGCGCCATCTCGAAGCCGAGCGCCTGCTCGAGGCTGAACTGCGGCCGGGCGACGGCGGCGGATCCGCAACCGCCGGCTCGGTCGCGCTGGTCGGCGCCGGCCCCGGCGATCCCGGCCTGCTCACCCTGCGCGCGCTGCGCGTGCTCAACGAGGCCGACGTGATCCTGCACGACCGCCTGGTGAGCGCCGAAGTGCTGGCGCTGGCGCGCCGAGACGCGGAGCGCATCACGGTCGGCAAGCAGGCCGGCGACCACCGCACCACCCAAGCGCGGATCCACGCGCTGATGGTCGAACACGCACAGGCCGGAAAGCGCGTGGTGCGGCTCAAGGGCGGCGATCCGTTCGTGTTCGGACGCGGCGGCGAGGAACTCGAGCACCTGCGCGCGCAAGGCATCGATTACGAGGTCGTGCCCGGCATCACCGCCGCGCTGGCCTGCGCCGCCTACGCCGGCGTGCCGCTCACCCATCGCGACCATGCGCAGTCGGCGCGCCTGGTCACCGCGCATTGCAAGGCCTCGCTCGATACCCTGGACTGGGCGGCGCTGGCGCAGGAGCGCCAGACGCTGGCGGTGTACATGGGCGTGGCGATGCTCGACACGCTGCGTGCACGGCTGCTCGCGCACGGCCGCGATCCGCGGACCCCGTTCGCGCTGGTCGAGAACGGTTCGCGGCCGGAACAGCGCGTGATCGCAGGCACCCTGCACGAACTGCCGGCGCTCGCCGAACGTCATGCGGTGCGTGCACCCGCCCTGTTGATCCTCGGCGAGGTGGCGGCGTTCGCGCAGTCCCTGCACTGGTTCGGCGCGGCGCCGCTGGGCACGGCGGTGGCTGGCGGATCCCCCGGTGTACTGGACGAAGCGGCATGACCGTGCACTGCGTTCGTCGTCCCAGATGCCTTGAACCCCCCTTTGAAAAAGGGGGCTGGGGGGATTTGCTCTTCACGGTGCGCAGCAAAAAGCAAACCGCTGCGCGACTCCCCCCCGCGCAACGCGCGGGGGCCCTCAAGCCGCCGCAAGCCTACGCTTGCAAGCGGCGGCTTCCCCCTCAATCCCCCTTCTTGTTCAAAGGGGGAGAACAGCGGACGGCAGAGTCTCCCGTGCCGTCCTCGAAAATTCCTTTGAGCAGGCCACCACCATGACCATCCACGACAGCATCCTAGACACCATCGGCCACACCCCCATCGTCAAGCTGCACCGACTGCCGCCCGCGCACGTCTCGCTCTACGCCAAGGTCGAATCGTTCAATCCCGGCGGCTCGGTCAAGGACCGGCTGGCGCTGGCGATCGTGCTCGACGCCGAGCGCAGCGGCGCGCTCAGGCCCGGACAGACGATCGTCGAGGCGACGTCCGGCAACACCGGCGTGGCGCTGGCGATGGTCGCCGCCGCGCGCGGCTATCCGTTCGTCGCGGTGATGACCGAGACCTTCTCGGTCGAGCGCCGCAAGCTGATGCGCGCCTACGGTGCGAAGGTGATCCTGACCCCCGCCGCCGAGCGCGGCAGCGGGATGGTCCGCAAGGCGGCCGAACTGGCCGAACGCCACGGCTGGTTCCTGGCGCGGCAGTTCGAGAACCCGGCCAATCCGGCGTATCATCGGCAGACCACCGCGGCGGAGATCCTGCGCGACTTCGCCGGCCGGCGGCTGGACACCTTCGTCAGCGGCTGGGGCACCGGCGGCACCCTGACCGGCGTCGGCCAGGTGCTGAAGGTCGCGCGGCCGGAGGTCCGGATCGTCGCCTCGGAGCCGGCCGGCGCCTCGCTGCTGGGCGGCAAGGACTGGCAGCCGCACAAGATCCAGGGCTGGACGCCGGACTTCGTGCCGGCGGTGCTCGATCGCGACGTCGCCGACGAGATCCGGCCGGTCGACGACGTCGTCGCCCGCGACACCGCGCGCCGGCTCGCCGCCGAGGAAGGCCTGTTCGTCGGCATCTCCGCCGGCGCCACCGTCGCCGCGGCGCTCCAGGTGTCCGAAACCGCGCCCGAAGGCGCGGTCATCCTCGCCACCCTGCCCGACACCGGCGAGCGCTACCTGTCGACGTTCCTGTTCGAGGGCGTCGAGGAAGGCTCGGACGACGCCTGGCTGGCGTCGATCGAAGCCGAGACGCTCGCGGCCTGAGAAGGCGATCCGGCCAAAGGACCCCATGTGGGAGCGACGGAAGTCGCGACATCTGCCCAAGAGCGTCGCGACTTCCGTCGCTCCCACAAAGGCTCCGGAAGCATTGGCGGATATCGCCAAGCCCATCACGATGGACCAACACCTCCATCTTCTTCTGGCTCGAGGTGCGGGCCATTCACTGACCCCGCCCGTGGCGACGGGGCGTGCTTTGTCGTGGCGGAAAGGACTACATGGCGCGGCGCGCTTCTACGAACGGCCGTACACGTCCTCATAGCGGACGATGTCGTCCTCGCCCAGGTAGCCACCGGACTGCACCTCGATCAGCTCGAGCGTCTCCGCGCCGGGGTTCTCCAGCCGGTGCTTCGCACCCAGCGGGATATAGGTCGACTGGTTGGCGTGCAGCTCGAACACGTCGTTGTCGCGGGTGACGCGCGCGGTGCCGCGCACCACGATCCAGTGCTCGGCGCGGTGCCTGTGCGACTGCAGCGACAGCCGCCCGCCCGGCTTGACCTTGATCCGCTTGACCTGGAAGCCGTCGTCGGCGTCGATCGAGTCGTAGCTGCCCCAGGGCCGGTGCACCTCGCGATGCAGCACCGCGTGGCTGCGCTGGTCGGACTTGAGCCGCGCCACCACGTCCTTGACCTGCTGCACCTTGTCCTTGCGTGCCACCAGCACCGCGTCGTCGGTTTCCACCACCACCAGGTCGTCGACGCCGACCAGCGCGACCAGCCGCCGCGCGTAGGCGTAGCTGTTGCGGCTGTCGACCGCGATCACGTCGCCGTGGTGGGCGTTGCCGTCGGCGTCCTGCTCGCTGACCTCCCACAACGCCGACCAGGAGCCGACGTCGTTCCATCCGATGTCGACCGGCAGCACCTTGGCGTGGCCGGTCTTCTCCATCACCGCGTAGTCGATCGAGTCCGAAGGCGAGCCGGCGAACGCATCCTTGTCGAGACGGATGAAGTCGCCGTCGTGCGTGGCGCCCGCGAAAGCATCGCGCACGGCCGCGAGGATGTCGGGACGGAAGCGTTCCAGTTCCCGCAGGTACCCGGACGCGCGGAACAGGAACATGCCGCTGTTCCAGTAGTAGTCCCCGCTGTCGAGATAGCGGCGCGCGGTGGCGGCGTCGGGCTTCTCGACGAAGCGCAGCACGTCGCGCACCCCCTCGCCGGACGCGGCCTGGATGTAGCCGAACCCGGTTTCCGGCGTGCCGGCGACGATGCCGAAGGTCACCAGCGCCCCCGCCTCGGCGGCGGGCGTCGCCCGCCGCACCGCCGCGCGGAAGGCGTCGGCGTCGCGCACGACATGGTCCGACGGCAGCACCAGCAGTACCGGATCGCCGCCACCGGCCATCGCCTGCAGCGCCGCGGCGGCGATCGCCGGCGCGGTGTTGCGCCCCGCCGGCTCGAGCACGATCGACGGCGTCGGCGCACCGGACTGCCGCAGTTGCTCGGCGGCGAGGAAGCGATGCTCCTCGTTGGCGACCACGATCGGCGCGGCGCCGCCCAGCGGCGCGACCCGCGCCCAGGTCTCCTGCAGCATCGTCGCGTCGCCCGCCAGCGGCAGGAACTGCTTGGGATAGGCCTCGCGCGAGAGCGGCCACAATCGCGTGCCGGAACCGCCGGACAAGAGCACCACCTGCAAGGTCATCGCGCCGTCTCGCTGAAACAGGCCCGGAAGTTTACCCTGTGGCGCACGCGCGGCCGCCGCCGAGGGAAGACTGCATGCACACCGCCATTCCCCATCCCCTCGCCGTAGAGCCGAGCTTGCTCGGCTGCGCGGGCGCCGGAGCCCGGAGCAGCCGAGCAAGCTCGGCTCTACGAGAGCGCCCGGGATCCGTGCCGCGGCGGTTGCGGGAGGCGAGTCGCCCATGAAGGCGCTGATCCTGGCCGCCGGCCTCGGCGAACGCATGCGGCCGCTGACCGACACCACGCCGAAGCCGCTGCTCACGGCCGGCGGCAGGCCGCTGATCGCCTGGCACCTGGAACGCCTCGCCGCCACCGGCGTGCGCGAGGTGGTGATCAACACCTCGTGGCTGGCGAAGCAGTTTCCGGACGCGCTCGGCGACGGCTCGCAATGGGGCCTGCGGATCCGCTATTCGCACGAGGGCGACACGCCGCTCGAAACCGGCGGCGGCATGTGGCACGCGCTGCCGCTGCTCGGCAACGCGCCCTTCATCGCCGTCAACGGCGACATCTGGACCGACTTCGATTTCGCCCGGCTGCCACGGCGCCCGGCCGGCGACGCGCACCTGGTGCTGGTCGACAATCCGCCACACCACGTGGCCGGCGATTTCGCGCTCGCGGACGACGGCGACGTGCTCGACGACGGCGACGACCGGCTCACCTTCGCCGGGATCGGGGTCTATCGCGCGTCGCTCTTCGATGACTGGCGCCGCACCATCGGCGACGCCCCGGGCGCCGACGCCGACCCGCCTCGCTTCAGGCTGGCGCCGCTGCTGCGCGCGGCGATGGCCGAGGGCCAGGTGACCGGCGAGCACCATCGCGGGCACTGGACGGACGTCGGCACGCCGCAGCGGCTGGCCGGCCTGGACGCGATGCTCGGCGGATCCGCGCGCGACCCTGCGGTCGCCGACCCGCCGCCGTAGAGCGGAGCTCGCTCCGCGTCCCGCGTCCCGTAGAGCCGAGCTTGCTCGGCTGCGCCGGCTCCGGAGACGGGAGCAGCGGAGCAAGCTCCGCTCTACGTGCGCGGATATCCGTGAATCCCGCGGTCGACAGGGCGCACCGCGAACGGCGTCCGCGTGTTCTAGGACTCTCGCCTCCCGTCTCCCGTTCCGCCCCGCTCGCCTTCCAGCACCTGCCGCAGGAACGGCACCGTCAACCGTCGCTGCGCGGCGAGCGAGGCGCGGTCGAGCCGGTCGAGCAGCGCGGTCAGGCTCGCCAGGTCGCGATCGACGCGCTTGAGCAGCCAATCGATCGCGGCCTCGTCGAGCATCAACCCGCGGCGCTGCGCGCGCACGCGCAGCACCTCGCGCCGCCCGCCGTCGTCGAGCGGCGCCAGCACGATGCGCACGCATTGCGACAGGCGCGAGTGCAGGTCCGGCAACGTCAGCGGCAGTTCCGCCGGCAACACGCGGGCCGCGTACAGCACCGCCTTGCCGGCGTCGTGGGCACGGTTGTGGAAGTCGAACAGCGCGAGCTCGTCGCCGCGGCCGCCGGCCACGGCATCGAGCCCGTCCAGCGCGATCAGGTCGTAGTCGTGCAGCGACTGCAACGCCTCGTCCAGGCGGCCGGCGGCGCTGGCCAACGGCAGGTAGGCCGCGCGCCGGCCGTGCGCTTCGGCCGCGGCGCAGGTCGCCAGGGCGAGGTGGGTCTTGCCGGTGCCCGCCGCGCCCGACAGGTAGCACCAGTCGGCACCGGCCGACGCGGCCGATGCCCGCAGCGGCGGCAGCACCGCCTCGGAGGCCGGGACGAACGCCTCGAAGCGCTGGTCGGGCGGACAGCGCAGCGCCAGCGGCAATTGCCCGCCGCCGCGGCCGGAACCGTCGTGACGCGGGCTCACGCCTGCGGCGGCTCGCTGCGCCCGTTCTCGTCGCCGCCGCCCCCGACGACCGGCTCGCCGACCACCAGGCCGGTGGGCGAACCGGCGTACAGCCGGCTTTCGCGGTAACGCTCCTGCGCGAAGGCGACCAGCACGTTGGCCACGGCCGCCACCGGCAGCGCCAGCAGCATGCCCAGGAACCCGAACAACTGCCCGCCCGCCATCACCGCGAAGATCACCGCCACCGGATGCAGGCCGATGCGGTCGCCGACCAGGCGCGGGGTCAGCACGTAGCTTTCGAGCAGCTGCCCCGCGACGAACACCACCGAGCCGAGGATCAGCAGCTGCCAGTCGATCCCCTGCTCCTGGACCAGCGCCGCCAGCAGCATCAGCACCGCGCCGACCGTGGCGCCCAGGTACGGCACGAAGCTGATCAGCCCCGCGACCAGGCCGACCAGGATCCCGAGCCGGAGCCCGATCGCCTGCAGCCCCACGGCGTAGAACGCGCCCTGCGCCAGCATCACCAGGAACTGCCCGCGCAGGAATCCCCCGAGCACGTCGTTGGACTCGCGCGCCAGCCGTGTCACCGTGGCCAGGTGGTCGCGCGGCACCAGAGCGGCGACCCGCTCGACCAGCCGATCCCAGTCGCGCAGGAAGTAGAAGGTCAGGATCGGCAGCAGCACCAGGTTGACGATCCAGGTGAGGAACGCGAAGCCGGAGCGTTGCACGTAGCCGAAGAAGGTGGCGGCGATGCCGCCTGCCTGCTGCCAGTGCTCGCGCGCCAGTTCGATCAGGCTCTGCGGATCCAGCCAGGACGAGATCTCGAACCCGGTGCGCTGCTCCACCCACGGGATCGCCGTCTCCATGAACCAGTCGCGGTAGCTCGGGAGGGTGTCGATCAGGGTGACGATCTGTTCCTCGAGCATCGGCACCAGGAGCAGCAGCGCCAGCGCCAGCAGCAGCACCATCAACGCGAACACCAAGGTCACCGCCACCGCGCGCGAACGGCCGCTGCGCTCGATCCGGTCGACCAGCGGGTCGCCCAGCCAGCCGAGCAGCGCCGCCAGCACGAACGGCGTCAGGATCGGCCCGAGCGCCAGCAGCAGCCAGAAGACCACGGCCAGCACCAGGCCCCACTGCAGCCGCTTGAGGAACAGGGCGATCGCCACGCCGGCAGGTTCGCTCATGGCACCCTCACCGCACCAGCCGGAAGACCGGGGCGCCGGTCTCCAGCGGCGCCTCGACCTCCACCAGCACCCGATCGTCGGCGAGCCGGCGGAACCCGGGCAGTCCGGTCAGCAGCTCGAGCTCGAACTCGACGCCGTCGGCGGTCGCGCGCACCGGCGTGATCCGGCGCACCACCGACAGGCCCTGCAGATGCCCCGACAGGCGGATGAAATCGTCGCTGCTGTCGACGCCGACGAAGACGATGCGATAGCTGCCGCTCGGCCCGGCCTCGCTGGCGCGCGCGTAGCGCTTGACCAGGGCATCGGCGGCGCCGTCGGCGCCGGCGGCCATGGCGACGCGCGCATTGGGGTCCTCGCTCGACCACTGCGACAGCACCTGGCCGTCGTCGACGAAGGTCCAGTCGGCCTTCCAGCCGCCCTGGTGCCGGTAGAGCTTGCCGATCAACTGCATCGGCGGACTGTAGCGCGCCGACAGGCGCGCCACGGCGGCGCTGTCGCCACGCCAGATGGCGCCGACGGCGGCCTGCTCGGCGGCGCTGCCGCGCGGCAGGCCGAGGCGGTAGCCGCGCTGCTGCGCCCGGCTCAGGATCGGCCGCACCACGTTGTTCTGGTTGAGGTTGACCAGGCGCGCGCCCTTGCCGTCGTCGATCGCCAGCCACAGGACCGGCTTGGGCCGCGGCTCCGGCCAGACCGGCAGTCCCAGCGCGGCGGCCACGGCGTTCACCGCCTCCTTGTCGAAGCGCACCACCAGGGTCGTGTCGAAGGTCGGCGCGCCGCTGGCGGAGACGCCCTCGTCCTGCCGGTAGTCGTAACCCTCCACGTAGTCCTCGGCGCGACGCAGCTCCTGGGCGACGCCCGGCCGGCTGGCCGCGGTGCGATCGCCGGACAGCTTGCCCAGCACCTGCGCCAGCGCGCGTCCGAAGCCGGCCTTGCGCTCCGCCTCGCGCTGGCCGTTGACCCGGACCTCGGCTTCGTACATGCCCTGCGCCTGGGCGGTATCGCCTTCCACGCGCTGGGCCGCCGCCTGGCCGGCGGCGAGCAGCCCGGCCGCCAGGAGCCAGCCCGTCCACCGCGCGATCCGTTTGGTTGGCTTGCTGGCCTGCGGCATTCCTCGTCCTTCCTGCTGCGATATCGGCGGAATGGTGCCATAAAGAGCGTGGAACGAGTGGAGAGGAACGAGAGCGGCGCCGGCTTCTACTCGTTCCTCGTTCCTCGCTCCCCGCTCCCCGGCGGGCTAGAATTCCACTTTGCCCCTGCAGGCCCGCGTCGTGACCGCCCCCACTCCGCTCACCTACCGCGACGCCGGCGTCGACATCGATGCCGGCAACGCGCTCGTCGAAAGGATCAAGCCGCTGGTCAAGCGCACCTTCCGTCCCGAGGTGATGGGCGGGCTCGGCGGTTTCGGCGCGCTGTTCGACCTCTCCGGCCGCTACCGCGAGCCGGTGCTGGTGTCCGGCACCGATGGCGTCGGCACCAAGCTCAAGCTGGCGCAACAGCTCGGGCGCCACGACACCATCGGCATCGACCTGGTGGCGATGTGCGTCAACGACATCCTGGTGCAGGGCGCCGAGCCGCTGTTCTTCCTCGACTATTTCGCCACCGGCAAGCTCGAGGTCGACACCGCCGCCGCCGTGGTCGGCGGCATCGCCCGCGGCTGCGAACTCGCCGGCTGCGCCCTGATCGGCGGCGAGACCGCCGAGATGCCCGACATGTACGCACCGGGCGAGTACGACCTGGCCGGCTTCAGCGTCGGCGCGGTGGAGAAGTCGGCGCTGCTCGACGGCGCCGCGGTGCGCGCCGGCGACGTGCTGGTCGGCATCGGCGCCAGCGGCCCGCATTCCAACGGCTACTCGCTGATCCGCCGCATCTTCGACCGCGCCGGGCGACCGGCCGACCTCGATCTCGCCGGCACCCGCCTGATCGATGCATTGATGGCGCCGACCACCCTGTACGTGAAACCGGTGCTGGCGCTGCTGCGCGAGCACGGCGGGGCCGTGCACGCCATGGCCCACATCACCGGCGGCGGCCTGACCGAGAACATCGTCCGGGTGATCCCGGAGGGCCTGGGCCTGGCGGTCGACGCCTCCGCCTGGCCGCTGCCGCCGGTGTTCGACTGGCTGCAGCGCGAGGGCGCCGTGGCGCGCGGGGAGATGTGGCGCACCTTCAACTGCGGCATCGGCTTCGTGCTGGCCGTCGACCCGCAGGCGCTGGACGCGGTCGAGGCCGCGCTCGGCCGCCATGCGCTGGCGCACTGGCGCATCGGCGCGGTCGTGCCGGCCGACGGCGACCGCCGGGTCCGCATCGGCTGAGATCACGCTTGTCCGAGCTCCGAGTCCCGAGTCCCGAGTCCCGGCCCCGCCGCATCGCCGTCCTCGCCTCGGGCCGTGGCAGCAACCTGCAGGCGCTGATCGACGCGATCTCCGCCGGAACGCTGCAGGCCGAACTGGTCGGGGTGTTCTCCGACCGCGCCGATGCCGGTGCGCTGCAGCGCGCGCGCGCCGCAGGCATCGACCACGCCGCACTCGAACCGAAGGCCTTCGCCTCGCGCAGCGCCTTCGACGCCGAACTGTTCGCGCGCATCGACGCCGCCGGCCCCGACCTGATCGTGTGCGCCGGCTACATGCGGCTGCTGGATGCGGGCATGGTCGACGCCCGTCCCGGCCGCATGGTCAACATCCACCCGTCCCTGCTACCGGCGTTCAAGGGCCTGCGCACGCACCGGCGCGCGCTCGCGGCCGGCGGGCGCGAACACGGCGCCAGCGTGCACTTCGTCACCGCGGACCTGGACGGCGGGCCGGTGATCTCGCAGGCGCGCGTGCCGGTGCGCGATGACGACGACGAGGCGGCGCTGGCGGCGCGGGTGCTGGCGCGCGAGCACCCGCTGCTGCTCGAGACCGTGCGCTGGCTGGTCGCGGGCCGGATCGCCCTGCATGAACACCAGGTTCATCTCGACGGCCGCGCGCTCGCCGCACCGCTTCAGCTGGCAGCCAACAACCGATTTGCATGATGGCGCCCCTATGAATGCCGTTTCCCTCATCGCCGCGCTGCTGCTGTCCTCAGGGTTGCCTCCCCTGCCTCTCCCGCCTCCCGCGCAGGCCGAGGCGCTGGAGCCGTTCGTCGCGACCTACGATGCCTGGTACGAAGGCAAGCCCGCCGGCGACGCGACGATGCGCCTGACCCGCCGCGACGAGCCGCAATGGCAACTGGATCTCGACATCCGCGGCCGCCGCGGCCTGGTCGGACTCGCCCGCCTCAACGTCGAACAGAGCACGGTGTTCGAGGCCAGCGGCGACGGCTATCGTCCGCTCAGCCAGAGCACGGTGCGCAAGGCGCTGTTCTTCGGCCGCAAGGTCATCGGCACCTACGACTGGAATGCGGGCGCGGCGCAATGGACCGGCGACGTCAGCAAGCGCCGCCGCGATCCGGTGCCGTTGCGCGAGGGCGACATGAGCGCACTGCTGATCAACCTGGCCATCATTCGCGACGCCGAACCGGGCAGGACCCTGCAGTACCGCTTCGTCGACAACGGCCGCGCCCGCGACCACGTCTATCGGGTTTCCGACGAACCGGAGATCGTCGAGGTCGGCGAGCTGAGCTACAACGCCCTGCGCGTTTCACGGGTCGAGGACGACGACGACGAGACGATCGTCTGGGTCGCCAACGGCGTGCCGACGCCGATACGCATCCTGCAACGCGACGAGGACGGCGACGGCGTCGACCTGCGCCTGATCGAATACCAAGGAGCCGAGTGAACATGAGCATTCAACCCCGCACCCCGACCCTTTCCATGGCGCACAGGTTATTGGCGGCGGCGGCGCTCGGCCTCGCCAGCACCGCCTGCTGGGCGTTGGAACCGTTCTCCGCCGACTACCGGGCCAACTACATGGGCATGCAGGGCGACGGCAAGATGACCCTGGCCAGCGCCGGCGAAGGCCGTTGGAAGTACAGCCTGGAGGTGACCGGCATGGGCGCGCGCCTGTCGCAGAGCACCACGTTCGAGGAAAACGGCGGCCAATGGCGGCCGCTGAGCAGCACCGACTCCCAGGGCGGCGAGACCGGCCTGGCGGCGATGCTGGTGAAGAAGCGCAATATCGAAGCCACCTACGACTGGAGCAAGGGCGAGGCGCGCTGGCGCGGCGACATCGATCCCGAGAAGGCCGGCCCGGTGAAGCTGCGCCCCGGCGACATGGACGGCATGCTGATGAACCTGGCGCTCGTGCGCGACGTGGCGGCCGGCAAGCCGCTGGACTACCGCCTGGTCGAGGACGGGCGCGCCCGGCCGCAGAAGTTCAGGGTCGACGGCAAGGAAACGATCGACGTCGCCGGCCGCTCGCAGGAAGCCACCCGCGTGATCCGCGAGGACGGCAGCCGCAAGATCACCGCCTGGGTGGTCGAGGGCCTGCCGGTGCCGGCGCGGATCCTGCAGCAGCGCAACGGCCGCGACCATATCGACCTGCAGTTGCAGGCGATCCGGTAAGGAGAGTTCGGGACTCGGGACCCGGAACGCCTAGCCACCTGCAAGGCGGGCTCCCCTTCTCCCTTTGGGAGAAAGTGGCCCGAAGAGCCGGCCCCGAGTGTTTTGGTCGGGGGCCGATGAGGGTACGGCGAGAGCGCAGAGGTCTGAACCACCGCGGCTTCGCCGTCCCCTCGCCCCAATCCCTCCCCAAAGGGAAGAGGGGCTTCAGGCAGCTGGGGCGAGGAGCAAAGGCGTCAGTCGATGCGCCGGATCTGCGCGCCCAGCGCCGAGAGCTTGCGCTCCAGGCGCTCGTAGCCGCGGTCCAGGTGGTAGATGCGGTCGATGACGGTCTCGCCCTCGGCCACGAGGCCGGCCAGCACCAGCGAGGCCGAGGCGCGCAGGTCGGTCGCCATCACCGGCGCGCCGCTCAGCCGCGCCACGCCGCGCACGGTGGCGCGATGGCCGTCGATGTCGATGTCGGCGCCGAGCCGCAGCAGCTCGTTGACGTGCATGAAACGATTCTCGAAGATCGTCTCGTCGATCGTGCCGGTGCCCTCGGCGATGCAGTTCATCGCCATCAGCTGCGCCTGCATGTCGGTCGGGAAACCAGGGTGCGGGGCGGTGGCCAGGTCGACCGCCCGCGGCCGCCGGCCGCGCATGTCGGCGCGGATGCGGTCGCCGTCGACGTCGATCGACACGCCGGCCTCGCGCAGCTTCTCCAGCACCGCGGCCACCGTATCGGGACGCGCACGGGTCGCGGTGACGCAACCGCCGGTCATCGCCGCGGCGACCAGAAAGGTGCCGGTCTCGATACGGTCCGGCAGCACTTCGTGGGTGCCGCCGCGCAGCCGTTCGACGCCATGCACCACGATCCGCGCCGTGCCCGCGCCCTCGATGTCGGCGCCGAGCGCGATCAGGCAGTCGGCCAGGTCGACGATCTCCGGCTCGCACGCGGCGTTGTCGATGATCGTGGTGCCCTCGGCCAGGGTGGCCGCCGCCAGCGCGTTCTCGGTGGCGCCGACGCTGACGGTCGGAAAATCGATGCGGCCGCCGCGCAGGCGGTCGGCGCGCGCCTTGATGTAGCCGTGCTCGACTTCGATCTGCGCGCCCAGCGCCTGCATCGCGCCGATGTGCAGGTCGACCGGGCGCGAGCCGATCGCGCAACCGCCCGGCAGCGAGACCTCGGCGGCGCCGTGCCTGGCCAGCAGCGGCCCGAGCACCAGCACCGAGGCGCGCATCGTCCGCACCAGCTCGTACGGCGCGACGTGGTTGTGCACGCTGCGCGGATCGATCGCGAAACGGCCCTGTTCGAGGTCATGGCGCACGCCCGCGCCCAGTTCGGCCAGCAGCTTGGCGGTGGTGAGCACGTCGTGCAGGTTGGGAACGTTGCCGATCTCGACCGGACCGTCCGCCAGCAGGCTGGCGAACAGGATCGGGAGCACGGCGTTCTTGGCGCCGGAAATGGCGACCTCGCCCTCGAGCGGGCGCCCGCCGGTGACTGCGATCTTCTGCATGGGATGGGGCCGATGGCCGTGGCGGGGGCGAAGAGCGAACGTGCTCTTCCTGCCCCGCCCGCAGCCTCAGCCGTGCTCCTCCGGCGTCAGCGTGCGCAGCGCCAGGGCGTGGATCTCGCCGCCCATCCGCTCGCCCAGGGTGGCGTAGACCATCCGGTGCCGCGCCAGCGGCAACTTGCCGGCAAAGGCGTCGGAAACCACCAGCGCCTCGAAGTGCACGCCGTCGTCGCCCTGCACCTCCACCCGTGCCCCGGGCAGGCCCTGTTCGATCAGATTGCGGATCGTCTGTGCGTCCAACCGGAAAAGCTCCTGCTTAAGCGCGCCTGAGCCCCGAATCCGTGTCGACGGCCCGGTTGCGGACCCTCGGAGCGGGAAAGGCATAAAATGGACCGATTAGCCTAACGGAAAGGCCTGCGCTTAGAAATGGCCGCAAACGGAACACAGACCGCCCGCGCCCCGGAGTTCGCCGCCAGCGGCCGCCGCGTGATCGAAATCGAGACCCGCGGCCTGGAAGCCATCGCCGCGCGCATCGACGGCGCCTTCAGCGCGGCCTGCCGGCTGGTGCTGGCCGGCGCCGGGCGCGTGGTCTGCACCGGCATGGGCAAGTCCGGGCATATCGCGCGCAAGATCGCCGCCACCCTCGCCTCCACCGGCACCCCGGCGTTCTACGTGCACCCGGGCGAGGCGGGCCACGGCGACCTGGGCATGATCACCGACGCCGACGTGGTGCTGGCGCTGTCCTATTCCGGCGAGTCGGACGAGATCCTGATGCTGCTGCCGGTGCTCAAGCGCCAGGGCAACGCGTTGATCGCGATGACCGGCCGCGCGCGTTCGACGCTGGCGCGCGAAGCCGACGTGCACCTGGACGTCAGCGTGCCGGAGGAAGCGTGCCCGCTCGACCTGGCGCCCACGGCCAGCACCACCGCCACCCTGGCGATGGGCGACGCGCTGGCAGTGGCCCTGCTGGAGGCGCGGGGCTTCACCGCCGACGACTTCGCCCGCTCGCACCCGGCGGGCACCCTCGGCCGGCGCCTGCTGCTGCACATCGCCGATGTCATGCACACCGGCGACGACATCCCGCGCGTGGCCGAGAACGCCAGCCTCGGCGACGTGCTGCTGGAGATGAGCCGCAAGCGCCTGGGCATGACCGCGGTGGTCGATGCCGACGATCGCCTGCTCGGGTTGTTCACCGACGGCGACCTGCGCCGGGCGCTGGCCGACGAGGGCGTCGACGTGCACGCGACCCGGATCGTCGACGTCATGACCCGCACCCCGATCACGATCGGCAGCGACGCCCTGGCGGTCGAGGCGGCGCGCTTGATGGAGACGCACAAGATCAACGCCCTGCTGGTCGTCGACGGCGCGCGCCGCGTGGTCGGCGCGCTCAACATCCACGACCTGCTGCGCGCCCGCGTCGTCTGACCCGCACCTCCCGACCGAAACCCCGCCATACGCCGACCCAGCCGATGCCCGACCTCCCCGACTACCCCGACGCCCTGCTCGCACGCGCCGCGAAGATCCGCCTGGCGTGCTTCGACGTCGACGGTACCCTGACCGACGGCCGGCTGCTGTTCGATGCCGCAGGCGGCGAGATGAAGGCCTTCCACGTCCACGACGGGCAGGGACTGGCGCTGCTGCGCAAGGCCGGCATCGCGGTCGCGCTGGTCACCGCCCGCGCCAGCGCCGCGGTCGAGCGCCGCGCCGCCGAACTCGGGGTCCAGGCGCACTGCGCGGTCGGCGACAAGCGGGCGAAGGTGGAGGAGATCCGTGCGCACCTGGGCGTCGGCAGCGACGAGGTCGCTTTCATGGGCGACGACCTGCCGGACCTCGCGCCGATGCGGGCGGCCGGCCTGGCCGTCGCCCCGGCCAACGCGCACTGCTGGACGGCCGCGCATGCGCACTGGCGGACCAGCGCGCGCGGTGGCGAGGGCGCGGTGCGCGAACTCTGCGACCTGCTGCTGACCGCGCAGAACCGCGTCGACGCGCTGATCGCCGGGATGGCACCGGCATGAACTGGCGGTTCGCCCTCACCGCGGTGTTGCTGGTCGCCGCCATCGTTTCCGGCTGGTCGGCCTGGCGGCAGCGCGCCGACGACGCCACGGCGGCGACCGCCCAGGCGCGCTCCGATTACGTGCTGCACGATTTCGAACTGACCGCGCTCGGCAAGGACGGCACCGAATCCTTCACCCTGCGCGCACCGCTGCTCGAACAGCATCCGCAGGACCGCACCATCGCGCTGGACCAGCCGTTGTTCCTGCTGCCCGACCGCGACGGCCGCTACTGGGAGGCACGCGCCAGGACCGGCGTCGTCAGCGCCGACCACGACGAGGTGCGGTTGCGCGATGATGTCCGGGTGACCAGCCCCGAGGGCGACCCGCGCCCGGTGACGATGAACACCGAGCAACTGAACCTCTACCCCGAGACCGACATCGCCAGCAGCGACGTTCTGGTGACCGTGGAGCAGCCCGGCTCTACAATCCAGGGCCGCGGCCTGGAAGTCGACCTGTCCAGCAAGCGGTACACGTTCAAATCCCAGGTGAAACAACGCTATGTCCCCACGCGCCGCTAGTGCCCTGCTGGTCCTCGCCCTCGCGCTGGCGCCGTCGGCGGCGGACGCGCGCAAGTCCGATCGCGACAAGCCGATGGATATCGACGCCGGCCACCAGCAAGGCGTGCTCGACGACAGCGCGCCGACCGTGCTCTCACAGGGCGTGATCATCACCCAGGGAACGCTCGACATCCGCGCCGACCGCTCCGAGATCCATTCGCGCAACGGCGATATCAGCCGCGCCGTGCTCACCGGCAGCCCGGCGGTGATGCGGCAGGAGCTCGACGACGGCTCGCCGATGACCGCGCGCGCGCGCAAGATCGACTACGACATGGGCACCGAGGTGGTGGTGCTGACGGGCGATGCGTTCGTCGAGCAGCCGCGCGGCTCGATGAAGAGCGAACGCATCGTCTACAACATGCAGACCGGGCAGGTGGAAAGCGGCGGCAACAACGCCGGCCGCGTGCAGATGCGCATCCAGCCGCGCAATCGCTCCCAGACCCCGCAGGACGACGGCTGATGCTGCTCGCCGAAGGATTGCGTAAGCGCTACCGGGCGCGCGAGGTCGTGCGCGATTTCGGGCTCACCCTGGACGCCGGCGAGGTCGTGGGCCTGCTCGGCCCCAACGGCGCCGGCAAGACCACCTGTTTCTACATGATCGTCGGCCTGGTGCCGGCCGACGCCGGCCGCATCGAGCTGGACGGCCGCGACATCACCGGCGACCCGATGTACCGGCGCGCCCGCCTCGGCGTCGGCTACCTGCCGCAGGAGCCGTCGGTGTTCCGCAAGCTCAGCGTCGCCGACAACATCCGCCTGGTGCTGGAACTGCGCGAGGGCCTGAACCGCCAGGGCCGCGAATCCGAACTCGAGAGCCTGCTCGACGAGCTGCAGGTGTCACATGTCGCCGACCAGCTCGGCGCCAGCCTGTCCGGCGGCGAACGCCGCCGGGTCGAGATCGCGCGCGCGCTGGCGGCGCGGCCGCGGCTGATGCTGCTCGACGAGCCCTTCGCCGGCGTCGACCCGATCTCGGTCGGCGAGATCCAGCGCATCATCCGCCACCTCAAGGACCGCGGCATCGGGGTGCTGATCACGGACCACAACGTGCGCGAGACCTTGGGCATTTGCGACCGCGCGTATATCCTCAACGACGGCGGCGTGCTCGCGCAGGGGGCTCCGGACGCGCTGCTGGCCAATCCCGACGTGCGTCGGGTCTATCTGGGCGAGTCCTTCCGCCTGTAGCCCCGCGCGCGTCGTCCGCCATGTGATGCGTCGGCCGGTCCGCCGCGGACCTGTCCGCGCCCGGCTCCGCCGGACGTTCGTCGTTGGGAAGATGAAACCACGCTTGCAGACATCGCTGGGACAGCACCTGGTCCTGACTCCGCAACTGCGGCAGGCGCTGCACCTGTTGCAGCTCTCGGCGCTGGAACTGGAGGCCGAGATCGCCAGCGCCGTGGAGAGCAATCCCCTGCTCGACTGGCGCGAGGACGCGCCGATCCAGGCCCCGGCCGCCGACGCCGCGGAAACCGGAAGCAGCGCCGCCGCGACCGATACCGAGGAATCCACCCGCTGGGACGTCGAGGAATCCTGGTATGGGAGCAGCGCGGCGGGCCCGGCGGGCGACGACGACAACGACCCCACCGAACGCCTGGTGCACACCGAGAGCCTGCGCGAGCACCTGTCGTGGCAGCTGCACCTGAGCCATCTTTCGCCGCGCGATCGCGGCATCGGCGAGGCGCTGATCGACGCCATCGACGACGACGGCTACCTGCGGGCCTCGTTCGAGGACATCGCGCTGACCCTGCAGCCGGAGCTGCAGTGCGGCGGCGGCGAGATCCTCGCGGTGCTGCGCCAGATCCAGCGCATGGACCCGGCGGGCGTCGGCGCCCGCGACCTGCGCGAATGCCTGCTGCTGCAGCTCGATGCCCTGCCCGCCGACGCGCCGGGCCGCGCGCTCGCCGGGCGCATCGTCTCCGAGCTGATCGAGGACCTGCCGCGGATCGGCGTCGACGGCCTGGCCGAGGCGCTGGCCTGCGACGCCTGCGAGGCCGGCACCGCCCTGCAGCTGCTGCGCTCGCTCGACCCGCACCCAGGGGCCCAGATCGGCGGCATCGCCAGCGACACCTACGTCGCGCCGGACTGCGCGATCGAGCGCCACCAGGGCATCTGGAAGGTCACCCTGGTCGGCGGCCCGCACTCGCGCCTGACCATCCACCGCGGCTACGAACGCATGATCCAGCATGCCAGCGAGGCCGATGCCGGTTACCTGCGCGGGCGCCTGCAGGAGGCCCGCTGGCTGCTCAAGAACGTGCAGGCCCGCGGCGAGACCCTGCTCAAGGTGGTGCGCTGCCTGGCGCGGCAGCAGTCGGGCTTCCTGGAGTTCGGCCCCCAGGCGCTGCGCCCGCTGACCCTGCGCGAGGTCGCCGCCGAGATCGGCATGCACGAGTCGACGGTCTCGCGGGCGATCGCGCGCAAGTACGTCCACACGCCGCGCGGCACGCTGCCGTTGCGCCAGTTCTTCGCCTCCGGGGTGGGCACCGACGGCGGCGGCCAAACCTCGAGCACCGCGATCCAGCAGATGATCCGCAGCCTGGTCGACGCCGAGAACCCGCACAAGCCCCTGTCCGACGCGCGCCTGGCCGAGGCCTTGAAGGCGGCCGGCGTGGCCGTCGCCCGGCGCACCGTGACCAAGTACCGGGAAGCGCTGAACATCCCCTCCTCGCACGACCGCGTGCGCCTGGGCTGAACTGTGGGCCGCGGCGGCGGTCGAACCCAGCGGACATCGCGCCTGCCGCCCGCCTTGGGGTAACCTGTCCCCGACGCAGCGGCCGGCACCCGCGCGATGCAGTCTTGATCCCACGACGCCCCAGGAGGCTCGCCGATGCGCATCGAAACCCACGGCCACCAGATCGAAGTCACGCCCGCCCTGCGCGATTACGTCGACACCAAGCTGCAACGGCTGTCGCGTCACTTCGAACGCCCGTTCGACGTGCGCACCCAGCTCAGCCTCGACAAGCCCCACCACAAGGCGGAAGCCACCGTGGCGCTGCCCGGCCGGACCCTGCATGCCGACGCCAGTGCGGTCGACATGTACGCCGCGATCGACCTGCTGGCCGACAAGCTCGACCGCCTGCTGGTCAAGCACAAGGACCGCCTGGTCGACCACCATCGCGGCGAGCACCCCGTGCGCGAAGGCAGCTTCGGCTGAGACATCGGCGAACGCCCCGAGACGCTTCACTGCAATGCCCTGCATCGACCTCCTCGCCGCCGACCGGATCATGATCCTGTCCGAACCGGTATCGCGCGACGCGCTGCTCGACATCGTCGCCGGCCTGCTGGGCGCGGGACCGGCGGACACCGCCGCGGTCGCCGCCTGCCTGCACGAGCGCGAGCGCCTGTGCAGCACCGGGATCGGCCACGGCGTGGCGATCCCGCACGCCCGCGGCGGCCGGGTGCCGCTGGGCGCCTTCGTGCGGCTGGCGCACCCGGTCGCGTTCGACGCCTGCGACGGCGATCCGGTCGACCTGGTGTTCGCCATGCGCGTGCCCGAGGACCACGCCGAGCCGCACCTGCAGATCCTCGCCGACCTCGCCGGCTGCTTCGCCGACGTCGCCTTCCGGGAGCGGCTCCGCGCCGCCCCGGACCTGGACGCCGTGCGCACGCTGCTGCTCGGCGACCTGCGACGGCGGCGCGCGGCATGAACGCCGCCGGGCGGGGGGAGCCGGACGCATGAACGCCAGCATCAGCGCGCAGGACCTGTTCGACCAGCAGCAGGAGCGGCTGGACCTGCGCTGGCTGGCCGGGCAGCAGGGCCAGACACGCGTGGTGGAGGCGGTGGAGACGGTGGCGCGGCGGCCGTCGCTGGCCGGCTACCTCAACATCATCTACCCCAACAAGGTGCAGATCCTCGGCACCGAGGAGCTGGCCTGGCTGGACGCGCTGGACGCGCGCCAGCGCTGGGAGACGATCGAGAAGATCATGCAGTTCCGCCCGCTGGCGCTGGTGATCAGCAAGAACCAGAACTGCCCGGAGGACCTGCGCCAGATGGCCGAGGAGTCCGGCATTCCGCTGTGGACCTCTCCGCGCCGCGGCCACGAGCTGCTCAACCACCTGCAGTACCACCTGGCCCGCGCGCTGGCGCCGCGCGTCACCCTGCACGGCGTGTTCATGGAGATCTACTCGATCGGCGTGCTGATCACCGGCGAGTCCGGTTCGGGCAAGAGCGAGCTGGCGCTGGAACTGATCACCCGCGGCCACCGCCTGGTCGCCGACGACGCGCCGGAGTTCACCCAGATCGCCCCCGACGTGCTCGACGGCACCTGCCCCGAGCTGCTGCAGGACCTGCTGGAGCTGCGCGGCCTGGGCGTGCTCAACATCCGCGAGATGTTCGGCGACACCGCGGTCAAGCGCAACAAGTACCTGCGCCTGATCGTGCACCTGGCCAAGCCGAACTACGACGCGCCGCGCGCCGACAACGGCGGCATGGAACGGCTGACCGGCGACCTCGGCGTGCGCCCGGTGCTCGACCTGGAGGTGCCGATGATCACGCTGCCGGTGATGCCCGGCCGCAATCTCGCGGTGCTGGCCGAAGCGGCCACGCGCACGCACATCCTGCGGGTCAAGGGCATGGACCCGGCCGCGGCCTTCCTCGCCCGGCATTCGCACTTCCTCGAGCGGGGGACGCCGTGACCACGGTCGCTCCGCCGTCGCTGCTGATCGTCACCGGCATGTCGGGGAGCGGCAAGTCGGTGGCGCTGAACACGTTCGAGGACCTCGGCTTCTACTGCACCGACAACCTGCCCGCCGACCTGCTGCCGCATTTCGTGCGCAGCCTGAGCGCCGGCGACGGCTCGCCGCAGAAGCTCGCGGTCGGCATCGACGTGCGCAACCGCCACCGCGACCTGGCCAACATCCCCGAGTGGCTGTCGGCCGTGGCGGAGCTCGGCTTCGATCCCAAGCTGGTGTTCTTCGACACCGCCGACACGGTGCTGCTCAAGCGCTACGCCGACACCCGCCGCCGCCATCCGCTCAGCCACGTCGGCCTGGCGCTGGCCGACGCGATCGCGCTCGAGCGGCAGGTGCTCAAGCCGCTGCGCGCGCTCGCCGACGACGTGATCGACACCAGCGAACTCAACGTCCACCAGCTGCGCAGGCGGGTGATCACCGAACTCGGGCTCGGCCTCGACAGCTCGCCGTCGCTGCTGTTCGAGTCGTTCGCCTATCGCCGCGGCGTGCCGCCCGACGCCGACTTCGTGTTCGACACCCGGGGCCTGCCCAACCCGCACTGGGATCCGCGCCTGCGCCCGTTGTCGGGGCGCGACGCCGCGGTGCGCGAGCACCTGGACGAGCAGCCGGACGTCGCCGCGTACTTCGCGCAGGTCGCCGGCTTCCTCGACCACTGGCTGCCGCGCATGCGCTCGGACACGCGCAGCTACGTCACCGTCGCCTTCGGCTGCAGCGGCGGCCGCCACCGTTCGGTCTATCTGGCCGAGAAGATGGCCGGCCACGCGCGCGAGCACGGGTGGGACGACGTGGCGACGTTCCACCGCGAACTGGACTAGGGCTCGTAGGAGCGCGCCGTGCGCGCGATGCCACGGGTGTCGGCCGGATCCGGTGGATGCCGCGATTCCGGACCGGCAGGCGCGCCGGTCGCCGGAATTCGCGGGCGGCGCAATGCCCGCGACGTCGCGCGCTCCCACGGCGTCACCGCAAGCGCAACGGCGGTGCGACCTTTGCCGCCGGTGCAACGGTTCATCGCGCGCGGCCGCTTCCTGCCCGTCACCCGGCTCTGCTAAGTTGTCGGCATGGCCGTCGGACTCCTGCTCGTGACCCATGAAGGCATCGGCACCGCCCTGATCGCGGTGGTGCGGGGCATGCTGCGCAACCTGCCGCTGAAGGCGGAGGCGTTCGAGGTGCCGTTCGAGGCCGATCCGGACGCGATCCTGCCGCAGGCCAGCGCCGCGATGCGCCGGGTCGACGACGGCCAGGGGGTGCTGATCCTGACCGACCTCTACGGCGCCACGCCGAGCAACCTGGCGGCGAAGCTGGCGCGGCTGGGCACGCCGGCGCGGCGCGTGTCGGCGCTCAACCTGCCGATGCTGCTGAGGGTGATGAACTACGCCGAGCTGGGCCTGGACGAACTGCCGGCGGTCGCCGCCGCGGGCGCGCGCAACGGGGTGATCCATGACGACGCCTGAGCCCCGACCCGGCGCGGCCGCGACCGGCGGCGCGCGCGCGCCGCGGCGGCCGGGCGCGCCGCGGGCCGGAAGCGACGGAGACCGGACATGATCGAACGCGAACTGGTGGTCTCCAACCGCCTCGGCCTGCATGCGCGCGCCACCGCCAAGCTGGTGCAGGTGTTGTCGGCGTTCCGCTGCAACGCCACCCTCAACGCCAAGGGCCGCGAGGTCAACGCCAAGAGCATCATGGGCGTGATGTTGCTGGCCGCCGGCCCCGGCACGCCGGTGGTGCTGCGGGTCGAGGGCGAGGACGAGGCCGCCGCGGTCGAGGCGGTGACGGCGCTGTTCGAACGACGGTTCGACGAGGACAGTTAGGGCCTGTTAATGCTTATGGAGCATGCCGCGTTGCTTCCCAATGGCCGTCAGGTGGTGTTGCGCCGCGCCGCGCCTTGCTGCCTGCAAGAGCCCGCCCCTGCGGCTTCGGGCTGGGGTCAAGCGGCGCGGCGCCGGCTGGCGGCCATTGGGAAGCAACCCGAAGAGCCTGCCCCGGACCTGATCCGGGGGCCGGGCCTGCGGACGCACGGGGCGGCATGCTCCATAAGCGTTAACAGGCCCTAATGCGCCGGACATTCTCCGGTCACGGCGCATCCCGGGGCAACGCCCTGGGCCGTGCCCGGATCCGCCTGCCGCACGCGCTGGAAGTCTCCGAGGAACACATCCGCGCCGATGCGGTCGAGGCCGAACTCGAACGCCTGCACGAGGCGATCGCCCAGGTCCGGGGCGAACTGCGCGGGCTGCGCGAGCGCCTGCACGGCGCGCTGGCGCACGAGGTCGGCGAGTTCCTCGACCTGCACGCGCTGCTGCTCGACGACCCGGAACTGCTGCAGGGGCTCGACGAGCTGATCCGCAAGGGCCGCTACAGCGCCGATTACGCCCTGCGCCTGCACCGAGATCGCCTGGCGGGCGTGTTCGAGGGCATGGACAACGCCTATTTCCGCAGCCGCATCGAGGACCTCGACCACGTCGTCGGGCGCCTGCACGCGGCGCTGCACAGCCACGAGGCGGAGCTGCAGGGCGTCGCCGGCGAGATCCTGGTCACCGACAACGTCGCGCCCTCGGAACTGGCGCAACTGCAGTCGCAGGGCGTGCTGGCGGTGATCACCGCCGGCGGCAGCATGCTCTCGCACAGCGCCATCCTCGCCCGCAGCCTGCACCTGCCATTGGTGGTCGGGGCGCCCGAGGCGCTGCAGCAGATCAACGACGGCGACGTGGTCGCCGTGGACGGCGCCGGCGGACAGGTGGTGGTGGAGCCGAACGCGGCCGACCTGCGCGCCTACCGCGGCCGCGTGCGCGAGGAACGGCGCGAGCGCAAGCAGCTGCACCGCCTGCGCCGCGAACCCACCCGCACCCTCGACGGCGTCGACATCAGGCTCTACGCCAACGCCGAATCGCGCGAGGACGTGGCCGAGTCGCACGCGCTCGGCGCGGCCGGCATCGGCCTGTACCGTACCGAGTTCCTGTTCCTGCAACGCGAGGGGCTGCCAGACGAGGAGGAGCAGTTCCGCGCCTACCGCGACGCCGTGCTCGGCATGACCGGGCGCATGGTGACCATCCGCACGCTCGACCTGGGCGCCGACAAGAGCGACCGCAGCGGCCTGACCCTGCCGCGGGAACCGAACCCGGCGATGGGCTGTCGCGGGGTGCGCCTGTCGCTGGCGCGCGAGGAGGTGTTCGTCAGCCAGCTGCGCGCGATCCTGCGCGCCTCCGGCTACGGCCCGCTGCGGATCCTGGTGCCGATGGTCACCGAGCGCGCCGAGATCCTGGCCGTCGCCGGCCTGATCAAGCGCATCGCGCGCGACCTGCGCAGCGGGGGCCACGAGATCGCCGAACACGTCCCGCTGGGGGCGATGATCGAGGTGCCGGCGGCGGCGATCGCGCTGTCGAGCTTCATCGGCGCGGTGGATTTCATTTCGGTGGGCACCAACGACCTGACCCAGTACCTGCTGGCGGCCGACCGCAACAACGAAGCGCTGGGCGAGCTCTACCACCCGCTGCATCCGGCGATGATGCGCCTGCTGCGCAACGTGATCCGCACCGCCAAGGCGCGCCGCAAGCCGGTGGCGGTCTGCGGCGAGATGGCCGGCGATCCCGCCTTCACCCCGCTGCTGCTGGCGCTGGGCCTGGAAGAGTTCAGCCTGCACCCGGGCACCCTGCTCGAAGTGCGGCGCGCGATCCGCGCGCTCGACCTGGGGCGCCTGCGGGCGCAGGCCCCTGCCCTGCTGCGCGCACGCGACCGCGCCGGCATCGAGAAATGGCTGGCCTCGGCGTAGGGCCGAGCTTGCTCGGCCGCACAGGCTCCGAAGACACGTAGAGCCGAACTCGCTCGGCTGCGCGGGCCCCGGAGACGCGTAGAGCGAGCTTGCTCGGCTGCGCGGGCTCCGGAAACACGTAGAGCCGAGCCTGCTCGGCTGCGCGGGCTCCGGAGGCGGGAGCAGCGGAGCAAGCTCCGCTCTACGGGGGCGGCGACACCAGATACGGGGTGGTGGGCATATCCGGGCGCAGCGGCGATAATGCGCGCATGAACACCTGACCCTGTCGCGCCTCTGGGGGCACGACGCGCCAACGGAAGACGCGCATGGCCGAAGCCGCCCGCCACGACAAGACCGCGCGCCAGCTGCGTCTGCTTTCCGATGCGCTCGACAGCGGCCGCCTCGGCCCGGTGCGGCGCCTGGTCAACACGCTCTCGCCCGCCGAGATCGGCAACCTGCTCGAGTCGCTGCCGCACGCCAAGCGCATGGTGCTGTGGGGCCTGGTCGATCCCGAGGACGACGGCGAGGTGCTGCTGCACGTCGGCGACGAGGTGCGCGAGAGCCTGATCGCGGACATGGACCCGGACGAGCTCGTCGCCGCGGTCGAGGACCTCGACATCGACGACCTCGCCGACCTGGTCGAGGACCTGCCGGACACGGTCATCGACGAGGTGCTCAAGTCGATGGCGCGCGAGAACCGCGAGCGCCTGGAGCAGGTGCTCTCCTACGAGGAGGACACCGCCGGCCGCCTGATGAACCCGGACGTGGTGACGGTGCGCGCCGACACCTCGGTCGACGTGGTGCTGCGCTACCTGCGCCTGCGCGGCGAGCTGCCCGAGCACACCGATCACCTGTACGTGGTCAACCGTCGCCACCAGCTGATGGGCTGGGTGGCGCTGCAGGACCTGGTGACCTGCGAGCCGAACACCCCGCTCAACGAGCTGATCGACGACGGCCTGACCGCGCTCCACGTCAACCAGTCCGCGCAGGAGGTGGCGCGCCAGTTCTCCGACCACGACTGGGTCTCGGCGCCGGTGGTGGACGACGGCAACTTCCTGCTCGGCCGCATCACCATCGACGACGTGGTCGACATCATCCGCGAACAGGCCGAACACCAGGCGCTGAGCGCCGCCGGCCTGGACGAGGAGGAGGACCTGTTCTCGCCGATCCGGCGCGCCGTGCGCGGCCGCGTGGTGTGGCTGGGCATCAACCTGCTGACGGCGTTCATGGCCGCGTTCGTGATCGGCCGCTTCGAGGCGACGATCGAACAGGTCGTCGCGCTGGCGGTGCTGATGCCGATCGTCGCCGGCATCGGCGGCAACGCCGGCGTGCAGGTGCTGACCCTGATGGTGCGCGGCCTGGCGCTGGGCCAGGTGGGCGCCAGCAACGCCGGCATCCTGCTGTGGAAGGAGGCGCGCGTGGCGCTGATCAACGGGCTGTTGATCGGCGCGCTGGTGGGGACGGTCGCCTACTTCTGGTTCCACGACTGGCTGCTGTCGCTGGTCATCGCCGCGGCGCTGGTGATCAACGTCGGGTCCGCCGCGCTCGCCGGCGTGCTGCTGCCGTTGTTGCTGCGGCGGATGCGGATCGATCCGGCGGTCGCCGGCACGGTGGTGGTCACCGCGGTCACCGACATCATGGGCTTCTTCAGCTTCCTGGGCCTGGCGACCGTCGTCCTGCTGCGCTGACGCGGCGCCACGGGCGGCCCGGCGGCGTTATCGTGTCATGGCGACCGGCGGCCGGCGTCGCAACCGGTACACGCCCCGCCCGGTCGGACCCGAACGAACATGGTGACTCCAATGACCCCGGATTCCCGGCAGACGACATCCGGCGTTCGCGCCGGCGCCGCCCTCGCCGCCCTGTTGGCGGCATCCGCGCTGATCGCCCCGCTCGCGGCCCGCGCCGGCGACCCGGCGCCCGGCCACGGGCGCTTTCTCGAGCGCACGGTGGAGGTCGGCGGACAGCGCCACGGCTACCGGGTCTTCGTGCCCGCTCGCAGCGCCGGCGGCGAGCGGCCGCCGGTGATCCTGTTCCTGCACGGCTCCGGCGAGCGCGGCGACGACGGCGACAGCCCGACCCGGGTCGGGCTCGGGCCGCACGTCCGCCGCCATGCCGGCGACTTCCCGGCGATCGCGGTCTTCCCGCAGGCGCCGGCGGACACGGAATGGAGCGACAGCGCGGCGATCGCCTGGGCGGCGCTGGACGCGGCGACCGCGGAGTTCGGGGGCGACCGCGACCGCACCTACCTGACCGGGATCTCGATGGGCGGTTACGGCACCTGGGAGCTGGCGTTGGCGCAGCCGCAGCGCTTCGCCGCGATCGCGCCGGTGTGCGGCGGCATCGTCGCGCCGGCGCACCGGCCGACGCTGCGGGTCGAGGCCGTGAGCGGCGAAACCGACCCGTACGCCGCCGCGGCGCAGCGTCTGCGCGATGTTCCCACCTGGATCTTCCATGGCGCCCTGGACGACCTGGTCCTGCCGGAGCAGTCGCGGCGCATGGCCGCGGCACTGGAGGCCGCGGGCGCGGCGGACGCGCGCTACACCGAATTCCCCGACGCCAACCACAACAGCTGGGATCCGGCCTACGCGACGCCGGAACTCTGGCAATGGATGTTCGCCCAGCGGCGGCATTGAACGGCCTTCCCCCGGATTCCCCTGGCGCGTTCAACGGCCGGCGAGCAGCGTCTCCAGCACGGCCATGCGCACCGCCACGCCGTTGGCCACCTGCCGCAGGATCAGCGACTGCGGCCCGTCGGCGACCTCGTCGTCGATCTCGACGCCGCGGTTCATCGGGCCGGGGTGCAGCACCACGGCCCCCGGCGCGGCGCGGCGCAGGCGCGCCGCGGTCAGGCCGTAGGCATCGTGGTAGGCGCGCAGCGAAGGCACCAGCCCCTCGTCCATGCGCTCGCGTTGCAGGCGCAGCATCATCACCGCGTCGACGCCCTCGAGCGCGGCATCGAAATCCCGGCTGACCGTGCAACCGGCCAGGGTGCCGTCGTCGGGCAGCAGCGCGGCCGGACCGCAGACGCGGATCTCCGACGGCCCGTCGCTGCCGACCCCCAGCGTCCGCAGCGCGTGCAGGCCCGAACGGGCGACGCGCGAATGCTTCACGTCGCCGACGATCAGGATCTTCAACCGCGAAAAGTCCGCCCCCCGGGCCTGGCGCAGGGTCAGCATGTCGAGCAGGCCCTGGGTGGGATGCGCATGGCGGCCGTCGCCGGCGTTGACCACGACGGTGCCGGGCCCGGCCGCGGCGGCGAGCGCCGCCACCGCGCCGTCCTCGTGGTGGCGGACCACGAACGCGTCGACCCCCATCGCCTCGATGGTCTTCAGCGTGTCGCGGCCGCTCTCGCCCTTGGTGGTGGACGAGGTGGACGCATCGAAGTTGAGCACGTCGGCGCCGAGCCGTTGCGCCGCACGCTGGAAGCTCATGCGCGTGCGCGTGGACGGCTCGAAGAACAGCGTGCAGACCGCCCGCCGCGCCAGCGCCGCGTCCACGATCTCGCCGTCGACGATCGCCTGGGCCCGTTCGAGCAGGTGCAACAGCGTCTCGCGCGGCAGGTGCTCGAGCGTCAGCAGGTGGCGCAGGCGGCCTTCCGGGTCGGTTTGCGAAATCATGCGCTGGATGGACGCCCTGTGATCGTGGACTGCTTCTTTCCGCTCCCGTAGAGCGGCGCTTGCTCCGCTGCTCCCGGCTCCGGAGCCCGCGTAGCGGAGCAAGCTCCGCTCTACGGAGGGGTGAGCTGTGCGGGGGATTCTAGGATACCGGGGTGGCGTCCCCCGGCGCCGCCAGCCAGCGCTCGACGATGATCGCCGCCGCCACCGCATCCAGCGCCGCGGCGTCGCGGCGCCGGCGGCGGCCCTCGGCGCGGTCGACGGCGAACCGCTGCGCGGCTTCGATCGAACTCGCGCGCTCGTCCATCAGCACCACCGGCACGCGGTAGCGGGCGTGCAGCTCGTGGGCGAAGTGGCGGGCACGCCGGCGGATCGGCTGGTCGCCGCCGTCGAGCGTCATCGGGTCGCCCACCACCATGACGTCCGGCCGCCATTCGTCGCGCAGGCGATCGATGCTGCGCCAGTCCGGCAATTCGTCGTGGACGTCGATCACCGCCAGCGCGCGCGCGCCGTGGCCGAAACCGCTGCCCACCGCCACGCCGATGCGGCGCGCGCCGACGTCGAAACCGAGCACGGTGCCCTCGGCGTGGACGGCGCCGTCGCTCACGCGTGGCCCGCGTAGTCGGCCAGCCGTTGCATGTCGACGCCGATGCGGCCGGCGGCGGCCTGCCAGCGCGCCTCCAGCGGCAGCGCGAACAGCAGTTCGGCATCGGCGGGCGCGGTCAGCCAGCTGTTCTCGGTCAACTCCTGCTCGAGCTGGCCCGCGCCCCAGCCGGCGCAGCCCAGCGCCACCGCGACCCGGGCCGGACCGTCGCCGCGGGCGATGGCTTCCAGCACGTCGCGCGAGGTGGTCACGTACAGGCCGTCGGCGACCGCCAGGCTGGAATCCCAGCCGCGGTCGCCGTCGTGGATGACGAAGCCGCGCTCCGGATGCACGGGACCGCCGGCCAGGACCGGCTGCGCGCGCAGCAGGGCATCGTCGCTGTCGATCCCCATCTGCTCGAAGACCTCGCCCAGCGTGTATTCCGACGCGCGATTGACGACCACGCCCATCGCGCCCTCCTCGTCGTGCTGGCAGATCAGCGCGAGCGACCCGGCGAAGTTCGGATCGGTCAATGCCGGCAGCGCGATCAGCAGCTGGTTGGCGAGCGGGGTCGGATCGACGGGCATGGCGGCATTCTAACGGCTCGCTCGCGGCGCGCGCGTTGCGAAGGCGTCCAGTTGCGCCCGCGCCGCGTCGTCCGGCAGGCGCGTGCCGCACCAGCGGTCCATGAAATTGAACAGGAACCCGTAATTGCCGTGGTAGCAGGCGTGGTGCAGGTGATGCCGGCGGCTGGCGGCCAACCAGTGGTCCGGCCCCACGCCGGGCGCATAGTCGTAGTTGCTGTGTCCCAGGTTGTTCAGCAGCAGGCTCAGCACCGGCAGCGACAGCAGCGCCGCGAAGCTGAAATCGTGCAGCAGCATCGGCAGCAGGATCACGTTGCCCAGCAGCGCCGCCTCCAGCGGGTGGAAGCTGTAGGTCGCGAACGGCGTGGTCACCAGCGAGCGGTGGTGCCGCTGGTGGTAGCGGCGCAGCGGCCGCGTATGCAGCAGGCGGTGGTTGGCGTAGAAATGGACGTCGTTCCACACCAGCAGCACCGCGGCCTCGGCCAGGACCCGCAGCGGCCCGGGATCCTGGGCCAACCGCGCCCAACCCTGCTGCAGGAACCACCACGGCAGCGCGCTGCCGACACCGAAGATCGCCACCGACACCAGCGACGAGGCGATCTCGCTGCGCACCTGGCCGGGCCGGAGCGGGCGCGGATCGATGCGGCGGCCGAGCCCCAGCGCCGGCAGCAGGTATCGCGTCAGCAGCCAGTTGCCGCCGCAGAACAGGCCGTAGATCGCCGCGAAGAACGCCAGCCCGGCGAGAATCGCGCCACCGGCGGGCAGCGCGGCGAAGGCATTGCCGAGGGCGACGGCGCCGTCCATCGCCCTGCCCGCCTCCTCAGCGGAGGCCGAACTGCAGTTCGTCGGGGGTCGCCAGCCGCACGTCGACCACTTCCACCTCGGCCACGAACGGCCGCCCGGCCAGCGGGTTGTTGCCGTCGACGGTGATGGCATCGCCCTCGACCGCGGTCACCACCACCTGCAACGGGCCGCGCGCGGTCTGCGCCTCCAGCTTGCGGCCGACCGCGGGCTCGCCCTCGCCGGTGAACGTGCTGCGCGGCAGGCTCTGCACCAGCTCCGGGTGGCGCGGCCCGAAGCCGTGCTCCGGCGGGATGGTGACCTCGAACCGGTCGCCGGCGCTCCTGCCCTCCAGCGCCTGCTCCAGGCCGCGCACGATCGCGCTGGTGCCGTGGATGTAGACCAGCGGGTCGTGCCCGTGGGTGGTGGTGATCTGCTGCCCGTGCTCGTCCTTGAGGGTGAAGTGGATCGTGCCGACCCGTCGGTTCGCGATTTCCATGGCTTCGTCAGGTAAGGGGACCGCGGCCATCTTCGCGCGGCGGCGAATCGGGGCGCAAGTTCGGGACCCGAACCCCGCGACTTGGCGCCACCCCACCTGCACCTGCTGCCCCTGTGGGAGCGACGGAAGTCGCGACAGCCCAGGATGTAGCGTCGTCACGACTCCCGGCGGCGGCATGCCGCTGCCACCCCCAACAAGAGCGCCGAGCGCGGCGGGTTCTGAACCATCGCGTTTTACGCCGTACCCTCACCCCCTAACCCCGCTCCGCGCCCCGGCCCGCGCCAGTGGCGCACAAGCCGTGCCGTCTCGCCCCATAGGGAGAAGGACTTCAAAATCGATCGCCCGGACAGGTCGCGACTTCCGTCGCTCCCACAGGCTCGGCCGATCCCAGACATCGCTCCAGCCCCAGACGAAGGAAGCCGGGACGAACCCGGCTTCCTGACGACTCGACGCGGTAACGCGGACTCAGCCGACGGCGGCCCGGTAGCGACGCTCGACCTCGTTCCAGTCGATGACGTTGAAGAACGCCGAGATGTAGTCCGGGCGGCGGTTCTGGTACTTCAGGTAGTAGGCGTGCTCCCACACGTCCAGGCCCAGGATCGGGGTGTTGCCGGAGCCGATGCCCTTCATCAGCGGGTTGTCCTGGTTGGCGGTGTCCTCGACCGCGAGCTTGCCGTCCTTGCCGACCACCAGCCAGGCCCAGCCGCTGCCGAAGCGGCCCTTGGCGGCATTGGTGAAGGCGTCCTTGAAGGCCTCGAAGCCGCCCAGGTCGCTCTCGATGCGCGCGGCCACCTCGCCGCCCGGCTTGCCGCCGCCGTCGGTGGACATCACGGTCCAGAACAGCGAATGGTTGGCGTGGCCGCCGCCGTGGTTGCGCACGGCCTTGCGGATCTTCTCCGGCAGCGCGTCGATGTCGGTGATCAGCTCCTCGACCGGCGTATCGGCGTAGTCGGTGTCCTTGACCGCGTCGTTGAGGTTGGTGACATAGCCCTGGTGGTGCTTGCTGTGGTGGATCTCCATGGTCTGCGCGTCGATATGCGGTTCGAGCGCGTCGTAGGCGTACGGCAGTTCGGGGAGGTTGTGGGCCATTGCGGTCTCCGGTCCGGTGGATGAAGACGACCATTGTGCTATGAACGGGGTAAAAACAGCATCAAGTCCGTGGGAACGGTCCATTTCACCAGGTCCGGCCCGCCGGCCCGCTGCCCCCGGCGAACGTCACGCAGCTGCAACACGGACGACGCACGCCGCGCCCCTGCCGTTTCACGATGCCTTGCCGGCACCGCCATCAGGCTGTCCGCCACTGCCACGAGGCTGCTCCATGCGATCGGATCCTGCGCCTGCGACGCCCTTGCCGACGCCTGCGCCGTGCCGCGATAGCGCCCGCACGCGATGAACCGCCGCCCGCGATCGAAATCGCAACGGCCGGCGCGCGGACGCGTGCGGATCGGCATTTCCGGCTGGCGCTACAAGCCCTGGCGCGGCGTGTTCTATCCCGGCGGCCTGGTGCAGCGGCGGGAGCTCGAGTACGCCTCGCGCACCTTCTCCACGATCGAGATCAACGGCACGTTCTATTCGCTGCAGCGGCCGGAAAGCTTCCGGCACTGGTACGAGCAGACGCCGGACGATTTCGTCTTCGCCATCAAGGGCAACCGCTTCATCAGCCACCGCCTGCGCCTGCGCGACGCGCGGCAGGCGTTGTCCAACTTCCTCGCCTCCGGCCTGTTGCGGCTCGGGGAGAAGCTCGGCCCGATCCTTTGGCAGCTGCCGCCCAGATTCCCCTACGACGAGGCCCGCATCCGCGAGTTCCTGCGGCTGCTGCCGGCCGATACCGAGTACGCCGCCTGGCTGGCGCGACGCCGCGACGTGGCTCGGATGAAGGGCCGCAGCTCGCTGTCGATCGACCGGCCGCGGCCGCTGCGGCATGCCATGGAGATCCGGCACGAAAGCTTCCGCGATCCCGGCTTCGTCGACCTGCTGCGCGAGCACAACGTGGCGCTGGTGGTCGCCGACACCGCCGGCAGGTGGCCGTTGCTGGAAGAGGTCACCGCCGACTTCATGTACCTGCGGCTGCACGGCGACAAGGAACTCTACGCCAGCGGCTATGGCGATGCCGCGCTGGACGACTGGGCACGGCGCATCGATGCCTGGTCGCGCGGTACGCAACCCCGCGACGCACGGCGCGCCGGCCGCGCTTCGGTACCCAGGCGCGCCCGCGACGTGTACTGCTATTTCGACAACGACATGAAGGTGCACGCACCCTTCGACGCGCAGCACCTGGGCGAACGCATCCGCCGCCGGACCCGAGTGAAGGCGACATAGCGGCCACCCAAACGGGAAACTGCATGCGCACCATGCCGGCACACCACCCGTAGGAGCGCGCCATGCGCGCGATGCCGGCGCTGCTGCAGACGGCGGGAATCGCCGCCACGGCAACCGGAGCCACCCGCGGCATCGCGCGCATGGCGCGCTCCTACGAAAGCCGCAACACCGCAGCCTCGTCGTGTATTCCCGCTCTAGTGCTGCAGGTTCGGCGCTTCGGCGGCGCCTTCGCTGCGGCCGCCGGACCCAGGCGTCGACGCCGACAGCCGGTTCTCCACATCCTCGACGCCGCGCATCGCCGCGACGGCCCGCACCGCGTCCTCGATCTCCGCAGCCGGCACGCCGCCGCTCAGGATCACGCGGCCGTCGTGCACCTCCACCTCGACGGCGCCGGATCGGTCGATCACGTGGCCGAGCTTGGCCCGGACCCGCTCGCGCAGCTTGCGGTCATCGACCGGCTGCCCGGCGAACTTCGATCGCGTCTCCGCCAGCATGCCGTGCACGCGATCGGCCGCGCGCTTGGACTTGGCGCGCGCGAAGTGCTCGGCATCGTGGCAGGCCGAAACCGCCTGGTCGCGCACCATCGCGCGGCGGCGGCGGCCGGTGGCCGGATCGAGGTAGTACATGGCGGCCGCACCCGCAGCGAAGGCCGCGACCAGTCTGAACACCGTATTCATGAGCGCTCCTCCATCGAAATAAGTGGCCATGCCGACGGCGGTCATCCGGTGCTGGACCGGACGCGCTCGTCCGCCAACCGGCGTCGAACGAACGATCCGATTCTTCCACCCTGTCTGAGAAATCCGCGCGAAGACCGGCAATGGCTTCCGTCGAAGGCGCCAGCGCGACCGAGCATCCGCGCCCGACACCGGCATTCGGCAGGCGCGGCCGCCGCTATCCCATCATCGCGACAGGTTCGCCGGCCAGCGTCAGATAGCGGCCCATCGCATCCGCGGTCAGGCACGAGTGCACCGGCAGGAACAGCAGGGTCTCGCCGGGCCGGGTGCGGGCGATCACCTCGTCGGGCGCGGCGACGATGCCGTGCTCCTGCGACAGCCGGACCAGCCGGAGTTCGGGGCGCAGCGCGCCCCAGCCGTCAGGCGTGGCCTCCACCCCCAGGCCGAAGATGCGCTGCCCGTCGAACTCCATCGCGTCCTTGGAGAAATGCACCGCGCCGCCGTGGACCACCAACTCGCCGCGCGCCGGATGGCGCGCCACCACCGGACAGGCCATGGCCACGGTGATGTCCTCCACCCCGCAGGCGCCGATCTGCCACTGCGAGAGATCGTAGAAGACGTAGTTGCCGGGGCGGATCTCGTCCACCCCCGGGAAGGCACCGGCCGTGGAACAGGTGGGGGTGTCGCCCACAGAGAGTTCCAGCGGGCCGGAGACGGCGGCCAGATCGTCGCGCAGGCGGCCGAGCAGGCCCAGCGACTCGGCATGCACGGCGGCGACCGCCTGCGCGCCGCGCGCATCGTAGCTGTGCCCGGCATGGGCGAGCAGGCCGCGCAGGCGGATGTCGCCGCGCCCGGCGAGCGCCGCGGCCAGGTCGCGCAGGACATCGAGATCCTCGGGATCGAACCCGGTGCGGCGGCTGCCGACATCGATCTTCAGCCATGCGTCCACGCGCGTGGAGAACCGCACCCCGTCCAGCGCCTGCGGATCGGCCAGCACGATCCCGAAGGTAGAGCGCGCGGCCAGCGCATCGACCCGATCGCGCATCCCGGGATGGAACGGAAAGGCCAGGGTGATGTCGCGCCAGCCATCGGCGGCGAAGTACTCTGCCATGGCCAGCGAGGAGACGGTGATCGCCTCGACCCCGAGTTCGCGGAACCAGCGCCCGATCGTGTGGCTCTGATGCGTCTTGAAGTGCGGCCGAAGGCGAACCCCGGCGGCGGCGGCGAGGTCCGCCATGCGCTGCAGGTTGCGGTGGACGCGGGCCTCGTCTAGCAGGAGGACCGGTTCTGAGAGCGAGGACGGGAGTGGCATGGATGAGCACAGGCGTTGTGATGGAGATGAGGCAGAGTCTCACATTTCTGACGATGCCGGCGACCGGATACGTATAGACCCGCACGGGGGTGACATTGGCGCAAACCAATTATTCCTTATAGTCCACTCTAAGATTTAGTTTCCTATTATGATCTAGCATTCGCTCTGCCCATTTTTCCGCTCGATCTCTTTCTTCATTCGAAGACGCCTGCATTTTCCTAATAGTTATTATTTGAGAATTAACAGCACTCGCAAGAATAATTTGCGAAGTTTCAATATCACCATCTTCAATCGATTCCAATGAATCTATAATTGAATCGACCAATAAACTTCGTGACTCTGTTGTGAATTTTTCATACGAAGTCGGCTGCCTATTTAATTTGGAAAATCCATACAAAGAAGCAACACCTATAGCCGCTCCTAGCAATAGCAACAGTATGCTTTTCATAGCAACCTCTTCAGTCACAATCAGAACATGGCTTGCAGCTGCCTATACATTCTCTCATCATTCTGCGTAAGCGCTGCAGCAGAATGAAGTAACTCGCAGCCTGCATCTGCTCACAAGCATCTTGCCTCGAGCTTGTGTCATAACCTAAAACGGAGCATGAATCATCTCCTATATAGTTTCCTGCTGCATCTTCAATCATGTTCCCGTATCTTATTCTGCAGTAACTCCTGCATTTCTCTCCACAACCGAAGTCCTTTTCTGGAAAGCGCGGGTCACACATCATTCCTCGCATTGGATCACAATATTCTCCAGGTCTGTCATCCAACAGTCCAAGAGGATCTCGCCTCCCGAGTGGATTCAATTTCACATAAGAAAATGTTGAAATTCCCGCATCTATCCCGATAGGGTCACTCTGCGCATAACGCCCGGTCGCTGGTTCATAATCCCGAAAGTAGTTGTAATTCAGCCCGCTCGCCGCATCGTAGCGCTGCCCCGGGAAGCGCATGGCGAACACGAAGCCAGTGCCATCCCCATCCGGATCCTCGTTCGGCGGGCTGTTGCCGAAGGCTTCGCTGGCCAGATCCCAGTTCCATACGGTCACGTTCCGGATCGGATCGATCACCGCGCGTGGCGTACCGAGGTGATCCGGCTGCACGTAATGCAGGCGGTTGGCGCCGGTGCTGCCGATCAGCAGGCCGACCGGGAGGTCGTCCAGCCAGATCGCCTGCTGCAGCGGCGCGCCGCTGGCGTCGTAGTCGCCTAGCCAGCGGCCGGCTTCATCGAAGACGGTGGTGATGTCGTGAGCGCCCAGGTGCTTGCGCACCTGCTCGCCCTTGCCGTTGTAGACGTAGTGCATTGCCACCGCCCCGCCCTGCTTCACCTGGTTCATGCGGTTGGCTGCGTTATAGACGAACTCCTTCGCGGTGCCGATGGTGGTGGCATTGCCGACGGCGTCGTAGCTGCGGGTTTCACCGGCCACGGCCGTCAGGCGGTGGCTGTCCGTCGGATAGGCATAGGCATGGCTGCCGCTTGCATTGGCGAAGCTTGTGCGATTGCCGGTGGCGTCGTAGCCGTAGCTCTCGATGGCCGCCCCAGCGGCGCCGTCGCGGAAAGCCGTCAGCCGGCTCAGCGCGTCGTAATCGAAACTGGCCCGTGGCGGTTCGGCGAGGTCGGCGCTGTGCAAGGCGGACAGGTTGCCGACCGGGTCGTAGCTGTAGCCGAAATCCAGCCCGCCCGTGGCCGGATCGCGGACCGACTGCGGCCGGTAGTCCAAATCATGCACACGGCTCAGGGTGCGGCCATTGCCATAGCTCCAGCCGGCGGCGGGGCCGAAGGGGTAATACTCGGCACCGGACAGCAGCACTTCCCTGGCGCCGCCTGGCGAGGTCACACCGACCTCCGTCACCCGGCCCTGGGCATCGCGCACATAGTCCGCCACCGAGCCGTCCGGGTAGGTCAGGCTGCTCAGCTGGCCGGCCTTGGTATAGGCATAGCGCAGGGTGAAGGTCTGGCCATTGGTGACCTGCAGCTTGCGCACCAACTGGCCGAAGCGGTCGTAGCAGTACCGGGCGCTGCCACTGGCGTCGCTCATCGCGGTCAGGCGGCCGGTGGAGAAAGTCTCGTCGGCGGCGCAGCCGGGCTGCGTGACGTCGTAGGTGTAGGTGGTGTCGAGATCGGCGGCGCCGGTGTAGGCAATACCGGTCAGGCGGTTGAGCGCATCGAACGTGTAGGTGCTGGCTTGGCCGCGCGCATCCACCTGGCCGGTGCGGTTGCCGGCGCTGTCGTAGGTGTAGGTGGTGGTGCCGGTATCGGGACTGTCCAGCTGCAGCAGGTCGCCGAAGGCGTTGTAGGTGTAGTCCGTCTCCAAGCCCTTGGGGTCGACGACCTTGATTAGGTGGTCGAGAGCGTCGTACTCGTAGCGGGTCTCGACCTCGATACCGCCCACGTCCTGCAAGGTGCGGACCAGGCGGTTGAGCGGGTCGTAATCGTTCAGCGTTTCCCGGCCCAGGGCGTCGGTGATCGTCTTGAGGTTGCCGTTGGCGTCGTAGGTGTAGTCGGTGGGGTTGTCGCTGGCGTCGGCCTGGGTGGCGAGCTGGCCGAGCTGGTCGTAGACCCGCGAGAGGGTCTGCCGCAGGGTGCCGGCGCTGTCGCGGGTGTCCTCGGCGATGCGGTTGCCGGCGTTGTCCAGGGTGTAGGTGATGGTGTTGCCGGCGTTGTCGCGGATGGTGGTCAGGCGATGCGCGGCGTCGTAGGTGTACTCGGTGAAGGCGCCGTCCGGCTGAGTGACCCGCTGGACCAGGCCGGTGGGCCAGTAGTCGATGCGGGTGATCCGGTCGTCGTTCTCGGTGTTGTCGTCCGGGCCGCGCACCTTGCGGGCGGTGAGCCAGCCGCGGGGGTGGTACTTCATGTCGGTGACGACGCCGTTGGCATCCTTCACCGACAGCGGGCGGCCGGCGCCGTCATAGCGCAGCGTCTCGGTGATCTGGCCGAGGGCGTTGGCGACTTTCCGCAGGTCGCCCTTGCGCCAGGGGCAAGTGGTGGGCGAGGCGGTGCAGTCGGCGTGGTCGGCCGGATAGTAGGTAAAAGTGGTGAGGTCGTTGACATCGGTGCGGGGGCCATCGACGGACGTCACCAGGCCGAGCAGCGGGCAGGCGCCGGCGGTGAAATCGGCCTGCTCGCAGTAGGTGGTAGTGGTGGCACGTGGAGCGCCCGCAGCGGGGCCGGTTCGGGTTTCGGCCAAGACTTGACCGCGGGCGTTATAAGTCCAATTCGTCAGCGCAACCATATCAGCAGATGCATCATAAGTACGGCGCTCGACTGGAACATGGAAACCGGAATGCCAGTCGGTTTGAATGCGCCGCTCGTCGCTTTCACCTACTCCTTCGACACGCTGTAGCTCCAAGCCGCGGGCGTCGCGTTCATACTCAGTGATCGACCCGTTGAAGTCTGTTGTCGATGCAAGAAATCCGTTGGAGTCGTAACTCTTCTGACTTGTAAAACCGCCGCAACCGGCGATCTGCGCACTCAACCCTTCCAGCTTTATAGCACCATGCTGCACGACAAATGAGTAATCACGCTGCTCTCCGTAAGCACCGTCCACTGTGGTTGTACCGTCAGCATTGTAATTGAGGGATATGCGATCAATTCCGCTTAGCTCATTGCCGTGGACACTCAATACACCCCGCCCATTTTCATCGTAGGCCCATGTGGCGTATCGGGCTCCTTCTTCATCGATGATTCCAGTCAACAGTTCCGGGAAAGAGGCGTTCTCATACATATATTCCCGGAAGAATGCGTTCTGGCCTCCGCCTCCGGTCGGATACACCACTCTTCTCAATCTCGATACTTCATCGTACACATAGCGGTAAGCACTGCCTGACGGTGTGGATATCTGACGGACCCTACCACCATCGTTGTATTCAAATACGATGGATCTTCCTTTCTCGTTTATTATCGAGGCCAATCTCTTGAATTCAGAGTACTCAAATTCAAGATGCACTCCATCTCTTGTTCTCAAGGAACGCAGACGCCCATCCAAAGAGTAACTCTCTATCTGATCTGAGTCGCTCGTGACGCTCCAGCTTACCAATCCCCCCTGGTCATCCCTCACGGCCTCGAGCTTAAGCCTTGCATCCAGGCTCCGTGGACTTGCTTCAGATCCATCAACATCGAAGAGGATCCGATCTCCATTTGAGCGCTCGACCCATACCGAGCTTGGCTCATTCGAGCCTTCAGCGTATACAGACTGAAGCGACATCTCGAAGCTATGGCGCCACCTTTTTCCAAATATAGAGTTCTGGTGACGGTATCCGCTCGAATAGATTCGAGAAAACGTCAATCCGTTTTCGATAGAGAAATCCTCCTCCCTCTGAACCTTGTTTCCGAGAGCAGAATGTATTGGATTAGATCCATTTTCTCCTGCCGGGCAAGTATCAGAATTCCTGCCAAGACTCACGTGACCAGGTGGTAGGTCGCTATCAGGCAGTCTGTAATGAACGTCGTGCTGATACAGATCACTTCTAGACCGTCCATTTGTATTAGCGCAAGTCAATTCTTTGTAAAAGTGACTGTTTTCCCTCTCAACTACTCGCGCACGGTCAAAGTATATTTTACTCCCGTCCCCGAGCCACCCACCCGCCCATGCGGCTACGCACGTTTGATCGTCTCCATCCGGCAGGGCCGCGATCAGTTCGGCTGCTTCCGACCTAAGATCGCAAACGTACCAATAGCTGTTGCGAGTTAATCGCTTAAATTCACATGATGCTGCTGCGCCGCCACAAGCCAGCAAAAGAAGTGCAAGAAGAAAGATTCTTATCATTTAGCTGTCCCTAGCATGTAGGCTCCCTGAGTACTGTTTCTCAGGTATCCTGCATCAACCTCAGTTCGCCTCCGCGACCTCCACCCCGTCCAGCCCCTGGCTGAGCGTGCGGGCGTCGCCGCCCTGGGCGAGCTTGATGCGCAGGCGCACCTCGTTGGCGGAGTCGGCGTAGCGCAGGGCGTCCTCGTAGGAGATCTCGCCGGCCTGGTAGAGCTCGAACAGGGCCTGGTCGAAGGTCTTCATGCCGAGGTTGGTGGACTCCTTCATGACGTCCTTGAGCTTGTGGATCTCGCCGTCGCGGATGTAGTCCTGCACCAGCGGAGTGCCGAGCATGATCTCCATGGCGACGCGGCGGGCCTTGCCGTCCGGGGTCGGGATCAGCTGCTGGGCGACGACGCCCTTGAGGTTGAGCGAGAGGTCCATCAGCAGCTGGCCGCGGCGGTCCTCGGGGAAGAAGTTGATGATGCGGTCCATCGCCTGGTTGGCGTTGTTGGCGTGCAGGGTGCACAGCACCAGGTGGCCGGTCTCGGCAAAGGCGATGGCGTGGTCCATGCCCTCGCGGGTGCGCACCTCGCCGATCATGATCACGTCCGGCGCCTGGCGCAGGGTGTTCTTGAGCGCGTTCTCCCAGCTGTCGGTGTCGATACCGACCTCGCGCTGGGTGATGATGCAGCCCTCGTGCTTGTGCACGAACTCGATCGGGTCCTCGATGGTGATGATGTGGCCGGTGGAGTTCTGGTTGCGGTAGCCGATCATCGACGCCAGCGAGGTCGACTTGCCGGTGCCGGTGGCGCCGACGAAGACGATGATGCCGCGCTTGGTCATCGCCAGGGTCTTGATGATCGGCGGCAGGTTGAGCTCCTCGATCGTCGGGATCCTGGTCTCGATCCGGCGCAGCACCATGCCGACCTGGTTGCGCTGGTAGAAGCACGACACGCGGAAGCGGCCCACCCCGGACACGCCGATGGCGAAGTTGCACTCGTGGGTCTTCTCGAACTCCTCGCGCTGCGGCGGCGACATCACGTTGAGCACCAGGTCGCGCGACTGCTGCGGCGTGAGCGGGTTCTGGGTGATCGGCGAGATCTTGCCGTGGACCTTGATCGACGGCGGCATGCCGGCGGTGATGAACAGGTCCGACGCCTTCTGGTGCGCCATCAGCTTGAGGAACGAGGTGAAGTCGATGCTGCTCATAAGTGGCTCCTACGGAGCCGGGATTCGGGATTGGTGATTCGGGATTCGCAAGAGCGAAGCCCCACTTCCCGCAAATCCTGGCTTTTACGAATCCCGAATCCCAAATCCCGAATCCCGCGCCTGTTCATTCGAACAGGCGTTTGTCCTTCGCGTAGTCCTTGGCCTGCGCACGCGTGACCAGGCCGCGCTTGACCAGGTCCTGCAGGTGCTGGTCGAGAGTCATCATGCCGACCGACTGGCCGGTCTGGATGGCCGAGTACATCTGCGCCACCTTGTCCTCGCGGATCAGGTTGCGGATGGCGGGGGTGCCGACCATGATCTCCCAGGCCGCGGTGCGGCCGCCGCCGACCTTCTTCAGCAGGGCCTGGCTGATCACCGCGCGCAGCGACTCGGACAGCATCGAGCGCACCATCGGCTTCTCGCCGGCGGGGAACACGTCGATGATGCGGTCGATGGTCTTGGCCGCGCTCGAGGTATGCAGGGTGGCGAACACCAGGTGGCCGGTCTCGGCCGCGGTCAGCGCCAGGCGGATGGTCTCGATGTCGCGCATCTCGCCGACCAGGATGTAGTCGGGATCCTCGCGCAGCGCCGAGCGCAGGGCCTCGTTGAAGCCGTGGGTGTCGCGGTGCACCTCGCGCTGGTTGATCAGGCACTTCTGCGCGGTGTGCACGAACTCGATCGGGTCCTCGACGCTGAGGACGTGGCCGTACTCGTTCTTGTTGATGTGGTCGATCATCGCCGCCAGCGTGGTCGACTTGCCCGAGCCGGTCGGGCCGGTCACCAGGATCAGGCCTTGCGGCTGGTCGATCAGCTGCCGGAACACCGGCGGACAGCCCAGGTCCTCCAGGGTCAGCACTTCCGAGGGCACGGTGCGGAACACCGCGCCGGCGCCGCGGTTCTGGTTGAAGGCGTTGACGCGGAAGCGCGCCAGGCCCGGGATCTCGAACGAGAAGTCGACCTCGAGGAATTCCTCGTAGTCGCGGCGCTGCTTGTCCGACATGATGTCGTAGACCAGCGCGTGCACCTGCTTGTGGTCGAGCGCCGGGATGTTGATGCGGCGCACGTCGCCATCGACGCGGATCATCGGCGGAAGTCCCGCCGACAGATGCAGGTCCGATGCCTTGTTCTTGACCGAGAACGCCAACAGTTCGGCGATATCCATGCGTGTCCCCTGCACAGCAACTGTATCGATGAGGCCCGGACCAGCGCCAAGGCTGGCCCCAGCCTACCCCCGGGCGGCAGTATAGCCCTCTACTCGCGTCACAAATCCAGCCCGCAAACACCAGGCCGGCGCGCTCCGGCGATCCCGACGATGCCCCAGGACACCGAACTCGCCCGACGGCTGCAGGCCGTGACACTCAGGATCGTCAACGCCGCCCGCCATGCGGACCGGCCAGCGCCGGCGCTGCTGGCGGTCGGCAAGACCCGCGATGCCGGGGAGATCGACGCCCTGTGCGCGCTGCGCATCGCGCTGGGCGAGGCGCGGTCCGGTTTCGGCGAGAACTACGTGCAGGAAGCGGCCGGCAAGATCGAAGCGCTCGCGAACCGGCCGATCGAGTGGCACCTGATCGGCCACCTGCAATCGAACAAGGCGAGGCAGGCGGCCGAGCTGTTCGACTGGGTGCAGACGATCGACCGACCGAAGCTGGTCGCCGCGCTGGCGCGCCACCGCCCGCCGCGGCGTGCGCCGCTGAATGCGCTGGTGCAGGTCAACATCGACGACGAAGGCAGCAAGCACGGCTGCCGCCCGGCGGACGTGCCGGCCCTGGCCGCGGCGATCGCCGCCGAGCCGCGGCTGGTGCTGCGCGGGCTGATGGCGATCCCGGCGCCGCACCCGGACCCGGGGCGCCGCCGCGGCGCCTTCGCGCGGATGCGGGCGCTGTACGAGGCGCTGGCGGCGGCGCATCCGACGGTCGACACGCTGTCGATGGGCATGAGCGACGATCTCGAGCAGGCGATCGCCGAAGGCGCCACGCTGGTCCGGGTCGGCACCGCGCTGTTCGGGCCGCGGGAACGCCGGTGAATCGCACCCGTCGGCGACACCCCCCGTAGAGCGGAGCTTGCTCCGCTGCTCCTCGCGCCGGAGAGCCGCCGGCAAGGGCAGCCGAGCAAGCTCGGCTCTACGGCGACCCGGATCGCGCGGCCGGCGATGTGCGTTCCCGCGGTCGGTCAGGCATCCTAGGCGGTCGGCACGTACCGGATCGCTCTCCATGTCCACAGCACCCGAACGCCGCCCTGCGCCCGCCGCGCCGGGCACCGTGGCCTTCATCGGCGGCGGCAACATGGCCCGCAGCCTGATCGGCGGATTGATCGCCAACGGCGCGGCGCCGGCGACGGTCCGCGTCGCCGAGCCGAACGAGGCCACCCGCCAGGGCCTGGCCGCCGATTTCGGCGTGTCGGTGTTCGCCGATGCCGGCACCGCGGTCGACGGCGCCGACGCCTGGGTGTTCGCGGTCAAGCCGCAGGTGATGCGCGAGGTCTGCGCGACGCTGCGCGACAAGGCCCGGGCCGAACGGCCGATGGCGGTCTCGATCGCCGCCGGCATCACCTCGGCGCAGCTCGATCGCTGGCTCGGCGGCGACATGGCCGTGGTGCGCACGATGCCCAACACCCCCGCCCTGCTCGGCGCCGGCGTCACCGGGCTGTATGCCAACCCGCGGGTCGACGCGGCCGGCCGCGCGCGGGCCGAGGCGCTGCTGGCGTCCGCGGGCACCACCGTCTGGATCGACGACGAGGCGAAGATGGACGCCGTGACCGCGGTCTCCGGCAGCGGCCCGGCCTACGTGTTCCTGCTGGCCGAGGCGATGGAAGAGGCGGCGAAGGCCGAGGGCCTGCCCGCCGACACCGCCCGCACGCTGGTGCTGCAGACGGTGCTCGGCGCCGCGCGCATGCTCACCGAGTCCGGCGAGTCGCCGGCCGAGCTGCGTCGCCGGGTGACCTCCCCCGGCGGCACCACCCACGCCGCGGTGGAGACGTTCGAGGCCGGCGGCCTGCGCGCGTTGGCGGCGCAGGCGATCCGCAACGCGACCGTCCGCGGCGGCGAGCTGTCGGCGGCCAATGACTGAGCCGCGCCGCGCCGCGCCGCGCCGCGCCGCGCCAGGCAGTCCCTTCCGCCGCGACGCAGCCAGCCCCGTCGCCACGGGCGGTACAAATGAATAGCCGCGCCCATCATGGTGAAGGCAGCCCCCGTCCCGTGGGCGATTCACTGGCACCGCCCGTGGCGACGGCCCGCTCTTCACCCCAGCGGAAAAGATTGCCTGGCGCGGCGCGCTCCTGCGGATCGGCGGCGACGATGGGCCGGATCGCGGTAGTCGCGATGCTGCTGGCGACCGCGCTGTCCGCCTGCGGCGTCGCCCCGGTGCCGCCCGACGACCGCGCCGCGCAGAGCCGCCGCGCGGCGGTGGTGCGCGCCGGCGACGTCACCGTCCGTGCCAGCGTGGTGCCCACCGCGACGTTGAACGAGGCCGTGGCACGGCAGTACGGCATCGAACGCAGCCCACGCAGCGTGTTGCTGCTGGTCGGCGTGCGCGAGGGGCCGGAGCGGCAGGAAACGGCACTGCCGGCGCGGATCCGGGGCAACGTCATCGACCTGCGCGGCGTGCGCCAGCCGCTGGAACTGCGCGAGGTGCGCAGCGGCGATGCCGGGTCGGATCCGCAACAGGCACTGCTCGACTACGTCGGCGTCGTCCGCGTCACCCCGCCGGACACCTTGCGCTTCGACCTGGAGATCGTGACCGAAGACGGGGTGCGCTCGGAGCTGCGCTTCAGCCGCGACGTCTATCCGCAATGAGCGGACACGCGGCAGGTTCGCTCGACTGATCTGAGCGCCGGAGGCTGGAGCAGCGGAGCAAGCTCCGCTCTACGGGTGGCGGCCACCGGCAGGCATCGATCCAGGCGGAGCGGGCGGTGCCCGGCGCGGCGGCGTCAGCGCGCGTTGACCGAGAAGCGCCCGGGCCCCAGCAGCGCGACCGTGACCGCGGCGACCAGGAACATGGCCTGCAGTTCCAGCGCCCAGCCGCCCTGGGCGTTCAGCTGGCCGAACTGTCCCAAGTGCGCCAGCCACAACGCGAACAGCATGTGCACCGCTACCAGCACCGCGCCGAGGCGGGCATGGAAGCCGACGATCAGCATCAGCGGCGCCAGCACCTCGCCGACCAGCGCGCCGTAGGCGAGGAAGGTCGGCCAGCCGTGCATCTGTAGCAGCGATTCGATCGGGTCGAGCCCGTTGCGCAGCTTGGCGACGCCGTGCATCAGGATCAACGCGCCCAGGGTCGCACGCAGCAGCAGCCGGGCCAGATCCTGCATCGCCGCCTGGTTCATCGCGTCGCTCCGGGGAAGGAAGCGGTGATGATCGCAGGCGCGCCCGCCGATGGGAACCGCCTCGCACGGCGGGCGGCCAAGGAATCGCTGGCAGGAGCGGACGAGATCGCCCGCCACCCCGGCGCGAAGCGGGATCCGTCCGTCCATCCCCGACCGGCACGTTGATCTCGAGCGGGCTCGAGGTCCTAAGCTGCGCACTTGTCTTTGCCGAGGTGCCGAATGCGGACGCAGGAGGATGTCGAGGCGCCGGCGCCGGCGCCGGGCGCCGCCGCCGCTCCCGGACGACCGGAAGGCGTGCTGTCGCCGCGCTACCGGACGTTGACGATCGGCATGGTGGCCCTGGTGTCGCTGGTGGCCTTCGAAGCGCTGGCGGTCGCCACCGCGATGCCGACCGTGGCCCAGGCGCTGGACGGGCTGCCGCTGTATGCGCTCGCGTTCGGCGGCACGCTGGCGGCGAGCGTGGTCGGCATGGTCACCGCCGGGCGCGGCGCCGATGCGCGCGGTCCGGCGCCGGTGCTGTGGCGCGGGAGTGGCCTGGTTCGTCGCCGGCCTGCTGGTCGCCGGACTGGCGACGAACATGGCGGTGCTGCTGGCCGGCCGGATCGTGCAGGGCTTCGGCGCCGGCGCGCTGTCGGTCGCGGTCTACGTGGTGGTGGGACGGACCTATCCGGTCGCATTGCGGCCGCGCGTGTTCGCCGCGTTCTCGGCGGCCTGGGTGGTGCCGTCGCTGATCGGTCCGGCCATCAGCGGATTGATGGTGGAGCACCTGGGCTGGCGCTGGGTGTTCCTGGCGGTGCCGCTGCTGGCGATCCCGGCGGCATGGCTGATGCGGCCCGGATTGCGCGGCTTGGCCGCGGCGCAGGCAGGCGCGAGTGCGGAAGGCGACGATCGCCTGCCCTGGGCGGTGCTCGCGGCCGCCAGCGCCTGCGCCCTGCACCTGTCGGCGCAGCGCCACGACGCCCTCGGCTTCGCCCTGCTGGCGCTGTCGCTCGGCGGGCTGCTGCTCGCGGCACGGCGGCTGCTGCCGGACGGCAGCTTCGGCCTGCGGCGCGGGCTGCCCAGCGTGATCGCGCTGCGCGCGCTGGCCAGCGCCGCGTTCTTCGGCACCGAGGTCTTCATCCCGCTGATGCTGTCGCGCGAGTTCGTGCTGTCGCCGGCCTGGGCCGGGGTGGGCCTGAGCGTGGGTGCCCTCGGCTGGTCGCTCGGCTCCTGGTACCAGGGCCACACGACGCGGGCGTGGACCCGCGCCGCGCTGCTGCGGGTCGGCCTGACGCTGATGGCCGCCGGCATCGCACTGGTGCCGCTGGGACTGGTCCTGCCCGGTGGCATGGCACTGGCTCTCGTGGGCTGGACGCTGACCGGCCTGGGCATGGGGGTGACCTATCCCAGCCTGTCGGTGCTCACCCTGGCGCTGTCGGCGCCGGCGGAACAGGGCCGCAACAGTTCCGCGCTGCAACTGGCCGACGCGCTCGCCATCGCCACGGTGCTGGCGGTGAGCGGTTCGGTGGTGGCGACCTTGCTCGCGCGCGCGCCGGCGCTGGCGTTCGGCCTGAGCTTCGCGCTGACCTGCGCGCTGGCGGCCGTCGGCGCCGCGCTCGCCGGGCGCACCCGCGCGCCGGCCTGATTAGCGCGCGTGGCGCGCGGCCCAGGCCTGCACGATGTCCGCGATCGCGCGCACGCCGTCGGTCAGCGCGGCGGGGCCGGGCTGCAGGATCAGCGGCGACTTGATCTCGTGCAGCTCGCCGTCGCGTACCGCCGGCACCGCCGCCCAGCCCGGCCGTGCGGCCACCTTCTCCGGCCGGAAACGCTTGCCGCACCAAGAGCCGAGCACGATGTCCGGCGCGCGCCGGGCCGCCTCGGCGCCGTCGGCGAGGATGCGCTGCCTGGCCAGCGGCTCGGCCGCCAGTTCCGGGAACACGTCGTCGCCGCCGGCGATGCGGACCAGTTCGGCGACCCAGCGGATGCCGGTGATCGGCGGCTCGTCCCATTCCTCGAAGTACACCTTCGGGCGCCGCGGCAGGCGCGCCGATTCCGCCGCGACCGCGTCGAGCCCACGCCGCAGCTCGTCCGCGTAGGCATCGGCGTGTGGCCCGGCCCCGACCAGCGCCCCGAGCCGGCGCACGTAGTCGAGGATGCCCTCGACGCTGCGGTGATTGCTGATCCACACCTCCACGCCGTTGCGCACCAGCTCGGCGGCGATGTCGGCCTGGATATCGGAAAACCCGATCGCCAGATCCGGCCGCAGCTCCAGGATTTCGTCGATCCTGGCGCTGGTGAACGCGCTGACCTTCGGCTTTTCCTTCCGCGCCCGCGGCGGACGCACGGTGAAGCCGCTGATGCCGACGATGCGGTCCTGCTCGCCGAGCGCGTACAGCGTCTCGGTGGGCTCCTCGGTCAGGCAGACGATGCGTTGCGGCCCTGCGGGCCGCCGGGATTCGGGATGGGGGATTCGGGATGGGGCAAGAGCAGAACGTTCCCGCCCTTGCGAATCCCCAATCCCCAATCCCGAATCCCGGCTCTTCATGGATACAGCATCCGCTTGGACCATTCGCCGGCACGGTCGCAGACGTACAGCTGGCGCTCGTGCAGGCGGTACTCGCCGGCGTACCAGAACTCGATCCGCTCCGGGCGCGCGCGCAGGCCGCCCCAGCGCGGCGGGCGCGGCACCGGGCGGCCGTCGAATTCGCGCGTGCGGTCGGCCAGCTGCCGTTCGAACGCCTCGCGCGAGTCCAGCGCCTGCGACTGTTTCGAGGCCCAGGCGCCAAGCTGGCTGCCGCGCGGGCGTCCGGCGAAATAGGCGTCGGCCTCGGCATCGTCGACCAGCGCCACCGGACCCTCGATCCGCACCTGCACGCCGCCGCGCACGCGCGGCCAGTAGAACAGCAGCGCCGCGCGCGGGTTGGCCTGCAGCTCGCACCCCTTGCGTCCGTCGAGGTGGGTGTAGAACACGAAGCCGCGCGCATCGTGCGCCTTCAGCAGCACGATCCGCGCCGACGGCCGGGCGTCGAGCGCGGCCGTGGCGAGGGTCATCGCGGTGCGGTCCGGTTCGCCCGCGGCCTGCGCCTGGGCGAACAGCGCATCGAAGGTGGACAGCGCTTCGGCGTAGAGGTCGGTGTCGGTCATTGCGCTATTGTGGCGCGATGGCGCCGCCCCCGCACCCGACGTCCGGCAACGGTTTCGCCAATGCCTTCGTGGCGCGGGTGCTCGACGACGCGCTGGCGTCCGGCGCCCGCGTCTACGGCATCTGCGGGCTGCAGGGCAGCGGCAAGTCGACGCTCGCCGACCAGGTCGCGGCGCTGGCGCGGGCGCGCGGGATCCGCACCACGACGGTCTCGCTCGACGACTTCTATCTCGAACGCGCCGCCCGCGCCGCCCTCGCCCGCGATGTCCACCCCCTGCTCGCCACCCGCGGCCCGCCGGGCACGCACGATCTCGCCCTGGCCTGCGCGACCCTGGATGCGCTGCGCGCGGGCGCCGCGGTCGCGGTACCGCGATTCGACAAGATCGCCGATACGCGCCTGCCGCGGGGCGACTGGCCGTGCGTGGAGGGGACGGCGCTGACGATCTTCGAGGGATGGTGCCTTTGCACGCCGGCGGAAGACGCGGCGGCCCTGGCGGAACCGGTCAATGCGCTGGAACGCGACGAGGACCGCGACGGGGCCTGGCGAAGCCACTGCAACCGCGCGCTGGCACGCGACTACCCGCGGCTGTGGCGCCGCATCGATCGCCTGCTGTTCCTGCGGCCGCCCGGTTTCGACATCGTGCCGGCGTGGCGCTGGCAGCAGGAACAAACGTTGCAGCGGGCCGCGCCACCGCGGCGCCGGACGATGTCACGCGCCGAGGTCGAGCGCTTCGTGCAGCACTACGAGCGCGTCAGCCGCCAGGCGCTGCGCACGCTGCCGGCGATCGCACAGTGGACGGTCGCGCTGTCGGCCGACCGCGTACCCGATCTCGCACCATAGGAGCGCCCCCCGGACGATGCCGCGCCAGGCAGTCTTCTCCGTTACGACGAGACAAGGCCCGTCGCCACGGGCAGCGTAAATCGATAGCCAAGCCCTTCACGATGGACCAAAACCTCACCCGTTGGCTCGAGACCCGAGCTATTCACTGACACCGCCCGTGGTGACGGCCCATTCCTTAGCTGCGGCGGAAAGAGCTGCCTGGCGCGCCTGGCGCGGCCCTCACTCCACCACGAAGGTGATGCGCAGGTTGACCCGCCACTCCTCGATGTCGCCGTTGTCGCCGACCGCCGCCGTGATCTCGTTGACCCAGACGCCGCGGATGCGTTTCACCGTCTCGGAGGTCTTCTTCAGCCCCTGCTTGATGGCGTCCTCGATGCTGGTGGCGGATGCGGAATTGATCTCGATGACTTTCGCGACAGACATGCGTCCTCCAAAACCGGATTGGGCGGCGCCGGGCGCCAGAACGCCCAAAGTGCGCCCGCGTCCGTAACCGCGGCGCGAACACGGAGTGACGGCGGCGCTAAAGTGCCCGCGCACTGCTAGCATCGCCGTCATGAACCCCGCTTCCAATCTCGTGCTGGTCGGGCCGATGGGCGCCGGAAAGTCCTCGGTCGGCCGGCGGCTGGCCGGCCGTTTCGGCCTGGCCTTCGTCGATCTCGACCACGAGATCGAGGAACGCACCGGCGCCAGCGTCACCATGATCTTCGACTGCGAGGGCGAGGCCGGCTTCCGCGAACGCGAACGCGCCGCGCTGGCGGCGGTGCTCGAACGCGACGGGGTGGTGCTGGCCACCGGCGGCGGCGCGGTGCTCGATGCCGGCAATCGCGCCCTGATGCGCGGACGCGGCTTCGTGGTGCACCTGCACGCCGGGGTCGAGCGGCAGCTCGAGCGCCTGGCGCGCGACCGCTCGCGGCCGCTGCTGGCCGGGGACGATCGCGAAGAGGTGCTGCGGCGCCTGGCCGGGATCCGCGAACCGCTGTACCGCGAGGTCGCCGACCTGCGCTTCGACACCGAAGCCCTGGAAGCCGCCGCCGCGGTGTCGAAGCTCGGGCGCCTGCTGCAGCAGCGCTGGCAGCGGCCCGGCGCGCACACCGGCGGATCGCGAGTGGAATCGGCATGAGCGCCGCCGCACCCGGCCGGATCGAGGTGGACGTGGCGGGCGCGCAGCCGTACCGCATCACCATCGCGCCCGGCCTGCTCGACGACGGCGCCGCGCTGGCGGCGCAGGTGCGCGGGCGCCAGGCGCTGGTGCTCAGCGACGACACCGTGGCACCGCTGTACGCCGCACGCGTGGCCGGGGCGCTGCGCGCGGCGAAGCCGGAACTCTCGCTGGCGCATTTCGCGCTGCCGGCCGGCGAATCCTCGAAGACGCTGCACTGGTTCGGCCGCGCGATCGATGCGCTGGCGGCGCTGGGCGCGCGCCGCGACGCCTGCGTGCTGGCGCTCGGCGGCGGCGTGGTCGGCGACCTGGCCGGTTTCGCCGCGGCCTGCTGGATGCGCGGCATCGACTGCGTGCAGCTGCCGACCACGCTGCTGGCGATGGTGGATTCCTCGGTCGGCGGCAAGACCGCGGTCGACCTGCCGCAGGGCAAGAACCTGGTCGGCGCCTTCCACCCGCCGCGCGCGGTGCTGGCCGACACCGGCGTGCTGCGCACGCTGCCGCCGCGCGAGCTGCGCGCGGGCCTGGCGGAAGTGGTGAAGTACGGCGCGATCGTCGATGCGCCGTTCCTCGACTGGCTCGACGCCCACGCCGACGCGCTGCTGGCGATGGACGGCGACGCCCTGGCGGCCGCCGTCGCCCGCAGCTGCGCGCACAAGGCGGCGATCGTGGAACGCGATCCGTTCGAGCACGGCGAACGCGCGCTGCTGAATTTCGGCCACACCTTCGGCCATGCGATCGAGACCGAGCAGGGTTACGGCGGCCTCAACCACGGCGAGGCGGTCGCGGTCGGCATGGTGCTGGCGGCACAGCTGTCGGAGACGCTGGGGCTGTCGCCGCCCGGGGACGGCGAACGCCTGCGCGCGCTGCTGGCGCGGTTCGGCCTGCCGGTGGCGCTGCCGGCCGGTCTCGATCCGGAATCCCTGCTCGCGCACATGCGCCTGGACAAGAAGGCCCAGGCCGGCGGCCTGCGCTTCATCGTCTGGGAGGGCGCCGGCCGCGCGCGGGTGCTGGCCGACGTGCCGGAGAGCGCCGTGCTGTCGGTGCTGCGCGCTGGCGCCTAGCCGCACGCCAGCGGGGCATCCCGACGTGCTCAACAGCGGAAGCTGATCGGTCCGCCGCTCCCTTCTCCCTGCGGGAGAAGAGCCTGCCCCCGAGTGCTTTGGTCGCGGGGCCGGATGAGGGTACGGCGAAGCGGCAGCGAACTGAACCATCGCGGCTGCCGTATCCTCACCCGATCCCCGCTCCGCGCCAGCGGCGCGCAAGCCATGTGGCTTCGCCCCCGCAGGGAGAGGGGCTTCGAGCGCTCCTGCAGCCGGTCCAATCGGCATCGGCAGATCCAGGACCACTTACAATTGCGCCCATGCGCCTGTTGCTGCAACAACCCGCCGAAGGCCACGAAGCCCCGCGCTTCGTGCAGCTGATGCTGCAGCCGGACCTGCTGGGCGGCTGGACGCTGATCCGCGAGTCCGGGCAGATCGGCGGCCGCAGCCAGCTGCGGCGCGAGCAGTTCCTGGACCAGGCCAGCGCCGCGGCCGCGCTGGAGCAGGCGCGCGACACGCAGCTCAAGCGCGGCTATCGGCTGGTCTACGCCAAGGGCGCCGACGCGCCGAAACCCTGATTCCCTGCCCGTCCCGTCACCCGCGGCGCCCCGGCACGCGTCCGGCGGCACGCCCCGACCCGAGGAAAACCGTCTTGTCCGTACCGCCGAAGAACGACCGCCTGCTGCGCGCGCTGCGCCGCGAACCCGTCGACCGCACCCCCGTCTGGCTGATGCGCCAGGCCGGGCGCTACCTGCCGGAGTACCGCGAGACCCGCCGCCAGGCCGGCAGCTTCCTGGCGATGGCCAAGAACCCGCAGATCGCCTGCGAGATCACCCTGCAGCCGCTGCGCCGGTTCCCGCTCGACGCCGCGATCCTGTTCTCCGACATCCTCACCATTCCCGATGCGATGGGCCTGGAGCTCTATTTCGTCGATGGCGAGGGCCCGAAGTTCCGCCACCCGGTGCGCGACGCCGCGGCGATCGCCAAGCTCGGCGTGCCGGACATGGAGACCGAACTGCGCTACGTGATGGAGGCGGTGCGCACCGTCCGCCGCGAGCTCGACGGCGGGGTTCCGCTGATCGGCTTCTCCGGCAGCCCGTGGACGCTCGCCTGCTACATGGTCGAGGGCGGCGGCAGCAAGGACTTCGGCCGCATCAAGGCGATGGCGCTGAACGATCCACAGGCACTGCATGCATTGCTGTCGGTCAACACTGATGCGGTGATCGCGTATCTCGCCGCGCAGCGGGCGGCAGGCGTCCAGGCGCTGCAGGTGTTCGACACCTGGGGCGGGGTGCTGTCGCCGGCGATGTACCGGGAGTTCTCGCTGCCGTACCTGGCGCGGATCGCCCGCGAGCTCGAGCGTGGCGACGGCGCCCAGCGCACGCCGCTGATCCTGTTCGGCAAGGGCAACGCCGCCCACCTGGAGGCGTTGGCGGACTCCGGCGCCGAGGGCGTCGGCGTCGACTGGCTGGTCGGCCTGGAGGAAGCCGCGCGTCGTACCGGGGGCAAGGTCGCGCTGCAGGGCAACCTCGATCCCGCGGTCGTCTACGGTTCGCCCGGGGCGATCCGCCGCGAGGTCGCCGCCGTGCTGGACGCCTACGCCGCCGGCAACGGCGGCTCGCGCGAGGGCCACGTGTTCAATCTCGGCCACGGCATGTCGCCGGACATGGACCCGGAGCACGTGGCGGTGCTGGTCGACGCGGTGCACGCCCACAGCGCACGCTGATCCGGCCGCGATCGACGCGCTCAGCGCGCCAGCGCGCGCAGGGTGTCCAGCCGGTCCGCCTCGGCCACCGGCTTGTCGTGGCGCCAGCGCAGGATCCGCGGGAAACGCACCGCGACGCCGGACTTGTGGCGGGCGCTGCGGTTGACGGCCTCGAAACCGAGTTCGAAAACGTGCTCGGCGCGCACCGCGCGCACCGGCCCGAAGCGCTCGAGCGTGTTGGCGCGGATCCATCGGTCGAGCGCCAGGATCTCGCGGTCGTCGAGCCCGGAGTAGGCCTTCGCCACCGGCACCAGCGCGTCGCCGTCCCACAGGCCGAAGGTGTAGTCGGTGTACAGGGTACTGCGGCGGCCATGGCCGGGCTGCGCGTACAGCAGCACGGCGTCGACCGTCAGCGGATCGACCTTCCACTTCCACCAGTCGCCGCGACGGCGCCCGGCGCGGTACGGCGAATCGCGCCGCTTCAGCATCAGGCCCTCCACCGCACGCGCGCGGGACGCCTCGCGCAGCGCCGCGGCCTGCGCCCAGTCGGCGGCGTCGACCAGCGGCGAGGCGACGATGCGCGGGTCGCCATGCGCGGCGAGCAGCGCCTCCAGGCGCGCGCGGCGCGTGTGCAGCGGCAGTTCCCGCTGGTCCTCGCCCTCCAGTTCCAGCAAGTCGTAGGCCTGCACGCGCACCGGCGTGTCGGCCAGCAGCTTCGGGCCCGGCTTGCGGCGCTGGATGCGCTTCTGCAGGGCAATGAAGGGCAGCGGCGTGGCGCCGTCGTCGCTGCCCCAGGCCAGCAGCTCGCCGTCGATCACGCAGCCGTCGGGCAGCGCCGCCGCGGCCTGCTCGATCTCGGGGAAGCGGCCGTCCAGCCGCTCCTCGCCGCGCGACCACAGCGCCACCTCGCCGCCGCGGCGGATCAGCTGCAGGCGGATGCCGTCCCATTTCCATTCCAGCAGCCAGTCGCCGAGGTCGCCCAACGACTCCGGCGCCGCCTCCAGCGGCGAGGCGAGGAAGAACGGATACGGCTGCTGGCGGTCGCCAGGCAGCGCTTCCGGTGACAGCAGGTCGCGCATGAACGCCGGCGTCGGCGTCCACGCGCCGAGCATGCGCTGGGCGATGCGGGCGATGTCGACGCCGCTCATCTCCGCCAGCGCCTGCTGCACCGTGCGCCGGGAGACGCCGATGCGCAGCGCGCCGGTGAGCAGTTTGTTGAACACCAGGCGCTCGTCGAAGGACAGCGTGCGCCAGGCCTCGACCACCTGCGCGCGCCGGAGTCCGGGCTCGCGGTTGGCGACCGGCAGCAGGCGCTTCTCGATCCAGTCGGCCAGCGCCACGTCGGCGGCCGGCTCGGCCGGACCGTCGAGCAGCAGCGCCAGCGTCTCGGCCAGGTCGCCGACCTGGTCTCGGCACTCGTCCACCAGCCAACCCGGCAGCCCCGTCTCGGCGGCGATCCACTCGTGCAGTTCGCGGGTGCTGGCGATCCTGTGCTTGGCGCCGGCGATCTTGCCGCCGGACAGCAGGTGCAGCGCCCAGGCCGCATCGCGCGGCGGCGCGTCGCGAAAATAGGCCACCAGCGCCGCGCGCCGGTCGAGCGCGGCGGTGCTGCGATCGAGTTCGCGGTAGAGCGCGGCGAAGCGCTTCATGGGCGGGCGCCGCGGCAGGTGCCCGGGGCCGCCGCCGTCGTGCTCACGCCTCGTCCCCGAAACCGGTGCGGAACGCCTCCGCGGCGATGCCGGCCTCGTTCAACATGCGCACGATCGCGTCGGTGCTGCCGTGGGTGGCGATGACGCGGCGCGCGCCGGTCTCGCGCACGGTGCGCATCAGGGCGGGCCAGTCGGCGTGGTCGGAGACGACGAAGCCGCGATCGTAGTTGCGCCGCCGGCGATTGCCGCGGATGCGCATCCAGCCGGATGCAAAGCCGGTCTGCACGCGGCGGAAGCGCCGCATCCAGGCGCTGCCCGCGGCCGAAGGCGGCGCCAGCACCAGCTCCCCGGCGTAGTCGCGGCCCTGCTCCTGCTCGGCGACCGGATGCGCGTCTAGCATGGCGATGCCGGCGCCGCGATACACCCGCACCCCGGCGGCGATCGCGCCGTGCAGCAGCGCGGGCCGGTCGGTGTGCGCGGCCAGCTCGGCCAGCAACCGCTGCGCCTTGCCGAGCGCATAGCAGAACAGCACCGCCACCTCGCCGCGCGCGGCGCAGTGCTCGCGCCAGGCGACGATGTCGCGCGCGACCTCTCCGGTATCGGGCCAGCGGTACACCGGCAGCGCGAAGGTGGCTTCGGTGATGAAGGTATCGCAGGGCACCACCTCGAACGGCGCGCAAGTGGGATCGGGCTGGCGCTTGTAGTCGCCGGACACGACCCAGACGCTGCCCGCGGCCTCGATCCGCACCTGCACCGAGCCCAGGACGTGCCCCGCCGGATGCAGCGACACCCTGGCATCGCCGAGCGCGAACGATTCGCCATGGCCGTGCGCGCGATAGCGCTGTTCGCCCAGGCGCCAGCGCAACAGCGGCAGCGAGCCGTCGCTGCAGTGGTATTCGACCATGCCGGCACGGGCGTGGTCGCCATGGCCGTGGGTGATCACTACGCGCGGGACTGGCCGCCACGGGTCGATGTGGAAATCGCCGGCCGGGCAGTACAGGCCCTCCGGGCGCAACTCGACGAGATCCTGGGAGGCGGGCATCGGCGCAGTGTGGCCGGCGGAGCGTGGAGGGCGTGGCAAGCGCGGCGGTCGCCCCGGTCCGACTGAAACTCTATCTAGAAGCCGTCCGCCACGGATCCGCGCGGATCCACGCGGATATGCATCGAAGCAGTACCGGAGCTTTTTGCCCCTTCACCGTGGCCTTCCGTGTTGATCCGCGTTGATCCGTGCATGCTTCAAGTCGCACTCCAGTCCGAAGGCTCCCGGCGACCCCGCAGATCGAGCATCGCGCGAATGGTCGCCGCCAGCGCCTCGCCGGTGACCGGCTTGCGCAGGAAGGCGTCGAAGCCGGCGGCGCGCGCCAGCGGCTCGGCATCGGCGTCGGCCCGCGCGGTGACCGCGACCAATGGCCGCTCGAAGCCCTGCGACCGCAACTGCCGCGCCAGGGCCAGGCCGTCGATGCCCGGCAGGTCCAGGTCCAGCAGCGCCAGGTCGAAATCGCCGGCCGCCACTTCGGCGAGCGCCGCCAGGCCATGCCCGACCACGGTGACCCGATGGCCCTGCGTGCGCAGCAGACCGGCAATGACCTCGGCGACGGTCGGGTGGTCCTCGACCAGCAGCAGCTCGCACCCCTCCGGCGCGCACGTCGCCTCCGGCGCGGTCGCCGCGCGCGCCGTCGCCGGCGGCAACGGCAATTCCACCGTGAACCGCGTGCCCTCCCCCGGCGCGCTGTCCACCTCGATCCGACCGTCCATCGCCGCCGCCAGCTCCTGGCAGATCGCCAGCCCCAATCCGCTGCCGCCGTAGCGCGCCGCCGTGCGCGCGCCCTCCGCCTGCTCGAACCGCCGGAACAGCCGCTGCTTCTGCTCCGCGTTCAACCCCGGTCCCGTGTCCGACACCACGAACCGCACCAACCCTTCCCCCGGCTCCACCCGCAGCCCCACCTGCCCCTGCTCGGTGAACTTGATCGCGTTGCCCAGCAGGTTCAGCAGGATCTGCCGCACCCGGCCGGCATCGCCGCGCACCCATTGCGGCACCCCGCGCGCCACCTGCTCCCGGTACGCCAGCCCGCGCTGCTGCGCCAGCGGCGCCATCAGCCCGCTCACGTCGTCCAGCAGCCCGCGCAGGTCGAACGGCTGCGGGTCCAGCTGCAGCTTGCCGGCCTCGATCCGCGCCAGGTCCAGGGCGTCGTTCACCAGCCGCATCAGGTGCTCGCCGGCGCGCCGGATCGACTCGGTGTAGCCGCGCTGGCGCCCGTCCAGCGGCGTCTCCAGCAGCAGTTCGCTCATCCCCAGCACCCCGGTCATCGGCGTGCGCACCTCGTGCCCCAGCGTCGCCAGGAAACGCGTCTTCGCCTCCGACGCCTGCTCGGCCAGCTCGCGCTTGTGCTGCACCAGCTGCCAGGCGCTGCGCCGCCGCAGCCGCGTCCGGTACGCCGCCGCCGCCCACCACGCCAGCAGCAGCCCCGCCGCCACGAACAGCGCCAAGGCCCACGACGTCTTCCACCACGGCGGCCTGACCTCGAACGACAGTTCGTGCGTCCGCGACCAGACGTTGTCGGCGTTGCGCGCCCGCACCTGCAGCGCATAGCGGCCCGGCGCCAGCTGCGAAAAGATCCGCTCCCCGGCCGCCGCCGTCTCCACCCAATCCTCGTCGTGGCCCTCGAGCCGAAACGCGTAGACGTTCGCCGCGGTGTTGCGGAACGACAACAGCCGCGCGACCACCCGCAGGTCGCGGTCGTCGTGGCCGATCGCGAACGGCCGCTCCGGCGCGAAGCGCGTCGGCTCGTCGCGCCCGCGCCCGCGCACGTCGACACGCTCGATGACGAGCCGGGGAACCTGCCCGGAGACGGCCACCCGGGCCGGATCGAACACCACCAGCCCGTCGGGGGTGGCGGCGAGGATGCGGCCGTCGGCCGGCCGCGCCACCGGCGGACGCGCGAACTCCTGCCCCGGCAGCCCGTCCCAGGCGCTGTAGACGCGCACCGTGCGCGCCTCCGGATCCACGCGCACCAGCCCGCGCACGCTGGTCAGCCAGGCGATGCCGGCGGCGTCCACCGCCATGCCGCCGAACATCAGCCGCGGCAGGCCGTCTTCCGGGCCCAGCCCCGGCTCGCAGGTCAGCGCCTGTCCGTTCCAGCGGCACCGCTGCAGGGTGCCGACCCCGGACAGCCAGACCCGTTCCGCGCCCAGCACCGCCAGGTCGGAGCGCACGGCGGAGCCCGCGCCCGGCACCGGCGCCCAGCGTCCGGCTTCCGGCAGCAGGCGCTTGAGGCCGAGCGTCGTGGCGAGCCAGGGCGCGCCGTCGGGTCCCAGGCGCATGTGCCGGATGGCCTCGCCCTGCTCCAGGCCACTGCCGTCCCCCGGCAGGTATTCGCGTCGTATCCGGCCGTCGGCGTCGCGCGCCTGCACCGTCCCGGTTTCGGACGCCAGCCACAGCAGGCCGTCGCCGGTCTCGGCGAAGAACCGTGATTCGCCGCGCGTCGCATCCACCTGGTCGTTGCGGCTCCAGCGGCGGATGCGCCGGTTTCCGGGCTCGATCCGCGCCAGCCCGCCGCGCCACCCGACCCACACCGCGCCATGCCGGTCCTCGTGCACGCCGTCCAGGATCATGCCCTCGCCGATGTCGCTCATGACGTGCCGGATTTCGCCGCTGTCCGGATCGAACCAGTCCAGCACGCCGCCCGAGCCGACCAGCCACATGCCGCCATCGGATGCCGCCGCGATCGCGCGGACGTGGGCGTTCGCCAGCGTGTCCGGGTCGTCGAGCCGCCGGCCCAGCACCGCGAACTGGCTCCAGTGGGCCGGCTGGTACCACAGGCCGTGGCTGTTGCTCACCAGCCAGACGCCGCCTTCGCGATCCTCGTGGGCGGCGGTCCATTGCGGCCGCACCAGGCCCTGCGCCGCCTCGCTGTAGAGCGGCACGTTGCTCACCCGGCCGGCGCTGACGTGGCCGAGCCCCTTCGGCACGTCCAGCCAGCAGTCGCCGCGCGAATCGTGCAGCAGCACCTGCAGTATCCGCAGTTCGGGATCGGCCGATCGCCACGGTGCCGGTGACAGGCGCCCGTCGGCATGCCGCACCGCCACGCCGGCGGTGGTGCCGATCCATAGCGTGCCGTCGTCGTCGAGGTGCAGATGGTTGACGCGACCGCCGGCGACTACGCGATCGATCGGCAGACGCTCGAATCCGCTGCCGGTCCAGCGCGCGACGGCATCGGTCGTCCCGATCCACAATGCGCCGCGCGCGGCCGCGATGGCGACCACGCTGTCGTGGGGCAGGCTGCGGTCGTCGCCCTGGCGCGGCATGTAGCGCGTCATGCGGCCGTCCGGCGCCAGGCGGTGCAGCCCGGCGTTGGCGGTGCCGATCCAGACCGCGCCGTCCGGCGTCACCTCCAGCGACCAGATCTCGTCGCTGCCGAGTTCGGGCGTGTTGGCGCGATTGATGTAGCGGAAGCGATCCCGCTCCGGTTCGTACACCGCCAGCCCGCCGTAGGCGGTGCCGATCCAGAGCCTGCCGTCGGCGTCCAGCGCCAGCGTCCAGACGAAGTTGTCGGGCAGGCCCTGCTCCTCGCGCCAGATGCGGAAGCCGGTGCCGTCGTAGCGGGCCAGGCCGTCGCTGGTGGCGATCCACAGGTAGCCGTGGCGGTCCTCCACCAGCGCGTTGATGCGGTTCGAGGGCAGCCCGTCGGCGACGGTGAACTGCCGCGGCCGCGGCGTGTCGGGCAGGGCCGCGGCCGCGGCCAGCGGCGCCAGGCACAGCAGCAGCGCCAGGCAACGGACGCCGAGATCACGCAGACCCCTCATGTTCCCCAAGACCCCCTCACCGCTTCCCGGACATGCAGGTTCGCCGGAATCGAGGCCGCGGGCAATGCGCACGCTCCGGAATGCTCACGCGGCCGGCACCGGCGCGTCGCTTCGATCCAGCGCCGCCTCGATCGCCGTGGCGAGCATCGCCCCGGTGACCGGCTTGCGCAGGAAGCCGTCGAAGCCGGCGGCGCGCGCCAGCGGCTCGGCATCGGCGTCGGCCCGCGCGGTGACCGCGACCAACGGCCGCTCGAAGCCCTGCGACCGCAACTGCCGCGCCAGGGCCAGGCCGTCGATGCCCGGCAGGTCCAGGTCCAGCAGCGCCAGGTCGAAATCGCCGGCCGCCACTTCGGCGAGCGCCGCCAGGCCATGCCCGACCACGGTGACCCGATGGCCCTGCGTGCGCAGCAGACCGGCAATGACCTCGGCGACGGTCGGGTGGTCCTCGACCAGCAGCAGCTCGCACCCCTCCGGCGCGCACGTCGCCTCCGGCGCGGTCGCCGCGCGCGCCGTCGCCGGCGGCAACGGCAATTCCACCGTGAACCGCGTGCCCTCCCCCGGCGCGCTGTCCACCTCGATCCGACCGTCCATCGCCGCCGCCAGCTCCTGGCAGATCGCCAGCCCCAATCCGCTGCCGCCGTAGCGCGCCGCCGTGCGCGCGCCCTCCGCCTGCTCGAACCGCCGGAACAGCCGCTGCTTCTGCTCCGCGTTCAACCCCGGTCCCGTGTCCGACACCACGAACCGCACCAACCCTTCCCCCGGCTCCACCCGCAGCCCCACCTGCCCCTGCTCGGTGAACTTGATCGCGTTGCCCAGCAGGTTCAGCAGGATCTGCCGCACCCGGCCGGCATCGCCGCGCACCCATTGCGGCACCCCGCGCGCCACCTGCTCCCGGTACGCCAGCCCGCGCTGCTGCGCCAGCGGCGCCATCAGCCCGCTCACGTCGTCCAGCAGCCCGCGCAGGTCGAACGGCTGCGGGTCCAGCTGCAGCTTGCCGGCCTCGATCCGCGCCAGGTCCAGGGCGTCGTTCACCAGCCGCATCAGGTGCTCGCCGGCGCGCCGGATCGACTCGGTGTAGCCGCGCTGGCGCCCGTCCAGCGGCGTCTCCAGCAGCAGTTCGCTCATCCCCAGCACCCCGGTCATCGGCGTGCGCACCTCGTGCCCCAGCGTCGCCAGGAAACGCGTCTTCGCCTCCGACGCCTGCTCGGCCAGCTCGCGCTTGTGCTGCACCAGCTGCCAGGCGCTGCGCCGCCGCAGCCGCGTCCGGTACGCCGCCGCCGCCCACCACGCCAGCAGCAGCCCCGCCGCCACGAACAGCGCCAAGGCCCACGGCGTCTTCCACCACGGCGGATGGACCAGGACCCGCAGTTGCCGCCCGGGCGCCAGCGCGCCGCCGGCGGCGAGCCCGCGCAGGTGCAACCGGTAGTCCCCGGCCGGCAATCCCGCGAAGACCCGCTCGCCGCTCGCACCCTGCGACACCCAATCGCTGTCGATGCCGTCGAGCTTCGACCAGTAGCGGTTCGCCATGGGATCGTCGTAGGCCAGCAGGCGGGCCTTGATGCGGAACTCGCGCTGATCGCTGGCCAGTTCGATCCGGTCCGACTGCGCGACCGCCTGCCAGCGGCCCTCTCGCCGCACCTCGAAGGCGTCGAAGTCCAGGACCGGCGGCGACGGCGACGGATCCGGCGCCTCGGTGTCGATCATGATCACGCTGCCGTCCGCGGCGGCGGCCACCAGCATGTCGCGTTCGCTCAGCGCCAGCGCGCGATCGACGAACTCCTGGCTGCTGAAGCCGTTCTGGACGCCGTAGTGGCGCAGCGCGTGCGCCTGCGGGTCCCAGCGATACAGTCCGCGCAGGGACGACAGCCAGACCCGTCCGCGCCGATCGACCCGCAGCGCGCTGGCACCGATCGCCGGCATCCCCTCGGTGGCGCCGACGCTCGCGGTCAGCTGCCATCGGCCATCGCTGCGCTGGTAGCGCGCCAGTCCCTCCATGCGCTGCAGCCACAGCGCGTCGGCGCTTTCGAACGCGAGCGCGAACACGCGCCCGCCGCGGGTCGCTTCCTCCAGCACGAACGCCCGGCGCTGCGGATCCAGGCGCGAGACGCCTTCGTGCCCCGCCACCCACACGCCGCCATCGGGGGAGACCGCCAGGTCTTCGATGTCGCCGTCGTTGAGTCCCGCCTCCGGCCGCGCCGGGATGTTCGCCAGCACCGCGCCGCTGGCGGGATCGCGCTGCTGCACGCCTGCGCCCTGCATCGAGGCCCACACGCTGCCGTCGGGCGCGATGCGGAGGTGGTCGGTCCAGCCGGGCAGGGTCGGCGCCTGCGCATCGTCGGCGCGCCAGCCGTCGACCGCACCGGCGCGGGTGATCCGCAGCAGGCCGTTGGACAGTCCGAGCCAGAGATTGCCGATCCGGTCCTCGGCGGCGGCGTAGATGCGGCGACCGGCCAGCGCGTCGTCGATCGCCTGCTCGAAACGCTCGACGGTCCCGTCGGCGCCCAGCCAGTTGAGCGCGCCATCGTGCCCGCCCAGCCACACGCCGCCGTCGCGCGCCGCGGCGACTGCGCGATACAGGTCGTCCGACAGGCCGTTCTCCGCACCCTTGAACTGCGCCACCTGGCGCCAGTCCGAACGCAGGTAGCCCAGCCCGATCCCGGGCATCGGCACCCACAGCGCGCCATCGTCCTGCAGCACCAGCGCGTGCAGGACCTGCTGCTTCATCGCCGATCCGAGCGCGACCGGCCGGGGTGCCTGCCCCGGCAGCCCGCGCCAGAGGCCGCGCTGGGTGGCCAGCCACAGGCCGCCGTCGGCGTCGCGCGCGATCGCCATGACCGCGTTGGGATGCTCGAACATCGACGACCATGGCGGCTGCCGCCAGCCACCGCCGCCGTCGCCCACGAACACGCCGGCCGCGGTGCCGATCCAGAGCTCGGTGCCGATCACGGTGATCGAGAAGATCCGCGGCGACGGTTGCCCGCCCGGCAGGGCGACCCGCCGGATCTTTCCGTCCTCGAACTTCGCCAATCCGCCGAAGCTGCCGATCCACAGCCGTCCGGCGTCGTCGGCGGCCAGCGCGAACACGATGCCCGGCGGCAGGCTCTCCGGATCGTCCGCGTCGTGCGCGAACACGGTGATGGCGCCATCCGGAGACAACCGGTGCAGGCTGCCTTCGTAGCTGCCGAACCAGATCTCGCCGCCGCGATGGGTCAGCGAGAAGATGTTGTCGCTGTCGATCCGCGGATCGGTCGCCTTGCGGTAGTGGCGGAAGCCACCGCTGTCGGTGTCGAGCACGCTGACACCGAACTCGCCCGTCGCCACCCACACCCGGTCGCGGCCGTCGACGTGGACCGCCTGCACGAAGCTGTCGCCGAGCGAATCCGGATCCTCCGGATCATGGCGCCAGACCCGGGTATCGCTGCCGTCGTAGCGCGCCAGCCCGTCCGCGGTCGCAATCCAGAGATAGCCGGTGCGGTCGCGGGCGAGCCCGAGGATGTCGGTCGACGGCAGCCCCTCGGCGACGCCGACGGCGCGGAACCGCGGCGTCTCCGGCACGCCGGCCGCGGCCGGCAACGCGAGCAGCAGTGCCAACAACCCCGGCAGCACCGGCTTGATCTCCATGTCCAGTCTCCCCGCCATCCGTGCGCAGCCAGGCGAATCCTCGCAACGCTGCGTTTCCGGCGCAAGCACGCCGCAACGGCATCCGCCCGCCTGCGTGGCCTAGAATCGTGGCACCTCCACCGTACGGCCGATCATGCCGCGATCCGCGCCACGCCTGCCCGTTCCAGCGCTCGTGCTGCTCGCCGCCCTCGCCTGCGGCGGCCAGGCCCGCGCCCAGGCGCAGGCCTATGGGCTCGATCCGGTCCATACGCGGGTGGTGTTCGCGGTCGACCATGCCGGCTTCTCCAAGGCCATCGGCACGGTGTCGGGCAGCCGCGGCACGCTGCTGTTCGATCCGGAGGACTGGACCAGCGCACGGCTGGAGGCGCAGGTGCCGATCGCGGCGCTCGACCTGGGCGACGAACGCTGGAACCGCGCCGTGCTCGGGCGCGGCCTGCTCGACGCCGAGCGCTACCCGGCAGCGCGGTTCGTCTCCGAGCGCATCGAGCCGCTGGATGCCGACCGCGCCGCCGTCCATGGCACCCTCACCCTGCGCGGAGTGACGCGGCCCGCCACTCTGGAGGTGGTTTTCAACGCGCTCAAGCGCCACCCGATGCCCCCGTTCCGCCGCACCGTCGGCTTCTCGGCGACCACCACCCTCAGCCGCGCCGAGTTCGGCATCGACGCGTGGCCCTCGATGATCGGCGATACCGTCGAGCTGCGGATCGAAGCCGAGGCGACGCGCATCCGCGGCGGTTACGGGCAGGCCACGCCCGCGCCCGCGCCCGCGGCGGCACCGGATCGACCCGCGACCGGCGACCTGCCGTTGCCGCCGCCACCCGAACACGAATCCGAACAGGACCCGACTCCATGAGCTGGAAGAACAGCGAACGCCGCTGGGGCGGCGTGAGCCAGCTGCTGCACTGGCTGATCGTGCTGCTGATCCTCGGCCAGGCAGTGGTGGGGCTGCTGATGGTCGACATGCTCAACAGCCCGGACAAGATCCGCATCTACGCCCTGCACAAGTCGTTCGGCCTCACCGTGCTGGCGCTGGCGGCGCTGCGGCTGCTCTGGCGTCTGTTCACCGGCGCGCCGCGTCCGGTCCCCGGGGTGCCGCGCTGGCAGGAACGCGCCGCCGTGTTCACGCACTGGCTGCTGTACGCGCTGCTGTTCGCGATCCCGGTCAGCGGCTGGCTGTTCAATTCCGCCGCCGGGTATCCGCTGCAGTGGTTCGGCCTGTTCAACCTGCCGCCGCTCGCGGGCAGGGACGAAGCGCTGCGCGAAGCGGCGATCGCCGCGCACGCATGGCTGTTCTGGCTGCTGGTCGCGGTGGCGCTGGTGCACGCGGCCGCCGCCTTCTACCACCACCTGTTCCTGCGCGACGCCACCCTGGCGCGGATGCTGCCGCGCGGATGGCTGCAGGCCGATGCCGCCGATACCGCCCCCACTCCCCTCGAGGATTCCCGCGATGCGTAACGTCTTCCTGCTCGCCGCCGCCCTGATGTGCAGCGCGCCGGCACTCGCCGCCGACTACGTACAGGCACCAGGCTCGAGCCTGGTGTTCGCCGGCACCTACCAGGGCGAAGTCTTCAGCGGCCGCTTCCCGGGCTTCCGCACCACCTTCGCATTCGATCCGGACGACCTCGCCGATGCGAAGCTCGATGTCGTCATTCCGCTGGCGAGCGCGACCACCGGCAACGCCGACTACGACGGCGAGCTGCGCGGACCCGCGTTCTTCGACAGCGCGAAGTTCGCGCAGGCGCGCTACAGCGCCGAGACCTTCCGCGCGCTGGAGGACGGCCGCTACGCCGCCGACGGCACCCTGAGCCTGCGCGGCGTCAGCCGGCCGGTGACCCTGACCTTCACCTGGACGCCCGGCGAACAGCCGGTGCTGACCGGCAGGGCCACGGTGAACCGGCTCGAGTTCGGCGTCGGCGACGGCGACTGGCAGGACACCTCGGTGATCCCGGACGCGATCGCGATCAGCACCAAGGTGGTGTTCCAGCCGGCGGAATGACGCCCCAGGGCCCAGGCCCTAAGCGAGATCCCAGCAGGCGCGTTCGCCGCGGGCGCCGTGCAGGCACAGCTCGTCCTCGCCGATGGCGAAGCCGTAGATGGCGCCCGAGCGCATCAGCAGCAATCCTTCCCAGGTCGCGTTCTCGCCGCCGATACGCAGCAGCGCGGAGCGCAGGCGGCGCCCCGCGTGCCCGGGCCCTGCCGCCGTCGCCAGGAAGCGGCGCACGTTGGCCAGGTCGAGGTCGCCGGGCGCGCTGGTGACCGCGCGGGTCAGGACGACGCGCTCCACCGCGCCCGCGTCCAGCACCTCCGGCAGCGGCCGTCCGAGCCACGCCTCCGCCTGCGTCCGCGGCGCCGCCGCCTTGGCCAGGTTGAGATCGGCCTCCTCGCCGGCATGCGCCGCCGCGGCCGTCCACGGCAGCGCGGCGGCGACCAGCAGCGGCGACAGCCAGCGACGCACCGCATCGACGTCGAACGGCCAGTCCAGCTCCACGCCGCGGCGCGCATCGCGCAGCACCGGCACCCGCTCGCCGTAGCGCGCCTCGAGTCCGGCGTCCCCGTCGATGAAGACGCTGTCGAATTCCGGCACCCGCGCCGCGGCCAGCTCGGCCAGCGCCAGGTCGCACAGGTGGCAGTCGTCGCGCTGGTACAGGATCAGGCTGGACATGCGGCGGACAGGGAACGCACGGGGCGGGCGCGTAGAATAGCCCGATGGCCGTCAGCACCTTCGACCTCTACAAGATCGGCATCGGGCCGAGTTCCTCGCACACGGTGGGGCCGATGCGCGCCGCCGCGCGTTTCGTCGAGCGCTGGCTGGCGGAGGCCGGCCGGCTGCGCGACGTCGCGCGGGTGCGCGCCGAGGTGTTCGGCTCGCTGGCGCTGACCGGGCGCGGCCACGGCACCGACAAGGCGGTGATGATGGGCCTGGAGGGCCAGCTGCCCAACCGGATCGACCCCGACATCATTCCCGATGCGCTCGAGCGCATCCGCGGCACCGGACGCATCCGCCTGCACGGCGAGCACGAGATCGGCTTCGAGGAGAAGCGCGACCTGGTGATGAACAAGCGGCAGAAGCTGCCCTACCACACCAACGGCATGCGCTTCGCCGCCTTCGATGCCGACGGCAACGAGATCGCCAGCCGCGACTACTACTCGGTCGGCGGCGGCTTCGTGGTCAACCAGGACGAGGCCGCCGAGGACCGCATCGTCGCCGACACCACCCGGGTGCCGTATCCGTTCTCCAGCGGCGACGAGCTGCTGCAGCGCGCCCGCGACAACGGCATCACCATCGCCCAGCTGATGTTCGCCAACGAACAGTGCTGGCGCAGCGCCGACGAGATCCGCGACGGCCTGCGCGAACTCTGGGCCGCGATGCAGTCTTGCGTGCAGCGCGGCATCCGCCAGACGGGCACCCTGCCCGGCGGCCTGCACGTGGCCCGGCGCGCGCCGGCGCTGTACGCCGAACTGTGCTCGCGGCCCGAGGCGGCGATGCGCGACCCGCTGAGCGTGCTCGACTGGGTCAACCTGTACGCGCTGGCGGTCAACGAGGAGAACGCCGCCGGCGGCCGCGTGGTCACCGCGCCGACCAACGGCGCCGCCGGCATCATCCCGGCGGTGCTCCACTACTACGACCGCTTCTGCCCGAAGTCCGACGAGCAGGGCGTGTTCGACTTCCTGCTCACCGCGGCCGCGGTCGGCATCCTGTACAAGGAGAACGCCTCCATCTCCGGCGCCGAGGTCGGCTGCCAGGGCGAGGTCGGCGTGGCCTGCTCGATGGCGGCGGCCGGCCTGACCGCCGCACTCGGCGGCGATCCGAGCCAGATCGAGAACGCCGCCGAGATCGGCATGGAGCACAACCTCGGGCTCACCTGCGACCCGATCGGCGGCCTGGTGCAGATCCCGTGCATCGAGCGCAACGCGATGGGATCGGTGAAGGCGATCAACGCCTCGCGCATGGCGCTGCGCGGCGACGGCAAGCACAAGGTCAGCCTCGACAAGGTCATCCGCACCATGCGCGACACCGGCCGCGACATGCGCGACAAGTACAAGGAAACCTCGCGCGGCGGCCTGGCGGTGAACGTCATCGAGTGCTGAGCGCACCTGTCCGGCCGCACCCGCGCCGGGCCACCTGGTGTTCCGGCAAGGCGGCATCCGGGACCTGACGGGACCCGCGCCGGGCCATCGTGCGCGACCGGGCCGCCATCGCGTGACCGGTATTGCGCAAGCCAGGGCACGCCGCAGCGCGGACATGACCGTTGCCGACCGCTTTCGAGTCCGCCGAAGACGTGTCCGTGCCGGCCTGGAAATCGTTGTCATCGATCTGCGTGATCTTGCTCCCATATCGGTGTTATCCCGATTGACAACGATGTCAACCATCCGGCATTCCTGACGTGTTCTTCCGCTTCATGCCGCGCTCCGGCGCGTGCAGTCCTCCCCCACATCTGTTGCGTCATCGATCCGCCGAAAACCCGCGCCGGCGCCGGTCCGGACGCCGTCCTGCCGGACCGCCGGGGGGATTCGACGCGATCGCCCCGTCCCGCCGTCCCACAGGCGTCGAAAGGAGAATCGCCATGCACCGCAGACCCGGAATACTGCCGTTATGCCTGCTGCTCGCCTTCGCGTGGCTGGCCCCCGCGCATGCGCAAGCCGCCAGCTGCGCGGGAATCCCCGCGTGGAACGCATCCACCATCTACGCCCCCGGCGACCGCCTGGTCCACGAGGACCGGCTGTACGAGGCCAAGGTCCCCATCTGGAACGCACCGCCGAGCCACTGCCCGTCCTGCGGCTGGTACGAGGACCTGGGCGCCTGCGACGGCGGCGGCGGCAACCAGCCTCCCTCGGTCGCGTTGACCGCACCGACGAACGGCGCCAGCTTCGTCGCCGGCGGCACGATCTCCCTGTCCGCCGATGCGAGCGACGGCGACGGCACGGTCGCCCGGGTGGAATTCTTCAACGGCCAGGCTTCGCTGGGCGTCGACACCGGCGCTCCCTACGGCGTTTCGTGGACGAATGTCCCGGCCGGCCAGCACACCCTGACCGCCGTCGCCACCGACGACGACGGCGCCGGCACCGCGTCGTCGCCGGTTTCGATCACGGTGTCCGCCGCGGACGACGATACCCCGCCGGGCGTTCCCACCGGGCTGCACTCGCCGCGGCAGACCGCGAGCAGCATCACCCTGGCCTGGAACGCCTCCGCCGACAACCCCGGCGGCAGCGGCGTGGCGGGCTACGACGTCTATCGCGACGGCGCGCCGGTCGGCTCGCCCGCCGCCGCCGGCTACACCGACAGCGCGCTCGCGGCCGACACCGCCTACAGCTACCAGGTGCGCGCACGCGACAACGCCGGCAATCCCTCGGCGCCGACCCCGCAGGTGGTGGTCCGCACCGCGCCAGATGGCGGTGGCGGCGGCAAGCACGTGATCGGCTATTTCACCCAGTGGGGCATCTACGGCCGCAACTACCAGGTGAAGGACATCGACGCCAGCGGCTCGGCCGCCAGGTTGACGCACATCAACTATGCGTTCGGCAACGTCCGCAACAACCGCTGCGAGGTCGGCGTCACCCAGCCCTCCGATCCCAACACCGGCGCCGGCGGCGATGCCTTCGCCGACTACACCAAGTCGTTCGGCGCGGCGCAGAGCGTCGACGGCGTCGGCGACACCTGGGACCAGCCGCTACGCGGCAACTGGAACCAGCTGAAGAAGCTCAAGGCCAGGCATCCCGGGCTGAAGGTGCTGATCTCGCTCGGCGGCTGGACCTGGTCGCGCGGATTCTCCGCGGCGGCGCGGCCGGAGAACCGCGAAGCGTTCGTGGCCTCGTGCATCGACGCCTACATCCACGGCAACCTGCCGGTCACCGACGGCGCCGGCGGCCCCGGCGCGGCGGCGGGGGTGTTCGACGGCATCGACATCGACTGGGAATATCCGGTCGCCTGCGGGCTGAGTTGCGGCACGCCGGAAGACCGCCAGAACTTCACGGCGCTGCTGGCCGAATTCCGCCGCCAGCTCGACGCGGTGCGTCCGGGGCTGCTGCTCACCGTGGCGGTGGGCGCCGGCATCGACAAGATCCGCGTCACCGACCCCGGCGAGTACCACCCGTACCTGGATTTCATCAACGTCATGACCTACGACTTCCATGGCGCGTGGGATCCGCAGACCAACCACCACTCGGCGCTGTTCGACTCGCCCGACGACCCCTCCACCGGCGACCAGCGCTACTACAACAGCAACGACGCGATCCAGGCCTTCCTCGACCGCGGCGTGCCGGCGGCCAAGCTCAACCTCGGCATCGGCTTCTACGGCCGCGGCTGGACCAACGTGCCCAACGCCAACGACGGCCTGTACCAGAGCGGCAGCGCGGCGCCGGGCACCTACGAGAGCGGCATCGAGGACTACAAGGTGCTCAAGGACAGGCCCGGCAGCGTTCACACCGACGCGCAGGCGCGCGCCACCTGGAAGTACGACGGCAACACCTTCTGGTCGTACGACACCCCGGCGATGGTCGCGGAGAAGATGCAGTACGTGAAGGTGCAGGGTCTGGGCGGCGCCTTCTTCTGGGAGTTCAGCGGCGACGACGCCCCGGGCACCCTGGTCGACGCGATCGCGGACGGGCTGGAATAGGCACCCGCGTTGCGCCGCGCGGGCACCGGCATGGACGGCCGGTGCCCCGCGCGTCCCGGGCTCCCATCGAACGCGCACGTATCGGGTACCGGCCGTGCGGTGCACGAGGGGCCGCACAGAGCTGAAGCCGCGGCGATCCCCGCGGCGGGCCGGGCCCGTCCTGCGCGTCCTCCCGGCCGGCTTCCGCAATGCGGCGGCGCAGGGTGCGCCGGCCCGCGCATCCGTGTAGGTTCCCCGGTGCGGCCACGTGGCCGCATGTCGGGAGGCACCGCCATGAAATTGCGCAAGACCCGATGGCTCGCGCTCGGCCTGGGCGCGGTGATCGCAAGCAGCCTGGTCAGCGCCGCACCCAACCCGGGCTGGGTCCGCTACCACTACGGCGAAGACCATACCCAGGTTGTCGGTGCGCGCGGCACCGACTGCCACGGCGAACCGGTTGCGTGGGGCATCACGACCGACGACAGCACCCTGATCTATACCTGCATCGATTGACGCGGCCGGAGCGAGGCTCGCCGCTCCGCGTGGATTGACCGGCTTCGCCGCGGCAAGCCGCATCCCGCGCCGCGCCCTTCATCCGGGTCCGCCCCGCTCCGATCCGCGCGGCCTGGCGGGATACCCGCCGGGCGTACGTACCGTCCGCAGCGGCGACGGCGTGCTGCAATGCGACGCGTCGACATGCGGACGGTAAGCTGGAGGCGGATTCTGTCCCGGAGCCTCCATGCCCCCATCCATCCGCCTCCTCGCTACCGTCCTCCTGCTCGCGCCGGCACTGGCGACGGCGCAATCCGCCCCTCCCGTCTACGGTCCGAGACTCGAGGGCTTCGAGTACCCGTACCCGGTGCGGACCTTCGCCTTCGACTCGCAGCGGCAGTCGCTGGAAATGGCCTATCTCGACGTCGCCCCCACCGCGACCGCCAACGGCCGCAGCGTGATGCTGCTGCACGGCAAGAACTTCTGCGCCGCGACCTGGGAATCGGCGATCGAGGCGCTGACCGGCGCCGGCTTCCGGGTCGTCGCACCGGACCAGGTCGGCTTCTGCAAGTCGGACAAGCCGGAGCGCTACCAGTTCTCGTTCGCACAGCTGGCGGCGAACACGCGTGCGCTGCTGGCGTCGCTCGGCATCGAGCGCGCCGCCGTCGTCGGCCACTCCATGGGCGGCATGCTCGCCGCGCGCTACGCGTTGCAGTATCCGGACGCGGTCGAGCGGCTGGTGCTGGTCAACCCGATCGGCCTGGAGGACTGGAAGGCCGAAGGCGTGCCCTGGCAGGATGTCGACGCCTGGTATGCCGGCGAACTGAAAACAAGCTTCGATTCGATCAAGCGCTACCAGCGCGAGATCTACTACAGCGGCCAGTGGAAGCCGGAGTACGAGCGCTGGGTGGAGATGCTGGCCGGCATGTACGCCGGGCCGGGCAGGCAGCAGGTGGCATGGGACCAGGCGCTGGCCTCCGACATGGTGTTCAACCAGCCCGTCGTGCACGAGTTCGGCGACATCCGCGTGCCGACGACGCTGTTCATCGGCCAGCACGATCGCACCGCCATCGGCAGGGACCGGGCGCCGCCCGAGCTCGCGGCGCGGCTGGGGGACTATCCTGCGCTCGGCAGACGCGCGGCGGCCGCGATTCCCGGCGCGCGCCTGGTCGAGTTCGACGACCTGGGCCATTCGCCGCAGGTGGAGGCGCCGGCGCGATTCGAAGCCGCGCTGCTGCAGGCGCTGGAGGCGCGCTGACGGAAAACCGGGCACGACGATGACCGCCACCCTCGAGGCCCGGCAGGCCGACATCACCACGCTGCGGCTCGACGCGATCGTCAACGCCGCCAATACGCCGCTGCTCGGCGGCGGCGGCGTGGACGGCGCGATCCACCGCGCGGCCGGTCCGGACCTGCTGGCCGAATGCCGCGGCCTCGGCGGCTGCGGCACCGGCGACGCCAGGCTCACCGCGGGCTACCGGTTGCCGGCCCGCCATGTCGTCCACACCGTCGGTCCGGTCTGGCGCGGCGGCGGCGCCGGCGAGCCGGCGCTGTTGGCCTCGTGCTATCGGCGCTCGCTGGAAGTGGCGGACGCCCATGGGCTGCGCAGCATCGCCTTCCCGTGCATCGGTACCGGCCTCTACGGCTATCCAGCCGACGCCGCGGCGAACGTCGCGGTGACGACGGTGCGCGAGACCACGGCGCGCCTGGACCGCATCGAGCGCGTGGTGTTCTGCTGCTTCTCGCCGGAAGCCCTGGGGATCTACCGGCGCCTGTTGCGGATGGGCTGAAGCGCGGGCTTCGGAGCGGGGAGCAGCGGAGCGAGCTCCGCTCTACGGGGTTGGATGCGCGATCCGCAGCACGTCGTCGAGCAGCGCCGCCGCCGTCACCTCGGCACCGGCGCCCGGGCCGCGGATCACCAGCGGCTGGTCGCGATAGCGGCAGCTGCCGATCGCGACCAGGTTGTCGGTGCCGCGGCCGGCGCACAGCGGATGCGCGTCGGGCAGCGCGCGCAGCCCGACGCTGGCGCCGTCGTCGCCGAAACGACCGACGAACCGCAGCCGCGCGCCATCGGCACTGGCCTGGCGTTGGTGCTCGGCAAGCACGGCATCGAGCAGGCCGAGCCGCTCGTCCACCTGCGCGGGCGAGGCCTGCGCCAGCGCCTCGGGCAGCAGCGACTCGACCCGCACCGCGTGCGGCTCCAGCGGCACGCCGGCGGCACGGGCCAGGATCAGCAGCTTGCGGCGCACGTCCTCGCCGCCCAGGTCCTCGCGCGGGTCAGGCTCGGTGAAGCCGGCGTCGCGCGCCTCGCGCACCAGGTCCGAGAACGCGCGCGATGCGTCGTAGCGGTCGAACAGCCAGGCCAGCGATCCCGAGAGCACGCCCTCGACCGCGCGGATGCGGTCGCCGCCGGCGACGAGTTCGCGGATGCTGCGCAGCAGCGGCAGTCCGGCGCCGACGGTGGCGCTGTCGCCATACCGCACGCCGGGGCGCTCGCGCTGCGCCGCGGCGATGGCCTGGGCGCGGGCGAGATCGGCGCCGTTGCCGAGCTTGTTGGCGGTGACCACGTGGATGCCGCGCGCCAGCCATTCGCTGTGCCAGCCGGCGACGCCGTCGCTGGCGGTGGCGTCGACGACGATGTCGCCGCTGCGCAGGCCCTCGTTCTCCACCCACGGCGGCCAACCTCCGGCGCGCGCGGGCGCCGCCCGCGCCTCTTCGACCGCACGTCGCGGGTCGCCCCCGCCACTCACCAGCGTGCGCGAATTCGACAGCCACGCGAACGCGGGCAGCGCCGCGCCCTGTGCGCCCCGCGCGCGCAGGCGCTCGCAGCGGGCGACGAAGGCGCCGCCGACGGTGCCGGTCCCGAGCAGCGCCAGCCGCGGCGCAGGCCGCTGCGTCGGCGAACGCGCGCCGCGCCGCGCCGGCAGCGGCAGGCTGGCGACCGTGCTCATGCGTCCACCCGTTTGCGCGCGGCGCCGCGCTGCGCGGCTTCGGCGCGCGCCAGCGCCGCGGACAGGTCCGCCTGCAGGTCCTCGAGCGCCTCGATCCCCACCGACAGCCGCAGCAGTCCGTCGGAGATGCCCGCCTGCGCCCGCGCTTCGGGCGTCATCGCCGCATGGGTCATGGTCGCCGGATGCGCGATCAGGCTTTCCACGCCGCCGAGCGATTCGGCCAGGGTGAAGCACCGCAGCCCGTCGACGAAGGCACGGACCGCCTGCTCCTGCGCGGCGCTGCCGTCGCCGGCGAGCTCGAGGCTCAGCATCGCGCCGAAGCCCTTCTGCTGCCGCGCCGCCACCGCGTGCCCAGGGTGCGACGCCAGGCCGGGCCAGTACACGCGCGCGACCGCGGGATGCGCGTCGAGCTGGGCGGCGATCGCGGTGGTGTTCTCCTGGTGCACGCGCAGCCGCGCGTCCAGCGTCCGCAGCCCGCGCAGGGTGAGGAAGCTGTCGAACGGCGCGCCGGTGATGCCGAGCGCGTTGGCCCACCAGGCGAACCGCTCGTGCAGTTCCGGCGTCGCCGCCACCAGCGCGCCGCCGACCACGTCGCTGTGGCCGTTGATGTACTTGGTGGTCGAGTGCAGTACCGCGTCGGCGCCGAATCCGGCGATCGGATTCTGCAGCGCCGGCGACAGGAAGGTGTTGTCGACCGCGACCAGGGCCCCGGCGCGGTGCGCGGCGTCGATCACGAAGCGCAGGTCGGTGATCCGCAGCAGCGGGTTGGAGGGCGTCTCGACCAGCACCAGCTTCGGCGCCTGCGCCAGCGCGTCCGCCAGCGCGCGTGGATCGGTCAGGTCGGCGGTGACCAGTTCGAAATGCCCCTTGCGCGAAAGCGCGTCGAACAGCCGCCAGCTGCCGCCGTAGGCGTCGTGCGGCACCACCAGGCGATCGCCCGGCTGCAGCAGCGCGTGCAGCAGCAGGGTGATCGCCGACATCCCGGTCGAGGTGATCACGCCGCCGGCGCCGCCCTCGAGCTCGGCCAGGGCGTCGCCGAGCAGGTCGCGGGTGGGGTTGCCGCTGCGGGTGTAGTCGTATTCGCGCTTGGCCGCGAAGCCGGCGAAGCTGAAGTTCGACGACAGCACCAGTGGCGGCGTCACCGCGCCCCAGGCCGGATCGCGGTCGATGCCTGCGCGCACCGCGCGGGTGGCGGCGCCCGGACAGGCGTTCGCGGGGGCGGTGTCTTCGATGATGCTCATGCGGCCTCTCCTTCGTTGTGCAGCGCCGATCGCAGCAGCGCGTCGATGCGGTCGGTTTCCTTCAGGAATGCGTCGTGGCCGTAGGGCGAGCGCAGCACGCGCAGCCGGCCGCGCCGGCCCAGCCCCTCCACCAGCGCCACCGAGTCGGACAGCGGCACCAGGCGGTCGCCCTCCACGGCGACCACGGTGGTCGGCACCCGCACCGCGGCGGGGTCGACGCGGTGCAGGTCGATCGATTCGGACAGTCGCAGCCACGCGGTCACCGGCGTGCGCGCCACGTACTGCGCACCCGCCGCGTCGAGGTAGTCCTCGGCGGCCACGCGCACGCGGCCGTTGACGATCTCCGGCGGCGCGTCGAAGCGCTCGCCGAACTCTTCCTCGGTGCGGTAGCTCAGCATCGCGAACTGCCGCGCCAGCGACAGCCCCTGCAGGTCGGCGCACTGCAGCTGCCCGAGCGCGACCGCGCGCCGCTGCAGCGCGCGCCAGGCGGCGGCATAGGGATGGGCGCGGTGCGCGCCGCTGACCGCGACCAGGCGCTCGAGCCGCGCCGGATGGCGCGCGGCCAGCTGCAGTCCGACCAGCGCGCCGTACGAGTAGCCGACGAAGGCCTGCAGGCGGGGAATCCGCAGCGCGTCGAGCAGCGCGGCGACGGCATCGGCCTGGTCGGCGGTGTCGATCGGCGCATCGAGGCGGCCGTCGGCGCCGACGTAGTCGAAGGCGAGGATGCGGCAATGCGCCGGATCGAGCGCGCGCCCGGCCGCGACCAGGTCCTGCACCCAGCCCCGTTCCGGAAAGGCCGAACTGGAGGCGACGTGGCGGTGTGCCGAGATGCCGCCGGCGACCAGGACCACCGGCGCCCCGGCCGCACCCTGGATCTCCCAGGCCAGGCGCACCCGCCGCGTACCGGCATGGCGCAATGCGAGGTCGACCTCGACGCTGCCGCGCGCGGCGGCGTCGCCCGCCGGCGCGGCGCGCTCGGCCGGCACGGGAAAACGTTGCAGGGGCTCGGGGGGAGAGACCGCGGGTTCGACCAGGCTCATGGCGCCGTCCGGAAGTGGAGGAGCCATCGATGCCTGCGGGAAGCCGGTCGGCGGAATTGCGCCCGCCGTGGGAGAGGCGGTTCGCAACCATCTTCCGGTGGACGCTCAGGTCCCCGCAGGACTTGGCACCTTTCGCCCGGAGCCGCGCTGCGGCTCAGGTTGCGGTTGCCCCGGCATCAAAGGGCCTGTCCCTCCGCCGGTCTCGATGGATAGCCCGCAGGTTGCCAGCGGTTTTCCGCAATGTCAATCGCTTCATGCGGATCGAGAGATGGAATTTCTGTGACGGTCGCACCACATCCGGCATGCCCGTTTTCCGCACCGCTCCGCCATACTTCCGCGATGCCGACCTTCCGCCGCCTCGCCCTGCTGCTTGCCTGCAGCCTGCTTGCCGCCTGCGCCAGCCTCGCGCCTCCGCCACAGCCGGAGTCCGACGGGCGCATCATCGGCACGGCCCGCGACGCGGTCACCGTCGGGGAGGTCTTCGTCACGGAGGAGAATCACGCCGACGAGCTCGACTCGCTGACCACCTGGGCCCATCCGGACGGCGCCACCTGGGTGATCGCCACCGCCAAGTCGAGCCATCGGCTGGTCCTGTTCGACGGCGACAGCGGCGAGCGCCTGCGCACCGTCGGCGGCAAGGGCAAGGCGCTGGGCGAGTTCACCCGCCCGAACGGGCTGCTGGTCTACGGCGACCGGGTGTTCGTGGTCGAACGCGACGTGCCGCGTGCGCAGGTGCTGCACCTTCCGGACTTCCGCCCGCTCGGCAGCTTCGGCGAGCAGCAACTGCGCAGCCCCTACGGCCTGTGGCTGCACGAGGCGGCGCCCGACGAGCTGCAGGCCTACATCACCGACAGCTTCATGTACGGCGAGCGGTTCGACGTGGTGCCTCCGCGCGAGGAGCTCGACCAGCGGGTTCGACGATATCGCCTGCAGGTCGACGACGACGGGACGTTCGAGGCCGAGTACCTGGGCGCCTTCGGCGATACCGGCGAGCGCGGCGCGCTGCGCATGGTCGAGTCGATCGCCGGCGATCCGCTGCACGACCGCCTGCTGATCGCCGACGAAGACCGCGGCAACGTCTCCACCCTTCACGCCTACACGCTCGATGGCCGCTACACCGGCGTCAGCCTTCCGGACGACAGCTTCGTCGGCGAGGCCGAGGGCGTGGCGCTGTGGTCCTGCCGCGCCGACGGTGGCTACTGGATCGCGGTCGATCAGCTCACGCCGCTGACCACATTCCATGTCTTCGATCGCACCGATCTTGCCCCGCGCGGCAGCTTCAGCGGCCGCCTGACCGCAAACACCGACGGCATCGCGCTGCATGCCGCGGCCACGCCGCGGTTCCCGGCCGGCGTGCTGTACGCGGTGCACGATGATCGCGCCGTGACCGCATTCGACCTGCAGGATGTGGTCCAGGCGCTGCAGCTCGACCCCGACTGCCTGCGCTGATCCGATGCGCCTACGCGCACACCCGGCCGCATTGCTGTCCGCGGCGCTGTTGACGGCGACATCCGCGCAGGCCGCGCGCGTCTATCGCTGGATCGGCGCCGACGGCGTCGTGCACTACGGCGACCGCGTCGGCGAGCACGCCGGCGACACCGAGGTCACGGTCGTCCCGGTGGAGGTCGCACCCGGCCCGGTCGCGCGGCTGCGGCTGGAGCAGCGCGAAGGCTTGATCCTCGCCTGGGCCGACAACCCGCTCGACGGGCCGATCGAGGTGGTGCTGCACGCCACCGGCGGAGCGCAATCGCAGTCGGAGCCGGCATTGCCGGCGCGCGCCACCGTCCCCGCGCGCGGCAGCGCGCTGGTCGCCCGGATCTCCGGCAGCGTGCCCGGCCGCGCCGAGCTGCGCCTGGAGGCGGTGCCCGGCCACCCCAGCGCCCGCCCGCGGGATGTCGAATACGCCTGGCCGCTGCAGACGCGGCAGCTGCACGTCGAGCAGGGCTGGGGCGGCGCCTTCAGCCACGCCGACATCGAGAACCGGCACGCGGTCGATTTCGCGGTCGACGTCGGCACCCCGGTGCTGGCCGCCCGCGACGGCATGGTGATGCAGGTCGAGTCCGGGTTCCGCGACGCCGGCACCGAGGACCGCTACGACACCCGCGCCAACTTCGTGCGCATCCTGCACGACGACGGCAGCATGGCGGTGTACGCGCATCTCGACGCCGACCGCGTCTTCGTGCGCGCCGGCGAGCGCGTGCGCCGCGGCCAGCGCATCGCCCTGTCCGGCAACACCGGCTTCAGCAGCGGCCCGCACCTGCACTTCGTGGTCCAGGTCAACCGCGGCATGCGCCTGCAGTCGATCCCGTTCCGCATGTTCGGTCCCCGCGGCATCCTGCGCTTCCGCGATGCGGATGCCGACGTCGCCGGACCCGAAGCCCGAGAATCCGACCGCTTCTGAAGCACAAAGCGCCTTCGGTTTGCCGCGCCAGGTAGATCCTTCCACTGCGACGAAGCCACGCCGTCGCCACGGGGCAGCGCCAATGAATAGCCGCTTCACACTGTTCTGGCTGAAGCGCCCTCCTTCGGTCTGCCACGCCGAGGCATGAGCCGCGCCGCGGGGATTGCTCCGCCCTTCGGTCCGGCCATCCATGGCCGGACTCAGGGCCGCTGACCATCCATGTGCAGCTCTCCGCAATCCCCGCGGCACGTCTCCCGCTCGAACCCCCGACGGCTTCGGTGGGAGGGCTTCCAAGCATCCGAAAGCAAATGACCGGTGCGGCGCCCGGGCCGGGGTATGCGGAAAGCAGGCCAGGGATGGCCTGCGGCGGCGAGTCAGCCATGGATGGCTGACCGAGCCGGGGAGCATGCCCCGGCCCGGGCGCCGCTCGTTCCGAAGCCGCGCCAGGCAGTCCCATCCGGTGCGACGCGGTATCACCGTCGCCACGGCAAGGGCTACCTGGCGCGGACGGAAATCCTATAATTGCGCCTTTCCGCCTCCCCGATCGGCGCCATCGGCGCCACTTCCCATGCCCGACGTTTCCACAGAAGCCGCGCGCCGCCGCACCTTCGCCATCATCTCGCACCCCGACGCCGGCAAGACCACGCTGACCGAGAAGCTGCTGCTGTTCGGCGGCGCGATCCAGATGGCCGGCAGCGTCAAGGGCCGCAAGGCCGCGCGCCACGCCACTTCGGACTGGATGGCGCTGGAGAAGGAGCGCGGGATCTCGGTCACCAGCTCGGTGATGCAGTTCCCGTACGAAGGCCGCATCGTCAACCTGCTCGACACGCCCGGACACGCCGACTTCGGCGAGGACACCTACCGCGTGCTGACCGCCGTCGACTCGGCGCTGATGGTGATCGATGTCGCCAAGGGCGTCGAGGAGCGCACCATCAAGCTGATGGAGGTCTGCCGGCTGCGCGACACGCCGATCATGACCTTCATCAACAAGCTCGACCGCGAGGGCCGCGAACCGATCGACCTGCTCGACGAGGTCGAGTCCGTGCTCGGCATCCAGTGCGCGCCGGTCACCTGGCCGATCGGCATGGGCCAGCGGCTCAAGGGCGTGGTGCACCTGGTCACCGGCGAAGTGCACCTGTACGAACCTGGTCGCAACTTCACCCGCCAGGACTCGACCATCTTCGCCTCGATCGACGATCCCGCCCTGGAGGCGCGCATCGGCGCCGGAATGCTGGCCGAGCTGCGCGACGAGCTGGAACTGGTCCAGGGCGCCTCACACCCGTTCGACGCCGAGGCCTACCTGGCCGGCCGGCAGACGCCGGTGTTCTTCGGCTCGGCGGTGAACAACTTCGGCGTGCAGCCGCTGCTCGACTTCTTCGTGCGGCATGCGCCGCCGCCGCAGCCGCGCGCGACGACCACTCGCACGGTGCAGCCGTCCGAGGAGAAGCTCACCGGCTTCGTGTTCAAGATCCAGGCCAACATGGACCCGCAGCACCGCGACCGCGTCGCCTTCATGCGCGTGTGCTCGGGCCGGTTCGTCGCCGGGATGAAGGCCTTCCACGTGCGCAGCGGCAAGGAGCAGAAGCTCGCCAACGCGCTGACCTTCATGGCCAGCGACCGCGAGATCGCCGCCGAGGCCTGGCCCGGCGACGTGATCGGCATCCACAACCACGGCACCATCTCGATCGGCGACACCTTCACCGAGGGCGAGGCGCTGGCCTTCACCGGTATTCCCAACTTCGCCCCGGAGCTGTTCCGCCGCGCGCGCCTGCGCGACCCGCTCAAGCTCAAGCAGCTGCAGAAGGGCCTGGCCCAGCTGTCGGAGGAAGGCGCGACCCAGTTCTTCCGGCCGCTGATGTCGAACGACCTGATCCTCGGCGCGGTCGGCGTGCTGCAGTTCGACGTCGCCGCCTACCGGCTCAAGGACGAGTACGGCGTCGACGCCGGCTTCGAGCCGGTCGGCGTGGTCACCACCCGCTGGGTGCGCTGCGACGATCCGGGGAAACTGGAGGAATTCCGCGAGAAGAACGCCTCCAACCTCGGCATCGACGCCGCCGGCCAGTTGGTCTACCTGGCGCCGACCCGGGTCAACCTGCAGCTGACCGCGGAGCGCTGGCCCGACGTGCGGCTGCTGGCCACCCGCGAGCATGCGCATGCCGTGGCCGTGGACTGACGGTCCCGCCATCACCCGCCTTTACCGCCGGCACTGCTAGATTCGGCGTTTGTCCGCGCACGGGAGCGAGCGATGAACATGAGGTGCCACGCCATGCTCTGCGCGACGCTGGTCCTGTCCTGCGCCGCGTGCCAGCCACGACAGGCCCCCGATGCCGACGGCGCGACGGCCGACTTCGAGACCGCACCCGACGCGATCGCCCCGGTCGACCCGCCGGTCGCGGCCGACGACATCGCGGTCCGCTACGGCTGCGACGACGGCAGCGAACTGCGCGTCTCCTATGCCGGCGGCCTCGCCGACGTCACCCTGCCCGACGGCCGGACCATCGCCCTGCCGCGCGCGGAGTCGGCCTCCCAGGGCGGCGGTGACGCCTACGTCGGCGAAGCGCTGAGCCTGATGGTCGAAGGCCCGAACGTGCAGCTGCACCAGGACGAGGGCCCGACGCGGAACTGCAGCAAGTCGTGACCGCAGTTCAGGGGCGGCGCCTCCGGGTCGTGGCCGCGACCGCGACCGGATCCGTTGGGGTCCGCCGGCGCGGCGATCTCCTTTCCAGCCCGCCGTATCCGCGCAGACGACGAAACCGAGCAATTGCTCCACGCGTGCCGCCGATGGTGTCGTCATGACCCTGACCGCCGAACTGCGTGCGCAACGCGAGGAACTGGCGAGCGCGCTGACCCACGGCGTCGGCGCGGCCGCGGCGCTCGCCGGCGGCGCGGTGCTGATCACGCTGGCGGCGCTGCACGGCAACGCCTGGCAGCTGGGCGCGTCGATCGTGTTCGGCTTCTGCCTGCTGCTGCTCTATCTCGCCTCCACCCTGTACCACGCCGTCGCCCATCCGGTGCTCAAGGGCCGGCTCAAGGTGTTCGACCATTGCGCGATCTATCTGCTGATCGCCGGCACCTATACCCCGTTCACCCTGATTCCGCTGCGCGGCACGCTGGGCTGGTCGCTGTTCGCCGCGATCTGGACGCTGGCCCTGGCTGGCGTGGTCTTCAAGCTGTTCTTCACCGGGCGTTTCAAGCGCCTGTCGACGCTGATCTACATCGCCATGGGCTGGCTGGTGCTGGTTGCGATCAAACCGGTGGTCGCGGCGCTGGACGCGTGGACCTTCGGCTGGCTGATGGCTGGTGGCATCGCCTATACCCTGGGCACGTACTTCTACCACCGCGAGTCGGTGCCGTTCTCCCATGCCATCTGGCACCTGTTCTGCATCGCCGGCAGCGTCTGCCATTACATCGCGGTGATGGCCCAGGTGATCGCGCCCGCTTGACGCCCGATGTTTATCATCGGCCCCTGCCGTTCCGCACCCCGAGGCGAACTCGCCATGACCAGACTCCTCCTTTGCCTCGTACTCGGCCTGTCGCTGCTCGCGACCTCCTGCCGGGACCAGGCCGACGAAGCGCCTGCCGCCGCCGATGCCGTACCGGAACCCGAACCGGCAGCCGCGGTCGACGACGAAGCCGTCGAGGCGCGCTACCGCTGCGACGGCGGCAATCGCGTCGACCTGGTCCACGGCGGAAGCAGCGCCCGGGTCAGCATGAGCGACGGCCGCGTGGTGAGCCTGGGTGTGATCACGGGCAGCACGCCGCGGACCTGGTCCGACGTCGGGCTGCGCTTCGTCGTCGACGACGGCTATGCGGCGCTCAGCCAGGACGACACCGGCCGGACCCTGCGCTGCGAGCCGGCAGGCGAGTAGTTTCCGCGCGAATCCGCCGGCCCGCGGAGATCCCAACCGATGCCGTCGCGCGTTGCCCGCGGCGGCGCGGCTGAACGCGCGTCGACCGCGTTCACTCCCGCTTGACCGGTGCCTGCCGAAGGTGCGGGAAAGCCGAGTCGCTGCGACCAAGCCATGACGCCCGCACCCCGACATCGGTCGCGATACCTCGATGCGATCGTCGATCATCCCAAGTCGACCGCGTTCGCAGCGGCGATGCTGGCGCTGACCGTGCTGCTCGTGCTGTGGGACTGGAACTGGTTCAAGGGCCCGGTCGAGCGCGCAGTCGAGGCACGTACCGGCCGCAGCTTCGAGATCGGCGGGCAGCTCGATGTCGACCTCGGCCGCGTCGTCACCATTCGTGCCGACGCGCTGCGGCTCGGCAATGCCCCGTGGTCCGAACAGCCGCTGATGGCGAGCACGGAGCGGCTGGAACTCGGCGTCGACGTGCGGTCGCTGCTGCTCCCGGGCCGGATCCGGATTCCGGACATCCGCCTCGCGAAGCCGAGCCTGCGGCTGGAGACCGGCCCCGACGGCGGCAACTGGGACTTCGGCCGGTCCGACGACGGGGGGGTGCCGCCGCGGCTCGGCCGGCTCTGGATCGACGACGGCCACCTGTCGTTCGTCGATTCGGCGCGGGACACCGAGATCGAAGTCGACGTCGCAAGCCGGCAGGCGCGCCGCGCGGGCGCCGCGCCGCCCGTCGAACTCGACGGCGGCGGCCGCTGGCGGGGCAGCGATTTCCGCCTGCACGGCCGCGCCGAATCGCCGCTCGACCTGCAGGATACCGAGCAGCCGTATCGCATCGACCTGCGCGCGAGCGCCGGCGCCACGCATGCGCATGCCCGCGGCGCGCTGGTGAACGTGTTCCGGCTGCGGGATTTCGACCTGCGCCTGGCGCTGTCGGGCGACGATCTCGAGGACCTCTACCCCCTGCTCGGGATCGCGCTGCCGCCGACGCCGCCTTATTCGCTGGACGGCCGCTTCCGCCGCGACGGCGACACCTGGCGCTACGACGGATTCGCCGGCAAGGTCGGCGACAGCGATCTCGGCGGCGACGCCAGCGTCACCGTCGGCGGCGAACGGCCGTTCTTCCGTGCGCAGCTGACCTCGAAACTGCTCGACTTCGACGACCTTGCCGGTTTCATCGGCGGCGACCCCCAGGCCGATGGCGACGGGACCGGCGAGCAGGCGCGGCAGGCCGCCGATGGCCGCGTGCTTCCGGACACGCCGTACCGGCTCGAAAAGCTGAACGCGATGGATGCCGACGTGCGCCTGCGGGCGCAGCGCATCGAGTCCCCGGTGCTGCCGCTGGACGACATGGACGGCCGCCTGCTGCTCGAAGACGGCGTGGTCCGCCTGCAGCCGCTGAACTTCGGCGCCGCCGGTGGCGAGATCCGTTCGAGCATCCGCATGAACGCCCGCGACCAGCCGATCCGCACACGCCTGGACGCCGAACTGCGCGGCCTCGACCTGGGCCGCCTGTTCCCGGATGCGGAACTGGCGCAGGAGGCGACGGGCGACATCGCCGGCCACCTGGCGATCGCCGGCAGCGGCAACTCGATCGCGCAGATGCTCGGCAGCGCCGACGGCGACATCGCCATCGGCATGGGCCGCGGCCAGATCAGCAACCTGCTGCTGGAGTTGGCCGGCATCGACATCGCCGAGGCCCTCGCCTTCCTGCTGACCGGCGACCGCGTCATCCCGGTCCGCTGCGCGTTCGGCGACTTCGCCGTGCAGGACGGCGTGATGGACGTGCGCGCGCTGGCGTTCGACACCACCGACACCATCATCGTCGGCGAGGGCAGCATCGACTTGGGCGAGGAAACGCTGGACCTGGTTCTGCGGCCGCGTCCCAAGGACCGCAGCATCCTCACCCTGCGCTCGCCGCTGGTGGTCGACGGCACGTTCGCCGACCCCGACATCCGCCCCGACCTCGGCCGGCTCGGCCTGCGCGGCGCCCTGGCGGTTGCGCTCGGCAGCATCGCGCCGCCGGCGGCGCTGCTGGCGACCATCGAGATGGGCGGCGGCGAGAATAGCGATTGCGGCGGCGAATACGCGAAATAGGCGGCGCTTTTTGCATCCGAACCCTGTCCCGGGGCCCTGTGGGAGCGACGGAAGTCGCGACTGTCTGCCCGTCGCGACTTCCGTCGCTCCCACATGGGCAGAACCACGGCGGCGGGGGGACGGGCGGCTAGGACGAGATGTAGCGCTGCAACTGGTCCAGCTCGAGCTGCTGGTCCTCGATCACCGCCTTGACCAGGTCGCCGATCGAGACCACGCCGAGCACGTTGCCGGCGGCGTCGGCGACCGGCAGGTGGCGGATGCGGTCGCGGGTGACGATCTGCATGCAGCGCTGCACGTTGTCGTCCAGCCCCACCGTGATCACCTCGGCGGTCATGATGTCGCGCACCGGGGTGTCCTTCGAGGAGCGGCCCTCCAGCACGATCTTGCGTGCGTAGTCGCGCTCGGACAGGATTCCGGCCAGGCGACCGCCCTGCATCACCAGCACCGCGCCGATGTGCTTCTGCGCCATCAGCCGGACCGCCTCGATCACGGCGGCGTCCGGGCCGACGGCGAAGATCTCAGGCGCCTTCGCTTCCAGCAGCTGTCTCACCGTACGCATGATGCTCGCCTCCGCTCGGCCGGACCTGGCGCGAGGATACTCCGGTCGCCGGCAGCCAGGTGTCGACGAGGTACAGCGGCCGCTGCTTCGACTCGTCGTACAGCCGCCCGAGGTATTCGCCGATCATTCCCAGCGCGATCAGCTGTACGCCGCCGAGAAACAGGATCACCGTCATCATGGTCGGCCAGCCGGCGACCGGATCGCCCAGGAACAGGGCCTTGATCACGATCCACACGGCGTACACGAACGCCAGCGCCGCGGTTCCCAGGCCGACATAGGTCGCCAGCCGCAGCGGTGCGGTGGAAAAGCTGGTGATGCCCTCCAGGGCGAAATTCCACAGCCGCCAGAAACCGAACTTGCTGGCGCCCGCCAGCCGTGGCTCGCGCACGTAGGGAATCGCCACCCGGTTGTACCCGACCCAGCCGAACAGCCCCTTCATGAACCGGTGGCGCTCGCGCAGCTGCCGCAAGGCCGCCAATGCGCGCGGCGAGAGCAGGCGGAAATCGCCGGTATCGACCGGGATCGGCGTCTTCGACAGCCGTTGCATCAGCCGATAGAAGACGTGCGCGGAGACGCGCTTGAGCCAGCCCTCGCCGTCGCGCTGCAGCCGGGTGCCGTGGACGTCGTCGTAGCCTTCGCGCCAGCGCGCCACGAACTGCGGGATCAACTCCGGCGGGTCCTGGCCGTCGGCGTCGAGGATCAGCGCCGCGCCCTGCTCCACCAGATCCAGGCCGGCGGTCAGCGCCGCCTCCTTGCCGAAGTTGCGCGAAAGCCGCAGCAGCGATACGCGCGGATCGCCGGCGGCGATCTCGCGCAGCACCTCCCAGGTGCGGTCGCGGCTGCCGTCGTCGACGTAGAGAACGCGGCCGTCCACGGAGTCGGCCGCCAGCACGTCGAGCGCCGCCGCGATCCGCGCCTGCAGCACGGGCAGCGCTTCGGCTTCGTTGTAGGCGGCGACGACGATGGTCAGCAGGTCATGGGGCATCTTGGCATCCTAACCGCGTCCGGCGCATCGGCGCTTCCCGCCGGCCCGCTTCTTGGTGTGGGAGCGACGGAAGTCGCGACTGCTGTCCGGGCAGGCCCCAGCAGGGGAAGGACGCGACCGCCGCCGCGCCCACAGGCTGGCAACACCACGTTGTGGGCATCGTTCTTCTCACTCCAATCGCTCGAGATGCGCCACGCCCCCGATCTGCCGCATCTGTCGCTGGATCGCCAGCGTGCGACGCTGCACGTAGGGACCCGGCCGCGCCGCGCTGTAGCCCTTGGGGTTGGGCAGCACCGCCGCCAGGCGCGCGCTTTCGGCGGTTCCGAGCGCGTCCGCGTCCTTGCCGAAGAAGGTTCGCGCCGCCGCCTGCGCGCCGTAGACGCCGTCGCCGAACTCGGCGACGTTCACGTAGACCTCCAGGATCCGCTGCTTCGGCCACATCAACTCCATCAGCAGCGTGTACCAGGCCTCCAGGCCCTTGCGCACCCAGCTGCGGCCGTTCCACAGGAACAGGTTCTTCGCCACCTGCTGGCTGATCGTGCTGGCGCCGCGCAGCCGCCCGCCACGGGCATTGTGCGCGCGCGCCTTTTCGATCGCCTGCAGGTCGAAACCGTGGTGCGCGGCGAAGTTCTGGTCCTCGGCGGCGATCGCCGCCAGCGGCAGCGTCGGCGCGATGCGATCGAAATCACGCCATTGGAAGGCGATGCGGAAATCGCCGTCGCCCGCCGCCCAGGCCTGCACCTGTCGCGCCGCCATGAACATCGACAACGGCGGATCGACGAAGCGCAGCACCAACACCTGGAGAGCGCTGAACAGCACCAGCACCAACGGCAGCATCAGCAAGCGCCTGCGCCAGCGCCGCCGCGGCGCGCGCGCGCTCATCGCGGCCCCCGGCACTTGCCCCGGCCGGCCGCGGCCCCATCTATCACGTCGGTCTCTCCACTGCGCCGCATCGCATCCATTATCCGACATGATGTCGGCCCGCCCAGCATCCACGTCCCGAGCATGACCCCTTCCCGGCCCGACAGCGACTGCCTCGTCCGCTTCCTGCTACCCGACGCCGGCGTGCGCGGCGTGCGCGTCCACCTGCACGACACCTGGCGCGACGTCCGCAGCGGCGACGACGCTCCCGCCGCGGCCACGGAGTTGCTGGGCGAAGCCTGCGCCGCCGCCGCGCTGTTCACCGGCCACGCCAAGATCGACGGGCGCCTGTCGGTGCAGCTGCGCGGCGAGGGCGCCCTGCGCACGCTGTTCGCCGAGTGCACCGCCGCCGGGACGCTGCGCGGGATCGTCCGCCTCGGCGAGGGCGTCACGACCCTGCCGCGCGGCCTGCGCGCGGCCGGCGAAGGCGCCACCCTGGCCATCACCATCGAAAACCCGCGCGCCGGCGACCGCGAGCCGCAGCGCTACCAGGGACTGGTGGCGCTCGCATCGGACTCGCTGTCCCCCGCCTTCGAGGACTACTTCCGCCAGTCCGAGCAACTGCCGACGCGCGTGGCATTGGCGGCCGACGGCACCGCCGCGGCCGGGCTGATGCTGCAGAAGCTGCCGGGGGACGAGGGCGACGCCGACGGCTGGAATCGCGCCAGCGCCCTGTTCGACACCCTGACGGCGCCGGAACTGCTCGCCTGTCCCACCGCCACCCTGCTGCAGCGGCTGTTCCACCAGGAATCGCCGCAGCTGCTGGACCGGCGGCCGCTGCGCTTCGGCTGCTCCTGCTCGCGCGAGCGGGTGGCCGCGGTGCTGCAGTCGCTGGGGCAGGAGGAAGCGCGGGCCGCCCTGGTCGAGGGCCGCGCCCAGGTCCGCTGCGAGTTCTGCGGCCAGGGCTACGCCTTCGACCGCGCTGCCATTGACGCCTTGTTCACGGCCGGACCGGCTCCAATGACGGCGCCGACGCGGCTGCAGTAGCTTTCGACGAGCCGGGGGGGATTGTTAAATAAACATAAATCAGATAGAGTCGGATCCCGCTGTCCCGGGGAACTTCCGACTTCGTTTTCGAGTCGACCGTCCGCCATGCTTCTGCGACCCGCCAAGCTCGCGCTCGCCGTCCTGCTCGCCTCTGGCGTTGCGGCGGGCGCGCATGCGCAGAACCGGCCCGAACGCGACGATCGCACCGTCCTGCCGATCTGGAACAACGCCAGCGGCCAGTTGGAGGCCTTGCTGGTACTCGAGCCTACCGACGACCAGACCGCGAAGTCCGGTGCACAGCTCCGCTTCGGGGGCAACCGCCTCGATGCCGCGTTCGGCCTGAAAGCCGGCGACTCGCTGGCGCTGCTCTGCGATCATCAGAGCGGCCTGTCGCACGCACTGGGGAATCTCGCCAACAACTGCCTGCTGGCGTCGTTGGACGACGACATCGGCGGTGACGACGGCGGACGCCGCAACACCGCGACCGCCGCGCTCAGCCGTCCCGGTGGAAGCGTCGGCGTGTCGGTCGGTGAGACCAGCGGCAACCTGCCGACCTGGCTGACCTCCAGTGGCACGCGCAGCGGCGGCCCCGGCCAACAGGTGGACGGCAATGACCTGACCGTCTTCGTGCAGAAGAACATCCGCGACCAGGGCTATGTCTCGATCGCGGGCACGGTCGCCAAGGCCCGGCTGATTCCCTACACCCAGGCCCCGGACGGGCTGGCCGACCGCTGGGACAGCAAGTCGCTGAGCGTCGGCGGCGGTTTCGGCGACTTCGGCGCCAACATCGTCGGCCAGGTCATCGACACGCCCGGCCAGCCGCGCTGGGAAGGTCTGGGACTCGGCCTCACCTGGCGTACGCCCTGGAGCGGCCAGCTGACGGTGGGTGCCGAGAACGTCGTCACCCGCGGCAGGAACCCGTTCTCACCCCGCGGCGAGAACGGCGAGGACGAAGGCACCGTGCCCTACGTCCGCTACGAGCAGGACCTCTGACGGACTGCTTTCCGCAGCCGAAACGGCGTGAAGTTCCCGCTGTCCGCACTCGCGTTAACGACACTTTAATTTTTCTCCAAGGGGGGCTACCATCGGCCCCGGCCTTGCCGAATTAGGCGTCTGAGTTGACGCCAACGGCGGGTTCCCATGGGAATTTCCCAAGACTCACTTGGAGAGAGAGATGACACTGAAGACCACCAAGCTCCGCGACGCGATTACCTTCGCGCTCGCCGCGGGCGCCACTGCTCTCGTCGGCACCGGCACTGCGTTCGCGCAGGAGCCGGCCTCCGACACCGCCACAACGCTGGACAGGATCGAAGTCACCGGTTCGCGCATCAGACGCGCCGACATCGAAGGCGCGGTTCCCGTCACGGTCATCGACCGGGCCGCGATCGACGCCAGCGGCGACGTCTCGGTCTCTGACCTGCTGCGCGATGCCACGTTCTCGTCGTTCGGCAACTTCCGTCCGCAGTCGGGCAGTTCCGCGCAGGGCGTCGCCGACGTCGACCTTCGCGGCATCGGCTCGGATCGCACGCTGGTGCTGATCGATGGCCGTCGTGCCCCTTACGCGCCTTCCACCGGCGTTTCCGCTGACCTCAATACGATCCCGCTGGCGGCGGTCGAGCGCATCGAAATCCTGTCCGACGGCGCGTCCGCGGTGTACGGTTCCGATGCCATCGGCGGCGTCGTCAACATCATCCTGCGCAGGGACTTCGAGGGCGCGGAGCTCCGTTACGGCAGGGGCATGACCAAGATCGAAGGCGGCGACACCGAAGAGGGCTCGGTGGTCTTCGGCACGAACTCCGACCGCGGCAGCCTGCTGCTTGGCGCGTCCTTCAGTTCGCGCGAGATGGTGTTCACCCGCGACCAGATCGGCGGCAACGTCCGCGGCGCATCGTTCTACGGCAACAATTTCTACTTCGAGGATCCGGCGGACCCGGGACCGGGCGGTTCCGACGGCGCCGCCGGCGGAGCGCTGACCGGGTACGCCTGCGACGACCCCAATTACTATATAAACGGTGCCAACTGCGTCTACGACTTCAATGCCGTCGCCGCGAACGAGGCTTCCGTAAAGAACAAGTCGCTCTTCGCCCGCGGTCATTGGCAAATCGACCAGGACTGGTCGGTCTACACCTCGGCCAGCTACAGCACGACCGACAGCTTCGGCCGCTACGCCCCCACACCGGGCCGTCTCTACATCCCGGAAGGCACGCCGAATGATCCGGTCGTAGGCGACGGCCTCGGCGTGTTCGTGTATCACCGGTATGCAGCCGCCGGCAATCGCGACAACTTCGTCGACAACGCTGTCAGCGACTTCAACCTCGGCTTCGAATGGCAGGCCACCGACAAGCTGTTCGTCGACTTCGGCGTTCGCCGCAGCGACGCCCAGTTCAAGGAGATCGGTCGCGGCTACATCGTCACGCCGCTGGCCGAGGCCGCTGCGGCCTCGGGTGCCTACAACCTGTTCGACCCGTTCGGCAATCCCCAGCAAACCGTGCAAGGCATCACCACGACCACCAGCCGCGACGGCTGGTTCAACATCGACGAGGCATACGCGAACGCCACGCTCGATCTGTTCGACATGGCGGGCGGGCTCTCCTCGATCGCCTTCGGCGCCGAATACCGCGAAGAAGAATTCGGCGACCTCTACGACTCGCTGTCCGAAGCGGGCGTAGTCGCCGGTTCCGCCGGCAATTCGGCGGAAGGCTCGCGCGAGGTCTATGCCGCCTATGCCGAATGGCTGTTCCCGATCGTGGACACCTTCGACGTCACGCTTGCCGCGCGTTACGACAGCTACAGCGATTACGGCAGCGACATCTCTCCGAAGGTCTCGCTTCGCTGGCAGCCCCTGGACAACCTGACCTTCCGCGGGTCGGTTGGCGAAGGCTTCCGCGCCCCGGCGCTGCCTTACCTGTACGGCAAGCGCGCGTTTTCGGCCGAGCAGATCCAGGACTATCGCTCCTGCCTGGCCATCGGCTTCTCCCCGGCGGACTGCGGTGGCGATGCGAACGGGGACAACATCGCGGACGGCCCGGAGAACGAGGACGTCGTTTCCTACCAGATCGACAGCTACAGCAGCGGCAACCCCGACCTGGAATCCGAAACGTCCAAGCAGTACTCGTTCGGCGTGGCGTGGGATGCGACCGAGTGGTTGAACCTGACCCTCGACTACTACAACATTGAGATCGACGACCGTATCCGCCTGATCGAGTATCAGGAACTGGTGGACTTCGACAACCGCGGGATCGCGCTGCCGCCCGGCACCTCGGTCATCCGCCGTGCGAACGGCTCCGTGGCTGAGGTCAATACCGCGTACGCCAACGAAGGCGACCTGGAAACCAGCGGCCTGGACTTCAATGCCCGCACCCGGTTCGACCTTGGCGATGCCGGTCGGCTCGAGAACTGGCTGCAGGTCGCCTACGTGCTCGACTACACGGTCACCGACGGCTCCACCGAGAAGGACCGCCTGGGTTGGGTGACCTCTCCGGACACCCGCGCCAGCCTGAGGAACACCTGGACCTACGGCGACCTGAGCGTGAACTGGAACATCAACTACATCGGCGACCAGCAGAATCCGGACTCGTCTCCCGATTTCGGCTTCCTCGCAGGTGGTCCCAACACCCGCGTCGCCAGCTACACCACCAACGACGTGGCTGTTAACTACCAGCTGCCCTGGAACGGAACGGCCACGCTGGGCGCGACCAACGTGGGTGATCGTTATCCGCAGCTGGTCGGTTACGACAATCGCCCCTGGAACTTCTACCTGTACGACGCCTACGGCCGTACGGTGTACTTTCGCTACACGCAGAAGTTCTGATGGTTTCGAACCACTTGGTGTAACCTTCTACAGGCCCCCTTCACCGGGGGCCTGTTTTTTTTGCGCCGGACCGCTGGCTCGCATGAAAGATCCCGACTTCGCACGCAACTCGAGCGCCAGGCAGGACGCTTGGACCCGTTACTGGAAATCCGGGGCCCTGCACTCCTGCCCGACGAGCTTCCGCGACAACTATGAGGGCGAGATCGCGGCGTTCTGGGAAGAGGCCGGCAGGCTCCTTCCCGCGCGCGGCCGCATACTCGACCTCGCGACGGGCAACGGCTCCATTCCCATGCTGTTGAGGACACAGGGCCGCGACGACCTGGACATCGACGCGACGGACGCCGCCGATATCTCGCCGGCCTGGCTCGAACCGGAAAGCCACGCCAAGACGAGATTCCATCCCAACGTCTGGATCGAGCACCTTCCGTTTCCCGATCACGCGTTCGACGGGATCTGCAGCCAGTTCGGCATCGAGTACGCCGAGCAGGCATCCGCATGGCGGGAGGTGCTGCGGGTCCTGAAGGCAAAGGGCGGCCTGTTCGTGGTGATGCACCACGCCGAATCCGTCTTCACGCGCGTGGCGACGGTGGAGATCGAACATCTTGCGTGGCTGCTCGGTCCGGACGGCCTGCTCCAGGAAGCGGAGACGCTGGCCGGATGGCTGGCCCGCCTCCGCGCCGGCGAACCTGTCGCCCGGTCGGCGCAGGCCAATGCAGCCAGGGAACGGTTCAACCGGATGCAGGAGGTGCTGGATCTGCAGATCCGTACCGGCACGTCCGTGGATCTGCTGACACAGGCCCGCAGTGACGTGCAGGCCATTCTCGCGAGATCGGGCCAGCCGGCCGCGGACCTGGCCGCATATCGGTCGGCGCTCGAAGAAAACCGCTTCCGATCCGGGGAGCTGGTCACGCACGCCCTCACCCACGAAGCGGTCGCCGGACTCGCCGATCGCCTCCGTGCCGAGCACCGCGGTCTCGAAGTCGAGGTCAGGGAACTCCGGCAGTCCGAAGGTCTGCTCGCCTGGGGACTTCGCGCGCTCCCGCGGTCCGGCTGACCCCTCGCTTCTCCGCGCCGTCCGAAGCGGACCCGGGCGGAACGATTCTGCCCGGGACGAATCCGCGCCAGGCGATCAGGGCAAGGTGCATCCAAAGCTGCGCAGGCAGCGCGTGTGCTTCAGGTAGCAACCGGTTTCACCGTTTGCGAGGCATTGCTCGAGCTGTTGATTGCAGAAGGTCCTTTCGGCATTGGTACAGGCCAATGCCGTGGTGGCTGTGCCGATGCCGATGGTAAAGACACAGGCCACTAGCAGCTTCAGTCGCGAAGTCATGACGCGTCCTTGGTCTCGCCCAGTGGTGGGCAGCCACAACCTAGCGCGCCGGGCGGCGGACTTGTGTGACACCTATCTCATTCGAAAATCCGTGCGTCGCCGACCCTGCTCCGGCCCGCTCGCCGCTCAACCCGCAAGCGCGTCCGCAACCCGCTGCCGCTCCACCGCCAGGGCCTCCGGCACATGTGCACCGTATCCGTCGAGAAACTCGCCGATCTCGGCGAGTTCGGCCTGCCAGGCCTCGCGGACGCAGGCGAAAAGCCCGCTTCTTGCCTCGCCAGACAGTTCGACGCCGTCCAGGTCCATGTCGTTCTCGCGTGGCAGAACGCCGATCGGCGTGTCGACCCCATCGGCCCGGCCCTCGATCCGTTCGACGATCCATTCGAGCACCCGCAGATTCTCGCCGAAGCCGGGCCAGAGGAACTTCCCGTCCTCGCCCTTGCGGAACCAGTTGACGTGGAAGATCTTCGGCAGCTTCGCGCCCGGCACGTCGAACGAGAGCCAGTGGGCGAAATAGTCGCCGAAGTGATAGCCGCAGAACGGCGTCATCGCCATCGGGTCGCGGCGGACCACGCCGGTCCTGCCGGCGGCGGCGGCGGTGGTTTCCGACGCCATCGCGGCGCCGACCAGGACGCCGTGGGTCCAGTCGCGGGCCTCGAACACCAGCGGCACCAGCGAGGCGCGGCGGCCGCCGAAGACGATCGCCGAGATCGGCACGCCCTGCGGATCCTCCGCGTGCGGGGAATAGGTCGGGCACTGCTTCGCCGAAACGGTGAAGCGCGAGTTCGGGTGCGCGGCCGGGCCGCGGTCCGGGTCGTACGGCCGCCCCTGCCAGTCCAACGCCGGCACACGGTCGTCCAGGCCTTCCCACCACGGCTGGTTGTCGTCGGTGACGGCGACATTGGTGAAGATGGTGTCGCGCGCGATCGTGGCGAGCGCGTTCGGGTTCGATTTGGCCGATGTGCCGGGCGCGACGCCGAAGAAGCCCGCCTCCGGGTTGATCGCCCACAGCCGGCCGTCCTCGCCCGGGCGCATCCAGCAGATGTCGTCGCCCACGGTCCAGACCCTCCAGCCGGCTGCGCGGTAGCGCTCGGGCGGGATCAGCATCGCCAGGTTGGTCTTGCCGCAGGCGCTTGGAAACGCAGCGGCGATGTAGTGCGTCTCGCCCTGGGGATTCTCGATGCCGACGATCAGCATGTGCTCGGCCAGCCAGCCTTCCTGCCGTGCCTGCCACGAGGCGATGCGCAGGGCGTGGCATTTCTTGCCGAGCAGCGCGTTGCCGCCGTAACCCGAACCGTAGGACTTGATCGCCAGTTCCTCGGGGAAGTGCATGATGAAGCGCCGTTCCGGATCGAGCTCGCCGAGCGAATGCAATCCCTTGACGAACGTGTCCGCCCGCTCGCCGCGGGCGGCCGCCTCGGCACCCTCGCGCTCGATCCGCGCCAGCGCGGCGGCGCCCATGCGGGTCATGATGCGCATGTTGGCGACCACGTACGGCGAGTCGGTGATCTCCACGCCGCAGCGCGCCAGCGGCGAATCGATCGGGCCCATGCAGTACGGCACCACGTACAGCGTGCGTCCGCGCATGCACCCTTCGAACAGCGCGTCGATCTTCGCGTGCGCTTCGGCCGGCGCCATCCAGTGATTGTTGGGGCCGGCGTCGTCGCGATCGCGGGTGCAGACGAAGGTCAGGTGTTCGACGCGGGCGACATCGTCCGGATCGGAACGGTGCAGCCAGCAATTCGGATGCGTCCGCTGGTTCAAGGGCAGCAGGATGCCATCGGCCTGCATCCGCGCCAGCAGCGCCTCGTATTCCTCCGGGCTGCCATCGCACCAGTGGATGCGCTCCGGACGGGTCAGCGCCGCCACCTGCCCTACCCAGCGGTTCAGCGCCTCCAGGCGACTACCGCGCAAAGGACCGGTGTGGTGCAACGGCGTGACTGCGTTCATGCGCCCTCCCAGGCGGTGTTGTCCCGGGACATTCTAGGGATCGCCGCCGGCCGGGTCTTGCTGCACCTGCACTACGGGCTGAACGCCACGCGCGATGCTTGATCCGGCTCAACCGGACTGGGCGCGCCGGTAGGGATGGAACAGCTGCAGCAACCACGGCTTCTGCGCCAGCACCAGACTCACGCCTACACGCTCCTGTGCCGGCAGGGTCGCATCGCGGGCCAGCAGCCCGTCGAATTCCCGCGCCAGCTCGGCCAGCCGCAGTCACAGCTGGCGCACGCCGTCGATACTCAAGCTGCCGCTGAGCAGCAGCAATACGTCCTGTTCGCCATCGAACGGGTCGGCAAAATAATCGCCCAGCAGCGTCCGACGGAAATAGCGTTCCATCGGCCCGCCGGCACGCCATCGGAAGTTGCGCGCGGTCAGCAGCCTGGCGCGATTGCCCGGCTGCAACTCGATGATGCCGAGCCGATCCAGGTGCGCCAGCAAGCCGGTCCATTGCGCCACGTCGAAATCGAAATGCGCCAGCACGTCGTCCTGCCGCCAGCGATTGACGGTCAGGAACAGGGCCAGCAGCAGGCGCGGATCGTTCGCCAGCGCCCGCTCCTGCGCCTCGTCCAGTTCCGCCATGGCGCTGCGCCCGCGCCCGGCCTCGGCGCTGAGTTCGGCCAGCCCGATGTCGAGTGCGTCGCAGACCTGTTCCAGCCGCTGCAGGCTCATCGCGCGCAGCGAGAACATGCGCTTGACCGCGGCCTCGCTCAGCCTCAGCCGCGCGGCGAGCTCGCGATAGGTCAGGCCCTGCGCGCGCAGGCAGCGCTTCAAGGCGTCGACGAGTTCGATCGAGATGGCCACGGTATCGGAATCATAGTCCTCGGATCGATTCCAGCGTAACCCGGTCGATTTTCGTTGCGGTCCGGCCGGAACCCCGCCATGGTGCGGCGACACAGGGGGAACACCATGACCATCGTCCGTCCGGATCTCCGTCCTTCGATCCTGCTTGCCGCCGCCCTGGCGCTCTCCGGCCTTCCAGCAACGGCATGCGCCCAATCGCAGGCCGCCAGTCACCAATCCGAAGGCAGCCTGGCCGCCTCGCTGGAGGTCCCGCTCGCCGTCACCCATGCGCTGTCCGAGGGCGCCCGTTTCACCGTCACCGCGGTGCAATCGAGCGGCGAAACCGCGTTGCTCACCGTCTCCGCGGCGACCGCGGGTTCGGCCTTCGTGGTGCGCTTGTCGGCCGAGACCGTGCATGGGCTCGGCATCGTTGTCGGGACCGGCATCGTGGTCACGGCGGTCTCCACCGGGTGGATACTCAGCGCCGCCGGCGAAGCGCTGTGCTACATCGCCGATGCCGCGACCCGGCCCTTGATCCACTCGCACAGGATTTCCGGATGAGAGCCCCCGCGATCCTGCTGGCATTCCTGGTGGCACTGCCGCCGTCGGCGGCATTCGCCGGCACCGGCTGCGACCCGTCGCCGGTTCCCCCGGCGAAAGTCGCCGCCGCAGCGGAAACCGCGGTGCGGGTGGCGGCGGCCCTGGAACGGCAGGACGCGCCGGCCGCGCTGGTGGCCCGGGTCGGGACCGACCTGTCGGAGCACGGCCTGGTCTACAGCCATGTCGGCTTCGCGGTCCGAGACCATGACGCGGGACGCTGGAGCGTGGTGCACCTGCTCAACGAATGCGGCAGCGACCGCTCCTCGCTGCACGTCCAGGGCCTGGTCAATTTCTTCGCCGACGATCTGGTCAACCAGGACGCCCGCATCGTCTGGCTGCAGCCGGAACTCGCCAGGCGCCTGGCTGCGCACTTGAACGCCCTGCCCACCGACGCCCTGCACCAGTCCCGCTACAGCATCATCGCCCGCCCCGGCAGCCGCGACTACCAGAACTCGACGGCCTGGGTGCTGGAGACCTTTGCGGCGCAGCGCATCGACCCAGCGCTTCCACCGACGCGCGCGGCAGCCTATGCCCGGGCGCAAGCCGAGGAATTCCGGCCCGACCACATCCGCATCGCCTATGCAAAACGCGTGCTCGGCGGTCTGTTCTCGGCGAACGCCGCCTTCACCGACCACCCGGCCGGCACGCGGCTGTCCGGACGTTATCCGGTCGTGACGGTGCGCTCGATCCTGGACTGGCTCGAACGCCGCGGCCATGCCGTCGAGCAGCGCGAATGGCGCGGCGGGCAGCTGCAGCCGAGTCCCGGACCGGCGTGAGCGGCGGCACGACGGCAACCGTCTCCCGCCACTGCGCACTGCTGCTGGGACGTGTTTCGATCCGGCCGCGCTGTTGCTTCAGACGTTCAGCAGCGTTGCGTGCCATGGACTCGGCCTCGGCGGCCCGTCATCGCTCGCAGGCGCGTTGATCGCGGGCCGTTCACGAGACGGCACGGCTTCACCGTGACGATGCGTCATCCGGACCGACGGGCTCGGCCGGGATCAGCGTCGCCATGACGTGTTCGATGTACTCGTCGAACGTGTCGTGGTCGAGCCGCGATTGCGGCAGCTGCAGCGACAGCTGCAGGAATCCGACATAGGCGGTGTAGGCGAGTCGGGCGCGGTGCTGGGACTCGCTGCGGCCGAAGCCGACCTGGCGGAACGAGGCGGTGAGATAGTCCAGCCGGCGTTCCGAGACCCGTCCGATCACCGGCTGCACGATCGGGTGGTCGAGCGCCTGCAGCATGGCGCTGTAGATCACGTGCGACTTGATCTCGTGGGCGACCATGTGGATCAGCGCACGCAGGCGCTCGCGCGGGTCGGAGATCTTCTCCAGCGCACCGAAGACCGCTTCCTGCTCGACGTTCTCCCAGCGCTCCAGCGCCGCCTGCAGCAGCGCGTCGCGGGACGGGAAATGCCAGTAGAAGCTGCCCTTGGTCACGCCCAGGCGGCGGGCCAGCGGCTCCACCGCGACGGCGGCCACGCCCTGCTCGGCGATCAGGTCCAGGGCCGCCTGGGCCCAGTCGTCGGCGCTGAGGCGGCCGCTGCGTTCCGGCGGTTTCGTGGCGGGCGGCTTGTCGGAAGCCGGGGCGGCGGCGGAAGTCATGTCGGCAGTGTATCCATACGCCGGCGTGCGCAAAAGGTTCCGTCATGTTCTGGGGACGTGCCGTCCGCCATCATTGACAGGACCGGATGGGCTTACCATACTTGAGCGTATGGTCACGCCGCACGCGCACGTGCCGGGCGGCTGACTCCACCCACCGAGCCTCGCCGTCCCTGGAGTGCCACATGAGCGTCGCGATTCCCTTCCTCGCCCTTCTCCTCGCCGGCGCCTTCGCCGCCTACCACCGGCTGCGGCTGGCGGTCTGGGCCGCGATCACCGCCACCTTGCTGGTCGCCTGCTGGCTGCTCGGCGCCAGCCCCGTCGCGACCGCGATCGCGGCCGTGATCGTCGCGTTGATCGCGGTGCCGCTGCTGATTCCCGGCCTCCGCCGGCCGCTGATCACCAAGCCGCTGCTCGGCTTCTACCTGAAGATCCTGCCGCCGCTGTCGGAGACCGAGCGCACCGCGCTGGAGGCGGGCACGGTCGGCTTCGAGGGCGAGCTGTTCTCCGGCAAGCCCGACTGGGACGTGCTGCTGGACCAGCCCAAGGCGCTGTTGACCGACGAGGAACAGGCGTTCGTCGACGGCCCGACCGAGGAGCTGTGCCGGATGACCAACGACTGGGAGATCACCCATGTCGATGCCGACCTGCCGCCGGCGATGTGGGAGTTCATCAAGAAGAACAGGTTCTTCGGCATGATCATCCCGAAGGAATACGGCGGCCTCGGGTTCACCGCGCTGGCCAACCACAAGGTGATCCAGAAGCTGGCCTCGGTGTCGAGCGTGGTCAGTTCCACGGTCGGCGTGCCCAACTCGCTCGGCCCGGGCGAGCTGCTGATCCACTACGGCACCCAGGAGCAGAAGGACCATTACCTGCCGCGCCTGGCCGACGGCCGCGAGGTGCCCTGCTTCGCCCTGACCGGCCCGTTCGCCGGCTCCGACGCCACCTCGATCCCGGACTACGGCATCGTCGCCATGGGCGAGTGGAACGGCGCGCGCGTGGTCGGCGTCAAGCTCACCTTCGACAAGCGCTACATCACCCTGGCGCCGGTCGCCACCCTGATCGGCCTGGCCTTCCGCATGTACGACCCGGACGGCCTGCTCGGCGAGAAGCAGGACATCGGCATCACCCTGGCGCTGGTGCCGCGCGAGACGCCGGGCATCGAGATCGGCCGCCGCCATTTCCCGCTCAACAGCCCGTTCCAGAACGGCCCGATCCGCGGCAAGGAGGTCTTCATCCCGCTCAGCCAGCTGATCGGCGGCGAGGCCTACGCCGGCAAGGGCTGGCAGATGCTGGTCGAGTGCCTGTCGATCGGCCGCTCGATCACCCTGCCCTCCTCGGCCAGCGGCGGCGCCAAGATGGGCGCGATCGTCACCGGCGCCTATGCCCGCATCCGCAAGCAGTTCGGGCTGTCGGTCGGGCGCTTCGAGGGCGTCGAGGAGGCGCTGGCGCGCATCGGCGGCCGCGCCTTCGCGATCAGCGCGCTGGCGCAGGCCACCGCCGCGGCGGTCGCGCGCGGCGAGAACCCCGCGGTGCCGTCGACGATCTCCAAGTACCACTGCACCGAGATGGCGCGCGAGGTCGCGCGCGACGTGATGGACGTGCACGGCGGCAAGGGCATCATCCTGGGTCCGCGCAACTACGCCGGCCGCAACTGGCAGGCGGTGCCGATCATGATCACGGTCGAGGGCGCCAACATCATGACCCGCAGCCTGATGATCTTCGGCCAGGGCGCGATCCTCTGCCACCCGTGGGTGCTCAAGGAAATGAAGGCCGCGCAGCTGGAAGACGAGCGCGAGCGGCTGCACGAGTTCGACCGCAACCTGTTCGGCCACATCGGCTTCGCGATCTCCAATGCCGTGCGCAGCCTGTGGTTCGGCCTGACCGGCGCGAAGTTCGGCGCCGCGCCGGGCGATGCCTACACCCGCCGCTACTACCGCAAGCTCAACCGCTACTCGGCGGCGCTGGCGCTGATGGCCGACACCTCGATGCTGCTGCTCGGCGGCAAGCTCAAGTTCAAGGAGTCGCTGTCCGGGCGCCTGGGCGACGTGCTCAGCCAGCTCTACATCGCCAGCAGCATGCTCAAGCGCTACGAGGACCAGGAGCGTCCCGCCGGCGACCACCCGCTGCTGGCGTGGGCGTTCCACGACTGCGTGCACAAGATCGAGGTGGCGTTCTCCGGGGCGCTGCGCAACTTCCCGATCCGCCCGGTCGGCTGGCTGCTGTGGGCGCTGATCTTCCCGTTCGGCCGCCGCGCGGTGGCGCCGAGCGACCGCCTGGGGCACCGCGTCGCCTCGCTGCTGATGAATCCCAACGACGCCCGCGACCGCCTGGCCGAGGACGTGTTCACCACGCCCGGCGCCAACAACCCGGCCGGCCGCATCAACAGCTACCTGGCCAAGGCGATCCAGGCCGAGCCGGTCGAGCGCAAGTTCCTCAAGGCGCTGAAGAACAGCGACATCGAGGCGCTGGACTTCGCCACCCAGCTCGACGAGGGCGTGCGCGAGGGCTGGATCACCGCCGACGAGCGCATGCTGCTGGAGGAGCTGCGCGAGCTCACGATCGACACCATCAGCGTCGACGATTTCGATCCGCACGAACTGGTCGCCGCGAGCCACTACGACCGGCCGCAGGGCAAGGACTCGTCGCGCGAAGCGGCCTGAGTCCGCTCACCGGCGCGCCCGGCCGGGCACGCCGCGATCGAGGATTGCGCGCCCCGCCGTCGCGGCGGGACCGGAAGGGAGCGAGTGTCATGGGGGCATCGGTGCTGTCGCTGTACCGCAAGCTCGGGCGGCGGCCGCTGGGCCGCTGGCTGTTCTCGCGGCTGGTGTGCTGGAAGGCGCCGTACTTCGCCAGCGTCCGCCCGCGGCTGCTGTCGCTGGAACCCGGCCGCGGCGAGGCGAGCATCCGCCATCGCCGCCGTGTCACCAATCACCTGGGCACGGTGCACGCGATCGCGTTGTGCAACCTGGCCGAGTTCGTCGGCGGCCTGACCACCGACGTCAGCCTCCCGGCCGGCATGCGCTGGATTCCGAAAGGCATGCAGGTCGAGTACCTGAAGAAGGCGCAGGGCACGATGCGCGCCGTCGCCACGCCCGGCTTCGCGCCGCACGTGGCCGACACGGGCTACGAACTTCCGGTGCAGGTGGTCGTCTGCGATCCGCGAGGCGACGTGGTGTTCCGCGCCAGGATCGCCATGTGGGTCTCGCCGCGGGCCGCGGCGGGCGACGGCACCGCAACCGCCGGATAGCGAGGCCGCCATGTCGAACGAGACGCTGATTCTTCTCTGCGGACTGCACAGCCTCGGCTTCGCGCTGTTCCACCTGGCATTCTGGAAACTGTTCGGCTGGAAGCACGAGCTGCGCAAGATCGGCCTGCCCACCCGCGCGATCGTCCAGATCCTCAACCTGCGGCTGATCTACGTGTTCGCCGGGATCGCCGCGATCTGCTTCCTGTTCCCTTCCGAGCTGCACGCCACGCCGCTCGGACGCGCGCTGTTGCTGTTCATGGCGCTGTTCTGGGTCGGGCGCACGATCGAGCAGTTCGTGTTCCTGCGGGTGAACCATCCGCTGGTGCATGCACTGACCGCGTCGTTCGTGCTGGGCGCGATCCTGTTCGCGCTGCCGCTGCTCCGGTGACGGCCGCAGGGCCTCGCCCGCCGTAGAGCCGAGCTTGCTCGGCTCTACGGGTGCGGGCGGGGCATGGGTTTGTCAGTGCGCAGGCATGCCGGCGACGCCGCGTCCGTCACGCCTCCGACACCGTCTCGCGCGCGTGCCACGCCGCCAGCACCTCGGCCTCGCGTTCGGCCGACAGGCCGGCTTTCAGCCCTGCCTGCCGTTCCTCGGGCAGCGATCGCCACCACGCCAGGGCGTCGGCCACGGTCTCGTCCAACGGCCGATGGCGCAGGCCGGCGCGCTGCGCGCGCTCGGTGCGGGTGCGGCCGAAGCCGGCGTAGTCGCCCTCGGCCGGGATCCACACCGGCATGTCCTGCCACGGGCTGACCGCCTGCGCGGCCAGGAAATCCGCGGGCACCCAGGTCAGCGTCGAGGCGTGCCCAGGCGGCTGCGGGCAGGGCGCACGGACGCAATTGATCGTGTTGGCGCGCGTCGCAGCCGCCTGGCAGCTGGCCAGCAGCGCGCCCATGGTGAGCGCACCGGCCGGTGCGTCGGCGTTGAAGACGCCTACTGTGCCGCCCTCGATCAGGTGCAGCATGAAGGCCGCCAGGTCGCGCACGTCGATGAACTGCGTGGGATCCGCGGCGCTGCCCGGCGCCAGGATCTCGCCGCCGCGGTTGGCGCGCGCCGGCCAGTAGGTGAAACGGTCAGTGGGGTCCCCCGGCCCGACGATCAGCCCCGGCCGCACCACGGTCACCCGCCCCGGCATGGCCGCCTCCGCGGCGCGCTCGCACAGCGCCTTGAGGCCGCCGTAGGTCTCGCCGGTCACTTCGGTCACGGCCGGATCGTCCAGCTGCGCCAGCGGGCTGTCCTCGTCGTTGGCGACGTCGTTGCGGGCGTAGACCGAGACCGTGGAGATGATCTGGTAGTGCTTCGCGCGCGGCGCGAGCAGCCCGGCGCTGCGGGTGACGTCGGCGGGAACGTAGGCCGAGGTATCCAGCACCGCATCCCATTCGCGCTCGCCCTCCAGCGCCGACAGGTCGCTCTTGCGATCGCCCCGCAGCTGCTCGATGTCCGCGAACTCGGCCCCGTCGAAGCGCGTCGGATTGCTCTTGCCGCGGTTGAACAGGGTCAACCGGTGCCCGCGCGCCCGCGCCGCCTCGACGAAATGCGGCCCCAGGAAACCGGTTCCCCCTAGGATCAGGATGCGCAGCGGTTCGGGCGTGCGCCCGGGGGCGCCCCACGCCGAGACCGGCAACGCGAACAGGCTGGCGGTCGCCAGGCCGGCGGACAGGAACTCACGACGACTCTGCATGGCGGCGGACCTCATGGGCGTGTTCCGGCAGCCTGCGCTGTTCCCGCACCACCCGCCATGCGCCGAAGGTCATGCCCGCGGCCACGCCCAGGCCCGCCAGGAACACCACGCTGGAGCCGAACCCGGCCAGCAGCTTGTGGACCCAGACGAAGGTGACGTCGCCGCCGCGGTAGACCGCGGTGTCGATCACCGCCTTGGCCTTGTAGCGCGACTCGCGCGCCATGCGCGTGTACAGGGTCTCCCGAGCCGGCTTGTTGAGCGAGAACTCGCTGGCCCGGGTCACGACCTGCACCACCGCCACCAGCAGCGGCAACGGCGAGGCGGACAGCAGCGAGAACCCGACCAGGATCGCCACCGCCGGCAGCAGCAGCAGCGGCGCCACGCCGTAGCGGCGCAGCAGCCAGCGGGTCAGCAGCACCTGGACCAGGATGGTGAGCGTGTTCACCGCCCAGTCGATGGTCGAGTAGAAGCGGGTCGCGGCCTCTGCGGTGGGATAGTACTGGCGCACGATCGCCGCCTGCTCGTTGTACAGCAGCGTGCCGACCCCGACGCCGAAGAACATCAGGATCGACAGCGCGCGCAGCAGCGGGTCATGCCAGGCCAGGCGCAGCCCGGCCCAGACCGAGCCGCCCATCGGCCGTTCGCCGCTCTGCTCGCGATGGGTCCGCTCGCGGCGCACCGCCCAGGGCCGCAGCCTGACGATGCACAGCAGGCAGAGCGCCATGAACCCGGCCGACACCAGCAGCAGGTTGGCCACGCCCAGCGGCTCGACCAGCATCCGGGTGAGGGCCGGCCCCGACAGCGCGCCGAGGGTGCCGCCGGCGCCGATGTAGCCGTAGACCTGCTTGGCCTGGTCGTTGTCGAACACGTCGGCCATGAAGCTCCAGAACACCGTCACCGCGAACAGGTTGAACACCGCGATGTACACGAAGAACACCGCGCCGCGACCCGACGCATCGGTGTCGAACGCCCACCAGAAGCCGCCCAGGCAGGCGATGAACACCAGGTACACCGCCGGCAGGAACACCCGCCGCGGAAACCGCGCCACCAGCGCGCCGTACAGCGGCTGCAGCAGCAGCATCGCGAAGAACGTGCCGGTGAACAGGATCTGCAGCGTGTAGTCGCCGAGCGCGATGCCGCGGGCGGCGGCCAGGTCCAGCAGCCAGCGCGGGAACACCGCGGCCGCATCGCTCGACGCGCCCATGGCGTCGCGCACCGGCCGCAGCACGTAGTAGCCGCACAGCAGCGAGAAGAAGTACAGCAGCGCCCACCACAGCGCGGGCGAGGCGACAAGCGCGGCGCGGAAGCGCGCGATGCGCTGCTTCGGGACTTCTGCGGTCATGGACGTGGCTGCGCGGCGGACGCCCCGGGAGCATTCCGCGGCACGTTAGCCGATGCCTGCCGCTTGCGCCAGCAGCCCGAGCAACGCGCAGGCGCCAAGGGTCTTCAGCAGACTGACCTTGAAGCGCAGCATCGCCAGCATCGCGAAGGCGCCGAGCGCCAACGCCGCGGCGTCCAGCGAGGAAACGACCGGGAACGGCAAGCTCAGGCCCCAGCCCTGCCAGCGGCCGACCTCGGCGAACAGCACGTGGATCGCGAACCACAGCGACAGGTTCAGGATGACGCCGACTACCGCCGCGGTGATCCCGGTCAGCGCGGCCGAGAGCAGGCGGCGGTTGCGCAGGCGTTCGATGTAGGGCGCGCCGAGGAAGATCCACAGGAAGCAGGGAACGAACGTGACCCAGGTGGACAGCGACGCGCCGAGCACACCCGCGAGCAACGGATTCAACGTGCCCGGATCTCCATGGGCACCGAGGAAGCCGACGAAGGTGATCACCAGGATCAGCGGCCCCGGCGTCGTTTCCGCCAGCGCCAGGCCCTGCACCATTTCAGTCGGGCCGAGCCAGCCGTAGCGCTCCACCGCCTGCTGCGTCATGTAGGCCAACACCGCGTAGGCGCCGCCGAACGTCACCAGCGCCATCTTGCTGAAGAACAAGGCCTCGTCGGCGAAGACATGCCCCATCCCAAGCGTCGCCAGCAGCAACAACAGCGGCAGGCCCCACAACGCCGCGCCGCCCAGCAGTACCCGCAACGTCCAGCCCGCCGACGGATGCGCCTGCCGCGCAAGCGCCGCGTCATCGGCGCGGTCGACCTGCGCCGGCAGGAACACCGCCGGGCGCAGCCGCGCACCGGCCACGCCGGCGAGCGCGGCACCCGCGATCACCAGGGGGAACGGCACGCCGAAGGCGAAGATCGCCAGGAACGACAACGCGGCGATGCCCCACAGCAGCCGGTGCTTCAGCGCCTTGCGGCCGATCCGCAGCACCGCCTCGACCACGATCGCCAGGGTGGCGGCCTGCATGCCGAACAGCAGTCCCCGGATCACGCCCACGTCCCCGTACAGGACATACACGCCGGCGATGCCGAGCATCAGCACGAAACCGGGAAGCACGAACAGGATCCCGGCCGCCAGCCCGCCGCGGGTGCGGTGCAGCAGCCATCCGACGTAGGTCGCCAACTGCTGCGCCTCCGGCCCCGGCAGCAACATGCAGTAGTTCAGCGCATGCAGGAAACGCGCCTCGCTGACCCACCGCTTCTCCTCGACGACCAGCCGATGCATGAGCGCGATCTGCCCGGCCGGTCCGCCGAAGCTGACCAGGCCGATCTTGAGCCAGACGCGAAGGGCGTCCTTGAACGAAGGCTGCATGCGTCGGCCGGTCGTGGGAGTCCAGCGGAATCTGGCCCGAACCTCTCCGCGCGTCAACGCCGGCTTCGCGGCAGCCGACATCGCCACGGCGCCTGGCGGACGCGGTTCTTCCGCGCGGCCACTCCGCGGACAGCCGGAAGGCCGGCGCCGGACGCTTGCGCCGGCAAGAGCATATGCTCTAGCGCCGCCGCTTAGCGTCGCACGATGCCCGTCCGTCCCGCCGCGCCCGCCTACGACTACATCATCATCGGCGCCGGTTCGGCGGGCTGCGTGCTCGCCAACCGGTTGAGCGAGGATCCCGACGTCCGCGTACTGCTGCTGGAAGCCGGCCCGCGCGACTGGCATCCCTTCATCCACATGCCCGCGGGGCTGGCCAAGCTGGTCAATCGCAAGGGCGTGAACTGGGACTACGACACCGTGCCCGAGCCGCAGCTGGACAACCGCATGCTGTGGTGGCCGCGCGGCAAGGTGCTGGGCGGGTCGAGCTCGATCAACGCGATGTGCTACATCCGCGGCGTACCCGGCGACTACGACGACTGGGCCGCGCGCGGCGCGACCGGCTGGCACTGGGACAACGTGCTGCCCTACTTCCGGCACTCGGAGGGCAACCGCCGCGGTGCGGACGCGTTGCACGGCGGCGACGGACCGCTGGCCGTCTCCGACCTGCGCCACGTCAATCCACTGTCGCGGGTGTTCATCGAAGCCGCGCAGCAGGCAGAGCTTCCGCACAACGACGACTTCAACGGTCCGCAGCAGACGGGCGTCGGCCTGTACCAGGTCACGCAGAAGGACGGCGCGCGCTGCTCGGCCGCGGTGGCCTACCTGCGCCCGGCACGCGAGCGCCCCAATCTCACCGTCGAGACCGGTGCGTTGGTCAACCGCATCACCTTCGAAGGCGGACGCGCCAGCGGCGTGGTGTACGGCGCGCGCGGCCAAGCCTTCCACCAGCCCGCCGCGCGCGAGGTGCTGCTGTGCGGCGGTGCGATCAATTCGCCGCAGCTGCTGATGCTTTCCGGCATCGGCCCGGCGGATGAACTGCGCGCCCATGGCATCGCGGTACAGGTCGATGCGGCGGACGTCGGCGGCAACCTGCAGGACCATCTCGACATCTGCACGCTGTATCACGCCACCCAGCGGCTCACCTACGATCGCCTCAGCGATGCGCGCATCGCCTGGGGCTACTACCTGCGCAATCGCTCCGGCGCCGGCACCAGCAACATCGCCGAGGCCGGCGGCTTCGTGCGCTCGCGCCTGGCGCCCGACGACCGCGCCGACATCCAGCTCCACTTCGTCCCGGCGATGCTCGACGACCACGGCCGCAACCGCCTGCCCGGCGACGGCTACACCCTGCACGCCTGCTTCCTGCGCCCGCGCAGCCGCGGCCGCATCCGCCTGGCCAGCGCACGCGCCAGCGACAAGGCGCGGATCGAGGCGAACTACCTCGGCGATGCCGATGGCTTCGACCTGAAGATGATGGTCGAATGCGCGCGCCTGTCGCGCGAGATCCTGATGCAGCCGGCATTCGCCCCGTACCGTGGCGCGCCGATCCACCCGGCGCGCGAGGACCTGTCCGACCGCGAGCTGGAAGCCTTCATCCGCGCCAAGGCCGAGAGCGTCTACCACCCCGCCGGCAGCTGCCGCATGGGCGAGGACGCGGCCTCGGTGGTGGATCCGCAGCTGCGCGTGCGCGGCGTCGACGGCCTGCGCGTGATCGACGCCTCGGTGATGCCGGTCCTGCCCGGCGGCAACACCAATGCCCCCGTGATCATGATCGCCGAGCGCGCGGCGGATCTCATCCGCGGCTGCATTTGACCCGCGCCAGCACCGACGACTCGTACCGTTCACCTCGCCACCGGAACTCGCCGGCGCAGAGGCGTGCGACGCTCATTGCAGGTCGTCGTCGCTCCCACAACTCAGGAGGATCCGTGTCCGATATCTGTGGACCGCACCGGTATCGACGCGACATGCCGGCAATCCTTGCTGGTACACGAGCAAGGACTATGCTTACAGCAATTTCGGGCTGAAACTCGCTACCCGTGAGGCCATAATCGGATCTTAGTCACAGTGATACAGTACGGCCGGTGAAAGCCGGTCGTACCGTCGCGAAAAACCATGAATAGATGGCCTGCCACCGTATTACCGCTCGTGCTGCTTGCAGCGACTCCAACGTCGGCACAAGAGCCGCCGAGTGCAGGCGGAATGGTTCCCGGACCAGTCCGACCAGCGGGCGTTCCCGAGAGCCCCATGAGAGTCGAGACCGGTATAAATGAACCCGACACCGGACCGCTTGCGGCAGCCCTCCAGGAGCGATTTCGTGATCGTATCGCCGGGATCTATATCGAGCGAGAGCCGGATTTCCATGTCGTGGTCAGGCTGACCGGCAAGGAGGGAGAAGGCACCCTGCCTTACCAGCTCGGAGACGACAGGGTGCGAGTGGAAGTTCAGACCGGCGCGCTACATTCTGTCGACCAGCTGCGTGCCGCGCTTAAACGGCGCGACATCATTACGCACTTTCTCCCCTCTGGCCATGGCGGCTACGTCGATGAGCGTGCCGGCGATCTGGTTCTGACGGTGGACCTTGGAAACGAGGCTGCAGTGGGCAGTCGGGCGGCTCTCTCGGAAGCCTTGGGTGTACCGGTGCGCATCGTTGCTGAAGAGCGGGCTGTGGCTTCCCCCGCACCACAGCAGACGGAAGCAAGGTAATCCACCGCTTCCCCCGTCCTCTCCGCCTGAACACACCGGGACATCGAAGCATGCGTTGCACAACGCCCATCGAACCAGCGTCGGTACGCAAGGGGTCCAGCCCGCACCCGCATGAACGTAACTGCACGGTCGTCGTTGATAGCACCAGTCGACTACCCATTCACGCGCGGCCTACTCGTCTGCGCGGCTGGCTACGGCCGAGCAGTACCGAGGGGGTCGCGAACTGACCGGCTGTTCGCATTGCATCCTGCGCATCGCACGCCAACGCCGATGCTGTTCGCCCTTTGGTCCAGCGGGATCCTCGTAGTCCTGAAGCCAGAACCGGAACCAGTCCAGGTTGCGCTCGTAGGCGGAGAGCTTGGTGCGGGGGCGATATTTCCGGTGAGTCTCGTTGGGGTAGATCCACAGTTCTGTCGGCGTGTGCTCACGCAACAGGCGGATGTGGAATTCCAGGTTCGCTCGATACTCCCCTTCCGGGATCTGCATGAGGAACGGCGCATCGATCCGGTCGGCGAAGAAGGCGGGCGACAGCTCCTTCCACTTCTCCGGCGTGTCCTCCGGCGCACCCAACTCCCAGCGGCGAGCGATGACGTCCGCTCGGCCATCGACCTGCACACTGAACCAGTACCACGCAGGAGAGGTTTGCGTAGTGGCGACGGAAGCGGCACTGAGCAGGCTGGAATTGCCTGCAATCCATGCCACCACTTCGCCTCCGTAGCTCAGTCCGCCCATGCCGACCCGCTGCCTGTCGACGATGCTCCTCTCGTCGAAGAGGTCGATGATGCTTTCTACTCCATCGAGTGCAGTGGCATAGTCCTCCGCTGCGCTCTGATCCCACGCGCTCGGCAACACGGGACGGTTCACACAAAGCGATGCGATGCCGTGGCTGGCCAATGTCGTCAACGGCCATTCATCCCCGTACCCACCACGCAAATACCCGGGACAACGGAAGTAGGTGATGAAAAGCGGGAGGCGCTCGCGTGGCTTCCGACCCGCCGGCGTCACGAGGTGCCCGGTGAAGACGTGGCCCGCCCGGTCCGTCCATGACAGGAACTCCACTTCCGTGCTGTTCCGGCTGACCCTGCTCAGACGTTCGTTCGGATCGGCAAGGATCAACCGCTCTCCGCTGTCGAGATCCACGCGTTCCAGCCGCGGCGCCACGCTCGCGGAGGCGGAGACGCAGGCGGCATGGCGCAGGCCAACTGCGCAGGTCGACGCTTGGCCGTAGCGGTCGCCGGCGAACAGACCATCCGAGCCGACGATCAACCGGACCCCGCTCTCGCCCACACGCCACGCGTAGAGCGACTGCGCGAAGCCCCGCTCGATGTCCCGCACGGTGAAGACGAGTTCATCGTCACCGCGCCACACCATGGCTTCGATCACCAGCGCCTTGCATGCCTGGCAAGCCAGCGGCGGCGAGTTTCCTGCGGTTGCCAGCACGCGCAGCTCGGACGCCGGATAGGTGCCCGACAGCGTCGCGATACGTCGCCCATCGCCCGAAACGGCCACGGCCCTGGCGCCGGGAACGCGATCACCGGGACTTGCGCTCCGGCGTATGAAGTCCTCGACCTGGTCGCTCGACGCGGCAGACGCTTCCAGCGTATCGAGGTCGACCGTACGGAAAACCTTCGGCGCCTGCCAGAGCAGGGCCTGTCCATGGATCGTTCTCGGGCTCGCCAGCCGGCCATCGATGGGGTGGGAGCGGAACAAGTTCTGCTGACCGAAGATCGTGTCGTCGAATCGTACGCCCCGGTCGTACTCCACCATCTCCGCCCGCGCGATCGCTTCCCGTGCCGCGCCGACCCGGTAGACCAGGCTACGTCCGTCCTCGCTGAGCAGGAAGCGTTCGATGTTCGCGGCGTCGCTGGTGACCGGCTCTGCGCGATGGCCGTCCCGCGAAGCGCGCCAGACCTGCGCCTCTCCGTCGACCAGCGCCCGATAGTAAAGCCACCGGGAATCCCTGGACCATTGTGGTGTTTCCGCCACCGAGAACCCGGCCGAGTCGCGTAGCGGCGTTCCGCCGTCCGCAATGCGTACGGGCAAATCCGGCACATGGAGATTCTGCACGTACCAAGATGCGTCGTAGGCATTCCGCTCGATGGAGGCCCTTTCGGTGCGAAAGGCGACGCTCGCGCCATCCGGAGAAATCGCGACGCCTGACAGGTCCGTGATTTCGACCAACATCCTGGGCGTCACGCCCGGCACCGCCGCGCCAGTGTTGACGACCGGGGCCAACAGGCCTAGGACGACGATCAGCGCGCCCTTTGCCTTTGCTTTCATCGAACTTCCACCACCTGGATGGTCCCGTACCCTGCCATCCGTCACCAGCGCTTGCTGAGCATGAGACTGACGAAGCGCCCCAAAGCCGATGCGTTCTGCGGGTCGAAGCCCAGGCCGCGCGACAGCGGGCCTCCGCTCGCGCCGGCGACCGCCGGGGGCGGCCGGTCGAGCAGGTTCCTTGCCGACAGGCTCAGGCGCAGGCCACTGGTGAGGCCATCGCCATCTCCCGTGTCGTAGCTGAGCTGCGCGTCCAGGGTCGTCCATGAGCCGACGGGTACGTCTTGGTTCTCCGCCCCGGAGATGAACTCCCCGGTGTTGTCAGTCGACCCGCTGACGTGACTGACGATCCCGGTGGCCGCAATCCCGCCGCGGCTCCAGTTGAGCCCAGCACGCGCGCGGCGCTTCGCAGGAAAATAGACGTAGCCGGTCAATGTCCTCTCAGGCGAACCCGGCGTGTCGATCTGGCGGATGTCCAGCCAGCTCATGTCGGCGAAGGCATTGAAGTACCCGTCGCCCGCATTCCACTCATAGCTTCCGCTCAGGTCGACGCCGCGGATATCCTGCGAAGGCGCGTTCCTCTGATTGACCATAAAGACGCCGACCACCTTCTCGGGATCGAACGGCACGCCGAGGCTGTTGTTGAAGCGCGTGGGCGGCTGCAGCAGGGCCTCCAGGTAGTCGGCGGCCGGATGCTTGATCACCATGTGCTGGAACTGCGGGTTGTCCCAGACCCCGATCGTGTTGCCGCCGCTGACGATCCGGTCGCGATAGTCGATCTCGAAGTAGGTGGCGCTGACCCGCAGGCCCGATGCGAAATCGGGGGTGAAGTCCGCACCGGCCGTCCACGACCTGGATTGCTCCGGCCCCAGGTCCGGGTTGGCCCCGGACAGGTAGATGGCGAGCGCGTCCGGCGCTGCACCCGGCACCTGGAAGGTGCTGGCGTTGTACAACGTCGCCTCCCGGGCACCGTGCACCTGATACAGGCTCGGCGCCCGAAACGATTTGCCCCAGGACCCGCGCAGCTTGAACGATGTCCCATGCAGGTACACCAGGCCGAGCTTCGGGTTGAACACGCTGCCGAAGTCGTCGTAGGACTCGTAGCGTCCGGACGCCGAGAGATTGACGCTTCCCAAGGCGGACGCGTGGACGGGGATACTCAGTTCGCCATAGGCGTACTCCACGCTCCGCTCGCCGCGTTGCGCGGAGTTCACGAAGAACCCATCCAGTTCCTCTCCCCGATACCCCACCCCGAACGCCGATGTGACCCGCCCCGCCGGCAACGCGAACAACGGACCTTCCGCCGTCAACTCCGCTCCCCTCAGCCGGTTCTCGAAGAAGACGGCGTAAGGCTCGTACACGTTGTGGATCTCCAGGAAATCCTCCTTGTTCCTCGACAGGCTGACCGACGCCTCGCCTCGCCAGTCGGCCGGCAGCGCGAATTTCAGCCCGGCATTGATTCCGTACTGGCTCGTGTCGGTGGTTTGCCGCACGTTGAAGATAGTCGGTGGGCTGTACGAGTAGGTCGCGCCGCCCTCGACATCCTTGCGCGAGTACAGCGCCTCGGTGAAGAAGGACACCTGCGGGGTGATGTCCTGGTTGAGCATCAGCAGCACGCTGGTCCGGCCTTGCACCGGCAGCAGCGTCGATGGATCCAGCTGGGCCTGGCTCACGTCCCGCTGATCCGCATACAGCGCTTCCTGCTCGTAGCGTTCCACGTTCAGCAGCACATTGCCGGTCGACCAGGACTTGCCGACCAGCTGGCTGAACTGGCGCTCCGCCGCACCGCCACGGGAACTCCCACCGAACCTCACCGTCGTTTCGGCGCCTTCAAAATCGTCGCGCAGGATGAAATTGACCACCCCGGCAACGGCATCGGAACCGTAGATTGCCGAGGCGCCATCCGTCACGACCTCCACCCGGTCCAGGGCGGGTAACGGGATCATCCCGACGTCGACGGTATTGGCGTAGCCGTTGTATGCCAAGCGCCGGCCGTTGAGCAGGGTCAAGGTCGCGCCAGGTCCCAACCCGCGCAGATCGGCGCTGGAGGCCGCGGAGAAGTTGTTCGCCGGCGCCATCCCACCGATCGGGAAGGCGCCCGGATTCTGGTTGCCGGCGAATGCCTGCGGCAAGCTTCGGATGACGTCGCCCGTCGTCGCGTATCCGGATCGGTCGATCTCCTCGCGCTCGACGATGCGGATCGGCGAAGCCAGGCTGGCAAGCGTGGCGCCCCGGAGGTTCGTGCCGGTTACGACTACGTCGTCGAGCGTCTTCACGTCGACTGCCATCGTGTGGCTCGTGCTTTGCCTGCGCAAGCCGGTCGCGAGGGGATCATCCGCCGATCCGGGTGGTGTCTGGGCCCGTTCGCCGTCCGTCTCCCCTTGCTGCGCCTCCACCAGGAACGAACCGCCCTCAGTCGTCCGCACCACCAATCCGGAATCTTCGAGCAGTCTCTCGAGCGCCTGCCGCGCCGAGTAGCTGCCTTTGAGTGCCGGCGCCAGCCTGCCTTGCACCGTAGCGGGTTCGAATGCGACGTTGACGCTGCCCTTGCTGCCGACGGCCCGCAACGAATCGGCCAAGCTCTGTGCCGGCAGATCGAAGTCGTAGGTGACCTGCGCGTATAGTGCGACAGGCGCAGCGCAAAATGCCAGAGAAACTGCGGCAGCGAACAAGCAGCGGCTTTCCAATCGCGACATGGCAACTCCCCCGGTCGGTGTCGGCACGTCTGGCGACGGCTCTAGTTCGGTAGACGATTTGCCAGCGCTATCCGGACATGAAGCCGTCACATTCACGTGCGGCGACGACAATCAGCACGCACGGACGAGCTGCCGCCGTCCATCTTGAAATCAGCGTTTGAGGACGAGGTCCTCCTCGGAATGCTCGACGGTCAGAGCATGCAGCTGGGCAACCGTGCGGGCGAACTCGGCGGGATCGCGGGTGGCGAAGACGCCGGAAACCCGCAGCTGGCCCAATACCGGATCCTCCAGGCGCACGGGAGCGCCCCCGTAGCGGTTGATCTCGGCGATCGCCTCGGCCAGCGTCGCGTTGTTGAACATCGCCTCTCCGCGGCGCCAGGCCGCCATCGCCTCGATCCTGGGACGATCCACTGTCTGCCGGATATCCGGACCCAACGTGATCCGCTCGCCGGGCGACAGGACCGTCGCGTGCACCGGTCGTGCCTGGCCCTGCGGGGATGGCCGGCTCACTTCGACCCGGCCTTCGATCAGGGCAACGGCCAGATGGCCCCGATCGCGGCGCACGACGAACGTAGTGCCCAATGCGCGCACCCGATCCTCGCCTGCCTGGACTACGAACGGTCGCCCGGGCTGGCGCGCGACCTCGAACAGCGCCTCGCCGCGTTCGAGCCGAATGTGGCGTTCATCCTCGCCATAGGACACCGCGATCCGGCTGTCTGTGTTGAGGGCAATCCGCGTACCATCGTCCAGGACAAGCGTCCGCTGCTCGCCGACGGCAGTGTGGTAAACCGGATCCCCCGAAACGCGCCACGTGAGGCCGACGGCCACCGCGACCAGCGCGACGCAGGCGGCCAGCGCCATCGACACTCGGCGACGCCGATCAACGGCCATGGGCCTGGCGGATGGCACCGACAGCAGGGCCGCGCCCGGAATGATGTCCCAGGTATCGGTCACCCGCGCGAAGGCCTGCGCATGCGCGGGCTCGACCGCCAGCCAGGCCTTGAACGCCGCCTCCGTGGCCGGCGTGCGCGCCGGGCCCTGCAGCCGAGCCAGCCAGGCGGACGCCTCGGCCAGCACCACGTCCTCGACGATTTGCGAGTGGCTGCGCATCACCATCCGTCCATCCACTTGGTCAGAAACATCACCGCACGCGCGACCCGCTTCTCCACGGCCGCCACCGAGACGCCCTCGTTCGCAGCAACTTGAGCGAACGTCAGGCCATCCAGCCGTTGTGCCAGCAGCCACCGTCGCGTGGTCGGATCGAGTTGCGCCAAACCGGCACTGGCGCGGCGCAGACGCTCCTGCGCGCGGGCTTGCTCGTCCGGTTCGGGGGCGCCATCGGCGATCGCCTCCAGATCCAACTCACCAGCCTCGACCGGCGAGGTCTTGCGACGGCGCGCGTGGTCGCGGCCGATGTTCACCGCCGTCGTGACCAGGAACGCCTCCCGCGACCTCAGCTCGTGGGTGCGCGTGTAGGCTTCCAACCGCGCGAATGCCTCCTGCAGGACGTCATCGGCATCCTGCGGCGCCACGCCCTGTCGCAAGACAATGGCGCGAGCCTTCCTCAGCATCTGCAATGCCGCGCTCATTCCGGTCGCCAGCGCCCCGTCTCGCTTGTACTGTTTCACCGCGTCTTCTGTAAAGAGACGATCCCGGGGGAAAATCCGGACACGGCCGCGGTCTCAGCCGACATGATCACCGATCACCGAACGTGATCGAAGAGAGGAAAGTCATTGTGTGGCAACCACTTGCAGACTCTCTTGGCTTCCGGAGGAAGCCCGCAGAATGATGCGCCGCTCCTAAAGGCGCCCACCGCGCCCGCGGCAAGCCACCGTATCCGGGCAGGCAGGTCCCTTCAATGCACGCGCAGGCGGCTCGCCGCCCAGTTACGGCACACTGACAGGATGGCCCGGCACGATCTGGCGCAGCAGGTCCGAGTCTGACAGGCTGTAGTGGGCCCTGCAGAAGATCGGGCAAGCGGAACCGGACAGGGCGAACACTCGGAAGTGCCATCGTCCTCGACGCTCAGCGCAGGCGGCGGATCGGTCACCGCCCGGTCGACGATTTCCAGCAAGGCTATGGCGTATCGGACCGCAGGCTATGATCCGTCCCGGAGGGGTGGATGCCCACTCTTCCTGAGGCATGTGCAAATGGACCGACCAGATGCAACGTCACTATCGGGTGTGCTGGCAGGTGCGGACAGCACCCTTCAGGACGACGTGGTCGAGCGGGCCGTGCGCCGCTGCAGTGATTTCGTGGTTCGTCAGTCCGTCAGGAATCGACCGCATTGTCGCTGTTCACGGCAACAGGTGAAAGCGCTGAAAGCGGACCTTGCAATCGACCGTTATTCTGGATCAGATCTGCCGCAGAAATCAGGTGCGAAAAGCTGGGATTGGAAAGTCTTTCTCGAGATCGGCGGCTGGCGGATTGACGATGCGGCGTAAGACCGACGGCGCCTTCAGGCGAACCAGAAAGGTTGAAATGCGAAAGATTGCTGGAAAAAAACATATGTCGTTCCGCGCGCTCGCGTTTGCCGCGCTCGCATTCGCGATGGTGTTTCCGCTGACAATCGGGGAAGCCGTGGCCAATTACACGGCCGAGCAAATTTTCAGGATCGAAACCGAGGAAGCATCGGGATTCTCGCGACGGGAGATCGATCTCGGCGATACCGGTTTTTCGTTCTCCACCCTCGTCAAGAACGGCATGGATATCTCGACCGGCGAGGGAGCGCAGGAACCGGGCGAGCCGATCGCCAGGATCTACGAGCCGGAGAACCGCGAGGCGCTGATGATCGAGGTCCATCACGTCGAGTTTCCGTCTTTTGCAGAAGCTCCCAGTGCCGGCTACGGGTTCCTTGCGCGGCAGGGATACAATCGCGTCCTCCAGGACAAGGCCAAAAGCAATGCCGGTTTCGGCTACCTCGCCGGAAGCGTTGTCGAAGAGAATGGCGACTACACCCGAATGGCCCGGGTGGCCGCGATCACCCATGGCAAGGACGTTCTCATCATATATGCCGTGTTCGACTACGACGCTTATCCTGAGGTGGAGGAGGCGGTGGCCCATTTCCTCGGTGCCATCAAGATGGATGAAACGGGCGCACCAGCGGATGCGCTCCGCGATATGAAGACGTCCAGCGGCGAGCGCTTTCTCGTCCCCACCGATCTTGCGCTTCAGGAACTCGATACAAAGGGCGAACCCTCCGGGACATCCGACTACACGCTCACCCTGGAAGGCCAGGAATATCCGAATCTTCTCGTCATGATCCGTCCGATCACGCTTGAGGAAGGACGCGACCTCGGCGTCAAGATGATCGATCAATTCACCAAACAGGTCGAAGAAAACCCCAAGGCTTCATTCGCCGGCGAGGCGCAATTGCAGACCCACAAGTCGGACAATGGCGAACCAACTGCGCATTCCTATGCGCGCGGTTGGGATACCGACACCAGCGCCTATCTTGTGAGCGAGTTCATGATCCAGGAAAACGCCGATGCAGAGGCGACCTCGATCATCGCGCTGAACACGTTCGACGTGCGCCGCGGCATCGATACCTTCGATGATGAAGCGAAGGACATCATCTTCAAGAGCTGGGTAGCAGGCGCCTCGGCCTATTCCGCCACCTATATTTCGCTTCAGGAGGGAGCCGACCATTACCTGCGCGACCTCGACATCCGTGCCATTGGACATTGAGCTCGGTGCCATGGCCGAAGCTCACCTCGACCCGAAACGCGCAGCCGAACTGGATGGCATTGAGCTGACAGACGGTCGCGGCAATGCCGCGGCAAGGATCGGATTCGCGCTCGAGCTTTATTTCACGGGCGGCGAGACGGTGGAAACCAGGCTCGCCCTTTGCGAGATATTGCGAGACTATCACGGCTTTTTCAGCACGGAGATCTCGCACTATCTCAAGGTTGACGCGAACCGCCCGACCCGCATTTCGGATGAGGTCTATCTCGACTACTACGAGGAACAGGCACGCGCATTGAACGCGCAGGAGCCGTTCGACGCGACCGTTTTCGGCTATCCGCAAAAGAAAATTGTAGACGAGCCCACGCCGGTGAGCATCTCCTTCGCCGCGACAGGTCCCGAGCCGCTATCGCCACGCGGCCTGTCCCATCTCTGCGCCTATTTTTCCGCCGGGTTCATGTCCGAACGCGGCTATGGGTTTCTCGTCGATATTGTGAAGCGCTGGGCGGCGCGGCTGAATGCGCTTCATGGGAGCGCGGGCTACAGTGTGCTTTTCGAGCACGGCATATTCGGCGGGCACGGCGTGCTTTCTGTCCTGCCTGCATTGAAGCGTTTTCCCGGCCTCGACTTTTCCGATCCCGGAATGTTCATCGCGGAGTCGGCCGGCAGCGACGGGAAATCCATCAAGTCGATCAACTGGCTGACCGTTCTGTGCGACGAATTCACCGGCCGCCTCGGCGCGCACGCAGGACTCGAAGCCAAACTCAAGCCGGCCTGCCTGATCCACGAGTATGATGGCGGGATCGTCATCCAGGCCGGTGACCAGCCTCAATTGGGCGACGTCAATCACGGCATCGTGCTCGACGGTTATCGTCGCGTGGCGGAAGCCCTGAAGCCCATTCGCTTCGAGGCCTACAGGCGCGGCCTTTTCGTCCTGTCGACGGAGTTCGACGAACTGGAAGAGACGGGCAAGTGGCTTGCCCGCTTTGAAGCATGACCTCAGACCAGGGCCGACGATCTTCTTTTCGGCCATGCCGCCTGCTTCGCCTTCGAGAACGGCCATCGTCAGGCGTGCGGCAGCGCGCCCTCGATACGAGGGCAGATTACTATCGTAGCTTTCGCGACCAGATAAATTTCTACTTTCCGCACGACGCGCGCCGCCCGCAAACCATCGGCGACGTCGATGTCGTCGCCTATCTGCAGGAGCATATGAACTCGCTGCCTCACGACGATGAGGTCGGGATCAACGACTACATACGGTTCGCGGCCGAGTTGTTCGGTCAAGCCGCGATCATAAGCGCCGTCATAGAAGGGAAGGATCGGCGTATCTTCTGCGGACATGCGGAACATTCGGCACTCTGCCAGCGCGGGGATATGCATCGGGCGCGCCGGTTCAACCGTCAAAGGAATACGCCACGAACTGGTCGAGTTCGTTCTCCGGCCGGTAAGGCACCCTGCGTAGCGTCACGGCTCGCTGCTGGAAGTCCGGTTCCGCCTCTGGCATCGCGCGAATCCCGTGCTGCGGGGAGGTCGTGCTGAAGCAATGGAGCGATACCGCGAGATTGTCGAAAGCCGCTTCAACGGAGCGATAACGACCGGGCGCTCCATTCGCCTTCTCGAACAGGGCCAGAACCTCGCGGGCGTCAAGCGTGAAGACGGGCTTGTCTTCGTAATGCGCCTTTTCATGGCGAGCTTCGACGGACACCGCATCCAGGCGACGGTCCCTGTATTCGAGCAGAACGGTCGCATGCCCCAGCAGAGACTGCGTATCGAGATCGGCCATCGACTGTGCGTTACGCCGCATGTCCTCGATGATTTCTGCCGGCAAGGAGCCCTCCATCTGGGCAATCACCTCTTCAAGGTCGGACGCAACGCCGGCCTGAGACATCAGTGGGCTCGGCTTGCCATAAAGATCTGCCAGCGCGGCCACTTCCTCCGGCGACAGCCCGAAGGTGAGGCGCCCGATTCCCTGCCCCGGAGCGATGAGCCAATCCTTGTCCATGTATATCCCTTCCAATGTGCAGGCGGCCCCTTTCCCCGAGCCCGCTTCAACTCTGTTCATAGACGACCCACGCCCGATCGAAGCGACGTGCCACCAGGTCCTCCTCGCGCAAGAGGAAATTCACCGAACCGGGCAACATGTTGCCGACCCCCTCGTCGGGGCCGAGTTGGAAGATCAAACGCCATGCGCCGGCGTCCGCCAGAATGGCCTTGGCCTTCTTTCCCTTCCAGTCACCCATGGTCGCAGGGTCTATTCCGTTCGAGGCGAATTGCGCAAACGCCAGCATATTGCTCTGCACCGCGCGCGGCCATCCGCCCAGTTGGTGGCGGTCGGCTTCCGGCTCGCCGGGCCAGCCCACCTCGCCCAGAAGCCATTCGTCGTAGGACGACAACTGACGACCGCGCAGGCGGATACCCAAGCCCTCGAGGGATTCGAGCGTTGTCGTCGTCGCGGCCGACCTCGCCTTGATGGCGGCAGGCTTGAGCGTTGCTTCGGGAACGACAGCGTCGAGAAATGCCAAGGCCGGCGGCAACGGCGTGCGTACAAGCTTTGCGGCGGACGTTTCGTCGTGGAAGACGAGGAAACCGGTTCGCGAAGCGGGGTCTTGCGAATCGGGGAGCCCCAAAAGGTCATAGAACAGATAGAGGCGACCCTTGCGCGGTAGCGTCGGATCGAACCCGGCTTGGCCGGCGAAGGACGTGACGTCGATCTGCGCCACGAAGGCGAGCGGGAAGTCGCTCGTCAGCGCCTCCGCTTTCGCTGCGGCATATCGCCCGGCCGCTTCAGCCTCTTCCCGGGTGGGGATCGGCGGCAGGTCGAAGTCTTCTCCCTCGATCATCTCCCGGTAGCGTTGCTTCTCCTCGTCGGTGTAGCTGTCGTCGGTTTCGAGTTCCGCCAGTTTCTTTCTCGATTCCTCGCGCATGCGCTCCATATCGCGTGCCAGGTTTTCTCGGTAGCGCTGCGTCTTTTCGATGAGCTTCTTTGCCTTGGCCGATGTCATCCATGGCGGGGGCAACCCGGCCGACGCCATGATGCCGGCTCCGTCTTCGAGTTCGCGTTCCGCAGCTTCCCTGGCGTCGGGATAGGGTGAACGTGTCGGCCATACGAAGCCGGAGGGCAAATCCGGACGTCCGCCGATCCTGGTCGCACCAAGCGGAAAGGTTTCCTCGTCGGCAGGAGCCGTGGCCAGCATGAGCGCCGGGCGGGCCGTTGCCCGCAATGCCTGCCTTATGGCCCCCGGCAGGCCAGTCTGCTCCAGCCGCTCGCCCAGCGCCTCTTCATCCGCAGGCCAGCCGCGTATCTCATACTCGCTCATCTACCGTCCCTTCTGCGCAGCACTGATCGTCACGGGCATCGTCATTCCGATACCTGCTGAAGAAAGGCGCTCCAGTAACGCTCGAGAGATTGGCGCACGATCTTCTCGTCCTCCGTTGTCAGTTCGACGATTTCCGGCAGCAGGACGAGAAAGCGGGCTACCGCGCGCTTCTGCGCATCGTTCAGCAGCGAAAAACGGTGAGCCGCGCGATCAGGGGGATCGTCCAGATACAGACGCAGCCCGGACAGCGTCCCGATGGTCCTCATCGACAAGGGATCATAGTCGTCGAGCAGGCTGAGCAGCAACGCCGGCAGATAGTAGCGAAAGCCGGCGGGATCGAAATGGGCGATATTGTCACGTTCCAGTTCCCGGAGCGTCACCTGCGTCCAGTCGTCGACGATGTCGTTCGCGGTCATCGCGCGATATTGCTCGTCGGTGATCGGGCTGCCGTCCGGATTTTTGCCCCAGCAGTCGATATATTCCGCGTGACCGATGCTGGTTCCGTCGCCCAGCACGACGCCGGTGAAAGCAAACCGAATCTCGTTCTCGATGTCACGTCTTGCGGCAGGGACGTCCGCCTGCAAATTCATCTTCATTTTCCGCTCGTCACGCCGAACCCAACCCAGCAAGCCGCCCATCGAAACCCGATGAGGTTACGCGATCCGCTTCGCATCTTCGTTCACCGAAATGGTTGGCGGCTTCAAAGCCGTTCGAGGCCAGCACTGCGAACGGCAGCTCAACGGCAACGGGCCAGGCCGCCGAGAGCGTCTTAAAGGAGGCGCTTCCCGGCCGAAGCACGTTGACCAGGTGCAGGGCAGCTTCTCCGGAGAATCCGCCCGAAACCCGCCTGTCCGTTTCCCATCATTCTACGACATTCCCGCCTGCATCCACTGCATTTGTCTTGACGGCAGCCCCAGTGCCGGGACGCCGAATGTCTCCGCTCTGCCTCCTAACGGGCTATTCGTAGTGGCATAGTGGCGGGCGTGGTGTGCCCTTGTTAGTCATGCTCATACCTTCATACCAGCCGGCGCCCATTGCTATCATCTGAATTTCCATAGCAAGCCACGCATTGGGAACCTCAATCCCCGAGAGCGTTTGTGCAATTCCAGGGAATTCTGGAGTGATGAGGCTGGCGCCGCTTTCGCAGACAATATGCGCAGCGTTTGCACGGACAAGCGGATCGAAGAGCTCGATCAGGAACGCATGGCTGCGGTTGATCTCGGATATCTTCGGAACATCGGCACATTCTCCCGTAATCAGCTGAAAGCCAACCGGGGTTCGCAATGGATTGTCCGTGTAGAACGTCATATCTCCCGAAGCGATCGATCCACCGATCAGGCGAATATATTCGAGATTGAATTTGTCATCGTCCCAAGAGCGAGTCCGCCGCAGCTCTTGGAAGAGCCGCTCGCGATCAAGGAAACATCCTGGATCTCCATCCGCAGCGTAGGTATCAGGTGCCGAAATCGATTTGCGAACCTCCGGATCTGTGAGCTTGAGCTCGTTGGCCACAGCGGGAATCCTGATCTCGCAAACATCCGAAGGAAGAACGAGCCAGCCGCCTGTCATGACGGTATTTGGATTCCTGCGTGCGGTCTCGGTCAGGGCATCGATTGCCTTGGGCTCGTAACCGACCGCAAGGGCGGCGTTACGTGTAGTTGGACCGATGGCGCAACCTTGCCCGGCAAAGAAGTCCAGCAAGCTGGCGGGTTGTGCGGCAACCGTCGGCGCGACACCGAAAAACAAGCCGACGGCAAAAGCGGCCTGCAGGAACCATCTATCCGCCTTGAAACATGTCATGTTGTCTCTCTCTCAACACTGCTGATCTGGTCCCGCATCAAAGCCATCTGATCCGTTCGGGCAATCAGGCCGTATTGCTCCGAATGGCTCTCCCCCAGCCGACCCCCATGAGGCTCGATTGACCGCCGCCACTGCGCATCCGTCAGATCGGTCTGGTATCACAATCGCAAATGTGCCGTTCCCGTGGCAACCGCCTCTCGCTCCTTGCCTGTCAGGCGACTGAGGCCAAGAACGGATCGGATTCCCTCAACGCCATGCACGCGGCCATGGCGGCTTCATGGACGTTGGCACGTTCGACCGCATCGATCGGCGAGCGACCACCGAGCATCCTGTGGGGCTGGGTCAGGGCCTCGTAGGTCAACCAGGGATCGATCTCACGCGCGAATTTGAGCACGGTCTGGATGAGGTGTTGCTTGACTGGGTCCAGATGCCAGTCCGGGATGCGCTTGCCGCGATTGCCCATGGTCAGCGCCAGCAGCTTGCCGGCCCGGACCTCGTAGGCGATCCAACGCTTCGACTTGCCAACCGCCTTGGCGAAGACCGGCATGGGCAGCATGCGCGCCGAGTTGAAGAGTTCCAATCGCGCCAGGCGCGCCTTCTGATCCTCGGAGAGTTCCGGCTGCAAGGTGGTCGCGGGCAAACGGACGGCGGGCAGACGCGCCACCGTGATTGGCGGTGCGACGTCGACAGGGGCTGTGTCAGGCGCTCTTGCCGTCCCAGCGTCGGGGTCCGGCGTGGCCACAGCAGGCACGGGTTCGGCCACAGCCTGCTCCAGGGCCGAAGGCCAGTGCGTCGCCGGCACGGTCGACAGCATCTGCATGCCCTCCGGGGTGAACGGCAAGTGGCGGCTCGCCTGTTCCACCAGGCCTTGTTCTAGCAGGTCGAGCCGATCGGCCCAGTCCTGCATCATGCGTCGGCGTTGCTCGACGTATTCGGCGTGGTTGTAGCTCGCGCGGACCGCGTTCGGATCGACGTGGGACAGCTGCGCGTCCAGCCACGGGTCGGGGTAGCCCACCTCGTGCAGGGCGGTCGAGATCGTGGAGCGGATGCCGTGGCCGGTTAAGCGCCCCTTGAAGCCGAGGCGCTTGAGTGCGCCATTGAGGGTGTTCTCGCTGGGGGGCTTCTTCAGATCCCAATCGCCGGGGAACAGGTAGACCTGGGCCGATTTGAAGGCATCCAACTGGTGGCGGACGATCTCCTGCGCCTGCAGCGACAGCGGCACGACGTAGGGGGGAATGTCGCCCGGCCGCAGCCGTTCGCGCTGCATCTTGGTCAGCAGCTGCTTCACCACATCCGGCGGGATGATCCACAGGCCCTGGTCGAGGTGGAACTGGTCCGGCGTGGCGGACCGGAGTTCGCCGGTCCGGACTCCGGTCAGCAGCAGCATGCGGACGCCCAGCTGTGTGGTCAGCCTGCCGGGATAGCCGCGCAGCAAACGCAGGCACTCGGGTAGTTCGTCGATGCGCAGGTGCGGGTTGTGGCGCGCCGGCGGCGCGGGGACCGCCACGACATCAAGATCGAAGGCCGGATTGTGGTCCAGGCCCGGCACCTTCACCAGGGCGAACCGGAACATCTGGTTGAACCAGCCCCTGAGCTTTTCGGCCTGCGTCAACGCCTTGCGACGCTCGATCCTGGCCAGCACCTCAAGCAGGTCGTGGCGCTTGATCTCATAGACCGGCCGATGGCGGAGCGTAGGCAGCACGTCATTCTTGAACAGACGCTCGGCCTGCACGAGGGAGGTGTTGCGACCCTGCTTCAGGGTCAGGGCGCGATGCGCCTGCCAACTGTAGAAGACCGCCTCGAAGGTGTTCTCGTCCGCCAGCTTGGCGGCGAATCGCCGCTGCTTGCGGTGCGTATGGGGATTGATGCCCTTGGCGACCAGGGCACGGGCGTCATCGCGCAGCGCACGCGCCTCGCGCAGGGAGACTTCGGGATAGGTGCCCAGCGACATGCGCTTTTGCCGGCCATGCCAGCTGTAACGGAAGTGCCAGGACTTGCCGCCTTCGGCCGCCACATGGAGGGATAGCCCGTCGTGGTCGCCCAGGGTGTAGTTCTTGTCGGTGGTCTTGGCCTTGCGGACGGCGGTATCGGTCAGAGGCATCGGTCGCTCCCGGTGTCAGGAGCTGAACCCTTAGTGCCACACCCGCCGCGACTGCGAGCAACAATCCGAACCCGCCGCTCACCGCAAAGATGGACTAATTTCTGGACTAAAAAGTCCTGGCTTGCGGTAGATGCCGGTAGACGTCGCTGGACTTCGAGGATGCCGCAATCCCTTGATCTGCTTGGGATTTCCGGCGTTCCTTGGATGTCCGTAGACGTCCTTGGATTGATGTGGTGGAGCGGGTGAAGGGAATCGAACCCTCGTCAGTAGCTTGGGAAGCTACAGCTCTACCATTGAGCTACACCCGCGTCAGCCGGAAGTCTAGGGCGGCGGAGGCCGATTTGCCAAGGCCCGGCGCCGGCCCGATGCCGCCCGACTCCGCTCCCGTCGCAGCGGTACCGCACGCCGTAGAGCGGAGCTTACTCCGCTGCTCCCTCCCGGCTCCGGAGCCCAAGACAGCGGAGCAAGCTCCGCTCTACGGGTCGGTCGTTTGCGGCGTCAGAAGCCCTTGCCGAAGGTCGCGTGGACGGTCGTGTTGCCGTCGGCGGCGTGCGACAGCGTGGTGCTCAGGCCGAAGTTGGCGTCCAGGCCGAACAGCGTGGTGCGCGCGCCGAGCGCGACCGTGGCGTAGCTGTCGTCGTAGGCCATGCCCGGCACCGCGAACCAGCCCGTGCCCGGGAGCGACTGCGCGCGCGCGAACGCCTCGTCCGGCGCGTCCTCGAATTCTCGGTCCCAGGTCAGGCGCGCGTATGGGCGCAGGTGCCCCTCCGCCACCGCGAGCTGCCAGCCGACGCTGCCGATCAGCGAGTCGAAGTTCTGATCCGGATAGGCCAGCGAGGTGGACAGGTCGGGATCGCTCTCGGCGAAGCCGTCGACATCGATCCGCTGCGAGACCAGGCTCAGCACCGGGCCGTGGCGCAGGTTGCCGTGCTGGAAGTCCCAGCCCGCGTTGACCGCGACGGTCAGGTTGTCGCCGTCGGCCGAGCCGTGGTGGGTGCGCCGTGCCGGGCCCAGCCAGACATCGCGGTCGCTGTCCAAGTCCAGCCGCGAGTAGCTGAGCTGGCCGTTGACCCAGGCGCCGTCCTCGCCGTACCAGCCGGCAAAGCCGCCGAGGGTGACATCGGAATGCTCGAAGCTGCCACGGCGCAGGCCCCAGTCCTGCTTGGTCACGCCGTAACCGCCGAACACGCCGAACACCAGGTTGCCGCGGGTCCAGTCGACGCCGCCGGTCAATGCCGGCGCGAGCCCGTCGTAGGCATCGCCGTCGTCGTAGCGCTGGTAGTCGCCGCGCAGGTCGACCCACCAGTTGGTGCCGTCGCCGGCGGGCTTGCCCTCCAGGTGCCAGGCGACGCGGTCGGCGCGGGCACGCCCGATCACCGCCGCAGACTGCGGCAGCACCGCGATCTGCGCCGGCGCCTCGAGGACCGAGATCGCGAAGTCCGCCAGCACCGCGTGGCCGCCGTCGCTCGGGTGCACGCCGTCGGCGAACAGGTAGGTCTTCGCCGCATCCGGCGTGACGTAGCTGGACGGGTTGCAGGTCAGCGACTGCGCGGTGACCTGCGGCTGGCAGGCGGTGCCGGTGACGTTGCCGAAGCCGTACAGCCCCGGATCGGCGACCACCTCCTGCAGGAAACTGAAGGTGTCGAGCGGGATCACCCGCAATCCGGCACCGGCGATACCACCGAACAACGCCTCGTTGTAGGCCGTCGCCAGCGCGGTCAGCTGCGCTTGCGCCTGCGGGCCCTGCGCCCGCGCCGCGGGGGTGATGCCCATGTCGGGCAAGGTCGGCACCAGGATGTAGCGCGCGCCGGCGCCCTGCAGCGCGCCGACCAGGCCGACCTGGCCGGCCACGGCGGTGCCGAGCGTCTCATCCACCGGCGCGCCGGCGGCGATCGCGAAGATGTCGTTGGCGCCGGCCCAGATCGTGTACAGGGCGTCGGGATCGGCGCCGCCAGCCGACGACAGGTAGGTGGACACCTGGGTGGTGACCGATGGCGTCGGCCCCAGCGCCCCGGTGCGGTCGCCGACCACCCACGCGCCGCCGACGGCGTAGTTGTCGCCGTTCTGGCCATTGCCGTTGGCGGAGGCGTCGGTGCCGTAGTGGTCGGCGACGTACTGCGCCCACACCCAGCCGGGATTGGTGGTGAACTGCCCGGTCAGCGCCTGCACTTCCGGCGGCAGCAGCGGGCGGAAGAAGCCGCCGTCCGTCAGGCTGTCGCCGAAGAAGATGGTCCGCGAGAACTGGCTCTCGTCGGCCACGGCGGGGCCGACCGCCAGCGCGAGCGCGGTGGCCAGGGCGGCGGGAGCGAGACGTGGCAGGCGCATGGATCCTCCGGAATCGTGGCGAAAAGGCCGCCCGCAGGGGACATACGGCGGCGGATGGTCGCGCATGGTTCCACGATCGGCATCGGCGCTCACGCCGCAGCGCATCATGTTTTGACCGACGGGGCTGAATGTCGCCGCCCGAGCGGCGACAATGGCGGCCATGGATATCCAGCTCAATGGCGACCGCTTCGTCCTGCCCGACCCGGCCACGATCAGCGACCTGCTCCGGGCCCAGGGCCTGGCCGAACGCCGCGTCGCGGTGGAGGTCAACGGCGAGATCGTGCCGCGCGGACGCCACGATGCGCATGCGCTACGCGACGGCGACCGGGTGGAGATCGTGCACGCGCTCGGCGGCGGATGAGGCAGTCGCGCGGGCAGCATCGAGTTTTGCTCCAGTGTGAAAGCGTCGCGACTTCCGTCGCTCCCACAAGTCGCTCCCACAACTTGTCAGTTCGCCATGTGGGAGCGACGGAAGTCGCGACGCCGCGCACCTAGAAGTTGATATAGACCGGATTGCCGACCAGTAGCAGCCGGCCGTCGGCGTCGCGCACGTCCACGCGCAACCAATGGCGGCCGCCGTCGCTGCGCCAGCGCCAGCGCAGGGGCTGCCCGGTGTCGCGCACGACGGGATCGGCGAGCAGCGGCGCGACTTCGCCGTCGACGAGCACCTCCACGCGCGCATCCGCCACGCCGGCCAGGCGCAGTTCGAAATTGGCCTCGGCGCCGGCGGGCAGTGCCAGCACGCCACCCATGGCGACCTCGGTCGCGCGGTACCGCGCGACCAGGTCGAGCACGCGGTCGCGGCTGCCCTCGACGTCGACGAAGACCCGGCCGGCGCGGATGCCGTCGAGAATCGCGTCCTGCGACAGCGACGCCGCGTGCACCGCGGTGACCGGTGCGCCGACCCGGCTGCGGCCGAACTGCGACTGCGTCAGCTTGGCATCGTGGTTGTCGCTGCCGCCAACGCCGGCAAGCCGATGCCCGGCGTCGAGCTGCGCATGCCAGAACGGGATGCCCGAGACCGGCGTGCCGGCGTCGGCGCCGTTGACGACCTCCACCGCTGCGATCCGCGACCAGTCCACCCCGCCCTTGGGCGTCCAGCCGCAGCCCATGCAGCGCTCGTCGGAGGGCAGCGCCGGATGGTTGACCGACAGCAGCAGGCCGCGCGCCTGCACCTCGCCCAGCAGCGCGTTCCAGTCCGGCACGGTGTCGCCGATGCGGAAATCCAGCGGCGCCCGCAGGCCGAAGACGTTGGCATGGCCCTGGAACGTGGTCACCTCCATGCCCGGGATCAGCAGCAGGCGATCGAAATAGGGCTGCAGCCCGCGGATGTCGTGCAGGTGCGAGACGGTGTTGTGGTCGGTCAGGGCGACGAAGTCCAGGCCCTGCTCCGCGGCCGCCTGCAAGGTCAGGAACAGCGGGCACGGCACCCGTTCGCCGTCCTGGCTGTCGCAGCTGGCGTCGCTGTGCGCGCTGTGCATGTGCAGGTCGCCGCGGTACCACCGCGCCTGTTCCGCGAGCACCGGCCGCAGCGACGGGGGCAGGCGCTCTTCCGCGCCGGTCGGCGTGAAGCGGACCTCGGCCGTGTAGCTGGCGGATGCGCCGGCGCGGATATTGGGGATCCCCAGCAGCAGCCGCCATTCCCCGGCCGGCAACGCGCCCGGCAGGTAGGAGGGCGTGGCGTCGTAGGCCGACACCGTGAATTCGCGCTTGTTGCCGCCGCTCCAGCCGCGGAAGCCGTCCGGCCCCAGCAGGCCCAGGTCGATGGTGGTCTTGTCCTCGCGGCCGTCGTAGTCGAACGCCACGGTGATGCGTGCGGTGCCCGCCGGCACGGTGAACGGCACCTCGCGGTAGCGCTGGTGGTCGCTCCCGTCGATCTCGCCGCGCAGCACGAGCGGGTCGCGATCAGCGGCCGCGGCGGTCGCGGCGCAAACGGCCAGGACGATGGAACACAGGAGACGCAGCATGATCATTCCTCGATGGGCAGGCCGCCGCAGCGCTGCGCGGCACGTTGCGGGTTGCAGCGCGCGACCACGCCGCCCGGCAGTCCGACCCGGTAGCCGCCGAACCGCTGGTCCGGTTCGATGTAGTCGGTGGAGACGACCTGCGCGCCTCCGGCCAGCGCGGCCTCGCGGCGGCGCGTATCGTTCCGGCGCGCCTCCCGCGTGTCGGCGTCGGCGCGGGTGCGGACGAGGAAGCCCGCGGCCACGGCCCCGGCGATGTCCGCGTCCTGCTCCATGGGCTCATTGCGCGTCAGCCATGCCGCAGCCGGCGAGGCCGCGCCGGCATTGACGAACAGCACCCGGCCTTCCAGCGCGCGCCGTTTGCCGCGGTACAGCGCCACCTTCTCCTCACCTTCGTCGAGCGCGAACAGCACCCGCCCGCGCGCCTCGCCCAGGCGTGGCCAGTTGCCGGCGAGCACCGCCTCGCGCAGGCTCGGTGCGTCGCCCTGCACTTCGTCCGGCACGATCAGCGCCTCGTCCGGGAACACGCCGCGGATCTCGGCGTCGAGCGCATCGAACGCCGCCGCGTCGAACCGCAGCGGCTGCACCGCGCCGGGCGCGGCGGGACCGTCCTTGGCGTTGATCTGGACCAGCAGCGGGACGTGCCGCGGATGCGCGCGCGACCAGTCACGGACGATCCGCAGGCACTCGGCGAATGGCTGGCAGCTGCTGCGGTAGTCGATGTCCGACAGGTGCATGACCTTGAAGCCGGGGCGCCGCAGGGCGGCGTGCTGTTCCGGCGGCAGCGAATCGTGGCGGTAGCGCCCGCCTTCCGGGTCGTAGTACACGTCGAGTTCGAGCGCGCGTACGCCGCGCTCGAGCTGTTCGCGCAGCGGCAGATGGCCGTAGTCGATGCCGTCCGCGCCCTGCGGGTCGCGTTCGCGGTGCGAGGCCAGCAGATGCGGCCAGGCGGGCAGCTTGTAGCTGTTGTGGGTACCGATCACCTGCAGGTCGTTGAGGCGCAGGTTGGCGTCCATCCAGGCCTGCGCGCAGTCGGCGCCGGCGGCGCCGGCGTCGGGCGCTTCGAGGTCGCAGGCGGCCAGCGCAGGCGCTGCCGCGAACGCCGACGCAACGGCCAACATGACGAGCAGCGGCAAGGTCGTCTTCATCCTCATCTCCCATTTGCACCACCGCCGTAGAGCGGAGCTTGCTCCGCTGCTCCCGACTCCGGAGCCCGCGTAGCCGAGCAAGCTCGGCTCTACGGCCCCGGAGCCTGGAAGTTCGGCTCGTCAGAAGCGGTACATCAGCGCCAGGCGGAACGCACGGCCCAGCAGCGGCCGCGCGATGAAGCTGTTGGCGCCGGCGTCGCCGCTCTGCAGTTCGCCCGCGCGCGGGTTGCCCTCGGTCAGGCCCAGCGAGTTGCCGAGGTTGTCGACGTAGCCGTACAGCGTGAACTCCGGCGTCATCTCGAACCGGGCGCTGGCGTTGAACACGTCGTAGGCCGGCAGCTTGACCGAGTTGGCGGTGTCCACGTAGCGGTCGCCCTGGTACTCCCAGGCCACCTGCAGGCGCAGGCGCCCGTCCAGCAGGTTCACGCCGGGCACGAGGCGCAGGCTCGTCTCCGGCACCCGGATCAGGCGGTTGCCGACGAAGTCGCGCAGCACCGGGCCGTCGTCCGAATCCTCGGTGTACTTCAGGTCCTGGTACTCCGGGTTCTGCAGGGTGGCGGTCAGCTGCAGGTCGAACCAGTCCGCGGGATACCACATGCCTTCCAGTTCCAGGCCGTAGGTGCGGGTGCTGGCATAGCCCTGCTGTCGGATCGAGACGCCGTTGTTGTCGAACACGTAGTTGCTGAAGCCGACGTTGTCGTACTTGGTGTAGAAGCCGGTGGCGAACAGGCTGAACAACGCGTCACTGTACTTGTAGCCGATCTCCGCCAGGTCCATGGTCTGGGTGATGGCGGCGTCGTTGTTGGTGGCCTGGCGCTCGGCCACGCACTGGTCGAACTCCGCCCCGGTCCGGCCGTCGCAGGCGTTGTCGCCGCGGGTGACGTAGCTGCCGAGGCTGGGCAGGCGGAAGGCCGAAGTCCAGCGGCCGAACAGCCCCGAGTTGCGCCCGAACTGGTAGTTCGCGCCCAGGGTCCAGCCTACCTTGTCCGAGCTGGTGTCGTAGTGCAGGAACCGGCCAGAGCCGGTCAGCATCGCCGCCGTGGCCGGGGTGCCGCCGTCCTCCGTGGTGCGCACCTCGGTCCAGCCCTCGGCGGTGATCTCCTCCCAGCGCACGCCGGCGTCGATGCGCAGGGCGTCGTTCACCTGCCACTCGTCCGCCAGGTACAGCGCATGGGTCGTGGATTCGCCCGAGGCGTTGCCCCATTCGTAGCCGTGGCGCGACACCCCATCCTCGGTGAGGGTGGCCAGCACGTTGCCGTCGGCGTCCACCACGTCCAGATTCAGCAGGCGGGCGTTGTCCTGCGCGTCCAGCAGCACGTTGGAGGAATAGCGGTCGAAGTCCTCGTTGGTGTTGGCGTAGTAGTAGCCCAGGGTCAGGTTGTGGTTCTGGCCGCCGACATCGAAGTCGCGCGACAGGCGCAGGTCGTTGACCAGTTCCTTCACCGGCATCTCCAGGCCGCGCAGGCCGCCCACCATCATCAGCCCGTTGCCGTTCTGGCCGGCGACGTCGAAGACGCCGCCGGGCGCGTTGGCGTAGCTCAGCTGCAGGCCGGCGGCGCCCGGCACCTGGGCGAGCTGCGACGCGAGGTCTTCGGCCTGGTCCTCCAGGAAGCTCGACGCGCTCTGCAGGTTCAGCGCGAACACGCCGTTGCGGGTGGTCCTGGTATGGGTGAGGCCCAGCGCGTCGGACACCTGCCAGCCTGCGCCCAGGTCGTAGTCGAACTTCACCGTCAGCTGGTCGCGCCGGACGTGGGTGCCCTTGGCGTTGTCGTAGTCCCAGACGCCGCCGTCGCCCATTGGCATCGCCAGGCGGCGGGTTTCCGGGCCGGCCACCGTGCCGTAGTGGCCGTCGAAGCCGGGCACGGCGCGGATGTCGCCGTTCTCGTCGGTCTGCATCGGGATGCCGAGGTACAGCATGACCTTGTCGTCCATGTGCTTGGCGTCGATGCTGAGGCGGCCGCGCTCGAACTCGCGTGCCAGGTTGACGCGGAACTGGCCGCCGTCGTTGGCGGTGTAGCCGGGGTCGCGGATGCCGTCGTCCTGGCGATGGAAGCCGCCCAGGCCCAGCTTCCAGTCGCCGGCCAGCGGCGTGCCGTACCAGAAATCGATGCGCTGCAGGCCGTAGTCGCCCACGGTCACTTTGGCGATGCCCTCGTCCTCGTCGCCGACCCGGCGCGGGATGTAGTTGATCGCACCGGCCGGGGCGTTGGGATAGATCACAGACGAGGGGCCGCCACGTACCACCTCGATGCGTTCGATGGTCTCGTCGAGGCGGAATGCCTGGTCGCCATTGAGATAACCCAGCGAGGGGTCGTGCACCACCGGCACGCCATCTTCCAGGATGTTGACCGAACCGAAGCCGTCGACCGGGATGCCGCGGGCGCGGACGTTGCCGCTGGCCTCGCCGCCGGACGCCTCGACCCAGAACCCGGGCACCGACTTGAGCGACTCGGTCACGCTGGTGGGCGCCTGCAGGCGCAGCGCCTCCTCCTCGATGTTGGTGACCGAGTAGCTGGTCTCGGCCTTGGTGCGGATGCCGGTGCCGGCGCGGCCGGTCACCACGATGCTGTCGAGCTCGGTGGCGTCGGCGCGTCGGTCGGTGCCGTCCATGGCGGATGCTGCGTCCTGCTGTGCCCATGCCGGGGCCGAAGCCATCGCGGCACAGGCACCGACGACGAGGGCACGGCGGATCGAACCGCTGAGGCGGCGGCGCTTCATCTGCATGTGAACCAATCCTGATACGGGGGAAGGACATCGCGGAGCTGCGCGACGGCCGCCGATGCTGCATGGCGAAGGTTCAGTTTTGATGACATGGGCGACCGCGACGCCCACGAAGGCCCCTCCGCCGTTGTCGCTTTGCGGCCTGTATTCACTGCAGGAGGGCTTCGGCCCCAACCCTGCGCAATCCGCCGACAGATGCTCTCCACGCAGTTTCCCTTCGCAACGCGCGGCGGCGCGTTTATCGTGGCCGCCACCGATGGGACTGCCTGGCGCGGGCTGAAGCCCCTCCTGCAAGGGCGGGCAATCACGCGTCCCTACATTTCGATGCCCCAAACCGCCATAATCCCGTCATGAACGATTCGTCTGCGCACGACCCACTGGTCATCGCCGGCAAGCGCTACCGCTCGCGCCTGCTCACCGGCACCGGCAAGTTCAAGGATCTCGACGAAACCCGCGCCGCCACCGAGGCCGCCGGTGCCGAGATCGTCACCGTCGCCATCCGCCGCACCAACATCGGCCAGAACCCGGGCGAGCCCAACCTGCTCGACGTGCTGCCGCCTGACCGCTTCACCATCCTGCCCAACACCGCCGGCTGCTACACCGCCGCCGACGCGGTGCGCACCTGCCGCCTGGCGCGCGAGCTGCTCGACGGCCACAACCTCACCAAGCTCGAGGTGCTGGGCGACGAGAAGACGCTGTTCCCCGACGTGGTGCAGACGCTCGAGGCCGCCGAGCAGCTGGTCGCCGACGGCTTCGAGGTGATGGTCTACACCAGCGACGACCCGATCCTGGCGCGCCGGCTCGAGGAGATCGGCTGCGTGGCGGTGATGCCGCTGGCGGCGCCGATCGGCTCCGGCCTGGGGATCCAGAACAAGTACAACCTGCTCGAGATCATCGAGAACGCCAAGGTGCCGGTGCTGGTGGACGCCGGCGTCGGCACCGCCTCGGACGCCGCGATCGCGATGGAACTGGGCTGCGACGGCGTGCTGATGAACACCGCCATCGCCGGCGCGAAGGACCCGGTGCGCATGGCGCGGGCGATGAAGCTGGCGGTGGAGGCCGGCCGCGACGCCTTCCTCGCCGGCCGCATCCCGCGCAAGCGCTACGCCAGCGCCTCCAGCCCGGTGGACGGCTTGATCGGCTGATGCAGGCGCTCATCCGGCCGCCGATCGTCCCCCGCCTGCCGAACGGCGACCGTCGCAGAGGCGGCGAAATCGACGGCTTACCGCGGCCGGAGTCGCGGCTGCCGAGAGCATCGCGACTTCCGTCGCTCCCACGGGGCCATTGGGCGAGTGCGTCATGCTCCCGTGGGAGCGACGGAAGTCGCGACAGGAACCGGCTGGAACTCCGGCGGGCCACGCGCGACCTTCACCCCCGCCCCAGCCCCGAGCGGAGCTTGCTCCGCTACTCCAGGCTCCGGAGCCCGCGCAGCGGAGCAAGCTCCGCTCTACGGGGAGGGGGGGCGTGAGCGAGGCCGGCCGGGACAAGCCCTTCACCGTCGAGCCCGGCCGTCGCCGCGTGCGCAGCTTCGTGCTGCGCCAGGGCCGCTTCAGCGAGGCCCAGCAGCGGGCGTTCGACCTGTCGTGGCCGCGCTTCGGGCTGGATTTCCGTCCCGCCGACCAGCAGGCCGGCCCGCGCGACTTCGACGCCGTGTTCGGCCGCAGCGCGCCGCGGGTGCTGGAGATCGGCTTCGGCAACGGCGAGGCGCTGCGCTACGCCGCCCGCCACGATCCCACGCGCGACTACATCGGCATCGAGGTGCACGCCCCCGGCGTCGGCCGCCTGTTGAACGCCCTGGCCGAGGACGGCAGCGACCACGTCCGCGTCTACCACCACGATGCGGTGGAGGTGCTCGAGCACGAGATCGCCGACGCCTCGCTCGACGAGATCCGCATCTATTTCCCCGATCCCTGGCACAAGAAGCGCCACAACAAGCGCCGCCTGGTGCAGCCGGCCTTCGCCGGCCTGCTGGTGCGCAAGCTGGCGCCCGGCGGACGCTTGCACCTCGCCACCGATTGGCAGGACTATGCCGAACAGATGTGGGACGTCCTGGACGCAACGGCGGGATTGCGCAACCGCGCCGGTGCACGCGGGCACGTGCCGCGCCCGGACTGGCGCCCGCAGACCCATTTCGAGACCCGTGGCCGGCGCCTGGGCCACGGGGTATGGGATTTGATTTATGACCGGGATTCGTGATTCGTGATTGGTGATTCGAAAAAGCGGAGGGCACTTGAGACGCGCGTCTCGCGGCGCGGAACCCGGCGCCGCCAGCCACCGGACCCGATACTGAGGTTTCCCCACATTTCTCGCAGCCTATCCTCCCCCTTTGAAAAAGGGAGATCGAGGGGGATTTGCTGTTGCTGTTGCTTGGTCGGGCACCGAGCAAATCCCCCCAACCCCCCTTTTTCAAAGGGGGGAAGCAGCCAAGCCGTTGAATCGATTGCAGGAAAACACGGGGAACCTCAGGACCCGACACCATTCCGGCGAAGGCCGGGATCCACCGTGACCCGCCGGCAAAGCGAAACGGACCCCGGCCTTTGCCGGGACAACGGCACCGGGTCCACCGGCTGACGGCCCGCCGCCTGCCGCCCGCTTTCCAATCACGAATCACGAATCACCAATCCCGGCCCTGATGGACACCGCCCTCTCGCTCACCACGGACATGAAGATCGTCCTCGGTCTGGTGAGCCTGACGATGCTGCTGTTCGTGTTCCAGCGGGTGCGCGCCGACCTGGTGGCGCTGGTGGTGCTGGTGCTGCTGGGGCTGACCGGCCAGGTGGCGTCGGAGGACGTGTTCAACGGCTTCTCGTCCAATGCCGTGATCAGCGTGATCGCCACCATGATCCTGGGCATGGGCCTGGACCGCACCGGCGCGCTCAACCGGCTGGCCGGCTGGCTGCTGCGGCGCGCGCACGGCGTCGAGCAACGACTGCTGCTGCTGACCTCGGCGATCGCCGGCCTCAACTCCTCCTTCATGCAGAACCCGGCGGCGATGGCGCTGTACCTGCCAGTCGCCTCGAGGCTGGCTTCGCGCACCGGCATGAGCCTGTCGCAGCTGCTGCTGCCGCTGGGCGTGGCGATCGTGATGGGCGGCAGCCTGACGATGGTCGGCACCTCGCCACTGATCCTGCTCAACGACCTGCTGGTGGCCGCCAACGCCAACCTGCCCTCGGGCGTGGCCACGCTGGAACCGCTGAACATGTTCGCGCCGCTGCCGATCGGCCTGGCGCTGCTGGCCACCGGCCTGGCCTATTTCCATTTCTTCGGCAACCGCCAGCTGCGCGAGGGCAACGACAGCAACGTGACTCCGGCGCGCACGCAGAGCTACTTCGCCCGCGTCTACGGCATCGAGGGCGACGTGTACGAGCTCACCGTCACCGCCGACAGTCCGCTGGTCGGCATGACCTTCGGCGAGGCCGAGGCCCTGCACGACGCCCCGGTGCTGTTGGCGCTCAAGAGCGACAACGAGGCCAAGCTGGCGCCGGCCGCCGACACCCGCATCTGGGTGGGCAGCGTGCTCGGGGCCATGGGCACGCGACAGCAGGTGGCCGATTTCGCGCAGAACCAGTTCCTGCGCATGAGCACGCGCCTGCGCAACTTCGGCGACCTGTTCAACCCGGCCCGCGCCGGCATCTCCGAGGCGGTGATCCCGCCGACCTCCAAGTTCATCGGCAAGAGCGCCAACGAGTTGCAGCTGCGGCGCCAGCACGGGATCCGCCTGCTGGCGGTCAACCGCGGCAAGGACGAGGAGGTGATCCGCGAGAATGTGCGCGACCTGCCGCTGCGCGCCGGCGACATGCTGGTGCTGCACAGCTTCTGGCAGGCGCTGTCGGAAAGCTCCAGCCGCGATTTCGTGGTGGTGACCGACTTTCCCAAGGGCGAGCAGCGCCCGCACAAGTTCAAGATCGCGATGGCGATCTTCGCCGTCACCATCCTGATCGCGCTGTCCTCGCGCGTGCCCACCTCGATCGCGCTGATGACCGGCGTGGCCGGCATGCTGGTCTGCGGCGTGCTGAAGATGGACGAGGCCTACAGCGCCATCAACTGGAAGACGGTGTTCCTGATGGCCTGCCTGATCCCGCTGGGCTGGGCCATGGACAGCAGCGGCGCCGCCGCCTGGGTGGCCGGCCACACCATCGAGCAGCTGCCCAGCGGACTGCCGGTGTGGGTGATCGAGATCGCCGTCGCCATCCTGACCACCGCCTTCTCCCTGGTCATCAGCCACGTCGGCGCCACCATCGTGGTGGTGCCGCTGGCGATCAACCTCGCGCTCGCCGCCGGCGGCGACCCGACCGCCTTCGCCCTGATCGTGGCGCTATCGGCCTCGAATAACTTCATGACCCAGTCCAACCCGGTGCTGTCGATGATCACCGGCCCGGCCGGCTACAACCCGCGCGAACTGTGGCGCGTCGGCGCTCCGCTGTCGCTGACCTACACCCTGGTAGTGGTGGCGATGGTGAACCTGCTGTTCTGAGCCGGCCCTCGCCTGCCCGGCGCTCGCAGCCGCTCACTCGAAACGTCCATACATCGGACGTCCACGCGGCTCCGTCGCCCCCACCCCAGCCCTCCCCCGTGAACGGGGGAGGAAGCAAATCGCGGCACCCGCACTCCGCTCCTTCCCCCGCTTGCGGGGGAAGGTTGGGATGGGGGGCAAGCCGGCGCCGGCACAGCGAACGCCGCCACTCGCTATCGAGTGGACATGCTCCATAAACCGCTCACTCGAAACATCCATACGCCGGACGCCAACGCGGTTCCGTCGCCCTCACCCCAGCCCTCCCCGTGAACGGGGGAGGGAGCAAATCGCGGCCAGGACCTTCGGACCTTCCGCGCCTCAATGCGATAATTCCGTGGTTCACGCGCGCCGCCACTGCGGCACACGCCAATCGCTTCCGGAGCCACGCATGTCCGACCCCCGCCATGATCCGTCCCGCCGCATCCGCGCCCCGCGCGGCAGCGACCTGACCTGCAGGTCCTGGCTGACCGAAGCGCCGTACCGGATGATCCAGAACAACCTCGACCCGGAAGTGGCCGAGCGTCCGGAGGACCTGGTGGTCTACGGCGGCATCGGCCGCGCCGCCCGCGACTGGGCCTGCTTCGACAGGATCCTCGAAACCCTCGAAACCCTGGGCGACGACGAGACCCTGCTGGTCCAGTCCGGCAAGCCGGTCGGCGTGTTCCCCACCCACCCCGACGCCCCGCGCGTGCTGATCGCCAACTCCAACCTGGTGCCGGCCTGGGCGAACTGGGAACACTTCCACGAGCTCGACCGCAAGGGCCTGATGATGTACGGGCAGATGACCGCCGGCAGCTGGATCTACATCGGCAGCCAGGGCATCGTGCAGGGCACCTACGAGACCTTCGTGGAGATGGGCCGCCAGCACTACGGCGGCGACCTCACCGGCAAATGGATCCTCACCGCCGGCCTCGGCGGCATGGGCGGCGCGCAGCCGCTGGCCGCCAGCCTGGCCGGCGCCTGCAGCCTCACCGTCGAATGCCAGCAGAGCCGCATCGACATGCGCCTCAAGACCCGCTATGTCGACGAGCAGGCGACCGATCTCGACGACGCCCTCGCCCGTATCGACAGGTACACGAAGGCCGGCGAGGCGAAGTCCATCGCCCTGCTCGGCAACGCCGCCGAAGTGCTGCCCGAACTGGTCGAGCGCGGCGTACGCCCAGACGCCGTCACCGACCAGACCAGCGCCCACGACCCGGTGCACGGCTACCTGCCGATCGGCTGGACCGTGGAGCAATGGTTCGCCGAGCAGAAGGGCGACCCGGACAAGGTGCGCGACGCCGCCAAGCGCTCGATGCGCACCCACGTGGAAGCCATGCTCGCCTTCCAGCGGATGGGCGTGCCCACCTTCGACTACGGCAACAACATCCGCCAGATGGCCAGGGACGAGGGCTGCGCCAACGCCTTCGGCTTCCCCGGCTTCGTCCCCGCCTACGTGCGTCCGCTGTTCTGCCGCGGCGTCGGCCCGTTCCGCTGGGTGGCGCTGTCCGGCGATCCGGAGGACATCTACAGGACCGACGCCAAGGTCAAGGAGCTCATCCCCGACGACAAGCACCTGCACAACTGGCTGGACATGGCCCGCGAACGCATCAGCTTCCAGGGCCTGCCCGCGCGCATCTGCTGGGTCGGCCTGGGCCAGCGCCATAAGCTGGGCCTGGCTTTCAACGAGATGGTGCGCAACGGCGAACTGAAGGCGCCGGTGGTCATCGGCCGCGACCACCTCGATTCCGGCTCCGTCGCCTCGCCCAACCGCGAAACCGAAGCCATGGCCGACGGCAGCGACGCCGTCAGCGACTGGCCGCTGCTCAATGCCATGCTCAACGTCGCCGGCGGCGCCACCTGGGTATCGCTGCACCACGGCGGTGGCGTGGGCATGGGCTACAGCCAGCATTCTGGCGTGGTGATCGTCTGCGACGGCAGCGAGGAAGCCGACAAACGCATTGCGCGGGTCCTGTGGAACGACCCGGGCACCGGCGTGATGCGCCATGCGGACGCGGGGTATGGGATTGCCAAGGACTGCGCGCGCGAGCAAGGACTGAAGCTGCCGATGGCCTGAACCAGGCGCAGGCCACACCCCTCGTTTCCCAAGACTCGCCGAATCGGCGCCGCTTCGTGCGGCGCGACCCTGGGCGTCGGCACTCAAGGAGGACTTCATGCGTCTACTGATCGCGCTTGCCATGGCGGCGATGCTGGCTGCCTGCTCAACCGTGCCTCGCAACACCCAGGGCTGGATCGAGCCCGTGGATGCCGTTCGCGCAGCCAACGACGACCCTTTGAATGGTGTACGTGGCCATTTCGTTCTCACCGTGAAGGCATTGAACTCGTACAGCGATCGGACGTTCTTGAACTCCGAGCGTGACTATCGCGACCAAAGGAATCTCACCGTAAAGATGCCGACGTCGATGGTTCCATCGCTCGAGCAGCGACTTGGCGTCGGGCTACAGGGCCTCAAGAACCGCAGGCTCGTTGTCCTGGGCGTCGCCAAGCGCGTCAGGATCGACTTCCTGGCGGATGGCCGCCCGACCGGCAAGTACTACTACCAGACGCACGTCCAGGTCGACAGCCCCACTCAGGTGAGCTTCGCCGACTGAGTGCCGCCCGTCATTCGAGCCGACGCGCTTCGCCGATCGGTTCGATTCCGGCGCTGGATGTGCTATGCAGCACGTGTCGCGATTCGCAGCGCTCTTGAAGCCCTGCCAGCGAACGCAATCCGCATTCATTACAGGTGGAACATGCACTGGTTCATTCTCATCGCGGCGGGCTTGTTCGAAATCGGCTGGGCGATCGGGCTCAAGTACACGGAGGGCTTTACCAGGCTCTGGCCCACGGTGGGTACCGTGCTCGCGATGGCGATCAGCCTCGGCCTTCTCGGCATCGCGATGAAATCGCTGCCGGTGGGTACGGCTTACGCGGTATGGGTGGGCGTGGGTGCGGTTGGTACGGCCATCCTGGGCATCGTCCTGATGGGAGAACCCGCGAACGCGGGCCGGATCGTGAGCCTGGCTCTGATCCTGGCGGGCATCATCGGCTTGAAGCTCGCGACGCCTGCCTGACGGCGTGCGCGGACGTGTGCGGGCCGCCGCCGCGCCGGCGCCTCTGGACCGCGCACCCGATGCCCTGCGGGGTTCCGCCGAGCCTTGTACCCACTCCCGACGACTGGCCGGACCGGGCGTGCGTGCACGTGCAGTGCGGATGGCCGACGAGGACGGGCCGGGTGCCGCCGTGCGCGTGCCCGCGACGCTCGTGCCGGGTCGCTGACCGGAGGCGCGCGTGCATCGACTCGGCAGGGCGGCGATCGTGGCAGGGCGATGGATCACCGCACGCGGGCGCGCCTGTCGAGCTGTACCGTGTACGCGGATTCGACAATTAGACTGCCTCCCCCTCTCCCGTGGACACCCGCCATGCCCAAGCCGATCGCCTCCATCCTGCTGCTCGTCCTGCTTGCTGCCTGCGGCGCGCCGGCGGAGCGGCCGGCCGCGGCACCCGTAACCGGCGAGGCGGAGTGCCTGCAGCGTGGCGGCCAGTGGACCCAGCTGGGTCGCGCATCGGTCAAGCAGTGCCTGTTGCAGACCACCGATGCCGGCGCGGCCTGCACCGACAGCGACCAGTGCGAAGGGCTCTGCTTGGCACCGGAAGGCAGCGGGGACGGCACCGCCGTGGGCGGCACCTGCAGCGCCGACACCAACCGGTTCGGATGCCGGCAGCGCGTGACTGCCGGCGTCGCGGTCACCCTCTGCGTGGACTGAGGCGCGGAGCCGCAGCGAGCTCGACCGGCGACAGCGAAGAGCGAATCGTGCCTGCCTGCGAGCGCCCTTGACCAGCGGCGTCGAGCGATATTGCCGTCGAAGGGCGGGCGAACTGTGTCGAGACTGGGACCGCGGTACGATCGGGCCTCGCGATCGAGGAGTCCTCATGGCGGATGCGCGACACCTGACGGGCAGGATATTTGGAGCGTTGCTGTGGTCGTTCCTCGCGGGCTGCGCCGGCCAACCGGCGGCCCGGGACGCGCCGCATGCCGGGACCGCGGCAGGGGCGGAGCGAACCTGGACCTTCGAACCGGTCCCCGCCTGGCGGGACGAGTTCGACTACACGGGACCGCCGGACCCGGCGAAATGGAGCCATGACCTCGGCGGCGGCGGCTGGGGCAACAACGAGTTGCAGCATTACACCGACCGCATCGGGAATGCCGCGGTCGCCGACGGCGTGCTGACCATCACCGCCCGTCGCGAACCGGCGGGCGAGCGCGAGTATTCCTCGGCACGGCTGGTCTCCAGGGGCAAGGGCGACTTCCTCTACGGCCGGATCGAGGCCCGCGCCCGAGTGCCGCACGGGCGCGGCACCTGGCCCGCCATCTGGATGCTGGCCACGGACCGTGCCCATGGCGGCTGGCCGGACTCGGGCGAGATCGACATCATGGAGCACGTGGGCTTCGATCCCGAACGCGTGCACATGAGCGTGCACACCAAGACCTACAACCATGTCATCGGCACGCAGAGGACCGCGACGCACACGGTCCCGGGCGCGATGTCCGGCTTCCACCGCTATCGTGTGGACTGGACGCCGGACGCCATCCGCGGCTACATCGACGATGCCCCGGTGTTCACGTTCGCCAACGAGGGCAGCGGCCCGGACGCATGGCCCTTCGACCGCCCCTTCCACCTGCTGCTCAACATCGCGGTAGGCGGCGACTGGGGCGGCCAGAAGGGCGTGGACACCGGCGCGTTCCCGGCAACGATGGAAGTCGATTACGTGCGCGTGTACGCCCTGGCCGCCGACGGCGGCGGCGGCGATTGACACGGCGCGGGCGCGGACAGCCAGGCGCCAGCCCCGGAGATCGGCACTCGCGGTTCCGGCACCAGCCATGGCATATGCGCGAACCCGGGGTCCCGTGCGCCCCGGCCCCCGCGGCTACGAGGTGGCGGCCTCTTCCGCCTTGATGTTCGCCTCCACCTGGATGCGCAACGTCACGTCCATGTCGAACCCATGGTCCTTGCCGGCATCCAGGCCGAACTCGCTGCGGTCGAAGGTGGCGTGGGCATCGGCGCCGCACCAGTCGCGCTTGAAGATCGGGTGCGGCTGGCAGTGGAAGCGGTCGATGGCGAGGGTGAGCGGACGGGTGACGCCACGCAGGGTGAGCTCGCCCTCGACGCGGGTGGACGCGCCGTCGCGGAAGCCCACCAGATTGCCGCGGTAGGTGGCTTCCGGGTAGCGGTCGGTGTCCAGCAGGTCCTTGCCGATGGCCCATTCGTTGAGCGCGTCCAGGCCGAAATCAATGCTGCGCGCATCGACCACGACCTCGACACTGCCGGTGCCGCGCTCGCGGTCCAGGCGCACCTCGCCGCGGCTGGCGTTGAACTTGCCGCGCCACGTGGACACGCCCATGTGGTCGGCCTCGAAGCTGGGAAAGGTGTGCTCCGGTTCCAGTTCGTACACCACCTCCGCGGCGGAGGCGCCGGTGGTGGCGAGGGAGAGGACCAGCAGGGCGAACGGACGAGAAATGCGCAGGCGGACTCCGGTGGTTGACATGCCCCGAGGGGGCGCTTGCTGGTACGACGAACGTGTCCGGCCCGGATCGACGTGGCGGCGGTACCGACGGGCAGGATCGGGGCGGGTCCACTCGTCAGCGGACGAGGATCCTCAGGGCAGGCGATCGCCCTGCTCCGTCGACGTTCCCCGGCGAGCGGTCAAATCTCCGGGCGCGGACCCGTGGTCGTCAGGCTTCCCAGCATTGCCCACAGGCTCGGGGTGATGCCTTCCGCGGCCTCGCGGTGCGGCAGGTGCAGGGTGATGCGATAGCGGCCGCCGTCTATCCTGGCCACCGGCATGTTCACGGTGACACCGTCGCCGCGGGCGCGCAGGAACAGCTCGGCGTCGCGGGCGTTGTCGGCGCCGGCCTGCGCGGGGGGCACGTCTTCTGGCGTGCCCACGTCCGACAGCGCCAGCTCGACGTTCTTGCGCAGCGTGTCCAGTTCCTGTTGCGGGTCGATCCGCTCGATGCGCATGAAGAAACCGTCGTCGACCCGGGCATAGGCCAGGTCGCAGCAGGGCTCCTCCTGGGTCACGGCGATCTGCGGCAGCACGTAGAGCGCGTAACCCTGCGGACTCTCGAACAGGCGTGCAGGGCGCAGTTCGGCCTGTCCCTCGACGGTCACCTGCAGTCGTCGCTCCGGTGGCAGCGGACGCCCGGGATCTCCCGCCACGGGCCCGGCGTCCGCTGCGGCGCCCGCGTCCTGCGGAAGCGACTGACGGACGGCCGGTTCACCCCGATCCGCCTGCGTCGCCGGGGCAGCCCGCTCCGCCTCACAGGCAACAAGCAGGACGGCCAACGCCAGAGGCAGCGACAGCCACCGTCTCGATCCGGGCCGCCGGAGCGGGGACGCGAGCACCTGGATGACAATGGATGGACGCCTCTGGCCTGGCGGCACGGGGCGTGCGGTCACGCGCTCGAGGTCCATCACGTCGGCTGCCGGGGAAACGCCTTCAGCGCCGGGTCGATCGACGCCCACGGCGGCGCGGACTCCGTCCAGATGACGCTCTCCGGCCGGATGTCGCCGGCGGCGTCCAGCGTGCCGACGCGCACCACCATGGCGTCGGCGTTCTCGCGCGCCTCGCTGAATACCTGCGTGCCGCAGGTGCCGCAGAACGATCGGCGCATGTGCCGCCCGCTGTCGGCCAGGCTGTCCCACGTGCGCAGGTCGCCTTCCACCGCCATTGCAGCGCGCGGCACGACGATGTTGACCGCCGCATTGCCGGTCGCCCAGTACTGGCAGTCGCGGCACCAGCACAGGCGCGCGGTCACGGGCTCCGCGCTGATCGTGTAGCGCACCGCGCCGCACTTGCATCCGCCGGTCCGGGTCATCGGAGCACCTCGTTTGGATGGAGGCGAACCACTTTACCCGCCGAGCCCCATGCGCCGCCATGCCGGCGAAGAACCGCCATGAGACGGACGGGGGCACGGGGCGACCCGCGGCATCGCATCGCCGCACAACTTCCCGCAACTTCCGGGACTTGGAACCTGGGCGATGGGGCTGGTAAGTTCCGCCGCTCGCCCCCCGTATCCCGATCGCGGGTCCGATGGCCTCGCGATCCCGGCGCACCGTGTCGATTTCGCAGCCCCCGATCCGTCGTCCCATGGTGTCGGCATCGCCGGCCTCGTCCACCCGGCCGCGGCCTTCGCCCTTTCCGTGAATCGAGTCGCCAACATGACGAACGAACCGAATCCCACCGCCGAGACCGGCACCGACGCGACGGCCGCTCCGCCGCCGCCGCCGCAGTCGGTCTGGGCGGCGCTGCGCGAGGCGATCCGCGGCACCGGCGCCGACTACACGAAGATCCCGCTGCGCAAGGCGGTGTTCCTGCTGGCGGTGCCGATGGTGCTGGAGCTGGTGCTGGAGTCGACGTTCGCGGTGGTGGACATCTACTTCGTCGGCAAGCTGGGATCGTCGGCGGTGGCCACCGTGGGCCTGACCGAAAGCTACCTGTTCCTGCTGTACTCGGTCGCGATGGGGCTGGCGATGGCGGTGACCGCGGTCGTGGCCCGGCGCATCGGCGAGCACAAGCCGGAGGAGGCCGCGGTGACGGCCGTGCAGGCGATCTTCCTCGGGCTGCTGGTGTCGGCGCCGTTCGCGCTGGCGGGCATCGTCTACGCCCAGGACCTGCTGCGCCTGATGGGCGCCGATGCGTGGACCCTCGAACACGGCTACCGCTACATGCAGTGGATGCTCGGCGGCAACGCGGTGATCATGCTGCTGTTCGTGATCAACGCGATCTACCGCGGCGCCGGCGACGCGGCCATCGCCATGCGCGTGCTGTGGCTGGCCAACGGCCTGAACATCGTCCTGGACCCGATCCTGATCTTCGGCTTCGGCCCGATCCCGGCGATGGGCATCGAGGGCGCCGCCATCGCCACCAACATCGGCCGCGGCGCCGGCGTGCTGATGCAGCTGTGGATCCTGTTCCGCGGCGGCCGCCACATCAAGGTGGCGGCCTCGCAGCTGGTCTGGCGCGGCGCGATCCTGCTCAACATCGTGCGCACCTCGCTGGGCGGGGTCGGCCAGATGATCGTGGCGATGACTTCATGGATCTTCCTGGTGCGGATCCTCGCCAGCATCGGCAGCGAGGCGGTCGCCGGCGCCACCATCGCGATCCGGATCATGATGTTCGTGATGATGCCGGCGTGGGGCATGTCCAACGCCGCAGCCACCCTGGTGGGACAGAACCTCGGTGCCGGCCATGCGGACCGCGCCGAGGCGTCGGTGTGGCGGACCGGCGGCTACAACATGATCTACATGGTGGCGGTGTCGGTCGCGTTCTTCCTGCTGCACGATCGGCTGGTCGCGATCTTCACCGACGATCCCGCGGTGATCGCCATCGGCGGGGAGTGGCTGCGGATCCTCTCGTATTCCTTCTTCGTCTACGGCTGGTGGATGGTCTCCGTGCAGGCCTTCAACGGCGCCGGCGACACCGCCACGCCCACCTGGATCAACCTGGTGTTCTTCTGGCTGATCCAGATTCCGCTCTCGTACGTGCTCGCCATCCAGCTCGACTGGCAGCACACCGGCGTGTTCTGGGGCGTGTTCGTGTCCGAGACCACGGTGGGCCTGTTCACCCTGTGGCTGTTCACGCGCGGCAAATGGAAGACGAAGCAGGTGTAGGGGGAAATCTACTGCCGCGGGCCAGTGCGCCAGAGCAGGTATGCGTACGCCAGAAGCGAAACGACGACGTAGCCCGACTCCACCCATGCCCGCCGTTGGGCGTCGGTTCGCGAGCGGGTGATGTCCAGCAGGAACTGGCGGAGCAGGAACGTATAGAGGATGTAGTACAGGAACGGCACCACGTGCACGAACCAGGGGTAGTCCTCCACCCGCTTGCCGAAACGGCCGAGAATCCAGCCGATCTGGGCATGGATGCCCAGGATCCCGAGCCCGGCATTGATCAGCATCCATTTGACCTGGTCGACCCCGAACAGCACCAGGTAGAAGACCAGATAGACGAGGATGGCGATGCCGCCGTGGGCGTAGAGGAAGCCGAGATCGGGCGTGTCGCCGCCGTAGGCCAGGAAGAAGCCCGACAGCCCGAACCCCAGCATGTGCAACATGAAGAATGGATAGACGAACCGGCCAGCCTCCGCGGCCAATCCAGGACGAGCCACCGTGGCGGCCCTCCGGTTGCTTTGCGTCATCGCCCTCATCCCCGTGTCGATCGACAGGTGCCGCCGCACCTGCCCGCCAGTAGGATACTGCGCCAGGCGACGACGGCGGCCCGCTATCGGCCCATCGTGCATCCTTCCATTGGCCCACAACGTCCGCCATGCTTCCGATTGCCGCCCTGCTCGTTCTCGTTGTCGCGCCGCTGGCGTTCGCCGTGATCGGCATGGTGCGCACGCGCGGCGAATCGCCGGTTCCGCGAGAAGCATCGCCCCCCTGGCGCTGGCGCACGAGCGTGGCCTCGATGCTGCTGTACACGCTGGCGTTCAACGTGACGTTCTTCGTGCAGGAGTTGTTCCTGGTGCTGCCAAAGGCACTGACGCCGGGTCTGCGCCCCACGCTGTTCCACAACAATCACGGCTGGGAAGGCACGCATCCGCTGGCTTCCCTGTTCCAGGGCACCGGCGCGCTGGCGACGCTGCTGGTCGGCATCGCCGCCGGCCTGTGGCTGCGGCGCACCCGCACAGGGCCGGCGTGGTGGCGGCTGCTGGTGTTCTGGATGGCCTTCAGCGGCGTGTTCATGGCATTGCCGCAGGCCGTCATCGGCGCACTGGTCCCGCAGGGCGATGTCGGCATGGCGATGACGTATTTCGGGCTGGGGCCTGCCGCGAAAACCACGATGGCGCTGTTGGCATTGGCCGCGATGCCACCGTTCGCGCTGTGGCTGCTGCGGCCGTTGCTGGAGCTGGCCGGAGACCCGGTGCAGGTCGCCGGCGCCGGCGCACGCATGCGCTTCGTGTGGCTGGCCGCCGCGCTTCCGGCGCTGTTCGCGATCGCGCTGATCGTACCCTTCCGGGTGCCGCGGGAGTGGGTGGAGGTGCTGCTGTTGCCGGTGATCGTGACGGTGGCCGGGCTGGCGTGGATGCAGGCCGGCGCGTGGCGGAACCGCGCGGTGCGGCCGCTGGAGGGCGCTGGCGGTTGGCCGATCGGTGCGCTGCTGGCGGCGGTGATCGCGCTTCTCGCGGTGTTCCAGCTGGTGCTGCGGCCGGGCATCGCGTTCTATTGAGGTTTCTCGGAAGCCGCGGCGGGATCGAACCACACCACCGCAACCTTCGCCGGCCTTCTGCTGCTGTTGCTCGCCGCGGCGACCGGCCTGGAGCGATGCAGCGGTGAAGGCTGCGGAACCCGCATGCGTTCTTGACTCCGGATTACGGGGCAGACGCCTATAAAGGGGTCGCCCGATCCGGATCCGGAGGCAGCATGAACACCGATGCGCATCCGCGCGCCGCCCTGTACCGCATGGTGATGCCCGAACACGTCTGCCCGTTCGGGCTCAAGGCCCGCCATCTGCTCAAGCGCAAGGGTTTCGAGGTCGACGACCACTGGCTGACCACGCGCGCCGAGACCGATCGGTTCCAGGCCGAGCACGATGTCGAAACCACGCCGCAGGCCTTCATCGGCGGCGAACGCATCGGCGGCTACGACGACCTGCGCCGCCATTTCGGCCTGAAGGTGCGCGACCCCGAAGCAACCACTTACCGCCCGGTGGCGGTGCTGTTCGCGATGACGGCACTGCTGGCCGCGGCACTGAGCTACGCCGTGTTCGGCACGATGCTGACGGTGCGCGCGGCGGAGTGGTTCGTCGCGCTGAGCATGTGCGTGCTCGCGCTGTTGAAGCTGCAGGACGTGGAAAGCTTCTCCAGCATGCTCCTCAACTACGACCTGCTGGCGAAGCGCTGGGTGCCCTATGCCTACCTGTACCCGTACGGCGAGGGGTTGGCGGGCCTGTTGATGGTCGCGAACGCGTGGGCGTGGCTGTCGGTGCCGGTGGCGCTGTTCATCGGCAGCGTGGGTGCGGTCTCGGTGTTCAAGACGGTCTACATCGACCGGCGCGACGTGAAGTGTGCCTGCGTGGGCGGCGCCAGCCGGGTGCCGCTGGGGTTCGTGTCGCTCACCGAGAACCTGATGATGGTGGCGATGGGCATCTGGATGTCGCTGAAGGCGGCGGGGATGGTGGACCCGTTCTGATCGCCGTTGCGCTCCGTTCGCGAGGTACACGTTCTCAATGCGCCGGAAGTCGAGGTCCCGATCGCCAGGACCGCCAGGACGTCGTGCTTCACCGGCGTGCGCCTGGGGTTTCGCTATCACAAAACACACCTGTTTTGGCCCCTGTCGTTCACGGGAAGGCAAGAAATGTTCGGTTAGCGTCGACCGGCGGCCATCCCCCGGTTCTGCGCGCTTTCGCGGCTGAACAGGCTGCTATCCGATTTGCCTTCCCTGTAGGAGATTTCCCCATGGCATCACAACTTTCGCGCCACGCCGGTCTCGCGGCGCTCGCGCTGACGGCGGCGCTCGCGGGCTGCACCAACTACATCAAGCGCGACGAATTCGACGCCACCGTTGCCGAGCTCCGCGCGGCCGACCAGCAACTCGCCTCGCAGATCCAGGCGTTGTCCGACAAGCACGATGCCCTGGTGACCCAGCTCGCCGGCCGGACCCGCCTCGATACCGCCGCCTACTTCGGCTTCGACGACGCGACCCTGGACGAACGGGCCAAGCCGCTGCTGGACGATTTCGCCGACGTCATCCGCAGCAGCCATTCGCAGGCACTGGTCACGGTGGAGGGCTTCACCGATCCCGCCGGTCCGGCCTCCTACAACAAGCGCCTGGGCCAGGCGCGCGCCGACGCCGTTCGCGACTACCTTGTCAACACCGCCGGGCTGCCGGCCGGGCAGGTCCGCGCGGTCAGCTATGGCGAGGACGAGAACCGCCTGGTGCGCCCGGACGCCTATGGCGACGCCGGACGGGACAACCGCCGCGTCGGCCTGATCGTCGACTATGCGGGCCCCTCGACCGCCGCTGCGACGACGTAACCCGCGCAGGAGACGACAAGCGGGGCAGCGGGCCGCTCGCTAGCGGCCCGCTTCCACGTCCATGCGGAATGACCTTCAGCATGCTTGCTGCGGCAGCACGTGCCGCGCGCGCGTAGCTCAGGACTTCGCGCCCACTTCCACCACCGGTGTGAAGCCGCCATAGATCAAGCGCTTGCCATCGAAGGGCATGGGGTTGGATTCGGGCGAGAGCCGCGGATCCTTCATCACCTTCTCCATGCCGGCATCGCGGGTCGCCTTGTCGGGCCATTCGATCCAGGAGAAGACGACGGCCTCGTCGTCCCTCGCCTGTACGGCGCGGTGGAAATCGGTCTGCTCGCCCTTGGGCACGTCGTCGCCCCAGCATTCGAGGACGCGGGTGGCGCCGTATTCCACGAACACCGAATCGCCCTGGTTGGCGTGGTCGATGAACTTCTGCTTGTTGGCAGTCGGGACTGCCATGACGAAACCGTCGATATAGGGCATCACATGTCTCCTGTCGGTGGTCTGGATCGATCGGACCTGCAGTGGCCGGCACTGCCCCCCGAGCGTGTTCGGAAACGCGCGGATCAATCGGGGAAAGAGTATTTCCGGGCATCCACTGCGGTGGTCCTGTAGAGCGACGAATCAGCGCGCTGGAAATCGACGTGCGCCGCCACCGTGTTCGAGCCTGCACGGAGTGGCGTCGCCATTAAGATGGATGCACCCGGACACGAGATCTTGCTCGACGATCCGCTGACCGACTGGAACCGCTTCCACCCGGGACCGCGACCCGAGGCCCCGCCCGAGTTACGGCCGCATTCCCCGCGCTGGCCAGAGCGCCAGTGCCGAGAGCGCAAGCAGCACCGCGATCGCCGGCACGTATCCGCCATCCGGGCTCCGCACCAGCGCCACCACCACCGCCACCGCGCCCAGCGCGCTGCCGGTCCGCTGCACGATATTGACCGCGGCCGGGAATTTTTGGCGGGGCTGACGATGGCATGGGGACATTCTCGCCGATGCCATGGCGTTCGCTGGCCTTGCCGTTCGCACGCGATGCGTGCGAATCCGGCGTTGGCTGCAGGCGGCCTCCCCATCACATCCAGGCCGTACCGGTATCGCGCGCATGGCGCGCGACCGATCTGAATGGATCCCAAGCCCGGCTTGAGAAGACAGTTGCTCCACGGAGGATGCACACGCCGGTCCTCCGGGAGGAGGTGCCTACGCGCCCAGCAGCACCCGGTTCATCCGCTGCACGAAGGCCGCCGGATCCGGCAGCGGAGCGCCGGCGGCGATCTCGGCCTGTTCCAGCAGCAGCGTGGCCAGATCCTTCGACTTCGCCTCGTCCGCCTCCGCCTCCACCCGCTTGAGCAGCGCATGCTGCGGGTTGACCTCCAGGGTGGGCTTGCTTTCGGGAACGTCCTGCCCGGCTTCGCGCAGCAGGCGGACGAAATGCGGGGCCATCTCGTAATCGGCCAGCGCCAGGCAGGAGGGCGAGTCGGTCAAGCGCGCCGACACCTTCACGTCGGCGACGCGATCGCCCAGCAACCCCTTGAGCTTCTGCAGCAGCGGTTCGGCGGCCTTGGCGGCCTCGTCCTGTTTCAGCTTGTCGGCCGCGTCCAGCGGCAACTCGCCCTTGGCGACGTGTTGCAGGGTCTTGCCGCCGTAGTCGCGCAGCGAGCCGAGCATCCATTCGTCGATGCGGTCGGACATCAGCAGCACCTCGATGTCCTTGGCCTTGAACGCCTCCAGCTGCGGACTGCCGGCGGCGGCGGCATGGCTGTCGGCGGTGATGTACCAGATGGTGTCCTGGCCCACGGCCATGCGGCCGATGTAGTCGTCCAGCGAGACCGCCTGCACGGTACCCTCGCCCTTGGTGGAGGCGAAGCGCAGCAGCTTGGCGATGCGTTCGCGGTTGTTGGCGTCCTCGGCCACGCCCTCCTTCAGGGTATTGCCGAAGGCCTTGTGGAAGGTGGCGAACTTCTCGGGCTCGTCGCGGGCCAGCTTCTCGATCAGGTCGAGCACGCGCTTGACGCAGGCGCCCTTGATGCGCTCGAGCTGGCGATTCTGCTGCAGCAGCTCGCGGCTGACGTTGAGCGGCAGGTCGTCGGCGTCGACCACGCCGCGCACGAAGCGCAGGTAGTTGGGCAACAGTTCCTCGGCCGCGTCCATCACGAACACGCGCTTGATGTAGAGCTTGAGCCCCTTGCGCTCGTCGCGGCCGCCCATCATCAGGTCGAACGGCGGGCGCGAAGGCAGGTACAGCAGCGTGGTGAAGCTCTGGCTGCCCTCGACGCGGTTGTGGCTCCAGGCCAATGCGTCGTTGAAGTCGTGGCCGAGCGACTTGTAGAAGCCCTGGTAGTCCTCGTCGGAGATCTCCGCCTTCGGCTTGGTCCAGAGCGCGGAGGCGGCATTGACCGTCTCCCATCCGTCCGCGGGCGCGGCCTCGTCCCCGCCCTCCTGCTCCTTGGGCATGCGGATCGGAAAGGCGACATGGTCGGAGTAGCGGTGGATCAGCGAGCGCAGCTGCCATCCGGCGAGGAACTCGACCTCGTCGGGCTTGAGATGCAGCACCACGGTGGTGCCGCGTTCGGCGAGTTCCACCGTTTCCAGCGTGTACGCGCCCTGCCCGTCGCTCTCCCACTTCACGCCTTCCGCGGCCGCGGCGCCGGCGCGACGGGTGAGCACCGTGACCCGGTCGGCCACGACGAAGGCCGAATAGAAGCCTACGCCGAACTGCCCGATCAGCCGCGCGTCGGCCTTCTGCTCGCCGCTCATCGCCTCGAGGAAGCGGCGCGTGCCGGAGCTGGCGATGGTGCCGATGTTCGCCACCGCTTCGTCGCGGCTCATGCCGATGCCGTTGTCGCGCACGGTCACGGTGCGCGCGTCCTTGTCCCAGCTCACGTCGATGCGCAGCTCGCCATCGCCGGCCATCAGCTCCGGATGGGCGATGGCCTCGAAGCGCAGCTTGTCGCAGGCGTCGGAAGCGTTGGAAATCAGCTCGCGCAGGAAGATCTCCTTGTGCGAGTACAGCGAGTGGGTGACCAGGTGCAGGACCTGGGCGACCTCGGCTTCGAAGGTGCGGGTTTCGGCAGGGGCGTTCATACGTGGCGTCTTGTTCCGCGCTGGGATGCGAACGTCGACTATGGGTGTGGACGGCCGGAATTCAAGGGCAGCGGCGGCCCCGTGGCGGGCCCGGCGCGCCGATCCGGATCAGGCCGCGTCGTGGAAGATCACGCCGAGCGTGTGCCGGTGCCCCGCCCGCACCGTGCCGACGCCATGGCGCAGCTTGACCCGGTAGTCGCCGCGGGTGCCCTGCACCGGCCGCATGTTGACGGCGAACACCACCGCATCGCCCTTGCGCAGCGGCACCACCTCGGCGCGCGACTGCATCCGCGGCCGCTGCTCGGCCAGCACGAACTCGCCGCCCTCGAAGTCGACGCCCGGCTCCGACAGCAGCACCGCCGCCTGCAGCGGGAAGACGTGCTCGCCGTAGAGGTCCTGGTGCAGGCAGTTGTAGTCGCCCTCGCCGTAGCGCAGCAGCAGCGGCGTCGGCCGCGCCTGCCCGGCCTGCCGGCAGCGTTCGAGGAAGGCGGCGTGCTCGGCCGGAAAGCGGACCTCGATCGCCATGCGCTCGTGCCAGCGGTTGGCGATGGGGACCAGCCGCGGATACAGCGCACTGCGCAGCCTTTCGACCAGCGGCGGCAGCGGATAGGCGAAGTAGTGGTACTCGCCGCGCCCGAATCCGTGCCGGGCCATGACCACGCGACTGCGGAAGCCCTCGTCGCGGTCGTAGAGCCCGGCGATGGCGTCGCACTGCGCGGCGGTCAGCAGTCGCGGCAGGATCGACCAGCCCCGCGCATCCAGGCCGGCGGCGACCGCCGGCCAGTCGATCCGTCCCGCCCCGCTCATGTCGCGGCCTCGCGTTCGAGAAGGGCGCGCTTGCGCTCCACGCCCCAGCGGTAGCCGGAGAGCGCACCGTCGCTGCGCACCACCCGGTGGCAGGGGATCGCCACCGCGAGCGCGTTGGCGGCGCAGGCACCGGCGACCGCGCGCACGGACTTGGGCGTGCCGATCCGGCGGGCGATTTCGGCGTAGGTGGCGGTGCGGCCGGCGGGGATGTCCCGCAGCGCCTGCCACACCCGTTGCTGGAACGCCGTGCCGCGCACGTCGAGCGGCAGGTCCAGGCCCAGCCCCGGCGACTCGACGAGGCCGACGACGCGGGCGACCAGCGATTCGTAGGCGCGGTCGCCGCCGACGAGGTGCGCCTTGGGAAACTGGTCCTGCAGGCTGCACAGCAGCGCATCCGGATCGTCGCCGAGCAGGATCGCCGCGATGCCCTTCGCGCTCGAGGCGACCAGGATCGCCCCCAGCGAGCACTGGCCGACGGCGAAGCGGATCGTCTCCTCGGCACCGCCGGCGCGATAGCGCGTCGGCGTCATGCCGAGCATCGCGTTGGCCGCTTCGTAGAAGCGGCCGTTGGAGCCGAAACCGGCGTCGTAGATCGCGTCGGTCACCGACCGCCCCTGGGCCAGCCCGTCGCGGACGCGAGCCGTGCGGTGGGCGGCGGCATAGGCCCTCGGGGTGAGACCGGTGGCGGCCTTGAACATGCGGTGGAAATAGCCGGGGCTCAGCTCCACCGCCTCCGCCAGTTCCGCCAGCGACGGCGGCCGCTCCGCCCGTTCGATCAGGCGGCACGCCTTGGCGACGATCGCTGCGTTCTCCGCTTCCGTCGAGGCGCCTTCCGGATTGCAGCGCCGGCACGGCCGGAAACCGGTCCCGCGCGCCGCTTCCAGGCTGTCGTGGATGGTGACGTTTCCCGGGTTGGCGGTCCTGGACGGGCAGGAAGGCCGGCAATAGACGCCGGTGGTCGCCACCGAGTACCAGAACAGGCCGTCGGCGCTGCGGTCGCGCGCCGCGATGCGGGCCCAGCGCGGGTCGCGCAGGGTCGGTGGTAGGGCGTCGTCTCGTCTGCGTTTCTGGGTCATGGTCATCGCCGGGACTCCTGTGAAATGGGTGTGGAGCCACCATGCCGCAACCCCCGGTCCGCCACACTCCGATGCTTGCTTTCGAATCCGGCGCTGGCCCGGACGCGCACTCGGCCCGGCGGCCGGCCGCCGATGGGGCGGTCAGGGGGGAAGCGGCCCCGCCCCGCCCGGTCGCGGATTCCGGTCTCTCGCGCTTGCGAGAGCGGCGACGGCATGCCGCCGGCTCTCCTGTTGGAGTGGCGGCGGCATGCCGCCACCGGGACGTTGCGACTCCGCGTGCCGGACGCAGGCAGGCCCGGCCGTGTCGGCGCCGACATTCCTGTCGCGACTCCCGTCGCTCCCACAAAGGTGGTATCTCCCAACGCGGTGTCTCCCGCAACGGTGGTGCCTCCTGCATTGTTGCTCCCGCAAAGGTGCTGCCTCCGACAAGGCTCTGCTCCCACAAGGGCGCCGCTTCGCAGCGGCCGATCCATGCCGAGGATCCGCGGCGCAACGCCGAACCCGTTGCGCATCGGCGCGAAATGGTTGCAATGACCGATGGCAGTCGGAGATGGCCATGGCCGCCGCTACCGTGCCAGGCACCGGGCACATCCCCAGCCAGCCGGAATCCACCGATGCGTCCCCTCTCCTGCCTGCTTCCGACCCTCCTCGCTGCCGTCGCCACGCCTGCGCACGCGGTCGAGATCGACGGCCGCATCGATCCGGAGGAATGGCAGGATGCGCGCCGGGTCACCGATTTCCGCAAGGTGCAGCCGCTCAACGGCGAGCCGGCGTCGCTGCCCACCGAGGCCTGGGTCCTGGCCACGCCGGACGGCCTGGCGGTCGCTTTCCGCAACACTCAGCCGCCTTCGGTCCCGCGCACCCGCCAGCGCGTGCAGCGGGATTTCGATGCCCAGGTCGACCGCGTCAACGTGATGGTCGACTTCGACGGCGGCGGCCGCACCGGCTACAACTTCACCGTCAGCTCCACCGACGGCATCTACGACGCGATCATCAGCAACGAGTCCGAGTTCAACGACGACTGGGACGGCAACTGGCGCCATGCCGTGGCCGAGGACGACGCCGGCTGGACGGCGGAGCTGCTGATCCCCTGGCATATCGCGCCGATGCGCGAGACCGCTGGCGATACCCGCACGATCAGGATCTATCTCGACCGCGTGGTCGGCGCCACCGGCGAACGCGTCGCCTGGCCGCTGGCGAGCTACGAGCGGCCGCGCTTCCTGTCCGAGTTCGCGCCGGTCGAGGTCGCCGGATACAGCCAGTCGCTGCTGGCGCTGACGCCGTACGTCTCCGGGCTGTACGACAACGTCGACGGACGCGGCGAGGCCGACGGTGGACTGGACGTGTTCTGGAAACCGAACGGGCAGTTCCAACTGACCGCCACCGTGAACCCGGACTTCGGCCAGGTGGAAAGCGACGACCTGGTGGTCAACTTCGACGCCACCGAGACCTTCGTCAGCGACAAGCGCCCGTTCTTCACCGAGAACCAGGGCCTGTTCGAGTTCACCACGCCATCCGACTACAGCCAGCTGCTGTACACGCGCCGCATCGGCGGCCCGGCGGACGACGGCGCCGGTTCCGGCGACATCGACGCGGCGATCAAGCTCAACGGCAGCCTGGGCGCGACCAAGTACGGAATCTTCGCCGCCGAGGAAGCCGACGAGGCCGGGCGCTCGTTCCGTGCGCTGCGCCTGGTGCACGACTTCAGCACCCACAATCTCGGCGCCATGCTGACCCAGGTGGAACGGCCGTTCCTGGATCGCGAGGCGACCGTGCTCGGCGTCGACCACAACTGGCGCCCGACTGCGCGATGGAACGTGCGTACGCGGCTGCTCGGCAGCAGGATCGAGCACGCGGGCGAGCGCAGCAGCGACACCGGCGCCACCGTCTGGGCCGACTACGAGATGGACAACGGCTGGCGCCAGCAGTGGATCGGCATGCACTTCGGCGACGAGCTGCAGATCAACGATGCCGGGTACCTGTCGCGCAACAGCACGAACTACGGGCACTGGCAGCTGCAGCGCCGCTTCACCGACCTGCCGGCGGACTCGCGCTACGCCTCCAAGGACTGGCGCTGGCGCGCCAGCGGCAACTACAACGACCATGGGCAGCGGCTCAACCACCAGTTCCGCATGAGCCGGGAGAGCCGGCTGCGCGACGGCAGCTACGAGTACACGCAGATCAACGTCAACAGCGCCCGCGTCGACGACCTGCTGACCCGCGGCAACGGCGTGGTGAAGCTGCCGCCCAGCTTCGGCGCCTACGTGGAATACGAGCGGCCGCGCAAGGGCAACTGGGCCTACCAGCTGAAGGCGGAGGCATTCAGCGGCGGCCTTTCCGGCAACGACAGGATCGGCTACAGCGTCGAGTTCGAACCCAGCTACTTCGTCAGCGACGCCTTCAACGTCTACGTCGGCTTGTATGCCGAACGCACGCCGGACTGGCTGGTGTGGCAGCGCGACAACCTGATCGGCAGCTTCGACGGGCGCGAGGCGAACCTCAACGCCGGGTTCAACTGGACCATCGGCAGCCGTCAGGAACTGCGGCTCAAGCTGCAGGCCATCGCGATCGACGCGCGCCTGCGCCAGGGCTACCGCGTCGACCCGATCGGCCATGCCGTCGCCAGCGGCGAGCCGGTCGACGATTTCAGCGTGCGCAACCTCGGGTTGCAGGTGCGCTACCGCTACGAACTGGCGCCGCTGTCGTACCTGTACGTCGTCTATGGCCGCGGCGGTTACGAAGAGGAATCTTTCGCCGACGGCACCGGCCGGTCGCTCCGCGACAGCTTCCGGTTGCGCGACGACGAGCAGCTGCTGGTCAAGCTGAGCTATCGGTTCGAGCTCTGAGGCGGGTGCTTGTGCCGGGGATACGAGGGCCCAGGGCGCCGATCCGTCGCGACTCCCATCTCCCACGCCCATGGCCTCCCGTCGTCCGCAAGGCCGCGCCGCCGACGGAGGCGGCGCCAGATTCGACGCCTACCCGCGCAGCAGCACCGGCACCGCTTGGGCATCGCGGCCTTCGCTGAACACCCCGATCCGGTCGCCGACGCGCAGCACTCGCAGGTCCACCTTGCGCGGGCCCAGGGCCAACCCACGGATCAGGACGTGGTCGACACCGGCGGGCAGCCGCGGATGGTCGACGACGATGCGCCCGCGTCGCGCGTCGACGCTCAGGCCGAGGCAACTCTGCAGCAGCATGAACACCGAACCCGCGGCCCACGCCTGCGGCAGGCAGGCGACCGGATACGGCACCGGCGCGATGCCGCCGGTGCGCGCGAAACCGCAGAACAGTTCCGGCAGGCGGAAATCGAAGTGCGTGGCCGCCGCGAACATGCCCTGCAGCAGGCGCTCGGCCCCTTCGCGATGGCCGTAACGGGCCATGCCGGCGGCCACCAGCGCGGTATCGTGCGGCCACACCGAGCCGTTGTGGTAGGACATCGGGTTGTAGCGCACCTCTCCCTCGGCGAGGGTGCGAACCCCCCATCCGCTATCGAAGGCCGGCGACAGCAGCGTCCGGGTCACCGCGGCGGCACGCCTGCGGCCGGGCAGCCCGGCATACAGCAGATGCCCGGCATTGCTGGCGCGGACGCGGCACAGGGCCTGCTCGCCGTCGAGCGCCAGGCCATAGAACCCGTGCTCCGGCATCCAGAAGCGGTCCTCCACGGTGCGGCGCAGCGTCTGCGCGCGTTGCCGCAGGCGCTCGGCGAGCGCATTGTCGCCGAACCGCAGCGCCAGCCCGGCCATCATGCGCAATCCGGCGAAGACATAGCCCTGCACCTCGACCAGGGCGATCGGCCCGTCCGGCATACGGCCGTCGGCATGGAACACGGAGTCGTCGCTGTCCTTCCATCCCTGGTTGGACAGGCCGCTGGACTCGCCGCGCGCATAGTCGAGCAGCCCCGCCGGGTTGCCGTCGCAGACGCGCTCCATCAGCGCCGTGGCCGCCAGCAGCGCCGGCCAGAGGTGCTCGACGAACGCCAGGTCGCCGGTCCGCTCCGCGTATGCGCCGGCCAGCACCACGAACAGCGGCGTGGTGTCCACCCCGCCGTAGTAGAGCCCGAACGGCAGCTCCCGCAGCACCGCCATCTCGCCCTTGCGGGTCTCGTGCATGATCTTGCCCGGCACCGCGTCGCGGAACGTCGATTCCTCCTGCGCCTGGTGACGCGCCAGGAACTCGAGCACGCCGCGGGACAACGCGGGATCCAGCCACAACGTCTGCAGCGCGGTGACCACCGCATCGCGGCCGAACGGCGTGGAGAACCATGGAATGCCCGCGAACGGGTACGGTCCGCTGTCGAGTTCGCTGGTCAGCAGCGCCAGATCGCTGCGCGACTGCTCCAGCCAGTCGTTGAACGAGCGCGCGCTGCTGCGCGCATTCGCGCCACGGCGGCGACGCGCGCGCATCCCGAGGCGGGCGCGCACCATCGCCTCGTCGAAACCTCGTTTCGACGGGTTCCCGGACACCGCGCCCACTTCGAGGTAGACGGTTTCGCTCCCGCCCGCCGGCAACGCGAACTCGAACTCGGCGTGGTCCGGCGCCAACCGCTGCGGCGTCCGCGAGAAAGCGATGACCGACTCGCGCAGGCCGCCGTCGAGGCCGCGGTAGCGCAGCGCCACGCCGCGCTCGTCCAGCACCCGCGGCGGCAGGATCTGTCCGCGCGCCGCGCGCACGCTGCCGCGGACCTCGAACATGTCGCGGAAGTCCGCGGCGTAGTCCAGGCGCAGTACCAGCGGCTCGTCCTGCTGGCCGTAGTTGGTGCACACCAGCCGTTCGTACAGGCGCTCGCCGAACAGCAGCCGCATGCGCTCGACGTGGACGCCCGTGCGCGTGGACGCCGCGTTCCCGATCTCGGGCAGCGGCCGGCTGCTCAGGTGCGCGATGAACCGGACGTTGTCGCTGACGATGGAACCGCTGAGCAGTTCCGGACGGCATTCGTTCAACGACAGCCGGAAGACCGACAACAGGCGGGTGTCGTTGTGGAACAGGCCGTCGGCCCCACCGTGGATGTCGCCCGCGGTATCGGCCACCAGATAACTGTCTCCGTCCTTGAGCACCTGCCGCGAGACAGGCTGCATCTGCCCACTCACCGTACTTCCCGACCGGCCGTGGCGATCGCATCGTGCAGCGGCGGGGAGGGCGGCACGCCGTCGCCGGCGATCATCGGCTCCAGCACGGGACGCGGCCACAGCGGCGCGGTCGCGGGGAAATGCGCGACCGCTCCGCCGGCCAGGCGGCGGTACAGGGCGACGTAGGCCTCGGCCATCGCCCTCGACGAGAAGCGGCGCTCGAACGTCGCGCGGATCCGGCCACGGTCGAACGCGGCGACCTCCGACACCGCCGCGACCGCTTCCGCCTCGCTGTCGACGATGCGTCCGGTCACGCCATCGTCGATGATTTCCGGTACCGCGCCGCACCGCCAGGCGATCACCGGCGTTCCGCACGCGATCGCCTCGATCATGACCAGCCCGAACGGTTCGGGCCAGTCGATCGGGAACAGCAGCGCGCGCGCATTGCCCAGGAATTCCGACTTCTGGTGATCGCCGATCTCGCCGATGAATTCGATCGACGGATCGTCGAGCAATGGCGCGATGCGGTCCTGGAAGTAGGCGCGGTCGACGCTGTCCACCTTGGCCGCGATCTTCAACGGCAATCCGGCGGCACGGGCGATGGCGATGGCGCGGTCGGGCCGCTTTTCCGGCGAGATGCGACCGAGGAACGCGAGATAGTCGCCTTCGGCGCGTGGCGAGAACCGGTACAACGACGGCGGCAGGCCGTGGTACACCGTGCCGAGCCAGTTGGCCGCGGGCAGCGGCCGGCGCTGGTCGTCGGAGATCGACACCAGCGGGAACTGCGACCAGCGCCGGTAGCACATCGGAAGATCCACCAGATCGAGGCGGCCGTGCAGTGTGGTCAGCGTGCGCGCGGCGAGCGATTCGAACATCGGGAAGTGCAGCAGGTCGAGGTGGAAGTGCAGCACATCGAACAGATGCGCGCTGCGCCGCACCTCCTCGAGCTGCACCAGGTGGGCGGCGAGGTCGGACTTGAGCGGCGCCGGGTCGAGGCGGATGGCCTGCCGCCGCACCGAAACGACACGGGCGCGGGTATCGGTCTGGCCTGCGGCGAACAGCGTCACGTCGTGACCGAGTTCGACCAGCGCGTCCGTCAAATGGGCGACGACGCGCTCGGTACCACCGTACAGGCGCGGCGGCACCGTCTCGTAAAGCGGCGCGATCTGGGCGATATGCATGGGGAGGTTCTCGAAAAAAGGAAAGCACCGGCGGACCTTGCAGCCGGTGCCGGGGGTCACCGATGGTCGATGGTGATGCGGCGTCCGCGTGGCGCTGCCTCGGGTTCCTTAGGCAGCGTCACCGTGAGCAGCCCGTCCTTGAACGTCGCCGACACGCCGTCCGCCTGGATCGGCGGCAGCGGGATGCGGCGTTCGAAGCGGCCGTAGAAGCGTTCACTGAACTGTCCATGCTCGCGCCGGCCCTCGCGCTCGCCGCGAAGCACGAGCGCGTCTTCCTCGAGCAGCACCTCGATGTCCTTCTCGTTCATGCCGGGCAGGTCGGCGATCACGGTCAGCTGCCGGTCCTCCTGGCGCACTTCGATGTTGGGCCAACCGTAACCGCCCCGGTTGCCATCGAAGGGGACGCCGACGCCGCACAGGGTGTCGTCGAAGATCCGGTTGATTTCGCGCTGCAGATTGAAGAATGGATCTCGTCCCTGGCGCTCGAGGTCCGCACCGCGAGACCGGGACCAGGGAATCAAGTCGTTCATCAGGCTCATGATCTTTCTCCTAGGTCTCGATTCACCGCGCCGCCGGCCGCCCGCCGGCCGGTCGTCCGGCCTCGCGCACGCCATGCGGCATCGGGATCCGCACGATGGAATTGCCCGGACCGGTTTCAAGAGGCGGGCAACCGGTCGTTCAGCGAATCTTGACGGCCCCTTCGCGAGGGTTCCCGGCCTCGGGCTTTCGACCTCTTCGTCGCCGTGGTGAGCTTCGGGAGAAGCTGAGGTCCGGAGCGTAGACCCATCGTGGAGAAGCACCGGTGAAATGCCGGGTCCGATTCCTTCACTGGTCTGGAACCCGAGCGCGGCGAGTGGCTCCATGGCTGCGTTTGGCCGCGGAAGGGGCCATCAAGCTTCCACCGGAGCGCGTGAGCACGCCGCCTGGCCGGACGTATTGTCCCGGCGCCGAGATCCAGCGCGCGAAGATGCCTGCGGCACGCGTTCTTTTCGGCATCGCTTCCATGACACGACAGCAGGCCGGGCTACCGGCACGCTGGCTACGCGACGCACCGGGCTACCGCGGTACATTCCCAAGCCGGATCGGCTCGGCGACCTGTGCGGGCGACGAAACCGCTCGCGAACGCCCAAGGGGCAGGCCATCAGCGCCTCTTCATCGTGATGACCACCTGCCCGACGATCGCGGTCAGCAGGATCGCGGAGTTGGTCACGATGAAGACCCAGTTGTCGAGCAGCCAGCTGTAGGCGATGAATCCGCTGGACGCCAGCATCTGGCCGGCGAACAGCCATTTCGACACCCCCTTCGGATCCGGGTCGCGCGCCTGGATGACGATCTGGCGCGACAGCGTCAGCAGAAGCACCGCGGATGCGCCCCAACCGAGCACGTCAGGCGACATGGGACCGCGCGCACCTGGCGGACAACATGCGGCCGGGGGACAGTCCGGACCCGACGGCGCCGAACGGCCTCCAGCCGCCAGCCGTCCGCACGCGCGCCCGGCTCATCGCGGCGGTCGGTCCACGCCGGGCGCGTCCCGGTCCGGGCCGTCGTCGCGGCCCGGATGGTCGGACGGCTGCCGGGAGGGGTCGTCCGGGTTGCGGTCGGGGTTGTTGATGTCGGGCGGGTCGTGCCGGCGGTCGCGGTCGGGACGGTCGCGCGGACCAGGGGGGTGCGGGTGCGTCGCCATGGGCTCTCCTGCAACGGGCCTGCACACGCTACGAAGCGGCGCGGCGTGGCCGCGTGAACGCCTGCTCGGCAACCCCATGGCGTTTCCGGCAGGCCTGGGAAGGCACGGATCGTGCCGCGGACGAGGCCCGCGACTCGCGGCATGTCGACCGCCGGCGCGGACATGTTCGCGCGCCGCGGTGGGCGATGCGCGCCGGGCGGACGCTATGCTGCACGCATGGAGACGTGGATCGCCCTGCTGCGCGCCGTGAACGTCGGCGGCACCGGAAAGCTGCCGATGGCGGAGCTGCGTGCGCTTTGCACGGCCGCGGGTTTCGCCGACGTGCGGACCTACATCGCCAGCGGCAACGTGGTGCTGCGCAGCGCATCCACGGCGCGACAGGTGCAGAAAAGCCTGCAGCAGGCGCTGGCGCGCCACACCGGCAAGCAGGTCGGCGTGCTGCTGCGCAGCGCCGCGGAGATGAGTCAGGTGTTGGCCGGGAATCCATTCCCGGATGCGGCACCCAACCGGGTCTTGGCGATTTTCCTGGACCAGGCGCCGCCCCCGGACGCGGTGGACACCGTCGGCGGCCGCAACGGCGAACAGCTCGCGCTGGGCAAGCGCGAGATCTACGTGCACTACGGCGGCGGCATGGCCGACTCCAAACTCAAGATCCCGGCGGCGAAGGCCGGCACCGCGCGCAATATCAATACCGTCGCCCGGCTTGTCGCGATGGCGGACGAGTGAGCGTCCGCGGACGCTGAGCGACCGTCAGGCTTTCGGTGCGACCGCTCCGTTCCGGACGCGCCGCCTCGGACGCAGGGCGGGATGACCGGATCCGAGCAGCCGCCGGGCATCGGACCGGCTGACCACCGCGTAGCTGCGCCGCTCCATCTCGGCGACCACCCACGCCCACGAATGCGTCGTCGGCTCGTCGATGACGGTCGCCGATCCGCACGGCATCAGCGGACCGAGCCGGGAAAGCGCCTCCACCGAAGGCTGTAGACATGTCGGCACGATGACCAGCTCGTTATCCCCGCAGCTGTAGACCGTGATCTCCATGGAACGGACACGATGTTCGCCGATGAGATCGGAACGATAGTCCGTCCCTGTTCGCCGTTCGGTTCGCTGGCGTACACATCGCGCGAAGCGGACGCGATGAAGCCGAACGCCTTCATTCTCGTGAAAGACGCGTGAGCGCCTCGCCGCCGGATAGTGCGGAATCGGCTTGGTCAGCAGGCGGTCGTACTCTTCCTTGATCGTCTCGTAGCACTCGCAGGAGCGCTGCACCAGCCCCGTGCGATCGACCACGACGATCCGCCCGCGGCTGTAGCGGATGAGCCCGGCTTCCTGCAGCCGCCCGGCGGCTGGCAGCAACAGAGATCGCGGCCGGATGTCGTCGAAGCTCGCCGTCCGCCACGGCCCGGATCGGCCGCACTGGGCCGCTGCTTCCCGGCAGCGGCATGCCGCCGCCACTCCCACAGGGAGCGTTTCCTGGCGGCCACGCTACACGCCGAACGGGAAGGTTTCCGGCGCACCCGGCCGCGGATGCTGCGGCCCGAGCGCGGTGACCGCACGGGTCTCGTCGAACCACACGTAGGCGTCGAACTGCTGCGGCAACGAGACCTGGGCGTAATGGCTTTGCAGTTCGGTCTCCGGACGGTAGATGACGCCGATGAAGCGCTCCAGCCTCGGCGGCAACAGGGCGCGCCGCAGCGCCTCGTGGCGGCCGGCGCGCAGGTCGAGCAGGCAACGCGGCACGCCGGCGTCGTGGCACAGGCGCTCGACGCTGTCGCGGTGCGAGGGACGCACGCGCTTGACCTGCATGTCGCCGCCCCAGTGGCTGGCCGCGGCCACGGTGCCGGCGTGGGTGCCGAACCCGATCAGCGCCGCCGCCTCGCCGAAGCGCTCGCGGCACAGCTGGCCGATGTTCAGTTCGTCGCGCGCGGCGCCCATCTCGGTGTGGCGGGCATCGCCGATGTGCGAGTTGTGCGCCCAGACCACGGCCTTGGCGTCGTCGCCGTGCGCGTGCAGCAGGTGCTCGAGGGTCTCGAACATGTGGGTGTCGCGCAGGTTCCAGCTCTCGGCGCCGCCGTAGTACATCACGCGGTAGTAGCGCTCCGCGGACGCGACCAGGCGTGCGCTCTGCGCGGCATCGAGGAAACGCTCGCCGTCGGCCGCGGCGTACTGCAGCCGGCTTTGCAGCAGGTCTCGGCATTGGCGCACCACCGCCTGCTCGCACTTGCGGTAGCCCTCGCGCAGCACGGCGCGGCCGTAGGTGGCCGGATCGTTCTGCCACGGCGTCAGGCAGCCGTAGCGCTCGCGCGCGACCTCCGCGGACCCGGGATCGACCTCGTCCAGGTACGCCAGCACCGCGGCGATCGAGGCGCCCATGTTGTAGATGTCCAGGCCGTAGAAGCCCGCCTGCCGGGCGGCGTCGCGGCCGCGGTTGCGCGCGCGCAGCCAGTCGACCAGCGCGGCCGCTTCGGCGTTGCGCCACATCCAGGTGGGAAAGCGCCGGAACACCGGCGCGGCATCGGCCGGTTGCGACAGGTGGCGCACGTGGCGGTTGACCGCAGCGGCGTCGGGCCAGTCCGCCTCCACGGCGACGAAGCGGAAGCCGTGCTGTTCGACCAGGCGCCGGGTGACGGCATCGCGTGCGCGATAGAACTCGGACGTGCCGTGGCTGCATTCGCCGAGCAGCACCACGCGGCAATCGGCGAAGCGGTCGAAGGCGGCGGCGAACGCCGGCGCGTCCGGCGCCGGCAGCGGCTCGGCGGCCTCGGCGATCCGCTGCGGCAGCGAACGCCCGCGGGCCTGACCCGCGCCGTGGTTGCTGGCGGCGCGGCTGCCGTCCTCGGCCCAGCCCTGCTCGCCGATCAGCGGCACGAACCGCACCCCGCCCAGGTCCTCCTCCTCGTAGTCGTCCTCGCCGACGCGGGTGATCCTTCGCAACCGCTGGCCGGTCGCGTCCTCGCCCACCGGCACCACCAGCCGGCCGCCGATCGCCAGCTGTTCGCGCAGCGCGCGCGGCGGTTCCGGCGCGCCGGCGGCCACCAGGATCGCGTCGAACGGCGCCGCCTCCGGCCAGCCGCGGCTGCCGTCGCCGGTGCGCAGCTCGATGTTGTCGTAGCCGAGCGCATCGAAACGGCGCTGCGCCGCCTCGGTGAGCGAGGCGTGGCGCTCGATGGCATGCACGTGCCCGGCGATCCGGCTCATCACCGCGGCCGCATAGCCGGAACCGGCGCCGACTTCGAGCACGCGATCGCCGGCGGCGACCCCGGCCGCCTCGATCATCAGCGCGACGATGTAGGGCTGCGAGATGGTCTGTCCGGCGCCGATCGGCAGCGGGCTGTCCTCGTAGGCGAATTCCGCCATGCCCGCGTCCACGAACCGCTCGCGCGGCACCGTGCGCATCGCGTCCAGCAACGCGCGGTCGCGCACGCCGCGGCCCGCGATGTGCGTTTCGACCATGCGTTCGCGGGCGCGTTCCAGATCGCGCATACCTGCCGTGCGAGCGGACGACGCGACCCTTCTATCAGGTGCGGCGTCCATGCGGCGTCACGACGCCCGCACCTCGCCGCGCGATCGTTATGCGCGAACGCGTTTCCGGGACATCTATCGGAACATTGCGGTTCTGGTCCGGCGGGGACCGGCGGACTCCTGCTCCGCTACGGTGCCGGCGGCAGCAAAGTGCCCTGGTCGGCATTCGCCAGCCAGACGCCGCGGTGGCGTGTGTAGCTGACGCCGGTGAGTGCGCGCTGGGAGAAGCCGACGGAGGGAATCCGGTACGTGGTCTCGTACAGGATGAAGGCCGTCCTGCAGCCCTCCACCTTGCGATAGAGTTCGGTCCATTCCCAGACCGCCTCCCGGTTCTCGAAATGGCTGGCCAGCGCGCCCATGATCGCGTCGATGCCATAGAACGCGGCGCCGCTGGCGAACACGGTGACCGCATCATCGGTGTGGCCTGCACGGAACGTCTCGGCGTCATAGTCGCGGAAGGATTCCATGTCGATCCGCTGCGCGACCTCGAACTGGCGTTCGCAGTGTCGATTCGCGTGCGCGCTCTCGACGTCGCCGGCGAAGGCCGGCGCAACCGACGCCCCCAATGCGAGAACCCATGCCAGCGCGGACAATGTGCGCGGCGATTCGCAACCGATGGTCGTCATCGTGTCTCTCCCGGGGGAATGCCCGTCGACCATAACCACGCGGCGAGGCGCCCGGAAGCGCCAATCCACGTTGCCGGACCGGAGCCAATCCCGGCGCCGACATGCGACGGCGCGCCGATGCCGATACGCGCACAATGAAAAGGCCCCGCCTGGGCGGGGCCTTGCGGAGCGTCCGGAGCGCTGGACCTACTTGGCCGCCACCACGCGCACCATCTCCAGGCACTTGGTGGAGTAGCCCCACTCGTTGTCGTACCAGCTCACCAGCTTGACGAAGGTCGGATCGAGCTGGATGCCGGCCTCGGCGTCGAACACCGACGTGCAGGTCTCGCCACGGAAGTCGGTAGCGACCACCTTGTCCTCGGTGTAGCCGAGGATGCCCTTCAGCGCGCCCTCGGACTGCGCCTTCATCTCGGCGCAGATCTCCTCGTAGCTGGCGTCCTTCTCCAGCTCGACGGTGAGGTCGACCACCGACACGTCCGAGGTCGGCACGCGGAACGACATGCCGGTGAGCTTCTTGTTGAGTTCCGGGATCACCTTGCCGACCGCCTTGGCCGCGCCGGTGGAGGACGGGATGATGTTCTCCAGGATGCCGCGTCCGCCGCGCCAGTCCTTGTTGGACGGGCCGTCGACGGTCTTCTGCGTCGCGGTGGTTGCGTGCACCGTCGTCATCAGGCCGCGCTTGATGCCCCACTTGTCGTTGAGCACCTTGGCCAGCGGCGCCAAGCAGTTGGTGGTGCAGCTGGCGTTGGAGATGATCGCCTCGCCGGCATACTTGTCGTGGTTGACGCCGAACACGAACATCGGCGTGTCGTCCTTCGACGGCGCCGACTGAATGACCTTCTTCGCGCCCGCGTCGAGGTGCTTCTGGCAGGTCTCCTTGGTCAGGAACAGGCCGGTGGATTCGATCACCACCTCGGCGCCCACCTCGTCCCACTTGAGGTTGGCCGGATCGCGCTCCTGGCTCAGGCGGATGCGCCTGCCGTCGACCACCAGCGCGCCGCCGTCGACCGACACCTCGCCATCGAAGCGGCCGTGCACCGAGTCGTAGCGCAGCATGTAGGCGAGGTAGTCCGGCTCCAGCAAGTCGTTGATGGCCACGATCTCGATGTCGTCGCCGAAGTTCTGGAACGCCGAACGCAGCACGTTGCGGCCGATGCGGCCGAAACCGTTGATGCCAACCTTGATCGCCATGAATCGGACTCCTGCAGCCGTGCACCGGGCACGGCGGTGGTGGATGGATGGGACGGACTTGGCATTTTAGCAGCCGGCGGCGCCGGCCCGGTCGAGGATCTTGATCCCAATCAAGGTTTGCCGCTGCGGTCCGTGAAAAGCTCTCGCCTCCTCATCACGGACCGATAACATTCCATGCACAGACTGCTGACTGTTTCCGCCCTCGCCCTGGCAGCCGCCAGCCTCGCAACGCCTGCCGCCGCCCAGTCGGCCGGCGACTGGACCCTGGCCCTCGGCGCGCACCAGGTCGACCCGAAATCGGACAACGGCACCCTGACCGGCGGCCTGTCGCTGGACGTCGGCAGCGATGCGCGGCCGACCGTCGCCTTCGAGTACTTCCTGCGCGACAACCTGGGGCTGGAGGTGCTTGCCGCGCTGCCGTTCGAGCACACTATCGACATCGACGGCGTCGGGCGGGTCGGCAGCACCAAGCACCTGCCGCCCACGGTCAGCCTGCAATACCACTTCAACGGCGGCGGCCGGGTTTCTCCGCTGCTGGGTGTGGGGGTCAACTACACCGCCTTCTTCAGCGAGGACACCACCGGCGCGCTGGAAGGCGCCGATCTGACGCTCAAGGATTCCTGGGGGCTCGCCGCCCATGCCGGCATCGACTTCGCGATCGGCACGCGCGGCATGCTGCGGATCGACGCGCGCTGGATCGACATCGACAGCGACGTGCGCGTGGACGGCGCCGGCCTGGGCACGGCGCAGATCGATCCGCTGGTGTACGGCGCCGCCTACGTCATGAGGTTCTGACGCCGCGGCGGAACCGCGGGAGCGGCGGCCGCCGCTCCCGCGCCATGCGGGCATGCCGCGTCCGACACGGCCATCGCTACAATGCCGGCATGATCCGGCCGAAACCGCTCGCCTTCGCCCTCGTTCTCGCGTTCCTCCTGCTGGCGGCGCCGGCCTCGGCCTGGGGACCACGCGGGCACCGCCTGGTGGCCGAACTGGCGGCTGCCGCGCTCACGCCCTCGGCGCGGGCGCAGGTCGACCTGCTGTTGCAGGGCGAGCCGGAGCCGACCTTGGCCGGTGTCGCCAACTGGGCCGACGAACTGCGCGCGAACGACCCCGATCTTGGCCGCAGGAGCGCGAAGTGGCACTACGTCAATATCGGCGAATCCGGCTGCGAATACGTCGCCGCGCGCGACTGTCCGGACGGCGACTGCGTGGTCGAGGCGATCCGCACCCAGGCGACGATCCTCGCCGACCGCTCGCAACCGCTGCCGGCCCGGCGGCAGGCGCTGAAGTTCGTGGTGCACTTCGTCGGCGACGTGCACCAGCCGATGCATGCCGGCCATGCCCGCGACAAGGGCGGCAATACCGTGCAGCTCAGCATTCCCGACGGCAGCCGCGACGGCCGCGGCAGCAACCTGCACGCGCTCTGGGACAGCGGCCTGTTCCGCGACCTGGGCGAGTCCGAAGCCCGGCACGCCGCGCGCCTGCGGGCACTGCCGGGGATCGTCGCCGGCAGCGCCGATCCCGCCGACTGGGCGCGGGAGTCCTGCCGGATCGTGTTGCGGCCGGGCGTGTATCCGCCGCGCGCCCGGCTGGATCCGCGCTATATCGATACGTGGCGGCCGGTCGCCGAACGCCAGGTCGCGCTGGGCGGCCGGCGCCTCGCGGCGCTGCTCAACGACGCCCTGGGCGACTGAGCGGCCGTCGGCCGGTCGCCCGCAGCCATCGCGTTCACACGGACAAGCGGGTATCGCGCCCGGCGTTTCATCGCGAGGCCATCCATGCAGCCACACGTTCGCCCCTTCTTCCACCGCGACAGCAACACCTGGTCGTACGTGGTGTCGGAACCGGAAGGACGCGCCGCGGCCATCGTCGATCCGGTGCTCGACTTCGACATCAGGTCCGGCCGTACCTCCACCGCTTCGGCGCAGGCGCTGCTCGACGACGTACGCGAGCGCGACCTGGACGTGGCCTGGATCCTCGAGACCCACGCCCACGCCGACCACCTGAGCGCCGGCGACTGGCTCAAGCGCCGGCTGCCGCGGGCAAGGCTGGCCATCGGCGAAGGCATCCGCTCGGTACAGAAGACCTTCGGTCCGATCTTCAATCTCGGCGGACACTTCCCGGTGGACGGTTCGCAGTTCGACCATCTGTTCGGCGCCGACGAGGCGTTCGCCGTCGGCGCGCTGACCAGCCGCGCGATTCCGGCGCCGGGGCACACCAGCGACAGCAATGCCTACCTGGTCGGCGACGCGCTGTTCACCGGCGATTCGTTGTTCATGCCCGACGGCGGCACCGCGCGTTGCGATTTCCCCGGCGGCAGCGCGGCCGCGCTGTACCGGTCGATCCAGCGCCTGTTCGAACTGCCCGACGCCACCCGCGTGTTCGTCTGCCACGACTACGGCCCCGACGGGCGCGAAGTCGCCTGCGAGACCACCATCGGCGCGCAGAAGCGCCACAACATCCACGTGCGCGAGGGCACGGGCGAGGCGCAGTTCGTGCAGTTGCGCGAGGCGCGCGACGCCACCCTGGCGATGCCGGCGCTGATCATCCCCGCGGTGCAGACCAACATCCGCGCCGGGGCGCTGCCGGAACCGGAAAACAACGGCACGCGCTACCTGAAGATCCCGCTCGATACGCTCTGAGGCCGATGTCCGCTGCCAAGGCACCGCCACGCGGTCTTCCGCGATGCGCTACCTTGTGCGCGTTCCTGCCGCCATCCGCACGATGACTCCTCCACGATCGTTTCGCCGCACCCTGCTGGCCCTGTCGCTCGCCGCCAACACCGCCTGCGCCACCGCCCAGCAGCCGCAACGCGTGCACGACCCGACCTTGCGCGCCTCGGCGCCGCGGCCGCCCGAGGTGCCGTCGCCGGTGGCGGTGCCGCTGGACGCCGCCGCGCGATCGCGGCTGCCGCGCGAGCGGGTCCGCGCGGAGGTGAACGACGAGGCGCTGCAGTGCGAGGGCGTGTCGCTGGCCGAACTGCTGCGGCGGAACGAACGGGCGATGCCGCAGCGCCTGCACGGCCCGCACCTGGCCCGCTACGTCCTGGCCACCGCCCGCGACGGCCGGCGTGCGTTGTTCTCGCTGGCCGAACTCGACCCCGCCACCGGCAGCACGCGGGCCTACGTGGTGGATCGCTGCGGCGGCGCACCGCTCGACCGGGCGACCGGTCCGCTCCGGCTGCTGGTGCCCAGCGGCGGCAATGCCGCGCGCAACGTGCGGCAGCTCCTGGCGGTCGCCGTGATCGTGGCGCCATGAACGAGACCGTCCTGCTGCTGGCGCTGCTGTTCCTGCTGGTCGCCACGCTGTACTCCTCGGTCGGCCACGCCGGCGCCAGCGGCTATATCGCGGCGATGGCGCTGCTGGCCCTGGCGCCGGAGCAGATCCGGCCCACCGCGCTCTCGCTCAACCTGCTGGTCGGCGGCATCGGCCTGTTCCGCTTCTGGCGCGCCGGCCACGTGCGCTGGCGCAACGTGCTGCCGTTCGTGATCGCCTCGGCGCCGGCCGCCTTTCTCGCCGCCGGGGTCACCCTGCCGGCGGAGAGCTACTCGATCCTGCTCGGCCTGGTGCTGCTGGTCGCCGCCGCCGGCGTGTTCCGCCATGCCGCACAGGCGGAGCAGGAAGACGCGGTCGCCGTCGACCGTCGCGTGCCCTGGATTCCCGGCCTGCTCGCCGGCGCCGCCATCGGCACGCTTTCCGGCCTTACGGGCACCGGCGGCGCGATCTTCCTCACCCCGCTGTTGCTGTTCATGCACTGGATGCCCACGCGCGAGGCCAGCGGCACCTCGGTCGCCTTCGTCTGGATCAATTCGCTCACCGCCCTGGCCGGCCTGCTGCGCGCCACCGGCACCCTGCCCACGGCGCTGCCGGTTTGGCTGGGCGCGGTCGCCGTCGGTGCCCTGATCGGGACCCAGCTCGGACTGAAATGGCTGCCGGCGAAGGGCCTGCGGCATGTACTGGGCGTGGTGCTGGTGGTGGCGGCGGGCAAGCTGCTGTTGACATGAGCCTGCACGTCGGCCGGCGAAAACGCTCCGCAACGCCGATCGGCCTCGATCCCGCCGCGATCGTCCGCCTCAATCGGCCGGGCGGGCAGCGGGTCCCGGCGCCGTGACGCCCGCGTTTGCGTCCCGCAGCCGCACTTCGTCTCCGCGCACGTCGATCGCGATCCCCAGTTCGATGCCCAGCAGCGCGTAGATGGTCTCCAGGGGCGTGTTCCGGAAGTGCATCGTCGTGCGCCTGTCCGCGCCGGCACGATCGGCATCGACGAGGCGCATCCCCGCCTTGTCGGTCAACTCCCGCAGCAGCTCGATTGCGGGGCGCTCGCTCGCGTACAGGTCGACGACCGCTGCGCCGGACGCGTCCCGGCGAACCTCGACCCGCTCCTCGGCCGGCACGAACCGCACCGCGTCCCCGCCCTGGTACTGCAGCCGCAGGCCGGAGCTGGCCGCGATCGCGCCCAGCACCACGTCCACCGGTTCATCGTCGAACACCGGGCCGGGTCGTGGCCGGTCGTCCAGCAACTCCGGATCCAGCACCCGCAGCCCGGCCCGGGCAGCGACCAGCTCGATGGCGTGCCTGGGCGAACGCGGCGTCCCGTCGAGGCTGACCTTCGCCGACGTCCGGGGCTCGGCCGGCGCGACGGCTCCCGGTTGCCGCGCCGGCGAAGGCGGCTGCGCCGCCCAGGTGGCGAAGCCGGCCGACAGCAGCAGGACGGACACGGCGGCGGCGCCGGCGAGCGCCCGGCGGCGGCTGGGACGTGGTCGCTTGAGCATCTCGATTCTCTCCCTGAGCGGATGATCGCCGAACCAGTGGCAGGCCAACGGCGCCGGCGCGGGGGACAGTTGCGCCTTGAGCATCGCCTCGCCGTAGGCGCGGCGTGAAAACGGATGCCGGGCCACGACTCCCTCGTCGCAGGCCAGCTCCTGGTCGCGCCGGAATGCGGGTCCCGACAGCCACGCCAGCGGGTTGAACCAGTACAGGCAGCGAAACAGCAGGAACGCGGCGTTGACCGGCACGTCGCCGCGGCTCACGTGGATGCGTTCGTGCGCGAGGATCAACTCGCGTTCGTGCGGCGCAAAGCGGCTCTCGAAGTCCGCCGGCAGCACGATCCGCGTCCGCAGGCCGATCGCCGCCGGCAGGCCGGCGCTGGTGCCGGCCTGCAGCAACCCGTCCTCGCGGCGGCGCAGTTCGCCGAGCCCGCGGACGAAGGCGCGCTGCGCCCGCAAGCCGGCCAGGGCCGCGAGGCAGGCGCCGGCCAGCCATATCGCCAGCAGGACCACGGCGGTCTCCGGCAGCTGGCCGGCGTGGCTCGCCGCCACGGCGCGGTCGAGCAGCACCGCCGGCGCGGCGGAGACCGGCGCCGGCATCGCCACCGAGGCCTCATGCACGCGCGCCGGCACCAGCACCGCCAGCCAGGCGACAGGCACGAGCAGCCACAACCGGTAGGCCGCGGCGGCGCCGAACGCCGCGCGCACGCGGCGCCGCAGGAGCAGCGCCAGCAGCATCGCGGCGCCGCTCGCGAGCGCGGTTTCCGACAGCAGCGCGACCAGCTCAGGCGCGGTCATCGTCGAGTTCCCCGATCAGCTTGCGCAGTTCCTCGATGTCGCGCCGGCTCAGCTTGCGCCGCTGGCTGAAATGCGCGACCAGCGGCGCCACCCGCCCGTCGAACAGCCGCTGCAGCAGGCCTTCGCTCTGCCGCGCGACCCAGTCCTCGCGCGCCAGCAGCGGCGCATAGCGATAGCGGCGACCTTCCCTGGTCGCCCGGATCGCGCCCTTCTTCAGCAGCCGGTTGAGCAGGGTCTTGACGGTCGGCTCCTGCCAGTCGCGCGAGGCGCGCAGGGCGGCGAACACCTCCTCCGCGGCGAGCGGCTGGCGCTGCCACAGCACCTCCATGACGGCCGATTCGGCTTCGCTGATCTGCATCGTTTACATCTGTAATTTCTACTGGAGATTACGCCTGTAATCGATGTTGTCAAGCCGGTCCCGCCGCCGATGCGATACTCACGACATGAATACGCCTCGCCTGTTCGACGATCTCGAAAGCGCCGTCGATTTCCTGCTCGAACGCGTCCCGGGCCCATTGCACGTGGGCGCCCCGCTCGGCCTGGGCAAGCCGCACCGGCTGCTCAACGCGCTGTACGCGCGGGTGGAACCGGACCCGTCGCATCCGCTGACGCTGTACACGGCGCTGTCGCTGGATCCGCCGCCTGCGGGCGGCGCCGGCCTGGAGGGGCGCTTCCTGGCGCCGTTCGTCGCCCGGCACTTCGGCGAGGATTTCCCGCGCCTGGCCTATGTGCAGGCGATGCGCCGCGATGCCTTGCCGGCGCACGTCGTCGTCGAAGAGTTCTACCTGCAGTCCGGCGCCCTGCTCGGTTCGTCGCAGGCGCAGCGGCGCTACGCCAGCCTCAACTACACCCACGTCGCCCGCGCGCTGGCCGATCGCGGCCTCAACTGCATCGTGCAGAAAGTGGCCGCGAACGAGGACGGCACGCGGCTGTCGCTGTCGTCGAACACCGACCTGACCTTCGATGCGGTGGACGCGGTGGTGGCGCGCGGATTGCCGCGCCCGCTGCTGGTCGCCGAGATCGATCCGCTGCTGCCGTGGCTGGACGGCACCGCCGCCGTGGACGCGTCGTACTTCGACGCGGTGGTCGCGCCGCCGCCGCCCTACCCGCGGCTGTTCGGCCTGCCGCGGCAGCCGGTGGGCGACGCCGAGTACGCGATCGGCTTCCGTGCCAGCGCGCTGGTGCGCGACGGCGGCACCCTGCAGATCGGCATCGGCGCCCTGGCCGACGCGCTGTGCCACGCGCTGGCGCTGCGGCATACCGACAACGGCGCCTATCGGCGGGTGCTGGCGGCGCTCGATCCGGCGCTGGAGTCGCACCCGGCGGTGCGTGCGTCCGGCGGGCTGGCGCCGTTCGCGCAGGGGCTGTACGGCTGCAGCGAGATGATCAACGAAGGCTTCAAGCGCCTGGTCGAGGCCGGCGTGATCCGGCGCAAGGTGGTCGACAAGGCGGCGCTGATGCGGCGGATCAACGACGGCGACGCCAGCGACCTGGACCGGGAGCTGGTCGAGCGCGACGGCGAGTTCCTGCACGGCGCGTTCTATCTCGGCTCGCCCGACTTCTACGCCTGGCTGCGCACGCTCGACGACGACACCCGCCGCGGCATCGGCATGAAGCGCGTCGGCGAGGTCAACGAACTGTACGGCCTGGACGAGGGCCTGGAACAACTGCAGCGCCGCGACGGCCGCTTCTTCAACACCTGCATGATGGCCACGGCGCTGGGCGCGGCGGTCTCGGACGGACTGGAAGACGGGCGCGTGGTCTCCGGCGTCGGCGGCCAGTACAACTTCGTGGCGATGGCGCACGCCTTGCCGGACGGCCGTTCCGCGCTGCTGCTGCGCGCGGCGCGCGACAGCGGCGGCAAGGCCGCATCGAACATCCGCTGGAACTACGGCCACGTCACCATCCCCCGGCACCTGCGCGACCTCTACGTGACCGAGTACGGCATCGCCGACGTGCGCGGCGAGGTCGACGAGGATTGCGTGGTCGCGATGGCTGGCATCGCCGACGCGCGCTTCCAGCAGGCGCTGCTGGACGAGGCGAAGCGATCGCGGAAACTGCGGCGGGACTTCGCCGCGCCGGAGGCCTGGCGCCGCAACACGCCGCAGCGGCTGCGCGAGGCGCTGGCCCCGCTGCGCGCCGACGGCACCCTGCCCGACTATCCGCTCGGCAGCGACTTCACCGATGTGGAGCAGCGCCTGGTGCGGGCGCTGGCCTGGCTGAAGCAACGAACCGCGACCACCGCCGGCAAGCTCGGCACCGTCGTCACGGCGCTACTGCACGGCCACAGCGGCGATGTCGAGGCGCTGCGGCGCATGGAATTGGAAGTGCCGCGCGGGCTGGACGAGCGCATCGAGGCTCGGCTGCTGGCACTGGCGTTGCGGCGCACCGGATCCTAGGGCGAGTCGCGACTCCCGTCGCTCCCACGAGCGCGCAAGTGCCCGGGTCGGGGCGGCCACGCCGACCACGTCGGCATTGTGCGATGCGTGGCCTCGACAGGATCGGCCTGCGCGACACGATGGACGCCACCAGGCGGCCAAGAGCGGAACAATGTGGGAGCGACGGGAGTCGCGACGGCGCCGAACCGCCAGTCGCGACTCCCGTCGCTCCCACAAGGGCTGTCTCAGGCGAGGCCTTTCACCGCGGCGACGACGTTGTCGGCGGTGAACCCGAAGTGCTTGAACAGCGCGCTCGCCGGCGCCGAGGCGCCGAAGCGGTCGAGGCCGACCACGGCGCCGTCCAGGCCGACGTACTTGCGCCAGAAGTCGGTGATCCCCGCCTCGATCGCCACGCGCCGGCGGCAGGCATTCGGCAGGACCGATTCGCGGTAATCCGCGCCCTGGCGGTCGAACACGTCGGTCGAGGGCATCGACACCACCCGCGTGCGCGCGCCATCGGCGTCCAGCGCCGCCTTCGCCTCCATCGCGAGACCGACCTCGGAGCCGGTGGCGATCAGGATCGCGTCGGGCGCCCCGCCCTCGGCGTCGGCCAGCACGTAGCCGCCGCGCGCGATCGCCGCCACCTGCGCCTCGCCGCGCGCCTGGTGCGGCAGGTTCTGGCGCGAGAACACCAGGCAGCTGGGGCCGTCGTTGCGCTCGATCGCGGCCTTCCACGCCACCGCCGACTCGACCGCGTCGCAGGGCCGCCAGACGTCGTTGTGCGGGATGTGGCGCAACGACGCCAGGTGCTCGACCGGCTGGTGCGTGGGGCCGTCCTCGCCCAGGCCGATCGAGTCGTGGGTGTAGACGTGGATCACGTGCGCGCCCATCAGCGCGCCCATGCGCACGGCGTTGCGGGCGTAATCGCTGAACACCAGGAAGGTGGCGTCGTAGGGGATGAAGCCGCCGTGCAGCGCCAGGCCGTTGCTGATCGCGGTCATCGCGAACTCGCGCACGCCGTAGTAGACGTAGTTCGCGTCCGGATCGTCGCCGGCCGCGGTCTTGCTGCCGCTCCACAGGGTGAGATTCGAGCCCGCCAGGTCGGCCGAACCGCCGAGCAGCTCCGGCAGGTGCGGCGCGAACGCCTCGATCGCCATCTGCGACGCCTTGCGCGAGGCGATGCTCGGACCCTCGGCCTGCAGCTTGGCGACGTAGGCGTCGGCGGTGGCGGCGAAGTCGCCCGGCAGCTGGCCGTGCGAGCGCCGTGTCAACTCCTCAGCCAATGCCGGATGGCGCTGCGCATAGGCATCGAACAGCCGGTTCCACTGCTCCTCGCGCACGGTGCCGGCGCCGGTGGCGCGCCAGCCGTCGTAGATCTCCTGCGGGATCTCGAACGCCCCGTGCGGCCAGTCCAGCGCCTTGCGCGCGGCGGCGATCTCGTCGGCGCCGAGCGGTGCGCCGTGCGAGGACTCCTTGCCGGCCTTGGTGGGCGCGCCGAAGCCGATCGTGGTGCGGCAGCAGATCAGCGTCGGCCGCTCGTCCTGCGCCAGCGCGGTGTCGATCGCGGTCCTGATCTCATCGGGGTCGTGGCCGTCGATCCCGCGGACCACCTGCCAGCCGTAGGCCTCGAACCGCGCCGGGGTGTCGTCGGTGAACCAGCCGGCGACCTCGCCGTCGATGGAAATGCCGTTGTCGTCCCAGAACGCCACCAGCTTGCCGAGCTTGAGGGTGCCGGCGAGCGACGCGGCCTCGTGCGAGATGCCCTCCATCATGCAGCCGTCGCCCATGAACACCCAGGTGCGGTGGTCGACGACGGCGTATTCGGGGCGGTTGTAGCGCTGCGCCAGCAGCTTCTCCGCCAGGGCGAAACCGATCGCGTTGGCGAAACCCTGGCCGAGCGGACCGGTGGTGGTCTCGACGCCGGTGGTGACGAAGTTCTCCGGATGCCCCGGGGTCTTGTAGCCGAGCTGGCGGAAGTGCTTCAGGTCCTCCAGCGGCAGGTCGTAGCCGGACAGGTGCAGCAGCGCGTACTGCAGCATCGAGCCATGCCCGTTGGACAGCAGGAAGCGGTCGCGGTTGAACCACTTCGGGTTGCCGGGGTTGTGGTTGAGATAGTCGTTCCACAGCACCTCGGCGATGTCGGCCATGCCCATCGGCATGCCCGGGTGCCCGGATTTGGCGGCTTCCACCGCGTCGGCGGCGAGGAAGCGGATGGCGTTGGCGAGGTCGCGGCGGGTCGGCTTGGTCATGGAGTCCGGAGGTGGCTGGCGGCGCGTGCAGGCGGGCCGGTATTGTCCCATGCTCGCCCGCCTCGTGTCCGAGGCGCCGATGGCGAGACCCTATCGCTCAGGCAGACCCGCACTCATGTGGGAGCGACGGCAGTCGCGACGCCACCGTCCCTTCGGCTGCCGCCCAGCCCAGCCCGCCATTTCCATGGCGTTGTCGGTGAAGAACGGCAACGGCTTCGGTTAGCCGCACAAGGCGGGAGCAGCACCGGGGCATTGCTCCGCCCTTCGGTCCGGCCATCCATGGCCGGACTCAGGGCCGCTGCACATCCATGTGCAGCTCTCCGCAATCCCCCCGGCACGGCTCCCGCTCCAATCCTCGTCGGCTTCGGATGGAGGGCCTCCGGGCATCCGAAAGCGAATGACCGGTGTGGGGCCCGGGCCGGGGCATGCGGAGAGCAGGCCATGGATGGCCTGCGGCGGCGAGTCCGCCATGGATGGCGGACCGAGCCGGGGAGCATGCCCCGGCCCGGGCCCCGCTGTTTCCGGAGCCGACGACCTGCCCGGAACCATCATCACAACGGGGCTTGTCTGATCACGAGGTTGGCTGAAACGGCTATTCACTGGATGCCGCCCGTGGCGACGGGGCTAGTTGGTCGTCACGGAAGGAACAGCTTGGCGCGGGAGCATGTTCCGGCCCGAACGCCGCTGCTTCCGAAGCCGCGCCAGGCAATTCCATACGCTAAGGCGAACGGAAACATTCAGCGAGGCTGGCGATCACGCCGCCTGCTGCAGCGGCTCCGCCTTCGCCTCGCTGCGCCCGATCACCACCGATCCGGCCATGTCGCCGCCGACGTTGACCACGGTGCGGCACATGTCGAGCAGCCGGTCGACGCCCAGGATCAGGCCGACGCCCTCGGGCGGAATGCCGAACATCGCCAGGATCATCGCGATCACCGGCAGCGAACCGCCGGGGACGCCCGCGGCACCGACCGAACCGAGGATGCACAACACCAGGATCATCACCTGCTGCACGAGGCTGAGTTCCACCCCGAAGAACTGCGCCAGGAACAGCACGGTGATGCCCTCGAACAACGCGGTACCGTTCATGTTGGCGGTGGCGCCGAGGGTGCAGACGAAGCGCGCGACCCGGCGCGGCACCCCGAGATTCTCTTCGGTGACCTTGAGCGTGGTCGGCAGCGAGGCGCTGGAGGACGAGGTCGAGAACGCGGTCAGCAGCGCCGGCTCCGCCCCGCGCAGGAAGGTCAGCGGCCCCATGCCGCCGAACAGGCGCAGCAGCAGCGGGAACACCACGAAGAAATGGATCGCCAGCGCCGCCAGCACGGTGCCGACGAAGCGCGCGAGCTGCAACAGCACGTCGACGCCGAGCTTGGCGGTGATCGAGAACAGCAGCGCGGCCACCGCGTATGGCGCCAGCGCGATCACCCAGCCGATGAGCTTCAGGCAGATGTCGTATACGCCCTGCACGGCGTCGACGAAGCTGCGGGTGCCGTCGCTGCGGATCACGGTGGCGGCGACGCCGAACATCAGCGCGAAGAACATCACCGCGATCAGGTCGCCGTTGGCGGCGGCCTCGACCGGGTTGCGCGGCACGATGTTGAGCAGGATGTCGATGCCGGACACCCCCTCGCGCGCGGTCGCGATCTCGACCGCGCGATCCGACGACGCGGCGAGCAGCTCCTGCCCCACTTCCGGCGGCAAGCCGGTGCCCGGCCGCAGCAGGTTCACCAGCACCAGGCCGATGCTGACGGCGATCGCGGTGACCGCCAGCACCCACAGCAGGGTCTTGATGCCGATGCGGCCGAGCGAGCGCGGATCGCCGATCTCCACCACGCCCAGCACCAGCGCCGAGAACACCAGCGGCATGACCAGCATGAACAGCAGGCGCAGGAACAACTGGCCGATCGGGTCGGTGACGTAGGCGATCAGGCCCTCGAGCCAGGCCGCCTCGCCGATCAGCAGGTTGGCGGCGATGCCGGCCGTGGTGCCGACGACGAAGCCGATCAGCATCTTGGTATGCAGCGGCATCCCCGGCGGAGCGGTCGCGGTCGGCTCGGTCATGCGGGGCGGTTCCGGTGGGACAGCGGGCAGCTTAGCAGCGCCAGGCAATCCTTTCCGCCGCAGCGATGATAGGGCCGTCGCCACGGGTGCGCCAATGGCCCGCGAGATACGCCCTGCCATAGCCGCCCACACCGGAGCGCCACGCGCACGCTGCCGCGCCCATATGACGACGGACGCCCGCCCGCGAAAAATCATTCCGGATACAGCGGCGGCAACGGCGATGGCTTGGCGGCCGCCGCCGCCGGCGGCCGGCGCAGGCCGCCAGCGAACGCCTCGCGCACGGCGGAACGCGCCGCCGCCGCGTCGCCACCCGCCCAGCGTGCGCGCTGCAATGCGTCGAGCGCCGCCCGCTGCGCCGGATCGGCCAGCTGCGCGCGCAACGCGTCCAGGTCGTCGGCCGGCGGCGATGCCAGTCCGCAAAGCGCGTCGGCCACCTCGCCCAGGTCCGCAGTATCCAGCGCGGTCCGCAAGCGCCGCAAGCGCGCCGCGCCGGAGCCGCCGCCGTGGGTCGGCGCGCTGACCGGCGCGTCCGATTGCGCCACCGGGCGCCGGTGCAGTGCCCACATCAGCGTGCCCAGCCACAGCAGCGCGAACAGCACCGTCGCCACCGCCCAGGGCCGCACTTCGCCCTGCACGCCGGGCACCCGGATCCAGCCCTGGTCGTCGCCACTGGCGGCTGTCACGGGCGCGGACGGGACGGCGTCCGCTGGGAGCGCCGCAGACCCGCCCTCCACTTCCAGGCCGAAATCGGGCAACGACGCCGTCCGCGCACTCCCCGCGCGCACGTCCCACCATTGCAGTTGCGGACCCCGCACCTCCAGTCTGCCGGCGCGTGCGGGCACGATCGAGAAGCGGCGCGTGAGCCGGACCTGGGGACGGCCGCGATCGAAATGCTCCTCGATCTCAGGCGGTTCGGCGAAGACCTGGGCGCCGTCCACCTGCAGCTCCGGTGCGACCAGTTGCGCCGCGGTCGCGCCGTCGGCGCGCAGCTCCATGACCACGGTCGCGGCCTCGCCGACGCGGGCCGATTGCGGCGTCTGCAGGTAGCGCACGTCCAGTCCGCGCAACGGCAGCCACGGTTGCGGCGCGCCGTCGGGGATGGGCGCGATCTCGAGGAAACGCGGTGCGCCGCTGGCGCGCAGGGTGCGCGAGCCGCCGCCGAACACGTCGTCGAAGAAACTGCCGGTCCCACGGCCACGGAACTGCGCGCCCGGGACGGTCAGCGTGCCGCTGCGCTCGGGGATCAACAGGAAACGGCGCTCGACCACGGTATAGCGGCGGCCGTCGATGTCACGGCTGTACTGCAGGTCGTTGCCGATGCGCTGCAGCGATGCGCCTTCGGGCTGCGGCTGCTCGAGCTGCCCGGACACCAGCGGCGTGGCGTAGTACAGGCGCAGCACGTAGCCGATCGCCTGCTGCACGTAGCCCTGCTGGCTGTCGGCCTCGGCCTCGATGAAGGTCACCGCGCCGGCGCGCGCGGGCGCCGTGCTCGCCGGGCTGACGGTCATGGTCAACGGCTGGGTGCGCTCGCTGCCGACCCGCAGCGCCGGCACCGTGACCAGGCCTTCGCGCCGCGGCTCCAGCGCGACGGCGAACAGCACCCGGGCTCGCGTGCGGCCGTTGACGGACTCGACCCGGCGGCTGCTGGTATGTCCGCTGACCGTGAAATCCCGGTCCAATGGCGACCAGTCCGGCGCATCCACGCCGATCTGGTCGGTCTCGACGTTGAGCGTCGCGGTCTCGCCGAGTTCTACCCGGTCGCGGTCGAGCCAGGCACGGGTCTGCGCCTGCGCCACGGTGGGCAGCAGCAGCAACCACAGCAACAAGAACCACGGCAGGTGGCGGCTCCACGGCATCATCGGCCGGTTCCTTCGCGACGGCGGCGTTCGTGTTCGAGTTGGAATTTGGCGCGCAGCAGGCCGCCCGGGTCGTCGGGCACCCGCCGCAGCCAGGCTTCGTTGGCCTCGCGCTGCTCGCGCGCCTCGGGAGTTTCCGCCGGCGCCGCGGCGGCGGTACGTTCCTCGTCGCCGGCCTGCCGCGGCTGGCTGGCCTGGCGCATGCGTTCGCGTTGCGCGTCGTCGGCCCGTTGCTGCGACTGTGCGTCTGCAGGCTCGGGCGCCTGCTCGGCATCGTCCGGCCGGTCGCCGGACCCCGGCTCGCCGTCGCTGTCTTGCGGGGAAGGCTCCTGCCGCGGCTCTCCGTCCTGCGGGGCCTGGGGCGGCTGCCCGGAGCGCTGCTCGCCGTCGGCATCGGCGCGCGGGCCCGATGGCGGCTGCCGTCGCATCGCCGCTTCCACTGCCTGCCGGTTGGCGATCGCGTCCTCCATCCCCGGCTGCGCCTGCAGGGCCTGGTCGTAGGCAGCGATGGCCTCCTCATAGCGGCCGGCCTTCGCCAGCGCGTTGCCGCGGTTGTACGCGGCCTCGGCGCCAGGCAAGCCCCGCCAGGCGCGCTCGGCGGCGGCGAAGTCGCCGTTGCGGAAGGCCTCGATCCCGCTGCGCATCCGCAGGTATTCGGCCTGGTCGCCGCGGCGCCACAGGCCGCCGACGGCCGGTTGCCGTGCCGCCGCCGATGACGGCGGCGGCTGCGCTGCCACGGGCGGCAGCGGCAGCCACAGGCACAGCAGCAGCGCGCCCAGGACACCGCCGCGGCGGAAGGCGAACGCCGCCAACAGCAACAACGGCAGGAGCAGCCAGTAGCCGTCGTCGAGCCGGACCCCGGCGCGGCCGCCGCGGGCGGTGCCGGCCGCGGCGGCCGCGTCCAGCACACCGAGCGCACGCAGGTCGGTGTCGGCGGCGGCGATGCCGGCGTAACCGCCGCCACCCGCGCGCGCCAGCGCACGCAGCGCGTCCGCATCCAGCTGCGCGCGCAGGATGCGCCCGTCGGCACTGCGATAGGTCCCGCCGCGGGCGCTGCCGAGACCGAGCACCGAGACGCGATAGCCGTCGCCGGCGGCGGCGACGGCCGCGCGCTGCGCCTCGTCGTCGGCATCGCCGGTCAGCAGCAGGATCTCGCCGTTGTCGAACCCGGCGCGCCGCAGCAATCGCGCCGACCAGTCGATCGCGCGCCCGGGCCGGCTGCCGTCGACGGGCATGATCTCCGGCGACAGCGCATCGACGAACAGCGCGACATTGGCCGCGTCGGCGGTCAGCGGCGCGACGGTGAACGCATCCCCGGCGAAGGCGACCAGTCCGACCTGCCCGCCGGCGCGTTCGCGCAGCAGCGCGTCGATCTTGGCCCGCGCCTGCAGCAGGCGCGACGGCGGCAGGTCGTTGGCGAGCGCGGCGCTGGAGAGGTCGACGGCGATCACCAGCGGCATGTTCGGCTGCCAGAGCGGCTGCGTGCCGTGGCGCCAGCTCGGCCCGGCCAGCGCCAGCACCGCGAGCGCGAACGCCAGCAAGGCCGCCGCCAGGCCGCCGATGCCGCGCGTGCCTGTCCGTGCGTCGAGCAGATGCGGCAGCAGATGCGGGTCGACGTTGTCGCGCCAGGCGCTTCGCGCCTGCCGCTGCGCCCGCCACCACCAGGCGAGGACCGGCAGCGCCGCCAGCGCCCACAGCCAATGCGGACGGAGGAATTCCAACGCGCCGAACAGACTGCTCATGCCCGCGCTCCTGCCGCTCCGGACCGGCGCCGACGCCAGCGCCGCAGCCGCGGCAGCAACAGCGCGTCCAGCCCCAGCAACAACGCCAGCCCCAGTGGCCAGTAGTATCGTTCGACGCGCGGGCGGACCGATTGCGCCGGGCGCTCCACCGGCTCCAGGCGGTCGATCTCGGCATAGATGCCGGCGAGCTCCGCGGTGTCGCGGGCGCGGAACATGCGTCCGCCGGTCATCGCCGAGACGCGCTGCAGCGTCGCCTCGTCCATCTCCTCGCCGCCGCCGGATCCGCGCACGCGGAAGCCGAACATCGACAGCTCGCCGCCATCGCCGCCGAAGGCGATGGTGTGGATGCGCACCCGGGCGTCGCGCGCGAGTTCCGCGGCCTTGACCGGCTCCAGCAGGCCCGCGGTGTTGACGCCGTCGGTGAGCAGGACCAGCACGCGCTCGCCGGCCTCGGCGCCGTCGGTTTCCGCGCGCAGGCGCTTGACCGCCAGGCCGATCGCATCGCCGATCGCGGTCTCGCGCCCGGCCAGGCCGATCACGCTATCGAGCAGCTGTTCGCGCACCGAGTCGCGGTCGAGCGTGAGCGGCGCCACCGCGTAGGCGCGGCGGCCGAACACCAGCAGGCCGACGCGATCGCCGGCGCGCCGGTCGAGGAAATCGGCGATGACCGCCTTGGCGGCGGTGAGGCGGTCGACGATGCGGTCGCCGAGCAGCATGTCCTCCTCGGCCATGCTGCCGGACAGGTCCACGGCCAGCATCAGGTCGCGCCCCGCCTGCGGCGGCTGCACCGCCTCGCCGAGCTGTTGCGGCCGGGCCGCGGCCACGCACAGCAGCGCCCAGGCCAGCGCGCCGAGCCACAGGGCCGGGCCGCCGGCGGCGCACGCCGGCCCGCGGCCCTCGGCGATCGCGCCCAGGCGTTCGCCGTACGGCACCCGCAGCGCGGCACCGCCACTGCGCGCCGCCGGCAGCAGGGCGCGCAGCAACCACGGCAGCGGCAGCGCCAGCAACAGCCACGGCCAGGCGAAGCCGTCGAGCCCGAAGGGCAACCAGGACCAGTCGCCGCTCACGGCCGGCCCGTGGTCCACTCGAGAAACCGCGCCCGCGCGACCGTGCGCAGGCGTGCCAGTTGCGTGGCATCGACGTCGCGGCTATAGCCGCCTTCGAGCAGCAGGCGGCCTTCCTCGCCAGCGAACGCCGCCTGCTTCGCGTCGCGGTCGAGGAAGCGCAGCCACGCCTCTCCGTGCAGGCCATCCGCGTCCGGCTCGCGCCGCCGCGCGGCACGGCGCAGCAATTCCGAGATCGCGGCGACGGCGGCGGCCGGCGTGGCCGCGCCGTCGACCGTGGCGTCGAACAGGCGTTCCATGTCCTGCCGGCGCCGGTGCCGGCGCCGGTATGCCCACAGCAGCGCCGCCACGACGGCCAGCAGCAATGCCGCCAGCAGCCACCAGCCCGGTGCGGGCGGCCACCAGGACGGCGCCGGCGGTTCGTGGATGTCGCGCAACACCAGCGCGCTCACGCCGCCCCCCGCGTCGAGAACAGCGGCAGCCAGGCATCGCTGGCCGCGTCGCCCGAAAGCGCCTGTACGCGCACGCCGCGCGTGGGCAGGGTCGCCAAGGCGGTGCGCAGCGGCGCGTCGAAAGCGTTGCGCCAGCGCTGCCGCTGCGCGGCGACGCCGAGATCGAGTTCGATCCGCTGCTGCCCGCTGCGGAACGGCAACGCCGCCCGGGGCGGATCGCGTTCGAGCGGGTCGGTCAGCAGCAACACGACCACCTCGCCGTGCATCGCCAGTGCCGGCCAGCGGCGGGCCGGGACGGCGGCGATGCTGGCCGGATCGGCCAATATCAGCAGCCGCGAGCCGGGGCGCAGCAGCCTGCCGGCATGGTCCAGCGCGACATCGAGCCCGGCATCGTCGCCGGGCGGCTGCGCATACCAGCGCACCAGCGCGTCCAGCACGCGCAGGGCGCCGCGCGGACCGGCCGCCGGCGGCACCGGCGCCTCGGCGGCGCTGCCCCGGAGCGCGGCGATCCGGTCGCCGTCGCGCACCGCGGCCCAGGCGCCGATCGCGCCGGCGCGCGCCGCCTGCACCGACTTGAAGCGCACGCGGGTGCCGAAGTACAGCGCCGGCGCGGTGTCGGCGACGATCAGGGTCAGGCGCTCGCGCTCGGCCTGGTAGAGCTTGGTATGCGGGCGGCCGCTGCGCGCGGTCAACCGCCAGTCGATATGCCGCGCATCGTCGCCCGGTGCGTACTCGCGCGATTCGGCGTACTCCATGCCGCGCCCGCGCAGCGCCGACGGCGCCGGGCCGCTGGCGCCGTGGCGGCCGCGCCGCGGCACGCGCCGCGCGGCCGCCAACGCCCGCAGCGCGACCAGTTCGGCGAGCGTCGGCCGGATGCCGTTGTTGAAGTCGTGATTCTTGATTGGTGATTCGTGATTCGGAAAAGCCTCGGCCTCGCGAGAAGCGGCGATCTCCGTTCTTCCCGTCCTGGCAAACGCGATCTTCATCTGTGGACCCTTTTCCGTCTTACGCTCTTGCGAATCACGAATCACCAATCCCGAATCACCGCCTTCACGGCACCGGCACCTTCTCCAGCAGCTCCGCCACCAGCCGCTCGCCGTCCCAGCCTTCCGCCGTCGCCTCGTAGCTGGGCAGCACGCGGTGGCGCAGCACGTCGGGCGCGACCTCGCGCACGTCCTCGGGAGTGACGTAGTCGCGGCCGGCCAGCCAGGCGCGCGCCCGGGCACAGCGCTCCAGGGCGATGGACCCGCGCGGGCTGGCGCCCCAGGCGATCCGCCGCGCCAGCGCCGCGTCGTAGCGCGCGGCGTCGCGCGAGGCCAGCACCAGCTCGACCAGGTAGCGCTCCAGCTGCGGCGCCAGGTGCAGCTCGAGCACCGCCGCGCGCGCGGCGAAGACGTCGTCGAGCGGCAACTGCCTCGGAACCGCATCGGCCGCCTGCAAGGTGGCCCGGGCGCGCTCGCGCGCCAGCCGCAGGATCTCGGTTTCGGCGGACACGTCGGGATAGCCGATCCGCACGTACATCAGGAAGCGGTCGAGCTGCGCCTCGGGCAGCGGGAACGTGCCTTCCTGCTCGATCGGGTTCTGCGTCGCCATCACCAGGAACAGCGGCGGCAGCGGATACGTGTGCCGCCCCACCGTCACCTGGCGCTCGCCCATCGCCTCGAGCAGCGCCGACTGCACCTTCGCCGGCGCGCGGTTGATCTCGTCGGCCAGCAGCAGCGGATGGAAGATCGGCCCCGCCTGGAACTCGAAGCGGCCGTCCTGCGGGCGCCAGACCTCGGTGCCGGTCAGGTCCGCCGGCAGCAGGTCGGGCGTGAACTGGACGCGGGCGAAATCGGCCTCCAGGCGCGCCGCCAGCGCCCGGATCGCGCTGGTCTTGGCCAGCCCGGGAGCGCCTTCGACCAGCAGGTGGCCATCTGCCAGCAGCGCGATCAGCAGCCGCTCGATCAGCGCCTGCTGGCCGACGATCTCGGCGGACAGGTCGTCGCGCAGGGCGCGGAAGGCGTCGTGCAGGCGCGACGCCTCGTCGTTGCGGTCGGGAATATCCATGGGGTTGTGAACGACGACTCCGTGAACGGCGACGCGGTGCGCGTCAGGCGCAGTTTGACCGAAACCGGCCGTGGAGGTTCACGACCGCGGCCGCCGCGCTGCGCCGCCAAAACGACGGGGCCCGAAGGCCCCGTCGTCATGTCATTCCCGCTGAGTCCGCTCAACCGGCGCGCTGCGCCACCCGCAACACCTTCGGAGTGACGAAGATCAGCAGCTCGGCCTTGCTGTTGCTCTTGCTGCGGGTCTTGAACAGGTTGCCCAGGATCGGGATGTCGCCCAGGAAAGGCACCTTGGATAGCGCCTGCCGATCCTGAAATTCGTACACGCCGCCGATCACCACGGTCTGGCCATCGTCGACCAGTACCGCTGTAGTGATTTCGCGACGAGCCAGATTCGGTACTTGGCCGAAGCCCTCGATGCGCGTGAAGTCCTCGATCTCGTCCTTCTTGACCAGCATGTTCAAGAACACGCGGCCGTCTGCGGTGATGGTCGGGGTAACCGTCATCTCGAGCAGGGCCTCCTTGAACTGCACCGTCGGCACGTTGTTGCTCTGACCGCCGGTGACGGTGAGATAGCCGACTTCGCGACCCTGCTTGATCACCGCCTCCTTCTGGTTGCTGGTGACGATGCGCGGGTTGGAGATCACCTCGCCGCGCTGCTCACGCTGCAAGGCCTGGAGCTCGAGCTCCCAGTTGATGCTGTTACCGAGGATGGTAAACGCGATGGAACCGGGATTCAGGTCTCCGAGGCCGAAATTGGTATTGAACCGGTTGCTATCCCATTCCGGCACGACGTCAGGATCGGTCGCGCTCTCGATGACGTCATTGATGAAGTTGGCGTTCGAGTCCAACGAGCCGGATGAGACGAACCGGTCCTTAACAGCCTGCACGCCGAACCGCGCGCCCAGATCCCGCGCGAACGACTCGTTCGCGATCACGATCCGCGCCTCGATGACTACCTGGTCGACCGGCTTGTCCAGCATCGTCACCAGCCGCTTGATCTCGGCCACCCGCTGCGGGATGTCGATCGCCAGCAGGGTGTTGGTGCGGCGGTCGAAGCTCAGGCTGCCGCGCGAGGACAGGAAGCCGCGGTTGTTGCTGGAACCGCCGCCGCCGCCGCCCGAGCTGGTCTTGCTCTCGTCTGTCAGCAACGCCGCGATGTCCTCGGCGTTGCCGTAGCTGATCGGGATGTACTCGGTGACCATCTCCGCGCGTTCCTCGATCGCCAGGCGCGCATCCGCCTTGTCCTGTTCGAACTTGGCGATCTCCGATTGCGGCGCCACCCAGACGACGTTGCCGCTGCTGCGCTTGTCCAGCGACTTGGCCTGCAGCACGATGTCCAGCGCCTGGTCCCAGGGCACGTTGATCAGGCGCAGGGTGACGTTGCCCTGCACCGTGTCGGAGGCGACGATGTTGAGATTCGACTCCTCGGCGATCAGCTGCAGCACCGTGCGCACCGGCACGTCCTGGAAGTTGAACGTCACCGGCCGGCCGCTGTAGGCGCGCTCGCCCGGGGCCGTGGCCGAGGCCTGGCTGGCCGCGACCGCGGTGTTGGCCGCGCCGACCGCGCGCTGTGCCTGCGCCGCCCGCGGCACCAGCTCGACGATGTACTCGCGTCCGCTCTGGTAGGCCATGGGCTCGAACGCACCCTGTGCGCTGAGCACGATCCGGGTGCCGGCGCCGTTCTGCATCGCGTCGATGCGCTGCACCGGGGTGGCGAAGTCGGTGACGTTGAGCGGCTTCTGCAGCGACGCCGGCAGGTTGGCGTTGCCGACGTCGACCACCACGCTGCTGCCCTGGGTGCTCATGTCGGGCGCCGCGCCCTCGCCGTCGAAGCTCAGGATCAGCTTGCCGGAGCCGCCCTCGCCGCGCTTGAAGTCGATCTTGTCGACCGCGACCGCGCCGGGAACCTGCTTGGCGGGATCGGTGGCCGTGATCGGCGCCGCCTGGGCCATCGCGACATACGGCGCGATGGCGGCGGGCTGCGCGGCGTGCACGCCGGCGGTGGCGGCCAGCAGGCCCGCCACCAGTCCGAGCGCGGCGGTGCGGATCGGCAGGACGCGTCGCGTCGATTGCGGGCCTTGCGCGTTGCTAACGATCATCATCCTTCCCCTAATCAATTGTTTTCGAGCGCAACCGACGCCGGACGTTCCAGCCAGCCGCCCGCGCCATCCGGCACAAGTTCAACGAGTTCGATGCGATCCTCGGCGATCGAAGTGATGCGGCCGTCGCTCTGGCCCAGATAGTCGCCCACGCGGACGCGGTGTGTCACCTTGTCGGGCGCCATGACCAAACCGACCAGGCCACCACCCTGGCCGATGGTGCCGACCATGTCCAGGCTGTCGAGCGGGAATTCCTCCAGCGGCTGCTTGCGCCGGTCGGAGTCGGGGCGCGGCCCGCTGCCGCCCGCGTCCGAGGTGAAGGCGTCGCTGAAGGGATCGCGCAATCCCTGCGCCGCGTATTCGAAGGTCTCGAACTGCTGCATCACCGGCAACGGATCGAGCGGCGGCGCCGGTTGCGCACGCACGTCGGCCACCCACTCCTCGAGATTCGGCGCGTCACCGGGGCTGCTGGTGATGCCGCGGCCGCAACCGGCGAGCGCCAGCGCGACCGCCAGCGCGACCGTGCCGCGCATTGCATTCCGACTCATGCGCATGTCAGTTCCCCCCCCCGGCGCTGGCCGCTTCCTGCTCGGCCGTTTCCTCTTCGTCGAGGTAGCGGTAGGTCTTCACCGTGCCCGCCAGTTCCAAGTTGGCGCCCGGGCGGATCCCGCCGCCGCCGCGCGGCTGCAGCGAGATGTCGTGCATGGTCATGATCACCACGCGCGGCAGCGAGGCCACGCCGCTGACGAACGCGCCGAACTGGTGGTAGGAGCCCTGCATACGCAGCGCGATGGGCTTTTCGGCGTAGAACTCCTTGGGCGTCTCCGGGCCGGGCTGGAACAGCTCGTTCTGGATGCCGGTGGCGATCGCGGTCTGCGAGATGTCGACGATCAGGTCGGGCATCTCGGTGCGGCTGGGCAGCTGCCGCAGCATCTGCTGCAGCTGCTGCTCCATCTGCGCCAGCTGCTGCTTGAGCGGCTCGAGATTGGCGGCGCGGCCCTGCTTGGTCTCGAACTCGGCGCGCTTCTCCGTTTCCTGCCGCTCGAGCCCTTCGAGCTGGCTGAGCTTGTCGCGCACGAACAGCCACCACAGCAGGCCGAAGATCAGCAGGCCGAGCAGCACGCAGAAGCCGATCTTGTACTCGCGTGGCCACGCGCCGGCGTTGTTGAAGTCGAGCTCGCGCAGCGACACCTTGCGTTTCTGGCTCACGAGGCGGCTCCTTCTGCGGCTGCGGTGGTCTCGGCGGCTTCACCGGTCTCGCCGTCCACGCCGTCACCGGCGCCGTCCTCGCCCTCGGCCACCGCGTTGGGGCTGGCCAGGGTCACCGAAAGACGGAACTGGTAGGGAAGGCCGGGGTTGAACGCGGCGCCGTCCGCCGCCTTGGCCTCGATGATCGACAGGTCGGGACGGGTCATCCAGCCGGAGCCCTCCAGATTGCGCATGTAGGTGCTGACCCGTGCATTCGACTGCGCCCGGCCTTCCAGCGTCAGCTTCTGGCCCTCCTGCTTGAGCGTGGTCAGCATCACGCCGTCGGGAATCGTGCGGACCAGCGAATCGAACAGGTGCACCATCTGCGAGCGGCTGGCCTGCAGCTCCTCGATCACCTCCTTGCGCGCCAGCAGCCGGGCACGCTGGCGGTCGAGTTCGTCGATCTCCTTGATCTTCTCGTCGACCTGGGCGATCTGCTGGTCGAGGTAGGCGTTGCGCTCCTGCTGGCCCTCGATCTGGCCGTTGTAGTACGCGTTCACCAGGAACCACGCCGCCACGCCAACCACTGCGGCGAGGGCGAGCATGACGCCGAATTCCTTCTGTCGCTGCTTGCGGCGCTCGGCGCGCCACGGCAGCAGGTTGATCTTCGCCATCAGTCGAAGCTCCTCAGTGCGAGCCCGCAGGCGATCATCAGGGCCGGCGCGTCCTGCGCCAGCGCGTGCGCCTGCACCCGCGAACCGAGGGTCATCTGCGCCAGCGGATTGGCGACCACGGTCTGGACGCCCAGTTGCTCCTCCACCATCTCGGAAACGCCCGGGATCGAAGCGCAGCCGCCGGCGAGGACGATCTGGTCGACGCGGTTGAACTCGCTGCCGGCGTAGAAGAACTGCAGCAGGCGGCTGATCTGCTGCACCAGGGCTTCCTTGAAGGGCTCGAGCACCTCGATCTCGTAGCTGTCGGGCAGGCCCCCCTGGCGCTTGGCCAGGCCCGCCTCCTCGTAGCTGAGGCCGTAGCGGCGCATGACCTCGTCGGTCAGCTGCTTGCCGCCGAAGACCTGTTCGCGGCTGTAGATGCTGCGGCCGTTGCGCAGGATGTTGAGGGTGGTCATGGTGGCGCCGACGTCGACCAGCGCGACGATGCCGTCGTGCGGGGTGTTCAGCGTGCCGGCCAGCAGCGCATAGGCGTTCTCGATGGCGAAGGCCTCGACGTCCATGATCCGCGCGGACAGGCCGCCGAGTTCCAGGGCGGAAGCCCGCATCTCCACGTTCTCCGAGCGCGACGCGGCCAGCAGCACCTGTGCCATCTCGGTGTTGCCCGGCATCGGGCCGAGCACCTCGAAGTCGAGATTCACTTCCTCGATCGGGTACGGGATGTAGTTCACCGCCTCCAGCTCGACCGCGGACTCCATCTCCTCCTCGTCCAGGTCGGCCGGCATCGGGATCACCTTGGTGATGACCGCCGAACCGGCGACCGCGGCGGCGGCATGCTTGGCCTTGCTGCCCGAGCGCGACATCGCGCGGCGGATGGCCTCGCCGACTGCCTCGACCTCGACGATGTTCTTCTCGACCACCGCGTTGGGCGGCAGCGGCTCGACGGCGTAGTGCTCGACCCGGTAGCGCTCGCCCGAGCGCGACAGCTGCAGAAGCTTGACCGCTGTCGAACTGATGTCGACGCCTACGAGCGGCGACTGGCTTTTTGTGATTAGCCCCACGATTTTCCCCTTTGTCACGGGCGCTTAGACGCGCAACGTGCCCCGGCGCATTAAATAACGGACTTTTCACCCCTTGGCAACCGCCGACATGCCGGAACCGTGCGGCAGTGCGCTGTTCGCCCCTCCGACTGAACGCCGGATCGCCGGCGCCCGGGCCAAGGGCCGCTCTCCTCTATACTCCGCGACCACGACAATTGTGACGCACTCCAGCCGGAACCCCCACCCATGCCCCCATTCCGACGCCTGTTGCGCTGGCTCCTGATCGTGGTCCTGGGTCTGGGCCTGCTGGGAGCGCTGGCCGCCGGCACCCTCTATTTCGTGGTCTCGGCGCGCCTGCCGGACGTGCAGAGCCTGCGCACCGTCGAACTGCAGGAGCCGATGTACGTCTATGCCCGCGACGGGCGCCTGATGGCCCTGTTCGGCGAGATCCGGCGCTACCCCGTCCAGATCGAGGAGGTCCCGGAGGCGGTGAAGCAGGCCTTCATCGCCATCGAGGACAACCGCTTCTACGAGCACCACGGCGTCGACTACCGCGGCGTGGCCCGGGCGATCTGGCTGCTGGCCACCACCGACGACCGCCGCGTGCCGGGCGGCTCCACCATCACCCAGCAGGTGGCGCGCCAGTTCTTCCTCAGCTCCGAGTACAGCTACACCCGCAAGCTGGCCGAGATGCTGCTGGCGATGAAGATGGAGCGGGAGCTGACCAAGGACGAGATCTTCGAGCTGTACCTGAACCGGAGCTTCTTCGGCAACAGGGCCTACGGCATAGCCGCGGCGGCGGAGTTCTACTACGGCAAGTCGCTCGACCAGCTGGACCTGGACGAGGTCGCCACCCTGGCGTCGATCCCCAAGTTCCCCTCCAGCGGCAACCCGGTCACCAATCCCGAGCGCGCGCGCATCCGCCGCGACTACGTGCTGCAGCGGATGCGCGAGCTCGGCTTCATCGACACCGCCCAGGAGCGCGCCGGCCAGGCGGCGGACATGCACGCCAAGCCGCACGAGCGTCCGGTCGAGGTCTACGCGCCGTTCGTGGCGGAGATGGTGCGGCAGGAGATGATCGCCCGCTACGGCGGCGACGTGCTGACCAAGGGCTATCACGTCGTCACCACCATCGACCCGACCTTCCAGGCCGCCGCCGACCAGGCGGTGCGCGACGGGCTCCTCGTCTACGACCGTCGCCATGGCTGGAACGGGGCCGAGCAGACGTTCGAGCTGGCCGCCGACGAGGACGCCGCCACCGCCGCGACCCGCCTGCGCGGAATCCCGGCGCAGTCCGGCATGCTGCCGGCGATCGTGCTGCGCAGCGGCGGCGGCACCGTCGACGCCGTGCTGGGCGACGGCAGCACGATCACGCTGGACGCCGCGGCCAGCCGCTGGACCAACCGCGCGCCCTCGGCGCTGGCCGAGCGCGGCGACCTGATCCGCGTTCGCCGCGTCGTCGAGACCCGCGCCGCCTCCGAAGACGGCGGCGCCGACGCGGCCGAACCGGCGGTCAGCTACCGGCTCGAGCAGCTGCCGCGCGCGCAGTCCGCACTGGTATCGCTGGAGTACGACACCGGCGCCCTGCGCGCCCTCGTCGGCGGCTTCAGCTTTGCCGGACAGAAGTTCAACCGTGCCGTCCAGGCGCGGCGCCAGCCCGGTTCCAGCTTCAAGCCGTTCATCTATGCCGCCGCGTTCGAGCGCGGCTTCAACCCGGCCTCGATCGTGCTCGACGCGCCGGTGGTGTTCCGCATGCGCCGCGGCCAGGACTGGCGCCCGCAGAACGACGACGGCAGGTTCGCCGGCCCGATGCGGCTGCGCGAGGCGCTGGTGCGCTCGCGCAACCTGGTGTCGGTGCGCCTGCTCGACGCGATCGGCGTGGACTATGCCCGCCGCTACATCAGCCACTTCGGCTTCGACGAGGCCGAGTTGCCGCCGAACCTGTCGATCTCGCTCGGCACGCCATCGCTGACGCCGCTGGACATCGCCCGCGGCTACGCCGTCTTCGCCAACGGCGGCTTCCGCGTCACGCCGTGGTTCATCGACGAGGTCCGCGACCGCGACGGCGAGGTGATCTTCAAGGAGACCCCGGCCGTCGCCTGTCGCGGCTGCGGCACGGACGGCACCCCTGGGCGGCAGGCGTCGCGATCGCACATCGTCGACGGCTTCGACCTGGGCCCGGCCGCGCCGGCCGCACCCGCGCCGGAACCGGAGCGGGACCGGCCCGAGGACGACCCCGACCAGATCGTGATCGATCTGGAGCTGGAGCAGGCCCCGCGCGCGATCGACGAACGCGTCGCCTGGCAGCTGGTGTCGATGATGCGCGACGTGGTCCGCCGCGGCACCGGCGCCGCCGCGCGCGTGCTCGAGCGCGAGGACGTGGGCGGCAAGACCGGCTCGACCAACGACCACCGCGACGCCTGGTTCTCCGGCTTCGGCGGCAACCTCGCGACCACGGTCTGGGTCGGCCGCGACGACAACCGCTCGCTCGGCTATCGCGAGTACGGCGGCCGCGCCGCGCTGCCGATCTGGATCGACTACATGCGGGTGGCGCTCGACGGCCAGCCAATGATGCCGCACGATCCGCCCGAGGGCCTGGTCGAGGTCTCGGTGAGCGCCAGCGGCCGGCTGCTGCCGGGCGGCTCGGGCGGCATCACCGAGTACGTCAAGGTCGAGGACCTGGAGCGCATGGCCAGCGAGATGGACGACGGCTACGACGACTCGATCCCGAGCGAGGAAGCGTTCGATATCTTTTGAGGGCCGGGATTGGGGATTCGGGAGTCGGGATTCGCAAAAGCGCTTTCGGTCGCCGGCTCCCAGCGCCATTCACCGGTCCGGATGACCGTTCCCGGCCCCTGCGCTACAGTCCGCACAGGCCTCGACCGGGAATTGCCATGCACCGCGCCCGCCAGCATGCCGAAACCCGCACCCGCGAACGCCGCCGCCGGCTCGCCCACGAGGCGGCGAGGATGATGGTCGAAGGCGGCATCCGCGACTTCCACCAGGCCAAGCTCAAGGCCGCCGACCGGCTCGGCATCCACGACGACGCCTCGCTGCCGCGCAACCGCGAGATCGAGGACGCGCTGCGCGAGTACCAGCGGCTGTTCCTCGGCGAGGCCCAGGCCGATGCACTGCACACCCGGCGCGAAGCCGCGCTGCGCGCGCTCGAGTTCTTCGCGCCGTTCGACGCGCGCCTGGTCGGCCCGGTGCTCGACGGCACCGCCGATGCCAACTCGCCGGTGGCGCTGCAGCTCTACAGCGACGATCCCGATGCCGTGCCGCGCTTTCTCGAGGAGCACGACGTGCCGGCCGATGCGCGCAGCCGGCGGCTGCGGCTCGACCGCGTCCGTAGCGACGACTTCCCGGTGTGGCTGTTCAGCGCCGAAGGCCTGACCTTCGACCTCACCGTGCTGCCGCGGCTCGCGCTGCGGCAGGCGCCGCTGTCCAGCATCGACGAGAAGCCGATGGCCCGCGCATCCGCGGCGCAGCTGCGGCAACTGCTGACGGAAGAGGAGATCGCCGGCCACCAGGGACGCGACTGACCGCACCAGCGAAAACGCCCCGCGCGAGGCGGGGCGTTGTTCGCGGTCCGGACCATCGCACGGCGGCCGGGTCGTCCAGCTAGCGGCGATCGACCGCCACGTAGTCCCGGGTATCGGCGCCGGTGTAGATCTGCCGCGGACGGCCGATCTTGGCTTCCGGATCGGTCTGCTGCTCCAGCCAGTGCGCCACCCAGCCGGCGGTCCGCGCGATCGCGAACATCACCGTGAACATCTCGGTCGGGATCTTCAATGCCTTGTAGATGAGGCCGCTGTAGAAGTCGACGTTCGGATACAGCTTGCGCTGCACGAAATAGTCGTCCTTGAGCGCCGCCTCCTCCAGCTTCAACGCCACCTCGAGCAGCGGATCGTTGACGCCGAGCTCGCCCAGCACCTTGTGGGTCATCTCGCGGATGATCTTGGCGCGCGGGTCGAAGTTCTTGTACACGCGGTGGCCGAAGCCCATCAGGCGGAAGCCGGACTCCTTGTCCTTGGCCCTGGCGACCGCGCTTTCCACCTTGTCCGGCGTGCCGATCTCCTCGAGCATCTTCAGCACCGCCTCGTTGGCGCCGCCGTGCGCCGGCCCCCACAGCGCGGCGATCCCGGCGGAGACGCAGGCATAAGGATTGGCGCCGGTGGAGCCGACCAGGCGCACGGTCGAGGTCGAGGCGTTCTGCTCATGGTCGGCATGCAGGATGAACAACAGATCCAGCGCCTTGGCCACCACCGGGTTCATCTCCAGCGGTTCGCTAGGCACCTCGAACATCAGGTGCAGGAAGCGCGAGACGTAGTCGAGATTGTTGCGCGGATAGCGGATCGGCCAACCGATCGAATAGCGGTAGGCGGCCGCCGCGATCGTCGGCACCTTGGCGATCAGGCGGACCGCGGCCATGCGCCGCTGTTCGGGATCGTTGAGGTCCAGGGTGTCGTGATAGAACGCCGACAGGGAGGCGACCGAGCCGCACAGCATCGCCATCGGATGCGCGTCGTGGCGGAAGCCGTTGAGGAAGCTCTTCAGGGCCTCGTGCATCATCGTGTGATGCGTGACTTCGTGGTTGAAGGCCTCGAACTGCTTCGCGTCCGGCAGTTCGCCGTTGATCAGCAGGTAGGCGACCTCGAGGAAGCTGGACTTCTCGGCCAGCTGGTCGATCGGATAGCCGCGGTACAGCAGCACGCCGGCGTCGCCGTCGATATAGGTGATCGCGGACTTGCACGACGCCGTGGCGGTGAAACCGGAGTCGTAGGTGAAGCAGCCGGTTTCTTTCGGCAGCCTGGCGATATCGATGCAGGGGTTGCCGAGCGTTCCGGTGAGCACCGGCAGCGTGACCGACGTGTCGCCGGCGCCCAGCGTGACCTGGTCAAGATCCGACACAGCACACTCCTTTCAGGATCGGCATCGTCCACGGCGCTGGGCCACGACGATGCGGGTGAATCGTGGGAGAAGCCGCGGCGCGGCCGCGGGAGACCGGATTATCGCACAAGGCGGCTCGCGCCCTGGCCGTCACCACGCCCGCCAACGACGACGGCCGCCCGAAGGCGGCCGTTCAGATATCACGCGTAGGAGCGCACCGCAGGGGCGCGACGGAAGTGCCCAGCGACGATGGTGATGGTCGCGCCCCTGCGGTGCGCGCCTACTTCGCGTAGCGCTTGCGGAACTTGTCGACGCGGCCGCTGGTGTCCATGATCTTGTTCTGGCCGGTGTAGAACGGGTGCGAGGCCGACGAGACTTCGATCTTGATCAGCGGGTACTCGTTGCCGTCCTCCCACTTCACCGTCTCCTTGGCGGAGCTGGCGAGGGTGGAACGAGTGAGGAACCTGAAATCGGAAGTCACGTCTTGGAACACGACTTCGCGGTAGTCGGGGTGGATCTCGGCCTTCATGGCGGCACCGGAAATTGCGGGAAGCCGATCATTATAGCCGCCGCCTCGACCCCCTGCAATGGGCCGTCCCGGCGCGCTCAGCCCGCTGCCAGCGCGGCCCGGATCAGGCCCTGGAATCGCGCCTGGTCGTAGCGCATCAGGATCCGGGCATTGTCCGGGGCGCCCTCCTGCCGCAGCCAATCGACCACGGTGGCGCCGCGGGTATGGCGACCCTCCAACTCCACGACCACCGGGCGCTCCACGGTCTCCATGGCGCCGTCCGGCTCGAGCGCCCACGCCATCGCCAGCGCGTCGGCGGAATGCCACAGGTCGCCGCGGCGGTCGGCCGACCACAGCCGGGTCTGCCGGGAAATCGCCTCGTAGAAGCGCGCCCGCGGCGACTCCGCCTGCAGCCAGCGCTCGGCCTCGACGTGCGGGAACCCGTGCGCGATCACCGCCTCCCAGTCGGCCAGGTCGAAACGCGGGAAGCCTTCGAAGACGATCCGCGCCGCCTCGGGATCGAAGGCGATGTTGAATTCCGCGGCCGGGGTGATGTTGCCGTGCGCGGTGACCGCCCCGCCCATCACCACCAGGCGGTCGACGCGCTGCGGCAGGCTCGGGTCGAGCTTCAGGGCCAGCGCCAGGTTGGTCAGCGGCCCCAGCGCCACCAGCAGCAGGCGGCCGGCGTGGGCGTGCGACAGGCGCAGGATCGCCAGCGCGGCGTGTTCGGACTCGGCCCGCCGCCGGGACGGCGCGTAGCCGATGTCGCCGAAGCCGTCGCGGCCGTGCACGTAGGCCGCGTCGCGTGCCGGGTGCAGCAACGGCGCCGCCGTGCCCGCGTACACAGGGACGTCGACATCGCAGACTTCCGCCAGCTTGAGCGCGTTGGCCACGGTGTGCTGGAGACCGACGTTGCCGGCGGCCACGGTCAGGCCGACCACCCGGTGCGCCGGATCATTGAAGGCGGTCAACAGCGCGAGGGCGTCGTCGACGCCGGGATCGGTATCGATGAGCAGGGGGGTGCGGTCATCCATGCGCCATTATGGCTCAGGAGCGAGGAACGAGTATTCCGGTTGACCCGTCGCGGGCTGCGGCGGTCCTTCTCCACTCTTTCCTCGTTCCTCTTCACTCGTTCCTCGATTCAGGGCGCCAGACCATGTTCGCGCGCATACGCGTAGAGCTGGCTGTGATTGTCCACGCCGAGCTTGCGCATCGCGTCGTTCTTCTGCCGGCTGATGGTCTTGACGCTGCGCGACAGCCGCTCGGCGATCGCGGTCACCGTCAGTCCGTGCACGAACAGCCGCACCACCTCCGCTTCGTGCGGCGACAGCCTTACCGCCCCCTCCACCTGCGCGTCGGCGTGCAGGCGATTGCGCAGCTCCTGGCTGATGTATCGACGCCCGCCGACCACGCTCTGCACCGCCCGCTGCAACTCCTCGATCGGCGACACCTTGTCCACCAATCCATGGATGCCGGCGTCGAGCATCGCCTGCAACAGCGCGGGATTCTCGATCATGGTCAGCACGATGATGCGCAGCGACGGCCACTGCCGCCGCAGCGCCTGCAACAGCGGGATGCCATCGCACCCCCGCTGGTTGCTCGCCGGCATCGAGAAATCGGTGATCACGACGTCGCAACCCGGGCCGTGCGCCAGCAACGCCAGCAAGGCCCGACCATCCCTGGCTTCGGCGACGATCTCCACTTCGATCGCGGATCTCTCCAGTTGCGCCCGCACGCCTGCGAGCACGACGGGATGATCGTCGGCGAGGCAGACCCTCAACGCTTTAAGCATGCTCCCCCCGTCACGCACAGCCTCCCCGTGACTGCGCCAGTAGACTAATACGCGACATGCACGTGCCGCGGCAAGGCACTGTCGGTGACGGCAATCACAGCGGCATCGTTTCGATGCACGCGATGCTGAATCTCTGCCGCGGTGTCCTTCGACCCGCTGGGCGGCGCCTGGCCGAAATCGCAAGCGCGTCCGGGCATTGTCTTTTCGATCGGGGCCGTCCTAGGCGCCACCGCTCGTCACTCGCGCGCTGCCGCGCGTCCGGATACCGATGCGAACTGTGATGGCCATCGCGGAGCCGCGCGGAGAAACTGCATACACCGGATATGCGCCACAGATCGGAACCGTGGCCGGTACAGGGACGACCGAATGATTCACCTTGGCAGCCACCGCCGGCGCTCCGCCGCGATCGCAACGCGATCGGCCTCCGGAGCCATGTCCTTCAGCCCGTCACCACCCACCGGAGCCGCACCGGGTCGCCGCGCGAGCCGGCTCGTGATCGTTGGCACCGGTCGAGCGGGATGTCCGCCGGCGCGTGCCTACACCGGACCGTCGCGATGGCCAGGTATCCGGATCCGCGCTTGATGCTCGATCTCTTCGGCACCCGGCGAGCGGCCGCGGCTGCGGTCGCGCTGCTGGTGGACGTGACCCGCGCCGATCTCGCCGAACTCCGGCGCTGCCTGCGGCTGGACGAGCGCGCCGCTGCCGCGGATCGGCTGCATCGCATGCTCGGCGGCCTCGCCGCCCTGGGTCGATCGCCGCTGATCGACGACGGCCGGGCATTGCTGGCGGCACTGCGCGCCAACGATGGCGATGCGGGCTACGCGGCGGTCCTGGGCTTCGCCGCCAAGCTCGATGCGCTGCTCGAACGCCTGGGCGCCAGCCCCGCCGGAGAAGCGGTTGCGGCGACCGACGTCATCGAAGAGCGCAGGTGCAAAGCCGCCCCGCCGCGGCGGCGCCGGCCGGCGGCCCCGGATCACGCCACCGCGTAGCGCGCGGCGCCACCGATCCAGCGCTCGATCAGGCGGTCGGCGACCGCGGGCGCCTCGAGCAGCAGGCGATCGCCGATGCCGTGCACCGCCGGCAGCAGATCGGCGTCGCGCGCAAGATCGGCCACGCGGAATGCGGCCAACCCGGTCTGCCGGGTCCCGAGCAGTTCGCCCGGGCCGCGCAACTCGAGGTCCTTCTCCGCGATCACGAAGCCGTCGTTGGTCTCGCGCATCGTCGCCAGGCGCTGCCGCGCCGTCTGCGACAGCGGCGGCTGGTACAGCAGCACGCAGCTGGACTCGGCGCTGCCGCGCCCGACCCGACCACGCAACTGGTGCAGCTGCGACAGGCCGAGGCGCTCGGCGTTCTCGACGATCATCAACGACGCGTTCGGCACGTCGACGCCGACTTCGATCACCGTGGTCGCCACCAGCAGATCGATGTCGCCGCCCTTGAAACGGCGCATCGTCTGCTGCTTGTCGGCGGCCTTCATCCGCCCGTGCGCCAGGCCGATGCGCAGTTCCGGCAGCGCCGCGCAGAGCGCCTCGAACGTGGCCTGCGCCGCTTGCGCCACGATCTCGGCGCGCGCCCTGCTGCCGCCCGCGCCCTCGCCCGGCTTGGCGTTGTCCTCCTCGATCAGGGTGCAGACCCAGTACGCCTGGCGCCCTTCGGCGCAGGCGCCGCGAATGCGCTCGATCAGCTCCGGCCGCCGCTGCGCGCTCAGCACCACCGTGCGCACCGGCGTCCTCCCCGGCGGCAGCTCGTCGATCGCGGAGACGTCGAGATCGGCATAGGCGGTCATCGCCAGCGTGCGCGGGATCGGCGTGGCGGTCATCACCAGTTGATGCGGCACGCGTCCGCCTCCGGCGCCCTTGTCGCGCAGCGCGAGGCGTTGGTGCACGCCGAACCGGTGCTGCTCGTCGACGATCACCAGCCCGAGATCGCGGAACGCCACGCCTTCCTGCATCAACGCATGCGTGCCGACGACGACCTGCAGCGTGCCGTCCGCGATGGCGGCCAGCGCCTGCGCGCGCGCCTTGCCCGCCACCTTGCCCGCCAGCCATCCGACCCGCACGCCGAGCGGTTCCAGCCAGGCGCGGAAGCTCGCCAGGTGCTGCTCGGCCAGCAGCTCGGTCGGCGCCATCAGCGCCACCTGCGCGCCGGACTCGACCGCCAGCAGCGCCGCCAGCGCGGCGACGACGGTCTTGCCGCTGCCGACGTCGCCCTGCACCAGCCGCAGCATCGGCACCGGCTGGCGCAGGTCGCGGGCGAGCTGGTCGAAAACGCGCCGCTGCGCCGCGGTCAGCGCGAACGGCAGCGCGGCGCACAGGCGGTCGGCCAGGGCCCCGGCGGCGGCGAACGCCGGCGCGGCGTGGCGCTGCAGCGCGATGCGCTGGCGCCGCAGGCTGAGGTGGTGGGCAAGCAGTTCCTCCAGCACCAGCCGCCGCTGCGCCGGATGCGTCCCGGCCAGCAACGCAGCGACGTCGGCGTCGGGCGGCGGATGGTGGGCGGTCAGCAAGGCGGTGCGCAGCGAAGGCAGGCGCCGCTCGCGCAGGATCGCCCGCGGCAGCAGTTCCAGGGCGTCGTCGCCCGGCAGCCTTTCCAGCGCCTGCCGGATCAGGCGCCGCATGGTCGCCGCGCCGACGCCCTCGACCTGCGGATAGACCGGGTCGAGGCGCTCGCCGAGTCCCGGCTGCTCCTCGTCGTCCAGCAGGCGATAGCTCGGGTGCACCATCTCCAGGCCGTGCTGGCCCGGGCGCGGCGTGCCGTAGCAGCGGACCCGGGCGCCGACCCGGAACTGCGCGACCTGCGCCGCGCGAAAATGGAAGAACCGCAGCACCAGCGTCGCCCGCGAATCGTCGCCGAGCGCGACCCGCAGCGACGGCCGGTAGCGAAAGCCGCGCTCGACCGCTTCCACCACGCCCTCCACCTGGACCGGCACGCCGGGCTGCAGGCCGCGGATCGGCGCGAGCCGGGTGCGGTCCTCGTACTGCCGCGGCAGCTGCAGCCACAGGTCCTGCAGCGTCAGCAGCCCGCGCGCGGCCAGCTTTTCCGCGGTCCGCGCGCCGACGCCGGCCAGCGATGAAATCGGCATGCGCGCGGGATCGTCGGCGGATTCGGGAGGGTTGGCCGGCATCGTTCAAGCATGCCGCGAGCGCGGGCGAAGGCAAGCCCCGCGGGTGCCGATCAACGAGGTCGGCATGGCGATCGCGTCGCTGCGCCCCGGGTTCAGCGCAGCACCATCACCGCATCGACCTCGAACGCCGCACCGCGCGGCAGCGCCGATACCTCGATGGTGGACCGCGCCGGATACGGTTCCCTGAAGACTTCCCCCATGATCGCGTTGACGACGGAAAACTCCCCCAGATCGGTGAGGTACAGCCCGACCCGCACCACGTCGTCGAGCGAACCGCCGGCGGCGGCGCAGACCGCCTCGAGATTCGCGAACGCGCGCCGCGCCTGCGCCTCGATGCCGCCGGTGACCAGTTCGCCGCTGTCGGGATCGAGCGCGATCTGCCCGGACAGGAACACGGTGTCGCCGGCGCGCGCGGCCTGCGAATACGGCCCGATGGCGGCGGGCGCGCGGTCGGTGCTGACGGGAGTACGGGGCATGGCGGTGCTCCTGGGAACGAGGATGGTTGCGAGCGATGGATTGTAGCGGCGACCGCGCCACTGCATCTCCCCAATCCCGAATCCCGGCCTTTAAAGCCGCTGCACCCCGTGCACCACGCCCAGGCGCCGGCACCGGCGGATCACGTCGGCCAGGTGCTTGCGGTTGCGGACCTCGATCGAGAACCGGATCGCGGCGATGTTGCTGTCGCGCTCGAGGTAGTCCACGCCGTCGATGTTCGACTCCGCCTGCGCGATCGCGGCCGCCACCTGGGCGAGCACGCCCGGGCGGTTCTCCACCTCGATCCGCAGCGCCACGTTGTAGTCGCCCGCGACCTCGCGGTCCCAGCCGATCGAGACCCAGCGCTCGGGCGACTTGCGGTAGTCGGCGACGTTCGGGCACTCCATGCGGTGCACCACGATGCCCTTGCCGGCGGTGTGATAGCCCATGATCTCGTCGCCGGGAATCGGCATGCAGCAGTTGGCGAAGGTGATCACGCCGCGCTCGTTGCCGGTGATCAGGATCCGCTCGCCGGCCCGCGACGGATCGCCGGCGTCGCGGCCGCCCTCCGCGCCCGATCCGACGCCGTGCCGCGCCAGCGACTGCGCCACCTGCGCCGGCATCCGGTTGCCGAGGGCGATGTCGGCGAGCAGTTCTTCCAGGCGCCGGTAGCGGTATTCGCCGAGGAAGGCGTCGAGCCGCTCCGGCGGCAGCCGCTCCAGCGAGCTGCCGATGTCTTCCAGCGACCGGTCGAGCATGCGGTGGCCGAGCTGCACCGCATCCTCGTGCTCGAGGTGCTTGAGCTGCTGGCGGATCGCGGTGCGCGCCTTGCTGGTGACCACGAACTCCAGCCACTGCGGTTTCGGCGCCGCCGACTTCGCGGTGATCGCCTCGGCCTGCTGCCCGCTGGCCAGCTTGGTGCGCAGCGGCACCAGCTTGCGGTCCACGCGCGCGGCCACCGCGTGGTTGCCGACGTCGGTATGCACCGCGTAGGCGAAATCGAGCGCGGTGGCGTTGCGCGGCAGCGCCAGGATGTCGCCCTTGGGCGTGAACAGGTAGACCTCGTCCGGGAACAGGTCGACCTTGACGTTCTCCAGGAACTCGAGCGACGAGCCGGTCGAGCGCTGCGACTCCAGCAGGTTCGACAGCCACGAGTGCGCCCGCGTCTGCGCGCTGGTCGGGCTGCCGCCGTGCTTGTAGGCCCAGTGCGCGGCGATGCCGCGCTCGGCGATCAGGTCCATTTCCTCGGTGCGGATCTGCACCTCGATCGGCGAGCCGTACGGCCCGAACAGCACGGTGTGCAGCGACTGGTAGCCGTTGGCCTTGGGGATGGCGATGAAGTCGCGGAAACGCCCGTCCAGCGGCTTGTACACCGAATGCGCCACGCCCAGCGCGTGATAGCACTCGGCCACCGAGCGCACGATGATGCGGAAGCCGAACACGTCCATCACCTGGTCGAAGGTCTTGCCCTCGTGCTGCATCTTGTTGTAGATGCTCCAGGGCGATTTCACCCGCCCGACCAGGCGGTACTGCAGTCCCTCGTTGGTCAGCCGCTGCGCCAGCTGCGCCTCGATCTTGGCCAGCGCCTCGCGCCGCACCAGCGGCTGCGCGCGGATCCGCTTCTGCAGCACCGCGTGCCGCATCGGGCGCAGCGCGCGGAACCCGAGGTCCTGCAGCTCGGCCTTGATCAGGTTCATGCCCAGCCGCTGCGCGATCGGCGCGTAGACCTCCAGCGTCTCGCGGGCGATGCGCTCGCGCGCTTCCGGCGTCTGCGCGCCGAGCGTACGCATGTTGTGCAGGCGATCGCCGAGCTTGATCAGGATCACGCGCAGGTCGCGCGCCATCGCCAGCATCATCTTGCGGAAGCTCTCGGCGGCCGCCTCCTGGCGGCTGCCGAAATGCAGCTTGTCCAGCTTGGTGACGCCCTCGACCAGCTCGGCCACCGCCTCGCCGAACTCGCCCGCCAGCGCCTCGCGCGTCAGCGGCGTGTCCTCGATGGTGTCGTGCAGGATCGCCGCGACCAGGGTTTCCAGGTCGACCTTCTGCTCGGCCAGCACCCGCGCGACCGCCACCGGGTGGGTGATGTACGGCTCGCCCGACTTGCGGGTCTGCCCGGCGTGCGCGGCCGCCCCGACGGCCCAGGCCCGGCGCAATGTCCGGCGCTGCTCGGCGGGCAGGTAATCCGCGGCCTGCTCCAGCGCGAGCATGTACTCGGGCACCGCGTCGTCTGCGGGCACGGGACCGTGCGGCTTGGCGGTTTCGGCGGGGCTCATGGTGGGAGCCTAAAGCGAAGGCCGGGAATGGGGAATAGGGAATAGAGGAATCGTGAATGCGGCAGATGCCACGCCGGCTTCGGTCCGTCGCGCCGCGTCACGCCAGGCCGGTAGCGGGGATCGCAAGCGCACCCCATGCGGAGCGCAAAAAGCAACGGCCCCGCTGAGCGGGGCCGTTGCAGATGCACGCGGTGGCGGGCGAGGTGGGAAGAGTCCAGGCAGGATCGCTTCTCCTATTCCCGACTCCCCATTCCCGAATCCCGGCTCTTAAAGATCGTCGCCCTTGGACAGGTCGTCGTCGGCGACCACCTCGGCGGCGGCCCATTCCAGCGCCTCGCGCTCCTTGCGCTCGCGCTCGGCCTTGTCGACGGCCTCGATGTAGTCGTTGTCGATGCTGCGCGCGGCGATCTCGCGCAGCGCCAGCACGGTCGGCTTGTCGTCGTGCTCGCCGTTGTCGAGCTGCGGCTCGACGCCGTTGGCCAGCTGGCGGGCGCGCTTGGCGGCCATCATGACCAGTTCGAAACGGTTGTCGACCACGTCCAGGCAGTCTTCCACGGTGATGCGGGCCATACGGAACTCCCGGCGACCGGCAGGTCGCGCGAATCGTTGATGAAGAGGACCGGAAACTATAGCTAAACGCCTACCTCCGCGCAAGTCAGATCTTTATGAATCAATACGTTACCGCAGCATCCGCGTAGAACCGGGCCTCCGGACGCCCTGCCCGGCTTGCCGCCGGCCCGCGCAGCGTGGGGCGTCCGCCCGAGGCGCGAGGCATGGCCTCGCAAACGCGTCGTGCTCACCCGTGGCCGCGCGTTCGCCGACGCAGCAGATGCCGGGAGGGCATCCGCTCAGCGCTTCGGCTCACCCAGCAGCGCCTCGATCAAGGCCGCGTGCCGCTCGGCCTGCTGCGGCCGCCGCAGGCGGCTGGCGGTGAAGATCGCGCACATCTCGTCGACCGCCGTGTCGAAGTCCTCGTTGACGATCACGTAATCGAACTCGTCGTGGTGCGACATTTCCTCGCGTGCCGCCGCCAGGCGCTGGCGCATGACGTCCTCGCTGTCCTGGCCGCGCTTGCGCATGCGTTCCTCCAGCGCCGCGCGCGACGGCGGCAGGATGAAGATGCTGACCGCGTCGGGCACCCGTTCCCGCACCTGGCGCGCGCCCTGCCAGTCGATCTCCAGCAGCACGTCGCGGCCGGCCGCCAGTTGCGGTTCGACCGACTGCCTCGCCGTGCCCTTCCAGTCGCCGTGCACCTGCGCGTACTCGAAGAAGTCCCCCGCCGCGATCATGCGTCGGAACGCGTCGGCGTCGATGAAGTGGTAATGCTCGGCATGCCGCTCGCCCGGGCGCGGCGGCCGCGAGGTGAACGAGATCGACAGGCAGATGCCGCGGTCGCGCGCCAGGCAGGCGTTGACGATGCTCGACTTGCCGGCCCCGGAAGGCGCCGCGACGATGTAGAGTGTTCCGCGCATGGGAGCCGTGATTGGTGATTGGTGATTCGTGATTGGCAAGGGCTTTGGTCCCTGGGCGGCGCCGCAGGCGGAATCGTACCGCTTTTGCGAATCACCAATCACGAATCACGAATCCCGGCTACTCCAGATTCTGCACCTGCTCGCGGACCTGGTCGATCAGCACCTTCAGGTCGACCGCGGCCTGCGAGGTGCGCCGGTCCACCGATTTCGAGCCGAGCGTGTTGGCTTCGCGGTTGAACTCCTGCAGCAGGAAGTCCAGTCGCCGGCCGACCGGCTCGCGCTGCGCGAGCACGCGACGGATCTCGTCGATATGGCTGTCGAGCCGGTCGAGCTCCTCGTCGACATCGAGCTTCTGCAGCCACAGCACCAGCTCCTGTTCCAGGCGCCCCGGATCGAGCGGCTGCGCCAGGTCGGCGATGCGCGCATCGAGCCGCGCGCGCTGGCCCTCGCGGATCGCGGGCATCATGCCGCGCACCTCAGCGGCGAGCCGCGCGATTCCGTCCACACGCTCGACGATCGCCGCGACCAGCTTGCCGCCCTCGCGCTCGCGTGCGGCGACGAACCCGGCCAGCACCTCGTCCAGCAGGCCGAGCACCGCCGCCTGCATGGCGACCGGATCGGCCGACTTGGACTGCAACACGCCGGGGAACTGCAGCAACTCGGTGAACTCGGTCCGCAGGTTGGGCAGCCGCGCGTCGAACGTGTCCGCCAGCGCTGCCAGCTGGTCGAGCACCGCCTCGTTCACCTGCAGCGCATCCACGCCTTCGGCAGGGCGCAGCCGCAGCACCAGGTCCAGCTTGCCGCGCGATACCTTGGCGGCGACCGCCTCGCGCAGCTGCGGCTCGAAGGCGCGCAGTTCCTCGGGCACCCGCACGCCCAGTTCCAGGAAGCGGTGATTGACCGCGCGCAGCTCGCAGCCGAGCATGCCCCACAGCGTCGCGCGCTCGCCCGAGGCGTAGGCGGTCATGCTTCTGGTCATGCGGATCCGGACGTCGGGGCGGGCGGGCAGTATGCCATTGAAGCCGGGATTCGAGATTCGGGATTCGGGAAGCGGGAAGCGGGATCGGCAAGAGCGGGCGTCGCAAGGTGCCCCGGAAGCCGGGGGCGTCGGACTGTTAGACTTTGTCGCCCGAAAGCCGGTGCCTCGCATGTCCTCCTTCTCCCGTCCCAGCGGCCGCGCACCCGACCAGTTGCGTGAAATCGGCATCGCGCGCGGCTACACCGCGCATGCAGAGGGCTCGGTGCTGGTCAGCTTCGGCGGCACCCGGGTGCTGTGCACCGCCAGCGTCGAGAACCGGGTGCCGGCGTTCCTGCGCGGCAAGGGCGAGGGCTGGGTGACCGCCGAATACGGCATGCTGCCGCGCGCCACCCATACCCGCAGCGACCGCGAGGCCGCGCGCGGCAAGCAGGGCGGCCGCACCCTCGAGATCCAGCGCCTCATCGGCCGCTCGCTGCGTGCCTGCGTCGACCGCAAGCTGCTCGGCGAGCGCACCGTCACCCTCGACTGCGACGTGCTGCAGGCCGACGGCGGCACCCGCACCGCGGCGATCACCGGCGCCTACGTCGCGCTGGTCGATGCGATGCGCTGGCTGCTCGCGCGGCGGGACATCACCCGCGACCCGGTGTTCGGCGCGGTCGCGGCGGTCTCGGTCGGTATCTGGCGCGGGGTTCCGGTGCTCGACCTCGACTACGCCGAGGACAGCGACTGCGACACCGACATGAACGTCGTGATGAACGACGGCGGCGGCTTCATCGAGCTGCAGGGCACCGCCGAGGGGCATGCCTTCCGCCGCGACGAACTCGAGGCGCTCACCGCGCTGGCCGAGGCCGGCATCGCCACGTTGATCGCGAAGCAGCGCGAGGCGCTGGCGCGGTAACGCCCATGGCCTGGAATCTCCGGCCCGGAAGCCGCAATCCCGAACGGGGGGCAGTGATGCAACCAACGATCGAACCCGCCGAAGCTGCATCGAAGCAGCTGGTGATCGCCAGCGGCAATCGCGGCAAGCTGGACGAATTCCGCGCACTGCTGGACGCCGGCGATGTCGAATTCATCGCGCAGGGCGAACTCGGCGTGACCGATGTCGAAGAGACCGGACTCAGCTTCGTCGAGAACGCGCTGTTGAAGGCGCGTAATGCAGCGCGCGTCACCGGCATGCCGGCGCTGGGCGACGACTCCGGCCTGTGCGTCGATGCGCTCCACGGCGCCCCCGGCCTGTATTCGGCCCGCTACGCCGGCGGACACGGCGATGCCGCCGCCAATATCGCCAAGCTGCTCGATGCGCTGCGGGACGTTCCCGAGCGCGACCGCGGCGCGCGCTTCTACTGCGTGCTGGTGGTGCTGCGCCACGCCGAGGATCCGCAGCCGCTGATCGCCGAAGGCGTATGGGAGGGCCGCATCCTCACCGCCGCGCGTGGTGGCGGCGGATTCGGCTACGACCCGGTGTTCCTGGATCCGGAACTCGGGTTGAGCGCCGCCGAACTCGATCCTGCGCTGAAGAACCGGATCAGCCATCGCGGCCGCGCGCTGGCGGCATTGCGCGATCGGATCGGAAGCATGCTGCCGAAGTGAACATGGTTCAGGACTTCCGTACGCCGCACGCCTTCACGGTGGCGATCGCGGCGGTCGCCGCCATCGCGCTCGCCATCGTCACCTGGATGCTCCGCAACGAGTCGAACGGGATCAATCACGATCCCGCGCACGCGGTGACGTTCGCGGCGGCAATGTTCGCGCTGATCACGGGCATGGGCTGGGTGCTGTCGCGACAGCATATCCGCATCGAGGGGACGCGCATCGGCTTGCGGAGCATCAGCACGTTGTACCGTTGGCGGGAGTTCGACACTAGCGATGTCGAGCAGATCGGCTTCGACGACGCCAACGCAGGCGGGCGCGCCGCGGTCTCGGCACTGGTCCTGCGCCTGCGCCGGACACCGGGTCGGCGCTGGCGCAAAGTTCGCATCATCGACCATGTCTTCATGGGCGAAGGCGACTCCCCGTTGATGTCAGCCCTGACGCAGGCCCTCAGGCGTGGACGCGACATCGGCCGCTCCTACGGCACCTGCTCCGCATCCTCGCCGGAACGGACGCGATGCTGATCCCGCCGCCGCTCTCGCTGTACGTGCACCTGCCCTGGTGCGTGCGCAAGTGCCCGTACTGCGACTTCAACTCGCACCAGGCGCGCGGCGCACTGCCGTTCGAGGGCTACGTCGACGCGTTGCTGGCCGACCTCGACCACGACCTGCCGCTGGCCTGGGGGCGCACGGTCCATTCCGTGTTCTTCGGCGGCGGCACGCCGAGCCTGTTTCCCGCCGCGGCCATCGACCGGTTCCTGCAGGGCGCCAGCGCGCGCCTGCGCTTCGCGCCGGGGCTGGAGATCACGCTCGAGGCCAATCCCGGCACCGCCGAGCACGGCCGCTTCGAGGACTACCGCGCCGCCGGGGTCAACCGGATCAGCTTCGGCATCCAGAGCTTCGACGACGGCTGCCTGCGTCGGCTCGGCCGCATCCACGACAGCGCCGAGGCCGAGGCCGCGGTGAAGCTGGCCCAGGACGCCGGCTTCGGCAATCTCAATCTCGACCTGATGTACGCGCTGCCGGGGCAGTCGCCGGCAATGGCCGAATACGACGTGGCGCGGGCCGCCGCGCTCGCACCGGCGCACATCTCGCACTACCAGCTCACGCTGGAACCGAACACGGTGTTCGCCGCCCGGCCGCCGCAGGACCTGCCCGACGACGATCTCGCCTGGGACATGCAGGAACGCTGCCAGGCGCTGCTGGCGGCCGCCGGCTACCGCCAGTACGAGGTCTCCGCCTACGCGCGCGCCGGGCGCGAATGCGCACACAACCTCAATTACTGGCGCTTCGGCGACTATCTGGGCATCGGCGCCGGCGCCCACGGCAAACTGACCCTCGGCAGCGAACAGAGCATCCTGCGGCGCTGGAAGCTCAAGCACCCGGCCGCCTGGCTGGCCGCCGCCGGCGGCGCCACCGCGATCGGCGGCGACGAGCGCGTCGCGGAGTCGCGGCGCCCGTTCGAATACATGCTCAATGCCCTGCGGCTGCTGGAGGGGTTCCGCCTGGACGCTTTCGAAGCGCGCACCGGACTGCCGCGCGCGGCCATCGCCGAGCCGCTGGCGATGGCCCGCGCACGTGGTTGGCTGGAGGCGGACGAGGAGCGCATACTGCCGACGGCGCTGGGGGGGCGCTTCGGCAATGACGTCATCCAACTGTTCCTGGAAGCATCCGGACCTGGCCACCGAGTTCGCCCGACCCACGACACTTGACGCGGATCGCGGCGACCGGCGCCGACGCGCGGCAAACCGCTACCGCGGATGCACGGCACGCACTGGAGCCGCTCCCTGGCGCGCGGCGCGGGCCCGACGTCCGTGAAGGTCCTGGAACCCGGCGTTCCCCTGGGGCTGGCGTCCGCCGGCCTGCCCGAACGCGTGCGCGAGGTCCTCGAGCGGGTACTGGCGCTCGTCGCCGAGGAACTGCACCACGGGATGGACAGGACGGTGGTGGAGTTCGAACGTGAGCTGTTCCGGCTCGCCGACGCCGCCCGCAATCCCGGCCTCGAGTCCGGCTACGTGCAGGCGCTGCGCGATTTCCGCCCCAACCGCGCCGACCTGGCGCCGCGCTTCCTGATCGGCCTCGAATCCACGCTCGCCCGACTGCGCCAGCCGCCGGCCGCACGCGCCTTGCCCCAGGCCGGGCAGATCAGTTTCCGCAACCTGAGCCTGGTCGAAGACGGGGCCATGGACGAGGACACGATGTTGCGCGAGATCGCCAGCCGCCAGGAAAGCCGCGCCCCGCTGGCGCTGCACCTGCTGGGCCAGCGCTTCGGCGTGCTGGCCGCCGCTCCGGCGTTCGACGCCGAGCGCCTGCCGCTGGGTCCGCAATCGCTGTGCCGTACGCTGCGCGACGTCGCGATCGGCCTCGGGATCCACTACGGCGCCCGCCTGCTGCTGTACCGGACGTTCGACCGCCAGGTACTGTCGGGCTATCCGCAGGTTCTCGACCGGCTCAACGCCTCGATGGCCGACCTGGGCATCCTGCCCGCGCTCACCTTCGTACCGTTCCGGGCACGCCCAAGCGCAGTTGCCGCGGGCGAAGCGAGGCCGGCGGCCGCTGCGGCAGCCGATGGCGAGGCAGCAGCAACGGCGCCGCCGGCCGCGCCGCGACCGCACACGGCCTGGATGGGCGAAACCCGGCAACCCGAGGACGGCGGGGACGACGACATCGCCTTCGCCCTGCTGCGACAGCTGCTCTCCGGCCGCCGCGAGCTGATCGGCAAGCTGCGCTCCGGAACGCAGCCGCCGCGGCGCCAGCAAATGAGCACGCCCGACCTGCTGGGCGCGCTGAAGGATCTGCAGCGGCAGCCGACGGCACCGGCCGCCATGCGGACCGGCGTGCACGAAATCAAGCAAGCGGTGCTGGCACAGACGCGGCAGCGACTCGGCAAGGGCACGGGCCTGTCGCCGGAGGACAACGACACCTTCGAACTGCTGGGATTGCTCTACGGGCAGATCGCGAACGAGATCCGCGACGACGCGCCGACCTCCCCGCTGGTGGGCGCCCTGCAGCTGCCGCTGCTGCGTGCCGCGCTGCTGGATCGTGGCTTCTTCCTGCACGGGCACCACCCCGCGCGGCAGCTGCTCGAGACCGTCGCCGAAAGCGCCGCAAGATGGCTGGACCGCGACGAAATCGATCCGCAACTGGTGCCGTCGATGCGGCAGGCGGTTGCCGAGGTGATCGAAAAGTCCGCGAACGATCCGGCGGTCTTCGCCGCGGCCAATGCACGCCTGCAGGAACGCCTGCAGTCGCAGGCACGCAAGGCCGAGATGCTGGAGCGGCGCCATGTCGAGGCCGCCCGCGGCAAGGAAAAGCTCGAGATCGCGAAGCTGCGCGCGGTCGAGGCGCTCGAGAACGCGATCGACGGGCAGCAACTGCCCAGGTTCATCCACGCCCTGCTCAACCAGGCCTGGCTCGACGTGCTGACCCTGACCCTGCTGCGCCAGGGCGCGGACTCCGACGATTGGCTGCGGCAGCTCGATGCGACCCGCGGCATCGCCGCCGCCTGCGGGCCCGGCGCGGCGCCGCAGGACCCGGAGCTGACCGCGTACGTCGAGGCGTCGCTCGGCCTGGTCGGCTATCACGGCGACGAGGCGGCGGTGATCGCGCAGCGCCTCACCGGCAGCCACGGCGACGACGGCGACGACCCGGCCTCGCGCACCGAACTGGCGCTGAAGCTCAAGGCGCGCGTGCGCCTGGGCGAGGACAAGGCCAAGGCGGCGGCGCCTCGGCTGCCGCCGCGGACACCGACCGAACAGGCGCACTACGAGCAACTGCGGGTGATGCCGTTCGGCGCCTGGATCGAGTTCGTCACCAACCAGCAGGGTGACGTGGTGCGGCGTCGACTGTCCTGGTACAGCACCGTCACCGACCACGCGCTGTTCGTCAACCAGCGCGGACAGCGCGTCGACGAGCTGTCCCTGGACAGCCTGTCGCGCATGTTCGCCTGCGGCCAGGCGCGCCTGGTCACGGCCCGGCAGGCGCGCCTGGTCGATCGCGCCTGGCAGGCCGCGGTCAGCGTGTTGCGCAACTTCGCCGGCCATGCCGGCAGTGATGCGGCCGCGACGGGAGGGACGCCGCCATGACCCGGGAGTTCCGCCGGGCACGCCGACGCAACGCGCCGGACACCATCATGGTCGCCGATGCCATGACCGGAGAGGTGGTCGGCCGCGTGGGCAACCTGTCCGAGACCGGCATGCTGATGATGAGCAGCACCGAACTGGTCGAGGACGCGCTGTACCAGCTCCGCTTCACCTTGACCGGCGAGGCGGGCCGCGGACGGACGCTGGAGCTGGGCGCGCACCTGCTGTGGAGCGATCGCGCCAGCGCGCCTGGGCAGGCCTGGGCCGGTTTTCGCTTCATCGGCCTGAGCGGGGAGCAGGCACGGCAACTGCGCGACTGGGTGGATGCACCAGGCAGCCATTACGCCTGACCCGCGGGTTTGGGTGGTCATCGCGATTGCGTCACAATGGCGTTTTCCGGCAGACACGGGATCCGATGACTTCCGATCCGGCACCTCTTTACGGCGCGCACCTGGCCACGCTGCAGCAGCGGGCGGAGACCGCGCTGGCGCGCGGCGGCTTCGACTACCTGGTGATTCCCAGCGGCACCGTGCAGTACCAGGTCTTCGACGACCGTGATTATCCCTATGCGGTCAATCCCCAGTTCAAGGCCTGGGTGCCGCTCACCCGCAACCCCGGCAGCTGGCTGGTTTTCACCCCGGGCAAGCGGCCGAAGCTGATCTACCTGCAGCCGTTCGACTACTGGCACGTGGTGCCGCAAGCACCTTCGGGTTACTGGCCGGAGCACTTCGAGTTGGTGGTGATCCGCAAGCCGGAGGAGGCTCGGCAGCACCTGCCCGGCGATCCGGCCCGCTGCGCGATCCTCGGCGAGGCGCAGAGCGCGCTCGGCGAACACGCGCCCAACAACCCGGCGCCGGTGCTGGACTCCCTGGACTACCACCGCGCGTTCAAGACCCCGTACGAGATCGCGATGATGCGCCAGGCGACCATGCGCGGCGTGCGCGGCCACCGCGCAGCCGAGCGCGCGTTCCGCGCCGGCGCCAGCGAATTCGGCATTCACCTGGCCTACTGCCAGGCCGCCGGCCAGGACACCATCGAGCTGCCGTACAACAACATCGTCGCGCTCAATGAACACGGTGCGGTGCTGCACTACACCGAGCTCGAGCGGGTCCCGCCCAAGCCGCTGCGCAGCTTCCTGATCGACGCCGGCGCGAGCTTCGGCGGCTACGCTTGCGACATCACTCGCACCTACGCCAGCGACACCGGCAGCGAGTTCCAGTCGCTGATCGACGCGGTCGACGACGTGCAGCAGCGGCTCTCGGCCGATTTCCGCGCCGGCCGGGACTACCGCCAGCTGCACCTGGACGCGCATCTCGCGCTTGCCGGCGTGCTCCGGGACGCCGGGGTGCTGAAGGTCTCGCCGGAAGCAGCGCTGGAGACCGGCATCAGCGCCAAGTTCTTCCCGCACGGGCTCGGCCACGGCATCGGCCTGCAGGTGCACGACGTCGCCGGCTTCGCCGAATCCGACCAGGGCGGCACCATCGCCAAGCCCGAAGGGCACCCGTACCTGCGCCTGACGCGGACGCTGCAGCCGGGCATGGTGGTGACCAACGAGCCCGGCCTGTACTTCATCGACCTGCTGCTCGAGGAGCTGCGCGCGGGCGAGCATGCCGACGCGGTGGACTGGGAGCGCATCGAGGCCTTCCGGCCGTTCGGCGGGATCCGCATCGAGGACGATCTGGTCGTCACCGAGGGCGAACCGGTCAACCTGACCCGCGAGGCCTTCGCCGAGGGCCGGTAGCGGCCGCGGATGCTGCGCGCGGCGCTTGGCCGCGCGCGGCATCCGCCATGAAGGCCTCGATCTCGTCCGCACTGCGCGCCAGGCCATCGGTCAGCAGCGCATGGCCGTCGCGGGTGATCACCAGGTCGTCCTCGATGCGAACGCCGATGCCGCGCCATTTCGCCGCGACGCTGTCGTCGTCCGGTGGGACGTAGAGGCCCGGCTCGACGGTGAACACCATGCCGGACTCGAGCAGGCGCGACTCGCCGTCGACGCGATACTCGCCGACGTCGTGCACGTCCAGCCCGATCCAATGCCCGGTCTTGTGGCGGTAGTAGCGCTTGTAGCTGCCGCTGGCCAGGTGCTTTTCCAGCTTGCCCTTCAACAGCCCCAGCCGCAGCAGGCCCTCGGTGAGCGTCGCCACCGCGGCGTCGTGCACGGCCTCGTAGGGCACGCCGGGCCGCGCCTGGCCGATGGCGGCGGCCTGGGCGGCGGCGACCAGGTCATGCAACGCCCGCTGCGGCTCGGTGAAGCGGCCGTTGACCGGGAAGGTCCGGGTGATGTCGGCGGCATAGCCGCGGTACTCGGCGCCGGCATCGATCAGCACCAGATCGCCGTCGGCCGCTTGCGCCGCATTGGCGCGGTAGTGCAGCACGCAGGCGTTGGCCCCGGCGCCGACGATGCTCTCGTAGGCCGGGTAGGCATCATGGCGGCGGAACTCGTATTCCAGTGCAGCCTGCAGCTCGTACTCGTGCACGCCCGGCCGCGCCGCACGCATCGCCGCCTGGTGCGCACGCACGCTGATCGCGGCAGCGCGGCGCATCAGCCTGATCTCGTCGCGCGACTTGAACAGGCGCATCTCGTCGAGCAGGTGGCCGAGTTCGAGGAACTCGTGCGGCGGCTGCGCGCCCAGCCGCACCTGCGCCCGCACGCGATTGAGCCAGCCGATCAGCTTGAGGTCGAAATCGGTGTCGCGGCCGAAGTGGTAGTAGACGCGGGTGCGGCCTTCGAGCAGGCCCGGCAGGATCTCGTCGAGATCGTCGATCGGATAGGCGTCGTCCAGGCCCAGCCCCTCGACCGCGCCCTCGGGCCCGACTCGCGGCCCGTCCCAGCGCTCCCGGTCGGGATCACGCTCGCGGCAGAACAGCAGGGACTCGCCGTGCCGGCGCCCGGGAATCAGCACCAGCACCGCCTCCGGCTCGGCGAAACCGCTCAGGTACCACAGGTCCGAATCCTGCCGGTACGGATAGTGGGTATCGCGGCTGCGGACCCGTTCCGGCGCCGACGGCACCACCACGATCGCGTCGTCGCCGGCCATGCGCATCAACTGCCGACGGCGGCGGGCATAGGCGCTCAAGGAAATACCGGTGGCGAGGTTCATTGGGTGATCGGAACGAGGACTACGGGTGATGGCCGGACCGGATGCCGGCAGACGGCTGCACGCAGCGGCCGGAACGCTAGTTCAGCCGCTGGCGATGGCGCGGGCCGAGGGCGCAGTCGCCATGCAGCAGCAGCGCGGCGATGCGCACGAACTCCTCGAGTTCGGCCAGCGCCGCCTCTTCCTCCTGGTCGCCACCGTCCTGCGGGCTGGCCGCCGCCAGCTTCGCCAGGTCCGCCAGCGCCTCCCTCCCCTCCTCCGACAGCGAGGGCGCCCGGCCCGCCGCCAGGCCGAAGCCGCCGAGGAAACCGCGGCACCAGTCGAACAGGGCGCCGCTGCGCTCGTACAGCGTCGCTTCGGCGCCAGGCAGCAGCAACTCGAACCCGAAGCTGCGATCCTCGAGTTGCGCCACGCTGGCCCGGCGAAGCTGCTCCAGGGGCTCGTCCGGGGGCGCCGGCAGGCTGTCGTCGACCAGCACCCGCCGCAGCCAGTCCGGGCCGTCGGCGCCGCCACCGGCCAGCCAGCCGCACAGCCCGCCGTGCAACTCCGCGGCGCTGGCGCCCAGCCCGGCCGTACGGCAGGCGTTCTGCACATCGCGCGGGGAAGGCAGCGCTTCGGACACGGCGGTCGCTCGGATCGTGTGGGAGCCCAGTGTAACAACGCGCGCCGAGTCGCCGCTTCGCCCATGCCCTCCCATCGCCGCGTCGCCACCAGGAGCCCCGGGTCGGCGGCCTCGACCGCCGGATCCGGATCGGCTTCCGGAAACCATCCGCGGTCGCCGATCCCGTCTGCGATCGGCGCCCGGCTCCGGGACGCCACGTCTTGACCACCCTCTGCGGCCTGCCTATCGTGCCGTCATGGACAATCCCGATCCGATCGCCCAGCTTCGCGCCGTTGTCGCGCGCATCGACGATCTGGTCGAACGCAACCGGCGGCTGCACGAGGAGAACCGCAGCCTGCGCCAGCAGCATGGGCAACTGGCCAACGACCGCTCCCAGTTGCTGGCCAAGAACGAGCAGGCACGCTCGCGGGTGGAGGCGATGATCGCTCGCCTCAAGTCGCTGGAGCAGCACACGTGAGCGCCGCCGGCGAACCGGTCAGCATTCGGGTCCTGGACCGGGAGTACACCGTCGGCGTCGGCCCCGACGAGCGCGAGGCATTGATGCAGGCCGCCAAGCTGCTCGACACGCGGATGCGCGAGGTGCGCGGCGCCAACCGCATGGCCGCGGTCGATCGCGTCGCGGTTCTCGCGGCCCTCAATCTCGCGCACGAACTGCAACAGCTGCGCAACGAGAGCGATCAGCGCGAACGCGAACTCTCGCGGCTGCTCGACGAGTTGCAGCGCAAGCTCGACGGCGCACTGCCGGCGACCGAACCGGCCGGCTGACCCGCGGCGAACCGATATACCGCCAGGGCCGCAGTTCAGCCGCCGGCGACGGCTCGGCTTCCATTGCACTTGAACGCCACCGCAACCGGGGTCCGTTCGTCTCCTCTCCTGCCGATGAATGGACTTCGCAACATCGGCATCGGGGCTATACTGTTCGTGCGTCCTCTGCCGTGTTCGACGGCGCGCGCAAACATTCGCCTTGTCCCTTAATGACGACCTCGGGGGCGCGACGACTTCCGGGCGTGCAGGTCCGCCTCGCAGCGGGAAGCCCGATGGAAGCCAAACGTCCCCACTTGAACCCCGGGTTCAAGGTCGTTTCGCGTGCATCGCCATGGCGGAGGACGTTCTTTTTCGACGGGAGCCGTGCGGCAGCCTGCACAGGCCGTCTTCTCCCGGTGCGGCTTCTTCCGCACCCGGGGGTTTTCCGATGCGGCCGTGGGCCGCACAATCCGGACATGCCCGTTCCGCCTCCGACCCGATGACCGACGACCGCGCGGCGCTGCGCCGCGAACTGCGCGAGCGCCGCCGCGCGATCCCCGCGGCGGCGCGCATCGCCGCCGCCGAGGCCGTCGCGGGCCGGCTCCAGGCGTTCGCCGGGATGCCGGAGCGAGGCTACGTCGCCGGCTACTGGGCGATGGACAGCGAGATCGCGCTGCACGTCTGGCAGCTCCGGCTGCCGAAGGGCGTCGTCTACTGCTTGCCGGCCCTCGGTGACGATGGATTGCTGCGCTTCGCGCCCTGGCGGCCCGGTGACCCGCTGGTTACGAATCGATACGGCATCCCCGAGCCCGACACCAGCCCGTCCTCGTTGCTCGAGGCCGACGCGTTGGCGCTTGCGGTCGTGCCCCTGGTCGGGTTCGACTCCGCCGGCAACCGGCTCGGCATGGGCGCCGGCTGGTACGATCGCAGCTTCGCTTTCCGCCGCGAGCGGTCCGCGCCGCCTTGGCTGGTCGGCGCCGCCTTCTCTGCACAGCGCGTCGATGCACTACCGGCCGCGCCCTGGGACGTCCCTCTGGACGCGGTCTGCAGCGAAACCGAAACCCTCCTGATCGCTCCCCACGCATGACGACCCGCAAACGCTACTGGTTGATGAAGTCCGAACCGAACGACTTCTCCATCGACGACCTCGAACGCGTCGGCACCGAACCCTGGACCGGCGTACGCAACTACCAGGCCCGCAACTTCATGCGCGACAGCATGCAGGTCGGCGACGGCGTGCTGTTCTACCACTCAAATACCGAGGTTCCCGGCATCTACGGCATCGCCGAGGTCGCCAGCGGGCCTTATCCGGACCCCACCCAGTTCAAGAAGAAGTCCAAGTACTTCGACGCGAAGGCCTCGCACGAGGAGCCGCGCTGGTTCCTGGTCGACGTCGGCTTCGTCCGCAAGCTCGGCAGGCCGATCCCGCTGGACGAGATCCGCACCCATGCCGACCGGCTGGGCGAGGATTTCGCGCTGATCCGCAAGGGTTCGCGGTTGTCGGTGCTGCCGGTCACCGCCGCGCAGTGGAAGTACCTGCTCGCGCTCGAATAACAGGAACCCGCATGTCCGCAAGCAAGCGCCTGGCCGGCGAAAAGGCCATCGACTACGTCGAGGACGGCATGATCGTCGGCATCGGCACCGGCTCGACGGTCGCCTACTTCATCGATGCCCTGGCCGGAATGCGCGACCGCATCGGCGGTGCCGTCTCCAGCTCCGAGCAGAGCACCGAACGACTGCGTGGCCATGGCATCGAGATCCTGGACCTGAACGCGGTCGGTCCGTTGCCGCTGTACGTGGACGGCGCGGACGAATGCGATCCGCACAAGCGCCTGATCAAGGGCGGCGGTGCCGCGCTCACCCGCGAGAAGATCATCGCCGAGGCCAGCGAGCGCTTCGTCTGCATCGTCGACCCGGCCAAGCAGGTGCCGGTACTCGGCCGGTTCCCGCTTCCGATCGAAGTGATTCCGATGGCGCGCAGCCTGGCGGCACGCGCGATTCTCGCGACGACCGGCGGACAGCCGGTCTGGCGCGAAGGCGCCGTCACCGACAACGGCAACTGGATCCTGGACGTGCACGGCCTGTCGATCACCGATCCGGTGGCGATGGAGCGGGAACTCAACCAGATCCCCGGCGTGGTCGGCGTCGGCCTGTTCGCCCGCCGCCCGGCCGACGTCGTCATCGTCGGCGGCGAGCCGCCACTGGTCCTGTAGGCGCTTCGACACATCAGGCGGCGGAACGAACGCTGACGGCCGAGTCGGGCCGGCGGCGGACAACGCCTGCCAGGGTGCATGGCCGTCCGTCCCGCGAGGCAAAAGAAAAACCCCGCAGCTTTGCTGCGGGGTTTTTGGGTAAAGACCCTGGCGATGACCTACTCTCGCATGCTAGATGCACACTACCATCGGCGCGTGCGCGTTTCACTTCCGAGTTCGGAATGGGATCGGGTGGTTCCACGCAGCTATTGTCACCAGGGAGAGGGTGGAGGGTCGCGGTCCATCCCCGATTTCATCGGGAATGATCGCGCTCACGCTCTCATTGGGTTGGGACGTAGCGAGGTTTGCTTCGAACGTCGACGCGTCGTCGAGTCCAAGGCCACTTGAGGTTATATGGTCAAGCCGCACGGATCATTAGTACTGGTTAGCTCAACACATTGCTGTGCTTACACACCCAGCCTATCAACCACCTGGTCTTGATGGTTCCTTCAGGGGAGTCAAGCTCCCGGGAGATCTCATCTTGAGGCACGCTTCCCGCTTAGATGCTTTCAGCGGTTATCGTTTCCGAACGTAGCTACCCGGCAGTGCCACTGGCGTGACAACCGGAACACCAGGGGTTCGTCCACTCCGGTCCTCTCGTACTAGGAGCAGCCCCTCTCAAATCTCCAACGCCCATGGCAGATAGGGACCGAACTGTCTCACGACGTTCTGAACCCAGCTCGCGTACCACTTTAAATGGCGAACAGCCATACCCTTGGGACCGACTACAGCCCCAGGATGTGATGAGCCGACATCGAGGTGCCAAACACCGCCGTCGATATGAACTCTTGGGCGGTATCAGCCTGTTATCCCCGGAGTACCTTTTATCCGTTGAGCGATGGCCCTTCCATACAGAACCACCGGATCACTAAGACCTACTTTCGTACCTGCTTGATCCGTCGATCTTGCAGTCAAGCACGCTTATGCCTTTGCACACAGTGCGCGATGTCCGACCGCGCTGAGCGTACCTTCGTGCTCCTCCGTTACTCTTTGGGAGGAGACCGCCCCAGTCAAACTACCCACCATACACGGTCCCCGACCCGGATTACGGGCCCAGGTTAGAACGTCAAGCACGACAGGGTGGTATTTCAAGGTTGGCTCCACGCCAGCTAGCGCCGGCGCTTCAAAGCCTCCCACCTATCCTACACAGACGAACTCAACGTTCAGTGTAAAGCTATAGTAAAGGTTCACGGGGTCTTTCCGTCTTGCCACGGGAACGCTGCATCTTCACAGCGATTTCAATTTCACTGAGTCTCGGGTGGAGACAGCGCCGCCATCGTTACGCCATTCGTGCAGGTCGGAACTTACCCGACAAGGAATTTCGCTACCTTAGGACCGTTATAGTTACGGCCGCCGTTTACCGGGGCTTCGATCAAGAGCTTCGCCTTGCGGCTGACCCCATCAATTAACCTTCCGGCACCGGGCAGGCGTCAGACCCTATACGTCCACTTTCGTGTTTGCAGAGTCCTGTGTTTTTGATAAACAGTCGCAGCGGCCTGGTCACTGCGGCCCCCGATCGCTATAGCCCGCATGGGCCACGACCAAGGGCGCACCTTCTCCCGAAGTTACGGTGCTATGTTGCCTAGTTCCTTCACCCGAGTTCTCTCAAGCGCCTGAGAATTCTCATCCTGCCCACCTGTGTCGGTTTACGGTACGGTCTGCATAAGCTGAAGCTTAGGGGCTTTTCCTGGAAGCGTGGGATCAGTGACTTCGTCCAATAGGACTCGTCTCGGTGCTCGGTCTTGAAGGGACCCGGATTTGCCTAAGTCCCAAACCTACCTCCTTTCCCCGGGACAACCAACGCCCGGTACACCTACCCTTCTCCGTCCCCCCATCGCACTTATGCGAGGTGCTGGAATATTAACCAGCTTCCCATCGACTACGCATTTCTGCCTCGCCTTAGGGGCCGACTCACCCTGCGCCGATTAACGTTGCGCAAGGAAACCTTAGGCTTTCGGCGTGCGGGCTTTTCACCCGCATTATCGTTACTCATGTCAGCATTCGCACTTCCGATACCTCCAGCGGACCTCTCGATCCACCTTCGCAGGCTTACGGAACGCTCCTCTACCGCGCACAAACGAGTTTGTGCACCCCAAGCTTCGGTTTATCGCTTAGCCCCGTTAAATCTTCCGCGCAGACCGACTCGACCAGTGAGCTATTACGCTTTCTTTAAAGGGTGGCTGCTTCTAAGCCAACCTCCTGGCTGTCTGTGCCTTTCCACATCGTTTCCCACTTAGCGATAAATTGGGGACCTTAGCTGTGGGTCTGGGTTGTTTCCCTTTTCACGACGGACGTTAGCACCCGCCGTGTGTCTCCCATGCAGTCTGTCCTGGTATTCGGAGTTTGCCATGGTTTGGTAAGTCACGATGACCCCCTAGCCATAACAGTGCTCTACCCCCAGGAAGATTCACATGAGGCGCTACCTAAATAGCTTTCGAGGAGAACCAGCTATCTCCGGGTTCGATTAGCTTTTCACTCCTAATCACACCTCATCCCCTACCTTTGCAACGGGAGTGGGTTCGGGCCTCCAGTTGATGTTACTCAACCTTCACCCTGGGCATGACTAGATCACCCGGTTTCGGGTCTACTGCCCGCGACTATGCGCCCTTATCAGACTCGGTTTCCCTTCGCCTCCCCTATACGGTTAAGCTTGCCACGAACAGTAAGTCGCTGACCCATTATACAAAAGGTACGCAGTCACTCCGAAGAGCTCCTACTGCTTGTACGCACACGGTTTCAGGGTCTATTTCACTCCCCTCGCCGGGGTTCTTTTCGCCTTTCCCTCACGGTACTGGTTCACTATCGGTCGGTCAGGAGTATTTAGCCTTGGAGGATGGTCCCCCCATGTTCAGACAGGGTTTCACGTGCCCCGCCCTACTCACTTTTCATCGAAATGGCCCTTTCGCATACAGGGCTATCACCTTCTATGGCCAGTCTTTCCAGACTGTTTTGCTAGAACCAAATCGACTTTTGGGCTGCTCCCCGTTCGCTCGTCGCTACTTAGGGAATCTCGGTTGATTTCTTTTCCTACGGTTACTTAGATATTTCAGTTCACCGCGTTCGCCTCGTACAGCTATGTATTCACTGCACGATACCTCTTGCGAGGTGGGTTTCCCCATTCGGACATTGCCGGATCAAAGCTTGTTGCCAGCTCCCCGACACTTTTCGCAGGCTGCCACGTCCTTCATCGCCTCTGACCGCCAAGGCATCCACCGTGTGCGCTTATTCGCTTGACCATATAACCCCAAGTCGCCTCGGGGTCATAGATTCGTCGCGAACACAACGAACTACAACTTCAATAAAGACGTCTCTCGACGTCTCGCCTTAGCCTCTACGACACGTCTGGACATTCGTCTCAAACGCTTCGCTACATCCCAATTTTCAAAGATCACGCGTCGGCTTCAGCGCCGCCGCGATTCAATTCTTGTGTGTGTGCAGGTTCATCCAGTATCTCGATGGTGGGTCTGGGAGGACTCGAACCACCGACCTCACCCTTATCAGGGGTGCGCTCTAACCACCTGAGCTACAGACCCGAAGATGCATTTCCCTCAAGTCCGGTCGGTGACGACCGCGATCTCGCGAGGGATCCGCATGACTGGTGGAGCGTGGTGGAGCCAGTCGGGATCGAACCGACGACCCCCTGCTTGCAAAGCAGGTGCTCTCCCAGCTGAGCTATGGCCCCAAGAGGGACGCCCCCTCGACGAACATGCCGAGGCATGCTTGCCGGGAACTACTGGATGCAGGTCACTTGTGCGGACGCCTGGACAGGCGATGCCGTCCGGTTCTCTAAAGGAGGTGATCCAGCCGCACCTTCCGATACGGCTACCTTGTTACGACTTCACCCCAGTCATCGGCCACACCGTGGCAAGCGCCCTCCTTGCGGTTAGGCTACCTGCTTCTGGTGCAACAAACTCCCATGGTGTGACGGGCGGTGTGTACAAGGCCCGGGAACGTATTCACCGCAGCAATGCTGATCTGCGATTACTAGCGATTCCGACTTCACGGAGTCGAGTTGCAGACTCCGATCCGGACTGAGAGAAGGTTTCTGGGATTGGCTTGCCCTCGCGGGTTTGCAGCCCTCTGTCCTTCCCATTGTAGTACGTGTGTAGCCCTGGCCGTAAGGGCCATGATGACTTGACGTCATCCCCACCTTCCTCCGGTTTGTCACCGGCGGTCTCCTTAGAGTTCCCACCATTACGTGCTGGCAACTAAGGACAAGGGTTGCGCTCGTTGCGGGACTTAACCCAACATCTCACGACACGAGCTGACGACAGCCATGCAGCACCTGTGTTCCGGTTCCCGAAGGCACCCCCCGATCTCTCAGGGGTTCCGGACATGTCAAGGCCAGGTAAGGTTCTTCGCGTTGCATCGAATTAAACCACATACTCCACCGCTTGTGCGGGCCCCCGTCAATTCCTTTGAGTTTCAGTCTTGCGACCGTACTCCCCAGGCGGCGAACTTAACGCGTTAGCTTCGATACTGAGTGCCTAGTTGCACCCAACATCCAGTTCGCATCGTTTAGGGCGTGGACTACCAGGGTATCTAATCCTGTTTGCTCCCCACGCTTTCGTGCCTCAGTGTCAGTACTGGTCCAGGTGGCCGCCTTCGCCACGGATGTTCCTCCCGATCTCTACGCATTTCACTGCTACACCGGGAATTCCGCCACCCTCTACCGTACTCTAGCCCGCCAGTATCCAATGCAATTCCCAGGTTGAGCCCAGGGCTTTCACATCAGACTTAACGAACCACCTACGCACGCTTTACGCCCAGTAATTCCGAGTAACGCTTGCACCCTTCGTATTACCGCGGCTGCTGGCACGAAGTTAGCCGGTGCTTATTCTTTGGGTACCGTCAGAACAACCGGGTATTAACCGATTGCTTTTCTTTCCCAACAAAAGGGCTTTACAACCCGAAGGCCTTCTTCACCCACGCGGCATGGCTGGATCAGGCTTGCGCCCATTGTCCAATATTCCCCACTGCTGCCTCCCGTAGGAGTCTGGACCGTGTCTCAGTTCCAGTGTGGCTGATCATCCTCTCAGACCAGCTACGGATCGTCGCCTTGGTGGGCCTTTACCCCGCCAACTAGCTAATCCGACATCGGCTCATCCAATCGCGCAAGGTCCGAAGATCCCCTGCTTTCACCCGAAGGTCGTATGCGGTATTAGCTTGGGTTTCCCCAAGTTATCCCCCACGACTGGGCAGATTCCGATGTATTACTCACCCGTTCGCCACTCGCCGCCAGAGGAGCAAGCTCCTCCGCGCTGCCGTTCGACTTGCATGTGTTAGGCCTGCCGCCAGCGTTCACTCTGAGCCAGGATCAAACTCTTCACTTAAGTTTTGCGACTTCGTCCCGAAGGACTCGGTCAATTGCTTGAGTGCAGTCGTCGCTCCTGAGCCCCAATTACTCGCTTGCATTTGCATGCATTTGAATTGACTTGTTGCTCTGTTACGAACGTCTGCAAGTTGGATGGTCATCCACCCGCCAGACGCCCGCACAAGTCACCTGCGCACACTGTCAAAGAACTTCCGGAACCGGCCTCAGCGCCGCCTTCCGCAACCCTCGGCTTCTGCCGAGGTGAGCCGCACATTGTAGCGCGGCTTTCGCTTTCGTCAACACCTGAATCGGGGTTGGTTCAGCGCTTCCCTCTTCATTCCGGCCCGCAGGCCTTCCCTCCGAGGGAGCCGCACATTCTAGCGCGGTTTCGGAGAACGTCAACACCTCGCGAGGGTCTTTTTTCTCCGCCCCGCCTGGCCGGTCGGCACTGCCGACGCTCCGTGGCGGGGCGCGCATTGTGCACGCGTCGCCGCGTCTTGGGAAGGGGGTCGAATGAATTTTTCACGCTTCGCTTGACGGAGCCCTCCCGGCTGGCCGATGGTGCGGCACGGCCCCCTTTTTCGCCTTCTGGTGCGTCCATGCGCTTGCTGCGTTGTCTCCCGCTCGTCTGCCTGCTGTTGCTGGCCAACGCCTGCGCCAGCGCCGGCGAAACCTGGGTCGAACTGGCCGGTGAACGCTATGCGGTGGAGATCGCCGATACCGACGAGGAACGCGCCCGCGGACTGATGTTCCGCGACGTGCTGACCGCCGGCACCGGAATGCTGTTCATCCACGACCGCGAGGCGCCCCAGGCCTACTGGATGAAGAACACGCGGATCCCGCTCGACATCCTCTACTTCGACAACGGCCTGCGCCTGGTGTCGCAGCAGCGCGACGTGCCGCCCTGCACGAGCGGCATCGGCTGCCCCTCCTATCCGAGCCGGACGCCGGCGCGCTACGTACTGGAGCTGAATGCGGGCGAGGCGGCCCGCCTGGAGCTTCGCGAAGGCGTCGAGCTGCGCCTCGGCCCGGGCATTCCTGCTGCACGCTGACCGCCGGCACTGCCCGGGTTGCGGATCGCGGACCCGCAGCGCAGGCTGGCGGCATGGAACGGAACCCTTCACCGCTGCCGGACTGGGACCGACTGGCCGCGCTCGATGACGCATCGATTCCGCTGCTCGGCACCGCCCTGCTGATCGCCCGCGACGAGTATCCGGAGCTGGACCCCCGGCACTATGACGTGCTCGTGCAGCAGCACGTCGCGCATCTGCAGCCGAAGCTCGAGTCGATCGCGCTGTGGCCGCTGAAGATGCTCGCGATCAACCAGTACCTGTTCGATGAACTGGGCTACACCGGCAACCACGACGAGTACTACGACCCGCGCAACAGCTACCTGAACCAGGTGTTCGAGCGCCGCCTCGGGATCCCGATCTCGCTCGCAGTGGTGCAGATGGAGGTCGCCCGGCGCCTGGGCATGCCGCTGGACGGCGTGTCGTTCCCCGGGCACTTCCTGGTACGGCTGCCCGTGGACGACGGGCTGCTGGTGATGGATCCGTTCAACCGCGGGCGGCCGTTGGACGTCGATGAACTGCGCGAGCGCGCGCGACCGCACGTGGGCGGCAATGCCCTCGACGACCAGGTGCTGCAGCAGATCCTGCACCCGGCCTCGCATCGCGCGATCCTCGGCCGCATGCTGCGCAACCTGCATGGCGTCTACGCCGAGTGCGGCGACTGGCCGCGTGCGGTGCGCTGCGCCGACCGCGTGCTCAAGCTGCTGCCGGACGACCCCGAGGCCCTGCGCGACCGCGGCCTGGGTTACCTGAAGCTGGAGCACCGGCACGGCGCGCGGCGGGATCTCGGGCGCTACCTGCTGCTGGCGCCGGACGCACCGGACGCGCGGAGCGTGCGCGAATCGCTGATAGAGGCCAGCGGGGATCCCGCCCGGCTGAATTGAACTGCGCGGCGCCGGGCGGTGCAGCGGAGCGAGCTCCGCTCTACAAGCCGGGAACGCCGGGCGCAGCGGAGCGAGCCCCGCTCTACAGCGGCATCATCTCGAAATCGTCCTTGGTGACGCCGCAATCGGGGCAGGTCCAGTCCTCGGGCACGTCTTCCCAGCGCGTCCCCGGCGCGATGCCCTCCTCGGGCAGTCCGGCGGCCTCGTCGTAGATGAAACCGCAGACGACACACATCCAGGTGCGGTAGGTGGTCTGCGTGGCGGTCTCGTTCATCGGATAATGCGGGCTGTGGCGCGGATTCGACTCCTGATTGTCCCACCGCACGCCGCGTTTCGGAACCGACTGCATGAATGAACGCCCCACCCCGGCACCGCGCGGGCTGTACCTGATCACCCCGGACGAGCCGGACACGGAGCGCCTGTTGCGGCGCGTGCGGCCGGTACTGCGGAGCGCGACCTGGCTGCAGTACCGCAACAAGACCGCCGACCCGGGGCTACGGCGCACGCAGGCCGCGGCGCTGCGCGAGCTGTGCGCCGAAGCCGGCGTTCCGCTGATCGTCAACGACGATCCCGGCCTGGCCCGCGCCGTCGGCGCCGCTGGCGTGCACCTGGGCGAGGGCGACGGCGATGCGGCGGCCGCGCGCGCACTGCTCGGCGCGGAGGCCATCGTCGGCGTGTCCTGCTACGACGATGCGGCACGGGCCGGGCGCGCCGCGGCCGCCGGTGCCAGCTATGTGGCCTTCGGTGCGTTCTTCCCGACCCGCAGCAAGGCCGTGACGCGGCACGCAACGCCGGCGCTGCTGCGCGCGGCCGCGGCGCTGGGCGTGCCGCGGGTGGCGATCGGCGGCATCACCCCGGACAATGCCGGCACCCTGGTCGCGGCCGGCGCCGACCTGGTCGCGGTGATCGGCGCGGTGTTCGACGCGCCCGACCCGGCGGCGGCGGCGCGGGCCCTGCGGCGCTGTTTCGCGCCGCGCTGAGCGTTCCAGCCGGTCCGGCCTTCGGTCGCGGCCGTCCCCCATTCCCTGCACCTTCGGACAACGCATGAACCACGATCGCTCGCACGCCCTCTTCGCCCGCGCCCGCACGCTGCTGCCCGGCGGCGTCAATTCCCCGGTGCGCGCGTTCAGGTCGATCGGCGGCGAACCGTTCTTCGTCGAACGCGCGGACGGCGCGTACCTGTTCGACGTCGACGGCAACCGCTATATCGACTACGTCGGCTCGTGGGGGCCGATGATCGCCGGCCACAACCACCCGCGGGTGCGGGCGGCGGTCGAGCGCGCGATCGGCGACGGGCTGTCGTTCGGCGCGCCCTGCGCGGCCGAGGTGGCGATGGCCGAGACCATCACCCGGCTGGTGCCGTCCTGCGAGATGGTGCGCATGGTCAATTCCGGCACCGAGGCGACACTGTCGGCGATCCGCCTGGCACGCGGCGCCACCGGCCGCGCCCGCATCGTCAAGTTCGAAGGCTGCTACCACGGCCATGGCGATTCGTTCCTGGTCAAGGCCGGCAGCGGCGCGCTGACCTTCGGCGTGCCGGATTCGCCCGGCGTGCCGAAGGCGCTGGCGGACCTCACCCTCACCCTGCCGTACAACGATTTCGAGGCCGCGACGGCCCTGTTCGACGAGGCCGGCGACGACATCGCGGGGCTGATCATCGAGCCGGTGGTCGGCAACGCCAACTGCCTGCCGCCGCGCGACGGTTACCTGCAACACCTGCGCGAACTGTGCAGCCGGCACGGCGCGCTGCTGATCTTCGACGAGGTGATGACCGGGTTCCGGGTGGCGCTGGGCGGCGCCCAGGCACGTTACGGGGTCGCACCGGACCTGACCACCTTCGGCAAGATCATCGGCGGCGGCATGCCGGTCGGCGCCTACGGCGGCCGCCGCGAGCTGATGGAGCAGGTCTCGCCGGCCGGGCCGATCTACCAGGCCGGCACGCTCAGCGGCAATCCGGTGGCGATGGCGGCGGGGCTGGCGATGCTGGAGCTGGTGCAAGCCCCTGGCTTCCATGCCCGGCTGGAAGCGGCGACGCATGCGCTCTGCGACGGGCTGGAGTCGGCCGCGCGCGCCGCCGGCGTGCCGTTCACGACCAATCGCGTCGGCGCGATGTTCGGGCTGTTCTTCACCGAGGCGGCCAGCATCGACACCTATGCGCAGGCGGTGGCCTGCGACGGCGCGGCGTTCAAGCGCTTCTTCCACGCCATGCTCGAACGCGGCGTGTTCCTGGCGCCGTCCGCATTCGAGGCCGGCTTCATTTCCTCGGCGCATGACGAGGCGGCGATCGCGGCGACGGTCGCGGCCGCGCGCGAGGCCTTCGCGATCGTCGCAGGATGAGCGGCGCGGCGCGGCCGGCGCTGGTGCTGTTCGACTTCGACGACGTCCTGGCCCGCTATGCGCACGAGGCGCGGATCGCGCACCTGGCGCGCAGCTGCGGCGTCGGCGATCGCCTGGTCGCCGAGGTGCTGTTCGACTCCGGCCTGGAGAACGAATACGACGGCGGCGACATCGATACCGCGATCTATCTCGAAAGGCTCGGCGAAGGCCTCGGCGTGCCGGTCGACGAGGCCATGTGGATCGCCGCTCGGGTCGCCGGCAGCCGGGTCGATCCGGCCGTGCTCGCCTGGGTACAGGCGGTCGCGACCCAGGCGCAAATCGGCGTGCTGACCAACAACGGCGTGCTGCTGACAGAGGCCGCGCGGACGCTGCTGCCGCCGCTGTTCCCGGGACTGGAGGGCCGGGTGCTGTGCTCGGGCGCACTGTGCGTGCGCAAGCCCGACCCCGGGATCTTCCGGCAGGCGCTGGCGCATTTCGGCGTGGCCGCCGGCGACACGCTGTTCCTCGACGACAAGCCGGCGAACGTGGCCGGCGCACGCGCCGAGGGCCTGCTCGCCGAATGCGTGCCCGATCGCGAAGCGCTCGCGGACGCGCTGCGTGGTCACGGCTTCGCCCTGTAGCGCATTCTCGCGTCGAATGTCGACAAGGCATCGTTGTCCTCGTCTCTCCTGCGCAGGCGGGAGCCCAAGGACTTTGCTGAGATCGCAAAGCTCCATGGATGCCCCGTCCTTCGGGCTGTTGTAGAGCGCTTGGCCAGCTTCGCTGTTGTAAAGCGCTTCCGCCTGCGCGGGATGACGGCACGGCCGGCACTCGGGGCAACAAAATGCGCCGAGCGTCCGCGCGCACACCGCCAGGATCGGCTACGTTTCCGGGGTACGGCCGCGACCCGCGGCCGCCGGACCGGACCCGCCCCATGCGCTTGGAGACCCTCGCCATCCACGCCGGCGGCGAAGCCGATGCCGCCACCGGCGCGCTGGCACCGCCGATCCACTTCGCCACCACCTTCCGCCACGGACCCGCCGGCGAACGCCTGGGCGGCTACGAATACCAGCGCGAGGGCGACCCGACCAACGATCGCCTGCGCGCCGCGATCGCCGCACTGGAAGGCGCCGAGACGGCGCTGACCTTCGCCTCCGGCATGGCGGCGATCGCCGCGCTGCTGGAATCGCTGGACGGCGGCACGCGCATCCTGGTGCCGCAGGACTGCTACACCGGCCTGCGGATCCTGGCGGCGGAGTTCCTGCCCGAGCGCGGGATCGAGGCGGTCACCGTCGACATGACCGACCTGGCGGCGGTCCGCGAAGCCTGCACCGGCGGCATCGCACTGATCTGGGCCGAGACCCCGTCCAACCCGCTGTTGGCGGTCAGCGACATCGCCGCGCTGGCGGCGATCGCCCGCGGGCACGATGCGCTGCTCGTCTGCGACAACACCTTCGCCTCGCCGGTGCTGCAGCAGCCGCTGGCGCTCGGTGCCGACATCGTCATGCACTCGACCACCAAGTACTTCGGCGGCCACAGCGACGTGCTCGGCGGCGCGTTGGCGTTCGCGCGCACGGACGCCCTGTCCGAGCGCGTCGCCCATCGCCTGCACATCACCGGCGCCACGCTGGCGCCGTTCAGCGCCTGGCTCACGTTGCGCGGCTGCCGCTCGCTGCCGGCGCGGATGGCGATGCACTGCGCCAATGCCCGCCGGGTGGCGGAGTTCCTGGCCGCGCAACCGCAGGTCGAGCACGTGCACTACCCGGGGCTGGCGACCCACCCCGGCCACGCGGTCGCCGCGCGGCAGATGCGCGACTTCGGCGGCATGCTCAGCATCGAACTGCGCGGCGGGCGCGACGCCGCGCTGGCCCTGGCGGGCGCACTGCGGCTGTTCGCCAACGCCACCTCGCTCGGCGGCTGCGAGTCGCTGATCGAACACCGTGCGTCGGTCGAGGGCGAGCGCCCGGTCTCGCCGCCCGGGCTGCTGCGGCTGTCGGTCGGGCTGGAGCACGTCGAGGACCTGGTCGACGACTTGGGCCGGGGGCTTGCCGCGATCTAGCTGCGACGAGGAGCCAAAAGCGGTTTGGATTCGAGGCGGTGAGCCACGCTGCGGGGAGGCGGCGATTCCGTCGACACCTGCGGGTGCGGCGACTGGACGTCACCCGAGTCGGGCAAGCCACCTTCCATTCCGGCTTGACGGAGTCGCGACTTCCGTCGCTCCCACACGGGTTCCGGGCACGCTGTGCCGACCGTTCGATCCGCGGGGTCACGGCTTTCGTCGCTCCCACACGGCTTTCCGGGCCGCGGCGCCGGCCGCCGGATCAGCGCGGCAGTGCGCGCAGCGCGCTCCGCAGGCGCGCCAGGCCATCGGCGAGTTCGGCATCGGTGATGTTGAGCGGCGGCACGAAGCGCAGCACGTCGGGGCCGGCCTGCAACAGCAACAGGCCGTGTTCCGCGGCGCGGTCGAGGATCTCGCCGGCACGGCCGGCGTATTCGGGCCGCAACACCGCGCCGAGCATCAGCCCGCGGCCGCGCGTTTGCGCGAACAGGCCCAGCTCGTCGTCGATCGCCGCCAGGCCGTCGCGCAGCGCCTGCTCCTGGTGGGCGACATTGGCGGCGATCTCCGCCGAGGCCAGCTTGCGCAGCGCCACCCGCGCCACCGCCGCGGCCAGCGGATTGCCGCCGAAGGTGGTGCCGTGGTCGCCGAACTGCATGACTTCGGCGGCCTTCGGCCCAGCCAGTAGCGCGCCGATCGGGAAGCCGCCGCCGAGCGCCTTGGCCAGGGTGACGATGTCCGGCGTCACCGCATCCTGCCAGTGCGCGAACAGGGTGCCGGTGCGGCCCATGCCGCACTGGATCTCGTCGAGCACCAGCAGCGCGTCGTGGCGGTCGCACAGCGCGCGCGCACCCTGCAGGAACCCCGGAGCGGCCGGCATCACCCCGCCCTCGCCCTGCACCGGTTCGACCAGCACCGCGGCGACGTCGCCCCCGGCCATCGCCGCCTCCAGCTGCGCGATGTCGTTGAAGTCGACGTGGCGGAAGCCGCCCGGCAGCGGCTCGTAGCCGGCCTGGTACTTCGGCTGTGCGGTGGCGGTGACGGCCGCCAGCGTGCGGCCATGGAACGAGCCGCGGAAACTCACGATCACGCGCCGTTCCGGCCCGCGCCCCTGGGCCGCCGCCCACTTGCGCACCAGCTTGATCGCCGCCTCGTTCGCCTCCGCACCAGAGTTGCACAGGAACACCCGCTCGGCGAATCGCGAGCCGCGCGCCAGTTCCTCGGCCAGGCGCAGCGGCGGTTCGCTGTAGAACACGTTGCTGGTATGCCAGAGGCGGCCGGCCTGCGCGATCAGCGCCGCGACCAGGTCGGGATCGTTGTGGCCGAGCCCGCACACGGCGATGCCGGCGGCGAAGTCGAGGTAACCGCGGCCCTGGCTGTCCCACAGGCGCGCGCCCTGGCCGCGCTCGAGCACCAGCGCGCGGGGACGATAGACCGGCAGGTAGTAGCCCGCCAGCGACAAGGTTGGATCGGCAGTGTGCGGCATCGCGTCGAAACCTGGTGGAGGCGCCGCATTCTCGCCGATCGCCGCATCTGCGGCACACTTGCGGCAGGAGGAACCCATGCGCCCCAGGATCGCCCCGCAACTCGAACCCGCCAGCGACACCGGCTGGCGCCGCACCTGGTTCGACACCATCTACCGGCACGACACGCCGATCTCGCGGAATTTCGACCTGCTGCTGGTGGTCGCGATCCTCGCCAGCGTGCTGGCGGTGATGCTGGACAGCGTCGCGTCCATCCACCTGCGCCATGCACGGCTGCTGTACGGGCTCGAGTGGGTCTTCACCGGACTGTTCACCGTCGAGTACGTGCTGCGGCTGCTGGTGGTACGGCGGCCGCTGCGCTACGCGCTGAGCGTCTGGGGCCTGATCGACCTGCTGTCGATCCTGCCGACCTACATCTCGCTGCTGGTCCCCGGCAGCCAGAGCCTGCTGGTGGTGCGGATCCTGCGCATCCTGCGCCTGTTCCGGATCCTCAAGCTGACCCGCTACGTCGAGGAGAGCGGCGTGCTGCTGCGCGCGCTGTGGCGCAGCCGCCGCAAGATCTTCGTGTTCATCTTCGGGGTGCTCACGATCGTGGTGATCGCCGGCGCGGTGATGTACGTGATCGAGGGCCCGGACAACGGTTTCGACAACATCCCGCTGAGCATGTACTGGGCGATCATCACCGTCGCCACCGTCGGCTTCGGCGACATCGTGCCGGTCACCCCGACCGGGCGCCTGATCACCTCGGTGCTGGTGCTGATCGGCTACAGCATCATCGCGGTGCCGACCGGCATCTACACCGCCGAGTTGATCAACAACCTGCGCGAGGTGGAGGGCGAAGCGCATGGCCGCGATGCCCGCGGCTGCCCGCAATGCGGCCTGGAGGGCCACACCCGCGACGCGGCGCACTGCCGGCGCTGCGGCGGAGCGCTGCCGCCAGCGAGGGGCTGAACGACGGCGCGCACAGGCGTCCGAGTGCTCTCGACGCGCGTTCAGTCCAGGAACAGGTCCGGCAGCAGCGGCTGCGACGGATCGGCGGCGTAGCGGTCGAGATCCTCGACGCCGGCCTCGCGCAGGACCTCGTCATCGATCAGGAAGCGGCCGCTGAAGCCCTGCGCGGGGCGCGTGAGGATCGCGTGCGCGGCATCCGCCATGATCGCCGGGTCGCGGCCGTTGCCGCGCTCCACGCCGGGGATCATGTTGAGCGCGTCGGTGGCGATCAGGGTGCGCGGCCACAACGCATTGACGGCCACGCCGCGCGGGCCGAACTCGCCGGCCAGGCCGATGGTGACGAAGCTCATGCCCATCTTGGCCAGGGTGTAGCCGGTATGCGGCGCCCACCATTTCGGGTCGAGCGAGGGCGGCGGCGCCAGGGTCAGGATGTGCGGGTTGTCGGCCTCGAGCAGGTGCGGCAGGCAGGCCTGCGCACACAGGAAGCTGCCGCGGACGTTGACCTGCTGCATCAGGTCGAAGCGCTTCATAGGCGTGTCGAGCGTGCCGCGCAGCCAGATCGCGCTGGCATTGTTGACCAGGATGTCGATGCCGCCGAAGGCGTCGGCCGTCTCCGCCACCGCGGCCCGCACCTGGCCCTCCTCGCGGATGTCGCACTTGAGGGCGAGCGCCTGGCCGCCGGCGTCGGCCACTGCCTGGGCGGCGGTATGGATGGTGCCGGGCAGCTTCGGGTTCGGCACCTCGGACTTGGCGGCGATCGCCACGTTGGCGCCGTCGCGGGCGGCGCGCAACGCGATCGCCAGGCCGATGCCGCGCGAGGCTCCGGTGATGAAGAGGGTCTTGCCGGAAAGGCTGGACATGGCGGTCCCCGTGATTCGTGATTCGTGATTCGTGATTCGTGATTCGTGATTCGTCAAATGCTAGCGCACCCTGGCTCCCGCTCTTGCGAATCCCCAATCACGAATCCCCAATCCCGGCCCTCAAGGCTTCGGCCCCTGGCCCTCGTTGTCCTCCCACTTGAGGATGCGACGGGTGACGAAGCGGTACACCGGCTTGCCGGTGCGGAACCAGGCGTCGCGCAGCCAGGAATGGCGCTTGAGCAGGCGCCGCTCCACCGGGGTGAGCGACTCGCGGCAGTACATGCGCTTGTGCTTGAGCAGATGGCGCAGGTCCTCCCGCGCCAGCAGGCGCATCCAACGCGAGCGCGGATCGCCCACGGTGGCGAGCTGGAAATCGATGATCCCGGGGCTGCCGTCCTCCTGCACCAGCCAGTTGGCCTCCTTGGCCAGGTCGTTGTGCGCCAGTCCGCGACGGTGCAGGCCCTGCAGCAGCCGGCGCGCACGGCGGAAGTACCGCAGGTCGCCGCGCGGCGGCCGCTGGTACATCGCCGCGCCCGCCATGTAGCTGCGGTCGAGGCGGCGGCCGTCCCAACCCAGCAGCCGTGGCGTCGCCGGCATGCCGTCGATGCGCAGCAGCGCCCGCGCCTCGCGTCGCGCCAGCCACCACGCCGGCAACCGCAGCCACAGCGGCACGTGCGCCAGGTCGCGGCGCACGAACATGCCGTGGGCATCGCGCATCAACGCGATGCGGCCGAAGCTGTCGGCCTTGAGGGCCTGGATCTCGATGGCGTCGTCGCGTGGCATCCGCGGATTGTAGGGGCTGCGGCGGGAAGCGGCGTCCGCGGCGAACGGCGCAGCGCAGCTGAGCGGTCTGCAACGATGGTCCAACGACGGCGCGCCGCGCCACCGCCTGCTGCCATAATTGCGCGATGAGCGACGCCTGGTCCGACAGTCTCCTCGCCTGGATCAGCGCGCACCCGGTCGCCGCGGGCGGCCTGATCTTCCTGATCGCGTTCCTCGATTCGCTGGTGGTGATCGGCATCGCGGTGCCGGCGCTGCCGCTGCTGTTCGCGGTGGGCACGCTGATCGGGCTGGGCCATATCGATGGCCCCTACGCCATCGCCTGCGCCGCCGCCGGCGCCTTCGCCGGCGATGCCGTGAGCTTCTGGGTCGGCCGCCGCTGGGGCCCGCAGATGCACGAGCACTGGCCCTTCCGGCACTATCCGCAGCTGCTCGAGCGCGGCGAGACGCTGTTCCGCCGCCACGGCACCAAGAGCATCCTGATCGCACGCTACGTCGGCGCGGTCCGGCCGTTCGTGCCGGCGATCGCCGGCATGCTGCGCATGCCGCTCAAGCGCTACCTGCCGGTCAGCCTGTTCGCGGCGGCGACCTGGTCGGCCGCGTTCCTGGCCCCGGGCTGGCTGTTCGGCGCCTCCTACGACGCGGTGGCCGCGGTCGCCGACCGCCTGGCGCTGGTGCTCGGCGCGATGCTGGCGGTGCTGGCGCTGGCCTGGGCCAGCGTGCTCTACACCTGGCGCTGGTTCGACGGCCACGCCAGCGCCCTGCTGGTCCGGGCGCTGAAGTGGACCCGCGCGCATCCACGGCTCGGCCGCTACGCCGCCGCGTTGATCGATCCCAACCGGCCGGAGTCGCCGTCGCTGGCGATCCTTGCGGCCTGCCTGCTGGCGATCGGCTGGGCCTGGTTCGCGCTGCTGACCACGGTGCTGATGCGCGGCGAGCCGCTGATGCTCGACCGCAACGTCTACGAATTCATGATGACGCTGCGCAATCCGCTGGCCGACCGCCTGCTCGCCGGGCTGGCGTCGATCGGCGATGCGACGGTGCTGGTCCCCGCGGCCAGCCTCGCGATGCTGTGGCTGCTGTGGCGGCGGCGCTGGATCGCGGCGGCGCACTGGCTGGCGGCGCTCGCCTTCGGGCTGGTACTGACCACCGTGCTGGAGAGCGTGATCGACATGCCGCAACCGCCGATCGCGCACAGCGGTTTCGGCTTTCCCTCGATGTCGGTGACGATGTCGACGATCACGCTGGGCTTCTTCGCGGTGCTGATCGCGCGCGAGCTGCCGGGCCGCTCGCGGGTGTGGCCGTACCTGGTGTCGGGAGCGGTGGTGGCGCTGCTCGGGTTCGCCCGCATCTATCTCGGCGCGCACTGGCTGAGCGACGTGGTCGGCGGCATGCTGCTGGGCATCGTCTGGCTGCTGGCGCTGGGCATCGCCTACCGACGCCACGTGGCGCGCTCGTTCTGGATGCGGCCGCTCGCCTTGGTCTTCTACGGCAGCTTCGCGGCGGCCGCGCTCTGGCACGCGCCACGGGCCGCGGACCCGCTGCTGTCGAGTTTCGTACCGCCGCTGCCAACCCTGGCGATGGCGCCGGAGGAGTGGTGGCAGGACGGCTGGCGGCAACTGCCGTCGCGGCGCAACGAACGCGACAGCGAGCAGCGCTGGCCGCTGGACGTGCAGGTCGCCGGGCCGCTGCCGCCGCTGCAGGCGCACCTGGAGACGCGCGGCTGGCATGCGCAGGCGCAGGCGGACTGGACCGCCGCGCTCGGCCTGCTCGACGACGACGCCGCGCCGGCGCAACAGGTGGTACTGCCGGCAACGCTGGACACCGAGGCCGAGACGCTGCTGCTGCGCCGGCGGGTCTCCCCGGGCCGGATCCAGGTGCTGCGGCTGTGGCGCGCGCCGGCCGTGCTCTCCGGCGGGCTGCCGTTGTGGGTCGGTTCGGTGCAGACGCTGCAGTACACGCGGCCGCTCGGCGTGTTCGGCCTGTGGCAGCCGCAGGCCGATGCGCGCGAAGCGTGGCTGCGGTTGCGCGCCGATGTCGACGGACTCGACGCCCGCGTCGGGCTGCACCCGCATTCCGGCCTGCCGGTGCTGCGGGTGCGGGTCGATGCGGCCGCCGGCGCAGCGGTCATTCCTGCGACACGAACTCCAGCAGTTGCTGCAGCCGAAGATGCGGATCGGCCTCCTGCAGCAGGCCCTGGCGCTGGGCGTCGCTGAGCGGCAACAACTCCGCCAGGCGCCAGCCGACCCAGGCGGCGTCGTCGAAGCGCGGCTTTGGAATCGCGGCGATACCGGTACCGACCTGCTCCAGGATCCGCTGCAGCAACTCGCCCAGCAGCGCGTGCTGCGGCTGCAGCGGCTCCTCGGGGTCGTCGTCGAGCCAGTCGATGCCGGCCACCACCAGGCCGTTGTCGCGCACCCGCGTGCGGCGCACGTGAAAGCGACGGGCACCACGCACCCGCAGCGCTAGCACGCCATCGGGGTCGCGGTCGAAGTCCTCGACCAACGCTTCGGTGCCGTAGGCCGCGGGCGTCGCCGGCGCCCCCGCTTCGGCGCCCTCCAGGATCAGGCAGACGCCGAACGTGTCGCCGCTACGGCCGCAGTCGCGCAACAGATCGAGATAGCGCGGCTCGAACACGCGCAGGCCGAGCGCCGCACCCGGAACCAGCACGGTGTGCAGCGGGAACAACCCCAGCGAAGGTCCTGGATCGTCCATGCGTCTGTTGTGCCACGGATCGGCCCGGATGAACACCGGGGGGAACGCGAATCGGGAATCGGGACAAGCGCAACGCCCATTGCCGTCATTCCCGCGAAGGCGGGAATCCATGGACGTCAGCCATCAAAAATCAACGTCCTTGGATTCCCGCCTTCGCGGGAATGACGATGCGTAGGACAGCCTCATCCCCGATTCCCCGGTTCCCCGCTCTCATCTCTGATTCGCGCTCCAAGCGCCGCCAGCAACCGCCGCGGTGCGTCGTCGAAGCCGCCGTTGGACATGAACACGACATGGTCGCCGTCGCGCAGGAAATCGCACAGCGTCGCGACCAGGCTCGCCACGTCCGGCACCGCACGCGCATGACCGCGGACCGCATCGACCGCGTTGGCGGCGTCCCAGGCGAGTTCCGGCCGATGCAGGAACACCACCGCGTCGGCATCGGCCAGCGACGGCGCCAGCGCGTCGGCATGCGCGCCGAGCCGCATGGAATTGCTGCGCGGCTCCATCGCCACCACGATCCGCGCCGCACCGACCTTCGCCCGCAAGCCGGACAGCGTGGCGGCGATGGCGGTCGGATGGTGGGCGAAATCGTCGTAGACGGTCACGCCACCGATCTCCCCCAACTGCTCCATGCGCCGCTTGACGCTGCGGAACGCTGCCAGGGCGGGAATCGCGCCGGCCACGTCCACCTCCAGCGCCGCGCAGGCGGCCAGCGCCGCGAGCGCATTCATCACGTTGTGGCGCCCGAGCAGCGGCCAGCGCACGGTGCCGAGCTCGCGCCCCGCCCGCAGCAGCGCGAAGGCGCTGCCGTCGGCCTCCAGCAGGCGCGCGCTCCAGTCGAAGTCGCCGTCCAGGCCGAAGCGCTCGACCGGCGTCCAGCAGCCCATCGCCAGCACCTCGGCCAGGCGCGGGTCCTCGCCGTTGACGATCAGACGGCCGCGGCCTGGCACGGTGCGCACGAAGTGGTGGAACTGGCGCTGGATCGCGGCCACGTCGGGAAAGATGTCGGCGTGGTCGAACTCGAGATTGTTGAGGATCGCCACCGCCGGCCGGTAGTGCACGAACTTGCTGCGCTTGTCGAAGAAGGCGGTGTCGTACTCGTCGGCCTCCACCACGAAGGCCTTGCCGGCGCCGATGCGCGCCGACACGCCGAAGTCCTCGGCGACCCCGCCGATCAGGAAGCCCGGCTCGCGACCGGCGGCCTGCAGCAGGTAGGCGAGGATCGTGCTGGTGGTGGTCTTGCCGTGGGTACCGGCCACGGCGACGGTCTCGCGGCCGGGCAATACCTGCTCGGCCAGCCACTGCGCGCCGGAGGTGTAGCGCAACCCGGCGTCGAGCACGTGCTCCACGGCCGCGTTGCCGCGCGAGAGCGCGTTGCCGACGACGACCTCGTCGCAATCGGCGGCGATGTGCTCGGGCCGGTACCCCTGTCGCAGCCCGATGCCGAGCGACTCGAGCTGGGTGGACATCGGCGGATACACCGCCTGGTCGCTGCCCTCGACCGTGTGCCCGAGCTCGCGCGCCAGCGCCGCCACGCCGCCCATGAAGGTGCCGGCGATTCCCAGGATGTGGATCTTCATGACGCCTCGGTTCCAGATGTCGCGCGCTCGATGAACGGAGCGGCTCCCGTACGACGGCAACGCTCCCCCGCACCGGGCACGCTCGATAAATTCACCACGCCAGCCCCAGGTTCAACAGCACCAGCACCGCCGCCATCCCGCCCATGACCGCCGCGGCCGTCGTCCGCGACGTCGCCAGCGCCTGCCGCCACAGCCGGAACCAGTAACGCAGCAGCCAGACCGACGCCGCCAGCTGCAGCACCAGCACGCAGACGACGGCGAGCAGCATCCGGCCGGCCGTGGCGGGCTCGGGCGGCGGCAGCGCCGCCAGCCACGGCAGCGGCGCCATCACCGCCGTGCGCACCGCAGCCGCCATCGCCAAGGCCTGCAGCGCCGGCAGCAGCAGCGCGCGGCGCCGGAACACCCGCAGCAGCAGCCAGCACAGCGCGATCTCGGCCATCGCCTCGAGCGGCGCGGCGAGCAGGCCGCCGCGCGGCGGTCCCGGCGCCGCCAGCTCGACCGCCAGCATCATCGCCAGCGCCGCGGCCCACAGCGCCAGGGCCGGCGGCCATGCGGGCGGCAGCGCCTGCAACGATCCGCGCAGGCAGAGCCATCGCAGCCACGGATTCGGCAAGGCTCAACCGGCGGGGGTCGCCGCCGGCGCGGTCGCCGCGAGGATGCGGTCGAACACCTCGTCGAGCGTGCCGACGCCGTCGACCACCGTCAGCTGGCCGTGTTCGCGGTAGAACTCGATCACCGGCGCGGTCTGCTGGTCGTAGACCTGCAGCCGCTTGCGCACCGACTCGGGCCGGTCGTCGGCACGGCCCTCGGCCTCGGCGCGGCCGGCCAGGCGCTCGATCAGCAGTTCGTTGTCGACCTCGAGCTGCACCGCGGCGTCGAACGGCTGCCCGAGGCGCTGCAGCAGCGCGTCCAGCGCGGCCGCCTGGGCCAGGTTGCGCGGGTAGCCGTCGAGGATGAAGCCGCCGCGGGTGTCGTCGCGGGAGAAGCGCTCCTCCAGCATGCCGAGCAGGATCTCGTCGGAAACCAGGTCGCCGCGCGCCATCACTTCCTTCGCCTGCAGCCCCAGCGGCGAACCGGCGGCGACTTCGGCGCGCAGCAGGTCGCCGGTGGAGATGTGCGGCACCTTCAACGCGTCCTTCAGCCGCGCCGCCTGCGTGCCCTTGCCCGAACCGGGTGCACCAAGAAGAACCAGTCGCATCGATCGCTCCAGACCAACAGGAATTCGGGTCGCCGCCGGTGGCGTTACACTGCCCGGGGCGCGCCCTCGCTGGCGCCAGCTTACCGTATCCACGCCGTTTCCCCGGCATCCGCCCCGTCAACGCGAGTCCGCCATGCCTTCCGGAACCCTGCTCTACGCCCAGTCCGGCGGCGTCACCGCCGTCATCAACGCCACCGCTTCCGGCGTCATCGCCGAGGCCCGCGCCCGCAAGATCAAGGTGCTGGCCGCCCGCAACGGCATCCTCGGCGCCCTGCGCGAGGAGCTGATCGACACGTCCAAGGAGAGCCCGTCGGCCATCCGCGGCCTGGCGCACACGCCGGGCGGCGCCTTCGGTTCCTGCCGCTACAAGCTCAAGTCCCTGACCGAGGACCGCGCCAGGTACGAGCGCCTGCTCGAGGTGCTGCGCGCGCACGACGTGCGCTGGTTCCTCTACAACGGAGGCAACGACTCCGCCGACACCGCGCTCAAGGTCTCGCAGCTGGCGGCCGAGTTCGATTACCCGCTGACCTGCATCGGCGTGCCGAAGACGATCGACAACGATCTCGCCGTGACCGACTGCTGTCCGGGCTTCGGCTCGGCGGCCAAGTACACGGCGGTCTCGGTGCGCGAGGCCGCGCTCGACGTCGCGGCGATGGCCGACACCTCGACCAAGGTGTTCGTCTACGAGGCGATGGGGCGCCATGCCGGCTGGCTGGCCGCGGCCGCGGGCCTGGCCGGCCAGGGACCCGACGACGCGCCGCACATCATCCTGTTCCCGGAGCGCGCCTACGACGAGCAGGCCTTCCTGGCCCAGGTGAAGAAGGTGGTCGACCGGCTCGGTTTCTGCGTCGTGGTCGCCAGCGAAGGCATCCAGACCGCCGACGGCCGCTTCGTCGCCGACGCCGGCGGCGGCAAGGACTCGTTCGGCCATACCCAGCTCGGCGGCGTGGCCTCGACGCTGGCCGCGAAGGTCAAGGACGCGCTCGGCTTCAAGGTGCACTGGACGCTGCCGGACTACCTGCAACGCTCGGCGCGCCACATCGCCTCGCAGACCGACCTGCTGCAGGCGCAGGCGGTCGGCAAGGCCGCCGTGCAGTTCGCCCTGGCCGGGCGCAACGCGACGATGCCGGTGATCCGGCGCACGTCGGACCAGCCCTATCGCTGGAAGATCGAGGGTGCGCCGCTGGCCAAGGTGGCCAACCACGAGAAAAAGATGCCGGCCGGGTTCCTGCGCAAGGACGGCTTCGGCATCACCGCCTCGGCGCGCCGCTACCTGGAGCCGCTGATCCGCGGCGAGGCCTATCCGCCCTATGGCCGCGACGGCGTGCCCGCCTACGTCACGCTGAAGAACGTCGCGGTGAAGAAGAAGCTGCCCGGCTGGGACGGCTGAGAGGAGGCCACCGGGCGCCGGAATCCCGGCAGCGTCGCGACTTCCGTCGCTCCCACGAGGGCGGGGGCTTTCGTTCTTGCGGAGATCCGGCAGCCTCCAGGTCGTGGGAGCGACGGAAGTCGCGACGCGCGGGCGGAGGCACGATAAGCCGGGACCGGACCGCGTCCGCCGCATCTGGGATAATGCCGGGCTTTCGCATACGAGCCGCCGCCATGACCCGCAAGACCGTCCTCAACGACAGCCACCGTTCGCTCGGCGCCAAGATGGTCGACTTCGGCGGCTGGGACATGCCGCTCAACTACGGCTCGCAGATCGAGGAACACCATCAGGTCCGGCGCGACGCCGGCATGTTCGACGTCAGCCACATGACGGTGGTGGACCTGCACGGGGCGCGGGCGCGGCCGTTCCTGCGGCAGCTGCTGGCCAACTCGGTCGACAAGCTGAAGAAGCCGGGCAAGGCGCTGTACAGCTGCATGCTCAATCCGCAGGGCGGCGTGATCGACGACCTGATCGTCTACTTCCTCGCCGACGATCATTTCCGGCTGGTGGTCAACGCCGCCACCCGCGCCAAGGACCTGGCATGGATCGGGGAGCAGGCCGCGGGCTTCGGCATCGATGTCGTCGAGCGGCCGGAACTGGCGATGATCGCGGTGCAGGGGCCGAACGCCCGCGAGCGGACCGCCGCCCTGTTGCACGCGGACGACCGCGACCGGGCCGCCAAGCTGTCGCGCTTCGCCGCGGCCGAGGTGCGGTCGGCCTCGGGCGCCGGCCTGTTCGTGGCCCGCACCGGCTACACCGGCGAGGACGGGTTCGAGATCGTGCTGGCGGGGGCCGACGCCGCCGGCTTCTGGAATGCGCTGCTGGAGGCGGGGGTGAAGCCGGCCGGACTCGGCGCGCGCGATACCCTGCGCCTGGAGGCCGGACTGGCGCTGTACGGCCAGGACATGGACGAGGACGTCTCGCCGTACGAGGCGGCGCTCGGCTGGACGGTGGCGCTGGACGGGGATCGCGCGTTCACCGGACGCGAGGCGCTGGAGCGGCAGCAGGCGGAAGGCACCGCGCGGCAGCTGATCGGCGTGGTGATGGACGAGCGCGGCGTGCTGCGCCACGGACAGCGCGTGCTCGGCGCCAGCGGCGAGGGCGAGATCCTGTCCGGCACGTTCTCGCCCACGCTCGGCAAGGCGATCGCCTTCGCGCGCGTGCCCGCCGGCGTTCCCGGCGAGGTCCGCGTCGACATCCGCGGACGCGAGGTGCCGCTGCGGGTGGTGAAGTTCCCGTTCGTGCGCGACGGCCAGGCGCAGCCGGGCGTGCTGGCCTAGCGCCGGACGACCGCATCCGCGGCGTGCAGCCGCGTCGGCGCCGGACCTACAATCCGGCCTCGACCGTTCTTCCCGGATCGCCATGCCGAACCATCGCAGGATCGACTACTACTTCAGCCTGATCTCGCCGTGGAGCTACCTCGGGCACGCGGCGCTGCACGACGTCGCGCGCGCCACCGACGCGGCGATCGACTACCGTCCGGTGCGCATCTTCGACCTGTTCGCGGCCAACGGCGGGCTGCCGCTGGGACAACGCGCGCCGGCGCGGCAGCGCTACCGGCTGATCGAGCTGCAACGCTGGCGCGCTGCGCGGGGGCTGCCGCTGAACCTGACGCCCCGGTATTACCCGCTCGACATCGCCCTTGCCGATCGCGTGGCGATCGCCCTCGCCGAACGCGGCGAGGATCCGGCCGGCTACGTCGCCGACGCCTATCGCGCGCTGTGGGCCGAGGACCGGGACCTGGCCGATCGCGACGTCCTCGCCGCACTGCTCGCAGGTCGTGGCCACGACACCGCGGCGCTGCTGGCATCGGCCGATGGCGAAGCCGCCGAAGCGCGCTACCGGCGCAACACCGAGGCGGCCATCGCCGCGGACCTCCCCGGCCTGCCCGGCTACGTCGTCGACGGCGAACCGTTCTGGGGCCAGGACCGGATCGAACAGCTGCAGGCGATGCTCGCCGACGGTCGTCCGCCGCTGCGCGGGGGCTGACAACCCCGCCATCTCCTTCGCTACACTAGCGCCTGCTTCCACCACCGCGACCTGCAAACCGGAGCCCACCCATGAGCGAGATCCCAGGCGACCTGAAGTTCATGAAGTCCCACGAGTGGGCGCGCGTCGAAGACGACGGCAAGGTCACGGTGGGCATTTCCGATCACGCGCAGGGCCTGCTCGGCGATCTGGTCTACGTCGACCTGCCGAGCGTCGGCGACAGCATCGAAGCCGGTACCGCCGCCGCCGTCGTGGAATCGGTGAAGGCGGCCTCGGACGTCTACGCGCCCGTCTCGGGCACCATCGTCGCGGTCAACACGGACCTGGCGGACAAGCCCGAGACCATCAACGAGGACGCCTACGGCGAAGGATGGATCTTCGTGGTCCAGGCCGACGACGGCGACCAGCTCAACGAGCTGCTCGATCCGGACGCCTATGCCGCGCTGCTCGAGGACGACGACCTCTGAGTCGCCCGCCCCGGGCGGTATCGACGTTCGCTCTCCGCGCCACGCTGCTCCCGTAGGAGGGGCTTCAGCCCCGATCCCGGAAAACGAGCGGAGCGCGAAGTAAGAGCCGCGCACGCGGCTTCCCGGCCGGTGCCGCGCGCGCCTGCTTGCTTGCGATCCCCGCCAGGCCTGGGCTGCCGCCCCTCCTACAAAGGTCGGCCATCGTCGGTCCGACCCGGCGCGTCGGGGTACGGCGGTCCGACGCCATGGCCCGGACCTCACCGCGGGGTTGCTCGCGCGCCGGCATGCATCCGCGGCCACTCCCGCGCAACGCGCTCCGGCCGGTCGCCGGTGGCGACGTCGATCCCGCACGCGCTCGTGTCGGTCGCCGCTAAGACCGATGTCCGCGACGCGCGCACGATCGATCCGGACATCGCCGCGTCGGCGACATGCGTTGCGCGAGCCGCCCGCGACGCATGCGATGGCTCGCGCACTTTCGCGCAAATGGGGTTGTGCGACGCGAAAACGATCGTCCCGCCTGACTGTCGGCGAACCGTTGCCGGCGCCCTCTTCCGGACCGTTGCCGCAAGGCGCGCGCATCGTGCCGTCCGCCGCCGCGGCGCGCACCGTCGATCGCGTGCTTCGACAAAAGCACTAAAAAAAAGCCGTTTCCTGCATGCGCCAACGACTGTCGCCGCCGCCGCCGCCGCGTTGCGCGCGCCTGCCACGCATGCCTTGGGCGCATGCGCCGGGAAGCGCGCCGCTCCAGCGCCGGAAAATAATCGTGCCGGGGTGTTGACAGTTGAAAAAACCGTGATTAGGTTTCGCCCAAGCAGACGTTGCTGCAGGAACGAGTGATCCGCATCCAGACGAAAACGCATTGCACAACTCAGCCTTCCGCCCCGAACTTGCCAAAGGTGGAATCCGTCTTCGTCTCTCCTGCAAAAACGCGATCCTTCATGACACCGCACCCGCGACGCTTCGCGTCGCGGGTGTTTTCGTTACGACGCGGACTGTCCGCGTACCCGTCCGCGATGGCGCGGCCGGCACCGAATCCGTCCCGATGCGCGGTGCGCGTCGGCGGTTGATCGCGGGTCCGATACCCGCGATGTGTTTGCGTACTGGGCCTTAGAAGCAACAGCAAGTCCACTGACGAGGAGAGCCATCACATGGCCACGAAGAAAGCTGCAAAGAAACGTCCCGCCAAGAAGGCGGGCAAGAAGGTAGCGAAGAAGGCTGCCAAGAAGGCCGTCCGCAAGACCGCCGCCAAGAAGGCCACCCGCAAGGTCGCCAAGAAGCGTCCGGCGGCCCGCAAGGTTGCCAAGAAGAAGGTCGCTAAGAAGAAGGTTGCAAAAAAGAAGGTCGCCAAGAAGGCGGCGAAGAAAGTAGCCCGCAAGAAGACCGCCAAGAAGGCGGCGAAGAAGGTCGCCAAGAAGCGCCCGGCCAAGAAGGCGGCGAAGAAAGCCACCAAGAAGCGCGCCAAAAAGGCCGCCAAGAAGAAGCCGGCCAAGAAAGCCGCCAAAAAGAAAGCCAAACCTGCCAGACGGAAAGCGGCCCCCGTGGTGATTCCCGCCGCACCCGCACCGTTGATGTAAGCAAGTCCCGATTGTTCGTAATCAAGACTCCCTCTCCGCGCGCCCAGGCGGAGGGGGAGTTTTTTTATGGGCGGCTCGCAGGGATCCGGCCGAAGACGGCCGTTGCAAGGGCCGTCCGGTCAGCGCGCCGGCGGCGGGCGGCTCATTGCGGATTGGCGCGCGAGGTCGACGCCCCCGCGCCGACGGACTCGTTGCCCGGACGCCGGTCGCTGGCGTACAGCGTTTCGAAGTCGACATCGAGCCATTGCTGCGACGGCAGGCCGATGGCGGTATCGAGAATCGTCGGCAGCAGGCCCGACGGCAGGCTGCTTTCGCTGTTCCAGAGGATCGCCACGCCCAGGTCGCGCTCCGGCATCAACGCCATCAGGCCGCGATAGCCCTGCACGGCGCCGCCATGGAAGACCAGACGATGGCCGGAATAGTCGTAGATGCGCCAGCCGAGACCGTAGCCGGCGGCGTTGAGGCGCTGACTGCGCCATGAGGCGGAGCGGCTGCGCAGCTCGCCGGGGGTGCCGACCACCGGCGCATGCAAGGTCGCCAGCAGCGGTGCGGGCAGCACGTCCGGGCGATGACCGGCGTGCGCGATCAACCACTGCGCCATGTCGGAGATGCTGGCGTTGACACCGGCCGCCGGCGCGACCCGGTAGTAGGTCGGCTTGGGCATCAACGAACTCCAGCCCCTGCCTGCGCGCACGTGCGGCTTGGCCCAGCGCGCGCTGGCCTGGATGCCTTCCAGGCCGAGGCTGGCGTCGTTCATGCCGAGCGGCTTGAACAGCCGGCGCGAGACCACCTCGTTGTAGAACTGCCCGGAGGTCGCGAACACCACGTCGCCGATCAGGCTGAAGGCGACGTTCTGGTAGCTGTAGCAATCGCCGGGCGCGCAGGTCATCGGCGCCTGCGCCAGCTTCTGCACCAGCGCGTTGTAGTCGGCGCCGCGCTCGATGTCGCGGTCGTAGGCATGGCGGGCGAGCCCGACGCGGTGGCTGAGCACGTCGGCCACGGTGACGCGGCCGGCGGCGCCCGGATCCGACAACTGCAGGCCGGGCATGTAGTCGACGACCTTGCTGTCCCAGCGCAGCGCGCCCTCGGAGACGAGAACGCCGGCGATCGTGCCGGCGAAGGACTTGGACAGCGAAGCGAGGCGGAACACCGTGTGGGCGTCGACCGGCTCGGCGGCGCGCACGTCGGTGATCCCGTAGCCGCGGGCGCTGAGCACGCGGCCGTTGTGCACGATCGCCATCGCCATGCCGGGAATGCGCTGGTCGGCGACCATCGCCTGCGCCATCGCCTCGAACTTGCGCACGTCGAAGCCGGCGGCCAGCGGCATCGTCTCCGACGGCGGCGGCACCTGCATCGGCCGGCCGTCGGTGGGCGCCGGGAACTCGGTCATGGTCTCCGGATGGGCGGCCGGGGCCGCGTGCCGCTCCTGCGGCGTCTGCGCCGCCGACCCCAGTGCGACCGGCATCAGCAATCCCACCAGTCCCGTCCGCCAGGCCCACCCCCGTTGCCGAACCCGCCGCGTGTTGTCTTTCATCGGGTCTGCCCCCTGCGTATGCTTGCCTTGCGGGCTGATCATAGCGCCTGATTCCACAGTTGCATGAACAAGGGGAAGTTCGATGGGTAGCATGTTGATCCTGTTGGTGATTCTCGGCATCGTGGTGGCCTTCGCGCTGTGGGCGGTCGGCATCTACAACGGGCTGGTCACCGCCCGCAACGCGTTCAAGAACGCCTTCGCCCAGATCGACGTGCAGCTGCAGCGGCGTTTCGACCTGATCCCGAACCTGGTCGAGACCGCCAAGGGCTACCTGGCGCACGAGCGCGGCACGCTGGAAGCGGTGACCGCCGCGCGCACCGCGGCCCAGGCCGGATTGTCGGCGGCCAAGGCCAGTCCGGGCGACCCGGCGGCGATGGCCGAACTGGCGCAGACCCAGGGCGCGCTCAACGGCGCGCTCGGCCGGCTGATGGTGGTGGTCGAGGCCTACCCGGACCTCAAGGCCAACCAGAACATGATGCAGCTCACCGAGGAGCTGACCAGCACCGAGAACCGGGTCGCGTTCGCGCGCCAGGCCTACAACGACTCGGTCATGGCCTACAACAACAGGCGCGAGGTCTTCCCCGCCAGCGTCGTCGCCGGCATGTTCAACTTCGCCCCGGCCGCGCTGCTGGAGATCCCGGCCGACAAGGCCGAGGTCCGCGAGGCGCCGAAGGTCGAGTTCTGAAGAGCCGGGATTCTGGATTCGGGAATGGGGATTCGTAAGAGCTGGATGCTGCCCCACGCAGCGATTCACCCGTGGCCCGGTTCCCGGCCGGAGGCGAAACGCCCGCTGTTGCGAATCCCCAATCCCCAATCCCCAATCTCCGCCTCCAAATGACCTTCTTCGAGCGCCAGGCGCAGGCCCGCCGCAGCACCACCCGGCTGGTGGTGCTGTTCGCGCTCGCGGTGGCCGGCATCGTGCTCGCGGTCGACCTGGTGGTGCTGGCGACGGCCGGGCCGAAGCCGGGGCTGCTGGCGTTCGCCACCTTGGCCACCCTGGGCATCATCGGCCTGGGATCGCTCTACCGGATCTCGTCGCTCAGTGCCGGCGGCGAGGCGGTGGCGACGCAACTGGGCGGGGTGGCGGTCGCCGAGGACACCGGCGATCCGCAGCTGCGGCGCCTGCGCAACGTGGTCGAGGAGATGTCGATCGCCTCCGGCGTGCCGGTGCCCAAGATCTACGTGCTCGAGCACGAGGCGGGGATCAACGCCTTCGCCGCCGGCTACTCGCCGTCCGACGCCGCGGTGGCGGTGACCCGCGGCGCGCTCGACCGGCTCAACCGCGACGAGCTGCAGGGCGTGATCGCGCACGAGTTCAGCCACGTCCTCAACGGCGACATGCGGCTCAACATCCGCCTGATGGGGATCCTGTTCGGCATCCTCATGCTGGGGCTGATCGGCCGCAGGATCCTGGCGCACAGCTACGGCATCCGTGGCCGCGGTGCGATGGGGATCCTCGCGGCCGCGCTGGTGGCGTTGCTGATCGGGTACGTCGGCCTGTTCTTCGGGCGCATGATCAAGGCCGGCATCAGCCGCTCGCGCGAGGTGCTGGCCGATGCCTCGGCGGTGCAGTTCACCCGCCAGGCCAGCGGCCTGGCAGGGGCGCTGAAGAAGATCGCCGGTCTGCAGGAAGGATCGCAGCTGGCGCAGCGCGGCGGTGCCGAAGAGGTCAGCCACATGCTGTTCGGCGACGGCATCGGCCTGAGCGGCCTGTTCGCCACCCATCCGCCGATCCTGCAGCGCATCCAGGCGCTGGAGCCGGGGTTCCGGCCGGAACAGGTCGAGCGCCTGCGGGCGCAGTGGCGCACCGCGCCGCCGAACGGGCTGGAAGAAGACGTGCAGCTGGGCATCGCGGCGCGCCACGGCTCTGCCCTGCCCGGTGCCGCCGACGAGTTCGACCTGACCCCGCCGATGGTGTCCGCCCAGGTCGCGCACCCGCGGGAGGACGACTATCGCCGCGCCGACGCCCTGGTCGCCGCGCTGCCGGAGGTCCTGCGGGTGCTGGCGCGCGAACGCGATGCCACCATGCCGCTGCTGCTGGCCCTGCTGCTCGACGGCGATGCCGAGGTGCGCCGGCGCCAGCACCAGGAGATCGCCGCGCGCCTGGGTGCGCGCGTTGCCGAGCGCGCCGCGCACCTGCGCGAGTCGCAGCTGCAGGCATTGCATCCGATGCAGCGCCTGCCGCTGGCGGCCTTGGCCTTCCCGGTGCTGCGGCTGCGGCCGCGCCCGGAACTGGACACCTTCCTCGACACCGTGCATGCGGTGGTCCATGCCGACGACCACGTCTCGCTGTTCGAGTACTGTCTCGGGCGGCTGCTCGAGACCCAGGTGCGCGAATCGCTGGATCCGGCACGCTACGCCCGTTTCGGCCGCCGCAAGGCCGGCAGCGTGAAGCAGGAGTTCGCCACGTTGCTGGCGGTGGTGGCGCACGCCGGCCATGCCGACCCGGCGGAAGCCAAGCGCGCCTACCTCGCCGGCCTGCAGCGCGTGCTGCCGCGCGACCACTTGCCCTATGCGCCGCCGGCTGCCGGCGTGCTCGCGCTGGACGCGGTCTGGGAACCGCTGGACCGCCTCGATCCGCTCGCCAAGCAGGTGCTGGTGGAGGCGGTCACCGCCGCCGCGATGCACGACGGCCGCGTCTCGGTGGCCGAGGCCGAACTGCTGCGCACGATCTGCGGCGTGCTGCATTGCCCGCTGCCGCCGATGCTGGAGCGGGGCTGAGCGGCGCCAGGCAGCCCCTTCCGCTGCGGTATGCCTAGGCCCGTCGCCACGGGCGGTACAAATGGGCAGCCGAGCCCTTTGCAATGGGCTCACAACCATCCTGGCTTGAAGCGCCGGCTATTCGTCGGCGATGCTTGTGGCGACGGCCCATCTCTCACCGCAGGCGGAAAGGGCTGCCTGGCGCGTGTCAGGCCGAGGCCTCGACCCGCAGCACCACCCCGTCCGTCTCCACGACGCGCACCGGCACGCCGGCTTCCAGGTCCGGGCCTTCCACCACCCAGAACGCATCGCCGATCTTGATCCGCCCGCGCCCGGCGACGATCGGCTGGTCCAGCGGTACCACGCGGCCGACGTGCTGCGCGGCGCGCTTGTTGAGGTTCGGATGATCGCTCTGGCGCGCGCGCTGGCGGAACCAGGTACGGTAGACCTGGATCGACACGAAGCTCAGCACCACGAAGGCGCCGATCTGCGCCAGCAGCGGGATTCCCGGCACGAACAGCACGGCCAGGAACACCGCCACCGCGGCGAAGCCCATCCACAGCATGAAGGCGCCCGGCGCCAGCGTTTCGGCGGCGAACAGCAGCAGCGCGATCGCGGCCCAGCCCACGACGTCCCAGCGCATGGCTCAGCCCTCCCGCTGCGGCGCCAGCCGCGCCTGCGTGGCCGCCTGCTGCTTGCCCAGCGCCTCCTTCGCCAGTTCGGCGACGCCGCCGATCGTGCCGATCAGGCCGCTGGCCTCCATCGGCATCAGCACGAACTTCTGATTGGGCGCGGTGGCCAGTTTCTCGAACGCCTCGACGTATTTTTGCGCGACGAAGTAGTTGATCGCCTGCACGTCGCCCTGGGCGATCGCGTTCGACACCATCTCCGTGGCCTTGGCTTCCGCCTCGGCCAGGCGCTCGCGCGCCTCGGCCTCGCGGAAGGCGGCCTCCTTCTCGCCCTCCGCTTCCAGGATCGCCGCCTGCTTCTCGCCCTCGGCGCGCAGGATCGCCGACTGGCGATGGCCTTCGGCCTCCAAGATCACCGCGCGGCGTTCGCGCTCGGCCTTCATCTGCCGCGCCATCGAGTCGATCAGGTCGCGCGGCGGCTGGATGTCGCGGATCTCGATGCGGGTGACCTTGATGCCCCAGGGATTGGTGGCCTGGTCGACCACGTTGAGCAGCTGCGCGTTGATGGTCTCGCGGTTGCTCAGCGACTCGTCCAAGTCCATCGAGCCGATCACGGTGCGGATGTTGGTCTGCACCAGGGCGATAGTGGCGATCTCGAGGTTGGCCACCTCGTACGCGGCCTTGGCCGCATCCAGTACCTGGAAGAACACCACGCCGTCGACCTTGACCACCGCGTTGTCCTTGGTGATCACGTCCTGGCTGGGCACGTCCAGCACCTGCTCCATCATGTTGATCTTGCGGCCCACGCCGTAGACCACCGGGATCAGGAAATGCAGCCCCGGGTCCATGGTGTGGGTGTACCTGCCGAACCGCTCGACGGTCCATTCGTAGCCCTGCGGCACCATCCGCACGGTCTTGAACAGCACGATGATGCCGGCGACCAGCAACACTGCCGCCAGAAAGGCCGATGCCCCCATGATCTTCTCCCCTTGGTCTGTCCGTGGATCCCCGATCCAGGGGCCAGTATAGAACGGCGGGGCGCCGCGGCCGTCCGCCTGCGACGCTTTCGCCCCGGCATGCATCCAGAATGTAGGAATGGTCACGGAACCGCCGCACGCCGCTCCGCCCGCGCCCTGCCCGGCTTCCGTGCCGGCGCGGAACGCAGCGGCGTCGCCGGAACCCGGGCCGGCGGCACGCTCGAGCTTCGCGATCGAGGTGCCGGACGCGCTGCTGGCGCGGGCGCGGCGCGGCGAACGCGCCGCCTTCGAGCAGCTGTACCGCTGGTTCGAACGGCCGGCATTCACCCTGGCGCTGCGCATCTGCGGCGACCGCGAGGAGGCTTCGGAAGTGCTGCAGGACACGATGTTGAAGATGATCGACCGGATCGGCGAGTTCCGCGGCAGCAGCCCGTTCTGGGGCTGGCTGCGGCAGATCGCGGTCAACGAGGCGTTGATGCGGCTGCGCCGCCACCGGCGCCTCGGCGAGACGCTCGACATCGACGCCCACGAACCGGCCGGCGAACAGCCGCCGCCCTCGGCCGCCGCGGACGCGGCGCGGCTGCAGCGGGCGCTGTCGGCGCTGCCCGCGGCCACGCGCAGCGTGCTGTGGCTGTACCACGCCGAGGGCTATACCCACGACGAGATCGGGGCGCTGATGCAGCGCACGCCGAGTTTCTCGAAATCGCAACTGGCGCGCGGCAGCCGGCGCCTGCGCGAACTGCTCGACGCGCCCATCGTCGCACCGGGGCCGACCCATGCCTGAACGTTTCCGCCACGACCCCGCGCCCGGCGACTGGCCGACCGCCTTCGCCGCGCTGCCGCAGCAGACGCCGCCGCCCGGCGGCTGGAACGCGGTCGCCGCGCGGCTGGACGCCCGTCGCCGGCGCTGGCCGCTATGGACCGCCGCGGCCGCCGTGCTGCTGCTTGCGGTCGCGCTGCCCTGGCGGCCGCAGCTGCCGGAGGAGGCCGCACACGATGTCCCCCGTACCGCCGTCGGCCCCGGCACCGACGCGACACCGGCGGCCACGCCGGCGCCACCGCCCGACGCGACGCTCGAAGCGCTCTACGTCGAGTCGGCGCAACTCGAGGCGCTGGTCCCGCTGATGCAGGACACGCGCGTATCCAGCGGCAGTGCGGCATTGCTGGCCGGTGAACTGGAGGCACGGCTGGCCCGGATCGACGCCGCGCTGGCGCAGCCCGGCCTCCCCCCCGATCGCGAACTGGCACTGTGGCAGGCGCGCGTCGACGTCCTGCGCACGCTGGCCGGATTCGAGGGCACGCGCCGCTGGCTGGCGGCCAACGGCAGCCACTACGACCCGATCCTGGTCCGCATCGACTGACCCACGGAGAAACCGCATGACCACCCGCAGTCCCTTCACCCCGCGTTTCCTCGGCGCCGCACTGGCGCTGCTGCTCGGCGGTGCCGCGCACGCGCAGCAGACCGAAGACGACGGGGCGCTGGCCGAGGCGCGCGCCGAACTGGCCCGTGCCGCCGCACGGGTCGCCGAACTGTCGCAGGAGCGGATCGCCGGCGACGCGCGCATCGGCGAGCTGCAGCAGCGCCTCGCCGGGCGCCCGGTGCTCGGCGTGCTGCTGGCGCCCGATCCACGGGCCGGCGTGCGCATCGCCGGGGTGACACCCGATGGCGCCGCCGCCGAGGCCGGCCTGCGCGGCGGCGATCGCCTGGTGTCGATCGACGGCAGCCGCATCCTCGGCAGCAGCGCCGAACTGCGCGCCGCCAATGCGCGCAAGCTGCTGGCCGGGCTGGCCGCCGAAAACCCGGTGCGGCTCGGCTATGAACGCGACGGCCGTGCCGCCACGGTCGCGGTGACGCCCAAGGTCGGCCGCGGCGCGCTGCTGCTGCGCGATGGCGACCTGTCCGAGGCGCTGCTCGCGGCGCGGATACAGGCGAGGGAAGGGCTCGAACAGGCCACCGCCGCCATGCGCGACGTCCGGATGCCGGACATCGCCGCCGAGGTGCGGGCCGCGCTGGCGGCATCGGACGTTTCCGCCGAGGTGCAGGCGGCGCTGGCGGAGGCGGACATCGCCGCCGAGCTGCGCACGGCGCTCGCCGCCTCCGGGCTCTCGGCGGACTGCGGGGGCGAGCACTGCGCGCCGCCGATGCTGCTCTCGGCGTTCCGCTGGAACGGGCTCAACCTGGCCGAGATCGATCCGCAACTCGGCCGCTACTTCGGCGCCGAACGCGGGGTCCTGGTGCTGTCCACCGGCGACCTGGATGGGCTGCAGCCCGGCGACGTGATCCAGCGCATCGACGGGCGCGAGGTGGACACGCCGCGCGAGGCGATGGCGGCGCTGCGCGACAAGCCCGCGGACGCCAAGGTCTCCGTCGCCTACCTGCGCGACCGCAAGGCCGCCACGACGCAGGTCACCGTGCCGAAGCTGCGATCGTTGCGCATCCCGGCGCCGCCGCGCCCGCCGAGGCCGCCCGCGGCGCCCGGAGCACGCGCGCCCGAAACGCCGCCTGCGCCGCCGAAACCACCGGCACCGCCGGCCGCGGCCGCGGCCGACGCCGCCGCCCGGGCCGCTGCACGCCCGTTCGTTGCCTGAGGGCTCCGTCGCTGAGACAGCGTCCGGTCGCGCCGGAATCGCGCACACCGACATCGCGCACCTGATCGCTGCAACCGGCGAACCGCGCCATGGCGATGATTCACGTGCGCGCCGACGGAACAGAAGCGTTTCGGCCACGGATCGACCCGGCCCCACGTAGAGCCGGGCTTGCTCGGCTGCGCAGTCGCCGAAGCCAGGAAAGCAGCGGAGCGAGCTCCGCTCTACGGACGAGGTTCCGGGATGAACGCGGATCAGGCGAACCGAAGAGGTGAGGAAGGAATCCTGGCGCCTTCCTGGCGCGCGGACAGGGCCCTGAACGTCTCCCGGGGAGCAGATCTCCGCTGCCTTGTTCCGTGCCCCATCCTTGGCGAGACCTTAATCGACGCGGCTCGCGCAGACGCGCTAGCGTCCCTGCGCCGGCTCGACCGGCGCGGCCTCGACCCACTCGGCGAACGCGGCATCGATCTCGGCATCGGCCACGGCGTCGCCGTCCTGCACGCGCTGGGCCTGCTCGAACAGCGGGACGATCAGCGCCATGCCGTCGACTTCGGTCTTCAGCAGCAGGCCGGGCGGCTGCGACAGGAACGCATCCCAGCGCGCGCGCACCTTCGCCCAGTAGTCGCCCGTGGCCGTCCAGTACTCGTAGGCCGGCGTGAAATCGGTATCACTGCCCTTGCGGTAGTCGTTGAAGCCGAATTCGCGCACCAGCGTTCGCGAGCCGCCGTCGGCGTCGCGCGCGGTCTTGGTGTTGTCCTGCTCGTGGGTCCAGCCGCCGGGCACGATGGTGTGGCGGTTCTCGACGTTGAGCGCGTTGTAGTCCTCGCGGGTGGTGTACTCGCGCCGCGGCAGCGGGCGCCAGCTGCGGTCCGAGGTCCAGGTGGAGACGCCGTACCGGTGGTTCCAGCGCCCGGTACCGCAGTAGCGCGGCGCGTCGCTGACCTCGTAGACGCACTGGGTCCAGGCGCCGCGCGTGGTCGCGGCGGGGATGTCGCGCACGTGCCAAGTCTGGTCGGCGCTGAACTCGAAGCGCCGCGGCGCCTCGTACATCCAGTCCTGACGCCAGTGCTTGGTGACGTGGCCGCTCTTCGGATCGACCAGGATGTGCTGCAGCACCACCCGGGCCGGGCTGTCCTCGACCACGATCACCACCTCGCTGGCGCCGCTGCGCTTGGCCGGCGCGCGCTCGTAGTCCGGCGCCAGGATCACGGTCTCGTCGAAACTGAAGTCGACGTCGTACTCGCCCTGCATGGCGAGGATCGCGGCGCGGTCGCGCTGAGGATCCGGCTGCGGCGGCGGCGGCGCGGCGGTTGCAGCCGTGCAGGCCAGCGACAGCGACAGGGCGGCGGCGAGCGAACGAGCGTTGGCTGGCGTCATGACGGGAAATCCTCGTATCGAATTGGATGGTGGAACGACGGGTGGGCTGCCCACCGGCGACGGCGCGGCGGCCGCTCAGAACTCGACCGCCAGGCTGACCGCCACGTTGCGCCCGGGCGCGGTGTAGCGGTCGAGCGTGCCGGCGGCGGCGACCGCCATCGGCAGGTCACCGGCGGACCAGTACTTGCGGTCGGCGAGGTTGAACAGGCCCACGTTCAGCCGCGTACCGGGGGCGAAGTTCCAGTGCGCATAGAGGTCGAGCACGCCGTAGCCGCCGCTGCGGTACAGCGCCGGATCGGAGACGCGGTCGCGGCCGGCGGCGAAGCGCCCGGCCAGTTCTGCGCCCCAGCCATCGGTGCCGTAGACGATGCCGAGCGTGGCGGTCAGCGGATCGACCGAGTCGAGCGGCACGTCCTCGGTGCGGTCCTGTCCACGCGACCAGGCAGCCGCACCCTGCAGAGACCAGCCCTGCCAATCCGGCGCCAGTGCACCAAGGTCGACGCCGGCCTTCAGTTCGGCGCCGTAGATCCGCGCCTCGGCTACGTTCTGCGACTGGTACACCTGCAATCCCTGCTGGTTGATGCCGACGAAGCGCAACGATTCGATGAAGTCGTCATAGCGGTTGTAGTAGCCGGTCAGGCCGGCATACACGGCACCGCCGACGAAGCGGACGCCAGCCTCGAGTCCGTCGCTGGTCTCCGGCTTCAGATCGGGATTGGCGATCGCGGTGTAGCCGAACATGACGTTGGTGAAGCCGATATTGACGTCGTTGTACGGCGGCGCACGGAAGCCGCGGGCATAGCCGGCGAACAGCGACCAGTCGCCGGCGAACTTCCACACCGCACCCAGCTTGGGCGAGACCTGGGTCTCGGTGAGGTCGCTGGCCGCAATGCCCGGGTTGTCCTCGGCGAAGATGCCGTCGACCTCCGGCTCGAGCTCGTAGCGGTCCACCCGCAGCGCCGGCACCAGCCGGAACGCACCGTCGGCGAAGGCGATCTCGTCCTGCACGTACAGCGCGGCCGTGGTGGTTTCGCTGACCGGGAAGTCGCGCACCGGGAACACGTCCGGCAACATCATGTTGGTGGTGCCGCCGGTGACCAGATTGGTGACCATGCCGTCGCGCTTCTGCCGCGTGTCGGTGCGCGAAACGTCGAAGCCCCAGGCGAGGTCGTGCCGCACCGCGCCGGTGGCGAAGCCCTTGACGAAGTTCGCCTGCAATCCGTAGACGCGCTGGTCGAAGTTGAAGCTGCGCTGGCGTCGCTCCGGCACGCCGGCGGCGGTGATGCGCTCCTCCAGCGTGTCCTGGGTGGTCTCGCTGTCCTGGCGGTAGACCTGCCAATCGAGTGCGTCGGCAAAACCGGCGTCCAGCATGTCCATCTCGTGCGCGAGGGCGACGCGCGCGCGGGTCTGGTGATCGTCGGCCAGCACCCGGGTATTGGTGGCGCCGGTCATCGCCTGGAACCCGTACGAGGTCAGCACGTCGGTGTCGGCACGGTCCTCGTTGCCTTCCACGGTCAGCCGGAAGCGCTGCCCGGCCGACGGCGCGAACACCACCCTGGACAGCACGCTGCGGCCATCGCGGTCCTGGGGATTGGGTGCGGTGCGCGTGGCGCCGACGCTGTCGTCATCGCCCTGGTTTTCGGTTTCCTGCCCCTGATGATGGTTCACCGTCACCAGGCCCGACCAGCGCTCGCCGCCGAAGGCGGCGGTGGCGCCGGCGAACAGCCCGTCCCAGTCGCTCTCGGCGCCGAGCTTGAAGCCCAAATGGGCGTCCCTGCCCGCCTCCAGATAGTCCGAAGGGTCCTTGCTCACGAAGGAGACCACGCCGCCCAGCGCGTCGGAGCCGTACAACGAACTGCTCGGCCCGCGCACCACCTCCACGCGCTTGAGGGTGTCGAGATCCACGAAGTTGCGGTTGGCGTTGGAGAAGCTGCCGATCGAGAACGCGTCCGAGACCGGAATGCCGTCGACCAGGATGCGCACGCGGTTGCCGCCGAGCCCGCGGATGCGGATGTCGCCGATGCCGAAGCGGCCGAACGATTCGGTGACGGTGATGCCGGGCTCGTAGCGGAACAGGTCCTTGAGGTCGCGCACGATCAGATCGTCCATGCGCTCGCGCTCGATCACGTCCACGGTATTGGGCACGTCGACGAGGGCGCGCTCGGTGCGGGTGGCGGTGACCACCACGCGATCGAACTCGGCGGGACCGGCATCGGCCGCGGCGTCGGGGACGGGTGCGGATTCGGCGAAGGCGGTACCGGGCAGCGCCAGGCACAGGGCAAGGAACAATGGGTTCGGACGCATGTCGTGCTCGCAGGATGAAAAGCGGGCGGCGAGCTGGCGTCCGGCGAAGCCGGAGGGGCGGGCGGGCCTGGAGAGAAGCGACGGGCGCGTAGATGCGCGCCCGGGTACGGTCCGGCGCCGGGCTCCGTTTGGAGCACCGGGGAGCCGGGACGCGACCGGATCGGGACTACTTGGTCAGGATCAGCTTGTCGTTGCGGGTGTGGCGCAACCGGTAACATTCGCCACCGTGGCGGATCCTCACCTCGCGCTGGCCCTGCAGCAAGCGCGCGCTGTCGACCTCCACGCCGTCGCGCAGCAAGGTGGGCGAGGTGGGGCCGGCATCGGCCGGATGGACGTCGGATGAAGTCTCGTGCGGGCGGTTCGCAAGCATCGGCGTACTCCTGGCGGGAGGACAACGATGTTAATGATTCTCATTTGCCTGTCAACTGGCAAAAAGAGGGCCTGCTTCGGCGAACCCAGGCGGTATCGACATTCACGTCCTCCGCGACCTCTGTAGGAGGGACTTCAGCCCCGCCGGGGCGAGGCAACAAGGAGCCCACGTTGGCGGTCGGGAGCTGCGTGCCTGGGTCTTTTCCGCGCTCTGCCGTTTCCCGAAGTCGGGGCTGAAGCCCCTCCTACAGGGCAACGGGAAGCGAATGCCGATACGCCCTAACGCGCCGAACTCTCCACCCGCTGCCACGCCGCGTCGTCGAGCCGCTCGTCCAATTCCAGCGCCTCCAGGTTCTGCAGCAGTTGCTCCACCCGGCTCGCGCCGAGCAGCACCGTCGACACGTGCGGATTGCGCAGGCACCACGCGATCGCCAGCGGCGCCGGCGCCACGCCCAGCTCGGCGGCGAGCGCGGTGAAGGCGCGGGCGCGCTCGACGCGGCGCTGCTCGCCGTCGCCGATCACCCAGCGCTGCAGCCATTCGAAGCCTTCCTGCCCCAGGCGGCTGTCGCCGGCCACCCCTGCGTTGTACTTGCCGGTCAGCAATCCGGAGGCCAGCGGCGACCAGACGGTGGTGCCCAGCCCGATCTCGCCGTACAACGGCGCGTATTCCAGTTCCACGCGTTCGCGATGCAGCAGGTTGTACTGCGGCTGCTCCATCGTCGGCGGATGCAGCCGGTGCTTGCGCGCCAGGTCGGCGGCCTCGCGGATCCGCGCCGCCGGCCATTCCGAGGTGCCCCAGTACAGCACCTTGCCTTGGCGGATCAGCGTGTCCATCGCCCACACCGTTTCGGCGACCGGCACGTCCGGATCGGGCCGGTGGCAGAAGTACAGGTCGAGGTAGTCCACGCGCAGGCGCTTGAGCGCCGCGTGGCAGGCATCGTGGATGTGCTTGCGCGAGAGTCCCTTCTGCGTCGGTCGCGGCGCCTCCGCAGCGCCGAAGAACACCTTGCTCGACACGCAGAAGCCGTCGCGCGGCAAGCGCAGGTCGGCGATCACGTCGCCCATCACCCGCTCCGCCTCGCCGTTGGCGTAGCCCTCGGCGTTGTCGAAGAAGTTGATGCCATGGTCCCAGGCCGCCGCGATCAGCTCGCGCGCGGCACTGCGGCCCACCTGGTTGCCGAACGTGACCCAGGCGCCGAACGACAGCGCGGACAACTGCAGGCCGGAATGGCCGAGGCGGCGATACTGCATGGGAGGGCTCCGTCGGGGCGGAGCGACAGTTTAGGGGAGGCGCGCCAGACAGACCTTTCCGTGCGGTGAAATTCGGCCCGTCGCCACGGGCGGTGCCAATGAATAGCCGGGTTCTGTCCGTTGCCGCGAAGCAAAATGGATCCAGGCTTGACCAGCCATTCGGCTGTTGAAAGCCACCGGGATGACGGTTGACAGGCTATCGGCGAACGCGACGCTGTTTCCCGACCCCCAGCCCTCTTCCCTTACAATGTCGGCACTACCTTTCGGGGAGTAGCCCACCCGCCGCACCGGCGGGGCCGCGCGTCAACACGCTTGGCGATCGCCATGGCACGCGGGACTCCAGTCGGGCAAGACCGGAGGCAGACATCGCGCACACCCGGCCGGGCGGCGTCGATGTCGCCTGCCGTCTTGTGCATGCCCGGCCGCGGATGTCCCCCTTGGACGCGTTGTTCGTCTCCACCTTCGCCGTCGCGGTCGCCGAGATCGGCGACAAGACCCAGTTGCTGGCGCTGCTGCTGGCGGCCCGCTACCGCAAGCCGTGGCCGATCGTCGCCGGCATCCTGCTGGCGACCCTGCTCAATCACGCCCTGGCGGCCTGGTTCGGCGCCGCATTGTCGGAATGGCTGCCGGCGGACGCGCTGCGCTGGCTGGTCGCGGGCAGCTTCGTGGCGGTCGCGGCGTGGACGCTGCGCCCGGACCGGCTGGAGGAGGACGAGCGCCGCAGGGCCGGCCCGGGCGGCGCGTTCCTGGCGACGCTGGTAGCCTTCTTCCTCGCCGAGATCGGCGACAAGACCCAGGTCGCGACGGTCCTGCTGGCGGCGAAATACGAGGCGGAAGCGTTGGCGCAGGTGATCGCCGGCACCACGCTGGGCATGCTGATCGCCAATCTCCCGGTGGTGTTGCTGGGCGCGCGTTTCGCCGATCGGCTGCCGCTGCGGGCGGCACGGATCGCGGCGGCACTGCTGTTCCTGGTCCTTGCCGTCTGGGTGGCGTGGCGCGGCGTCGGCTGAGCCGCGCCACGCTATGCTCGGCCGCGGAGGGCCGGAAACCGATGCGAAAGGCCGAGAGGGGACTGTCCGCGATCGTCGCCAACCTGCTGGCGCACCCGGACGAGCTGATGCTGGAGCTGGGCGCCGGCGGCGAGCTGCTGGTGGCGCGGGTGCGCGCGGTGCTGTGCGCGATCGTGCTGCTGCTGCCGCTGCTGGCGGCCGCCGGCGGCGCCAGCACCACGGAAGTGCTGATCGGGCTCGGCGCCGCGGTCTTCATCAACCTGATGGCGCAGGTCTGGCTCGCACTGGCGCGCGACCTGCGCCGGCACCGCTGGCTGCCGCACGCGACCAGCATCTACGACGTCACCGTCACCAGTTGCGTGCTGGCGCTGCTGGGCTGGTACGACCCGGTGGCGGGAATGAACAGCAGCGTGGTCTGGTGCTTCTACGCGATCGCCATCCTGCTCACCGCGTTGCGCAACGACGGCCGCCTGACGCTCTACATCGGCGCGCTGGCCATGCTGCAGTACGCGCTGCTGGTGACCGCGATCTTCCTGCTGGCGCCGTCGCAACGCCTGGTGTCGGTCGACTACGGCAGCGCCTCGGTCGGCGCGCAGGCGGAACGGCTGGTGCTGCTGCTGATCGTGACGGCGGTGACTGCCGCCATCGTCTATCGCATGCAGCGTCTGGTGGAACTCTCGGGCCGCGACGGCCTGACCGGGCTGCCCAACCGCACCTGGCTGCTGCAGAGCATGCCGCGGGCGTTCGCGGCGGCGCGCACCTCCGGCGCCTCGCTGACGCTGGCGTTGCTGGACCTGGACGGGTTCCATCGCATCAACGAGGAGGCCGGCCACCAGGGCGGCGACCGCGCGATCCGCCAGGTGGCCGCGGAACTGAGCGAGATGCTGGAGGAGGGCGAACACGTCGCCCGGATCGGCGGCCAGGAATTCGTGCTGCTGCTGCGCTGCCCCGTCGGCAGCGCCTGGGAGCGCCTGGACCGCCGGCGCCGGCTGCTGGCCGAACGCCCGTTCCAGGCCGGCCGCGGCGCCGACCCGCAGCGCCTGACCTTCAGCGCCGGGCTCGCCGCCTGGCCGCAGGACGGCACCGACATCTCCGCGCTGCTGGGCAGCGCCGACCGTCGCCTGCAGCAGGCCAAGCGCGAAGGACGCAACCGGGTGGTGGCGCGGGACGGGTGAAGGCCGGGAATCGGGAATCGGGAATCGGGAATCGGGAAAAGCGTAGCGCGCCTTTGCCGTCGTCCCGGCGCAAGCTGGGACCGACTTGGGCGTCGCGAAAGAACAAAAAGGAAAACTCGAAAATCCCGTCATGCCCGCGAAGGCGGGCATCCATGGACGTTCAACTCCTCGAAAGCCGAATTCCATGGATCCCCGCCTTCGCGGGGATGACGATCGAACGGGCTTTTCGAGGTTCCCTAATGTGGATGCCCCCCTTCGGGCGGTTGTGAAGCACTTCCCGCCTTTGCGGGAACGACGCCAGATGCCACCCGGCCTGCCTCCGCTCGTGACCCACCGCGCCCACTCTCGTTCTCACTCCCCGTTCCTGGTTCCTCGCTCCTCCAGTTGCCCCCCGCCTCCCCCTCGCCTACCCTGCGCCGACGCGATTTCGACGCCCAGGGGCAACGGATGGAAGGTTTGACGCGGGTCGGTTTCGGCCTGTTGGGTCTTGCGGTGCTGCTGGGCATCACCTGGCTGTTCTCCAACAATCGCCGCAGGGTGGATTGGCGGCTGGTCGGGATCGGCCTCGGCCTGCAGATCGTGATCGCCTGCCTGGTGCTGCTGACGCCCGGGGGCGCGCGGGTGTTCGACGCGCTGTCGTCGGGCTTCGTGACCCTGCTCGGCTTCACCACCGAGGGCGCGCGCTTCATTTTCGGCGACTTCACCGATCCGGAGAAGTTCGGCTTCGTGTTCGCCTTCCAGGTGCTGCCGACGATCATCTTCTTCGCCAGCTTCATGAGCGTGCTGTACCACCTGGGGGTGATGCAGAAGATCGTGCAGGGCATGGCGTGGGTGATCACCAAGCTGATGCGCGTGTCCGGCGCGGAGACGCTGTCGGTCTGCGCCAACGCCTTCATCGGCCAGACCGAGGCGCCGCTGGTGGTGCGGCCGTACATCGCCGGCATGACGCCGTCGGAGCTGCTGACGCTGATGGTCGGCGGCATGGCGACGATCGCCGGCGGCGTGCTCGGCGCCTACGTGCTGCTGCTGGGCGGCGGCGATCCGGTGCAGCAGGCGGTCTACGCCAAGCACCTGATCACCGCCAGCATCATGGCGGCGCCCGCCACCATCGTGATCGCCAAGATCCTGGTGCCGGAGACGCAGGAACCGCTGACCCTGGGCAGCGTGCGCGTGAACGTGGAGAAGACCACCGCCAACGTGATCGACGCCGCCGCCGCCGGCGCCGCCGACGGCCTGAAGCTGGCGCTGAACGTGGGCGCGATGCTGCTGGCCTTCATCGCCCTGATCGCGCTGCTCAACGCGCCGCTGGTATGGCTGGGCGAGCTGACCGGGCTGCAGGACGCGCTGGGCCGTCCGACCGACCTGTCGGCGCTGCTCGGCTGGGTGCTGTCGCCGCTGGCCTGGCTGATCGGGGTGCCGTGGCAGGACGCGGCCACCGTCGGCGGGCTGATCGGCACCAAGGTGGTGCTGAACGAGTTCGTCGCCTACGTGCAGCTGGGCGAGATCCTGCGCGGCAACGTCGAGGGCGTGTCGCTGACGCCGCAGGGCCGGTTGATCGCCACCTACGCGCTGTGCGGCTTCGCCAACTTCAGCTCGATCGCGATCCAGATCGGCGGCATCGGCGGCATCGCCTCGGAGCGCCGTGCCGACCTGGCCCGCTTCGGCCTGCGCGCGGTGCTGGGCGGCTCGATCGCCACCATGATGACCGCGACCATCGCCGGCGTGCTGACGCTGTTCGCCTGAGCGCGGCGCCCGCGATCCACGCGGTCACCGGCCGCGCCACCGGCCGGCGGCGACGGGCTCCCGGATAATCGACCATTCCAACCGCGTCACAGGCATCCACCGACCATGGCTTCCGTCCTCGTCATCGGCTCGTTCAACGTCGACCACGTCTGGACCAGCGACCGGCTGCCGCGACCGGGCGAGACCCTGAGCGGCCGCTACAGCACCGGCCCCGGCGGCAAGGGCTTCAACCAGGCCGTGGCCGCGCGCCGCACCGGCGCCGTCACCCGCTTCGTCTGCGCGCTGGGCGGCGACGGCGGCGGCGACCTCGCGCGCGCACTGGCCGCCGAAGACGGCCTCGAACTGCGCGCGCTGCGCAGCGACGCGCCGACCGGCACCGCCGGCATCTACCTGGACGAGGCCGGCGGCAACAGCATCGTCATCGGTGCCGGCGCCAACGGCGACCTGTCGGCCGAATTCGTCGCGGCGCAGGCCCACGCCTTCGCCGATGCCGCGGTGGTGGTGGCGCAGCTGGAATCGCCCACGGCTGCGGTGCTGGAGGGTCTGCGCCGCGCACGCGCCGCCGGCGCCGCGGCCCTGCTCAACCCGGCGCCGGCCAACGCCGCGGTCGCCGCCGAGCTGCTGGCCGCGACCGACGTCCTGACGCCGAACGAAACAGAATTCGCCGGCCTGCTGGCGCGCCACGCAGGCATCCGCCTCGACGGCGAGGACATCGTCGCCACGCCCGACGACCGCCTGCACGGGTGGTGCCGCGCATTGCTGCCGCACGGCACCGTGATCGTCACGCTCGGCGGTTCGGGCTGTTTCGTCTCCCATGCCGACGGCCTGCACCGCGGCGACGAGGCCGCCTGCTATCGGCTGCCGGCGGCCCAGGTCCGGGCCGTCGACACCACCGGCGCCGGCGACGCCTTCAACGGCGCACTGGCGGCGGGAATGGCGCTGGCGCCGGCGGCTCCATTCGCGCAGCACGTCCGCCTGGCCACCCATTACGCCGCCCTGTCCACCGAACGTCCCGGCGCCGCCGAGGCGATGCCGTCGGCCGCACAGTTGCGCGAGCGCTTCGGCGATCTGTTCTCGGCCGCATGAATTTTCGCTCGTGGCACCGCCCTCGAATGCGCGCTCCCTTCTCCCGCTTGCGGGAGAAGAGCCTGCCCGCGGAGTGCTGTTGGTCGGGGTGCCTCATAGGGGCGGATGCGGGCGCGGCGGAGCCGCGAAACACCGGCCATCGCGGCTTCGCCGCGCCCTCACCCCATCCCGTCGCTCCGCGCCCCGGCCCGCGCCAGCGGCGCGGGCGTTCATCGGCACGCGAGCCGTGGCTCGCAAACGTGCCTCTTCACCCCGCAAGCGGGAGAGGCGCTCAAAGCCGACTGCCGGAGAAGTCCAATCGCGACCAATCGGGAATGCTTCAAATTACTGTGCATCGGCGACGGATAGGGCATCGCGTCGATCTTCGAACGCGCCTGAACGCTTGCGCGTCCCGCGCGGCCGTCAACCGGACGCCAGCGCCTCGTAGACCAGCGGCCTGAGCGCGTCGCGCGCCGGCGCCGCGGTGACCGGCATCAGCTGGGTCATCACCGTGACCGACAGGCCGAGACCCGGCGTTGCCCAGAACCCCGTGCCCGCCGCGCCGCCCCAGGCATATTCGCCGGCCGATCCCGGTCCGCTGCGGTCGTCGAGCCTGACCACGCCGCCCAGCGCGTGGGCGATGCTGCCGGGCGCATAGCGGCCAAAGCGCAGCAGCGAGGGCATCAGCGCTTCCTGCGGCCCGTACGGCGTCACCAGCCGCCGCGCGGAAGCCGCGTCCATCACCCGCGCGTCGCCGCGCGCGCCGCCGTTGGCCAGCATGTCGGCGAAGTGGCCGTAGTCCTCGAGGGTCGAGACCAGCCCGGCGCTGCCACCATCGGCGAAGGGCCGCTTCAGCGGCGCGCGTTCGCTGCCGTCAGCCGCCGGCTCGATGCCGCCGTCACGCGCGGCATAGAGGCCTGCGAGACGCCCGGCCTGTCCTTCGGGAACGAAAAAGCCGGTCGAACCCATGCCCAACGGTTCGAAGATGCGGCGCTCCAGGAATTCGCCGAGGCGCTGCCCGCTGATGCGCTCGATGACCAGGCCGGCGATGTCCAGTCCATAGCCGTAGATCCAGTCCGTGCCGGGCTGGAACTCCAACGGCAACGCGGCCAGCCGCCTGGCGAAACCCTCCAGCCCGCCGACCTGCGGGTCGTACATCCACGCGCCCGCAACCAGACCCGCGTCCCGGTAGAGCGGCGCAACGCGGCCATCGCCCCAGCTGTTGGCCAGCCCGCAGCTGTGGGTCAGCAGATGCGCCACCGTCATCGGCCGCGCCGGCTCCAGCCTTTCCAGCGAGCCGGCAACGACCCCGAGGTCAGCGAACTCCGGCACGTAGCGCGCCACCGGGTCCTCCAGCGCCAGCCTGCCATCCTCCACCAGCAGCATCACGCCCGCGGCCACCACCGGCTTGGTCATGGAATAGATGCGGTAGAGGCTGTCCGCGCCGATGCTCCCGACACCCGGGATCTGCGCTTCGGCCAGCACCCGGCCGTGCCTGGCGATGCGGATCGCGGCGAAGGGCAGCTCGCCGTCATCAACGAAACGGCGCAGGCGCGCGATCACCGGCCCGAATCGGTCGCCGGCGAGGACCGGCAGGCCGAGGCCGCCCAGGGCGAGCGCAACACCGGAGAGCAGGAACTGGCGTCGACTGGTCATGATGGACCTCCGTTCGAGGAGTCTGGATTGTTGCGCCGCCGGATCCCTTCTTCGGTCTGTGTGGAAAAGTCCCGAAGGCGGATGGTGGATGCCCGCAGCGCCGGGAAGTCCCCATCAGCCCTTTCCGGGCACCCACTCCCGCAGGCGGGAGAAGGGACGCGTCACGAGGCGACTCCGTGGGCACGGGGCGACAGGGCTTCGACCGCCTGCGCACCGGCACTGGCGACCTCGCGCTCGGCCTGCGTGAAGCCGTACTCGGGCACGACCTGCCCGGCCGGATCCGACACCGCGTCCCACTCAGCGATAAGGCGTTCGCCCGCATCATCGCCGGCACCGAGATGACGCCCTTCGGTCAGGGTCACGTAGGCGCGGGCGAAATGGCCCCCGCCGGCGCAGACGATGGCGCGCGTGGGGGCGTCGTCGACCACCAGCGGCAGCAGCGCCGGACTGACCAGCGCGGGCTCCAGCGCGCGCAGGCTCTCCTCGGGCAGCACGCCCGCCGTCATCCCGGTCGACGCGGTCGGCGCCAGGCAGTTGACGCGGATGCCGTACTTGCGGCCCTCGATGGCCAGGGTCTGCATCAGCCCCACCAGCGCCATCTTCGCGGCACCGTAATTGGCCTGGCCGAAATTGCCGTACAGGCCCGAGGACGAGGTGGTCATGACGATGCGGCCGTAGGCCTGCGCCCGCATCGTGTCCCAGACTGCCCGGGTGCAGATCACCGCGCCCATCAGGTGGACGTCGACCACCTGCCTGAACTCGTCCAGGCCCATCTTGGCGAAACTCCTGTCGCGCAGGATCCCGGCATTGTTCACCAGGATGTCGATGCGGCCCCACGCTTCGAGCGCGTGCGCGGCCATCGCCGCGACGGCCGCCTCGTCGGTGATCGACCCGGGCGCGGCCAAGGCCTCGCCTCCGGCATCGCGGATCGCCGCGGCGACGGCCCCGGCGGACGCGGCCTCCAGGTCGTTGACCACCACGCGCGCGCCCTTCCGCGCTAGGTAGAGGGCGTGCTGGCGGCCAAGCCCGCCGCCGGCACCGGTGATGATCGCTACGCGTCCCTTGAGCGGCATTGCTCGACTCCCCGTCTTTGGAAAATACCCGACGGGGACACGGGTGCGCTCAGCGCTTGCCGCCGCCCCCCCGCCGTTTGCAGACCGACCTGAAGCCGGCTGCCATGAAGCTGGCCATGCGTGCCTTCACCGCGTCGTAGTCGTCCGAGCGGCAGAGCCCGCCGGAGAGGCGGTCTATGCGGCCGGTACGCGCCAGCGTCAGCATCAGCGCGCCGGTGACGAAGTGGTAGCCCCAGAAGATGTCCGCCTCGTCGCAGTCCGGCAGCGCCTTCTTGAGCAGGTCGATCAGGCGCAGCACCACCGGATCGAAATGCCGGTCCATGAGTTCCGCGCCATAGGGCGTATTGGAAGCCAGCGCGCTGAGCGCGCCGTAGTTCTTCCAGTTCTCGCCGCCCTGGATGTAGAGGTCGAGATCGGTATCGAGGAAGGCGTGCAATGCCCCCTCGATGGTGGGCTTGCCGCCGCTGGCTGCCTCGTACTCGTCGAGCGCCTTCATCCGCAGCCCGCTGGTCACGGCGGCGCGCCGTGCGATCACCGCTTCGAACAGCGTCTTCTTGTCGGTGAAGTAGTAGTTGAGCAGGGTGTGGTGCACGCCCACGCGACCGGCCACGTCCTTGAGGGTGACGCCGTACAGGCCGTGCCTGGAGAACAGGTGCTCGGCGGCATCGAGGATCTGCTCGACCATCTCCGCGCGCTGTTCCGCCTTCGTCGGGCGCTTCGCCGGCGCACTCGTCCGGCTCTTCCTGTTGCCGCGCCCGGACCGGGATGTGGCATCTGCTGACACGCTGCCGCCTCCAATGCTCCGCCGGGTTGGCGCTGCGTCGGGACATCATGTCACCGGTGCTCCGCGCGCGCCGCCGTATTCGGCCCTGAGGCGCATTTTGTCAATTTTGCCGGTCGCTGCCAAAGGCATCCGGTCGACCCGGACCACAGCGTCGGGCACCCACCACGGCACCACCCGTCCATGCAGGGGATCGATCAACGCCGCATCGCTCACCGCGCATCCCTCGCGCAGCTGCACCAGCAGGACCGGCCGCTCACCCCACTTCGGGTCCTGGCGGCCGATGACTGCCGCCAGCGCCACGCCGGGAATGCCGCCGACGATGTCCTCGATCTCGGCGGGATTGATCCATTCGCCTCCGGACTTGATCAGGTCCTTGGCGCGCCCGGTGATGACCAGGTTGCCGTCGCCGTCGATGCGCGCCAGGTCGCCGGTCGCGAACCAGCCCTGCTCGTCCACCGTCGGCGCGGTGTCGCCGAAATAGCGCCGGATGGCGCTGGCGCCACGCACCCGCAGGTGTCCCTCCACCCCGCGCTGTTCCGGCAGCGCGTCGCCGCCGGCGTCGGTCAGCAGCAGGTCGATGCCGATCGACGGGCGCCCGGACAGGTGCGCCGCGCGCCGCGGATCGCCCGGCACGGCCACGGTGCCGGTCGGCGACAGTTCGGTCATGCCCCAACTGGTCTGCACGGTGGCGCCCAGGCAGCGCTCGATGCGCTGCATCAGCGCCGGCGCCAGCGGCGCGCCGCCGACGATCACCCGCTGCAGCGTCGGGGTCCCGCCGCCGTTCGCCTCCAGATGTTCGACCAGCGCCAGCCAGACCGTGGCCACGCCCAGCGCCACGGTGACGGACTCGGCGTCGATCAGTTCCGCAAGGCTGGCGCCGTCCAGGTGGCGGCCCGGGAGGACCAGGCGCGCGCCGACCGCCGGCGTCGCGAACGGCACGCCCCAGCCGTTGGCATGGAACATCGGCACCGCCAGCAGTACGCAGTCGCGCATCGAGATCGCCATGGTGTCGGCCTGCAGCGCGCGCAGTGTGTGCAGGAAGTTGGCGCGATGGGTATAGGTCACGCCCTTCGGCATGCCGGTGGTGCCGGAAGTGAAGCACAGCCCGCACGGGGCATTCTCGTCGAACCCGCCCCACGGGACCTCGGCGTGCTCGCGCGCGATCATCGGCTCGAGCGGCTCGATCGCGCCGGTCCCGCCGCCCTCCACCGCGGCCTCGTCGATCGACAGGACTCGCTCAATCGACCGCGCGCCCGCGGCGATGCGGCGCGCGAGCGGCGCCAGGTCCCCCGCGACCACCAGCAGCCGTGCGCCGGACTGCTTCACCATGTCGACCAAGTGCGCCTCGCTCAGCCGCGGGTTGAGGGTCTGGCAGACCGCACCCATGCCCATGGTGGCGAACCACACCTCCACGTGGGCCTGGGTGTTCCAGGCCAGGGTGGCGACGCGGTCGCCGGCCCCCACCCCAAGCGCCGCCAGCGCCGCCGAGGCCCTGCGCGAGCGCCGCTGGAGCCCGGCGTAGCCGACCCGGTCGTGCCGCCCGCCCCCGCGTGCGGTGACGACCTGCGCGTCCGGGTGCCACTTCGCGCCGTGGTCGAGGAACTTGTCGAGGGTCAGCGCGTAGTGCTGCATCTCCCCGTGGATCACGGACATCCAGTCGCTCCCGGCGGCAGCGGCGGCGCAGCGATGCCGACGTTCCAGTGCCAGGGCAGGTCGCCCTGCGCGCGTCGCCGGCATACCACCGCTTCCACCAGTTCGTACATCCCGGGCATCAGGCGTTCGCCCGGGCGCGGCGCTTCCGCGAACGCCATGTAGGCGCGTCGCTCGCCGTAGGGGCGCCATTCGGCATGCCCGGCCGCTGCCGGAACGCCGGTGCGCGCGAACCCGGTCCAGTAGCCCGCCATGGCGTCCGACAGCGCGGTCTCGGCGGAGGTCGACGGGATCTGCGGCCAGTGCGGCGGGGTCCGGTCGGGGTTGCCGAAGAGGTAGGGGATCTCGCTGGCGTGGAACGCGTGCAGCCCCGCCTCCTCGGCCGCGGGATAGCCGTGGTCCCAGTAGTAGAGGAAGGAGCGCTGGCCCAGCGCCGTCTGGCTGCGCACGAGCCGCTCGGCCGTCCATCCGTACATCGCGTCGCGGGTGGTGGCGAGCATGGCCTCGTCCAGGTCCCCGGGCGGATAGCGTTCCAGCATCCGCTCCGCGAGGTCGCCGTAGCGGGCCCGGATCTGCGACGTGTACGCCGCCGCGTCCGCAGGCTGCGGCGGCAACAGGAAGCGCAGCGAGCGGATCTCGCCCTCGTTGAATCCCGCCAGGATCGGCACCGGCGCCTGTTCGCCGCGGTCGAACGTTTCCGCCAGCTGCGCCGGCAGCGCGTGGCCGTCGACGTTGCCCAGCGGCAGGAAACCGGAAACCGCCGCCTGCACGGTGAGCGCCTGCGCGTCCATCGCGCGCAGGCGCGCCAGCCCGCGCACCTCGAGCTTGCGGCTCAGCGCCAGGCCCGACTCCTCGGCCGAGGGCGTGCCGTGCGCCGTATCGCGCAACGCCGGGGTGGAGATCATGTAGGCGCTCTGGGCGATCGCCTTGTGGAACAACCCGTGCGCGGCCGGCGCGGCCATCAGGTACATGACGCTCAGCGCGCCGGCCGACTCCCCGGCGACAGTGACGTTGCCCGGGTCCCCGCCGAACGCGGCGATGTTGCGCCGGACCCAGCGCAGCGCCTCGATCTGGTCCAGCAGCCCGTAGTTGCCCGAGACGCGGTCGGGCGATTCTTCGCTCAGTTCCGGGTGCGCCAGGTAGCCCAGCACGCCGAGCCGATAGTTGATGGTCACCACCACCACGCCGCGCGCCGCCAGGCGCGCACCGTCGTACATCGCCTCGCTGCCGGCGCCCGCCACCAGCGAACCGCCATGGATCCAGACGAAGACCGGCGCGCCGTCGGCAGCCGCCGGCGCCCACACGTTCAGCGACAGGCAATCCTCGCTCATCGGCGGTGGCTGCGCCGGCGCGTAGATGCTGCCGGGCCGCGACGTGGGCTGATGGCAGGCGGGACCGAAACGGGTGGCATCATGGACCCCGTCCCAGGACGCCGCGGCGACCGGCGGGCGCCAGCGCATCCGCCCCGTGGGCGCGGCCGCATAGGGGATGCCCCTGAAGACGGCGACGCCGTCCGTGGCCTCGCCGCGCAAGGCGCCTGCGGGCGCCTCCACCACCGGTGAATCGACCGCCCCGACCGATGCCACCGAGCACATGGCGACGATGCCCGCGACGACCTGCGTCATCCAACGGTTCATGCCGATGCCTCCTCGTGGTCCTGGCGCTTGAGCGCCTTCCCCAGCCACAGGAACAGCCCGATCGCGACGCCGTAGAACGGCACCAGCGTGTAGAAGGCCATCTGCAGCGAACTGTCGGGATAGGCGGGCCGGAACAGGTCGCTGGCGAAGCCCAGGTAGGTCGGGCCAAGGCCGAGCCCGACCAGGTTCATCACCAGCAGCAACAGGGCGCCCGAGAGCACGCGCTGGTCCGGGCGCACCTCTTCCTGGACCAGGGTCACCGCCGGCGACAGGTAGAAGTAGTTCAGGCCCATCGGCAGCAGCAGGAACGCCAGCGCCAGCGGCCATCCGGGCGCCCAGATGAAGCCGACGAACAGCGGAACCGCCAGCGCCAGCCCGATCGCCGGGACATGCGCGTAGGCGACCTTGCCGCGCGGGACCAGGCGGTCGATCAGGCGACCCGAGGCGAACATTCCCGCGCTGATGCCGACCAACACCAGCAGCGCGTACCAGATCGCCACGTCGCCCAGACTCATGCCCTTTTCCCGCATCAGGAACAGCACGGTGAAATTCAGCACGGCATAGGTGATGAACTGGGTCGCCGCGCAGGCCAGCGCCACCCGCAACAGCACCGGATGGGTGAAGAACATCCGGCACGTGGGCCAGAAGCCCGACTTCGCGGAGACGGACACCGGGTCGCTTTCCGGAAGCCGCGTCTGCGTCCGGCCCGGCCCGGCGTCCAGGCCGCCGCGCCTGGGCTCGCGCACGAAGAACCAGACGATCGCCGCTGTGAACACGCCGACGACGCCGACCCAGAGGAACGCCAGTCGCCAGGAATAGGCCGCCGCGATCGAGGCGCCGAAGGCCACGCCCAGCGCCTGCCCGATCGGCGGCCCCATGTTGAACAGGCTCAGCGCCGTTCCACGGGTGCCGGAGGGAAAGTAGTCGGAGATGATGGCGTAGGACGGCGGCACGCCGCCCGCTTCTCCCACGCCGACCGCCATGCGTGCGAGCGCGAGCTGTGGATAGTTGGACGCCATGCCGCAGGCTGCGGTGGCTGCGCTCCAGAGCGCGCAGGAGAAGGCCAGCACCTTCACCCGGTTGGTCCGGTCGGCCAGCCAGCCGACCGGAATCGCCAGGATGCAGTAGAACATGGCGAAGTACAGGCCACCGATCAGGCCCAACTGCCCGTCGCTGACGCCGAGATCGTCCTGGATCGGCTTGGCCAGGATCGAGAGCAGCTGGCGGTCCAGGAAGTTGAGCACGTAGACGAAGCACAGGATCGCCAGCACGGCCCAGGCCCGGGCGTCCGGACGCACCACGCGCGCGCGCTCGACCGAAGCGAGGCCGGAAACGCCGGCCATCAGAACCGGTACCCCACGCGCACACCGACCGTGCGCGGCCGGACCACGCCATAGCGGCTGTCGAGGAACGACTCGGGATGGACGTAATTGATCGAGCGGTCGTCGAACAGGTTCTCCGCGTACAGACCGACGGTGACCCGATCGAACGCCGCCGCCAGGCTGGCATTCACCACCGTGTAGTCGTCGGTGTGGTCGTAGGTCGGGCTGATCACGCCGGGCTGGCCGGGCACGTTCGGGAACGAACCGGGGAAGCCGCCGACGTGGACCACCGCCAGCGAGGCATTCCCGTCGGCGTCGCCGAACACGTCGAAGGCGTACTCGACCAGCAGCGAGCCGCTGAACTCCGGCCCCGACAGCCGCGCACCCTCGACCGCGCCCGAGATCGCGGCTTCGGCCGGCGTCAGCGAGTCGACCCGCGCCTTGTTGAAAGCGCCATTCAGGGCGACGGTCCATCCCAGCGCCGGCATCGCCCTGAGCTCGAACTCGAGCCCCCGGCTGTAGGCCCCGCCGATGTTGGTGGCGAACTGCACCTGGTCGGACACGCGGTTGGCCTGCACCTGGATGTCGTTCCAGTCGATATGGTAGAGCGCGAGGTTGGCCAGCATGCGGCCGTCCATCCAGCGTCCCTTCATGCCGATCTCGTAGCTGATCAGCTCGTCGGAATCGGCGCCGTCCGGAATGATCAGGTCGTCCGGGTCGACCACGCTGGCCGCTCCCGCCCTGGCGTTCACCACCGGAGCGCGGAAGCCGGTCGCCACCGCGCCGTAGGCGGTGAGCGACGGCGTCGGCCGCCACGAGGTGCTGAACCGGTACGACGGCCCGGTTTCCCTGGCCTTGACGCCTTCGGCTGCGGCGATCGGCACGACGGTCAGCGGGCCGGGGATGCCGACCAGCGCGTTGGTCAGGTAGTTGCTGTTGTAGCCGCCCGGACGGGTGAAACCCTGGGTGTCGGTGCTGCCGTAGCGCAGACCGACGGTCGACCAGAGGTCGTCGGTGAAGCGGTAGGTCAGCTGGCCGAAAAGCGCCTTTTCCTTCGAGATGGAATAGCTCTGGAAGCGCTGGTAGTACTCGTCCGGCAGCCCGGTGATGCCGCGCGCGTCGAGGAACTCCTGGCTGGAGCGATAGTTGTAGTCGACGTCGCGCTGGCGGTCGAAGTAGAACCCGCCGAGGACCCAGTCGAGGCGGCCGTCGGTGTCCGAGACCAGCCGCACCTCCTGCACGAAGGTCTCGTCGTAGGCGTCGGCGTCGAGCGCGAACGGGATCGCCTGGGCGAAGGTGCCGGCCAGGTCGACGTGGAACAGCGCGTCGTAGTCGGACCAGGTCGAGGAACTGGTCAGATGCGCACCGTCGAACTGGTAGTCGAGGGTGACGTTGTAGTTCGTCATCACCCCGGAGAACATGTCCGGCCGGTCGGAGTTGCGGGTGTCCTTTCCGAGCGCGGGATTGACCAGCGACGAGTCCTCCGGCGTGCTCTCCTCGCGGGAGGCGCGAAGCTGCACCGACAGCCGGTCGGTCGGCTCCCACAGCATGGTGGCGCGGCCGCCCCAGCTCTCCAGCGCGTTGGCATCGTCGACGCCGGTGCCGATGTTGTCGACATAGCCTTCCTCGTCGCGCGAGAACGCGACCACCCGCAGCGCCAGCGTGTCTTCGGCCAGCGGCACGTTCACCATGGCGTTGTAGCGCTGACGCAGCGCGTCGGAGCCGGTCACGCCGATATCGGCCAGGAACGACGCTTCGAAGAGATTGGGGTCCGGCGCGTGGGTCAGGATGCGCAGCGCGCCGGCCAGCGAGCCGGAGCCGAACAGCGTGCCCTGCGGGCCGCGCAGGAACTCGATCCGCTCGACGTCGTAGAGGCTCGGATCGAGGATGGTGGAGTTGCCGTTCGAAGAGATCGGCAGCTCGTCGATGTAGACCGCCACCGTGCTCTGCAGGTTGGCGTTGTAGCCGTTGGTGGCGATGCCGCGCGCGGTGAAGTTGTTGAAATTGGCGCTGGCCCGGTTCAGTACCACGCCCGGGGTCTCGTGAGCCAGGCCTTCGTAGCCGACGATGCCTTTCTCCGTCAGTTCCTCCTGCGAGAGCGTGGTGATGCTCAGCGGCACGTCCTGCAGCGGTTCGCTGCGGCGGGTCGCGGTGACGATCAGCCTGTCCAGTTCCTGGACTTCGGTGGCAGGCTGCGCCTGGTTCCTCCGGGCTTCGGCATCGAGCGCTTCGGCCGTGGCCTGCGCCATGACCGACACAGGTGCAACAAGCAACGCGGCCGCAGCCGCGATCAGACGACCTTCCATACCGAATCCCTCCCCACAAGAGATGCTGGTGTCAGCGAATGGTTCGCGATCGATACTGCCCCCGCCCCCGGGCCCTGTCAATACTCACTCACACGTTTGTGAATATATGGCCAGTGATGCCGATGGATCGCGCGGAACCGGCGCGCGCAACGCCGCTGGCTTCCCGCTCGCACCGGGGTGCCGGGACGGCTACCCGGCCCGGCAGGTCCGTGGCAGTGCCCGCCCGGGAATGATCGGTGACAATGGCGCCATGCAGATCGGCCGCCACCGCATCGACCCGCCCGTGATCCTCGCGCCGATGGCGGGGGTCACCGACAAACCGTTCCGGCAGCTGTGCAAGCGGCTGGGCGCCGGGCTCGCGGTGTCGGAGATGACCACCTCCGACCCGCGCTTCTGGAGCACGCGCAAGTCGCGGCACCGCATGGACCACGCCGGCGAGCCCGACCCGATCGGCGTGCAGATCGCCGGCACCGTGCCGGCGGTGATGGCCGACGCCGCCCGCTACAACGTCGACCACGGCGCGCAGATCATCGACATCAATATGGGCTGCCCGGCGAAGAAGGTCTGCAACGCCTGGGCCGGCTCGGCGCTGATGCAGGACGAGGCGCTGGTCGGGCGCATCCTCGATGCCGTCGTCGCCGCGGTGGACGTGCCGGTGACGCTGAAGATCCGCACCGGCTGGGACGCGGACCACCGCAATGCCCCCGCCATCGCCCGCATCGCCGAGCGCGCCGGCGTCGCCGCGCTCGCCGTGCACGGCCGCACCCGCGACCAGCACTACGCCGGCAACGCGGAGTACGACACCATCGCCGCGATCAAGGCCGACCTGTCGATCCCGGTGATCGCCAACGGCGACATCGACTCGCCGCACAAGGCCGCCGAGGTGTTGCGCCGCACCGGCGCCGACGCGGTCATGGTCGGCCGCGCCGCGCAGGGCCGGCCGTGGATCTTCCGCGAGATCGCGCACTACCTGGCGACCGGCGAACGGCTGCCGCCGCCGTCGCTGGCCGAGGTCCGCGACGTGCTGCTCGGCCACCTGCGGGCCCTGCACGCCTTCTACGGCGAGCCGGCCGGGGTGCGCATCGCCCGCAAGCACCTGGGCTGGTACGCGAAGGACCGGTCCGAGAACACTGCTTTCCGCACCGTGGTCAACCGCGCCGAGAGCGCCGAGGCGCAGATCGGCCTGACGCGCGACTACTTCGATGCGCTGATCGCGGGTGAAGCGCCGCTGCCGGCGGCCGCTTGAACGCCGCGCCGGCATGTTCGACCAAACCAACACGTCCTCTCGTAGCAGCGCGCCATGCGCGCGATACCGGCGCCGTGTGACGATGCGACCGGCGTCTTCGGACAGGCCGCGGTTGCCGAAGCCGCTTGGCCGGGCCGACGATGTCGGCATCGTGCGCATCGCGCGCTCCTACGGAATTCCCGCCCTCGGCTGCCGCTGACCTGCCATGACCGAATCCTGCACCGCCACCGAGTTCCCCTACCTGCACGGCTTCTCGCCGACCGAGCAGGCGCGCCTGGTCAAGCAGGCCCGCCTGGCCGAATCGACCGTGTTCCGCGACATCGACTACACCGGCGCCAGGCGGCTTCTGGAAGTCGGCAGCGGCGTCGGCGCGCAGACCGAGATCCTGCTGCGCCGCTTCCCCGACCTGCGCGTCACCTGCGTCGACCTCAACGCGCAGCAGCTGGACGCGGCGCGCGCCAACCTCGCCGCGATGCCCTGGCTCGAGGGCCGCTACGCCCTGCACTGCACCGACGCCACCGACCTGCCGTTCGAGCCGCGCAGCTTCGATGCCGCCTTCCTGTGCTGGGTGCTCGAGCACGTGCCGGCGCCGGCGCGGGTGCTGGCGGAGGTGCGCCGCGTGCTGACGCCGGGCGCGCCGGTGTACGTGACCGAGGTGATGAACGCCTCGTTCCTGCTCGATCCCTACTCGCCCAACGTGTGGCGCTACTGGATGGCGTTTAACGACTTCCAGATCGACAGCGGCGGCGATCCCTTCGTCGGCGCCAAGCTCGGCAACCTGCTGCTGGCCGGCGGCTTCCGCGATGTCGCCACCCGGATCAAGACCTTCCACCTCGACAACCGCGAGCCGGCGCGACGCAAGCAGATGATCGCGTTCTGGGAGGAACTGCTGCTCTCGGCCGCCGACCAGCTGCTGGCCGCGGGCAAGGTGGACCGGGGCACCGTCGACGGCATGCGTCGCGAGCTGCGCCAGGTGCAGAACGATCCGGATGCGGTGTTCTTCTTCTCGTTCGTGCAGGCGCGGACGGTGGTGTATTGAGGGCCGTGATTCGGGATTGGTGATTCGTGATTCGCAAAAGCAATTGCTCCCGATCCGTCATCGCTGCATAGAGCGGGATGTCCTTTTCCTCCTGTGGGAGTGGCGGCGGCATGCCGCCGCCGGGAAGTCGCGACACCGGCAGAGGAGAGACAGCCATGCAAAACGGGATGGGCGCGTGTCCTGACTTTACGGCGACACGCCGCCGCGAGAAGGCGCGCCCGGTCGCCCGCGAGTGTTATCGGGTCGCACCTTCCGTGGCGCCCTCATGCGCGTCCAGTCTTCCGTCCGCCGCGGAATCCTTCCAGATCCGCGCCCACATCTCGCCCAGGCGGCGGCGGGCCTCCCACGGCCATGACAGCTGCTCCGGCGGGATCGACCGCCAGTGCTCACCATCGCGCTCGGCGACGGCGAAGTTGAAGCTGTAGTCGGGCTCGGCGCCCATGCGCAGGTCGCTCAGCACCAGTTGCCCGTCGCGGACCTCGGCCTTCATGAAGCCGTGGTTGAACCAGGCCAGGCGCCGCACCGCCGGCAGCTCGGCGACCTCGGCCAGCGCCTCGGTGTCGGACGGGTAACGGCGGAAGCGCATCGGCCCGCTGTCCGCGACCAGCGAGCGCTCGCCCTCCAGGAAGCCATCGGGCGTCATCGCCACCACGCGCCAGAGCAGCGTGTTGAACGGCATCGGCACCGAGAAGCGCGGCGCATCGGCCAGGCCCATGCCAACCAGGGCACGCTCGGCGTCGCGCTCCACCATGCCCTTGGCCAGCAGCGACCAGCCGAGATAGGCCGAGCTCAGCGCCAGCCCGAGCACGAGCGCGCGCCGCGCGACCGGCCGCGTGCCGGCGAACGCCGCCGCCAGCATGCCGAGGAACAGCCACAGCGTGTACATCGGGTCGATGATGAATACGCTCGACCACATCACCGGCGGCAGCGGCAACGGCCACAGCAGCTGGGTGCCGTAGACGGTGAACGCATCGAGCAGCGGATGCGTGACCAGGGCCAGCTGCATCGCCCAGAACCAGCGCACGGGCGCCTCCGCCACGCGGCCGTCGCGGCCTCGGAACACGGCCCAGATCGCCCAGGCCACCAGCGGCAGCACCAGCAGCGAATGGCTCAGGCCCCGGTGCAGCGTCATCAGCGCGACCGGATCGTCGGTCAACAGCATGATCGGGAACGAGTCGAGGTCCGGCAGCGTGCCGAGGGCGGCGCCGGCAAGCAGCGCGGCACGGCGATGGTGCTTCGGCACCACCGCGGCGGCGACGGAGGCGCCGAGCAGGATCTGGGTGATGGAGTCCATGCGGCGATGCTAGCAGGCAACAATGCAGCGTAGCCGCCGCATCCAAGCGGCGCCCTCGCAAGCCGTAGAGCCGAGCTTGCTCGGCTGCGCCTGGGCGGGGGAAAGCAGCGGAGCAAGCTCCGCTCTACGGGTGACACCGTCGCAGGCGACGGCACTCGCGGCAGTGGCGCCTCCGCAGGCCGTAGAGCCGAGCTTGCTCGGCTGCGCCTGGGGAGAAAGGCAGCGGAGCAAGCTCCGCTCTACGAGGGGTGATGCCGTTGCGGGTGACGGCTCACGCCGCGCGCGGCAGCGTGGCGTCGTCGGCCACCAGGCGCAGGCGCGGCAGCACCTCGGCCAGGACGTCGCCGCGGTGCGAGAGCAGGCGCAGGCTGCCGTCGTTCTCCTCGACCAGCGCGGTCAGGCTCTCCACCCAGTCGCCGTCGTTGGCGTAGACCAGGCCGTCGCGCTGCAGCAGCGCGGCGCGATGGATGTGCCCGCAGACGATCCCGTCCAGCCCGCGCCGGCGCACGTCGTCCAGCCCCGCCTGCACGAAGCGCTCGATGTAGCGCTCGGCGGCGCCGCTCTGGCGCTTGAGGAATTCCGACAGCGACCAGTAGCGCCGCCCCAGCCGGCGGCGGACGTGGTTCAACAGCTGGTTGCCGGTGAGGATGCGGTAGTACAGCCAGTCGCCGAACTTCTCCTGCAGGCCGCCGAAATGGGTGATCGCGTCGTAGTCGTCGCCGTGGGTGACCAGCAGCCGGCGGCCGTCGGCGGTGACGTGGACGGTGCGCCGGCGCAACTGCATCGCCGGCAGCATCAGCCCGCAGAAGCGGCGCACGGCGCGATCGTGGTTGCCGGGCACGTAGATCAGCTCCGCCCCCGCCCGGTGCTGCGCGTGCAATGCCTCGATCACCCGCTGCTGCGCCGCCCCCCAGCGCGCGCGTCGCTGCGCCATCCACCACAGGTCGACGATGTCGCCGACCAGGTACAGCCGCCGGCAGCGCACGGTCCCCAGGAACTCCGCCAGCTCGGCCGCGTGGCAGTGCTTCGAGCCCAGATGGAGATCGGACACGAAGACCGCCCGCCGCATCGGTGTCATTGCGCTCATGCCATCACCTCTTCCCCGTTGGGGCACGTGGCCCCGCCCTTCCCCAGATAACGCTGTCGCTTCTTCGGCCGCAGCCGCTGCATGTCGACCTCGATCAGGCCGTCGATCGAATCGCTGAAGTCCGGATCGATGCCGAACGCCAGGAACCGCGCCCCGCCCGGCTCGCACAGCTCGGTGTACTGCTTGTAGAGCGTCGGCACCGCGGTGCCGGTCGCGGCCAGGTTCTGCCTGAGCACGCGGAACGCGGTGTCCGCGTCCAGTTCGCCGAAGCAGGGCGGCGCGGCGAAATAACGGAACGGCCGCGGCGAGGCCGCCAGCGGCTCGTCGCTGCCGTAGTAGCGCTGGTAGTAGGCGACCAGTTGCTCGCGCGCCGCCAGCGGCAGCGCCGCGCTGATCGACACCGCCCCGTACAGGTAGCGCACCCGCGGCCAGCGCCGCAGGTAGGCGCCGATGCCCTGCCACAGGTAGTCGAGGCTGCGGCTGCCCCAGTATTCCGGCACCACGAAGCTGCGCCCCAGCTCCATGCCTTCGGCCAGTCGCGGGATCGCGTCGTCGGCGTAGCGGAACAGCGAGGCGCTGTAGAGGCCGTCGAGTCCGCATCGCGCCAGCAGCGGCGCGACGCGGGCGACACGGTAGGCGCCGGCGATCCGCGACCGCGCCGCGTCCCAGACCAGGATGTGCTCGTAGTGGGCGTCGAAGCGGTCGAGGTCGCGGCGGCGGCCGGTCCCCTCGCCGACCTTGCGGAAGGTCAGCTCGCGCAACCGGCCGATCTCCAGCAGCAGCGGCGACTCCGTGCTCCCCTGCAGCAGACGGATCTGCATGCCGTCGGCGGTGGTGCCCAGCAGTTCGGTCGCCGCGAGCGCCCGCCGCAGCCGCTGCGGGTCGAGTTCAGGCGCCAGTGCCTGCGGCGCGGCCGGCGCGCGCCGTTCGCGGCCGAGCATGTACAGCGTGGCGCGGATCCTGCGCAGCACCGACGCCGTGTCGCCGTCGCCGACCTGCAGTGGTTGCCCGATATGCAGCTGCAGCGGCCGCGACCGCCGCGCGAACATTTCCCGCGCCAGCAGCGCCGTGGCCGCCGGCTTGTACAGCGCCGAGGTGCCGTAGAACAGGGCCGAATTGCGCGCCACGATCCGCACCGGCAGCACCGGCGCCGCCGTGGCCCGCGCGTAGCGCACCACTGCCTTGCGCCAGCGCCCGTCGCGCACCCCGCGCCACCCGAACCGCGAGACTTCGCCGGCCGGGAACACGACCACGCACTGCCCGGCCTGCAACGCCCGGCCCACCGCGCGCACGCTCGAAGCGTCGGCGCGGCCGCCAAGGACCCGCACCGGCAGCAGCAGCTCCTCGAGCGGCCAGATCGCGGACAGGAAGTCGTTGGCGACGATCCGCACGTCGCGCCGCACCCGCCCGATGCAATCGAGCAGCGCCAGCGCGTCCAGCGCCCCGGACGGATGATTGGCGACGACCAGCAGTCTCCCCGTTGCCGGGATCCGCGCCAGCGCATCGTCGGCCACGTCGTAGCGCGCCTGCAGGAAGCGCAGCGTGGCGGTCACGAAATCGAAACCGCGCAGATGGCCCTGCTCGGCCAGGAACGCATCGATGTCCTGCAGCCGCGACCAACGGCCCAGGGTGCGCAGCAGCGGCCGGGCCAATTCCGCACGGCGGCCGCGGAACCAGTGCGGGAAGCGTTGCTGCAGGCGCTGTTCCAACTGGAGCATGGGAGCGAGAGGGTCGGCCCGGACGGCCGCCAGCCTGCCCCCGGGCGAAGACAGCCTGGTTGCGGATTTGCTGCGCGGTGGTGACAGCGCCCCGGGCCTTCAGGTGTACCGGCATGCCCGTTGCCCTGTAGGAGGGAATAGAGTGAGCCAGGTGCCTCGTGCCCCGGCAGCGGTCCACCTGCGCACGCGCCGGCGGCTGCGGTATCATGCCCGGCCATCTTTTCATCCGAATCAAGGGATGCGTCCCTCCAGGAGCCCGTGACGATGTCCAGCTATCTCTTCACCTCCGAATCGGTCTCCGAAGGCCATCCGGACAAGGTCGCCGACCAGATCTCCGACGCGGTGCTCGACGCCATCCTCGCCCAGGACAAGCGCGCCCGCGTGGCCTGCGAGACGATGGTCAAGACCGGTGTCGCGATCGTCGCCGGCGAGGTGACGACCTCGGCATGGGTGGACCTGGAGGCGCTGGTGCGCAAGGTCATCACCGACATCGGCTACGACAGCTCGCAGGTCGGCTTCGACGGCGAGACCTGCGGCGTGCTCAACCTGATCGGCAAGCAATCGCTGCACATCGCCCAGGGCGTGGATCGCAAGAAGCCGGAGGAACAGGGCGCGGGCGACCAGGGCCTGATGTTCGGCTACGCCTGCAACGAGGCCCCCGAGTACATGCCGGCGCCGATCTACTACGCCCACCGCCTGGTCGAGCAACAAGGCAAGGTGCGCAAGAAGAAGAACTCGCCGCTGCCGTGGCTGCGCCCCGACGCCAAGAGCCAGGTGACCCTGCGCTACGACAACGAGAACCGCATCGTCGGCCTGGACGCGGTGGTGCTGTCGACCCAGCACGACCCGGGCGTCCGCCAGAAGGACCTGATCGAGGCGGTACGCGAGCACGTGCTCAAGCCGGTGCTGCCGAAGAAATGGCTGGACGGGCTGTCGAAGAAGAAGCTGCACATCAATCCCACCGGCATGTTCGAGATCGGCGGCCCGGTGGGCGACTGCGGCCTGACCGGGCGCAAGATCATCGTCGACACCTACGGCGGCATGGCCCGCCACGGCGGCGGCGCGTTCTCCGGCAAGGACCCGTCCAAGGTCGACCGCTCCGCCGCCTACGCCGCGCGCTACGTCGCCAAGAACGCGGTCGCCGCCGGCCTGGCCGACAAGTGCGAGGTGCAGGTGAGCTACGCCATCGGCGTGGCCGAGCCGACCTCGATCTCGGTCACCACCTTCGGCACCGGCCACATCAGCGACGACCGCATCGAGAAGCTGATCCGCGCGCACTTCGACCTGCGCCCCTACGGCATCGTCAAGATGCTCGACCTGATCCACCCGGTGTACCGCGCCACCGCCGCCTACGGCCACTTCGGCCGCAAGCCGAAGGAAGTGAGCTACGTCGACGGCGCCGGCAAGAAGCAGACCGCGACCGCCTTCTCCTGGGAGAAGACCGACCGCGCCGAGGAGCTGCGCAAGGCCGCCAAGCTGAAGTAGTCCGCCGCACGGCCGTTGTCGCCCGGGGGCCGCGCAAGCGGCCTCCGGCGTTCCGGGCGACGACGGCCGGTGCCGCCGTGCGCTTTGCACGTTGCCTGGTTCATGGTATGTCTGAGGCGTCGCGCGATACAGGCCCACGGATGCAGCCCCACTTCGACGAGATGCACGACGCCGGCGGCAACGTCCGTCCGCACTACCGCGCGTTCGACGACTGGCTGCGCAACACCCCCGACGAGCAGATCGCGCACAAGCGGCGCCAGGCAGAGATCTCCTTCCACCGCGTCGGCATCACCTTCTCGGTCTACGGCGAGGAGACCGGCAACGAGCGCCTGATCCCGTTCGACCTGGTGCCGCGGATCCTGCCGGCGCCCGAATGGCGCATGCTCGAGGCCGGCCTGCGCCAGCGCGTGCACGCGCTCAACCTGTTCCTCGGCGACGTCTACGGCGAGCAGCGCATCCTGCGCGAACGGCGCATCCCGCCCGAGCTGGTGCTCGACAACAGCGAGTACCGCCGCGAGATGCAGGGGCTGCGGGTGCCCGGCGACGTCTACGCGCACATCTCCGGCATCGACCTGGTACGCGCCGGCGACGGCGAGTACTACGTGCTCGAGGACAACCTGCGGGTGGCGTCCGGCGTGTCCTACATGCTGGAGAACCGGCGCATGATGGCGCGGCTGATCCCGGAGCTGTTCGCCAGCCAGCAGATCGCGCCGGTGGAGCGCTATCCCGACGCGCTGCTGGGGATCCTGCGCCAGGCCGCGCCGGCCAACATCGACAACCCGATCGCCGCGGTGCTCACGCCGGGCGCGGCGAACTCCGCCTACTTCGAGCACGCCTTCCTCGCCCAGCAGATGGGCGTGGAACTGGTGGAGGGCGCGGACCTGTTCGTGCGCGACGACATGGTCTACATGCGCACCACCCGCGGGCCGCAGCGGGTGCACGTGATCTACCGCCGCGTCAACGACGATTTCCTGGACCCGACCGTGTTCCGGCCCGACTCGCTGCTCGGCGTGCCGGGCCTGTTCGCCGCCTATCGCGCCGGCAACGTCACCCTGGCCAACGCCCCGGGCACAGGCGTGGCCGACGACAAGTCGGTCTACCCCTACGTGCCGGAGATGATCCGCTTCTATCTCAGCGAGGAGCCGATCCTGCACAACGTGCCCACCCGCATGCTGCGCAACCCGGACGACCTGCAGTACGCGCTCGAGCGTCTCGACGAGTTGGTAGTCAAGGAAGTCCACGGCGCCGGCGGCTACGGCATGCTGGTGGGGCCGGCCGCCAGCCGCGCCGAGATCGCCGCCTTCCGCGAGCAGATCGTCGCCAGGCCGGGCAACTACATCGCGCAGCCGACGCTGTCGCTGTCGACCTGCCCCACCTTCGTCGAGAGCGGGCTGGCGCCGCGCCATATCGACCTGCGCCCGTACATCCTCAGCGGCCAGCGCATCCACGTGGTGCCCGGTGGGCTGACCCGGGTGGCGCTGCGCGAAGGCTCGCTGGTGGTGAACTCGTCGCAGGGCGGCGGCACCAAGGACACCTGGGTGCTGGAGGGACCGGAATAATGCTGTGCCGCACCGCCAGCGACCTGTACTGGGTGGCGCGCAACATCGAGCGCGCCGAGAACACCGCGCGCCTGGTCGACGTGACCCTGCGCATCGCCATGCTCCCCGAGCGCCTGGACCGCGGCAAGGCCGAGGCCGCGCCATGGCGACGGGCGCTGGACGCGCTCGGCATCGCCGACGGGTTCGCGCAGCGGCACGGCGCCATCGACGCCGAGACCGTGCTCCGCCACCTGCTGCTGTCGCCGGACAACCCGTCCTCGGTCTACCGCTGCTTCCGCGACGCGCGCGAGCAGGCGCGCGCGCAGCGGGTCGCGATCACCTCGGAGATGTACGAGGACCTCAACACCTCCTGGCTCGAGTTCCGCACCCTCGGCTGGCCTCGGGTCCGCAGCGAGGGGGTGAGCAGCCTGCTGGAATGGGTGAAGGGGCGCTCGGCCTCGTTTCGCGGCGTCACCATCGGCACCCTCGGCCGTGGCGAGGGCTACCACTTCCTGCAGCTGGGCGCGTTCATCGAGCGCGCCGACTGGGCGGTGCGGCTGCTCGACGTGATCGGCAGCGAGGCCGACCTGCCGGAGACCGGCGAGGCCCGCGACGCGGTCGAATACTTCCAGTGGAGCGCGCTGCTGCAGTCGCTGTCGGCGTTCGAGATGTACCGCCGGCTGTACCGCGAGTCGGTGATCCCGCGCTGCGTGACCGAGCTGATGCTGCTGCGGCCGGAGAACCCGCGCTCGCTGCAGACCTGCGTCGGCACCCTGCTCGACGTGCTGCAGACGATGGCCGGCGGCGAGCGCATGGAGGCGGTGCGCCTGGCCGGTGCGCTGTCGGCGCAGTCGCGCTATGCGCTGATCGACGAGGTGATCGGCGACGGCCTGGAGCCGTACCTGCAGGACACCATGGCGCGCCTGAGCGCGCTCGGTGACGAGATCCACCGCCAGTTCATGGTCTCGCTGGACGCCAGCCAGACGCAGTCGCAAACGCAGGCGGCGACGTGAACCGCTTCCCGTCGGGGCCGTTGCCGGCTATCTTCTCGCGCCACCCGCACATCCGGACGGATACCCTGTCGCGATGACCTACTGTGTCGGACTCAACCTGGAACAGGGGCTGATCTTCGCCTCCGACTCGCGCACCAACGCCGGCGTCGACGACATCGGCCGTTTCGGCAAGATGCGCGTCTTCGCCAACGACGGCGAGCGCGTCATCGTCACCCTGTCGGCGGGCAACCTCTCGGTCACCCAGAACGCGCTGAACCTGCTCGATCACCGCGCCACGCACGACGCCGCGCAGTCGGGGCTGATGAACGCGAAATCGATGTTCGAGGTCGCCACCCTGGTCGGCGACGCGATGCGCGAGATCCGCGCCCGCGACGAGTCCTACCTGCGCAGCAGCAACATCGACCCGAACGCCTCGTTCATCCTCGGCGGGCAGATCGCCGGCGAGAGCCCGCGCCTGTTCCTGGTGTATTCGGAAGGCAACTTCATCGAGAGCCTGGCCGACACGCCGTTCTTCCAGACCGGCGAGACCAAGTTCGGCCGGCCGATCCTCGACCGCGGGATCACCCCGCAGACGTCGCTGTCCGAGGCCGCCAAGTGCGTGCTGGTGTCGTTCGACTCGACCATCCGCTCCAACGTCTCGGTCGGCGCGCCGATCGACCTGCTGGCCTACCGTCGCGACGCCCTGCGCGTGGACGTGCAGTGCCGGCTGGAGGAAGACGACCCCTACTACGGCGAGATCCGCCGGCAGTGGAACGACAGCCTGCGTACCGCGTTGCGGACGCTGCCGGATCCGGACTGGCTGTAGATCCGGGGCGGGTCGTCCCGCCTCGGATAGGGCCAACCCCAGCTTGTCCGGCGCAGATGCCGGTCGCTAGAGTCGTCCCGGTTACCGTCACCGGAGGCATTCGCCATGTCGCTAGACCAGGTTTCCTGGGCATCTCCCGTGCGGCTGCCTGACGCGGCCGCCACGGCGGGCAAAGTCAAGAATCCCTGCGACGACGGCGAGTGCAGGCCGATCGAGGGCGAGACCACGCCCTTCGCCCAGGGCACGGGCGACTCCCACGCAGTCGCGCCCAACGACGTGCGCCAGGGCCAGATGAACAATTGCTTCCTGGTCGCGGCGATGTCGGCGGTGGCCGAGCAGGATCCCGGGGCCATCGAGGAGATGATCCGGGACAACGGCGACGGCACCTACACCGTCACCCTGCACCAGTACGACGAGGGCGGCCTGTTCGGGATCGGCTCCGGCTGGGAAGAAGTGCAGATCACCGTGACCGCCGAGTTCCCGGAGAGCGCCGCGCAGGGCTCCGGCGATGTCGCCGACGGCGCGCAGGAGATCTGGCCACAACTGATCGAGAAGGCCTACGCGCAACTGACCGGCGGTTACGGCGGGTTCGAGGCCGGCGGCAGCCCCGCCGCTGCGCTGTCCGCGCTCACCGGCGAGTCGGCCGATTCGCGCGCTCCGGGCGATCTCGGCTTCGGGGACCTGCAAGCACGCTTCGAGGACGGCGACGCAATCACCTTCCTGGCGCCGGAAACCTTCGAGGGCGAGGCAGCGCAGTTGGCGCAGGAGCACAACGTGGTCGGCTGGCACACCTACTCGGTGAGCGACGTCTTCGTGCAGGACGGCGTGCAGATGGTCGAGCTGCGCAACCCCTGGGGCAGCGGCGACGTGACCCTGCCCTATTCCGAAGCGCAGCAGATCTTCCTGTCGATCTCGAACGTGCCGCGCGATTGACGCGGCCTCGCCCAGCGGCGATGGTAGCCACGGCTGCCACACCGGAACCGGGCGCATGCGACGCATGACGCGATCCACCCTCCTCCTGCTCGCGGGCGCATGCCTGGCCGCGGCGCAGGCACTGCAGGCCGCGCAGCCGCAACCCGACCGGCGGACACCCGAGATGAGCGATGTGATCGAACTGACCCAGGGCATCCCCTGGAGAAACGGCGAAGCGGCGCTGGGGCTGAGCAACGTCTTCGTGGATGGCGGCGCGCCGCGCGCGCAACTCAGCTTCATCGACGCCCCGTCCGGCGACCCGGACGTCACGCTCGCCAGCGGCGCGGTGCTGCCCGTGGGCGGACGCTTCGTGCAGGTCGGCGCGATCGTCCCCGCCGCCGGGGGGACACGCGCCACGGTGCAACTGCAACCGGTGGCCGACGCCGGCGGCATCGCACCGCCGGACGCCGGCCACCCGGTCCTGCTCCAGCAGGGACGGCTCCGCACCGGCGGCGGCTGGATCGCCGCCATCGACATCGCCCCCGATACGGCCATCGTCGAACGCTGGCCGCTTGGCCAGGCCCGTTCGCGGCTGTCCTCGGACGCAGTGGAAACACGGACGCTGCGCGTCGGCGACACGCTCGACACCGGCGACGCGCAGTTGCGCGTGCTGCGCATCCAACCCCCTGCGGGAGAACTGCTGGGTTTCGTGGAACTGGTCGCCGACTGACGTCCGCCCGCCTCGCGACCGGGGCCGCTGCCGAAATCCGACCTGCCCGGTGGCCTTCGGCGATTGCCGCGGCGTCGCGACTTCCGTCGCTCCCGCAAAAAGCGATCGCGACGCTGCCATGTTCTTCGGTGGACAAGGGTGAAGGAAGCGTACAGTGGGCCTGCTTCGTGTGGGAGCGACGGAAGTCGCGACACGGATCCGCGACTGCCATCGCACCCACTGAAGCGGCCGCACCCGAGCGCCCGTTCGTTGCTCCAACGACGAAGGGGCCGCACGGGCGGCCCCTTCGCATGACATTCCGCACCGAGCAACCGGCAGACGGCGTCAGGACGACTCGACGCCGGCGTCGATCCGCTCGTAGCCGTCGCGGATGTCGCCGTCGGCGGCGGTGGAGATCGAGAACAGCCGCTCCGCGAAACCGTAGGGATCGCTGTTGAGGTTGCGGGCCATGGAGATGGCGAAGTCCATCGGTTCGGTGCCACGGTTGCCGCTGTAGTCCTCCACCAGGATCCGCAGCTCGGTGCCGCCGATCTCGTAGGTGTCGACCGCATCCTCGGTCTGGCCGATCAGCGCCTGGATCTGATCCTCGCTGAAGGTCAGGGTGGCAGTCTCGCCGGCCTCGACCGGGCCGCTACCCTCGACACTGCCCGTCAGCGCCGCATTGAGCAGCTGCACGTTGTTGTCGTCCACCGCCACTTCGAACTGGTAGCTGCGCTCGCCCAGCAGCTCGGTGCCCTCGGCGTCGAAGCGCTGGTTGATCTGCAGCGGCACGTTGCCGCTATAGCCCAGGTCGGTGGTCAGGGCGAAGGAGCCGTCCGGATAGGTGGTCTGCACCACGCTGCCGGTGTTCTGCGCGCCGCCCAGCTCCACGCTCAGCGGACCGACCTTGGCACGCAGCTGCGACTGCGAGGAGTAGTCGAGGCGCTCGACCGTAGCCACGTTGTCGACGCCGGCAGTCTCGTGCGCCACCTGGCCGGTGGCCGTGAAATGGGCATAGGCCGCCTGCCCATCCGCCGTGGACAGGTCGAAGTCGGCGGTGCGCAGGGTGGAGCCGGCCAGGCTGTCCTGGCGCCCCACCATCACCGACAGGTCGGAGCCGGCGCGCAGGCCCACGCCGTTGAAGGCCTGCACCGACTCGGTCGGCCCCATCATCACGCGCACGGTGTTCTCGTCGGTGCGCTCGACGATGTAGCTGGTGCCCTGCCCTTCCTGCACCTTGGTCTCGGTGCCGATGTGGCGGAACGAGCCGGCCAGCGACGTCTCGGCGAAGACCTCGCTGTTCATCGTCACCTGGCCGCCCACCGGAATGGTGGTCGGATCGAACGGGTTGACCTGGACCGCCGCCTCCACCGATTGATTTTCGCCGGGCAGCGTCACCTGGTAGCTGCTCTTGAAGCCGGTGCCGGCACCGACCTCGGCCTCGAACCCGCCCTTGCGGCCGCCCGCGTCGACCGAGCCGCTGGCCGAGACGCTGGTCTGCATCTCGACCGTGAACTGGGTATTGCCGTTGTCGTTCTTCTGCCCGTAAGCGACGGCGGTGTCGCGGCGCGCCGTCAGCTGCACGCCGTCGCCGACATCAGGCGTCTCCACCTTCTGGCCTTCGGTCAGGGTCACCTTGCCTTCGCTCGGCTCCCAGGTGAGGCTGCCGGTCTGGCCGCTGCCGCCCTCGCCCTCGATGCCGACCTTCACGTCGGTGGACGGATAGGACGGCCCGCCGGTGATCGGGTCGCCCTCGGTCACGCTCATCGGCGCGGCCGGGATGGTCAGCTCGTCGCCCTGCAGCAACGTGCCGCCGCCGTTCTGCATCTGCGCTTCCATCGACCGGAACTTCGCCTCGCCCGGATCCGTCGGGCTGAAGATCTGCGGGTTCGCCTCGCGGATCGCCTGCGAGGTGACGCCGAAGCGCTCGGCGATGCTGTGCAGCGACTCGTTGGCGCCGACGGTGTAGGACTGCGGCTGGTTCTGCGGCTGGTAGACGGGGCCGCCGCCACCGCCATCGATCGTGAAAGCCATCGAAGTACCCTCGATTCCGTGGACCGGTGATACCCAGGACTGTACGCCCGCGCCCGCCGCCCCGGCACTAGGGATGACCCGAGGGGCGCGCGCACGTCGGCGCCCGCGCCGGCGCCCGGCGGCCGCCCGGTCATCTTCCCTTCGCAGGATGGCGATACAATGGTTGACCCTGTCGAGGGGCGCTGCGACCGTGCCATTTGCTGATCCGCGATCATTCCGCAACAGGCGCACGGCCAGGCTCGACGGGTTCCACGCAACAACGGCGCCCGGTTGCCTTCACCCGCCCCACCGCACGCGGCAGGGGCCACGAACCGGAGCAGAACCCATGAACGCTGTCGCCAAGCCAGCCGCCAACACCCCATCCAGCGGCGACTACCGCATCGCCGACATCTCCCTGGCCGACTGGGGCCGCAAGGAGATCGACATCGCCGAGCACGAGATGCCGGGCCTGATGTCCATCCGCCGCAAGCACGCCGCCGACGCCCCGCTCGAGGGCGTGCGCGTGACCGGCTCGCTGCACATGACCATCCAGACCGCGGTGCTGATCGAGACCCTGAAGGACATCGGCGCCGACGTGCGCTGGGCCTCGTGCAACATCTTCTCCACCCAGGACCACGCCGCCGCGGCCATCGCCGCCACCGGCACCCCGGTGTTCGCCTGGAAGGGCGAGACCCTGGAGGAATACTGGGACTGCACGCTCGACGCGCTGAGCTTCCCCGACGGCAAGGGCGGCTTCCTCGGCCCGCAGCTGGTCGTGGACGACGGCGGCGACGTCACCCTGCTGATCCACAAGGGCTTTGAACTCGAGCAGGGCTCCAATTGGGTGGAATCGGCCTCGTCCAGCCACGAGGAGCAGGTGATCAAGGACCTGCTCAAGCGCGTCGCCCAGGAGCGCCCCGGCTTCTGGACCACCGTGGTCAAGGACTGGAAGGGCGTGTCCGAGGAGACCACCACCGGCGTGCACCGCCTCTACCAGCTGGCCGAACAGGGCAAGCTGCTGGTGCCGGCGATCAACGTCAACGACTCGGTCACCAAGAGCAAGTTCGACAACCTGTACGGCTGCCGCGAGTCGCTGGCCGACGGCCTCAAGCGCGCCATGGACGTGATGCTGGCCGGCAAGGTGGCCGTGGTCTGCGGCTACGGCGACGTGGGCAAGGGATCGGCGCACAGCCTGCGCGCCTACGGCGCCCGCGTGATCGTCACCGAGATCGACCCGATCTGCGCCCTGCAGGCGGCGATGGAGGGCTTCGAGGTCACCACCATCGAGGACACCCTGGGCCGCGCCGACATCTACGTCACCACCACCGGCAACAAGGACATCATCACCGTGCAGCACATGCAGGCGATGAAGGACCAGGCCATCGTCTGCAACATCGGCCACTTCGACAACGAGATCCAGGTGGACGCGCTGAAGGCGCTGGACGGCGTGGAGAAGATCAACATCAAGCCGCAGGTGGACAAGTTCGTGTTCGCGAACGGCAATGCGATCTTCCTGCTGGCCGAGGGCCGCCTGGTGAACCTGGGCTGCGCGACCGGCCACCCCAGCTTCGTGATGTCGAACTCATTCTCCAACCAGACGCTGGCGCAGATCGACCTGTGGGCCAACAAGGACCAGTACGAACCCAAGGTCTACATCCTGCCCAAGCGGCTGGACGAGGAAGTCGCCCGCCTGCACCTGGACAAGATCGGCGTGAAGCTGACCAAGCTCACCCAGGAGCAGGCCGAGTACCTCGGCGTGCCGGTGGACGGCCCGTTCAAGTCGGAGCACTACCGGTACTGACCGGCGAATCGATCATCCGCTGCAAACCAGAACGGGCGCCGAGAGGCGCCCGTTCTTCGTTCGCGGCCACAGAAGTCGTCTGGCCTTGATCGGCGTCGTGTCGTTCGAGCCGCTAGGCGCCCTTCGACCATACCGGCGTCAGCGCCGTCACCTGCGGAGGCCCGGAAAGCAGCGGCTCCACCTCCTTCAGGTACTCGGCATAGCTCTCCGTCTCCAGGAACGCCTGCGACGCCTCGGCGCTCGCGTATTGCTGGAACGCGTAGATGGCGTCCGGATCCGCGTTGTCGAAGCAATAGAAATAGGCGGTATGGCCGGGATTGGCCGACACGGCCGGCGCCATGTGCCGCTCCCATACTTTCCGGACCTCGTCCCGGCGCCCGGGTTGCGTCTTGTGCTGGATGATGAGTGCGAAAGAAGTCATCTCGATCCTTGCGGTCATGGTAGATGGAGACTTGACGCTCATCGTCCTCCACGGACTGGAGCAGTCTTCGTCCCGAATGCTGACGATCCGTTCACCGTCGTCCCAGCGCAAGCCTGGACCCAGTTTGCGGTATCCCTGAACAATCCAGCGCGACGCCGGACGGCCAGCCCTTTCCGGCTCAGCCCTTGGCTTCCACGTACCGGCCGAAGTTGTCCAGGATCGCCTGCCACCCCAGCCGCTGCATCTCGTGCGGATTCTCGCTCTCCGCGTCGAACGTCTCCTTCACCAGCACGCCCTCGGGGCGCTCGACGAACTCGACCTCGACCTCGCGGCCGTCGCTCATCCGGTACTCGATGGCCTGGTTCGGCACGACGCGGGTGTAGGTGCCCTCGAAGTCGAAGCCCACGCTGCCGTCCTTCGCCTCCATGCGCGCCCGGAACTTGCCGCCTTCGCGCAGATCGACGGCGCTCTCGGTCGTGTGCCAGTCGTCCTGCGGCGCATTCCACTGCTTGATGGCTTCCGGATCGTTCCAGGCCGCCCAGACCTCGTCCGGCTGGGCCCTGACGAGCGTCTCTACGGTGATCTTCATGGGTGTCTCCTACGTGATGGTTGTGAGCGGGTGCGACATCCATTCGACGAACCGGGTGTCGGAAATTCGACACCGGCTGCGCCGGTCGCTTCCGGTATCGGCGGGCAACGCCGTTCTCCTGTTTGCCAGGATCCCTGGTGAGCTGGCGATCCCGTCGATCGCCCGGCCACCCGGCGATATGTCGCCGACACCACCTGCGTTCGTCGCCACGAAATCGACAGCGACCAAGAAGCCCGTGAGCACCGGATCCGCGGCAATGTCTACGGCGACTGGCGGCGGTCGCACTCGGCGGTTGGATTCACCCACCGGCCTTGTTGCGATGATGGTTGCCGGCGATAGCTCCAAGCCACGCCAGCAGCGCATAGATCGCGATCACGAAAGGTATGCCGGAAGCAGGATAATCAGGGGCAAAGGCGGCGGGCGCCAGGAGCAGCACAACCCCTAGAGCGCCGCCGACGGCGCCATGCAAGATACGTCCATGCGACGCGCTGTAGGCGGCGACATAGCCGGCAGCGACCGGCACCAGATAGCCACCCAAGTGAACGAGCGCCCATGCCGGCCCATCCAGCGAGGAGGTGTCGGGGCTCAATGCGGCCGTAGTGAGCATGCTGACGAGCAGGCAGCCGCCAACGAAGGTGCCGAAGCCATATGCAACTGCTTTGAAGTCGAAGCGAGAGTTCATTGGCGCCTCGGTCCGGACTGCCCGCCGTCAGCCGGGACTATGCCAGATCCGGCCAGCGTCGCGCTTACGGGCGCGGCACGCCGCCCGGCCGGTGAAGACCGGCAATCCTGGCACCGGGGCCTGGCGCCGTGCCGTCAGCGCGGTTTGCGGAGCATCGGGAAGATCGGCGGCGACGTCCCCACCTGGACCGTGCCCAGCAACTCGAACCCGTACCGTTCGTAGAGCGGGATATTCTTGGGGTTGCTGGATTCGAGATAGGCCAGCGAACGGTCGCGGTCGCACGGGACAAGGGCGTGTTGCATCAGCGCCGCGCCGCACCCTTTGCCCTGTTGAACCGGATCGACCCCGATGAACGGCAGGAACCAATGCGGCTCCTGCGGGTGGTAGCGCGCCATCTGCTCGAAGACCGCAGAGAGATCCTTCTGGACGGGTGCGTGCCCGGTGCGCTGCAGCAGATCGACCAGCACCTCTTCGTCGGGGCTGACCCCGGGCGGTAGCCACATGGCCGCGCCTGCGTAGCCGTCGGCGTAGTAGGCGCTGTCGTGGGCAAACGCCTTGCCTCCGAGCGCCTTGACGAAGCCGGGGAAATGCCGGAGGTACTGCTGTGGATCGGGCCAGGTCCAACGCGCCGCGGGATCCGTGCCGAATGCCAACGCGACCACGGCGATCAGCGATGCTTCGTCGGATGCGGTAGCGGTCTTGATGCACTGCTGTGCCATGGTCTGCCTCCCGCGCTTCAACGCCTGCCGGTTCCCAGGTCGTCGGAATACCCGGCCTTCACGCGAGGCCACTGGACGATGGGGCGTTCGTCGATGCGGTAAGGATGCTCGCCTTTCCACTGCGGCCAGCCGGCCGGCGACGCCTCCGACGCCTCCTGCCGCCCGTAAACCGCCAGGTCGAGCAAAGCGTAGCTGTTGCCCATGGTCTCGACACCGCGCCTGGTCGTCCAATAGGTCTCGAACACCTTGGAGCCTTGTCGCAGGTAGCAAACGATATGCATCATGCCTGCCTGGCGCCCGACAAGCAGGGTGTCGAGCGAGTCCTGGGCAGAATACCAAGGCATCTCCCAGCCCATGAAGTCGCGGTACCGGGCGCTCTCTTCGTAGGGGCCTTGGCAGAACACGGCGTAGGTGACGTCACGCGAGTGCAGGAAGGAAAGCTCGCGGACTTGCGATGTATAGAGGGTGCACCCCTCGCACTGCTCGGCCGCCGGACGGCCGGTGAGCCACATGAAGTAGTAGGCGATGAGCTGCCGGCGACCCTCGAAGGCATCCAACAGCGTCACCGCGCCACGCTCGCCGATCAGTTGCGTGGCGCCATCCACCTCGACCATCGGGAGCCGCCGGCGGTCGGCCGCGATGGCGTCGCCCTCCCTGGTGTGGGCCTTCTCTCGTGCCCGTAGCGTGTCCAGCTCCGCCTGGAAGGTGCGCCGGTCGACCACCCTGGGCGCTCCAAGCCCATCACTCATGACTTCTTTCACGGCTCGTCTCCTCCCTACGTGCGAGAAAGGCCCATCGGGAAGTCTGCTACCCGAGCTCTTGGGCGAGTCCGATGAGAATCCCTTCGGGGCCCCGGATATAGCAGAGCCGATACGTGTCTCCGTACCGGACCACTTCGCCGACGAGCTCCGCGCCGCGTTGGCCCAGGCGGGCGAGCGTATCGTCGATGTCCTCCACGGTGAACATGACCCGCAGGTAGCCGAGCGCGTTCACCGGGGCATTGCGGTGGTCGGCGACCACCGGCGGCGCGAGGAACCGGGACAGCTCGAGCCGGCTGTGGCCGTCCGGCGTACGCATCATGGCGATCTCGACGCGCATGTCACGCAATCCGGTGACGCCATCGGCCCACTCCCCCTCGATCGGGGCGCGCCCCTCGAGCTCGAGGCCAAGTTCGATGAAGAACCCAATGGCGGCGTCGAGGTCTTCTACCACGATGCCGATGTTGTCCATGCGCTTGAGCGTCATGATGTCTCCGTGGCGTCTATCGCCTGAGCCAAGCCAACCCGCGAAGCGGGTTCGGCTTGCATGATCCGTCGGCCGCACACTCAACCCTCGGTCACGAGAGCGCCAGGCCAGCGGTCAGTGTACTGCTTGCTCGCGATGCGGCTAGGAGACATTTCAACGCCCATCGCGACTTCGCCGGACCCCCACCGCTCTCCCGGAAGGAGAGGGGCTTACCCGCCGCACCGGCCATCCCCTCCCGCACACCGCGCAACAAGCACCCGATGGCGGATCGATTTCACATCCATCGCGATAAAGCGATACCATGCGAACGGACCCGACCCGCCTGCCGCGATGACCCCGATCAGCTTCGAGTTCTACCCGCCCAAGACCGACGAGCAGCGCGCGCAGCTGGACCGCACCGCGCGCAAGCTGGCGTCGCACGCGCCCGAGTACGTGTCCTGCACCTTCGGCGCGGGCGGCTCGACCCTGAGCTACACGCCCGAGACGGTCCGCCGGCTGCACGAAGTGCATGGCTTCGCCGCGGCACCGCACCTGTCGTGCGTGGGCGGCACCCGCGAGGAGATCCGTGCGCTGCTGGAACGCTATCGCGACCTCGGCTGCCGGCGCATCGTGGCGCTGCGCGGGGACCTGCCGTCCGGGATGGGCCATCCGGGCGACCTGCGCTACGCCTCCGACCTGGTGAGCTTCATCCGCGGCGAGTTCGGCGACACGTTCACCATCGAGGTGGCGTGCTACCCGGAGACCCATCCACAGGCCGACGATGCATTGGCCGACTTGCGCCACTTCAAGGCCAAGGTGGACGCGGGCGCGGACGCGGCGATCACGCAGTACTTCTACAACGCCGACGCGTACTTCCATTTCGTCGACGCGGCGCGCAAGGCCGGCATCGCGGTACCGATCGTGCCCGGCATCATGCCGGTCTCCAACTTCTCGCAGCTGCGGCGCTTCTCCGAGGCGTGCGGCGCGGAGATCCCGCGCTGGATGGCCAAGCGCATGCAGGCCTACGGCGACGATGCCGAGGCGGTGCGCGAGTTCGGGGCCGACATCGTCGCCGCGCTGTGCCGGCGGCTGCTGGAGGGCGGCGCGCCGGGGCTGCACATCTACACCCTCAACCTCGCCAGACCCACGCAGACGCTGCTGTCGCGGCTGGCCTGAGGCGCAGCCGAGCGAGCTCGGCTCCACGACGGGTACGCCGCTCCACGCCGCGCCCGTAGAGCGGAGCTTGCTCCGCTGCCGCCCGCGGCGCCGGTCCGAAGTGCAGCCGAGCAAGCTCGGTTCTACGGGGGCATTGCTCGGCGCGGTACGGTGACGACGCCGGCTCCACACCCTGCGAAGGATGATCCATCGGGTGCATGCGCATGCCGACCGGGCGCCCCGTGGGTCTGTCCGGCCAGTCCCCTATCGAGCCCGTCCCGACCGCATGAGCCGTTTCGCCGACCTGCTGCTGCCATGGGAGGCCTCGCCGCTCACCCTGGCGGCCTGCGGCGGCGCGATGCTGCTCTATGCGCTCGGCCTCGCGCGCGGCGCCGCGCCGGCGCCCTGGCGCATCGCCGCGTTCGTCGCCGGGATCGGGCTCATGTACCTGGTGATGCAGACACGCCTGGACTACTACGCGCGCTATCTGTTCTTCGCCCATCGCGGCCAGCACCTGGTGCTGCATCACCTGGCGCCTTTCCTGATCGCGGCGTCGGCGCCGGCGGCAGTGCTGGCTGCGGCGGTGCCGGCGTGGCGTTCCGTCGACGCCCGCGCCCCGCGGCTGGCGCGCACGCTGCGCCGCGGCTATCGCCTGCTGCAGACGCCCTGGCTGGCGGCGACGCTGTTCGTCGGGCTGATCGCGTTCTGGCTGATCCCGCCGGTGCACTTCGCGGCGATGCTCGACCAGCGCCTGTACTGGCTGATGAACTGGAGCATGGCGCTCGACGGCCTGCTGTTCTGGTGGCTGGTGTTCGCCGACGAACGCGACGGGGCGACGCCGCGCCTGACGCTCGGCGGCAAGCTGCTCCTGCTGATCGCCATCATCCCGCCGCAGGTGCTGCTGGGCGCATCGATCGCGCTGGCCGAGCGGCCGCTGTTCGACGTCTACGACGTCTGCGGCCGCGCACTGGCGATCACTGCGCTCGACGACCAGCACATCGGCGGCCTGCTGACGTGGCTGCCACCGGTGATGATGAGCATGGCCGGCGTGCTGGTCCTGCTCGCCCGGCGGCTCGGGCGGACCGGCGATGCGGAACCGGCGCTGCCCGATCCCGCGCCCGCACCATGACCATGGACATCCTGCAAACCATGCGATCGCGATGCATGCCCCTGCTGCTGGCACTGCTTGCCCTCGCCGCCTGCAACGATGGTCCACCGTGGGCGACCCGCAGCGTTGGAGGCCTGCTGCCACCGCTGGAATTGCGGCTGTCCGGTACGCCTCGCGGCATGCCGTTCACGCAGGCCGACGTGCGCGACCGCACCACGCTGCTGACATTCGGTTTCATGTCCTGCTCGGACGTCTGCCCGACCACCCTGGCGCGGCTGGCGGAGGCGAAGCGGCGGCTCCCGGCGCCGCTGTCGGAACAGGTGCAGGTCGTCTTCGTCTCGGTGGACCCGGCGCGGGACGATCCGGCGCGGCTGGCCGACTACGCGGCGCACTTCGGCGACGGCTTCATCGGCGTGACCGGGACGCCGGAGGAGTTGCGCGCGCTGGGCCGCCGGTACCGCACCACCTACAGCTACGGCCGGCCCGACCCGCATGGCAACTACGATGTCGTCCACTCCGCCGGCGTCTACGTGTTCGACCGGGACGGCGAAGCGCGACTGCTGTTCCAGACGGACGACCCGCCGGAGGCGATGTGCGCGGACCTGCTGCGATTGCTGGTGGAAGCGGACAAAGGCCAGCGCTGCCGCGCCTGACCCGCGATCCACGAAGGCCGGCACCGCGGGGCTGAATGCGCGCCGGCGCCCGTCGCCACTTCCCGGCCGACGATACCGACGCTAGGCTGACGCGATGATTTTCCGCCCTCTTCTCTGCCTGCTCGTCCTTGGCCTGGCAACGGCGGGGTTCACGACACCGCTGGCGGCGCAGGCGCAGATCAACCGGTGCACCACGCCCGACGGCGGCACCATCTACACGGACCGCAAGTGCAGCGACCTGGGCGCGGTGGAACGCGCACCGCGCAACGCCGCAGCGCAGGCGGCGCAGGCCTACCGCGGCGGCTGCGCGCGCAACCTGCACGACCTGATTCACGAGATGACCACCGCCATCGACAGCCGCGACGTCAACCGCCTCGCCGGCGTCTACCACTGGTCCGGCATGTCCAACGGCAACGGCTATCGGCTGATGAACCGGCTCGATGCGATCGTGCAGCAGCCGCTGGTCGACATCGTCGCGTTGCGCCCGGCCACGCCGGTGGTGGTGACCGAACGCGCCGGCATCAGCGCCACCGTGGTCCCGGGCGACGGCATGCGCGTGGCCGCCGATCGCCGGCCGGTGGCGCTGCGGGTCGAGCAAACCGCCGGCGGCGGCGTGGCCCCGATGCGGACCGTCTTCGGCCTGCGCCGGCACATGGACTGCTGGTGGATCAGTCTCTGAATAGAGGTCTCGGCAAGCCGTCCGGCGCTGCATAAAGCATAGGCGACGGGTGTCGTTCCCCGCCAGAACCACAAGAATCGCCGAGCGGCCGGCGGTCGTTTTAGACCGGCCGCACAGGCGGTCGCGGGTCTGCTTCACAGATGCGCAGGTTGCCGGTGGCGGCCGAGCCAGGGCGGGGGTAGCGTCGAGTGACGGGATCGCTTCCCTCGTCCACCGCGGTCCCCGACGCGCGCCGAGCTTCCCCCGGCAATCGGCGGCGGTCACAAGGAGAGTCGCCATGCCCACCTGTTCCCGTTCTGGTTTCCGCGCCGTGTTATTGATCGTCGCGGCCGGCCTGCCGACGGCCACCATCGCGGCCGAGCCCGTCCCGCTGTTCTCGCCGCTCCCGGAGACCGCCGCCAAACAGGCGACGGCCGACCGCGTCCTCGCCGCCGCCCGCACCGACCGAGCCGTCGTCGCCAGCCGCCTGGTGCGGGCCGACGCCGCCCAGGTCGCGGAAGCCACCGAAACGCTGCTGCTCGAACTCGAACCCGGCATCACCCTGCGCAGCGAGCGGCAGGTCGCCTACCGCAACCCCGACGGCACCCTGGTCTGGTCGGGACTGATCGGCGACCTGGAAGCGACGAAGGCGCGCCTGCGCCTGTTCGGCGACGCGGAAATCGCCGACGACCCGCACGCCTCGGTCCTGATCGTCCGCAACGGCGACAAGCTGACCGGCACCGCGCGCGTCGGCGGCCGCCTGTACCGGATCCTCCCGCTGGCCAACGGCGGCCACATGGTCAATCGTGTCGACGAGGCGCTGATGCCGCCCGACCATCCGCACGACTACGACCCGATCCCACGCGCGCCGCTGCACCTGGATGCCGGAGCGGCGGACGACAAGGCCAATACCGTGATCCGGGTGGGGGTGCTGGTCGCCAACTCCGCGGCCAACGCGATCGGCGACGTCGTCGGATTCGCCAACCTGGCGGTGGCCGAAAGCAACCAGGGCTACGCCAACAGCGGCGTCGCGGTGACGCTCCGGCTTGCCGGCGTCTACACCATCGCCTACAACAGCGCCGGGTTCAGCACCGACCTGTACCGCTTCGCGGCCAATGGCGACGGATACCTCGACGGCTGGCACGCCACCCGCGACAGGATCGCCGCGGACGTCAACGTGATGGTGGTCAACAACAGCTCCTCCTGCGGCGTCGGCTATCTGAACTCGAGCGCCGCATCCGCCTTCAGCGTGGCGCATTACGGCTGCGCCACCGGCTACTACACCTTCGCCCACGAGATCGGCCACAACTTCGGCGCCCACCACAACCCGCAGGCGCCGGCCAACAACACCGTCTATCCGTACGGCCACGGCTACCTGCATCCGGGCTCGTCCTGGCGCACGGTGATGGCGTACGACTGCCGGGCCGGGTGCCCGCGCATCAACTACTGGTCCAACCCCGGCCGTACCTACCGCGGCGCGGCGATGGGGACCACCCGCACCCACGACAACGTCCGCCTGCTGAACCTGCGCCGCGGCACGCTGGCCGGCTTCCGCTAGGTCGACGGTTTTGCCTTTGCTCGAGGCCGGATCCTCTCCCCGGCCTTCCGGCGGCCCGCCTTGTGCGGGCCGTCGTTCTGTCAGAATGCGCCGTCTCCACAAGCAGGCGGCATGGCATGCAGTACCCCGAATGGATCTGGCACAACGGTGCGATCAAGCTCTGGGCCGATGCCACCACGCACGTGATGGCGCACGCGCTGCACTACGGCTCTTCGGTGTTCGAGGGCATCCGCAGCTATCGCACGCCGCAGGGGCCGGCGATCTTCCGCCTGTCCGACCACGTCCGGCGGCTGTTCGCCTCGGCGAAGATCCACGAGATCGGGATTCCGTTCTCGGCCGACGCGCTCGAGCGCGCCTGCCATGCGGTGCTGGCGAAGAACGGGCTGGATGCCGCCTACCTGCGGCCGATCGCGTTCCGCGGGCTGGGCGGCTTCGGGCTGTCGGCGGAAACGCCGGTGGACGTGGCCGTCGGCGCCTGGAGCTGGGGCACCTACCTGGGCGAGGGCGTGCTCGAGACCGGGATCGACGCCTGCGTGTCGAGCTGGCAGCGTTTCGCGCCGAACACCATCCCCGCCGGCGCCAAGGCCGGCGGCAACTACCTGTCGGGGCAGCTGGTCGCGCGCGAGGCGCGCCGGCTCGGCTTCGGCGAGGGCATCGCCCTGGCCTCGACCGGGCTGCTCAGCGAGGGCGCCGGCGAGAACGTCTTCCTGGTGTTCGACGGCGCGCTGCACACCCCGCCCAGCAGCGCCGCGCTGCTCGACGGCATTACCCGCCACAGCCTGGTCACGCTGGCGCGCACCGACGGTATCGAAGTCGTCGAGCGCGACCTGCCGCGCGAGTACCTGTACCTGTGCGACGAGTTGTTCATGTGCGGCACCGCGGCCGAGATCACCCCGATCCGATCGGTCGACGGCCGCCAGGTCGGCGCCGGCAAGCCGGGGCCGGTGACCCGCCGGCTGCAGGCGTTGTTCTTCGGCCTGTTCGACGGCGGCACGCCTGACCGGCACGGTTGGCTGCAGCCGCTAAGCCCGCCTCCATCGCCGTAGAGCGGAGCTTGCTCCGCTGCTCGCGGCTCCGTGGCCCACGAGGTGTCGTTTTCCGCGATGCGGCGTTCGCGAAAAAAGCAGTGGAGCAAGCTCCGCTCTACGGGGGAGTTGGGGCCCGCTGGCGTGTCCGGACCGCGCGGAAGGTCAGGTTGATCCGTGGCCCGACCGGCCTGGCGGTCGGCGGCAGCGCGTGCCGGTAGTGCCGCTGGGTCTGGCCGCGCATCAGCAGCAGGCTGCCGTGCGGCAACGCCAGCGCCAGGCGCTCGCCCGACCCGTCGCGACGCTTGAGCAGGAAACGCCGTGAGGCGCCCAGGCTGATCGAGGCGATCGTCGGGCAGGGGCCGAGCTCCGGCTCGTCGTCCGAATGCCAGCCCATGCGGTCGCGGCCGTCGCGGTACAGGTTCGCCAGCGCGCTGTTGAAGTCGACGCCTGCCGTCTCCCGCAGGCGCCGGCGCAACGGCGCGAGCGCCTGCGGCCAGGGCCGCGGTTCGAACCGCGTACCCGAATAACGGTAGCTGGCACCGGGATCGCCGATCCAGCAGCTCAGCCGCGGGCTGTCGACCGTGCGCCCGAACATGCGGATGCGGTGGGTTTCCCATGGCACCTGCGCCAGCAGCGCGGCGAGCAGCGCATCGGCCTGCGCCGGATCGATCCAGGCAGGATCGAAGGCGAGGTCGGCATCGGGCAACAAGATGGGGGCCAGCGGCATGACGCCGGAGCATACGCGACGATGCGCGTCGGCCGCGCCGCGAGAAATCGCCCACCGGCTGCGGCGCCCGTAGAGCGGAGCTTGCTCCGCTGCTCCAGGCTCCGGAGCCGACATAGCGGAGCAAGCTCCGCTCTACGGGTACGGTGTGATCGGACCTGCGACCGGGCGGTGCGCCCGAATTTGCCGCATTCACGGCAAACCCGCGACAATCCCCCGGGATGCCATTCGGGACGCCAGCATGAACCAGCCAGCCGACACCACCGAACGCGACGTCATGGAGTACGACGTCGTCACCGTGGGCGCGGGCCCGGCGGGGCTGTCGTTCGCGATCCGCCTCAAGCAGCTGAATCCGGAGATCTCGGTCTGCGTGATCGAGAAGTCCAGCACCATCGGCGCGCACATCCTGTCCGGCGCGGTGATCGAGCCCGGCCCGCTCGACGCCCTGCTCCCCGGCTGGCGCGACAATCCGCCGCCTGTGTGCGTGCCGGCGGCCGAGGACGAGTTCTGGCTGCTGTCGAAGACCGGCGGCCGCAAGGCGCCGATCGTCCCCCCGGGCATGCGCAACCATGGCAACTTCATCGTCTCGCTGGGCGCGATGTGCGCCTGGCTGGCGCCGCAGGCCGAGGCGCTGGGCGTGGAGATCTACCCGGGTTTCGCCGCCGCCGAGACCCTGCACGACGACGACGGCACGGTGATCGGCGTGCGCATCGGCGACATGGGCGTCGCCCGCGACGGCTCGCACAAGCCCGGCTATACCCCGGGCATCGACATCCGCGCCAAGGTCACGGTGCTGGCCGAGGGCGCGCGCGGGCATCTCACCAAGCGCCTGGTCAAACGCTTCTCGCTCGATGCCGACAGCGATCCGCAGGCCTACTCGATCGGCGTCAAGGAGCTGTGGCAGCTGCCGGACGGACGCGTATCGCCGGGCAGGATCGTGCACACGCTCGGCTGGCCGGTGGACAACCGCACCTACGGCGGCAGCTTCCTGTATCACCTCGACAACAACCAGGTCGCCATCGGCTACGTCAGCGGCCTCGACTACGCGGATCCCGAGTTCCGGCCGTACGAAGCCTTCCAGCAGTGGAAGCACCATCCGCTGATCAAGCCGCTGCTCGAGGGCGGCAACATCCTCTCGGCCGGCGCGCGCGCCATCGTCACCGGCGGCTGGCAGTCGCTGCCGAAGGTGGAAATGCCGGGCGCGCTGCTGATCGGCGACACCGCCGGCCTGCTCAACGTGCCCAAGATCAAGGGCACCCACCAGGCGATCCGCAGCGGCGTGCTGGCCGCCGAACACCTGGCCGCCGGCGGGCTGGCCGCCGCCGGCTTCGATGCCAAGCTGCGCGCGTCCGACGCCATGGCCGAGCTGCGCAAGGTCCGCAACATCAAGCCGGGCTTCAAGAAGGGCCTGTGGCTCGGGCTGGCGAACGCCGCCTGGGAGACCGCGACCGGCGGCCTGTCGCCGTGGACGCTGAAGGTGAAGGCCGACTGGTGCTCGCTGGATAAGCTCGACCCGCGCGGCGCCGACGGGCCCGAAACCGATTACGTGTCGCGCGACCTGCCGCCGCGCGACCGCCTGGCCGGAGTGTATTTCGCCGCCACCGAGCACGACGAGGACCAGCCCGTGCACCTCATCGTGCACGACACCGAAGTCTGCGTGACCCGCTGCGCCGAGGAATACGGCAATCCCTGCACCCGCTTCTGCCCGGCCGCGGTCTACGAGATCGTCGAGGACGCCGCCGCCGAGCACGGCAAGCGCCTGCAGATCAACGCCGCCAACTGCGTGCACTGCAAGACCTGCGACATCAAGGACCCGTACGAGATCATCACCTGGGTGACGCCGGAAGGCGGCTCCGGGCCGAATTACCAGAACCTGTGAATCGGTGTCTAGCGGCCGCTCGGCGCGAATGGGCGACATCCTGCTGTGTCCGCCGCCACTCTTGATTGGTGCTATACAGCGATCTGGTGGAGATGGGGCGTCACGATGCGGATCGAAGAAATCAGTTCTCGGCTGCGCCCGGATACGGACGGCATCTACGCGACACCGGGCTCATCCGACGTCTCCTATTCGGCTCATGGACACGAGGACTGTTTCGGCGTCGAAGACCGCTCGTTCTGGTTCCGTCACCGAAACCAGTGCATCTCGAGCATGATCCGGAATCACCCGTTCAGTGGCGGGCCGCTTCTGGACATCGGGGGCGGCAATGGCTACGTGGCGCAACGTCTCGCCAAGGACGGTTACGACGTGCTCCTTCTCGAGCCGGGAGCGACCGGGGCGCGCAACGCGCGACAGCATCGGAAGCTTGAGCACGTCGCCTGTGCGAAGGTCGAGGACGCGGGTTTCAGGCCCGGCAGCTTCGGTGCCATCGGCATGTTCGATGTCATCGAGCACATCGACCAAGACCGTGCGTTTCTCGAGCACATCGCGCCGTTGCTCACGACGGGAGGACTACTCTATCTGACCGTTCCCTGCCACCAGTGGCTATGGTCGCAGGCCGACGTGCACGCCGGACATTTCCGCCGGCACACACGGCGAAGCCTTGAGGTCCTGCTGGAAGGGCTGTTCGGGATCGAGTATCTGAGCTTCTTCTTTCGCCCGCTGGTGCTGCCGCAATACCTGCTCCGTGCACTTCCTTATCGCCTCGGTTTCGACCGCAACGGAATTCTCTCCACGGAAGCGGAGCACGGATCGCACCAAGGCCTCGCGGTGCGCATGATCGACACCCTCCTGCAAGCGGAAGCGCGCCAGATCGCGGCTGACCGGCACATCGATTTCGGCGCGAGTTGCCTCGTCGCAGCCACCCTGCGCTAAACGCCTTTCAGAGCGGGCCGGATCTCCTCCGCGGCGGTGCACCGATATCATGCCGGGCGCGGCCTCATAGCCTGCGCCGCTTGCATGCGAACGTCCATCACTCCACCACGATCGTTACACCGGTTTTTTTGCGCAGCTCGTTCTGGCCCACGCCCTGTGCAAGCTCCACCAGTACCAGGCCGTTGTCGGTGACGTCCAGCACCGCCAGGTCGGTGATGATGCGATCGACCACCCCCAGCCCGGTCAGCGGCAGCGTGCACTCGGGCAGGATCTTGTGGCCCCCGTCCTTGGCGACATGCTCCATCAGCACCACCACGCGCTTGACGCCCGCCACCAGGTCCATTGCGCCGCCCATGCCCTTGACCATCTTGCCGGGCACCATCCAGTTGGCCAGGTCGCCCTTGCCGGTGACCTGCATGGCGCCGAGGATGGCCAGGTCGATGTGGCCGCCGCGGATCATCGCGAACGAATCGTGGCTGCCGAAGTAGCTGGCGCCCTTGCGGGCGGTGACGGTCTGCTTGCCGGCGTTGATCAGGTCGGCGTCCACTTCCTCCTCGGTCGGGAACGGACCGATGCCGAGCAGGCCGTTCTCCGACTGCAGCCAGACGTCGACGCCGTCGGGGATGTGGTTGGCCACCAGCGTCGGCAGGCCGATGCCGAGGTTGACGTAGGCCCCGTCGGTGAGTTCCTGCGCGGCGCGTTGCGCCATCTGATCGCGGGTCCAGGGCATCACTTGTCTCCTTCGCGGACGGTACGCTGTTCGATGCGCTTTTCCGGGTTCGGGTTGTGGACGATGCGGTCGACGTAGATGCCCGGCAGGTGCACGTGGTCGGGATCCAGCGCGCCGATCTCCACCACCTCCTCCACTTCCGCCACGCAGACCTTGCCCGCGGTGGCGCAGGCCGGGTTGAAGTTGCGTGCGGTCTTGCGGAACACCAGGTTGCCCGACCGGTCCGCCTTCCACGCCTTGACCAGCGCCACGTCGGCGGTGAGCGCGGTCTCCATGACGTAGTGGTGCTCGCCGAACTGCCGCGTCTCCTTGCCCTCGGCCACCACCGTGCCGTAGCCGGTGCGGGTGAAGAACGCCGGGATGCCGGCGCCGCCGGCACGCAGGCGTTCGGCCAATGTGCCTTGCGGGTTGAATTCGAGCTCGAGTTCGCCGGCCAGGAACTGGCGCTCGAACTCCTTGTTCTCGCCCACGTACGACGAGATCATCTTGCGGATCTGCCGCGTCTCCAGCAGCAGGCCGAGGCCGAAGCCGTCGACGCCGGCGTTGTTGGAGATCACCGTCAGCCCCTTCACGCCGGAATCGCGCAGCGCGGAGATCAGCGCTTCGGGAATGCCGCACAGGCCGAACCCGCCGACGGCGAGCGTCTGGCCGTCGGCGACCAGGCCATCGAGCGCCGCAGCGGCGTCCGGATAGAGCTTGTTCTTCGCACCCCCGCTCGGCGGGGCAACGGCCTCGGCCATCGGACGGCTCCTCGTACGGAAAGAAGCACAGTTTACCGCTTCGCGCGTGACCGGTAGACCGTACCTTCGGACAGTGGCAGGCGCTGCAGGCCGATTGTCGACCGAGGCACGCGAAGCGTCATCTCAGGGGCAGGCGGAAACCGGATTCCAACGTCCAACTGGCCGGATCGCACAACCAAGCAAGCCGATCAGCGCGCCTGTGGACGGCCGCGGGCTACGTCTGCGAGGATCCGCTCCAGGCGTCCGGCGATGTGCGCCCATTCGTAGTGCTCCAGACCCTCGGTTCCGAGCCGGAAGTGGGTCTCCCAGCTGTTCTCACGCTGAACGTCCTGCAACCGCAGGAGTGCTTCATGGATCGAGCCGACTTCATTCCGGCAGACCAGCCCCCTGCGCTGCTGGCGGATCAGCGCCGACGCGGCATCGTTCCAGTCGTCGGAGATCTGCAATACCGGCCTGCGCGCTCCCAGGTACTCGAATAGCTTGCCGGGGACGTGCACTGCATCGGTATTCGCGATGTTCACAAGGACATGTCCGGCGCGCTGGAGCTCCTGGCTTTGCTGGTGGGAGAGGAAGCCTGCCATGCGCAGCTGCCCGGGATGCGCGCGCGCATACTCCAGCATCCAGTCCGGCGGCGACCGCGTAGCGACCGTCAGGCGCACGCCGGGGCAGGTAAGCATGGCTTCGAGAAGGGCATGGGGCTGCCTGAACTCATAGAAGCTGCCCGTATAGACGAGTTCCAGGCGCGTTCGGTCGAAATCGAAGCCGGATGCTACCGCAGGCGAAGGCAGGCCTGGCCTTGGCTGCCCCGCATCGAACCCCTGGGTCAGCACGCTGACACGCGACCCCGGTATCGCATGGCGTTCGAGAAGAAGTGTGCGCGCCGACTCGGTAGTCACGGTCACGTGATCGGCGTGGCGACAGACCCAGCGCTCGATCTCCTCCGCGGCGGCGCGCCAACGGCGGGGCGTGTAGAACGCGAGGACAGGGTCCCCCAGATCGGCGACCCATGCGAATCCCGCCTGCTTCGCCGTCCGGCCCAGGCGCAACGTCGTTGCAGGCTCATGCGAACTGACCACCACGTCGGGACGGAGCGCAGTGAGTAGTGCCTTCAGGCGACGCCTTGCAAAGTATTCCCACTCTCCGCGCTCGTCCGGAAAATACAGCCGTGCCACGTGAGCCTTCAACCACGCCTCGGCTCGGCCTTTCCAGTTGAGTGTCCGTGGATGCTCCGGCGGCGGCACGATGGCTTGGACGGCTGCTACATCGGCAGCATCGCTGCCGCCGCTGCCTGGGTCCGTGCGCACGCGGCGCCTGCCGTGGCGCCAGCGCGTCAACCGTGCAAGGCCGCCGGTCACCACTCCGGCGAACGCCCGGTGCACGACCACGCCCACTGGGAGGACCGGCGAGCCAGGCTCAACCGTGGCATCCACCGACAATACATGTACATCGACGCCGCTGGCGACGAGATGGCGGGCAAGCTGCATCCATCGCAACGACTGCGGCGACGGGCTGGGTGGAAACTCGTAGGCGATCAGGAGAATACGCAAGCGCGCAGCGACAGCGAAAAACCGGAGCGGGCCAGTATTGCATGCCGCGCCGCTCGGGCCGTACCGGCAAGAGCGCGATCAGGTGTCCATTGGCATCAGGCGTTCGGTATGCTCGCCGCCCTACCACCTTCGGTCCACGACGCGTGTTCCGTACACTTGGCGCATGGCCTCCATCGCACTCGCCACCGCCATCGCCGTCACCGGCCACGATCCCGACATGCCGCCGCTGCTGGCCGCTTGCGCGCGCGTGGGACTGGACGCGCAGATGCTGGCCTGGGACGACCCCAGCGTCGGCTGGAACCGCTTCGACCTGGTGCTGCTGCGCTCGACCTGGGACTATACCCTGCGCCGGCCCGATTTCCTGGCCTGGTGCGAACGCGTCGATCGCGTGACCACCCTGTCCAACCCGCTGCCTGTCGTGCGCTGGAACACCGACAAGCACTACCTGGCCGATCTGGCGATCGCGGGACTCGCCGTCATCCCCGCCACCTTCGTCGAGCCCGACGCGGAGCCGATGCCCGCGCTGCAGTCATTTCTGTCGGCGACCGACCACGACGAGGGCTTCGTGATCAAACCGGCGGTGGGCGCCGGTGCCCGCGACGCGCAGCGCTACGCCGGCCGGCAGGAAGTCGCCGCCGCCGGCCACCTGGCGCGCCTGCTCGATGCCGGCCGCAGCGCATTGCTGCAGCCGTACCTGGGCACCGTGGACCACGAAGGCGAGACCGCGCTGGTCTACATCGACGGCGCGTTCAGCCACGCCTTGCGCAAGGGGCCGCTGTTGACGGACGGCAGCACTGACGGCGCACCGTCCGCCGCCGAGACGATCACCCCGCGCCCAGCCACGCCGCCGGAACGCGCCCTCGCCCAGCAGGCGCTGGCCTTCGCGCAACGCCGGTTCGCCCTCGACAGGCCCTTTGCCTATGCCCGTGTCGACCTGATCGCCGGCCGCGACGGCGCGCCGCGCCTGCTGGAACTGGAACTGACCGAACCCTCGCTGTTCCTCGAACACGCGCCCGGCGCCGCCGACCGCCTGGCGGCGTCGCTGGCGGCACGGCTGGACGCCGATTCGCGCCACGGGCGCCCAAGCCGGTAAAATCGCGCAATTCCGGTTTCCGGCGGCCCCGCGGGCCCGCCGCCCCACTCACAAGGAACCCAGCACGATGAAGATCCTCGTCGGCTACAAGCGCGTGGTGGACTACAACGTCCGCATCCAGGTCAAGCCGGACGGCTCCGGCGTGGTCACCGACGGCGTCAAGCTGTCGCCCAACCCGTTCGACGACATCGCCCTGGAAGAGGCCCTGCGCCTGCGCGACAGCGGCGGCGCCACCGAGGTGGTGGTGGCCACGATCGCCCCGGCCGACGCCCAGGCGCACCTACGCAACGGCCTGGCGATGGGCGCCAATCGTGCCCTGCACGTGGTCAGCGACGGGCCGGTGCAGCCGCTGACGGCCGCGCGCACCTTCCTCAAGCTGGTCGAGAAGGAGCAGCCGGACCTTGTGATCCTGGGCAAGCAGGCGATCGACGACGACGCCAACCAGACCGGGCAGATGCTGGCCACGCTGTGGGGACGTCCGCAGGCCACCTTCGCCAGCAAACTGGTGGTGGCCGACGGCAAGGCCACGGTGACCCGCGAAGTCGACGCCGGCCTGGAGACGCTGGAAGTCGACCTGCCGGCCGTGGTCACCACCGACCTGCGCCTGAACGAACCGCGCTTCATCAAGCTGCCGGACATCATGAAGGCCAAGAGCAAGCCGCTGGAGACGATCCCCTTCGCCGACCTCGATGTGGAGCCGGGCGACTTTCTCGAGACCGCCAGCTATGCGGCGCCACCCAAGCGCAGCAAGGGCGTGATGGTGAAGGACGCGGCCGAGCTGGTCGCCAAGCTGAAAGAAAAAGGCCTGCTGTAACCATTCGCTCCCTCCCCCGCTTGCGGGAGAGGGATGGGATGAGGGCAACCCGCCGGTTGCGATATCACGCCCGGTCCCGTCACCGACGCGCCCAACGGAGATTTCCCGATGTCCAACGTTCTGATCGTCGCCGAACACCTCGAAGGCAAGCTCAACGGTTCGACCGCAAAATGCGTTTCCGCCGCCCAGGCGCTGAAACCCGATGCCATCGACATCGTCGTGCTGGCCGCCGATCCCGCCGCCGTCGCCGCCGAGGCCGCGAAGATCGCCGGCGTGCGCAAGGTGTTGACCGTCGCCAACGACGCCAACGCCCATCCCATCGCGCAGGTGCTCGGGCCGCAGGTGGCGAAACTGGCCGAGGGCTACAGCCACGTCTTCGGCCCGTCCACCACCTTCGGCAAGGACCTGATGCCGGTCATCGCCGCCCTGCTCGGCACCGCGCAGGTCTCGGACGTGATGACGGTGGAATCGAGCCATGTCTTCACCCGGCCGATCTACGCCGGCAACGCCATCATCACCGTCCAGGCGCCGACCGACCGCGCCGTAGTCGCGACCGTGCGCACCGCCTCCTGGCCGGAAGCCCCCCGCGACGGCAGCGCCGAAATCGAGGCCGTTTCGGCCGAGGCCGACCTGCCCACGCATACCCGCTTCGTCGACCTTGCCGTCGGCGAATCCGACCGCCCCGACCTGCAGAGCGCCAAGCGCGTGGTCTCCGGCGGCCGCGGCGTCGGGTCGGAGGAGAACTTCAAGGTCATCTTCGACTTCGCTGACAAGATCGGGGCGGCGGTCGGCGCCTCCCGCGCCGCGGTCGACGCAGGCTACGTGCCCAACGAGCTGCAGGTCGGCCAGACCGGCAAGATCATCGCCCCCGACCTGTACGTCGCCATCGGCATCTCGGGCGCCATCCAGCACCTGACCGGGATCAAGGACGCCGGCACCATCGTGGCGATCAACAAGGACCCGGATTCGGCGATCTTCGAGATCGCGGACATCGGGCTGGTGGGGGATCTGTTCAAGGTGCTGCCGGAACTTGAGGCGGCGCTGTAACTCCCGCCAACAACCTTGTTGAGACGGCCCTACCAGCAGCACGTCGCCCTCGGGATGTAGACGGGATGAAACCAGATCCGACAGACCAGAACCCTCTCGTCTCTATCGTGGTACCGGTCTACCGGAGCGCGAACACGATCCGTACTCTGAAAGAGCGGCTCGAGTCTGCGATGAACCGTGCAGGCATGACGCATGAAATCATCTTCGTGGACGATTGCGGCGGAGACGGCTCCTGGGAAATTATCCAGTCGCTTTCACTCGAGTCGCCGCATGTTCGTGGCATCAAACTGAGCCGAAACTTTGGCCAGCATGCCGCCACGCTGTGCGGGATATCCCGTGCGAATGGGGAGTGGGTTGTCACCATCGATGATGACCTCGAGCATCCTCCTGAGTCGGCCCCGGAGTTGGTCAAGACGGCGAAAACTGGATTCACCTTGGTGTACGGAGTCAGTGAATCCAGGAGTCACGCGTTCTGGCGCAATGCGACGTCCGAGATCGGACGATCGCTGTTCAAGTTCGCAATTCCGTCGCTCAATCGGGAGTACACCTCTTTCAGGGCGATTCACAGGAGTGCCGCCGAGGCGTTGGGTCGCTTTCAATCCCCATTTACGTTCGTCGACGGATATCTGTCGTGGATCACCAGCAACTATGCCACCGTAACCGTGCCGCATCATCCACGTGGCGAAAGCAGAAGCAATTACAACCTCCGCAAGCTGCTCACGCATATGATCAACATCTTCGTTACCTTTTCAGATCTCCCTCTGAGACTTGCGACCTGGCTCGGCATCGGCGCATCCCTGGGAGGCGCAGCGTGGGGAGCCTTCATCCTCATCAGCCGTTTTACCGGAACAGTTAGTGTCAGTGGCTATGCGTCGCTGATGGCCGCGATCATGTTCGTCGGCGGGATTCAGCTATTGATACTCGGGATCTTCGGTGAATATCTAGCGCGCATCAACTTCAGAACAGGGTCCATGCCGCTCTTTCTAGTGGAAAGGGAGTGCGGCCGTTGAAGCCGGCTCTCGTCATTGGCGGCTCCTCGTTCGGCAGGCTCATCCGTTCATTGCTCGTGGATGCCGGTTACGACTTCCGCGGCTACATCGACGACTTCAATACGGGCGACGAGATCATCGGGACCCGAGATGATCTAGGCCGCCGGTTTCATCCCGGTGATTTCTGCCTCGTACTCGCCATAGGCTACAGGGATCTGCCTGCACGCCTGCGCGTCTTCCACCAGGCGATTGAGGCGGGATTCTCGTTTCCGCCGGTCGTGCACCCCCGCGCGATCGTCTCCCGGGAAGCCAGAATCGGCGCTGGGTGCCTGCTCATGGCAGGCGCGAACGTCGACTCGTTCGCGCGGCTGGGCCCGGCATGCGTGCTATGGCCGGGTGCGATCGTCAGCCACGACTCGACGATCGGAGAGAACACCTTCATCAGCCCGAATGCTACCGTTTGCGGATTTGTCCAGGCCGGGCATTCCAGCTTCATCGGCGCTGGAAGCGTGATCGTTGACGGCACCAAGCTTCCCGAGAAATCGTTCGTAAAGGCTGGCACGCGCAGCGGCGGAAACAGGATCAATGTCTGACACAAAACGCGTCGCGATACTCCAATCCAGCTATATACCATGGAAGGGCTATTTCGACATCATCAATGACGTCGACACCTTCATCTTCTATGACGATGTCCAGTTCACCCACCAGGATTGGAGATCGCGCAACAGAATCGTCACGCCGAATGGACCTCTCTGGCTCACGGTCCCGACTGGGAGCAGCATTCAAAGATTGATCCACGAGGTCGATATCAAGGACGATCGATGGCAAGCCAAGCACTGGAAGTCGATACAGCAGTCCTACAGCCGAGCACCGCACTTCAACGAGCATCGCGATTTTTTCGAGGAGATCTACCTTCACAAAAAATGGAGCTCCCTTTCGGATTTGAACCAGACAGTCATCAAGGCGATCTCGCGGGAATTGTTGGGGATCACTACGGAATTTCGGGACTCGCGCGAATATGGGGCCTGCGGACAAAAACTGGATCGATTGATAGACCTGGTAAGGAAGTCGGGGGCAACGACATATCTCTCAGGACCTTCTGCTTCCAATTACATAGAGCCCGAGATATTCGGTGAGATCGGCGTCGAGTTGCTATACAAGGACTATTCTGGATATCCAGAATACCCGCAAGGACCTGGTCCCTTCATGCACAACGTCAGCATCATTGACCTTCTTTTTCGAACGGGAGAGAAGTCACCCAACTTCATCTGGGGCTGGCGCTCGGCAGTCGGCCATTGGCCATGTGGCCCCTGAAGGCTGTTCCTGGAACACATGGACTCATCGTTCCTTGCATAGAACAGGACCGACAACCCGCACGGTTCCAATCCGCGCCGGTTCCGGGGGAGCCAATCCGAATCAATACCGCCCAATCCGCCGCCACACCGAGCCACTGACATGCATACCGCCTTACCATGGCTGATGGTAGCCGCAACCATTCTGCTAACGACGTATGGACAGATCGTCATAAAATGGCAGGTGATGAAGCCAGTCATTGCGCCCTTCGATGCCGTAAGCGGGTGGCCTCCGCTCCTATTGCTGCTTTTCCGTCCATGGGTAATTTCGGCACTCGGGGCAGCTCTCCTCGCATCTCTGTGCTGGATGGTGGCGGTCTCCCGACTCGAGCTTAGTCGCGCATATCCGTTCATGGCGCTGAACTTCCTGCTCGTTGGAATGCTCGCGATCCCCCTGTTCGGCGAGGCATTGACACGGCCGAAAATCGTGGGCCTGATGCTGGTGATCTCGGGCCTGGTTGTGCTTGGCAAGGGTTAGCCGCCTCCCGGCATGGGATAAGCACTACCGGCAGACAGCCGCTCCGCCTCAAAAACAACTAGTCAACGGTTCACATATGATCCCATTCAACAGGCCCTACATGACCGGCCGAGAGCTCGACTATGTTGCGGAAGCGCATAGGCTAGGTCATCTTTCAGGGGACGGCGCTTTTACGAAGCGCTGCCATGAATGGCTGCAAGTGAACACCGGCACGACGAAATCTCTTCTGACCCATAGCTGCACCGCGGCGTTGGAGATGAGCGCCCTACTTCTGGATCTCGAACCGGGCGACGAGATCATCATGCCGTCCTTCACGTTCGTCTCCACGGCAAACGCCTTCGTACTCCGTGGAGCCGTACCGGTGTTTGTCGATGTGCGCGAGGATACGCTCAACCTGGACGAAAGCCAGATCGAGGGGGCAATTACACCCAGAACGAAGGCGATCTGTGTCGTACATTATGCTGGCGTCGGCTGCGAGATGAACACTATCATGGCGATCGCTGCTCGCCATGGTTTGAAGGTGATCGAAGATGCGGCACAGGGCATTATGGCGACGTACAAAGGCCGCCCTTTGGGCGGCATCGGGAATCTCGGCACATTCAGCTTTCACGAAACAAAGAATGTCATTGCAGGAGAAGGCGGCGCATTACTAGTCAATGATGCGCGATTCTGCGAGCGCGCGGAGATCATTCGCGAGAAGGGAACCAACCGAAGCAATTTCTTTCGTGGCCAGGTCGACAAATACACTTGGATCGATGTCGGCTCCTCCTATCTACCAAGCGAGATTATCGCAGCCTTTCTAGCCGCACAGTTGGAAGAGGCGACGTCGATTACCCAGCGTCGGCTTGCGATTTGGGACTCCTACCACGCCTGGGCTTCGGACTTCGAACGAGACGGCAGACTCCGCCGCCCGGTGATCCCCGAGGACTGCAACCACAATGCCCATATGTACTATTTGCTGCTCCCTTCGCTGGCTCACCGGCAGACGTTCATTTCTTCGTTGAAGTCGCACGGCGTCGGCGCGGTGTTTCACTATGTCCCGCTCCACGCGACGCCTGCCGGCCTGCGCCACGGAAGGGCTTGTGGCGAGTTGCAGGTTACCAAGTGGGCAAGCGACTGCCTGGTCCGCCTGCCTCTCTGGCTTGGAGTAGACGTTCACCTCGAGCAAATCTTCTCCGCATGCATGATCGCACTGCAGGAGGCGGAGAAAGAATGCTCGCGATGATCAGCGCCATCCGTACGTTCGCGCGGCATGCGCTTCCTGGCCGCGCGACGGCGACTCGCTCATGCGATCTTCGGAGCCAATGACGTGAAAGTGATGGTTGCTTTCGGTACTAGACCCGAAGCCATCAAGATGGCGCCCGTCGTGCGGGCACTCAAGGCAAACGGCGGTTTCTCTGTCGTCGTGGCCGTCACAGCCCAACACCGCGAGATGCTGGACCAGGCCCTTCGTGTGTTCGAGATCGTACCGGACTGCGACCTCGACCTCATGCAACCACGCCAGAGCCTGCCCGACTTGACTTCGCGGGTGATTCTAGGGGTTACCCGCGCAATCGATGCGCATGAACCAGACGCGCTGCTCGTTCATGGAGATACCACCACGACAATGGCCTCTGCATTGGCGGGCTTTTACTCCAAAGTGCCTGTCTGCCACGTCGAAGCCGGCCTTCGCAGTGGCAACATCGACGCACCCTGGCCGGAGGAGATGAACCGTCGGCTTTGCGCAACGCTTTGCAGGTTGCACTTTGCACCCACGCCCGCCGCACGCGCGAATCTGCTCAGGGAAGGAGTGGTCGAGTCTACGGTCTACGTGACCGGCAACACGGTTGTCGACGCACTTCTGCTCGTTGATCGAAAGCTAAAGACCGATCAAATCCTGAAAACCTCAATGAAGGCCATGTTCCCGTTTCTTGATTTCCGCAAGCGGATGCTGCTGGTCACTGCGCACCGGCGTGAGAACTTCGGCACGCGCTTCGAAGCAATTCTTTCTGCATTGGAGCGTCTATCTACACGGACGGATCTGCAGATCGTCTATCCGGTCCACCCGAACCCGTATATCTCCGGACCAGCGGAACGCGTGCTTTCCAAGAGCAAGAACATTCATCTTATACCGCCCCAGGATTATGTTCCTTTCGTCTACCTGATGCAGAGATCCCACCTGATCCTGACCGACTCCGGTGGCATTCAGGAAGAGGCGCCTTCACTGGGAAAGCCTGTACTGGTGATGCGTGACTCCACGGAACGTCCAGAGGCCGTGGCGGCCGGAACCGCAAGACTCGTCGGCGCCGAACTGCATCGCATCGTGGACGAAGTCGAGGCACTCCTGGACCAGCCCGATCTCTATAGCGCGATGTCGGAAGCTCGCAGTCCCTACGGAGATGGCGCGGCCGCTGCGTCCATCGTCGCGACCCTCGCGGCACGGCTTGCCGGTCGGCATAGCGGATAATCTTCGATACGGGGCCTACTGCTATAACTTTTCTTCGCTGGTCCGGCTGAGCTAGGCGGCGCACGAGCCCGAAAGGACTCTCCTGGACACATGGCTCACCAAGGAACTTTGGCTGAAATGACATCACTATCTGGCCACTCTCGCTGCGCTGTGGCATGGACTGCAAGGGCGGCACTTTCATCGGCCCTGATTCTACTCGCCGCGGGCGTGGCGCTGGGCATACTGGGCACCTATCGATACGCCAGCGGATTCGAACTTCCGGCTTCCTATGGAACCACAGGAGGGCTGGCTGCGTTGCTGATCACCAGCTTCACGATCGGGATATTTTTGTGTTGCTGGTATCTCGCACAACGTCGTGCTCCGCTCAATCCGAGCTGGTACGTCTTGGGACTGGTTCTGGGAGGTGCAGCGCTCCATCTCCTGTTGATCGGCGTGGTGAAGCCGCAATGGGGGACCGATCACCTGCGCTACTGGGAATATGCGCAAAAGCTGGTCGAACAGGGGCAGTACGGCGGCTTCGACCGACCCTACTACGCCAGAAGTCAATTTATTCCCTACCCCATCATCAAGCTGTTCGGGCCCGACGCCACCTTTGCTCTGAAGCTCGCAAACGTGGCGCTGCTCGGCGCCATACAGATTGGGCTTTACGACATCCTGCGAAGGCTTAGGGGCCACCAAGTCGCGCAGGCCGGTAGCCTGCTGTTTCTTGCCGCTCCTCTCCCTGCGTACTCGGCGATGATCCCCAGCCACGATCTGTGGGGGCTGTTCTTTCTGACCATGTCGATCTGGGCCTTTGCATGCGCACTAGGCGCCGCCACCAAGGAGAAGCCGGCGCGCCTACTATGGGTTTCCATTGCAATCGCCTCGGGCCTGCTCGCTTACATTGCCGAGGTGCAGAGAACAGTGGGCATGGTGCTCTGCGCGTCGATATTGGCGGCAAGCGTTCTGACCTGGCTGGTCGTCGCGGTACGGCAATCCAAAACTGGCCGGCGGATGGCGATCCGAACGCTCACCGTTGCCTTGATCTGTGTCGGATCCTACCTCGCGGCCAGCGCGCTCGACGAAAGGATCAAGCTTCGTTCGGACGATCGTCCCGTATTGATGAACATGAAGTTCTCCGCAAATGCGGGTGGCATGGGTAATGGCAAGAGCGATTGGTTCGCGCGGTTCAAGCGACGATTTTCCAATGGGTACTCCACTCCTGATCGAACTGCCGACTTGGTAAAAGCCAGTGGCCTATCGAGCTGGGCACTGGAGCCCGCCGACCGCGGCGCGGCGCTCGCCGCTCATGCCGAGCGTCTCTTCAGCTTGACGTACCCGAGGGATTGGAATTGGCTACTGCGCAACCCCAATGGAATCTCGGGCTTGACCCGGGAGGCGCTCGTCTTCTATTGCGACGCCTATGGCCTCCTGTTCGGTCTGTTGCTGCTGCTCGGCACACTGAAGCTAGCGATCGACAGGCGTTCACCTCCTGTGATCCTGGCTTCCGGGGCGATACTCATCGTCGCGCTCGCGCTGCCGCTCCTGCTGGTGTTCGAGAACAAGCCGTACAACATCTTCCCGATCTGGCTGGTTGGTTCGTTCATCATCAGCTGCTTTCTCGCTAGGCGGCTTGCCCAGTCCAGCGACGGCAACGCCGTGCAGCTCAAGCTCCCGAATCCGGCGATCGGCGGAGCGATGCTCCTGGTCGTTGCAGGGGTCGCGATCCACTACGCGATCAAGACTACGTATACCGTGTCCGACGGGCGCATACTAGCGGAGTGGTCCTTCAGGGCGCACCAGCGGATCTCGGCTACAGACCTTTCCTGGCAGCAAAAGCTTCTGGACGCAAGACCCGAGGCTTTCGACGTCGATGCGCTGAAGACGACGAGGTTGGACGACATGTATATGCGAACCGCACCTGAGGACGGCGACAGGATAAGGAGGTATGCCGGACATGTGGTGACGAGAATGGAGTTCCCAGAAAGATACAGCCGTGGCGACACTCTCGAGCTCTTCACCACGGTCTGCACTTCGGATTCAGGAAGGAAGCAGCTCGAGTTCTTTGCCTATTCGCCGAACGCAATCCCCGACGAAAATCCAAGGTTGCTCATGGATGTTGCGGTGAACGGGCGCGACTCCAACGATTTCAGCGTCCCTTTTACGGGTAAGGATTTTCAGCGTTTCGTACTTCAAAAAGGCCTTTCCGACAACGCTTGCCACGAGATTTCGTTCCGCCTCCGCGCAACCGCGGACGCCCGCGACGACCTTGCCCCATTCGTCGAAATCTGGATGCCCAGGCTCATATATGCTTCACCGGACGCTTGATCGTGCATCCTTCACTGAAAACTGCTGTACGCGTCGATCACCGGGCTGTTGCGCTCGACCGGCACCGGTTCAGGGACACCAGCACGACTTTCGTGCGACCTAGGCTGCTTCCGGCCAATTTCGCGGCCAACACAGCCCCTGCGGCGACGGCCAACCTGTAACTCGCATAGCGCCAGGTCACTGCGGACCAGCCGATTTCCCGCGTCGTATCACTTGATCGCCACGAGCAAAGGCCGCTTGTTGTTGGCAGGCCTGACGTCATCGTCGCAGAAACCGAGGTATTCGATGCTCGCGAATCCAAGGTCCGAGAACTGATTTCCGGCGCCCTGGATATCGCAGCCTCCATTCCCCTCGAACACCAGCCTTTCAGCTGTTACGTCGGCCAGCAGCCGGAACAGGTGATCTGGCTCAAGAACGTGGGCTTCGATTGCGAGTGCCATAACGACATCGAACCGACCAAGCTCAGCGGCATCCAGCTTGTCAACATCTCCCTGCTTGAACTCGAGCATCTCCAGACCGGCGATGGCCGCGATCTCATTGGAGAGATCTACCTTGTCCTGGTCGAACTCGATCCCCACGCCTCTGCGGATTCCAAAATTCGAGGCCTGGAGGAGCATCGCGCCTGCGTTCGACCCCAGGTCCAGTACGCTCCTACCCTGCAGGGCACCACGATTGAGACCGAATTTGCTCAATCGCGAGGCCGCATCGCGTTGGGCGACGGATCTCGGCACCTCGAAATTAGGAACACTGAAAGCGCAATAGGCCACGTTCTCAGTCCGTAGCTGATGGCGTCCTTCCTTCTTTCTGAAGCTCTTCGAAGCATCGAGCAACCGCGACATCAAGCCATTATCCGGGGACGCCATCTCAAATAACTCCTAGCTGCGAAGCGAACTGTTGCGAAACCTGCCCTGGATGGGCGCTCGTATCGATCTCGATGACGCGTACCCCGCGACTGCTCAATACCGTTGCTGCGGCATCGCACACTTTCAAGGATGCGCCTATCACCTGACGCATCCTGCCCTCGTCTTGTCCGAAGTAACAATTCGGCAAGTGCTCGCGCAATAACGCCCGCTGGACGATGGTTTCGACGTCGGCACGCACGATGCAAGCAATGTCGGGCACTGGGACCAGGTGGAAGTACTCGCTTGCATCCCGGGCCAGGTCGGCCGAAAGCGGCAAGAGGCTTATCGACCGATGCAGCAGAAGTTCATCGTGGATGCAGAGCGTGTCGGAGTCCATGCTTCTGAGCGCAAAACTAGCCTCACATGACTTCCGGAGGATCGTCAGCGCGGCGACCTTTTGCGAAGGGAGCATACTGGAGGCTGTCACGATGCGAAAGCACGTATCGATGAACGCCCTAGGGACGAACTCATCCAGAGCCAGCCTCATTCTCTCCTTTGCGGAGAAACAACATAGATTTTCTGCCGCAATTTTATCGAGTGACGCCGGCCCCAACCATTCCATGTCTGGCCGAGTTGCGAGTACCGGCTTCAAGCTCTGGAGGACGGTTGTCTTCCCCACGCCCGAGGGACCAAGCAGTTCGACCCTCATGGTGAAGCACTCATGAAACGGAGCCGATATCGGCGAGAGTCGGATCGTAGCGCCGCGTCAAGCCCAGCAGCAGCTCCGAACCAATCCTTTCCTTGCGCTGCAGGCCGAAGGCTGCGGCAAACAGGGCCCGGCTGTTGAAACCTGCCATCGAGCGGACAACAGGATCCATCTCGCAGAGCATCGTCGCACCCCAAACGCCCATCCGTTGCTCCCAATAGAAGACATCCAGCGCGTCGACATCGTGGAAGTCGACCTCAAACTCTGTCCTTTCGATGTAGAGTTCGAAGCTCCGGATCACGAAGCGATGGAACGACCTCGACGGGTTGGGCACCCGCCGGGTGAGGTATAGCCGGGCTAGGGCCTCCGGTGTCCGCTCGGGTAGCTCGAGATTGTGGCGGTTGTAGAAGCCGCGCAGGATCTCCCCTCCATAGCCCCGCAGAAACACGTCTCCGGAACCGACGACCGCGGACATGTTGGCCGTCAGTGCCGACGGCCCCCTGGAGTATCCGGTGGCTGCGTCCGTGGCGGCCCTCAATGCGGGGTCCCTTCCCCAAGCGGTGCCGCGGCCGACGTCGACGAACGCATGCGGCGCCTTGAGGTGGTCGATCATTCTTTCCACGGCCGGCCGCTCCTCGGAAGGAAGCCTCCCGCCTCCCCATGTGAGAAACCGGCCGTCCACGCCGCAAGCGCGAAGCCCCGCAATCAAAGCGCGACTGTCCACCCCGCCCGTAAGGCCCAGCACAGTGCGGTACCGTTCACGGAGAAACCCGGCCAGATGGCTGAAGTACTCGTCGCACATGCCGAAGAATGCTGCCAGCTCGGTAGCGCCCACGCCCTCCCGCGGCCAGTAGCGGACACTCCGGCAACGGCGCAGATCGAGGTAGTGATTGGGCACCAGCGCGACGATATCGCGGTACATCGATCGATCGCCAGGCAGATAACTGGTCCCGCGCTGCCTGTACTCGGGACTGTCGCGGAACGCAACTGCGTCCGGATCGATCGCGTCTCCGAAGGCGGCGGCAACCAGAGCTGGGTGCGAACCAGCGCCAATGCGCCCGTCCGCACGATAGTAGACCGAACGCGAGCCGAACGGATCATGGTAGAGCCGGCACTCTCCGTTGCTATGGCTCGCCAGAACGACGAAGCGGCCGGACAGCCCGTCCAATGCTTCCAGCCGCCCGCCGAGCACGCGCTCAAGCAAGTCGTCCACGCTTTCTCCGCCACGAGACAGATGGATGTCTCCCAGGATCCAGGCACTGCCACATGCTCCTTCGTACTTCCGGGCCGGAACATCCGGATGAGAGAACGCAACCACGCCATCGAAGAGATGGCGATTCCAATGCGCCGGAACGACGTCAGCCGGTTCGCTTCCGGCTGGGACGACGAGGAATCCGAACCGGTATGGTTCGACCTGTACGGATGTGGTCACGTAAGCTCCGTGATGACCGGACGCCCACTCTCGTGGCCGAGTCCGGGGTCGTCAGCCGCTAGTGTGCAACGGATGAATCGATCACCGTGAAGTAGACCGAGGCGGTGGCGTTCTCTTCTCGCAGCTTCGGCCCGCTCTCGCCGTCACGCACGAGGGCGGCCACCGGCTGTGTCCCTTGCCTGGTAAATTTCAGCCTGATTCCCCCATATTCCTCTCGCTCCCATGCCTCGCTGTAACCGGCTTCCACCAGTGCCTGGCGGACCTGTTCGACGACAGCGGACACATCGCCGCCCATCACCTCGTAATACACCTGCCGCTGGTTGCGATTGGACTTGCTGGTCTTCCTGATTCGATCGTAGCGTTGGACGCTGGCGAACGGGAAAGCGACGGCATTCCCGTCGAAAACAACATCCGCCTCCTGCATGGCCACCGCCTCGGACCCGGCCTCGCCGACAAGCTCGACCTGCTCGGCCACCTCTGCGGGAGCTCCAGGATCCTGGTTACCGCAGGCAGCCAGAGCAAAGCAAAGGGCGGCAGACAACAATCGATACCGCATTACGATCACCTCAACGCTTGTATGGGGAAGGACCTACAGGCGGAATGTTCGGCCGTCGGTAGGCAGGCAACCTTTGACGTCAAACACGATGCCCTTGGGCTTCAACAGTGAATGGATATCGAGCGTGGCCTCCGGCCCGACGAACTGCTTGTGCGCCACCGCCAGAAGCACCGCATCGTACAGGGCCGGCTCCGGCGCCGCGGACAACTCTATGCCGTATTCGTGGCGTGCCTCGTCCGGATCGACCCATGGGTCGTAAACCTCGATCCGCGCGTTGGTGTCGGCCAAGTCCTGCAGCACGTCCACAATCTTGGTGTTGCGCACGTCTGGGCAATTCTCCTTGAATGCCAGTCCGAGGACCAGAATGCGCCCTCCCACGACGTTCACGCCCGCTTTAGCCATCAGGCGCAGTACCCGGTTCGCCACATGCGGGCCCATCTCGTCGTTGATCCGGCGTGCCGCCAGTATCAGCTCGGGGTTATAGCCCAGCATCGTCGCCTTGTGGGCCAGATAGTACGGATCCACGCCTATGCAATGGCCACCAACCAGACCGGGCACGAACTTCATGAAGTTCCATTTTGTGCCCGCCGCCGCAAGCACCTCATGAGTGTCGATGCCGATGCGGTGGAAGATTCTCGCCAGCTCATTCATCAGTGCGATATTCACGTCGCGCTGCGTGTTCTCGATCACCTTGGCCGCCTCGGCCACCCGGATTGAGCTGGCCTTGTGGGTACCCGCGGTGATCACCGCCCTGTAGAGCTGATCCACGAACTCTGCCACCTCGGGCGTCGAACCGGACGTCACCTTGACGATCTTGGTAACCGTGCGCTCCTTGTCGCCAGGATTGATGCGCTCAGGGCTGTAGCCGCAGAAGAAGTCCGCATTGAACTTCAATCCCGATGCCCGCTCGAGTACCGGCACGCAGACTTCCTCGGTGACCCCCGGATACACCGTGGATTCATAGATCACGACATCGCCCTTCTTCAGCACGCTGCCGATGGCCGCGCTGGACTTGAGCAGCGGGTCGAAGTCGGGTCGGCGCGCCGCATCGATGGGCGTGGGCACCGTGATGATGAAGACGTTGCACTGGTGCAAGCTCTCGAGCTGGTCGGTGTAGTGCAGCCCGTCGGCCTTCTTCAGGTCTTCACCCGACACTTCCAGCGTCCGATCCACGCCCTTGGTTAGTTCATTGATGCGTGTGACGTTGATATCGAATCCGACGACAGGCATTTTGCGGCCGAAGGCTACAGCCAACGGCAGACCGACGTATCCGAGGCCAACGATTGCGAGGCGAGCGTTCGCAAGTTCCATTTATAGGTCCCAAAATGACGATGAAAGACAAGAGGCGCCGTTACTGCTCTCGCAGAGCCGACTCGATTGCTGGCTGAAGCTCCGGCGCCAGAGTTCGAACAAAGCCGGCGGCCAGATGGTGCTTGTCGCGCCAGATGACCCGGTCGCCGACCATGGCCGGGCAATCGCCCTCCCGACAGATCTTCTCATTGAGGTTAATGAGCTGGATCTCCGGCGCCGCCATAACGGCCGCCAAGACTGAATCCGGGCTCGATGTTGCGTTTTCGAGCGGCGTGTTGCACGCCCCTGGCTGATAGCGGGGAGAGCTCAGGCAATCCGGGACATCCTTCTTCATCCAAGGCGTATCGGCGATGACTATCACTTCCATTCCCTCCGACTCCAACTCTCGCCAACGCTGATGAAGCCCTTGGGCCAACGCCGCCTGGCTCTCCGCGGTGTTGCTCGTTCCGAAAGCACGGTGCCCCCGCGACTGGCTGGTAACAACGACAGCCGGTCGAAGTTCGGCGAGCTTTAACATGAGATTTCCATTCCACTCCGTGCACGATGAATACTCGCGCCCGCCGACCTGAACGACGGCTTCAGAGAACGCGCAGGCTGACTTCGTGAAACTATAAAGCGCCCAGCCCTTGCTGTCTGCGATCTCCTGCAGCGCCGGCAGCCATTGCCCGGCATGCGAATCGCCCGCCAACACGATGCGGATTTCGGAATCCTTGTCGCCGTACACGCAGTAGGACGGCTCCACATCCCTTTGGTTTACATGGCAGCCATCTGCATACAGATCTGGATTGTCGCGCCTGGCTGCCATCGCTCTTTGCGGGAGGTCAGTTGGCGCGGGAATAAATTCCAGCTTCGGCGAATTCACCTTGCCAACAACCCCTAAAGCGTCCAGCTGCGTTGCAAAGGCAGGCGCGAGCGTTTGCGCGTAGGTTGCGGTGAGGTGCGCAGAGCCGCGGTAAACCACCACGTTGCCAACCACTGCATCGCACTGTTTCGGCGTGCATATCGCGTCCGTCAAGTCGACCAGAGGGACCTCGCCGATCGTGCGAGCCGCATAGATCATGGGATCATGCCGCGGGAGAGCGCGATCGCGAACTCGGCTGCAGGATTCGATTCGCGTCGCATCCTTGCACTCGCCACCGATGGTGGGAGTACTTCTGATAAAGGCGACGGGGATTCCCGCATCATCGAGCTTCCTGTAGAAAGTTTCCAGCCCAGCAGCGAGTGCCTTCGCCCTAGTCTCACCGCCGCTTTTTTCCAGCACTTTGGACGAAGGGGATTGGGCCACCAGCACCAAATCAGGCTTGATCTCGATCAAGCGACGCGTCATGCCGTCCCGCCACACAACGCAGCTTGAGAAGAGCTTCCCTTCCTGATCCGCCGGATCCACGTCGCCCAATGCACACCCGGTCTTGGCCATCACCTTGAGGCCCCACTTGTTCACCCTTGCCACCTCGGTCAAGGCGGGTTGCCACTGGACTGCATACGTATCGCCTACCAGCGCGACCTGTATTCCACCTTCCGCATCACCATATTCACAGACCTTGAGCGCCTTGCTGCTGCCACGACTCATACATCGCTGGAGGTATGGCTGCGCCAAGTCATCCCGGGCAAATTCCGGAGCCGGCAGAAGAGGTCCTGCGGCAGGAGACACACCTGCGACCAGGGTCGCGGCGCCAGGATTGGCAACTGCAACTGGGTCGTTCGGCTGCGCGGCAGCATCCGACGCCGTCGCGACGCTCTCGGTGGAACTCCAGACTCGGGGCGCCGACCACCCGGCAATAAGACTGACAACGATGCAAACGGCTGCTAGGCCGAACGGTTTGATCGAATACCTGTTGGCATCCTTCGGGCGATGCCGGAAGTGATCCTCCACAAGCATCTTGGTTTGATGCGCCAGCGCGCAGGAGACAGCGAAGATGGCGATGCCATCCACCAGGCCCGGTTCTCGGCCGGAGATCTCTTGGTATACGACGATAACGGGCCAGTGCCACAGGTACAGTGAATAAGAAATATCGCCGAAATACTGAAACGGCCCGGTGCGCAGCAGGCTGTAAGCGCTGACGCGGCGCACCGAGTCACGCGCCATGAGTACCAGCGCGGCACCCGCAACCGGTAGGGCGGCCGCATAGCCAGGGAAATGCGTCGCAGAGCTATATGCAAAGGCGGCACATCCGATCATCGCGACGCCTACAATGCCGAGCACATCGCGCGCCCGCTGATCCAGCCGACGCCAGCGCGTGGTGACAGCCAGCAGACCGCCGACGCCCAGCTCCCAGGCGCGCGTTACGGTCGAAAAATAAGCCATTCCGGGGTCGTTCGAGGTCAGCCATACCGAGTACAGCAACGACAATGCAGTCACGACCGCGACCAACCCAGTGAACAGCCGGGCCGGACGCGAGCGCCAGACGGCTGGCAACAGACCCATCATCAGCAGTAGCAATGGCCAGACGATGTAGTACTGCTCCTCCACCGAGAGCGACCAGAAATGCATGACCGGGCTGGATGCCGCCTCGGCGGCGAGATAGTCCACAGCTTGGCTCGCCAACCACCAGTTCTGGACGTAAAGCGTGCTGGCAATGATCCCGGTAGCCGCGCCCTCCCATCGGGTCTGTGGCAGCAGCGGCATCAGGAATGCGACCACCACCAGCACCAGTGCCGCAGCGGGCAGCAACCGGCGAATGCGGCGAGCATAGAATTCGCGAACCGCAATGCGTCCGGTCGTCTGGAAATCCTTGAACAGGATCCCGGTAATCAGATAGCCGGAAATGACGAAGAAGACATCCACGCCAACGTACCCGCCCGGAAGCAGCTGCGGCCAAATGTGGTACACGAGCACAATGAGCACAGCGATCGCGCGAAGGCCTTGAATCTCTGGCCTGAAACCTGTGCCCGCAAGACCGGAAGCCTCGGCACGCAAGGGGCCACGCGCGGGTGTGGCGGAGTCGGCGGCAGTCTCGGTCATGCTGCCCCCAATAATCCGTTGATACGGGCGACGTACGATTCGTGGCTGAACTGGCGATGGACATAGTCCATGCCCCGCTCGCTCAACACCTGATAGCGAGCCGGGTCCGCATGGATCGACCTGACCAGCGACGCGACCTCGCGAGGCTGGCAGTAGAGAGCGCCCTCCCCGAATACGGGAAGGAACTTTTCCGGGAGGATCACGACGCATCCACTGCTGATCGCCTCCAGAACCGAGCGTCCAAACGCCTCGACGATCTCGTCGCTATCGAAATAGACGAAGAAATCGATCGACGCCAGAAACGCTTTGACATCCATAGCCCCGTATGGTGTGAGCGTCCAGTTTCCAGGAATCGGAGCTTTTCCAAGTATCTCCGGACAGGCGCTCAAACCACCCATGATACGCACGTCGATATCGGAGTCTGCGGGATACGCTTCAAGTAACTGGTCACGCCCGCCAGGGAACTTCAGACGGTTGTCCCTTGAATAGCGTCCAATCACAGGACGTGTACCATGCAGCCTTCTATCCTTTACGCGCCATTCCTCCATCTTCAGAATACCTGGCATGTCCCGGCCATCCATCATGTGCAGCGGAATCAGAGGTGCCAAAGCGCCTCGTACCTGAGGACCTTGCGGAACCCAAACGGGATCGTGTCCAAACATCGCCCTGGCGTTGCGAAGGCAATCGAAGACATTATATCGGACATCGGAGCCATCCAGTTCGCTCGGCGCTTGATTTGCAACGATCAAAGAACGGTCGATCGTCCACCGAAGTGGCGGCGAAGTAGAGAATTGCAGGATAGGCGGATATCGAAGAATAGCGAGCCTAACGGAAACGTCTTCATCTGCCAGCACCTGCTCAACCACCCCCTCATTGATCAGTGACCGCACCGCTGGACAGAGTGGCAACCTACTGGTGGTCATGAAACGGAACGCCTCCATGTGGGATACCGCCAAGCGAAAGCCTCGCGCGTGCAGCGCCCTGATCTCTTCGATCATGGATTTTTGCGGACCTCCATACTGGCGCCAATCTCCAATGAATACCACGTCATAGGTTGGCGGCGATGTGGGAGGCGTGATCCAAAATCTGCGAGGAGCCGGGAATGACCTTGGGTGCTCTTCTACAGAGCGGTATGGGGAGGCCTTGCCGGAGCGAATCTCCTCATGCCAGACGTCGTAGGCTTCACGATAAGCAGTACGAGCCTCATGCCGCCATCCCGGCTTGAATTCAGAGCGCGATAACGAGCCAGCCTCAATCCGCACCAGTGCCAACGGCATCTTGGGGTTCAGCTCAACAATCGGATAATTGAAAGACGCCGCAATCCTGAGAGCGTATTCAGTGTCGGCGGCCTTTCTGACGGTATCGAAGAAACCAATTTTTTCAACCACCTCCTCTCGCCGAAACATGAGCGACGAGGCATTGGATTGGATTGCGGGGCTTCCGGGATTGGCGAGGATCATTTCAGGCGACACTCTAACGCTGGCGCTCCTTGTCGCTTTCACTTTCGGGTCCTCGATCATCGGCTTGACCTGCAGCTCGATACGTCGTGGATGGCTGTAATCGTCGGCATCTTGGAAGGTAACGAACTCGCCCGCGGCCTCGATCAAGGCTGTGTTTCGCGCGGCATACGTCCCCTTGTTGACCGGATGATTTATTATCCGAACGCGCGAATCCAATGAAGCGCAGCGCGCCAGAATATCGGAGTACTCATCTGGCGAAGCATCGTTTATGACGATCACCTCGAGGTGCCGCCAAGTCTGCGAAAGGATGGAACGAACCGACGAGAGAAGTGTTTGCGTCGGCTTCCAGGCGGACACTACAACGGTCACTAGCGGTCCCGATACCGTGCCAGCCATGGAAGGATCGAACTCGACTCGATCAAATAACGCGCAGCCAGGGTCGACGTCCCCTCTCAATTGCATCCGTTCCAGCTCCCAAGGCGCGAAAAGGCCATTGATCTGACACAGCCACTCCTTCTCCGATCCTGCCGAGATGGCTGGATGCGCGAGATCGATCAGCACTTCGCGCTTGTCCTTTTCGGCCATGGGAACGCCTCGAGCCAAATAGCATGCAAGCCCCGCACGCCCGAGCACAATCGCTGTGTCAATGAAGAATCGGCCATACTTGCGCGGGATCGCTGAATGTCCATGCAGACCCACAATCGCCTCCATCAACGAAAGGCCGTTCATTCGATCATCAGGCAATAGGTTCTGCGCGATGAGAATCCGCGCAAGCCGGATCCCCCAAGTGGCGTTCAAGATGGCGAATGTCCCGAGAGCTTCAGCACGTCGGGCGGGCGCCCGATAGGATTCACAAGCACGGGCTATGTTCTGGAAGCTCGTTCGACCGGACGACGTTACCCACGCCATCAATTCACGGCCATCGATCGATCCTGTTCGAAGGATCGTGGCATCTAGGCGCTCTGCATCCACTGTCCTGAGCGCGCGCCTTACGTAATCTCGGGTCACTGCGACATATGGCGGATCGATACTACCGATATCGGTGTTCGAGACGGTTTCCGCCGTAGCCGGCTTGCAATGATCCTTGGAAGTTGCACCAAAAAGACCTACTGAACAGGCAGCCTGAACGAACGTCCGCGCTGCGGTCGGAAAATCGGCCAGCTTCTGGGGGTTGGCCGACAAGGTCGAAACGACCTCGAACACATCCCCGGCATCGCAACCAATCACGGCCCCGCCATAAAACTTGGTGTGTTCTTTCGAAGCAACCAGCACACACCCACTGGCCAAAGCCTGCAGGGCCAACCGGGGTGGGGTCAGCTTACGCCCGTCCATGTTGAAATGGACATAAAAGTCGCAACCGCTGAGGAATACTTCAGGGTCGGTATCCTCCGGAACGAAGGTCCAGCTGGCCGGCGCCGGACGATTCCCCAGCACTTTGCGGCAGAGGGCTTCACCGCCGAGAAACCGGACCGGAGTCCGGCCGCTGTTGGGATAGGCAGCCAACAGGGCTTCGACCGTGCACGGAAGATCGGCCGACCGGGCGCCCAGCAGAATGCGACCGATTATCGGACGCCTGCCCTCGAAGGCGCGCTGCGGTGCGCGCCAACTACGAGCATGCACGAGAACCGGATAGCCCGGCCCGAATCGGCTGTCGGCCGGAAGGCTGTCCCGAAGCTCCGAGCCTACTTCGTCGTCGGCGCGCCACTGCACCTGCGCGCCGAAGGCGTCGCGCAGGTTGCGCTGACAGGCAACTGGATCGAACCAGACACGCCGATCCGGCTGGCGCACGGCATCCTCCGCGATGACCACAACCTTACGCGGCCGGAGTGCAAAGCCGCGGGGCTCGAGGAACATAGCCGCATCCGGATGCCTGACCACGAGCGTTTCGACGGGAATATCGTCCGTGGGCAACACTTCCCCGACACGTTCCTCTTGGAGAAGCCTGGAGAAGGCGGGCCAGTAGACGTCAATGGGCTCGATGCTGATGTCGCGGAAAGAACGCAAGTGCATCAGGCCCACGCGAAGCCCCGCATCGAGAGCCAGGTTGACCTCATCCAGAAGGGTGCGCAGTCGTGATCGGTCCATGCGCGCCCGCAGGTCGTCGGCAAACACCACATCAAAGGCGTCGGCAACCTCTCCGGCGCCCGTGCTCATCCGGAAGGGACGAGGCAGCGGAAAACGCCTGAAATCCTCCCCTTCCCCGATCCTGAGCTGCTTGGCGTCAGTCACTGTCGAGTGCCAGTATTCATAGCCGCGTCGATACGCGAAGCGCGCCGGATGCCGCCACCCCGGCCTGAACTCGGCGTTCGACAGGGAACCGCGGGAGAGGCGGATCATCGCGAGGTTCTGCTCTAGCACCTTGTGGCTGCGCTCACCGAAAACGGCTTGGATGCGAAGCATGAACTCAGTATCGCCAGCTTTTCGCGTCGCATCGTAGAAGCCCACGGCATCCAGCACCGGCTGTCGACGGAACATCAGAGAAGATGCATTCTCGCGGCGCGGCATCGTCCCCGGGCTACCGAACATCAGCGACGGGTCGCACCGCAGCGCATGACTGGTCGTCGCCACCAATCGCTGATTCTTCATCAGCTCGGTCGCTTGGAGTTCGATACGTCGTGGGTGACTCCAGTCGTCGGAATCCTGCCCCGTGACGAAGTCGCCGCGCGCCTGCCGAAGCCCGGCATTCCGCGCGAGATACGTCCCCCCGTTTAACGGCAGGCGGACCAAACGAATCCGCGGATCAAGCGCCTCTACCTCATGAAGCATGGCTGCAAATCTGTCAGGGGAAGCATCGTCCACGACGATGATTTCCAGGTTGCGCCACGACTGCGACAACAGCGAGCTGATAGCCGTTCGCAACCCAATGTCCGGCTGCCATGTGGTCAAAATCACCGACACGAGCGGCCCATCGACGATATCCCCCGCCGGAGTGCAGGTCAGTCGATCGAACGGTTCGCTATCGGTCTCGGCTCCAAGGGTGGGAGCCTCCACATCCGACGTGAGAAAGAGCGAGCCGAAGTACCCGGACCACTGGTCGGCGTCAGCGAATGGAGAAGGGCCGAGCGGGTTGGCGAGGTCGGCCTGCATGATCGCAAGATCCAGGCGCTTCAGTCTGAGTTCAGAAGTCAGTCGCCGGGCAAGAACGTACTCCTCGCTCGAGAATGCCAGATTTTGGTATAGACGCCCACGGTCGCGGTTGAATACCGCAACGCCAGCATTGGCATGAACCCAGCGCATGATGGTGAGCGCTTGCCTCGTGTCCGATGCGGCATGCCCCTGAAGCGCCAACACCCTGGCAAGCCTGAGCAGCCTCACAGGCTCGACCGCCGCTCCGGCCAGGATGGACATCGTCTGAAGATTCGTCCCACGGTGCTCCACGTGCGCCAGGACGTCGGCCAGGCGCATGCGCCCGTGCGTGGCCCATAAGGCCATCAGTTCAACGCCACGTCGCGAAGATGTGCGCAACAGAAGCCGATCGAGCATCCGATCGTCAGGGTACTCGTTCACAAGCTCAAGATAGGTGCGAAGTGCCTCCGCGTACAGTCCCTTCCTTCTAGCCAGACGCTGATAGTCTCCGACGGGGTGATCCTCGAGCTTTGGCAAATTCATCGGCAATGCAATCCCGGCCATTCGGTGTCGTTTGCGAACGTCCGAACCTCAGTCCGTATTCCGCCACTCGATCTGAAGCATCCGTTCTCCCCACGGTGCGGCGACGCCGATCGCGGAGAACTCCTTCTGCCACAGCTCCAGCGCCTGTCGTTCCTCGGGTCTGTGCATGTCGTCCAGCACCACGGTCGCGTGCGCGGACAGAGCCCCGGCCAACAGCGGCAAAGCTGGATAGCGCGCCATCTTGCCCGTCGCCTTTGGCGGTCCGTCGACCAGAAGAAGGTCGATGTCGCGCAGATCGGCCCATGCAGCCCGCGCATACCACCGGAACACTCCTCCAGACAGCTCGAACTCTTCGAGTGGTGCTGCACGAACCTCCGCCACGTGATTCAGACGATGCCTCTGGAGGTCTCGCCGGGTCGCCTCGGCGTACTCTTCCAGATGCTCGAGCGCGATCAGCCGGCCGCCCACTTTCTCGAGTGCATACGCGAGCAGGACCGTCGACGCGCCGCTCCCGCATTCCAATACCGATGCTGGCTTTACCCGCTCCACGAACTCGAGCATCTGAGCGAGCGAGATCGGTTCGATCGACCATCCGCTCATCGCCGGTGCGGCAGCACGAAGCTCCAGCCGACGGTCGATCGAAGCCATCGAATTGAAGTCGTTCAGCACCGCGAACCTCAGGTGTCCGCCGACAATCTCCTGTTCAATATGGCGTACGGGCTTGACCAACTCATCATGCAGCGACCCGATCCGATCGCCGAGCTCGATGCTGGACCCCGAGCCCAGTTCCTGCAGCTTGTCCAGCTGCCCCCCCATGTCCTTGGAAATGGCGTGAAGTGCTTCCTTCATCCCAGTGCGCACCGAAAGGCTCTCGCTTTCCAGGCTCCGCTGCAGATTACCGAGCTTCCCCAGCGCATCGCGATGGTCTCGCTCCAGCTCGGAACGCATCTGGCCGATGCGATCGGTCAGGCGGGTTTCCACCTGCTTATGCACACTGTCCAGATTGGCCACCCGCATCTCCACCACCTGGATCAATGCATCGAGCTTTTCGACACGCTGGGACAGAAGCTGCTGCCGGTCGGCAAGGTCTTGGGACCGCGTTGCAGCCGACTCGTTGTTTTCGGCGATTTCCCGGAACGCACTGAGGACGAGAGGCCTAAGATCTTGGATGCTGGCCTGCTTAAGCATGGTTTCGCACCGCGCCTGCACGTGGGACATCTGTTCCAGCCGCTGCCTCGTCCAATCTATCCCTGCGGCGGACTGCGCAAAGCCCGCCATGTGATGACCAACGCGCCTGTAGGTGCCTACCGCAACCATGGCCACCACGATAGCCACGAGAAATATCGAAACCGACAGCAGGAACGTATCGAGCATGTATACAGCGACGAGCGCCGCGGCCAGCGCCAGTGCACCAAGCACGACGGCGACGACGCGCTTGACGGTTAGCGCGGGCATTCGGTCGAATTTGCCGAGCAGCTTCATGATTGAGTCGCCTTCATTGATAAGCGATAGACACCACGTCCGCGCGCGCGCCAACTGCTTGCGCGCGATCGCGTACCTCGCGCTCATCCATCGCCCATGTATGGAAACCAGCATGAGCGCTGCGGTAGCGGACGAAGTTGAAGCCATCCAACGCCAACACCCCGACACCCGACTCGTAACAGCGCCTTATGAAATCCGAATCCGATCCCCCTCGGCGGCGTTCGGAAAACTGAATCTGCTCGAAGACCTCTCGCCGTCCGGTGATCGTCCCGCCGGCCACCAGCGCGCTGGAAGACTCGTCCGGAGCATGCCAAAGATGCGCGTGCTCGGCCCACACCGGATCCCAGAAGAGTTCGTCGGTCCGCTCTAGATAAGCGAACATCGGGGGCTTCCCAGCCACGTCGAAATCCACATAGCGCCGTGCCAGCATGATGTCGTACAGATAGTGGGGCCCATAGAGATCGTCATCGTCCATTTTGGTCCAGTAGGCCGCATCGGTCATCGAAATAGCCGCGTTCAGGCATGCGCCCAAGCTATGCAGACGCGGCATCGAGAAGATGCGGACCGCCTCTCCCGAGCGCACCAAGCTACGGGCCGCGGCCAGATCGTGCTGCCCATGGAGCACTACGATCAGTTCTCGGTTCGGATACAGCTCCGCTCGAAAGCGCTGAAGGCATGCTTCAAGGAGCTGAGGTCGCATGGTAACCAAGATCATGGCCACGGAGGGACATGATGGCGCTCGGCCTCGAGACAGGCCCAGGTCGCGGGCGACGGTTTCGAGCCGATCGACGAGACAGTGCCCGGAAAGCAGCTCGCGGCGAATCCGGTGAACGATCTCCATCCTAGCGAGAGTATCGCCAAGTATCGACGCGACGAACTGCGACTGGGGCTGCCCACCTCCGCTCCTCGCGACTCCCTGGCGGCCGAGGCCGTCCTGCCCGCAATCGACGACCACGCTGCCGCAAGCGGCGGTCCGCAACATGGCCTGTTGCCTGCGCCACCCGGCTCGTAGACTTCCATCGGCAAAGAGTTCCAGTGCCCCAAGCCTGTCGAGGGCGCCCTTTGCGATCGGATCCACGCATCCTATCGTGCGGTCCAAGGACGCCTGGTGATCGCGAAGCCGCAGCCCCCCAAATTCCCATTCGCTCTCGCAGATGCGAAGATGAGGAGCGATTGACAGCAGCTGAGACAGCTCGACGCTCCCCCCAGCAACGTCCCACCACCCGTCGTAGAGTACTTGGGCCGGGAGCCGTGAACCCGCGCTCTGAAGCAGGCTAGAGCGCACTGGATTGTGTAGCACGGGCTGGATGCAGGGTGAAAGCAAGCCGCACTTGGCCGGGTGGTCCCGCATCAGATGCGCCAGTACTTCCTCGTCGATGGCGTAGACTTGGTCAGCGAGTTCACCGAGCCACGCGAACCAACGATAGCTCGCCTCGTCTTCCCTGAACCAGACGACCACTGGAAGCCCGATGCGCCTGCAATGCTCGATCAGCTGGCGAACGCTGTCTGTTCCGCGATGGTCGCACAGCAGCGCCGACCGCCAGCCACTCCTTCCGGCGTGCCAGACCGTCTCCACAAGCAGATAGTCCCACTCTCCATGCCGTAGGGCCTGGCGCCAGTCCGCCTCCCCGACCCGCAGCACGTGCGCGTCGAAGCGAAGTTCGGCGTCCAGTTCGTCACTGCCGAGAAAGGCGATCCTCGCTGCATCGCTCCTGAGCTGGCGCGCGGAAGCCAGCGCCAGGATGGGGGCCATCGCCATGTCCGCATCCACCAATTGGTAGACGTCATTGCGATCCTCGGGAGGCGAGTCATGGAACCGCCTGATTTCCGGCGGCACCAGCGACGTACGCGAAGATCCGGAAGCATAGGATTCCGCGCTGCGCTGCGCCACTTCACCGGTAAGCGCGCGCTTGAGCATGCGAATGGGGCGGGTCACGCGCCACGAAGTGCTGTTGCGCAGCGCTTCGATTTCGCCGATCGCGGCGTCCAGCGCTAGCTGCAGTGCGTGCAGTTGCCCCCGGAGATGTCCCACCATGCCTTGGTCAAGGGCGCTCTGCCGGCCAGTCTCGTTGCCGGCCTCCCCAGATGGGGAAGCGGGCTTCCAGTCACTTTTGGAACTCATGGATCAACTTCCAGAAGCGGCCGATCAAAGCCATTGCCAGACCGGCATGAGCAGAGTTTGCCATCGCGGCGCGGGTCGTGGCCTGCAGAGACCGCGATCGATCGTCGGCGATCCCACTTATGCACCGGCGCCAGCCCGTACCTTCTTGCGTTCCGGCGTCACGGCATTCGGCTGCCTGGACGCCGGACGGGCGGTAAAAGCCGAGTACTCGCGCATCGCCTCTTCCAAGGGGCCGTAATGCAGAATGCGCCCCTGCTCGAGGACCAGGCCCTTGTTGCACAGGCGCTTCGTCAGTGTCTGATTGTGGCTGGCGACGACCACGATCTTGCTGCCGTTGATCCGGCTCGACAGCCGCTCGCGGGCCTTCTTGACGAATTGCACGTCTCCGGCGCCGAACCACTCATCCAGCAGCATGATGTCGTGCTGAATCGAAGTCGATATCGCGAAACCAAGTCGCATCCTCTGTCCGGACGACAGGGTATGCAGTCGTCGATTCGCGACTTGCTCCAATTCAGCGAACTCGAGTATCGAACCCACCATATCTCGGACCTTCGATGCGGAAATCCCCATGGCCGTCGCACGCAGGTAGATGTTCTCGTGCAAAGTGCCCTCTGGGTTGAATCCAAGGCTTAGATTCAACAGCGCCTGGCGAGTACCCGAAACCTGAAGCTCCCCACGAGTCGGCTGGAATGCACCGGTCAGGATGCGAAGCAGGGTGGTCTTCCCCGCCCCGTTTCGCCCAATGAGCGCCACCCGGTCGCCCTCCTCAACATCGAAAGCGACCTCGTCGAGGAGCGTGGCGAACCGACGCTTCGGAACAGCGGTTGCAGCGCCGAAAAGAGTGCCTAACCACGACCGCCCCTGCTTCTCCGGCTGAATGTAGTACGGCACTTCAAGACCGATGTTGCGCGCGCGAATGTATGCGGTCATGCAGATCAGTCCCGTTCAAATCCAGAGGGGCACGAAGCGCGCATAGCGCCTGTAGAGGACGACGGCCAGCAACCAGCCAACGAGCATCATGATTCCGATGTAGGCCAAGGACGCGACTTCGACTTCCTGGCCCAGAAGGGGGGCGCGCACCACGTTGATCAGGTGATAGCCTGGATTAGCGTGCACTGCCCACCAGCCTATCGAGCCGAATGGAAACCGTTCGCCAACCCACAAGATGGGCGTGAGCAGCATCCCGAACCGAAGCGCTGTATTGATCATCTCCCCTGCGTCAGCGTGCCTGGCTCCGACCAAGGCCATGCATGTCGACCACCACAGCATATTGGCAACGATAAGCGGGAAAGTGAGGAGCATGGTGAACATGCTCGCTGCACTGGTATCGGGAGACCAGGCCAATGCGCCAAATATGACTACCAGGGAACAGACGAAGTAGAAGAACGCTTTGGACAACGAACGCAGCACGAAATCCGAGAGCCGTATCCGCCCGTCCATGATGAACGACTTATGGCTTCGCAGGATCGAGGCGGATTCGTTGGTGCATTGCACCATGAAACGCCACACCACGTATCCCACTGCTAAATAGGGAATATAGAAATGGGGGTCATGCCCCATGATGCGCGAGTAGATGCTGCCGATGGCTGCAACGAACACGGCGACCGGAACCACGATCCAGATCAACCCAAGTCGTGTGCGCCGATACTTGGTGACGATATCCAGCCAGCTGGAGTACGCCCAGAATTCCGGGAATCGCGTGCTGTCCCGAAGGTGCGTAAGGAATGAACTCATCTACACGACCCTCAGGATGCCGACGCGTCATCGAGATCAGATTTCAGGTCGCGCCAGTCTTCGATGCCGACGCTCAGCCGCACCAAATTCGCATCGATTCCCAGCTGCGTTCGCCGCGCCTCCGGCACCGACGCATGCGTCATCACCGCCGGATGATTGACCAGGCTCTCGACGCCGCCCAGCGACTCGGCCAGGGTGAACAGTTCGGTGCGTTCGCAGAAACGCTTCGCGGCCTCGTAGCCGCCCTTGAGCCAGATCGAAACCATGCCGCCGAAGCCGTCCATCTGCCGCTTCGCCAGCTCGTGCTGCGGGTGCGAGACGAGACCGGGGTAAACGACCTTCTCGATCGCGGGGTGCGCCTCGAGAAACTCCGCAAGCGCCTGCGCGTTCTCGCAGTGCGCCTTCATCCGCAAGTGCAGGGTCTTCAGGCCGCGCAGCGCCAGGAAGCTGTCGAACGGGCCCTGCACCGCACCGACCGAGTTCTGCAGGAACGCCAGCTGCTCGGCGAGCTCGACGTCGTCGCCAGCCACGACCATGCCACCGACGACGTCGGAGTGGCCGTTGAGGTACTTGGTGGCCGAATGCAGCACCAGGTGCGCGCCCAGCGCCAGCGGGCGCTGCAGGATCGGCGAGCAGAAGGTGTTGTCGACCACCACGACCAGGCCGCGCTTGCGGGCGAGTTCCGCAATCCGCGCGATGTCGGCCAGCTTGAGCAGCGGATTGGTCGGGGTCTCGATCCAGACCATGCGGGTCTCGGGCCGGATCGCCGCCTCGAACGCGGCCGCGTCGCTCAGGTCCACCCAGCTGAAGTCCAGCCCGGCCGAACGCCGGCGCACCCGCTCGAACAAGCGGTAGGTACCGCCATAGACGTCGTCCATGGCGATCACGTGGCTACCCGAATCCAGCAGCTCCAGGACCGTGGACGTGGCCGCCATGCCGGAGGCGAAGGCGTAGCCGCGACTGCCGCCCTCCAGCCCGGCCACGCAGCGCTCGTAGGCGAAGCGGGTCGGGTTGTGGCTGCGCGAGTATTCGAAGCCCTGGTGCTCGCCCGGACTGGACTGGGCGTAGGTGGAGGTGGCGTAGATCGGCGGCATCACCGCGCCGGTACTGGGGTCTGGCGACTGGCCGGCGTGGATGGCCTTGGTTCCCAGGCCCCAGTGTTCCGGGCTGGCGTCGGCCGCTCGGCGGTCGTCCGTCATACAGATGCAATCCAGTGGAAAACAAGGCGCGAATTCTATCACCGGGCGGGTTGTTCGATGCCCGGCAGCGCGCTGTGGACCCCTGAGGAATCACCTCGCGGAGCGGTGTTCAGGTTCGACGGCGGCGTGGGAGCGACGGCAGTCGCGACGCCGGTAATACGGGTTTCGGACGATTGCATGCGCCCCCGACGCCACCGGCGTCGCGACTGCCGTCGCTCCCACAGGGGCATTGCGCCGCCGCGCCCATTCACCAGAGGATAGCGCCGGCGAGGGGGCGGACGCAGGCTACTGCACCCGCCGCCGCAGCCAGTTCAGCAGGTCGATCCGGGTGATCAGGCCCAGGAATCGCTCGCCGTCGACCACGATCGCCACCTGGCCGCGGTCGAACACCGGCAGCAGCGCCTCGATCGGCGACTTCACGTCCATGATGTCGAGCTTGCTGACCATCGCGGTCGAGACCGGGTCGCGGAAGCGGGCCTCGTCGCCGTAGACGTGCAGCAGCACGTCGGACTCGTCGAGGATGCCGACGATGTGCTCGCCGTCCATCACCGGCAGCTGCGAGATCTCGTACAGCTTCATGCGCTGGTAGGCGGTCATCAGCAGGTCGCCCGGCGCCAGCACCACGGTGTCGCGCTGCGAGTACGGGCGCAGGATCAGGTCGCGCAGGTCGCCGTGCTGTTCGCGCTCGAGGAAACCGTTGTCCAGCATCCAGTAGTCGTTGTACAGCTTGGACAGGTACTTGTTGCCGGTGTCGCAGACGAACACCAGCACCTTCTTCGGTTCGGTCTGCTCGCGGCAGTACTTCAGCGCCGCGGCCAGCAGGGTGCCGGTGGAGGAGCCGCCGAGAATGCCCTCGCTGCGCAGCAGTTCGCGCGCGGCCAGGAAGCTCTCCTGGTCGCTGATCGCATAGGCCTTCTTCACCCGCGAGAAATCGGAGATCACCGGCAGGAAATCCTCGCCGATGCCCTCGACCATCCAGCTGGCGGACTTGTCGCTCAGGGTGCCCTCGTTGATGTACTCGGCGAGGATCGAGCCGACCGGGTCGGCCAGGATCAGCTCCACCTCCGGCGCATGCGCGGCGAAATGCCGCGACAGCCCGGTCATGGTGCCGGAGCTGCCGCAGCCGAACACCACCGCGTCCAGGCCGCCGGCTTCGGCCATCTGCCGCAGGATCTCCGGCGCAGTGCCGTGCTCGTGCGCGGCGGGATTGTCGGGATTGCCGAACTGGTTGACGAAGTAGGCGCCCGGCGTCTCGCGGGCGATGCGCTCGGCCAGGTCCTGGTAGTACTCGGGGTGGCCCTTGGCCACGTCGGAGCGCGTGAGCACCACCTCGGCGCCCATCGCCTTGAGGTTGAAGATCTTCTCCCGGCTCATCTTGTCCGGGACCACCAGCACCAGGCGGTAGCCCTTCCGCTGCGCCACCAGCGCCAGCCCGATGCCGGTGTTGCCGGCGGTGCCCTCGACCAGGGTGTCGCCGGGCCGGATGTCGCCGCGCCGCTCCGCGGCCTCGATCATCGACAGCCCGATGCGGTCCTTGATCGACCCCCCGGGATTCTGGCTTTCCAGCTTGAAGTACAGCTCGCAGGGGCCGGCGTCGAGGCGCTGCGCGCGAACGACCGGGGTGTCGGCGATGAGATCGAGAACGGAATCGTGGATCGGCATGCTGGCTGGAGCCCGCGGGCGTCGTCGGAAGGAGGCGCGATTATCGCATCGCTCCGTCCAGCATCCCCGCGGGCGGCGCCGGCCGACGAGGAGGCCGGCACCGCCCGCGAAAGGAAGGGGTGTCCTGCGTCAGTGGTGCAGGGTGTCGTACATCCGGGTGAGGCGGTCCTTGGCGGCGAGCTTCTCGCGCTTCATCTGCGCCAGCGTGGTGTCGTCGATCGGCAGCACGCCGAGCTCCGCATCCATCACTTTCTTGTCGAGTTCCTGGTGATGGTGATACAGGCGCCGGAACTCCGGGTTGGTCTGGATGACCGAATCAAGCTCCGACTGGGGTTGCCCTTCGAACATGGAAGCCTCCTTGGGGATCAGGAACGAGAAACGCCCCGGCCGGCGAAGGCGCGGGGCGTCGCAGGGGAGAGTTGAGGTCCGGCCGACAACGGACTGCGCGAATCGCCCTTGCGGAACGTCCGCGCGGACCTTGCTTCCGGCGGCGTGCTCCTCGGGGCGGTGCGTCTGGGTCATCGTCGTCGTCGGCCTGTCGGCAGAGATGGCGACCGGTCGGGCGCCACCCTCCAGTCCGACCCTACTCCTCCGGATCGGGACCGGCAAGCGCCTTCGGCGGGCGCTCGCGGCGGCGTCATCGAGCGTTTCCTGAATGCGCGAGACGCATCTCGGCCACGGCCTAGACCATGGGCGCGATTTCCGCCCGGTTGCCGCTAACCGGCTGAATCAAATGGAAATTATTCGTTAAAAATGCCAACGGGTTCGATCTGCCGCCTCCCCTCTATGGCGGTCCGGCGCCGCCGGCAGCGGCGCGGGCAGCCCCGCGCTTCGCCCGGATCTCACCGCTGCGAGACGGGCGCACAGCCCGCCGGGGTCAGTCGTCGTCGCCCTCTTCCACCGCGCGCATCAGCTCCGCCTCGCGGCGGGCGAGTTCGGCCTCGCGCGCTCGCGCGGCCCGCAACTTGGCGGCCTGATCGCTGGCGACTCCATCGAGCATGATTTCGGCTTCCTGGCGGGCGCTGGATTCGGACTCCGCCGCCATCCGCAAGCGCGCCGCCTCCTCGGCCTGGATCTGCGCCTGGACCCGCAGCCGCTCGGCCTCCTGCCGCGCGCGCTCGGCTTCCTGCCGGCTGGCCTCGACCAGCAGGTCGCTGCGCTCGCGATCGAGCTCGCCGATCTCGCGCCGGATCGTCTCCGTGCGCGCGGCGGTCTCGGCGGTTTCCACGCGCCATTCGGCGACCTGCAGCGGCAGGGCGCGATCGCCGCGGGCGTTGGCGTAGGCGTCCACGGCCTGCCGTGCCTGCAGGCGCTCGTATTGGGCGAACCCGCGCTGCACCGGATCGGCGTCGAGCGCCTGCAGGCGCTGCAGCAGGCGCTGCGCGTCCGGATCGTCCGCCGCGTGGGCAGCGGGAGCGCACAGGGCGGCCAGCAACATCCAGGACGACAGGGTCTTCATGAGGGTCTTCATGTCAGTCCTCCATGCCCAGCTGCTCGCGCAGCCGCGAGACCTGTGCCCGGCGCTGCGCCAGCTCGGTATTGGCCACCGCCTCGCGGCTGCGGGCGTGGGCCAGGTCGGCGAGCGCCGAAGCGCTCAGCGCCGCATCGCGCGCGTCGCGCTCGCGGCCGCCCGCCATCGCCGCCTGCGCCTGCCGGAGCAGGGTTCGCGCCTGGGCGATTTCCTCCTGCGCGTACTGGTCGGCATCGGCATCGGACGCGCGGGCGACCGACTGTTGCGCGGCGGCCAGTTCGGCCGTGGGCGGCGGCAGGCTGGCGCAAGCTGTGAGCGCCAGCACGATCCCGAGGGCGGACGCCTGCAGGAATACTCTCAACTGTGCAATGCTAGCTGGCATTGGCGGCCGCACCGATGGGGAACATGCGGCCATTGTCGACAGCAGGCGGCCCGATCGCAACGACCGGTCGGGGCCGAAAGGGGATTCGTTCATGGACATCGGCTATTTCCTGAAGCTGATGACGGAAAAAAACGCCTCGGACATGTTCCTGACCACCGGGGCGCCGGTCTACATCAAGGTCGAGGGCAGACTGTACCCGCTCGGAAACACCGGGCTGCCCACCGGCATGGTGAAGAAGATCGCCTATTCGCTCATGGACGAGGGCCAGGTGCCGGTGTTCGAGCGCGAGCTGGAGCTCAACATGGCACTGTCGCTGCAGGATTCGGGGCGCTTCCGCGTCAACGTGTTCAAGCAGCGCGGCGAGATCGGCATGGTGATCCGCGCCATCCGCAGCGTCATCCCCAGCATCGAGGAACTGCAGCTGCCGCAGGCGCTCAAGCAGATCATCATGGCCCCGCGCGGGCTGGTGTTGATCGTCGGCTCCACCGGGTCGGGCAAGTCGACCACGCTGGCGTCGATGATCGACTATCGCAACAGCAACACCTCGGGCCACATCCTCACCATCGAGGATCCGATCGAGTACCTGCACAAGCACAAGAAATCGATCGTCAACCAGCGCGAGGTCGGGCTCGACACCCACAACTTCCACAACGCGCTGAAGAACGCCATGCGCGAGGCGCCGGACGTCATCCTGATCGGCGAGATCCTCGACGCGACCACCATGGAGGCGGCGATCGCCTTCGCCGAGACCGGCCACCTGTGCCTGGCGACCCTGCACTCCAACAACGCCGACCAGACCATCGAGCGCATCCTCAACTTCTTCAACGAATCCGCGCACAAGAACGTGCTGATGAACCTGGCGCTGAACCTCAAGGCCGTGGTCAGCCAGCGCCTGGTGGTCGGCGTCGACGGCCGCCGGTTGCCCGCGGCCGAGGTGCTGATCAACACGCCGATGATCCGCGACCTGCTGCGCCGCGGACAGGTGCACGAGATCAAGCAGGCGATGGAGGAGACCCTGGAGGAAGGCATGGAAAGCTTCGACCAGTGCCTGTTCCGGCTCTACAAGGAAGGCAAGATCGAGATGGAGGAGGCGCTCAAGGCGGCCGACTCGCGCGACGGCCTGGCGCTGAAGTTCCGGCTGTCGGAGGGCGGGACCGGCGAGCACGACCCCTATGCCGACGTCTTCGACAGCGCGTCGGAGAACGAGCACACCTGATCGGTCCGCGGGCGGGCTGCCGCCGGCCGGGGGCCCTGGCGACAAGCCGGATCGGCCCCACTCGGGTTACCCATTGGCAGAACCGTCCTTGGTGGGAGCGACGGAAGTCGCGATGCTCCCGGGCCGCGGCTTCCCGGCAACGGCATGTCCCCGCCACTCGGCCGATCGCGGCGAGGCGCCTGCGACGGCACCCGCGATGACCGGCGACTACGCCTTCGGCGCGTCGGGCTGGCGCTCGGGGCGTGCCGCCTCGAACGCCGGCAGCGCCAGGCAGGCGGCCTCGATGCGGCGGATGGTCGGATACGGCGCCAGGTCCACGCCGAACCGGCGCGCGTTGTAGACCTGCGGCACCAGGCAACAGTCGGCCAGGGTCGGCGCATGGCCGTCGCAGAACGCGTCGGTGGACGGATGGTCGGAGAGCAGCGCCTCGAACGCCGCCAGGCCTTCGGTCATCCAGTGCCGCATCCAGACGTCGCGTTCGGGCTGGGGCACGTTCCACTCGTGCTCGAAGAAACGGATCACCCGCAGGTTGTTGAGCGGATGGATGTCGCAGGCGACCAGCTGCGCCAGCGCGCGCACCCGCTGGCGCTCGCGCGCGGTGGCGGGCAGCAGCGGCGGCGACGGCCAGACCTCGTCCAGGTATTCCAAGATCGCCAGCGACTGCAGCAGCCGCCGACGGCCGTGCTCCAGCATCGGCACCAGCTTCTGCGGGTTGGCCGCGGCGTATTCCTGCCCGTGCTGCTCGCCGCCGTTGCGCACCAGGTGCACCGGCGCGATCTCGTACGGCAATCCCTTGAGATTCAGGCCGATCCGCACCCGGTACGCAGCACTCGAACGCCAGTACGAATACAGCGTCAGCGGCTCCGCCATCCTTCCCTCTCCCATGCGCCCCCCTGTGGCCGCGATGCCGACAACATTAACGCGGAACCCGCCGCGCCGGCCGCCCATCCGTCGCGCGGCGACGTCCGTTCGGCTGCCGCCGCCTCTCCGGTCAGGCGCCGGACGGGCGTTCGATCCGCTGCTCGATCGCGCCGAAGATCGAGTGTCCCTCGCGGTCGAGCATCTCGATGCGCACGGTGTCGCCGAAGCGCATGAACGGCGTCAACGGCTTGCCGTGCTCCAGGGCTTCCACCGTGCGCTTCTCCGCGAAGCAGGACGCGCCCTTGCCGGTGTCCTGGTTGGCGATGGTGCCCGAGCCGACGATCGTGCCGGCCGACAGCGGCCGGGTCCGGGCCGCATGCGCGACCAGCTGGGCGAAGTCGAACTGCATGTCGACGCCGGCCTCGGGCGCGCCGAACCACTCGCCATTGACGTGGGTCAGCAACGGCAGGTGCAGCTTGTTGCCGCGCCAGGCATCGCCCAGTTCGTCCGGGGTCACGAACACCGGGCTCAGCGCCGAGCGCGGCTTGGACTGCAGGAAGCCGAAGCCCTTGGCCAGCTCGCCGGGGATCAGGTTGCGCAGCGAGACATCGTTGACCAGTCCGACCAGCTGGATGTGCGCCGCCGCCTGCTCCGGCGTCGCCGCCATCGGCACGTCGTCGGTCACCACCACGATCTCGGCCTCCAGGTCGATGCCGTGGTCCTCGCTGGGCACGCGGACCGGGTCGCGCGGGCCGTAGAAGCCGGCGCTGGTCGCCTGGTACATCAACGGGTCGGTATAGAAGCTTTCCGGCACCTCGGCCCCGCGCGCGCGGCGCACGCGTTCCACGTGCGGCAGGTAGGCGCTGCCGTCGACGAACTCGTAGGCGCGCGGCAGCGGCGCCGCCAGCTGGGCCACGTCGAGATCGAAGGCGCCGGCCGCCTGCCCGGCCTCGAGCTCCTGCGCCAGCGCATTGAGCCGCGGCGCGAGATTGGACCAGTCCTCCAGCGCCCGCTGCAGGGTCGCGGCGACCGCGCCGGCCCGAACCGCGCGCGAAAGGTCGCGTGAGACGACCACCAGGGTGCCGTCGCGGCCGCCCTCCTTCAGTGAACCAAGCTTCATCGGGACTCCGTGGTTCGGCGCCGCAGCGCGATGGTTGCGATTGTAACCGGGACGCCTGAAACGCCGACGTCGCCGCCCGCCAGCCGCCATGACAGATGCGCAAGCGCCGTGATGGTTCCGGCGCGTCTTTGCCGGTTGGTACTGCAAGCGCGGCATGGCCGATGCCCCGGAACCGGGGGAAGGCCCGGCCGGAATTCAGCTTCCGGTCGAGGGCGAGTCCCTCTGCGACTGCGCGAATCCATTCTTCCTTCGGAGCACGCCATGAACCTGCAGACCTTGTCCCTCTCGCTTCGTCGTTCGATATCCGCACTGGCGATCGCTCTTTGCCTGGCCATGTCCGCGACCGCAGTCGCCGGCGAGACCTGCGATCTCGCAACCGCCGGCGAAGACGGCGGCGATGCCACCGCCACCGGCACCGACGCCAACGCCTGCGGCACCGGCGCCGAGGCCAGCGGCGAGCAGGCCACCGCCTATGGCAATGCCGCGAGCGCCTCTGGCGACGAGAGCACCGCCACGGGTCACAACAGCGTGGCCTTCAATGGCATGGATACCGCCACCGGCGCCGCCAGCTTCGCCGTGGGAGGCGGCGCCACGGCGACCGGCGCCCACAGCAACGCGAGCGGATCCGCCAGCACCGCCACCGGCAACATCAGCCAGGCCAGCGGCAACTTCAGCACGGCCACGGGTTCGGCCAGCCTGGCCTCGGGCCTGTCGAGTACCGCTACCGGAACCTTCTCCGAAGCTACGGCCGATTCGAGCACTGCCACCGGCTCGTCGAGCCGCGCCACCGGCATCTCCAGCACCGCCACCGGTTCGGCCAGCCAGGCCTCGGGCGAATACAGCACCGCTACCGGCGCCAGCAGCATCGCCTCGGGCGAAAGGAGCATCGCCGTCGGCGTCGCCGCCCAGGCCACCGGTGAGCAGGGCATCGCGATCGGCGTGCTGAGCCAGGCCAGCGGCCAGTACAGCACCGCGGTGGGCACCGACAGCCTGGCCACGGCGCAGAACAGCACGGCCGTCGGCGACGGCAGCCAGGCGCAGGGGATGGCCAGCTCCGCGATCGGCGCCGGCGGCACCGCCACGCTCTTCGCCGATGCCGCGTTCGGCGCGGTCGCCACCGCCAGCGGCGGGTCCAGCACGGCACTGGGCGCGTTCAGCGTCGCCAGCGGCGCCGGTGCGATCGCGGCCGGCACCCAGAGCCTGGCGACAGCGGACGGCAGCATCGCCATCGGCGTTCTGAGTTCGGCCAACGCCGTCGACAGCATCACGCTCGGCAACCAGAGCCTGGCCAGCGGCCAGAATTCGGTGGCGCTGGGTGCGCACGCGGTCGCCGACCAGGCCGACACGGTCTCGATCGGCAGCGCCGGCAACGAACGTCGCCTGGTGAACGTCGCCGCCGGCACCGGCGCGACCGACGCGGTCAACCTGTCGCAGCTGCAGGCCACCCTGGCCACCGCCAACGCCTACACCGACACTGCGGTCGCCACCGGCGGCACCGCGGCCAACGCCTACACCGACGACCGCGAAGCCGCGATCCGCGACGACATGGCCGCCGGCGACGCGGCGACCCTGGACGCCGCCAATGCCTACACCGACAACGCCTTGGCCGAGCTCACCGGCTTCGATGCCGGCTTCGACGCGTTCCGCGGCGACGTCGACCGGCGCTTCCATCAGCAGGACGACCGCATCGACCGCGTCGGCGCATTGAGCACGGCCATGATCGGCATGACCGCCAGCGCCGCCGCGGTGGAGGAAGGGCAAAGCCGCATCGGCCTCGCCGCGGGCGAATACAACGGCAAGCAGGCGTTTTCGATCGGCCTGCAGCAGCGCATCGGCAAACGTGCGGCGCTGACCCTCGGCGGCGCCTTCAGCGGCTCCGAGCGCTCGACCACGCTGGGCGTCGGCATCGGCTTCTGACGGCGATTCCAAGCCCGGGCGAGGCCCACGGGCGGCCCGGCGGCGGGCGTGGCGACGATGTCGCCACGCCCGCTCCTTTGTGGTTCGCCGCGCCAGGCAGCCCTTTCCGCCGCGGCGAGGATTGGGCCGTCGCCACGGGTTTCACCGATGAATCGCCGGCACTTCAAGCCCTTGCTGTCGTCAGCCGATCTACGAAGCGCTCGGCTGCCTATCGGACCGGCCCGTGGCGACGGGCCTGGCCATACCGCAGCGGAGGAGCTGCCTGGCGCGGCGTCGCGCCCCTGCGGTGCGCTCCTACCAGCAGGAAGGCACGTTTGCCACGGGTGCGTGGTCCGGCGTGATGGGTTTGCGATCGCTTTGCCGGTTGGTTGTTCAAGCGCGACGTGGTCGTCGCCCCGGAAGCGGGGGAGGCCCGGCCGGATCCGATCTTCCAGGTCGCGGGCACGCCCTCTGCGTCCGCGCCACACCAATCCATCAGGAGAACCCAGATGAAACATCCGAGCATGATCATTGCGCGACGCCAGCGTCGCGCCCTCGTCGTCGCCATCGCCCTGTGCTGCGCGGCCAACGGCACCGCATGGGCCGGCGACGTCTGCGATTACGCCGTCGTCGGCGAGAGTGGCGGTACCGCGACGGCCCCCGGCTTCCAGGCGATCGGCTGCGGCAACGACAGCGTCGCCAGCGGCAGCCAGTCCACAGCGATCGGCTACGGCAGCGAGGCCACCGCCAATTTCACCGTGGCGGTCGGCGCGGGCAGCGAGGCCAGCGGCGTCCGCAGCGTCGCGGTCGGCGTCGGCAGCACCGCCAGCGAGGAAAAGAGCGTCGCGGTGGGCATGCTCAGCCAGGCCACCGCCGAATACACGTCCGCATTCGGTGGTGACGCGATCGCTTCGGGAGTGCGCGCGACCGCCATCGGCAATCTCAGCCAGGCCACCGGCGCGAGCAGTACGGCCGTCGGCGGTTGGCACGATGCCGACAACGACGGTGTCCCGGACGCTGACGAAACGACCCTGGCGTCGGCCGCGGGCGCCAGCGCATTCGGCGCCGGCGCCCGCGCCACCGCCGTCGACGGCACCGCCACCGGCGTGCAGAGCATCGCATCCGCCGCGCGCGCCAGCGCCTACGGCTCGGACGCACAGGCGACCGGCGCCGACAGCTCGGCCTTCGGCGCGCAGAGCCGCGCGACCGCCACCTTCAGCACCGCCACCGGCGGACACAGCACTGCGAGCGCCGATGCCGCCACCGCCACCGGTTACCTGAGCGGGGCCAGTGGCATCCGCGCCACGGCGAACGGCTTCTGGAGTTCGGCCAGCGGCGACAACAGCGTGGCCGTAGGCGCCCAGAGCATCGCGTCCGGCGATTTCGACATCGCCATCGGTTACCAGAGCGAAGCGACCGGCCTGGGGAGCATGGCGCTTGGCGGGTTCAGCGTGGCGAGCGGCGGGCTCTCGGTCGCGATCGGCACCGAGAGCACTGCCACCGGTGCGACCAGCACCGCGCTGGGCATCGGCAGCCATGCCACCGGCCAGGGCAGTACCGCACTGGGCAAGAGCAGCAACGCCTCCGACGTCAACAGCCTTGCCGTCGGCCGCAACAGCCTGGCCAGCGGCTTCGACGCCTCGGCGATCGGCACCCTGGCCGAAGCCACCGGCCTGAACTCCACTGCATTGGGCGCTGGCAGCAACGCCAGCGGCTCTGGCTCGATCGCGCTGGGAGTTGCCAGCACCGCAAGCGGTTCCGGCAGCAACGCCTACGGTGTGAACAGCTTCGCGGGCGGCGAGCAGAGCATCGCGATCGGCCTTTGGGCCACGGCGATGGGCGAGCACGCCACGGCGTTGGGAGCTAACAGCGAGGCCAGCGGCCAAAATAGCGTTGCGCTGGGTTCGTTGAGCCGCGCCACGGCGCTGGATTCGGTTGCGCTGGGGACATCCTCGTTCACGGACCGGTCGCAAACCGTCTCGATAGGCCACCAGGACCTCCAGCGGCAGCTGATCCAGCTCGCGGCCGGCACCGAAGACACCGATGCGGTCAACGTCGGCCAGCTGCATCCCTTCGCCACCGCACTGGGCGGCGGCGCCGGCTTCGGCGGCGGCGTGTTCACCGCGCCGACGTACGTGATCCAGGGCGCCGAGTACCACGACATCGGCGGCGCCTTCGCCGCGGTCGACGATCGATTGACGGCGTTGCCGGGCCAGGGCGGCATCCCGGGGCCCGCGGGGCCGCAGGGTCCGGCCGGCCCGCAAGGCCCGGAGGGCCCTGCCGGTCCCGGCAACCCGTTGAGCGTGGCCTACGAGAACGCCGACATGGACACCATCGCACTCGAAGGCGCCGACGGCACCCGGATCTCCAACGTCGCCGCCGGTGCCGCCGCGACCGACGCGGTCAACAAGGGCCAGATGGACGCCGGCGACGGCGCGACGCTCGCCTCGGCCGCCGTCCACTCCGATGCCGGCGATGCGCAGACGCTATCCGCCGCCAACGCCTACACCGACACCCAGGTCGCCAACCTGCTCGGCTTCGATCCGAACTCGATCAACGGACGGCTGGATGCGCTGGAGGACCGCTTCGACGACGTCGACCGCCGCCTGCACCGCCATGACCAGCGCATCGACCGCCAGGGCGCCATGAGCGCGGCGATGCTCAACATGGCGATCAACGCCGCCGGCTCGCAGAGCCCGCGCGGACGCGTCGCGGTCGGCGCCGGCTTCCAGGGCGGCGAGCAGGCGCTGTCGATCGGCTACGGCAAGCGCGTGGGCCAGCGCGCCTCGTTCTCCCTGGGCGGCGCCTTCAGCGGTTCGGAACGTTCGGCCGGCGTCGGCTTCGGCGTCGATCTGTAATCGCCGATGCCCGGCGACGGCGACGCCCGCATCGACCGCAGCCCGGAAGCCATTTGATGGGCACGACCCGCTTTCCGCGGTTGCGTGGATGCGACCCCTCCAAAAACTCTTCGCAGATAGGACCTATACGATGAATACATCGACGCGCATGTTCATAGCGCTGCTCGTGTCTCTCGTCTTCCCCGGGACGACGTTCGCACAGACGCAGACCGACCCCGAACCCGACCCCGACGGCGGCTACCAGGTCGGCCCGCCGGAATCCCAGGCCGACAATCCGGTGACGACGCTGCGAGCCGTCGTCGCCGCGCTGGATGCCCAACTCGAGCGCCCGGACCTGCCGACCGCCGTGCTCGCGAAGCTGCGCCACGCCCGCGAGCGGACCGACGATGCGCGAGCGCACTTCCTCGCGCTCGACTCGCGACTCGACAGGGTGGTCGGGGACATCTCCACGGCCGTGAACACTTTCGACGTCGCCGCGCGTGCCTCGGCCGATCCGGCCTTGCGCGCCGAACTCCACCGGCAGGGCGGACGGCTGGGCGATGTCGCGCAGGCGCTGGCTGCCAACATGCTGGGCGTCGCCCGGGCAGCGGGCGTCGATCCCACGCGGCTCGCGAGGGCCGAAGCGGACCTGGCTTCGGGCGACCGGCTCCTTGCAATCGGAGACCCGGGCGGCGCGGCCAAGTTCTACAAGAAGGTGCTCCCGATCAAGAACGCGCTCGTTTTCGACATCCCGCAGTTCCGGGCGCGCCTGCGGTTCGTGCTCGATGGCCAGACCACCGGCTACGCCGTCGCCGTCAACCAGGACGGCATGCTGGTGGACAGCTGGGGCAACGGCTTCCGGCGAATGCCTGCCGACTCGAATCCTCCGATCCCCTTCACGCCGTCGGACGAGCTCAACATCGCCAGCATCACGAAGACGCTGACGGCAGCGACGGTGCTCGAGTTGCTGCAGTCTCGCGGCATCTCGGTGGATGATCCGATCGCACCGTACCTGCCCTGGGACTGGGCTCGCCCGCACAGCGCCGGCAGCGTGATCGACCCCGGCGCCCTGACGTTTCGCCGGCTCATGACGCACACCAGCGGGCTCGGCGGACGCGACGACGAAAGCCGGCGGAGAGGCTGCGGAATGAGGTTCGACGGCATCAAGGCCTGCATCGCCGCCGGCGCCCGGGCGTCGGACCAGGAATTCTTCTACGACAACGGCAACTTCGCGCTCTTGCGCGTGATGCTCATCAACATCATCGGCGGCTGCAACAATGCGGACGACGGCTGCCTGCCGCTCGAGGATCAGCAGACCGCATGGGCATATCGGACGCACGTCCAGTGCGACCTGCTCCGCATGATGGGTCTCTCCGACGGTGTCCTCCAGGACCCCTTCCAGACCTGCGAGGGCCCTGCCCTGGCGCCGAACCCGGCGGAAGCCCCGGCCACGCGCTTCTACTGGTTCCCGCAGGCCGTCGGCAGCGTGGAACCCACCGACTGGCTCCTCAGCGCCGGCGGCGGCGGGTGGTACTTCTCGGCGCTCGAACTGGCGCAGTTCCTCGCCCACCTGCGCTACAACGACAAGATCCTGACCCCTACGACGCGAGCGACGATGTACGAGGGGTTCCTCGGCTGGATGGATCCTGCGAACTACGGCTCCATGGCCACCGGCGTCTTCGGGACGTATCGCATGCACGGGGGCGACCTGTGCTACCCGAACCTGCCCGTGCCGGAGGGAGTCAGTGTATGCGCGGCCGCCGTGCAGCCGCGCGGCGTGGACACCTGCATCGTCGACTTCCCGACCGGCGTGCAGGTGGTCCTGCTCATCAACTCGATGGGCGGCGCGTACCCTTACCAGTGCCGGGTGCTGCGGGACGTCCACGACGCCAGCTGGACCAAGAAGTAAGTGGCATCAACCGGCCAGCACCGGCGCACCGTCCTCGGACGGGACCGCCACGTGAAAGCGGCAGGGGCTCCGGCCCGGCCGCCCGGCCCGGGCCCGAAGGGCCCTGCCGATCCGTCGATCGACCTCGGATCGATCGCCAGGGCCAATGGATGCGGCCATGCTCGACATGGCGATCAACGCCGCTGGCTCGCAAGGCCCGCGTGGCGGCGTCACCGTCGGCGCCGGCTTCCAGGGCGGCGAGCAGCCGCTGTCGATAGGCTAAGACAAGCGCGTGGGCCACGCGCCTCGTTCTCCCCGGGCGGCGCCTTCAGCGGTTCGGAACGTTCGGCCGGCATCGGCTTCGGCCTCGACCCGTGATGCCGTGATCCGGCACCGACGCTGTCGGCACGCGGGGGCGGAGACCCTTGGTCTCCGCCCTCTTTTGACCCACCCCGCCCCGCCGTGGCCGGGGCCGCGCGGCGGTCAACCGCCGTCTGCTGCAGCCAGCTGCGCCCGCACCGCGTCGAGCCGTTGCAGCAGTTCCGCCCCGGGCACCAGCACGCGGCGCAATGATGCCTCGGCCAACCGGACCTGCTCGCCCGCCGCGACGGCATCGCCAGCGGCGGCAAGCGTCTCGGCGTAGGACACGCGCCATTTCGCGGTCGGCGGACTGTCCTCTCCTGCATGGGCGGCCGACAGTGCCACCACCCGCTGCCACTCGGTGCTCGCTCTACCCCAGTCGCGACGGCGCTGGGCCAGTTCCGCCACCTGTGCCGACCGCGCCAGGACCAGTCCGGGCTGGGCTTCGTCGACGACGGGAATCACCTGCTCGGCCTCGTCCAGTCGACCTTGCCGCAGCAGCCAGTCGGCCTCGATCAGGCGCGCGCTCACCAGGTCCGTCGGCATCGGCTCGCCGGGCGTGTGCCCGTCGAAGTAGCGTTGCCATGCGGGCAGGGCGTTCGCCAGCAGCGCCCCGCCCTCCTGCAGACGTCCCAACCGCCACAGCACGCGCCCCAGGTAGGCTTCGTTGCGCAACACGAGCCTGTCGCCCGACGGCAGCCGCGCACGCCGGATCTCGGTGGCGACGCGATAGAGCGGCTCGGCCGCTTCAAGATCTCCGCGCGTCTCCTCGAGCGTGGCCAGCTGTCCCGCCACGACCGCGTAGTCGATGCTGTCCCGGCCGAGCACCCGCTCGGTAATCGCCAGCGCCTCGAGGTAGTGCGCTCGCGCGACGTCGTATTCCCCCGACTGCTGCAGCACCATCGCCAGCTTCATCTCGGTGTCGGCCACCTTTTCGCTGTCGCGCCCCACCAGCGCCTCGGCCAGCAGGATGTTCTCCCGCAGCAACGACGCCGCCTCGTCGAACCGGCCGAGCGAGCCGAGCGTCATCGCCAGTCCCTGGCGGCTGGCGTGCACCGTGACGCTGTCGCTGCCGTGCACGAGCTTGATCTCGAGCGCCTGTCGATAGTGCGCTTCGGCCTGCGCGGCGTCGCCGGCGAAACGATGCATCTGCGCGAGGTTGTGCAAGGTGGCCGCCACTTCCAGGCTGTCCGCGCCATGCAGCTGCCGGTTCAGCGCCAGCGCCTGGAGGTACGAGACCTCGGCGGCCGCGTAGTCGGCGCTGGTCTGTTGCGCCAGCCCGAGCGCGTTGTAGGTGACGGCGAGCGACTCCGGGCGCGAATCGTGCCGTAGCCGCAGGTCCAGCGCGCGGCGCGCGGCCTCCATGGCGTCCGCCGCGCGCATCTGGTTGCTCATCAGGGTCGCCAGGTGGCCCAGCGCCGCGGCCGCCAGGTCCGGGCGGAAGGTGTCCGGGGCCAGGAATCCTTCGACCGCACGGCGAAGCATGGCTTCGGAACGCTCGCGCTCACCCAGGTTGGCGTAGGCGCGGCCCAACACCCATTGCATGCGGTGCAGCACGGCCGGCGAGCCCGCCAGCTCCGCATCCACCCGCTCCGCGCCCAGGTCGAGCACCCGGCGCGCGGTGGGCTCCTCGGTGCCGCTCGCCCCACGCATGCGGGGATCGGCGGCGTCGAAGGTCGCGACCAGGAAATCGCTCACACGCTGCGCGGTGTCGGCCTCGCGCTCGGCGCGTGCCTGCGCCATCCCGAGCTGCCAGACGAAGACGCCGGTCGCCGCCACGACCGTGGCGGCCGCCGCACTTCCCCTCCAGTTCCGATGCAGCCAGCGGCCGGCCCGGTACCGCAGCGTTGGCGCGCGCGCCTGCACCGGGCGCCGCTGCAGGTGGCGCTCGATATCGGCCGCCAAGGCTTCCACAGAGGGATAGCGCCGATACGGGTCGAGCGCGCACGCGCGGGCCACGATCGCATCCAGGTCGCCGGCCAGCTTCGAACGCCAGCGGCAGCCGGTTCCCGCCAGCGCGGACGGAACGGAGACCAGGACGCCGCTGTCCGCCGCGCCGCGTCCGGTTCTGCGGCAGGCCAGCAGCTCGGCCAGGAGCACGCCAAGGCTGAAGACGTCGCTGACCACGCTGACCGGCCTGCCCGCGAGCAGCTCCGGACTGGCGTAGGCGGGCGTGCAGAAGCTGCCGGCCTCCCCCGGCGTTTCGGCGTCCAGCAACCTCGCGATGCCGAAATCCAACAGCACCGGATCGCCGCCCGGACGCACCAGCACGTTTCCCGGCTTCAGGTCGCAATGCACCACCAGACGCTGGTGCGCGGCCTGCACCGCGCGACAGATGCGAACGAACATCTCCAGACGCTGCCGCAGCGGGGGCGCCGCGTGTTCGCAGTACGCGTCCAGCGGCAGGCCCTCGACATGTTCCATCACCAGGTAGGGCTCACCAGCGGGCGTGGTGCCACCGTCGTACAGGCGTGCGATGTCGGGATGCTGCAGTTCCGCCAGGATCTGGCGCTCGGCCGCCAGCCGCCCGGCGGTGGCGCCGCGACCGGCCGTACCGCGCAGCAGCTTGATGGCTACGCGCTGGCGGAACAGGCCGTCGGCACGCTCGGCCACGAACACGGTGCCCATGCCGCCGCTCCCCAGGCGCTCGACCAGTTGCCAGGCGCCGAGGCGATCGCCGACCTGCAGCTCGGCGTCCGGCAGCGAGGCCATCAGCTCGCGCAGGGGTTCCAGCGCGCGGTCGAAGCTGGCGGTCTGGGCACGCAACAGGTCCAGCGCCTCGGCGATCAGCACCGGATCGTCGCTGAGCGTGCGCAGGCACTGCTCCCAGAGCGCCGGGGGCTGGTCGCAGACTGCATCGAACAACTGTCGGAGATCCTGCCAGCGTGCCGTTTCCATGCCGCCTCCAAACGCTGGACTCGCCCGATTCAGGCCAGCTGCTGGTTCAACCAGGCGCGCGCGAAGCGCAGGTCGCGCTCCACGGTCGGCACCGAGACGCCGAGCACGCAGGCGATCTCCTTGTGCTCCATGCCGCCGAAGTAAGCCATCTCCAGTCCGCGCGCGGCGCGCTCGTCGCGCTCGGCCAGGCGCTCCAATGCCTGGTGCAGCGCCAGCACGTCGATCTCCACGTCGCCGCCGGCCTCGCGGTCGGCATGCGAGAGCGTGAGCATCGCGACGTCGCCGCCGCGCTTCTCCGCGGCGCGCGCGCGCACATGATCGACCAGCACCGCGCGCATCTTCAGCGCCGCCAGGGCGAAGAAATGCGCGCGATCCTCCCAGTCGGTGTCGTTGCCGAGCAGGCGCAGCAGCGCCTCGTTGACCACGGCCGTCGGCTGCAGGGTGTGGCTGCGCCCGCGCCCGAGGCGCGCCGCCGCCATGCCGCGCAGCGCGTCGTAGACCTGCGCCAGCAGGCGGTCGCGCGAAGCCTCGTCGCCGGCGCGCCACCCGTGCAGCAGCCTGGTCAAGTCCTGGTCCATGCGCTCGCTCCCCACGCAGGCGTGCCCGCTACCCTGCGCATCGCATCCTAGCCCAGTCCCGGGAGAAAGGCGCCGTGGCGGGCATGCCGGGGCTACCCGAGGCCCCAGGTCGTGCCGTCCTTCATGACTTGGCACCGTTTTTCCCTGTAGGAGGGCTTCAGCCCCGACCGCGCCGGAAGCATCCCAGACGGCCGCGAAGACAAAACGCGCCGCCGCGTGTTGCGAAGGTCGATTGCCGGCGTTTCCGCTGCCTGTCGGGGCTGAAGCCCCTCCTACAGGAGCGCGTGACGATCCTAGCCGTCGCCCTGGAAGCCGCTGGCGCGCCATGTCAGCACCAAGGTGTCGCGATGGCCGTGGTCGCGGTCGTTCTGCGGCTGGATCGGGGTGGACTCGTGGATGACGCGGGCGTCGTCCAGGAACAGCAGGCCCCATGGCTCGGTCAGGGTGAAGCGTTGCCCGTCGGGCCCGTCGGCCGCGAACACCCGGGTTTCGCCGCCCTTGATGCCGGCGCGGTCGACCACCAGCACCGCGACATAGTCGACCCCGTCGCGATGCGCCCCTTCCGGGGTGGGGCGCCCGATGCCGTCGCTGGTGTCGATGCGGAACTGGTGCGCCTCCACGTACCAGGGCCGTTCACGATCCAGCGCCGAGCACAACCGACCCAGGCCGCCCAGCAGCCCGCTCCAGGCGGGCTGCGCGACGATATCCGGCTCGATCGGTTCGAACCACCGCCGCATCCCGCCGTGCAGGGCGTTGTAGTCGCGCGGTTGCCAGTGCGCGCGATGCGGGACCTGGGTGACCGCGTCGCCCTCCACCACGAAACAGGAGTGGCGGCGCCGGCGATAGCGCCCGCCGTCCTTGAGGTAGGTGTCCTCGGGCAGCCGGTCCCAGCTGTCGCGCAGCGCCGCCAGCACGGACAGCGGGGTCCCGGACAGCGACGCCACGTCCGCCGACGCGAGCACCGCGAAGCCGCGCTCGCGCATCGCCCCGGGCAGCCCGTCGATCGGGAGGTACGGCGGAGACAGGAGGATCGTCATCGCTGCATTTTAGGCGCGGCCTGCTTGCGAGCGCAGGCACCTTTTTGTGGGAGTGGCGGCGGCATGCCGCCGCCGGGAAGTCGCGACTGGCGCCCGCGGAGTCGCGACTCCCGTCGCTCCCACAGGGCGATTGCACCCGGTCGCGGGCCTTCCGACGCCTGCATCCGCTTCAGAGAAGACTTGGTGCCAGGTGGGACCCCGCCTACGAAAAACCCGCCGGATGGCGGGTTTCTCATGCTGCCCGCGACGACGCGGGCGATGGAGTTGGCAGCCCCGGATGGATTCGAACCACCGAATGCCTGAGTCAGAGTCAGGTGCCTTACCACTTGGCGACGGGGCTATGCAGGCGATTGTAACGCCGTCGGCGCTGAAAAGTCGCCGAACGGCGGGCGACGGGCCCCGGCGGGCCCGCGCCGCATCAACGCTTCGAGAACTGGGTGGCGCGGCGTGCCTTGTGCAGGCCGACCTTCTTGCGCTCGACCTCGCGCGCGTCGCGGGTCATGAACCCGGCCTTGCGCAGCTCGACCTTCAGCGACTCGTCGTACTCCACCAGCGCGCGGGCGATGCCCAGGCGGATCGCGCCGGCCTGGCCGGTGGTACCGCCGCCGACGGTGGTGACGGTGATGTCGAACTTGTCGGTGTTCTGGGTCAGTTCCAGCGGCTGGCGCACGATCATGCGCGCGGTCTCGCGGCCGAAGAACTCGTCCAGCGGGCGCTGGTTGACCGTGATATTGCCGCTGCCCTTGCGCAGGAACACGCGGGCGACGGAGGACTTGCGGCGGCCAGTGCCGTAATTCTGCTGAATTGCCATGATCAGATATCCAGGATTTGCGGCTGCTGGGCGGTGTGCGGGTGCTCGGCGCCCTTGTAGACCTTGAGCTTGCGGTACATGGCGCGGCCGAGGGTGTTCTTCGGCAGCATGCCCTTGACCGCGATCTCGATGACGCGCTCCGGGTGGCGTTCCAGCGCCTGGCCCAGGGACTCGGTCTTGAGGTTGCCGATGTAGCCGGTGAAACGGTGGTACTTCTTGTCGGCCAGCTTGTTGCCGGTGACCGCCACCTTCTCGGCGTTGACCACGATGATGTAGTCGCCGGTGTCGACGTGCGGGGTGTAGACGGGCTTGTGCTTGCCGCGCAGGCGACGGGCGATCTCGCTGCTCAGGCGGCCGAGGGTCTTGCCGGCGGCATCGACCACGTACCAGTCGCGCTGGACGGTCTCGGACTTGGCGGTGAAAGTCTTCATGACTGGATTCTGGTACTCGGTCGGTGATTGGTCGGGCTGATTCCGCAGGCGGGCTGGCGGAATTTTGCCGCGCGATGTGAATTGGCGGAACGAAAGAGGCGAAATGATACAGGCGCCGCCCGCCGCCCGCAAGCCGATCGCGGGCGGGAAACCGAGAGGCCGGCCGGCTGGCGACGGGCGGCCGATGGCGGGAGAATGGCGGCGCTGCCTCCCGCCAGGACCGCCCAGCCGCAGCCCACCCCCACCTGGAGGCCCCATGGACACCGTCCGTTCGCAGTCCCCGCTCGACCGCTTCCTCTCCCAGGCCCAGCACGCGCTGGAGACCGTGTTCGGCAACCCCCCGGCCACGCGCCCCAATCCCGCCGGCGAAACCGCCGAGGTCGAGCTCCGGCCCGACGAGCGCCGCCATGCCGCCGGCCTGATGCGGATCAACCACGTCGGCGAGATCTGCGCCCAGGCGCTGTACGTCGGCCAGGCGGCGGTGGCGCGCGATCCGGCCACCCGCGCCCACCTCATGGAGGCCGCACAGGAGGAGACCGACCACCTGGCCTGGTGCGCCGACCGCCTGCGCGAACTCGACGACCGCCCCAGCCTGTTCAACCCGCTCTGGTACGCCGGCAGCTACGCGATCGGCGTCGCGGCCGGATTGCGCGGCGACGGCTGGAACCTCGGCTTCGTGGTCGAGACCGAGCGCCAGGTCGAGGCGCACCTGGAGGAGCACCTGCAAACCCTGCCGGAGGCCGACCTGCGCAGCCGCGAGATCCTGCGCAAGATGAAGGAGGACGAGGCGCGCCACGCCGACAACGCCGAGATGGCCGGCGCGCGCGTGCTGCCGCAGCCGATCCCGTCGGTGATGGCGCTGGCATCGAAACTGATGAAGACGGTGGCCTACCGGATCTAGGGCGGGCCTGCGGCCCGCCCTAGATCCGGCGGGATTCGGGATTCGGGATCCGGGATCCGGGATTCGTAAAAGCAACGGCGGTCGCCCCGGTTGTGACCTCTGCTTTTGCTCTTGCGAATCACGAATCACCAATCCCGAATCCCGGCGGAATCTCGTCAATCGACGAGATTCCGCCCATGATACAGCTCCTCGATCTCGCGCTTGAGCCGCGCCTCGATCTTCATCCGTTCCTTGAACGACAGGTTGCGCGCCTTTTCCTCGAACAGGTACTGGTCCAGGTCGAAGTCCTTCAGGTGCATCTTGGTGTGGAAGATGTTCTCCTGGTAGACGTTGACGTCGAGCATCTCGTAGCGCGACTTGATGTTCTTGGCCAGGTAGTCCTGGATCGAATTGATCTTGTGGTCGATGTAGTGCTTCTTGCCCTTGATGTCGCGGGTGAAGCCGCGCACCCGGTAGTCCATCACCACGATGTCCGACTCCAGGCTCTCGATCAGGTAGTTCAACGCCTTCAGCGGCGAAATCACCCCGCAGGTGGCCACGTCGATGTCCGCGCGGAAGGTCGCGATGCCGTTGTCCGGGTGCGTTTCCGGATAGGTGTGCACGGTGATGTGCGACTTGTCCAGGTGCGCGACCACCGCGTCGGAGATCACGCCCTTGGCGTCCTTGCGGTCGATCACCGGCTCCTCGGAGATCAGGATCGTCACCGACGCGCCCTGCGGATCGTAGTCCTGGCGCGCGATGTTGAGGATGTTGGCGCCGATGATCTCGGCCACGTCGGTGAGGATCTGGGTCAGGCGGTCGGCGTTGTAGGCCTCGTCGATGTACGCGATGTAGCGCTGCCGTTCGTCCTCGGACGCGGCATAGCAGACATCGTAGATGTTGAAGGACAGGGCCTTGGTGAGATTGTTGAAGCCCTGCAGCTTCAGGCGAGGCAGCGGTTTGACCACGACGGTCGTCCCCCGGTTGGAACGGCGAAAACGTGAATTATGGGGCAAACCGCGTGGGCTTCGCGACAAAGGGTTTGCCGGATCGTCCGCAACCGCCTACTCTCGCAACTTCCCCCGATCTGTTCAGGTAATGAACCCGACCGCCGTGGCCCTGATCAACCCTTACCAGCGCGCATCACATCCGCTCATGCCTTCGCCAGCGACCATCGAGCGCTTCCTCGCCCACTGCCACCGGCGGCGCTATCCGCCGCGCACCGACGTCTTCCGCCCGGGCGATCCGGCCGGCACGCTCTACTACGTGGTCAGCGGCTCGGTCAGCATCATCGCCGAGGAGGACGACGGCCGCGAACTGGTGCTGGGCTACTTCGGCAGCGGCGAGTTCGTCGGCGAGATGGGGCTGTTCATCGAGTCCGACAAGCGCGAGGTGATCCTGCGCACCCGCGTGCAGTGCGAACTGGCCGAGATCAGCTACGAGCGGCTGCAGCAGCTGTTCGAAGGCACCCTGGTCAACGACGCCACGCAGATCCTGTACGCGATCGGCGCGCAGCTCTCGCGCCGCCTGATCCACACCAGCCGCAAGGCCGGGCGCCTGGCGTTCCTCGACGTCACCGACCGCATCACCCGCACCCTGCACGACCTGACCCACGAGCCGGAAGCGATGAGCCATCCGCAGGGCACCCAGCTGCGGATCTCGCGCCAGGAGCTGGCGCGGCTGGTCGGCTGCTCGCGCGAGATGGCCGGGCGCGTGCTGAAGAAGCTGCAGGCCGACGGCAAGCTGCACGCCCGCGGCAAGACGATTGTTCTCTACGGAACCCGCTGACCATGACGCGGCTCGACCTGGAGGCACTGCCGCAGGCCGACCTGCGCAGCGCTTCCCTGGTCGACGCCGACGACGTCGCCGCGCTGCTGACGGAGATGGGCTACCCCTGCGATCGGCAGGACGCGGCCGGGCGCATCCGCAGCATCGTCGACAACGACCGGCAGGCGCTGGTCGTGGCCCGCTTCGACGGCGTGGTCTGCGGGCTGCTGGCGCTGGATTTCATGTACTACCTGCCGCTGGACACGCTCACCTGCCGCATCACCGCGCTGGTGGTGCGCAACGACTCGCAGGGCCGCGGCCTCGGCCGCCAGCTGCTGCGCGAGGCCGAACGCCGGGCGCGTTTCGCCGGCGCCGCCCGCCTGGAGATCACCAGCGGCTCGCAGCGCACCGACGCCCACGCCTTCTACAAGGCCTGCGGCTACAGCGACGGCACGCTGCGCTTCATCAAGCGCCTGGGCGATGCCTGAGAAGCCGGGATTCGGGAGAGGCTGATCCGGCCCATGAAGGGCGCAAGGAGCGCAACACAGGCGGCGCTGGAATCCTCGGCGCCTGCTTGCTTTCGCGCCCTTTGCGGACGCCTCGCTAACCGCCCGCACGGGGCAACGGCGGCTCTCAGACGGGATCGCCGCCGCGGTCGGCGCAGCCCCAGTTGAGGATCGGCGTGCCCGGCGGCAGCACGCGCCGGAACAGGTCGACCGCGCCGCGCTTGGGGTTGACCACCACCGGCGCGCGCGCCGCCTTCAGCAGCGGCAGGTCGGCGCTGCTGTCGGAATAGGCGATGTCCACGGTGGCGTAGCCGGCCTCGGCCAGCATGCGCATCTTCTCTTCGGCGTGGCAGTGGCGGGTGGCGACCACCGCGCCGAAGCGCGGGCCGATCGCGCTGCCGATCACCGGCACCTCCTCGTGGGCGACGAAGGCCAGGATCGCCCGCGCCAGCTCCGGCGGCGCCCCGGTGGCGACGACCACCCGGTCGCCGTCGCTGCGGTGCCGGTGCAGCACCGCCAGCGCATGCGGCAGCAGGCGGGCGCGGATGCCGTCGCGGTCGTGCGCGACATAGCGGTCGATCAACGCGTCCAGCGTGCGCGGCCGGTGCAGGCCGACGGTGCCGATCCAGACGAAGCCGGAGATGCCGTAGCGGCGCGTGGGCAGGAACGCGATCATCGGCGCCAGCACCGGCGCCGCCAGCAGCGCCAGCGCCGTGCGCCAGGCGCGGCGCCGGATCAGCCAGGCGAACAGGTGGCTGCCCGAGTCACCGTCGTAGAGGGTGTGGTCGAAGTCGAAGACGACCGTCGGCGCGCCGGCCCGCGTGCGGGGGTAGTGCGCGCTCATGCCGGAAAGAACAGCCGCCGCAGCGCCGCGCCCGGGTCGGGCTCGCGCATGAAGGCCTCGCCGACCAGGAACGCCTCGACGCCGGCGCCGCGCAGCCTCGCTACGTCGGCGGCGGCGTGGATGCCGCTCTCGGCCACCAGCCGGCGGCCGGCGGGCACCGCCGCGCGCAGCGCCAGGGTGGTGTCGAGCGAGACCTCGAAGGTGCGCAGGCTGCGGTTGTTGACGCCCAGCAGCGGCGCCCGGCCGGCCCCGGGCTCGAGCCGGAGCGCGCGCTCGAGCTCGTCGCCGTCGTGCACCTCGACCAGCACGTCCAGGCCCGTTTCCAGCGCCAGCCCCGTCAGTTCCGCCAGGCGCGCGTCGTCGAGCGCGGCGACGATCAGCAGGAGGCAGTCGGCGCCGAGCACGCGCGCCTCGTACACCTGGTACGGGTCGATGGTGAAATCCTTGCGCAGTACGGGCAGCGCGCAGCACTGGCGCGCAGTCACGAGGTGTTCCTCGGCGCCCTGGAAGAAATCGGTATCGGTCAGCACCGACAGGCAGGCCGCGCCGCCGGCCTCGTAGCCGCGCGCGATCTCGCCGGGGCGGAAATCACTGCGGATCACGCCCTTCGACGGGCTGGCCTTCTTGACCTCGGCGATCACCGCCGGATCGCCGGCGGCGATGCGGCGTTCGATCGCGCGCGCGAAACCGCGCGTGGGCGGCGCATCGGCGGCGCGCGCGGCCAGCTCGGCGAGCGGCCGCGCCGCCCGGCGCTCGTCCACTTCCTCGCGCTTGCGGCGCAGGATCCGCTGCAGGATGTCGGGCGCGGGCGTCGCCGGCGCGGTCATGGCGCGTCCGTCTCCGCCGGGCGGTTCCAGCCGTAGGCGCGCTCCACCTTCGCCACCCGCAGCGCGTAGCACTCGTACCAGTCCCGGCGGCCGCGCTCGCGGGTCGCGGCGTGCCCGGCGTGGCGGCGCCAGGCCCGGATCGCCTCCTCGCTCCGCCAGTACGACGCGGAGATGCCGGGGCCGTCGTCGCCGCGGGCCGACTCGGCGCCGAGGAAGCCGGGCTGCTGCCGTGCCGGCCCGATCATGCGCTGGGCGGCGCCGCCGTAGCCGGGATCGTCGTGCTCGGAGGAAAAGACCACCGCGTAGTACGGCGGCGGCATAAGCCCGGAAAATCCGCTGTCGAACATGCCGCTACTCCGTCGCTTCCTGCCCGGAGAGGCGGCGGGTGGCGGCGACGAAGGCCTCCAGCTTCGCCCGCGCCGCGCCGGAGGCCATCGTCTCCCGCGCGCGCTCGATCCCCTCGGCGATGGACTCGGCGACGCCGGAAACGTACAGCGCGGCCCCGGCGTTGAACGCCACGATCTCGCGCGGCAGGCCGTCCTCTCCGCCCAGGGCGGCCAGCAGCATCGCCTTCGATCCGGCCGCGTCGTCCACGCGCAGGTTGCGGCTGGCGGCCATGGCGATGCCGAAGTCCTCCGGGTGCACCTCGTACTCACGCACCCGGCCGTCGCGCAGCTCGCCCACCAGGGTCGCCGCACCGAGCGAGAGCTCGTCCATGCCGTCGCGGCCCCAGACCACCAGCGCGCGCTCGGCGCCGAGCTCCTGCAGCACGCGCACCTGGATGCCGACCAGGTCGGGATGGAACACGCCCATCAGGATCGACGGCGCGCCGGCCGGGTTGGTCAGCGGGCCGAGGATGTTGAACAGCGTGCGCACGCCCATCTCGCGGCGCACCGGCGCCACCGCCTTCATCGCCGGGTGGTGCACCGGCGCGAACATGAAGCCGATGCCGGTGGCGTCGATGCAGCGCGCCACCTGCCCGGGCTGCAGGTCGATCGTCGCGCCCAGCGCCTCCAACACGTCGGCGCTGCCGGACTTCGACGACACGCTGCGGTTGCCGTGCTTGGCGACCTTGGCGCCGGCCGCGGCGGCCACGAACATGCTGGCGGTGGAGATGTTGAAGCTGTGGGCGCCGTCGCCGCCGGTGCCGACGATGTCGACCAGGTGGCGGCGGTCGGCCACTTCCACGGAACGGGCGAATTCGCGCATCACCGTCGCCGCGCCGGCGATCTCGCCGACGGTTTCCTTCTTCACCCGCAGCCCCGAGAGGATCGCCGCGGTCATCAGCGGCGAGACCTCGCCGCGCATGATCTGCCGCATCAGCCAGACCATCTCGTCATGGAAGATCTCGCGGTGCTCGATGGTGCGCTGCAGGGCTTCTTGCGGGGTGATGGACATGGGAAGGCCGGGAATCGGGAATCGGGAATCGGGAATCGGGAATCGGGAATCGGGAAGAGCATAGCCGCTTTGCTCGTCATCCCAGCGCAAGCTGGGATCCAATTTGATCTTGTCGTTGCCTCGCCAAAGCCAAGCCAAGCAAAATGCACTCGGCCTGCGCCGGGGCGACGGCGCAGCTACCGCTCGAGAAAGTTCTTCAGCAGCGCATGCCCGTGTTCGGTCAGGATCGACTCCGGATGGAACTGCACGCCTTCCACCGGATGCTCGCGATGTCGCAGCCCCATGATCTCCTCGAAGCCGCCCCCGTCCAGTTCGGTCCAGGCGGTGACCTCCAGGCAGTCCGGCAGGCCGTCGCGCTCGACCACCAGCGAGTGGTAGCGGGTGGCCTCATAGCCGTCGGGCAGCGCCGCGAACACGCCCTGCCCCCGATGCCGCACCGGCGAGGTCTTGCCGTGCATGATCCGCTTGGCGCGGACCACGCGACCACCGTAGGCCTGGCCGATGGCCTGGTGGCCGAGGCAGACGCCGAGGATCGGCGTGGTCGGCCCCAGCCGCTCGACCACCTGTAACGACACTCCGGCCTCGTTCGGCGTGCACGGCCCCGGCGAGATCACGATGCGCTCGGGCCGCAGCCGCGCGATCTCCTCGACGCTCAACGCGTCGTTGCGCTCCACCCGCACCTCGGCCCCCAGCGCCTGCAGGTACTGCACGAGGTTCCAGGTGAAGCTGTCGTAGTTGTCGATCATCAGCAGCATGCTGGAACCGCCCGGCCGGGGAAAACGAAATGCTTGCGCTCGTCCAGCATCAACGTGGACCGATCAGGAAAACGACATGGACGTCCTTGCGCACGTTGACGACGCCTTCGGCCAGTACCCGGGAGATGCGCGAGCCGGTCACCTGGATTCGATCCAGCGCGTAACCGCGACCGGCAATGGGCTGGTCGGAGATGCTGTGGACGCCCACGATCTTCTGCCCGTATCGACCGGCCAGCTCCTCCGCCGCCCGCTTGGAATCGGCGACGGCCTCGTCCAGGAGACCGCTCTTGATTTCCGCCTCACGCGACAACTTCGGCAGCACGCCACCGACCTCGATCGTCTCGCCCGCAGGCACGGTGTCGAGGAAGTCGTACAGCGATTTCAGGCTGGCGAAACGCCCGGTGATGTCGCGGCTGGCCCGGTTGCCGACGAAACGCCGACGCCCGGTCTCGTCGTCGTGCTCGAACTGGGCCTCGATGGCCATGTTGGTCGCCTGGATATCGGTCTCCGCCAGGCCTGCAGCGAGTAGCCCGTCAACCAGTTGCCTGGTCTGTTTCTCGACGGTGCGGCTGACCTCCGGGACCGAGTCGCCGGTTTTCGCCACCCTCAGCTGCACCTCGAAGAGGTCCGGCCGCACCTCGGCCTCGGCCTGCCCCCTTACCACCAGGTGTGGCGCCGGCGGCAACGCGTCCGCCGCCGCCTGGCCGCACAGCGCGGCGGCGAGGATGCCGATCCATCCCAGATTCCATTTCCTCATGTGCAACGCTCCCATCGATGAAGTCACAATCCCCTGGCCGCCTCGGCCACCGCGCGGAACAGCGCGCGGCCCTTGCTCATCGTCTCCTCCCATTCCTTCTCGGGATCGGAGTCGTGGACGATCCCGGCGCCGGCCTGCACGTGCAGGCGGCCGTCCTGGATGACGGCGGTGCGGATGGCGATGGCGGTATCGGCCTCGCCGTTCCATCCCAGGTAGCCGACCGCGCCCGAGTACACGTTGCGCTTGACCGGTTCCAGTTCGCGGATGATCTCCAGCGCGCGGATCTTGGGCGCGCCGCTGACGGTGCCGGCCGGAAAGGTCGCGCGCAGCACGTCGGCGTAGCCCAGGCCGGCCTTCAGCCGCCCGGTCACCTCGCTGACGATGTGCATGACGTGGCTGTAGCGCTCGATGCCGAAGCGCTCGCCGACCTGCACCGTGCCCGGCCGGGCGACGTGGCCGACGTCGTTGCGGCCGAGGTCGATCAGCATCAGGTGCTCGGCGCGCTCCTTGGGATCGGCCAGCAGCTCGGCTTCGAGCATGGCGTCCTCGTCCGCGTCCTTCCCGCGCGGCCGGGTGCCGGCGATCGGGCGCACGGTGACCAGGCCACCCTGCCCCGCGCCGGGATGCTCCAGGCGCACCAGGATCTCCGGCGAGGAACCGACCACCTGGGTGTCGCCGACGTCGAGGAAGTACATGTACGGCGACGGATTGAGCGCGCGCAGGGCCCGGTAGACGTCGACCGGGCGCGCGGCGAACGGCACCGACAGCCGTTGCGACAGCACCACCTGGAAGATGTCGCCGGCGCGGATGTACGCCTTCGATTTCTCGACCGCGGCGATGAAGCCGTCGCGGGTGAAGCCGGAGACGAAGTCCGCCTCGTCCAGCGCCGCCGGCTGCAGCGTCTCCGGATAGCCGGCGCCGGCGTGGCGCAGCCGGTGCGCAAGGGCGTCGAGGCGGCGGTTGGCGCGGGCCCAGGCCTGCGGCCGGCGCGGATCGGCGTGCACGATCAGGTACAGCCGGCCCTTGAGGTTGTCGAAGACCGCCACCTCCTCCGACTGCATCAGCAGGATGTCGGGGGTCCCGAGCTCGTCCGGCTTGTCGCCGCCGGCCAGGCGCGGCTCGATGTAGCCGATGCACTCGAAGCCGAACCAGCCGACCAGGCCGCCGGCGAAGCCCGGCAGGCCGTCCAGGACCGGCACCGAATGCTCGGTGCGCAGGCGCTCGACCTCGGCGAACGGGTCGTCGATCGCACGCGTCTCCACCACCTCGCCGTGCTCGCAGACCTCCAGCGCGTGGCCGCGGAACGCATACACGCGCGCGGCCGGCAGGCCGATGATGGAGTAGCGGCCGAAGCGCTCGCCGCCCTCGACCGATTCGAACAGGTAGGTGTGCGGGCCGTCGGCGAGCTTGAGGTAGACCGACAGCGGCGTGTCGAGGTCCGACAGCACCTCGCGCACCACCGGGATGCGGGTATGGCCGTCAGCGGCGTACTGCTGGAACTGCGATTGCGTGATCACGCGGCGTGTCCTCGGAAGGCGAAGGGGCGGGAGCGGCGGCGGGTCGCCACCATCGCCAGGCCCTGGCCTTGGGAGAACGTCGGGAGGGAGGGAGGTCCATGGCCGCTACTTTAGCCGGTCGCGCGCGCTTGCGCCGCCGGAAGCATCGGGCGACGGGCCGGACCGGCAGCCACGACGAGGCGATCAGCGCGTCGCGGACAGCAGCGCGCAATCCGGCGGCAGATGCATCCGCAGGCGTGCGTGCGCGCACTCGATGCGGAAGCGGCGCGCCTGGACCGGCTCGCCGTCGAGGTTGAGCACGAGCGGTTCCGGCGCGTCGATCTCCACCCAGGGCAGCCGCGCACGCACCGCCACCTGCTCGAGCGCGGCCTCGCGGCCCTCGCTGACCACGGTGCCGAGCGTGGCGGCCACCTCCCCCTCCAGTTCCGGCACGACGGTCAGGTCGAGCAGGCCGTCGTCGGCCAGCGCATCCGGGCACAGCGCCTGGCCGCCGCCCGCCTGGCGGCCGTTGCCGATGCCGAGCGCGATGAAACCACCCTGCCAGGAGAAGTCCGGCCCGGCGATGCGCGCCTGCAGCGGCTCGATCCGGCCGACCTTGGCGATGCCGGTGAGCAGATAGGCCAGGCCGCCGAGCATCTTCTTCAACCCCTCGTTGGTCTCGACGGTGATGCGCGTGCCGAAGCCGCCGCTGGCCAGGTTGGCGCACCAGTGCACCGCACCGTCGGCCTTCAACCTGAGCAGGTCGAATGGCCGGGATGGCTGGGTTCGCGCCAACTCGAGCGCGGACAGGGCTTCCTCCGGGATCGCGGCCGACGCGGCGAAATCGTTGGCCGTGCCCAGCGGGACCAGTGCCAGCGCCGGCAACGCCGCGGCGGCTTCGTCGCGCTGCGCGAGCGCGCCGGCGACATCGCTCAGGGTGCCGTCGCCGCCGCCGGCGATCACCGTGTCCACGCCATCGGCGACCGCCTCGGCGACGTAGCGCCCGGCGTCGCCGGGCTCCCAGGTCACGCGCACCTCCAGGACGATGCCGCGATCGCGCATCGCCCGCACGGCTTCGCGCAGCGGTTCGTCTTCGGCGGACTTGCCGTTGAGGATCAGTCGCCAGCGCCGGGGCGGCATGGATCGGGACCGGTTCGGGGGAGCCGCAGGCTAGCAGCGTCCGCGGGACGCGCCGTGAATGTCATGCGGACGTCATCATCGGCGTGGAGCATGGGAGTCCATCGCAGGGACGACGGACGGAGGCGGGATTGCCTCCAGCGGCAGCGCCGGGGGGCTTCCCGCCGGCGCTGTTTTTTTTAGCCGCCCGCGGCGATCGCCTGGCGCATGCGCGCGATGACGCCGGCGTAGTCCGCTTGCCCGAAGATGGCCGAGCCGGCGACGAAGGTGTCGGCGCCGGCGGCGGCGATCGCGCCGATGTTGTCCGGCTTCACCCCGCCGTCGATCTCCAGGCGGATGGCGCGGCCGCTGGCGTCGATGCGTTCGCGCACGGTGCGCAGCTTGTCCAGCGCCGACGGAATGAACGCCTGTCCGCCGAAGCCGGGATTGACCGACATCAGCAGCACCAGGTCCAGGTCCTCGAGCACGTAGTCGAGCACGTCCACCGGCGTCGCCGGGTTCAGCACCAGCCCGGCCTGGCAGCCTTCGCCCTTGATCAGCTGGATGGTGCGATGCACGTGGCGGCTGGCCTCGGGGTGGAAGCTGACCAGGCTGGCGCCGGCGCGGGCGAAATCCGGCACGATGCGGTCCACCGGCTCGACCATCAGGTGCACGTCGATCGGGGCACTGACGCCGTGCTTGCGCAGCGCCTCGCACACCAGCGGACCGATGGTGAGGTTGGGCACGTAGTGGTTGTCCATCACGTCGAAGTGCACCCAGTCGGCGCCGGCGGCGAGCACGGCGTCGACTTCCTCGCCTAGGCGGGCGAAGTCGGCGGAGAGGATGGAGGGGGCGATGACGGCTGGCTGCATGGGGGAAGCGCTCCGGAAGCGGATGGACGGCAAGGCGGGGAATGCGTGACGCGCCTACTCTCGTTGCATGTTCCTCTTCACTCGTTCCCCGCCTTCCGGCGCAGCGCCTTGATCCGGTCGTAGGCGCCGTTGATCTCCTGGGCTTTCTTTTCCGCCTGCGCGCGCAGCTCGGGCGCGGCGCCGGACAGCCGGTCCGGGTGGTACTGCGCCATCAGCCGCCGGTAGGCCTGGTCGATCTCGGCCTGGCTGGCGTCGTCGCCGACGCCGAGCACCCGGTAGGGCGCCGCGCGCCGCGGGAACAGCCAGTCGGCATCGAAGGCATGGCCGATCAGCAGGCCGATCAACCCCCCGGCCGGGTGGCGCATCAGCAGCCAGCCGGCGATGAAGCCGAGCAGTTTTCCGTACCAGCGTTTCATTGCCCTAGTGTAGTGTCAGCCACCCCCGCCGGCGAGGCGCGAAGGCGGGCGCGAGCGCCCGCGGCGCCGGAACATGCACCCCGGCGGCAACCGCACTACACTGCCCGGCCCGATTCCGTCTGGGTACCGCCTTGGCCACGACCCTGCTCGATGCCGACCTGCCCGGCCTGACCCTGCGCCACCGCGGCAAGGTGCGCGACGTCTTCGATCTCGGCGACGGGCCGGCGCCGGGCGGGCGCGGCCGCGCCGGTTCCGACGCCACCGGCGGCCACCTGCTCATCGTCGCCACCGATCGCATTTCGGCGTTCGACGTGGTGCTGCCGGACCCGATCCCGGGCAAGGGCGAGATGCTGTGCCGGATCAGCAATTTCTGGTTCGGCAAGACCGCGCACCTGATGCCCAACCACCTGACCGGCATCGACGTCGCCTCTGTGCTGCCGGCCGGCGTCGATCCGGCGCCGTACGTGCAGCGGTCGATGGTGACGAAGAAGCTGCGCCCGGTGCCGGTGGAGGCGATCGCCCGCGGTTACCTGATCGGCAGCGGCTGGAAGGACTACCGGCGCACCGGCTGCGTCAGCGGCATCCGCCTGCCCGACGGCCTGCGCCAGGCCGAGCAGCTGGTCGAGCCGATCTTCACCCCGTCGACCAAGGCGGCCGTCGGCGAGCACGACGAGAACATCGACTTCGACGCCGCCGTGCGCCGGATCGGCGCCGACCTGGCCGAGCAGATCCGCGACGCCACCCTGCGCCTGTACCGCTTCGCCGCCGGCTACGCCGCCGAGCGCGGCATCCTGCTGGCCGACACCAAGTTCGAGTTCGGCACCGACGCCGACGGCCGCCTGTACGTAATGGACGAGATGCTCACGCCCGACTCCTCGCGCTACTGGCCGGCGGACGAATACCAGGTCGGCAGCAGCCCGCCGAGCTACGACAAGCAGATCGTGCGCGACTGGCTGGAGACGCAGCAGTGGGACAAGACCGCGCCCGGTCCCCATCTGCCGCCGGAAGTGATCGAGCGCACCCGCGCCCGCTACGCCGAGGCGCTGCGGCGGCTGGCCGCCATCGAGCCCGACTGAGCCCCGGGCGCCGACGCCCCGGCGGCCGCCGCGCCGAGCCGAGGGGCGGCGGCTCGCGCGATCGCCTCGACGGGTCTGGACGCCTGCGATCGCGATATGCTCGGCGAACGGGATTGCCGCTGCCGACCGACCTGGAGGCCCCATGACCTCGACCGCAGAACACGCCGGACGCCCGATCGACCGCTGGTTCGCCAGCTACTCCGGCGACCACCGCAACGCCACCAACCAGGCGATCCACGTGTTCGCCGTGCCGGCGATCCTGTGGAGCGTGATCGCGCTGCTGTGGTGCATCCCGACCAGCGGCGCGTTCTTCCGCCCCGGCATCTGGGCCGGCGTGGCGATGTTCGCCTCGTGGCTGTTCTACTACCGCGCCTCGCGCCCGCTCGGCCTCGGCATGCTGGTCGCCTACCTGCTGCTGGGCGCGCTGACATGGTGGCTGCACCGGACGCTCGGCACGCGCGGATTGCTGGTGCTGGCGATCGCGGTGTTCGTGGTCGCCTGGGTCGCGCAGTTCATCGGCCACAAGATCGAAGGCAAGAAGCCGAGCTTCCTCACCGACCTGGTGTACCTGCTGATCGGTCCGGCCTGGGTGCTGTCCAAGCTCTACCGCAGGCTGGGCTGGCGCTGGTGAAGGCGTGAGCGGCGGCGCGCGCGGACTCGGCGGGCGCGACCTCGCACTGGTCCTGCTGATCTGCCTGTTCTGGGCGGTGAACTTCCTGGTCTCCGCCTACGCGCTGCGGGAGATTCCGCCGTTCCTGTTCACCGGCGTGCGCATGGCGTTCCTGGCCGCATTGCTGGTGTGGTTCGTCAAACCGCCGCCGCGCGCGCAGTGGCCGCTGCTGGCGGCGGTGGCGCTGGTCAACGGCGTGCTGCACTTCGGCACCAGCTTCCTGGCGCTGCGCATGGCCGGCAACCTGTCGTCCCCGGCGATCGTGATGCAGAGCTACGTGCCGATGGCGGCGCTGCTGGCGTGGTGGCTGCTCGGCGAACGCTTCGCCTGGCGCACCGGCTTCGCGATCGCGCTCAGTTTCGCCGGGGTGCTGGTGCTGGGATTCGACCCGATGGTGCTGGCGGCGCCGGCGGCGCTCGCGGTGATGCTGGTGTCGTCGCTGCTGCTGGCGCTGGGGACGGTGCTCATGCGCAGGTTGCGCGGCATCGACATGATCAGCCAGCAGGGCTGGACCGCGATCATCGGCCTGCTGCCGCTGCTGGCGATCAGCGCAGTGTTCGAGCCCGGCAGCTTCGCCCAGCTGCGCGCGACGAGCTGGATCGGCTGGGGCGGCGCGCTGTATTCGGCGGTGTTCGCATCGCTGCTCGGCCACGGCGTGTTCTACCTGCTGGTGCAGCGCCACCCGGTCGCGCAGGTCACGCCTTACCTGCTGATCACGCCGGTGATCGCGGTGGCGTTGGGAATCGCGTTCTGGGGCGACCGGCCCGGGCCGGCGCTGTGGATCGGCGGCGCCATGGTGCTCGGCGGCGTGCTGGTGATCGCGCTGCGCACGCTGCGCAAGGCGCGCACGCCGGTGAACGACGCCAGCCCGGCCGCCTGACAGCCCCCCGTAGAGCGGAGCTTGCTCCGCTCTACGGGGCGGAGGACGCGAACATGTCGGCGCGCGGCGCGAACGCGCGCGGGGCATAGCCGAGGTCGCGGCGCGCGGGCCCGGCATCGAACACCAGGTCCTCGCGCATGCGTGCGACGGCGCCGGCGGGCAGGCCGCGCAGGCGGCCGCTGGCGTGCGCGGTCCGCAGCGCCAGCCGGAACAACGGCGACGGCAGTTCGATCAAACGCGGCCTCGACGGCAGCGCCGCGAGCGTGCGCACCACCATCTCCCGGTACGGGAGCGTTTCGCCGCCCGGCAGCGCATAGCCGCGGCCGAAGCTCGCCGTGCATTCGATCGCCGCGAGCGCGGCCGCCGCAAGATCGTCGACGTGCACCGGCTGGCGCAGGCCGCGGGTACCGCGGGGCAGCACGAAGAATCCGGTTCGCGCGGCGAGTGCGGCGATGCGGGACAGGCTGTGGTCGCGGCCGGCGCCATAGATCAGCGTCGGCCGCAGCAGCGTGGCCGCCGCGCCGCGTTCGGCGGCTGCCCCGAAGACCCGTGCTTCCGCCGCGCGCAGGCGCTGCGCCAGCGCCCGCTCGTCGGGATCGGCGGCGGCGTGCTTGCTCTGCATGCTGGTCGAGCCGAACGCGACCACGCGCGGGCACGCGATGTCCGCCTGCACGTACCAGAACGAGAACAGGTCGAGCGGGCCGCAGCTGAAAATCGCATCGCAGGCGCGTGGTAGTTCGGGCAAGGCCGCGAACTCCCCGCGCAGCCAGTGCAGGCCGTCGTCCCCTGTCGGCGGCGGTGTACGCGAGAGTGCGGCAACGGCCCAGCCCGCCGCGCGCAGCCGCGCGATCAGCGCCGCGCCGACCTGGCCGCTGCCGCCGAACACCAGGGCATGCCGCACCGCGCTCATGGCGCGGAACGCGACGGGCGCGGGCACAAGGCATGCCGGGATGTGGCGGGCCGGATCGACATGACACAAGCATAGGCGATGCGGCGCGCCGGAAAGCTGGCCGGACAGCGCGTCAGCCTGGCCCGCCATCCCAGCGCGAGCCGGGATCCATTGCTGTCGCCTTTGCTCAAGGGCAACCGCAAGATCAAAAAGTGATCCCAGCTCGCGCGCCGGGATGACGGCGAAGAACAGCTGCTGCTCTTCCGGCTCCCCAAGCTCGATTCCCGATCCCCAGTTTCCAACCCGATCCCCGGCGCGCGCCGGACCGGCGGTGCGAAGCCGCCTGCTAGAATCGTCCTCCCTGCGCGTCCCCACGGCGCAGCCGACGCCCCAGAAAGGAGACCGATGCTCGAACTCTTGCTGGCCCTGCCGTTCGCGCTGGCACTGGTGGTCGCGGTCCTGCGCGACGTGCCGCGCGCGGTGACCGCATGGCTGGCTGCGTCGGCGCCGCTGCTCGGGCTGGCGGTCCTGGCGTGGCTGACGCCGGCGGTGATGGCCGGCGAGATCCCGCAGGCCAGCCACGCCTGGATCCCGCAGGCCGGCCTGCTGTTCGACCTGCGCCTGGACGGGCTCGCATGGATGTTCGCCGGGCTGATCCTCGGCATCGGCGCGCTGATCGTGATGTACGCGCGCTACTACCTCAGCAGCAGCGACTGCGCGCCGCGCTTCTTCGCCTACCTGCTGCTGTTCATGGGCGCGATGCTGGGCATGGTGCTGGCCGGCAACCTGTTGTTGCTGGTGGTGTTCTGGGAGCTGACCTCGATCAGTTCGTTCCTGCTGATCGGCTACTGGACCCAGCGCAAGGACGCCCGCGAGGGCGCGCGCATGGCGCTGGCGATCACCGGCGGCGGCGGCCTGGCGCTGCTCGGCGGCGTGCTGCTGCTGGGGCAGATGGTGGGCAGCTTCCAGCTCGACGTGGTGCTGGCCTCGGGCGATGCGATCCGCGCCCATCCGCTGTACGCGCCGATGCTCGGCCTGGTGCTGCTGGGCATCTTCAGCAAGAGCGCGCAGTTCCCGCTGCATTTCTGGCTGCCGCAGGCGATGGCGGCGCCGACGCCGGTCTCGGCCTACCTGCACTCGGCGACGATGGTCAAGGCCGGCGTGTTCCTGCTGGCGCGGCTGCATCCTGCGCTGGCCGGCACCGACCTGTTCTTCTACACCGTCAGCGGCATCGGCGCGGCGACCTTGCTGGTCGGCGCCTGGAACGCGATCTTCCAGCACGACCTCAAGGGCTTGCTGGCGTACTCGACCATCTCGCACCTGGGCCTGATCACCCTGCTGTTCGGGCTGTCGACGCCGATGGCGGTGGTCGCCGGCGTGTTCCACATCCTCAACCACGCGGTGTTCAAGGCGTCGCTGTTCATGGCCGCCGGCATCATCGACCACGAGGCCGGCACCCGCGACATGCGCCGCCTCGGCGGGCTGCGCAGGCTGCTGCCGTTCACCAGTGCGCTGGCGATCATCGCCTCGCTGGCGATGGCCGGCATCCCCCTGCTCAACGGCTTCCTGTCGAAGGAAATGTTCTTCGCCGAGGCGCTGGAGATCAGCGGCCACGACGCGATGCGCCTCGGACTGTCGCTCGTGGCGTTCCTGGCCGGCGTGTTCGGCGTCGCTTACAGCCTGCGCTTCGTGCACGACACGTTCTTCGGCGACGGCCCGCGCGCGGTCGACCGCGAGGTCCACGAGCCGCCGCGCTGGATGAAGATCCCGGTGGAGGTCCTGGTGGTGATCTGCCTGGCGGTGGGTATCGTGCCGGCGTGGACGGTCGCGCCGGTGCTGGCGACCGCGGCGCGTGGCGTGCTCGGCGATGCGCTGCCCGCGTACAGCCTGTCGATCTGGCACGGATTCAACCTGCCGCTGATGATGAGCATCGGCAGCATGGTGTTCGGCGTGGCGCTGTACTTCGGCCTGCGCCGGCTGTTCGACCTCCACGCGACCATGCGGCGCTCGCTCGGGCAGCGCCTGTTCCGGATCAACGTCAAGGCGCTGCTGATGCTGGCCTGGCGCTTCACCTCCGCCATCGCCAACGGCAGCCTGCAGCGCTACCTCCTGCTGATGGTGCTGGCGACGCTGGTGCTGGCGGCCGCGCCGTTCGCGACCGCGCTGCTGACCGGGGCGCCGGGCGCACCGTTGCAGGGCAGCGCCGGCGGCCAGCCGATGCCGGCGCTGGGCTGGCTGTTGTGGCTGGTGATGGCGGTGGCGGCGATCGCCACCGTGGCGCTGCACCGGCAGCGGCTGCTGGCGCTGATCGTGATCGGTGCGGTCGGGCTGGCGGTGAGCCTGGTGTTCGTGTTCCTGTCGGCGCCGGACCTGGCATTGACGCAGCTGCTGGTGGAACTGGTGACGATCGCGTTGATGCTGCTGGCGCTGAACTACCTGCCCAAGGCATCGCCGCGCGGGCGCTCGGGGCTGCGGCGCTGGCGCGACATCGCGATCGCGGCGGCGGCGGGGCTCGGCGTCACCGCGCTGGTGTACGCGGTGATCACCCGCCCCACGCAGACCATCGCCGGCGAGCTGCTGGCGCGCTCGCTGCCCGAGGCCTGGGGCAGCAACGTGGTCAACGTGATCCTGGTGGACTTCCGCGGCTTCGATACGCTGGGCGAGATCACGGTGTTCGGCATCGCCGGCCTGGTGGTGCATGCGCTGCTGCGGCGCACGCGGCTGACGGTGGACGAGGTCATCCCCGGCGATCCGGTCGCGCTGCCGATGCCGGCGCAGCTCAGCCACTTGCTGTTCCCGTTGGCGCTGGCGGTGTCGGTGTACCTGTTCCTGCGCGGCCACAACCAGCCCGGCGGCGGGTTCATCGCCGGCCTGGTGCTGGCGATCCCGCTGCTGCTGCAGTACGTGATCCAGGGTTCGGCGTACGTGCAGCAACGGCTGGGGTTCGACTACGCGCGCTGCATCGGCGTCGGTCTGCTGGCGGCCGTGGGCACCGGCGTCGCGTCGATGCTGTTCGACGCGCCGTTCCTCACCAGCGGCCATGCCGACCCGCACCTGCCGCTGATCGGCGAGGTGCCGCTGGCCAGCGCGCTCGGTTTCGACATCGGCGTCTACCTGGTGGTCTTCGGCGGCGCCATGCTGATCCTGTCGATGATGGGCACGGCGAAATCCAAGCACGCACCGCCGGCAAGGACGAGCGCCGCGCCATGACATGCACAGCGGAGTTTCGGACGCCATGATGGAGTTCGCATTGGCCAGCGGCATCGGCGTACTGACCGCGTGCGGCGTCTACCTGCTGCTGCGCGCGCGCAGCTTCGACGTCATCCTCGGCCTGACCCTGCTGTCCTACGCCACCAACCTGCTGATCTTCGTCTCCGGGCGCCCGGTGATCGGCAAGCCACCGGTGCTGCGCGAGGGCGTGGCGGGGACGCTGGCCAACTACAGCGACCCGCTGCCGCAGGCACTGGTGCTGACCGCGATCGTGATCGCCTTCGCGATGACCGCGGTCGTGATCGTCGTGGCCATGCGCAGCCGCACCGACAACCGCAGCGACCACGTCGACGGCCACGAGCCGGAAGCGGGGGAGGCGGAGCGATGAACCACCTGCCGGTCCTCCCGGTGCTGCTGCCGCTGCTGGCCGCCGCGCTGGCGCTGCTGGTCCCGCGCCGGAGCATCGCCGCGCAGCGGCTGGTGGCGTGGCTGTCGACGGGGGCGCTGCTGGCGGTCGCGATCCTGCTGGCGCGGCAGGCCGGCCAGGGCGAGGTGCTGGTCTACCTGCTCGGCGACTGGCCGGCGCGGCTGGGAATCGCGCTGACGGTGGACCGGCTCGGCGCGCTGATGCTGCTGACCACCGCCCTGCTCGCGATCCCCTGCCTGCTGTACGCCGGCGCCGGCTGGGACCGTCGCGCGCTGCATTTCCACGCGCTGTTCCAGCTGCAGCTGGCCGGGCTCAACGGCGCCTTCCTGACCGGCGACCTGTTCAACCTGTTCGTGTTCTTCGAGGTGCTGCTGATCGCCTCCTACGGACTGATGCTCAGCGGCGGCCGCGGGCCGCGGATGAGCGCCGGGCTGCACTACGTCGCGTTCAACATCACCGCCTCGACCCTGTTCCTGGTCGCGCTCGGCCTGCTCTACGGCCTGACCGGGACGCTCAACATGGCGGAAATGGCGCTGCGCGTGGCCGAGGCCGATCCCGGCGACGCCGCGCTGATCCAGGCGGCGTCCGGCATCCTGCTGGTGGTGTTCTGCGCCAAGGCCGCGCTGCTGCCGCTGTACCTGTGGCTGCCGGAGACCTACGCGCGCGCGCCGGCCGCGGTCGCCGCGCTGTTCACGGTGATGACCAAGGTCGGCGCATACGCGGTGCTGCGCGTGTACGCGCTGGTGTTCGGCAGCGAGGCGGGGGCGCTGGCCGGATGGGCCTGGGACTGGCTGCTGCCGGCCGGCATCGCCACCCTGGTGCTGGCGTCGCTGGGCGCGCTGGCCTCGCCGACGCTGCGTGCGCAGGCCGCCTGGCTGGTGATCGCCTCGGCGGCGACGCTGTTCATCGCCTTCTCCCTGGGCACGCCGGAGACGGTGTCGGCCGGGCTGTACTACCTGGTGCAGAGCACGTTCGCGGTCGCGGCGCTGTTCCTGATCGCCGACATGATCCGCCGCCAGCGCGGCAAGGCCGGCGATCGCCTCGACCTCGCCGCGCCGCTCGGGCACAAGACCGCGCTCGGCCTGCTGTTCCTGGTCGCGGCGGTGTCGGTCAGCGGGCTGCCGCCGCTGCCGGGCTTCATCGGCAAGTTCATGCTGCTGGCGGCGGTGCCGGAGACCGGGATGGCGTGGGTGTGGAGCACCGTGCTGGTCACCAGCCTGCTGGCGATCCTGGCGCTGGCGCGGTCGGGCAGCCAGTTGGTCTGGCGCGCCGGATCGTTCGCCGATGCGGCGGCCGCGCCGCAGCCGCCGCGGGCGCCGCAGCGGATCGCCGTGACGCTGTTGCTCGGCTATGGCGTCGCGCTGATGCTCGCCTCCGGCCCGGCGCTGCGCTACACCCAGGCCGCCGCCGAACAGGTGCTGGCGCCCGCCGACTACATGCAGCAGGTGCGCGGCACCGCTCCGCAAAGGAGGGCGCCGTCGCCATGAGACGCTTCCTGCCGTCGCTGCCGCTGAGCATCGCGGTCCTGGTGCTGTGGCTGCTGCTGGTGTCCGATTTCGGCCCCGGGCAGCTGGTCCTCGGCCTGGTGCTCGCGGTCGCGTTGCCGCTGTTCGCCGACATGCTCAAGCCCGAGCGCGCGCACATCGGCCGGGTGCTGGTGGCGCTGCGGCTGTGCGGCATCGTGTTCGTCGACATCGTGCGCTCCAACATCGAGGTCGCGCGGCTGATCCTCGGCCCCGAAAGCGCGATCACGCCCGGCTTCGTGCAGGTGCCGCTGGATCTCGGCAACATCCACGGCACCACCGTGCTCGCCAGCATCATCACCCTGACGCCGGGCACGGTGTCGGCGGAACTGAGCGACGACCGCCGCCATCTGCTGGTGCACTGCTTCAACCTCAAGGACGCCGACGATGTGATCGACACCATCAAGACGCGCTACGAGGCCGCACTGAAGGAGATCTTCCCGTGATCGAGACCGCCGTCGCCATGGCGCTGTACGCCGTCGGCCTGGCGATGCTGATGAGCCTGTGGCGCCTGCTGCGCGGGCCCAGCGTGCCGGACCGGATCCTGGCGCTGGACACCCTGTACGTGAACACGATCGCCCTGCTGATCCTGTTCGGCATGCACCTGGATTCTTCGATCTACTTCGAGGCCGCGCTGATCATCGCCATGCTCGGCTTCGTCAGCACGGTGATGCTGAGCAAGTACGTGTTGCGCCGGGACATCGTCGAATGAGCGCCGCGTTCGAAATCCTGCTGGTGCTGCTGCTGGCGGTGGGCACGTTCTTCGTGCTGGTCGGCTCGATCGGCCTGCTCAAGCTGTCGGAGTTCTTCAAGCGCCTGCACGGCCCGACCAAGGCCACCACGCTGGGCGTGGGCTGCATCCTGGTCGCGTCGATCGGCCACCACGCGACGATCGGCGACGGTCTCGGCCTGCGCGAGCTGCTGATCACCGGCTTCCTGTTCATCACCGCGCCGATCAGCGCCCACCTGATGGCCAAGGCGGCGCTGTCGCTGGCGGAGAAGGATCCGCGGCCGCCGACCGCCGACCGCGACGACCCACCCCCTCCGTAGAGCGGAGCTTGCTCCGCTGCTTCCGGCTCCGGAGCCCGCGCAGCGGAGCAAGCTCCGCTCTACGGGGTGGGGGTCTCGGGGCGTGTCGTCTCAGATCAGCAGCAGTTCGAACGCCACCCATGCCGCGAACGCGGCGACGAGGATCCCGCCTTCGAGCCGGCTGATCCGCAGGTCGCCGCGCAGCATCGGGTACAGGGCCAGCACGAACGCGATCGCCACCGGCAGTTCCAGCCGCACGAAGGAAGCGGGCAGCGGCTGCGGCCGCAGCGCGGCCATGCCGCCGACCACCACCAGCAGGTTGAACAGGCTGGAGCCGAGCACGTGCCCGGCGACCATGTCGCCGCGCCCGCGCCGCGCGGCCATGACGGCCGCGGCCGCTTCCGGCAGCGCGGTGCCGATCGCCACCGGCAGCAGCCCGACCAGCAGCGGCGACAAGCCCCAGGCCGCACCCAGCCCGAGGCCGCCCTGCACGACGTACCCGGCGCCGAAATACAGCAGCGCCGCGGCCACCGCGATCCGGACCAGGTTGAGACCGAGCAGCGGACGCGCTGCCACGTAGCCGGCGATCTCGTCGCGCACCCCCGCGTCCTCGCGCCGCGCACGCGCCAGCAGGAAGCCGAGCATCGCGGCGAAACCCAGCAGCAGCCCCGCGCCTTCGACGCGGCCGATGCGGCCGTCGAGGCCGAACGCGATCGTCGCCAGCGTCGCCGCCGCCAGCAGCACCAGCATCGGTGCCAGCAGCCGCATCCGCAGCGCCAGCGGTGCGGCCAGCGCCGCCAGCCCCAGGGTCAGGCCGAAGTTGGCGATGTTGCTGCCCACCACGTTGCCCAGCGCCAGCTGCGATTCGCCGATCGCGAACGCCCGCGCGTTGACCGCAAGCTCCGGCAGCGAGGTGGCGAAGGCCAGCAGCAGCAGGCCGGCGACGAACGGCGACACGCCCAGGCGCCGGGCCAGGCCCGACGTGCCCTTGACGATCGAATCGCCACCGAGCGCGAGCAGCGCCAGGCCCAGCACGAACCAGCCGATCGACTCGATCACCATCGCCGAACTCCTTTAGCTGAAAGGCAGGAACGAGGAACGATCGAAGGCGGTTGCTCCGCTCCCTTTTTCACTCCTCGTTTCCCGTTTCTGGTCCTCGAGAACGGGCCTCGGCATAGTCCACCTCGTCGCGAGCCCGCCACGATTCCAGGGCTGAAGCGGAGACGAGAGGAAGGAACGAGTGCGAACCACGGCTCTTCTCTCGTTTCCCACTCCTCGTGTCTCGCTCTTAAGAGCACCCTTCGACGTAGTCCACCTGCGGCGGCACGCCGACGCGCCACTCGGTGACGCGGCCGTGCTCGTCGGTGGCGAACAGCAGCACGCCCTCGCCGCCCGCCTCGTCGGGAATGCGCAGATACCACGCACCCTCGACGTACTTGTGCGGCCGCCGTTCGACCCGGCCGGGATACAGGGCCTCGATCTCGTCGGCGCTCATGCCCACACGGCCGCCGCCCGGCGCGACGATGTCGCCGGCGCGCACGTCGATGCGGGAGAAGCGGTCGCCCTCGATCATGAAGGCGAGGCGGTAGCCGTCGGACGGCTGCGGCTGCGGCATCAGGTAGTAGCAACCGCCCGGCTCCGACGGCTGGGCGTCGCCCAGGTCCTTGCCCCAGGCCATGCGCACCTGCTCCTGGTCGGCGCCGAACGCGGCCGGGCCGAAGCCCCCGAAGGTGATCGCGCCTTCGGCCGGCATCGATCCGGTCGCTGCAGCGGCATCGGCCGCGGTCGCCGGCGGTACGTCCTCCTCCGGCTGGTCGAGCGGCGGCGGCGCGGCGGGGTCTTCCATGGCATCGCCGGCGGCAGCGGGGTCCGCGGCCGCGTCTTGCGGACGCTCCTGGCAGGCGGACAGCGCGAGCGCGAACGCGGCGGCGAACAGGATCGACGGCTTCATCGGCATGGCTCCTGAGGGGTCATGGCGGCAAGCGTACGCGATCGTAGGCCGCTCGGCTGCATCGGCTGTCGGCCACCCGCACAAGGACGCTTTGCCGCGGACCGACGCGGAGTGCAGAGACGATCTGGCGCCTTTCGTCTCTTGATCCTTATCCGTCGATCCGAGGCAATCGCTTTTGTGAAGCACGCCATCCACGTCGCCCGTGGCGACCCGCCTGGCTGCAACGAAGCGGCCTACCTAGCGCCGCCGGAAATGCCTCTTCAGCCCGGCCCAGCAGTCCTGGTAGTCGCGCTGCCGGTGGCCGGCGTCGATCGCCTGCTGCGTCGGCCGGATCACCGCGCGGGTCTCGAACATGAAGGCCATGGTGTCGGCGATCACGTCCGGCTTCGACAGGTCGGCGTTCGACGCCTTCTCGAAGGTCGCCGCGTCCGGCCCGTGCCCGCTCATGCAGTTGTGCAGCGAGCAGCCGCCCGGGGCGAAGCCTTCCGCCTTGGCGTCGTAGGCGCCGTGCACCAGCCCCATGAACTCGCTGGCGACGTTGCGATGGAACCATGGCGGCCGGAAGGTGTGCTGCGCCACCAGCCAGCGCGGCGGGAAGATCGCGAAATCCATATTGGCCGTGCCCGGCGTGTCGCTGGGCGCGGTGAGCACGGTGAAAATGCTCGGGTCGGGATGGTCGAAGCTGATCGAGCCGATCGCGTTGAAGCGGCGCAGGTCGTACTTGTAGGGCGCGTAGTTGCCGTGCCAGCCGACCACGTCCAGCGGCGAATGGTCGATGTCGGCGCGCCACAAATGGCCCTGGAACTTGGCGATCAGTTCGAAATCGCCCTGGGCATCCTCGTAGGCGGCGCAAGGCGCGAGGAAATCGCGCGGATTGGCCAGGCCGTTGGCGCCGATCGGGCCCAGGTCCGGCAATCGCAGCTGCGCGCCGAAGTTCTCGCACACGTAGCCGCGCGACAGCCCGTCCGGCAGTTCGACCCGGAAGCGGATGCCGCGCGGGACCACCGCGATCTCCTGCGGCTCGACCTCGAGCAGGCCGAGTTCGGTGGCGATGTGCAGCCGCCCTTGCTGCGGCACGATCAGCAGCTCGCCGTCGGCGCTGTAGAAGAAGCGCCCGGCCATCGAGGCATTGGCCGCATAGACGTGGATGCCGACGCCCTGCTGCGCGCCGGCGTAGCCGTTGCCGCCCATGGTGAACAGCCCGTCGATGAAATCGACCGGCGCCTCCGGAACCGGCAACGGGCTCCAGCGCATCTGGTCCGGGGAGACCGGCCCGTGGACGAAATCGTCGTGCAGGCGCGGCTGCGCGAACGGCGTGAAGCCGCCGTGCGTCAGCGCCGGCCGGATCCGGTAGAGCCAGCTGCGGCGGTTCTGGCCGCGCGGCGCGGTGAACGCGGTGCCGCTCAGCTGCTCGGCGTAGAGCCCGTGCGCGACCTTCTGCGGCGAGTTCTGCCCGACCGGCAGGGTCCCGGGCTCGGCCTCGGTGGCGAACTCGTTGCCGAAGCCGGACATGTAGTTCGCGGGATTGGAAGTCGAAGAGGACATGGCAGCCTGGTCTTTAAAGCCCCTCTCCCTTTGGGAGAGGGGTTGGGGTGAGGGTACGGCGCCCGACACTGTTCCAGATCGCTTCGAGCGCCGCATCGGAATTGCTCAGCACATCGTTGTCCCAGAACCGGAGCAGTCGCCAGCCTTGCGCTTCGAGATGGCGCGTTCTGGCAGCATCGACGTCCACGGTGTGCTGTGAGCCATCCAGTTCGACAATCAGCTTTTCCTCGATGCAGCAGAAGTCGGCGATGTAGGGTGGGATGGGATGCTGGCGGCGGAACTTCAGGCCGTCCAGTTGACCCGCTCGCAGATGCCTCCAAAGTTTTCGTTCGGCGTCCGTCGTTTCGCGGCGCAGGCGGCGTGCGCTGTCGAGGGTTCTGGTCGGTAGCGGTGGTTTGACTGTCGTCACTTCGCCGTACCCTCACCCCAACCCCTCTCCCGGAGGGAGAGGGGCTCAGAAGCTCGGAGCCAGCCTCTCCAGGGGAAGAAGACTCTAAAGCACGCCGCGCTTGATCTGGTCGCGTTCGATGCTCTCGAACAGGGCCTGGAAATTGCCCTCGCCGAAGCCCTCGTTGCCCTTGCGCTGGATGATCTCGAAGAAGATCGGGCCGATCGCGTTCTGGGTGAAGATCTGCAGCAGCTTGCGCTGCTTGGTCTCGGGATCGGCATCGATCAGGATCTTGTTCCTCGCCAGCCGCGGCACGTCCTCGCCGTGATCCGGGATGCGCTGGTCGATCACCTCGAAGTAGGTGTCGGGCGTATCCAGGAACTCGACGCCGGCCGCGCGCATCCGCTCCACCGTGGCGTAGATGTCGTCGGTGAAGCAGGCGATGTGCTGGATGCCCTCGCCCTTGTACGCGTCGAGGTATTCGTTGATCTGCGACTTCGGATCGCTGGACTCGTTGAGCGGGATGCGCACCACGCCGTCCGGCGCGGTCATCGCCTTCGAGACCAGCCCGGTCTTGGCGCCCTTGATGTCGAAGTAGCGGATCTCGCGGAAGTTGAACAGCCGCTCGTAGTAGTCCGACCACTTCTGCATGTTGCCCTGGTACAGGTTGTGGGTCAGGTGGTCGATGAAGGTCAGGCCGAACCCGGCCGGGTCCTGGTCCGCGCCCTCGACCGGGGCGAAATCGTCGTAGACCGAGCCCTTGTCGCCGTAGCGGTCGACCAGGTACAGCATGCAGTCGCCGATGCCCTTGACCACCGGCACGTCGACGGCCTTGGTGGACTCCTTGCCGTCCACGGCCTCGCCGCCGTTTCCGAGCACCTTCTCGAACACCTCCGCCGCGGGCTTGCCGAAGCGGATCGCGAAGCCGCAGGCGCTGGGGCCGTGCGCGGCGGCGAAATCGGCGGCGAACGAGTCCGGGTCCTCGTTGACCAGGAAGTTCACCCCGCCCTGGCGGTAGACGGTGATCGCCCGCGACTTGTGCTTCAGCACCGCGGTGAAGCCCATCTTCCGGAAGTAGTCGTGCAGCATCGTCCCCTGTCCCGCGGGGGCGGCGAACTCGACGAACTCGAAGCCGTCGATGCCCATCGGATTCTCGAAGGTGGTCACCTGCATGCCGAGGTTGGGGCCCTGGGGATGCGCGTGGGGTTGGGCGCTCATGGTCGACTCCTGCTGTGCGGGCGCGGCGCGCTACAGTGCGCCTTGCGATTGATGAACCCACTTTATAGTTTCAACTGCAACCATTTGCAAGGTGCAACGCAGCATGGCCCACGACCCCGCGCCTCCCCAGGACCGCACCGCCGCGCATGAAGTGCTGGAACTCGAGCGCTTCCTGCCCTACCGGCTGAGCGTGCTCTCCAACCACGTCAGCCAGACCATCGCCAACGCCTACGCCGAACGCTTCGGCATCGGCATCACCGAGTGGCGGGTGATCGCGGTGCTGGGCCGCTATCCGGAGCTGTCGGCCAACGGCGTCGCCGACCGCACGGCGATGGACAAGGTGGCGGTGAGCCGGGCGGTGGCGCGGCTGCTCAAGCGCGGCCTGGTCGAGCGCGAGATGCACGGCAGCGATCGCCGCCGCTCGGTGCTGCAGCTGAGCGAGGCCGGCTACCGCGTCTACGACGAGGTGGTGCCGCTGGCGCTGGGCTACGAGCGCGACCTGCTGGCGCAGCTGGACGAGGGCGAACGGATCATGCTCGACCGGCTGCTGACCAAGCTGGACCTGGCGTCGCGCCCGTAGCGACCACCCGCCCCGCCGCGGCCGCGGCAACCGGCGCCGTTCCCGTCCACGGATCCCGCCCCGCTATTGACGTGGAACAATCGCGGAGGCCATGGTGCCCGGGTTTGTCCATCCGGAAGTCCATCCCATGAACCAGCCCGCTGCCACCCAGGCGAAGCACCCGCCCGGCCTCTACACCCTGTTCTTCCTGGAGATGTGGGAACGCTTCTCCTACTACGGGATGCGGGCGATCCTGTTCCTGTTCATGGTCGCCGCGGTCGAGGCCGGCGGGCTCGGGTTCTCCGAACAGCACGCCGGCGCGGTCTACGGCCTCTACACCGCGGGCGTGTACCTGCTGTCGGTGCCGGGCGGCTGGGTCGCCGACCGGCTGATCGGCCAGCAGAAGGCGGTCTGGTACGGCGGCATCATCATCGCGCTGGGCCACTTCAGCCTCGCGGTGCCGAACCTGCCGTTCTTCTACCTGGGCCTGTTCCTGATCGTGATCGGCACCGGCCTGCTCAAGCCCAACGCCTCGAGCATCGTCGGCGAGCTGTATCCGGAAGGCGGGGCGCGCCGCGACGCCGGCTTCTCGCTGTTCTACATGGGCATCAACCTGGGCGCGTTCCTCGGCCCGTTCGTCGTGGGCGCGCTGGGCGAGGGCTGGAACTGGCACTACGGCTTCGCCGCCGCCGGCGTCGGCATGGTGGCCGGCGTGATCCAGTACCGCCTCCAGCAGAGCAAGCTCGGCGACGCCGGCGCCCGACCGATCCGGGACTTCGACGACCCGGCCGACGCGCCGCGGCTGCGCAACGAGTGGCGCGGATTCTGGATCGCGGTCGCGGCGATGGCGGCGATGGCGATCGCGGTCTTCACCGGCGTGGTGGCGATCGATCCGCTGCTGGTCGCGCGCAGCGCCGCCGCCGTGATCATCGGCATCGCGGTGGTGTACTTCGCCTACATCCTGCTGTTCGGCCGCGTCGACGCGCAGGACAAGCGCAGGGTCTGGCTGCTGGCGATCCTGTTCATCTTCTCGGCGATGTTCTGGTCCGGGTTCGAGCAGGCCGGCTCCTCGCTCAACATCTTCGCCCAGCGTTATACCGACCGCATGATCTTCGGCTGGGAAATGCCGGCGTCGTTCCTGCAGTCGGTCAACCCGATCTTCATCATCCTGCTGGCGCCGGTGTTCGCCGCGATCTGGATCCGGCTCGGCGCGCGCAACCTCAATCCGTCGGTCCCGTTCAAGTTCGCGCTCGGCCTGATCTCGCTCGGGCTCGGCTTCGCGGTGATGGCCTTCGCCGCCACCCTCGCCGCCAGCGGCGAGCAGGTGCTGCCGCTGTGGCTGGTGCTGACCTACCTGCTGCACACCACCGGCGAGCTGTGCCTGAGCCCGGTCGGGCTGTCCGCGGTCACCAAGCTGGCGCCGCGCAAGTTCCTCGGCCAGATGATGGGCCTGTGGTTCATCTCGATCTCGCTGGGCAACCTGTTCGCGGGGCTGATCGCCGGGCAGTTCGATCGCGAGTCGCTGCCGCAGATGCCGTCCATGTTCCTGTCGATCTTCCTGTGGACCGCGGGCCCCGGCGTGCTCCTGCTGCTGCTCTCGCGCTGGCTCAAGGGCCTGGCCGGCGGACGCACGTGACCGCGAGCCGCGGCGTCGCCGCGTGACCCCGATGCGGTAGTCCGCGTCGCGGCAGTTCCGGCGCCCGCCGTGACCGCGGGTGCCCACGCGCCCGCCCGCCCGGGCGGACGCAGGTCGTCCGCTCATCGACCCGCCGAGGTGGAGTGCCGCGCCACTGCCCGACCACTCCGCGTGTGGCGCTCCCACGGGCCCGACGACGGCGGACACCCATGCCGCCGCCGCCCGCCCGCAGCCAGTGGGCGGGCCGCACCCCGCCGCGATGACGAATGTCCTGGCCCGATACCGTTTCCACCGCCAGGCGCAGGGGACGCCCGCCGACCTTGCGGGTCGGCGGGCGCGGAAACGGAATGCCGGTACCCGGACCCCGGGCAACGACGGATCAGCCGGCCCCGTATCCGTAGCTCGCGCCGACGCCCAGCGGGATGCCCAGCGCCCAGAAGCCGATCAGGAACGCGGTCCACACCACCAGCAGGGTGATCGAGAACGGCAGCATCAGCGCCAGCAGGGTGCCGATGCCGCTGGACTTCACGTAGCGCTGGCAGAACACCACCACCAGCGGGAAGTACGGCAGCAGCGGGGTGATGATGTTGGTGCTGGAGTCGCCGACGCGGTAGGCGGCCTGGGTCAGGTCCGGCGAGACCCCCAGCTGCATCAGCATCGGCACCATGATCGCGCCGATCAGCGCCCACTTGGCCGAGGCCGAACCGACCATCAGATTGACGAAGCCGGACAACAGCACGATGCCGACCAGGGTCACGCCCATCGGGAAGTTCATCGCCTGCAGCCAGGCCGCGCCCTTGATCGCCATCAACGCGCCCAGGTTGCTCTGCCCGAAGGCGTAGATGAACTGCGCGGCGAAGAACGCCATGACGATGTAGTACGCCATGCTGCCCATCGCCTTGCTCATGCCCTGGATGACGTCGCGGTGGCCCTTGACCGTGCCGGCGACGTAACCGTAGATGACGCCCGGGATCAGGAAGAAGATGAAGATCAGCGGCACGATCGACTGCATCACCGGCGCCGCGGCGACCAGCAGCGGGTGCCCGCCCGGCGGCACCGCCTCGGCTGGCGCGCGCCACGCCGAGGTCTCCGGCATCATCGACAGCGCGAACACCGCCACCGCCGCCAGCATCCCGAGCACCGCCAGCAGCAGGCCCTTGCGCTCGCGCGGCTCGAGCGCCTCCATGGTCTGGAACTCGCTGACCTCGCCGTCGACCTCGGTGCCGCGCAGGCGCGGCTCGATCACCTTGTCGGTCAGGAACCAGCCGATCCCGACCACGAGGAAGGTCGACGCCGTGGTGAAGAAATAGTTGTTCAGCGGATTGACGACCACCGCCGGATCGATGATCCGCGCCGCCTCCTGGCTCAGGCCGGCCAGCAGCGGGTCCAGGCTCGATGGGACGAACAGCGTCGCGGAGAAGCCGCCCGACACGCCCGCGAACGCCGCCGCGATGCCCGCCAGCGGGTGGCGCCCGGCGGCGTAGAAGATCACCGCACCGAGCGGAATCACCAGCACGTAGCCGGCGTCGACCGCGACGTGGCTGAGCACGCCGACCGCGATCAGCACCGGAGTCAGCAGCATCTTCGGCGTGAACGACAGGATCGCGCGCAGCGCCGCGCTGATGAAGCCGGTGTGCTCGGCCACGCCCAGGCCCAGCATCGCCACCAGCACCACGCCCAGCGGCGCGAAGTTGACGAAGGTGCGCACCATCTGCGCCATGAACTCGGTGAAGGCGGCGCCGCCGAGCATGTTGCGGATCTGGATCGGATCGCCGCTGCGCGGATCGACCTCGGCGAAGCTCACGTTGGCCAGCAGCGCCGAGACCACCCACACCACCACCATCAGGATCAGGAACAGCATCGCCGGATCCGGCAGCTTGTTGCCGACGCGCTCCACCGCATCGAGGAATCGGGTGACCATGTTGCGTGACGCTGCCCCGGTCTCCGGGTTGGGCTGGCTCATGCGCAGGCTCCTGTCTGTAGGATGAACCGCCGCATCCTAGCAGCCCGGAACCCCGCCATGGCCGCTTCGCGCCCCGTAGAGCGGAGCTTGCTCCGCTGCTCCCCCGGCTCCGGAGCCCGCGCAGCCGAGCAAGCTCGGCTCTACGACGGCTGCGGTGCCCGCGTCAGGCGCCGTCTTCCCGCGGCGCTCCGATGTGGGTGCGCACCTCGAACAGTTCCGGAAAGAAGGTCAGCTCCAGCGCCTGCTTGAGGAAACCCACGCCGCTGGAGCCGCCGGTGCCGCGCTTGAAGCCGATGATCCGCATCACCGTGCGCATGTGGCGGAAGCGCCACAGCTGGAACTGGGTCTCCACGTCCACCAGGTCCTCGCTCAGGGCGTATTCGCGCCAGTAGCGGTCGGTGTCCTCGTAGATGGCGCCGAGCACCGGCAGCAGGTCCCGGTCCAGCGCGTGCGGCTGGCGCCAGTCGCGCTGCAGGTGCCGTTGCGGCACGGCATGCCCCCAGCGTGCGAGGTAGCACAGGAACTCGTCGTAGAGGCTCGGCGCCTCCAGCGTCTCGCGCAGCGCCGCCTGCCCCTCGGGATCATGGGCGAACACCCGCAGCATGGCCGCGTTCTTGTTGCCCAACAGGAACTCCATGCTGCGGTACTGCAGCGACTGGAATCCCGACGACGGCCCCAGGATCTCCCGGAACTCCAGGTACTCGGCCGGGGTGAGCGTTTCCAGTACCGACCACTGCTCCGTCAGCTGCCGCAGCACCTGCTTGCAGCGCGCCAGCACCTTGCGGCAGCGCCAGACCTCGTCGCGCCGGAGGTGGGCGATCGCCGCCGAGAGCTCATGGATCATCAGCTTGATCCACAGCTCCGAGACCTGGTGCTGGACGATGAACAGCATCTCGTCGTGGTGCGGCGGCTCCGACAGCGGCTGCTGCGCCGACAGCAGCCGGTCCAGGCGCAGATAGCCGGCGTAGGTCAGTTGCCCGTTCAGGTCGGTGTGGATGCCCGCCTCGAGCGGTCGTTCGTTGCGCTGGTCGGTCATCCGCGCAGATTAACCCAATCGCCGCGGCGGCCCCGCCGGCGGCGTCATGCAACCGACATCGGTTCCGGGCACAATCGGGCGGCCGGGGGGCGCCGGATCGAGCACATTCTTTCCAGGGGAGTACCACCATGCGCGGTATCTGTCGCCAGCTCGGGCTGGCCTTGCTTCTGTCGTGCGGCATCGGTGCCGTCCAGGCCCAGGTCGTCATCAGCCAGGTCTACGGCGGCGGCGGCAACAGCGGCGCCACCTTCACCAACGACTATGTCGAACTGTTCAACCGCGGCGCCGAGGCGGTGTCGCTGTCCGGCAAGTCCCTGCAATACGCCAGCGCCACCGGCACCGGCAACTTCGGCGCCGGCGCCTCGCAGATCGTGGTGCTGCCGGCCGACACGATCGAGCCGGGCCGGTACTACCTGGTCGCGCTGGCCGGCGGCAGCACCGGCGACCCGCTGCCCGCGGCCGAGGCCTCCGGCACCATCAACATGTCGGGCAGTTCCGGCAAGGCCGCGCTGGTCGACTCCACCGCCGGCCTGGGCTGCAACGGCGGCAGCAATCCCTGCTCCCCCGCGCAGGAAGCGCTGATCCTCGACCTGGTCGGGTTCGGCGGCGCCAACTATTTCGAAGGCAGCGGCACCGCGCCGGGCCTGAACAACTCCACCGCCGGCTTCCGCAACGACGGCGGCTGCGCCGACAGCGACGACAACGCTACCGATTTCGGCACCGGCACGCCGGCGCCGCGCAACGGCAGCGCGATTCCCAACGTCTGCGGCGGCGGCGGCGAGGCCTATCTCAGCATCGCCGACACCAGCGCGGCCGAGGGCGACGGCGGCGTCACGCCGTTCTTCTTCAGCATCAGCCTCAACCAGCCGGCGGGGCCGGGCGGGGTCAGCGTCGACTACGCCACCGCCGACGGCAGCGCGGTCGCCGGCCAGGACTACGTCGCCGAAAGCGGCACCGTGACCATCGACGAGGGCGAGACCTCGGTGACGATCACCGTCGACGTGCTCGGCGACGGCGATACCGAGCCGGACGAGACCTTCCACGTCGACCTCGACAACGCCGTCGGCGCGCTGATCGCGCGCGCGCAGGCCACCGCCACCATCCTCAACGACGACGTCACCACGCTGGCGATCCACGCCATCCAGGGCGACGGCCAGCTGTCCCCGTACGACGGCCAGGCGGTCGCCACCGAAGGCATCGTCACCGGACGCAAGAACAACGGCTTCTTCCTGCAGAGCGCCGACGGCGAGGACGACGGCAACCCGGCCACGTCGGAAGGCATCTTCGTCTTCACCGGCGGCGCGCCGCCGGCTGCCGCCGCGGTCGGCAGCCGGGTGCTGGTGCAGGGCACGGTGGACGAGTACGTTCCCGCGGCCGATCCGCACCAGCTGCCGCTGACGGAGATCGTCTCGCCGACCGTGGTCCTGCTGTCCGGCGGCCATCCGCTGCCGGCGCCGGTGGCGCTGACGACCGACGTGCCCAATGCCGACGGCGGGCTCGACCAGCTCGAGCACCTGGAAGGCATGCGCGTGACCGCGCCCAGCTTCACCGTGGTCGCGCCGACCGGCGGCTTCACCAACGAGCCGTCCGCCACCGGCACCAGCAACGGCCGCTTCGCGGTGGTGGTGACCGGCACCGCGCGCCCGTTCCGCGAGCCCGGCATCCAGGTCCCGGATCCGGACCCGCTCGGCAGCACCGCGCCGAACATCCCTCGCTGGGACTTCAACCCGGAGCTGATCGCGGTCAACAGCGGCACCATCGGCGCGCCGACCGCCGACCTGGCCGCCGGCTGCGAGATCGTCGACGGCTCGCTCACCGGCCCGCTCGACTACACCTTCCGCCGCTACACGATCTACCCGGAAGCCGAGCTGGTCGCCGAGTGCGGCGAGGCCGGCCAGCCGCGCGCGGCAACGGTCCCGACCGCCGACCACGCGACCTTCGCCACCTACAACCTCGAGCGCTTCTTCGACACCCACAACGATCCGGCCACCGGCGATCCGGTGCTGACGCCGGAAGCGCTGGAGATGCGCCTGAACAAGGCCTCGATCGCCATCCGCCGGTTCCTGCACACGCCCGACGTGCTCGGCGTGACCGAGGTGGAGAACCTGTCGGTGCTGCAGGCGCTGGCCGAGCGCGTCAACGCCGACGCCGTGGCGGCCGGCGATCCCGATCCCGGCTACGTCGCATGGCTGGAGGAAGGCAACGACGTCGGCGGCATCGACGTCGGCTTCCTGGCCCGCACCGGCGAGGTCGCGGCCGGCGTCGCCCGGGTCGAGGTGCTGTCGGTCGAGCAGGCCGGCGTCGGCGCGATGCTGTCCAACCCCGACGGCTCCAGCACCCTGCTCAACGACCGCCCGCCGCTGGTGATGGACGCCGTCGTCCACTTCGCCGACGGCCGCAGCCTGCCGGTCACGCCGATCGTGGTGCACCAGCGCTCGCTCAGCGGCGTCGACAGCGACGACGGCGGCAGCAACGGCTGGCCGACCGGCGGCGCGCGCGTGCGCGCCAAGCGCCAGGCGCAGTCGGAGTACCTGGCCGGGCTGATCGACGGCATGCAGGACGACGACCCGGCGCGCAACATCGTGGTGCTCGGCGACTTCAACGCCTTCCAGTTCAACGACGGCTACGTCGACGCGCTGGGCATGGTCACGGGCCAGCCGACGCCGGACGACGAGACCGCCGTCGAGGGCGATGGCGTCGACCTGGTCGATCCGGACCTGCACAACACCACGCTCGATGCCGACCCGGAGGAGCGCTACTCCTTCGTGTTCGACTACCAGGCGCAGTCGCTCGACCACGTGCTGGTCAACCGCGCGCTGCTCGATTCGGCGGACGTCGCCGGCCATGCGATCAGCCACGCCCGCATCAACGCCGACTTCCCCGAAGTCGCGCGCAACGATGCCGACACGCCCACGCGCCTGTCCGACCACGATCCGACCATGCTGCTCGTGCGGCTGCGGGCATCGACCTTCGCCGACCTCACGGTCACCGCCGAGGCGGTCGAGAGCAGCGCCGTGGTCGGCGAGGCGATGGCGTTCGCGGTCACCGTCGGCAACGACGGTCCGGACGCGGCGGCGTTCCCGGGCGTGGGCTTCTCGCTCGACGCCGAGCTCGACGACCTGGCGGTCTCGGCCCCGGACGGCTGGAGCTGCGACGCACCGACCAGCGGCAGCGACGTGACCTCCGTCGCCTGCACGGCCGACACGCTCGAGACCGGCGCCGACGCGGTCTTCGGCATCAGCGCCACCGCGCCGGAGAGCGCGCTGGGCGCCACCGTCACGCTGACCGCCGCGGCCACCTCGCAGACCCAGGACCCGGAAGCCGGCAACAACGATGCCAGCGCCTCGGTGGAGGTCACCGAAGCCGCGCCCGAGGCGATCGAGCTGCAGAACGGCGCCGCCGTCACCGGCATCGAGGGCGCCGCCGGCGACACGCACCTGTACCGCATCGAGGTGCCGGCCGGCGCGCGCAACCTGCGCATCCTCAGCTACGGCGGCAGCGGCGACGTGACCCTGACCGCGCGCCTGGGCGAGCTGCCGACCGACAGCGACTACGACGCGATCTCGTCGCGACCGGGCAACAACGAGACCATCCACGTCGCCGCGCCCGCGGCCGGCACCTGGTACATCCGCCTGCTCGGCGTACGTGCCCACGCCCGGGTCTCGCTGCGGGCCAGCTACGTCCCCTGATTCGATCGACCCTCTTCGTTCGCGCTTCTTGCGACCCCGGCTCCGGCCGGGGTCTTTTTTTGTTCTTCTCCCATTCGAGGGGACAGCAGAAGCCGCGGCAACGGATCGCCGGCCCGGCTCGCGGCGCCCTCCCTGCTCCGTCCCTGATTTGCGTGCCACCGATCAGGCGCTATAAGGTGCCAAGCGCGCGGGGCGAGCCGTTACCGGTCACGCGATGCACTGCGGCGCTGTTCCCCGGCGCCGCCCGGCCCGAGGGGAAACGGTCGCCGGCCATCGACACGGACTCCGTCAACCGTCCGAGAACCGATGCCGCCCCGACCGCGATTCCGCGATGCCCCAGACGTCACCATGCTGCTCTCGCGCTGGCATGCCGGCGACGACGACGCCGGCCGCGAGGTGACCGCACTGGTCTACCCGATGCTGCGGGCGATGGCACAGCAGGCACTGGCGGCCGGCGGCGGCCGGCTCACCCTGGACGCCACCGAACTGGCGCACGAGGTCTACCTGCGCCTGCTGCAGCAGGACCGCCGCTGGCACAACCGCGGCCACATGCTGGCGATCATCGCCCAGGCGCTACGCCGCGTCGTGGTGGACCTGATCCGCTACAAACAGGCGCAAAAGCGCGATTCCGGTGGTCCGCTGTTGGAACTCGACGCCACGGCCGCCGCGGTCGACGGCGGCCAGGTGCGATGGCTGGCGCTCGACGAGGCCCTGACCGCATTGGAAGCCCGCGATCCCGTCGCCGCACGTATCGTCGAGTGGCGTTACTTCGGCGGCATGAGCAACGACGAGATCGCACGGGAACTCGGCATCGGCGTGGCGACGGTCGGCCGGCACTGGCGGTTCGCCAGAGCCTGGTTGCACGCCGTGCTCTGACGGGCGCAGTCGCGGATGCAGCGCCGGGAACTGGTGGATTCGGATCGCTGGCGCGAGCTGAAACGGTTGTTCGAGGACTGCGGCCGGCTGGCACCCGGCGCACGCACGGCCAGGCTCGACGAGGTCGCCAGCCGCGATCCGGCGCTGGCGGAGACGCTGCGCGCGATGCTCGACGCCGACCTCGCCCACGACCGGCGTACCGACCGCGATCGCGCCGACCTGTTCGGGGCGACCATCGCCCTGCTGCAGGCCCCGCCGGTGGAGCCCGGCGGGCGGCTCGGCCCGTACGTCCTGCAACACGAACTCGGCCGCGGCGGCATGGGCGTGGTGTTCCTCGCCGAACGCAGCGACGGCCGCGTGCGACAGCTGGTCGCGATCAAGGTGCTGGCGCGCGATACGCTCGATGCCGGCACCCGGCGGCGCTTCATGCAGGAGCGCGAGATCCTCGCGACGCTCGACCACCCGCACATCGCCCGGTTTCTCGACGCCGGCGAGGCCGACGGCGGCGCACCCTACTACGTCATGGAATACATCGACGGCGTGCCGCTGACCGCGTACTGCGAGCGGCTGGCCCTTCCGCTTGCCGCGCGCCTGCGTCTGTTCGTGGACGTGGCCGATGCCGTCCGCCACGCGCACGGCAAACTGGTCCTTCACCGCGACATCAAGCCCGGCAACGTCCTGGTGACCGATGACGGCGTGGTCAAGCTGATCGACTTCGGCATCGCCAAGCCGCTGTCCGCGAACATGGACGCGACCGGCACCCGGCTGCGCTTCTTTTCGCCGCTCAACGCCGCGCCCGAACAGCTGCGCGGCGAGCGCCCGACCGTGGCCTGCGACGTCTACCAACTCGGCACGCTGCTCTACGAACTGCTGTGCGGGCGACCGATCTTCGACATCGACCGCATGACGCCGGCGGCACTCGAGGAGCACATCTTCGACCGCCTACCCGAGCCACCGAGCGCGGTCGCCGCCCGTGCCGGCGCCGAATGCGCGCGTGCGCACGGGTTCGCCGCCGCCACCGCCCATGCCGCCGCACTGCGCGGCGATCCCGACAACATCGTGCTGCAGGCCCTGCGCAAGGCGCCGCGCGAGCGCTACGCCTCCGTCGAACGGCTGGCCGAGGATGTCGGCCACTACCTGGCGCGGCGCCCGATCGCCGCGCGCCGCGACCACGCCTGGTACCGCGTTCGCATGTTCGTCAGCCGCCACCGCCTGGCCACCGCGACGGCGACGGCAGCCGCGACCGTGATCGTCGCGCTGCTGTGCACCCTCGCCCTGCAGGCGCAACGCCTGCAGCACGAACGCGACCTGGCGCAGCGCGGCCGCGAGCGCGCCGACACCACGGCCGGATTCCTGATCGACATCTTCCGCAGCGCCGATCCCGGCACCTCGCTGAGCCGCGACATGCCGGTCAGCGCGGTGCTGGCGGACGCAGAGGAACGCCTGCGCGTCGAGGTCGACGGTCCGCCGGGCATGCGCGGCCAGTTGCTGGTCGCACTGGCCGACGTGCGCCTGCGCCGCGGCGAGTACGCGCAGGCGCGGGTGCTGCTCGACGAAGCGGACACCATGCTGGCCCGACACCCGGGACGCGAGCACGACCCGCTGCGCCTGGCCCTGCTCGAGACCCGCGCCCGGGTGGAAGGCTCGGCGGGCTACACACGCCGCGCCTACGAGCTGGCGACCCAGGCCCTCGCATGGCACGAGCGCCTCGATACGCCGGCGACGCAGCGCTGGCTGGCGCGGCTCACCCAGGTTCGCTCCTTCGCCGAATACGGTCCGCCTTCGGTCGCAAGGCGCCACTACGAGGCGTTGCATGCCGACATGCTCACCGACCCCGACGTCGACGTACGGCGACTGGCGCAGATCGAGGTGCAACTGGCGCAGTTGCTGGCCGACCAGCTCGCATTCGAACCGGCGGCCGGACTGTTCGAGCGCGCCGTGGCCCGTTTGGAGCGATCGCTGCCGCCCGGTCACCCGGAACTGATCTGGATCCAGGGCGCCCGGGCGAGCTTCCGCAACGAGGCCGAGCACGGCAGCGATGCCGCGCTGGAGACATTGGCAGGGCTGTACGACGCCCAGGTCGCACTGTACGACGAACAGTCGACGGGCGCGGCGGTGATCCGCACCTGGACCAGCCGCGTGCATGCCCGCCGCGGCGACACCAACGCGGCGATCGCCGAAGCCGAACACGCCCACCGCCTGTGGACGCAGGTCCACGCGAACGCGCACGTCGACCTGGTGGACATCTTGGTCCTGCTCGGCGAGTACCGGCTCACGCGCGCAGCCCCCCGGGCGGCCGACACCCTCGAACAGGCCCTGGCCATGGCGCGCACGCTCTGGGGCGAAGACGCCTACCGAGTCGTGCTGCTGCGTGCACAGCTGGCCGCGGCGCGCATGCGCATCGATCCCTCGCCCGCTGCAGCGTCAGCCGCCGAGGCCCCGCTGCGCGCCGCGATCGCGGCCGATCCGGTGCTCACCCCGGGAAACGCCTGGCTGCACGTCGAGCTGGCGGCGGTGCAGGCGCGGCTCGGGCGGACGCGGGCCGCGCTGGCCACCATCGACCGGGCACACCCGCTGCTGCTGGCGCACCCGCGCCACCTGCGGCCGCTGCTGCAGCAGGCAGGGACGATCCGGCACCTGGCCGGCGCACGCCGCCCCATGCAAGGCGGACGAGCGGCCGCCGCCGCGCCCGATACCCGATGATCGATTCTCGCCCTATCCTGCGCGTATGGGGGAACCTGTCCTTCCGGAGTACGCCCGCCATGCCCCGTGACCTCCCGATCCGCGCCGTCGCCATGCGCGTGGCGGCGGCCCTGGCCCTGCTGCTGGCCGCGGCCACCGCGCTCGCCGCCGACTGGCAATGGCGCGCGCCGCTGCCACAGGGCAACGCATTGCGCGCCATCGCCTACGGCCACGACCGCTACGTCGCGGTCGGCGACGCCGGCACACTGGTGATCGCCGACGACGGCGACACCTGGCGGCGGCTGGCGCCGGCCACCCGCGCGTCGCTGCGCGCGGTGGCGTTCGGTGACGGCGTGTTCGTGGCGGTCGGCGACAACGGCGCGATGGTCCGCTCCGACGACGGCGAGCACTGGGAGGCGGTGGAGTCCGGCGTCGGCGACACGCTCTACCACGTCGCCCACGGCCCGGCCGGCTTCGTCGCCGCCGGCGGGCTGAGCCTGGTGGTCTCGCCCGACGGCCTCCAGTGGACCGGGATCGAACACGGCATCCAGCCGGACACCTTTCCGCCCTCGCTGCAGGGCGTGGCCTACGGCAACGGACGTTACGTGGTGCCGGTCGGCCTCGGGCCGATCACCAGCGAGCTCGCCCGCGTCCTGGTCTCCACCGATGCCGTGAACTGGACCATGGAGGCCTTCAACGGCCCGCCGGAAGGCGACTGGGGCGGCGGGCCGGTGTTCTTCCGCGGACTCGTCTTCGGCGGCGGGTATTTCGTCGCCGCCGGCATCCGTGCCGGCAACAGCCTCCCGGTGACCTTCCGCTCCAGCGACGGCGTGAGCTGGGAGTGGTTCCGCATGCCGGTCCACAACGGCTGGCGCCTGTACCTCAAGAGCCTGACCTACGACGCCGCGCATGGCCGTTTCGTCGGCCTGGCCAACCCCAACGACCCGCCACCCAGCCCGGACCTGTTCCCCACGGTGGTCGAGTCGGCCGACGGCGGCCAGTGGATGGTGCAGCAGGACCTGGTCGGTCCGCCGATCCAGCCGATCCGCTTCGCCCACGACCGGCTGTTCGGCTTCACCGCCCAGGGCGAGATCCACGGTTCCGCCGATGCCGGAGACTGGGCGCTGGCCACCGCGCCGGCACGGGCCTGGCAGATCCGCGCACTCGCCGGCAACGCCTCAGGCCTGGTCGCGGCCGGCAACGGACCTGCGGCCGACCCCGGACCGCTGCAGGAGCGGGAAGGCGTGGTGCTGCATTCCACCGACGGCGCCACCTGGGAGACCGCCGTGCTGCCCGCTGCCGCCGATCACGTGACCCGGCAGACCTATGCGGCGGCGGCCAGCGCGACCGCCTTCGTGGTCGCCGCCCAGGAAACCTCCGGCTCGGTGTTCGCGCCGCCCATCGTGCGCAAGGAGGTGCTGTACGTCCGCCAGGGCGGCGGCGGCTGGAGTCGGATCGACGTGGCAGCGCTCGGCGACGTCAGGACCCTGATCTCGGCTGCACACGGCGGCGGCACGCTGCTGGTCACCGGGCAGGACAGCGCTTCGAACGGGATCGTGCTGCGCTCGATCGACCATGGACAGACCTGGCAGCACCATGCAGTGGAGGGCACCACCGCTACCCCCGCCAGGATGGCGTACGGGGACGCCGGTTTCATTGCCGTGCCCTATGGCTCCGGCACCAACGCGCTGGTCTCGACCGACGGCATCCACTGGAACGCGGTCGAGACCTGGGAAGGCTCCGGCGCGTCCCTCTCGGACATCGCCTACTTCGACGGCACCTACCTGATCGCGGCCACGCGCTGGGAGGACGGTGCGCGGGTCGGCTGGCTGCTGCGCTCCCCTGACGGCGGCGCGAGTTGGCAGGCCGAACGCTTCGCCTCGCACGCGATCGCCGAACTCGGCGCCACCCCGTCCGGATTCGTGCTCTCGGCCACCGGCGGCGAGGTGCTGATGTCCGTCGACGGCATGGAATGGAGCGCTTCGTGGAGCGGCGCGCACTCGCCTGGCCCGGTCGCGGAAAGCGCGAACGGCCATCTCCTGCTGGGAACCGCCAACGGCGGCCTGCTGGAGTACATGGCCGCATCCGGAGCCGCCGACCTCGTCGTCGGTGCCGAAGCACTCGCCGACAGCGTGGCGGTCGGTACGACGCTGGCGTTCGCGGCCACGGTGGCCAACCGCGGGCCGGATGCGGCGGAGTTGCCGGGCATGGGCTTCGCGCTCGACGCGGCGCTGGACGATCTCGCGGTTTCCGGACCCGGCGGCTGGCGCTGCGATGCCCCCAGCCTCGACGGCGGCACCACCACCGTCACCTGCAGCGCCGATGCGCTCGCCGCCGATGCCGATGCCGTGTTCGGGATCAGCGCCACCGCGCCGCCGAGCGCACTCGGCGGCACCGTCACTCTGGTCGCCGCGGCCGCCGCGCAGACCGGGGACCCGAACGAGTCCGACAACGCCGCCGATGCCTCGATCGCGGTGACCGGCGGCGCCGTTCCCGAACTGCAGAACGGCGTCGCCGTCACCGGCATCGAGGGCGCCGCCGGCGACACGCACCTGTACCGCATCGAGGTGCCGGCCGGCGCACGCAACCTGCGCATCCTCAGCTACGGCGGCAGCGGCGACGTGACCCTGACCGCGCGCCTGGGCGAGCTGCCGACCGACAGCGACTACGACGCGATCTCGTCGCGACCGGGCAACAACGAGACCATCCACGTCGCCGCGCCCGCGGCTGGCACCTGGTACATCCGCCTGCTCGGCGTGCGTGCCCACGCCCGGGTCTCGCTGCGGGCCAGTTTCACGCCCTGATTCTTTAAGTTCCGCCCACCTTGCGACCCCGGCCTCGGCCGGGGTCTCTATTTTCGAGCCGCCCCGATCCGCCGGAACGGGCCGCCCGCTTCCTCTCCCCCGCGAGCGGGGAGAGGGAGCGGGACCCGGCGGCACATGCCGGGTACCGCACGTCCGGAATGCCGGCGCATCCGCGGCCGCAGCAGACCCGCGCGCCGGTGTCATGACGCAACGCGCAACGGCCCGTTACATGGGAACGGTTACCATCGACGGTCTCAGTCAACGACCGCTCAGCACATGACCGTCGCCGCGACATTCGAAATCGAACACCTGCAATACCTCGGCCCGGACGGCAAGCCGACCGCCGATTTTCCCGCCGCATTCAGCGATCCCGGGGCGCTGCTGCCGCTGTTCAAGCAGATGCTGTTCGTGCGCATCTTCGACACCAAGTCGATCGCGCTGCAGCGCACCGGCAAGCTCGGCACCTACGCCTCCTGCCTCGGCCACGAGGCCACCCACATCGGCATCGGCGCCTCGATGCGGCCCGAGGACGTGTTCGCCCCCAGCTACCGGGAGTACGGCGCCCAGTTCATGCGCGGCGTGCACCCGCGCGAGATCCTGATGTACTGGGGCGGCGACGAGCGCGGCAACGACTTCGAGGTGCCGCGCCATGATTTCTCCTGGTCGGTGCCGATCTCCACCCAGTGCCTGCACGCGGCCGGCGCTGCACTGGCGTTCAAACTGCGCAAGGAACCGCGGCTGGCCGTGGCCTGCTGCGGCGACGGCGGCTCGTCGAAGACCGACTTCTACGCCGCGCTCAACTCCGCCGGCGCCTACACCCTGCCGCTGGTGCTGTGCGTGATCAACAACGGCTGGGCGATCTCGGTGCCGCGCTCGGCGCAGACCGGCGCCAAGACGCTGGCGCAGAAGGGCATCGCCGGCGGCCTGCCCTGCCTGCAGGTGGACGGCAACGACCTGGTGGCGGTGATGGAGGGCATGCGCCGCGCCACCGAGCGCGCCCGCAACGGCGAGGGCGGCACCGTCATCGAGTTCCTCACCTACCGCCTGCATGACCACACCACCGCCGACGACGCCCGCCGCTACCGCTCCGAGGAGGAAGTGAAGGCCGCCTGGAAGCGCGACCCCATCCCGCGCCTGCGCGCCTTCCTCACCGCGCGGAAGCTCTGGGACGAGCCGCAGGAAAAGGCCTGGGCCGAGGAGTGCGGCAAGCGCGTCGACGCCGAGATCAACGCCTACCTGGAATCGAAGGTGCAGCCGGTCGAGGCGATGTTCGACTACCTCTACGCCGACCCGCCCGCCGACCTGCTGGCACAGCGCGAAGCCGCCATCGCCCTGGAGAAGCGCTCGTGAGCGCCGCGAAGTCTCCATCCGCGAAGAAGTCCTCCCCTGTGGGAGTGGCGGCGGCAAGCCGCCGCCGGGAAGTCGCGACGCCCGCGAAGACGGATACCCCGATCACCCTGATCGAGGCCATCACCCAGGCCCTGGCCTGGGAGATGCGCCACGACGACGCGGTGGTGGTGCTGGGCGAGGACGTCGGCGTCAACGGCGGCGTGTTCCGCGCCACCGCCGGCCTGCAGCAAACCTTCGGCCCCGAGCGCGTGCTCGACACGCCGCTGGACGAGACCACCATCGCCGGGCTCACCGTCGGCATGGCCGCGCAGGGCATGAAGCCCGTGGCCGAGTCGCAGTTCGACGGCTTCATGTATCCGATGGTCGACCACATCGTCTGCCACGCCGTGCGCCTGCGCTACCGCACCCGCGGCCGCCTGCACTGCCCGATGGTGCTGCGCGTGCCCTGGGGCGGCGGCATCCGCGCGCCCGAGCACCACAGCGAGGCCAACGAGGCGATCTTCACCAACGTGCCCGGCCTGCGGGTGGTCATGCCGTCCTCGCCGGCGCGCGCCTACGGCCTGCTGCTGGCCGCGATCCGCGACCCGGACCCGGTGATCTACTTCGAGCCCAAGCGCATCTACCGCCAGTACAAGGAACTGGTGCCCGACGACGGCGAGGCGCTGCCGCTGGACGTGTGCTACGTGCTGCGCGACGGCTTTGATGTCACCCTGGTCACCTGGGGCGCGCAGGTGAAGGAGACGCTGGAAGCCGCCGACCGGCTGGAAGAGGACGGCATCTCCGCCGAGGTGATCGACGTGGCCACGCTCAAGCCGCTCGACTTCGACACCATCGCCGAGTCGGTCGCCAAGACCGGCCGCTGCGTGATCGTGCACGAGGCGGCCAAGACCGCCGGCTTCGGTGCCGAGATCGCCGCGCGCCTGGCGGAGGAATCGATGTACGACCTGCTGGCGCCGGTCGAGCGCGTCACCGGCTACGACACCCACATCCCGCTGTTCCGGCTGGAGATGAAGTACCTGCCGAGCGTGGACCGGATCGTCGCCGCGGCGAAGCGGGCCGTGGCGGCGGGCTGAGATGCGGCGCGCGCGCGTCATCGCCGCGCACCGCGCCCCGGATCGCCCGGCGATGCGGATGAAGGCGGGCGAGACGGTGACGCTCGGCGAACGCGACGCGGAATGGCCGCAGTTCGTCTGGACCACGCTCGCCGGCGGGCTGGGCGGCTGGGTGCCGGCGGCGCTGTTCGACCGCGGGCACGGCGAGGCGACGGCGCAGGCCGATTACGAAACGCTCGAGCTCGACGCCGACCCGGGCGAGCTACTGAGCCTGCAGCGCGAGCTCGCCGGCTGGTGGTGGGCCGAGAATGCCGACGGCGCGCACGGCTGGATCCCGGCGCGCGTACTGGAATACCTGGACTGAAGCAACACCGGCACGGACCCGCGGCCGACGCCAACGGAAATCCGCCGGATCGAAGAGGACCGAAACCGACATGGCCGACAAGACAACCTTCAAGCTTCCCGACCTCGGCGAGGGCCTGCCCGACGCCACCATCGTCGAATGGTCGGTCGAGGTGGGCGACACCATCCGCCTCGACGACCCGCTGGTGTCGATGGAAACCGCCAAGGCCGTGGTCGAGGTGCCCTCGCCGGTCTCCGGCAAGGTGCTCGAGCTCGCCGGCGAGCCCGGCGACGTGATCGAGACCGGCGCGGTGCTGGCCACGTTCGAGATCGACCCGGACCTGCCGCAGCGCGCCGAGGGCCAGGACACCGGCCACCACCACGGCCCGAAACCGACGAAGGGCACCGGCAGCAAGGCACCGAGCAACGGCGACCAGGTCATCGCCTCCGACGACGGCGGCGCCATCTCCGACGCCGGCGATGCCGCGCCCGAAGGGTCGGCCGGCGAAGGCGAGCGTGCCGACAGCGGCACCGTGGTCGGCGCCATGCAGTCCTCCGACACGGTGCACGCCGAGCGTGCCAGCGCGGTCGGCGGCGTCCGGGCGATGCCGGCGGTGCGCGCGCTGGCGCGCAAGCTCAAGGTCGACCTCGCCCGCGTGCGCGCCACCGGCGCCGACGGCGTGGTGACGATGACCGACGTCAAGCAGGCCGCCGCAGACGGCAGCGCCGCGTTGCGCCCCTCTCCCTCCGGGAGAAGGGCTGGGGGTGATGGGACGGCAGCCAGTGAAGCCGCATCGGCCGCCGCACCCTCACCCCAACCCCTCTCCCGGGGGGAGAGGGGCTCAACAGCACAGCGCACCGCCCTCTCCGCCTCCGGCAGACCAATGCGCACCCAGCCGCCCACGGTGTCCGCCAGCGGCCAGCCGGAGCAGCTCAAGGGCGTGCGCCGCAACATGGCGCGGGTGATGGCCGACGCCCACGCCAAGGTGGTCCCGACCACGCTCAGCGACGACGCCGACATCCATGCCTGGACCCAAGGCAACGACATGACCGCGCGCCTGGTGCGGGCGATCTGCGCGGCGGCGCGCGCGGTCCCGGCGCTCAACGCCTGGTTCGACGGCGACAAGCTCACCCGCACCCTGCACCCGCACGTCGATCTCGGCATCGCCGTGGACACCGACGACGGCCTGTTCGTGCCGGCGCTGCGCAACGCCGACATGCTCGACGCGCTCGGCGTGCGCGAGGGCGTCAACCGCCTGCGCGCGCAGGTCGAGGATCGCAGCATCCCGGCCAGCGAGCTCGGCGGCTACACCATCTCGCTGTCCAACTTCGGCATGTTCGCCGGCCGCTACGCCACCCCGGTGATCGTGCCGCCGTGCGTGGCGATCGTCGCCGCCGGCCGCGCCCGCCACCAGATCACCCCGGTGATCGGCGGCTTCGAGTCGCACAAGGTGATCCCGCTGTCGGTCACGTTCGACCACCGCGCCTGCACCGGCGGCGAGGCGGCGCGGTTCCTGCGGGCGATGCTGGACGATCTGGCGTTGGGGTCGTGATTCGTGATTCGTGATTCGTGATTCGTGATTCGGGAATCGGGAATCGGGAATCGGGAATCGGGAATCGGGAATCGGATAGCAGCATCGCTCCTGCCGGCAACCCGTCAAACCGTCATCCCGGCGCAGGCCGGGATCCAGGCCCGCAAGCCATCGACTGCCCGGCCTGCCTTGCTCCAGGATGACGGCACTGGATGATCCCATCCGCTACGCCGCAATCCCACCACCGGGAGAACGCCATGTCCCATCGCAGCCGACTGTCCACCTTCGTCCTCGACTGCAAGGTCGAAGACCTGAAAGCGGCGACCGAGTTCTGGAGCCAGGCGCTCGGCAAGCCGGTCGAGAGCTTCGACGAGGACGGCGACGGCAAGTACGCCGCCCTGAAGACCGATCGCGACGAGCCGATCCTGCTGCTGCAGAAGGTCGAGCACGAATCGCGCATCCACCTGGACATCGAGGCCGACGACATCGACGCCGAGGCCGAACGGCTGGAAAAGCTGGGCGCGAAGAAGATCGGCTTCGTCAAGCGCTGGTGGGTGATGGAAGCGCCCAGCGGCCATCGCTTCTGCATCGTGCGCCAGCAGCGCGAGCCGTTCGGGCCGCACCTCAACAGCTGGGACTGACCTGCGGCCTCGCGGCGGCCGCGCGTGCCCGGCATCGGCCGGGATGTCGGGACCGTGCAATGCCGTCGTTGCGCATGTCATCTGCCGCGGAAGCCGCCGCCCTGTCCCCGTCCCGCCAGCGCGGCGGCGATCGCCCGATGAAAGCGACAGCGGTCTGCCTATGCGGGAGCGACGGAAGTCGCGACACCGCGGGAGCCCGTGCTCCGGCCGCAGGCCAGTCGCGACTGCCGTCGCTCCCACAGGGGGCCACAGGGGCGCCGGGCGGTCGCGCCGCACGGAAAAGGGGGTCAGGCACGACTGCGATCGAGCCAGACTTCCAGTCCCTGTGCATTGAGCTCGATGTCCATCGCCAGCAAGGCCGGCACCATGCGCTGCGCGTCGGAGACGCCATGTCGCTGCGCACGTTCGACATAGATGCGTGTCAGCGCTTCCACCAGCCGCGCATGACGTTGGCCGTCGCCGTTCAGGCGGCGCGCGGCGGCCACGGTGGCCTCGACCAGGGCGATCAGGTCCGCGCCCAACCGCTGCACGTCGGTGACGCGGCCGTAGTGGGTCACGTACACCGCCTCGGGCGCTTCGCCCAGCAGGCGCCGGACCGAGGCGCGCATCGCTTCCGGGTCGAACTGCACCGGCGAGGTGGTGGGGATCGCGAACGCGCCGCGCGCAGTATCGAACTCGCGGTACGACAGGCCGAAGATGTCGCCGGCGAACCAGCTGCGGCTGCGCGCGTCCCACACCGCCAGGTGGTGGCGCGCATGCCCCGGCGTGTCGGCGCACAGCAACGGCCGCCCGGCGAGGTCGACGACACGGCCGTCGTCGGCCGCCGTGACCCGCGATTCGGGCACCGGCACCAGGGTGCCGTAGCTGTGCGCGAATCCGGCCTCGCCGTACACCGCCTTCGCGCCGGCGGTCAGCTTCGCCGGGTCGACCATGTGCGGCGCGCCGCGCGGATGCACCACCAGCGTCGCGTTCGGCAGTTCGCGCATCAGCGCACCGGCGCCGCCGGCGTGGTCGAGGTGCACGTGGGTGAGGACCAGCCAGTCCACCGCCTCAGGCGACAGGCCCTGCGCGTCGAGCGCGGCGAGCAATCGCGGCACGCTGCGGTTGGTCCCGCAGTCGACGAAGGCGGCGCGTCCCTTTTCGACGACCAGGTAGGCGGCGCAGAAGTTCGGCCGCTGGTAACCGGTATCGATGGTGACGATGCCGCGGGAATCGCTCATGGCGCGCTCGTGAAGCCGGGCGCTCCAGTCTAGGTCGTCGCCCGGCCGTGCCGCGATTCGGCTTTGGTCGCAACGCCCCCGCGCTCAACGCGCGCGCAGCCATCGCCGTCGCAGGAAAAATGCGACCGTCATCACCGCGAGGAACGCGCCGTAGCCGATCGCGGTCGCCAGCACCTGCCGCCACATGGGCCCGTAGACCGGATCGGCGCTGCCGTGCGCCCAGTGCACGCTGAGCACGAACGCCACCAGCGCCAGCAGCAGCGCGACGGCGTCGAACGCGCGGCGGGCGGCAGTGCGCGGCTCGCGCGGGAACAACCAGAACAGCACGCCCAGGATCAGGAACCAGGGCAGGAACAGGATCAGCGCGAGGTTGAGCTCGACCAGCGGGTTCATGCCTCGTCCGCGGCGAACCTCGCCAGCGCCTCGAGCAGTTCCTCCACCGCCACGCCTTCGGCCAGGTGGCCGACCAGGTGCTGGCCCAGGTGCACGCCCTGGCCGGCGAGATGATGCAGTTCCGCGCCGCCCTCGCGCTTGAGCCGGGCGATGAGCTGCCCGGCATCGCGCGGCGAATCATGGCCCACGCTCTGCAGCAGCAAGCGGTCGCCGTCGACCAGCTTGAAATAGAAGCGGCCGTCGCTCTCGCGGTACTGCTTGAACTGAGGCGGCGCCGGTGCGGCGCCGGCGTCCGCCTTCGCCTCGACCGGCGCCCGCGCCAGGTCGCGCAGCCCGACCGCTTCGCGCAGGCGCTGCAGGAACGGCGTCGCCGCCTGCGCGCGCAGGCGCGCGGCGCCTTCGCGCAGCTGCCGCTCGATGGCTTCCGGCCTGGCGATCAGCGCTTCGTAGCGCTCGCGCAGCGGCGCGACCTCGACGTCGATGCGCTCGAACACCTGCTGCTTGGCCTCGCCCCAGGCGATGCCCTCGGCGAAGGCCCGGCGCATGCGCGCGGTCTCTTCCTCGCCGGCGAAGGCCCGATAGAGCTGGAACAGCGCCGAGCCCTCGGCGTCCTTGGGCTCGCCCGGCGCCTTCGAGTCGGTGACGATCGAGAAGATCAGCTTCTTCAGCTCCGCGCGCTGCGCGAACAACGGGATGGTGTTGTCGTAGCTCTTGCTCATTTTGCGGCCGTCCAGGCCCGGCAGCGTCGCCACCCGTTCCTCGATCTCCACCTCCGGCAACGTGAAGTGCTCGCCGTAGAGATGGTTGAAGCGCTGGCCGAAGTCGCGCGCCATCTCGATGTGCTGGATCTGGTCCCGGCCCACCGGCACCCGGTCGGCGTTGAACAGCAGGATGTCGGCCGCCATCAGCACCGGGTACATGAACAGCCCGGCGTTGATGCCGGCATCGTCGTCCTCGCCCTCGGCGCGGTTGCGGTCCACCGCCGCCTTGTAGGCATGGGCGCGGTTGAGGATGCCCTTGCCGGCGACGCAGGTCAGCAGCCAGGTGAGCTCGGTGATCTCGGGAATGTCGGACTGGCGGTAGAAGCGCACGCGCTCCGGCTCCAGGCCGCAGGCCAGCCAGGTGGCCGCGATCTCGAGCGTCGAGCGCTGCACCCGCGCCGGCTCCTGCACCTTGATCAGGGCGTGCAGGTCGGCGAGGAAATAGTAGCTTTCGACGTCGGCGCCGCGGCTGGCGGCGATCGCCGGCCGGATCGCGCCGACATAGTTGCCGAGGTGCGGCGTGCCGGACGTGGTGATGCCGGTGAGGACGCGGACGGGGCGTGGGGACATTGCGCAGCCGATCGGGAAAACCGGGCCGAAGTTTAACCGCTGGCGCGGGCGGCACGGTTCCGGCCCGCCCGCGTCACGACGGCAACCCCGACCGCGGCGGTGGCGCGTTCTCTCCCGGGACCACACGGAGAAACGCCATGTCCCGCCTGCTACTGCTCGTCGCACTCCTGTCCGCCGCCGCCTGGTTGCCCGCCCGCGCCGCCTCGCCGGTCCGTCTCGAAATCGTCGACCGCGATACCGGAGAGTGGCTGTCACAGCATCGCCACCGCGGCGATACCTGGGTCGCGGGTACGCCCGGGCGCCCTTATGCGGTGCGGATCACCAACGACAGCGGCCAGCGGGTGCTGGTGGTGCTGTCGGTCGACGGCGTCAACGCGGTCACCGGCCAGACCGCCGATCCCGGCCAGGCCGGCTACGTGCTGGCGCCATGGCAGAGCGCCGAGATCGCCGGCTGGCGCAAGTCGCTCGACGATGTCGCCGGCTTCGTGTTCACCGGCCTGCCCGACAGCTACGCGGCGCGCACCGGGCGGCCGCGGCACGTCGGCGTGATCGGGCTCGCGGTGTTCGCCGAGCGGCGGCACGCGCCCGTGCCTGCGTCCCCGCCTCCGATCGCCGGCAACGAGCGACGCGCGCGCGCGATCGTCCCCCAGTCCGCGCAGTCCGCCGAGGTACAAGCCGCCGACAGCGCCCATGGCGCCTCGAGGCAGCGCATCGGCACCGGCCATGGCGAGCGCGAATGGTCGCCGACCCGCCACACCGGCTTCGTGCGTGCCAGCACGCGGCCGATGCAGGTGACGCAGCTGCGCTACGACACGCCGCAGCGGCTGGCGGCGATGGGCGTCCTGCCACGGCCATACGCCTGGCGACGGCACCATGGGACATCGCCGCAGGCGTTCCCCGGCAGTTTCGTCGCAGACCCCCGCTGAGGGCGCGCCGGCCTCCGCGGGAGCGCGCCATGCGCGCTCCCGCGGAGGGGTGCGATTCCCGGCTCAAATCGTCCGTTCGAAATCCCGCACTTCCTGCTCGGCGCGCTCGCGGGTCCAGCCGTACTGCTCCTGCAGCTTGCCGGCCAGGTACTTGCTGTCGCCTTCGGCGATATCGAATACGTCGTCGGTCAAGTCTCCCCACTGCGCCTGGGCGCGTCCCTTGATCTGGGTCCACTTGCCGGAAATGATGTCCTTGTTCATCGGTGTCTCCTTCGTACGCCACGGCGGTTCGCCGTCGACGACAGCGTGGCGACATCCTGATTCGCATCCGGTCAAATTTGCGTTGGGTCGTGCTGACGTCCATGAACGAGCTGAGCGGTTCAGCATTCATGGGCAAGCCGCCAGGCACGAAAAAGCCGGCGCGAACGCCGGCTTCTTGTTTCGTGTGCCAAGCGGCCAAGCCGCCGCGAAGCATCAGTCCGGATCGGTCCCACCGGTCCTGTCGGCGGCATCTTCGACCTTCTCGCCGACCTTCTGCACATCCTTCCCCGCGCCTTCGACGGTGTTGCACGCGGTCATGGTGGCGGCGGAAAAGAGGGCGAGCAGCAGCAGGGCTGTCAAACGCTTCATGGAGTTCTCCTGTGGTGAGGGGTCGCTTGCCGTGCGCGTCCCGAACCGGCGACCCGTGCGTACATGAAACCGCAGGTCGGCGTGAACGCCATGTCGACTCCGCACCGCATGCGGCACGCCCCACCGTCCCCGTTCAGTTCCGCACCGGGTCCGTCCCGGCGCATGCCGGCAACGCCGCAGCTCAATCGCGCATCAGGGTCGACTTGCCGAACAGGCTCTCCACCAGGTCCACCGCCAGTTCCGCGGTCACGTTGCGGTCATCCAGCGCCGGGCTGACCTCGACCACGTCGAGCGAACCCATGCGGCCGCTGTCGGCGATCATCTCCATCACCAGCTGCGCCTCGCGGTAGTTCACCCCGCCCGGCACCGTGGTGCCGGTTCCCGGGGCGATCCCGGGATCGAGGAAATCGACGTCGAAACTGACGTGCAGGTGGGTGTCGGCATCGAGCCCGTCTAGGGCCTGCTCCATCACCCGCTTCATGCCGACCTCGTCGATGAAGCGCATGTCGAAGATGTCGAGCCCGTGCTCCTTGACCAGCCGCTTCTCCTCCTGGTCGACCGAGCGGATGCCGATCTGCTTCACCTGGTCCGGCGTGATCGCCGGAACGTGGCCGCCGATCCCGGTCAGGGCCTCGGGACCGATGCCGCACAGGCAGGCCACCGGCATGCCGTGGATGTTGCCCGAGGGCGTGACCCGGCTGGTGTTGAAGTCCGAATGCGCATCGAGCCACAACACGCGCAGCTTGCGTCCCTGCGCGCGGCAGTGGTTGGCCACCGCCGCGATCGACCCGATCGCCAGGCAGTGGTCGCCGCCGAGCACCACCGGCATGCGCCCGGCGCGCAGCTCCGCGGCCGAGGCCTCCATCAGCGCGCGGTTCCAGGCGACCACCTGGTCCAGGTGGCGGTAGCCGTCCACCGGCGGCAGCCACGGGTTGGGCGGACCGTCGACGTTGCCGCGGTCGACCACGTCGATGCCGCGCGCCTGCAGCGCCTCGGCCAGCCCGGCGATCCGCAGCGCCTCCGGCCCCATGCGCGCGCCGCGGTGGCCGGCGCCGACGTCGGTCGGCACGCCCAGGATCGAAACGGGTGGATAGTTCCGTGGCATCGTCGTCGTCCGTGGTGGTGGTGCCGGCAGTCCGAATCGAACGGACGACCTACCGCTTACAAGGCGGTTGCTCTACCAGCTGAGCTATGCCGGCGTGGATGGTCCGGGCGGCCCGGGAGGGCGGGCATTCTAACGCGCCGCCGCGGCGGCTTCAGCGAGGCCGGCGCAGTCGACGGCATCCGCCCGCGCCGCGCCGGTTTCGGCGCGCGCCGCGGCGGCATCGAATCCTTCCGCCACGGCGATGTCGAGCCAGTGCCGGCTGCCGGCGTCGCCCAGCGGCTCGGCCTGCGCGCCGAAGCCGGCCTCGCGCAGGTTGGCGACGTGGCGGCGGGCCGCGGCCTCGCCGCTGAAGCGCCCGAGGGCGATCGCATTCGCCTCCTCGCCGGTGGCGATGATGAAGTGGTCGTCGAACCCGGCGGCGACGAGCTTCTGCACCGTCGCCTGCGCCGCGTCGCGGTCGGCCAGCGGCGGCAGCATCACCCGCCAGCCGCGCGGCGCTTCCACGACCTCGCGCGTGCGCAGGCGCAGCGCCCGGGGCTGCAGCCGCGCGCGCGCCGACGCCGCGGCATCGGCGTCGGCGAACGGGCCGAGCGCCAGGCAGCGCGCCGGTTGCACCGGCGCAGGCGCCGCGCCTTCACCGGATGCGGCCGTCGACGCGGGCGGCGCTTCGGTCTGCGGCGGATCCGCCTCGCCCGATTCGGAGAGCGCCGCCTCCGGCTGCGGATCGGCGGCATCCGCCGATGCCGCCGTGGCGCGTGCCTGCGGCGTCGCCTCCGACAGTAGCTGCAACCGCGGAACGCCGGCAGGGTGCGCGGGCGGCGCTTCGGGCGCGGGCGGCGATCGCGTCGCCCACCAGAGGGCGACGCCGAGGTTGAGGGCCAGCAACAGGACGATGGCGGCGCGCAGGAGCATCGCGGGATTGTAAGCGCGCGCGGCGCGTGCTTCCCGCACGCGTTGCGCATATCGGAGCGCTCAGGCCGGAGGCGCCATCCGCGCCCAGCGCGCGAGTCCCTCGAGCACCAAGGCGGGCGCCAGCAGGGCACGGTGCAACCGCGGCGCCAGCGCCTGCGCGCCGCCGCCGTGCAGCAGCAGCCGCGGCCGCTCGCCCCCCAGCAGGTCGCGTGCGGCATCGCGACTGCGTTCGACCAGGGCGAGCGCGGCGCCTTCGCAGCCCGACGCCAGCGCATCCACGGTGTCGTCGGCGAACTCGGCGTAGTCGCCGCCTTCGGCCGGCAACTGCCGCGCGCGCCGGTGCAGCGCCTGGCGCATCAGCGCCGGGGACGGTGCGATGCGGCCGCCGCGGTGGCGCCCGTGCGCATCGACCAGGTCGAGGGTCAACGCGGTGCCGACGCCGACCACCAGGCTCGCCCCGGCGCCGTGCCCATGCGCGGCCAGGAGCGCCAGGAAACGGTCGACGCCGAGCCGCTGCGGCTCGGCATAGGCGATCTCGACGCCGTCGCAGCGCCGCAGCGTGGTGGCGACCGAAACCCGCCCGCAGCGCCGCGCCAGCGCGTCGAGCAAGGCCACCCGCAGCTCCGGCGCCGCCACGCTGGCGAGGCAGGCCGCATCGAAACGCGGCGGCAGCGCGGCGTCCCAGCCGGCGGCGAAGCGGGTGCCGTCGTGGTCCACCGCGACGACCTCCCCGATGCCGTCCCCGTGCAGCGGCGCGAACTTGAGCCGGCTGTTGCCGAGGTCGAACAGCCACTCGCTCATGCGGCCGCCCCGCGGCGCACGCTGACCTCGCCGGCGTGGAAGCACCGCTCGCCGTCGCCCAGGCGCACCCGCAGCGCGCCGTCCCCGGCGACGCCGAGCGCGATGCCGGCGTGGATGCCGTCGCCGGCGTGCACCTCCACCGCGCGGCCGGCCAGCGCATCGAGCGCGGCGAAACGCGGCAGGAACGGCGCCAGGCCGTCGCGCTCGAACCGCGCCAGCGCCGGCACCAGTCGCGCGATCAGCGCTGCCGCCAGCGCGTTGCGCGGCGGCATCCGGCCCTCGGCGACCGTGGCCAGGTCGGTCCATGGCTGGGCGATGGCGCCGGCGGCCGCGGCCGGCATGCGCAGGTTCAACCCCAGCCCGATCACCGCACGCGCAGGCCCGGCATGCTCGCCGCCGCCCTCCACCAGCAGGCCGCCGAGCTTGCGCAGTTCGGTGTCGTGCACCACCAGGTCGTTCGGCCATTTCAGGCGCACGCGCGTCGCACCAAGCGCGTGCAGCGCATCCACCGCCGCCACCCCGGCGACCAGCCCCAGGCCGCCGAGGCGGCCGAGGCCACCGGAGAAGCGGCGCGCCAGCGACAGGTACAGGTTCGCCGCCAACGGCGAGGCCCAGTCGCGGCCGCGGCGGCCGCGTCCTCCGCTCTGGCGTTCGGCCAGCAGCACCGCCGTGCCGGTCGCCGGGGTCTCGCGGCGCAGCAGTTCGGAATTGGTCGAGTCCAGCGTCCAGGCCACGTCCAGGCCGGCGATCTCGGCGCCGACCTCCGGCGGAAGCGCATCGCGAATCCGCGCGACCTCCAGCAATTCCAGTTCCTGCGCCAGGATGTAGCCGCGCCCGGGGCTGGCGTCGATCGCGATGCCGGCGGCGCGCAGCGCCTCGATCCGCTTCCACACCGCCGCCCGGGTCTGGCCGCAGTCGCGCGCGAGCCCGTCGCCCGAGACCGGGCCGGCAAGCAGTCGTTCGAGCAGGGCGCGTTCGGAGTGCATGGTCGCTGGAGAAGTGGAGATGCCGGGAAGGCCGATCGCGATTATCCGCGTATCCGAGCCGCGGCATCGGCCGTCGCGGCCGGGGCCGGCGGCTGCCGCGGTGCAGCATGCCTCGCCCGGCAACGGCGGCACAACCGCGCTATAGTTGGTCGTTGTGCGTTGCCGTCTCCCATTACAGGCCGCCGCCATGCTCCTCCGATTCGCGCTGTTGCTGCTGCTCTGCTCCGCCAGCCTGCCGCTGCTGGCCCGCGAAGTCCGCCAGGCCGGCGCCAACGGCGACGGCGGCTGCCCCTCCGCGCCGGCCGAAAAGAATGCCGGCCCGGGCGATCCCCGGGGCGAGCACGCGGGCAACGCGAAGCCCGCCGTCGAGGAACGCGCCAAGCCGGCCTCGGGCGGCAATACCGAGAACAGCGTTCGCGGCCCGCGCTGGCACAGCTTCCTGCCCGGCATGTTCCGCTGAGGTCGGCCCGGTCCGCGTGCTCGGCCTGATCCGGCGCCTGCGGCGCACCCCCGCTCCGATCCCCTCCGACCTCTGGCAACGCGTGCGCGGCCGCGCCGCCTGGGTGGCGCGCCTGGACGAGGCCCGCGACCGGCGCCTGCAGGCGCTGGCGGCGCGCTTCCTGCACGACAAGGCCGTCACCGCGGTGGGCGAGCTGCAGCTGGACGACGATCGCCGCGCCACCTTGGCCGCGCTGTGCTGCCTGCCGCTGCTCGAATTCGGCGCCGAAGGCCTGCACGGCTGGTCGCAGCTGATCGTCTACCCGGACGCGTTCCGGGTGAACCGGACCCACGTCGACGCCGCCGGCGTCCTGCACGAATGGGACGACGAGCTGATCGGCGAGGCCTGGGAGGCGGGCCCGCTGATCCTGTCCTGGGCCGACATCGAGGCCGACCTGCGACAGCCGGACGCCGGCTTCTGCGTCGCCGTGCACGAGATGGCGCACAAGCTCGACGCGCTCGACGGCGTGCTCGACGGCACCCCGCCGCTGCCGCGCGACTGGCAACGGCTATGGGCACGCGACTTCCAGCGCAGCTACGACGGCTTCGTGGCCGAGGTCGAACGCGACGCCGACGTCGCGATCGACCCGTATGCGGCGGAAGCGCCGGAAGAGTTCTTCGCGGTATGCAGCGAGTACCACTTCAGCGATCCGGCCACGCTGCGCCGGCAGTTGCCGGAGGTGGCCGGACACCTCGAGCGGTTGTACGGCGTATCGCCGTTCGCGTGACAGCGCTTGAATTGGCGATGCGCGGCGAATTCCAACCGCATGTCGCGACTTCCGTCGCTCCCACAAAACACAACAACCATGGCTCCACAACAGCCATGGCTCCACAACAGCCATGGCTCCACAACAGCCATGGCTCCACAACAGCCATGGCTCCACAACAGCCATGGCTCCACAACAGCCATGGCTCCACAACAGCCATGGCTCCACAATAGCCATGGCTCCACAATAGCTATGGCTCCCGCAACAGCCATGACTCCCGTGGGAGCGACGGAAGTCGCGACGCGCGGCGTGAACGTGCCGATATCACCGCGAGCCCATACGCCGAAAGCCGCAACCAAACCGGACAGAGGGATCGCAAGCCGCCGGGACGACGGTCCAGATTCGGATCCCGTCACTGCGCTTTTCCGATTCCCGACTCCCGATTCCCGACCTCACAGTCCCGGCGGCAAGGTCACCACGAACCGCGCGCCGCCCAGCTCCTCCGACGCCGTCACCTGCAGTTCGCCGCGGTAGCTGCGCACGATGTCTTGCACGATCGCCAGGCCGATGCCGTGGCCCTGCACGCGCTCGTCGCCGCGCACGCCGCGCTGCAGGACGTGGACGATCCGTTCGGGCGGAATGCCGGGCCCGTTGTCGTCGACCGCGAGCAGCAGGCCGGGGCGGCGGTTGGGCGCGGACTCGCCCGGCCGGGCCGTCAGCAACACCCGCGACCGCGCCCACTTGAAGGCGTTCTCCAGCAGGTTGCCGAGCAGTTCCTGCAGGTCGCCGGGTTCGCCGTGGAATTGCGCCTCCCGGTCGATGTCGAACTCGCAGATCACGCCCTTGCTGGCGTAGATCTTCTCCAGTCCGCGCACGATCTGCTCGGCGTGCGGCTCGACCTCCACGGGCGCCGCGAACAGCTTGTGCCCGCTCGAGGCCGCGCGCCCGAGCTGGTAGCCGACCAGGTCGTTCATCCGCCGCAGCTGCGTCTCCACCTCCTCGCGCAGGCCGCTGTCGTCGCCGGCGTCCAGGCGGGTGCGCAGCACCGCCAGCGGCGTCTTCAGGCTGTGCGCCAGGTCGGACATGGTGTTGCGCTGGTGCTCGAGGTTCTGGCGCTCGCTCTCGATCAACGCGTTGATGCTGTCGGTCAGCGGCTGCAGTTCGCGCGGATGCAGCTCGCCCATGCGGTTCGCTTGGCCGCGCTGCACGCGCTTGAGCTCGTTGATCACGTGGCGCAGCGGCCACAGGCTCCAGCGCAGCACCACGGTCTGCAGCAGCAGCAGGATCAGGCCGGCGACGCCGAGGTAGCGCCAGAGCGCGCGCCGGAAGACCTGCACCTGCTGCGGCAGGTTGCCGGCATCCTCCATGATGTAGACCGTGTAGGGAATCTCGTCGGCATTGCGCACCAGCACGAAGCCCATGCCGTAGCGGATCACCTCGCCCGGCGCGCCGGCGCTGTCGACGATCGGCAGGGGACCGTCGAAGCGCTCCTGGCCGCCCTCGAGCATCGTCAGTTCCGGCAGCTGCGGGCCCTGGGCCGACGGCGAATACCACTGTTCGTCGGCGGTGATCACCGCCGCGTACAGGCCGGTGCCGGGGCGGTTGAAGCGCTCGTCCGGCGGGTACTCGGGCGGGATCAACGTGTCGTCGCGGGCGAACTCGACGATGCCCGCGTAGTTCTCCGCGAACCCGCGCAGGCTGTCGCGCTGGCGCTCGCTGGCGACATCGACGAACGCCCGGTCCAGCGCATAGCCGGCCAGGGCCAGGAACGCGACCAGCCCCAGGCTCGCCGCGAGCAGCTGCCGCACCTGCAGCGAGCGCGGGCGCCAGGGAAGTGCGCGTCGTCGATGCTCGATCGCCATGGCGACAGGCTACCGGACCGCGCCACGGCGAACGCCGCGACACGCGCGGCCGCGGACGGTCGACCGGCCCCCCGGTGCGGACACGCTCAGGTCCGCGCGCGCCTCACTGCTCACCGCTCCGCGGGATCGCGAAGCGGTAGCCGCGCCCGCGCACGGTCTCGATCGGCTTGAGCGTGCCGTCGGGGTCGAGCTTCTTGCGCAGGCGGCCGATGAAGACCTCGAGCACGTTGGAGTCGCGGTCGAAGTCCTGCTGGTAGATGTGCTCGGTCAGGTCGGCCTTCGAGACCAGCTCGCCGGCGTGCATCATCAGGTACTCGAGCACCTTGTACTCGTAGCTGGTGAGGTCGACGTTCTGGCCGTTGACGCTGACCGTCTGCGCGGCCAGGTCCAGGATCACCGCGCCGCACTCGAGCGTCGGCTTGCTCCAGCCGGCGGCGCGGCGCACCAGCGCGTTGATCCGCGCCAGCAGTTCCTCGACGTGGAAGGGCTTGACCAGGTAGTCGTCGGCGCCCTGCTTGAGCCCGTCCACCTTGTCCTGCCAGCTCGAACGCGCGGTCAGGATCAGCACCGGGAACTGCTTGCCCTCGTCGCGCAACGCGCGGATCAGTTCCATCCCCGACATCTTCGGCAGGCCCAGGTCGATGATGCCGACGTCGAACGGCACCTCGCGTCCCATGTATAACCCCTCTTCGCCGTCCTGCGCCGCATCCACCGCAAAGCCTTCGCGCTTCAGGCGCGCGGCCAGGGTCTCGCGCAAGGGGGCTTCGTCTTCGACGAGCAGGATTCGCATGCGTCACTCCGGATCGGTGGCCGCGCGGCGGCCGTTGCGTTCAAGTATCTGAACTCAGTCGTTGTCGCGACGTGAGCGTTGGTGGCGCTGCTGGGGATCGTCCTCGTAAACGCGCACCCGGCCGCGGTCGTCGAGGACCTTGATGCGGTTGATCTCGCGGCCGTTGGAATGCATTCGCTCGGCGCTGATCAAGGTGCCGCGGGTGGAGCTGCGAATGTGGCGGATGGAATCGGCCATCGCGTCCTGGCGGCGCAGGCGCGACGACGGCTCGGGTTGCGCGATCGCGCGCGACGGCCCCTGCTCGGGCCGGCCCCGCTCCCGTTCCCGCTCCCGCTCCTGCCCTTGCGCCAGACCTTGTGCGGACGCGGTCGTCACGCCGGCCAGAGCGACGGCCAACAGCGACAACAGCAGCGAACGGCAGGAAACAGGCATGAGGAACGGGTTCCGCAGTGGGATGAATAGGACCCCGGCTCTCTGTCCGGGCCCAAATTGTTGATTTTCCTGGGTGAATCCGTCCTTAACTTTTCTGAAGTCGATGCGCGCTGTTCAGCCGCGCCCGCCTGATGATGCCCGTTCAGTAGATTTCTGCAACGCAGCAACGCAGCGAACCGCCGGCCGGTTCGAGCGCATCGAGCGCAATCGCCTGCAACCTGAAGCCGGCGCGCGCCAGTTTTTCGCGGGTGGCCGGGGCCAGCGCGGCCGCAGCGGTGGCGCTCATCCAGACGGTCTCAGGATTCAACGAGATCGCATTGCCGGCGAAGCCCGCCCGCTCGGCCGGCGACAGCCGGATCGTGTGCGGCGCGTACAACCGCGCGATCGCGTCGGCCGCATCCGGATCGGCGAAACCGTCCGGGCACAGCAGCACCGCCCGGCCGGCCAGGACCGCCAGCACCACGTTGGCGTGGTACTCGCCAGGCGCGAGCTCGAACATCAGGGTGGCGCGCAGCCCGAAGGCCTCGTGCATGAGCGCGGCGCCGTCCGGGTCGCAACGCTCGGACAGGCCGCAGAAGCCGAGGCCGCGGGCACGGTCGATCACCAGCGCGCCGGTGAGCTCGCACGGATGCGGCTGCCCGGACAGGTCGTGGACCGCATAGCCGAGCGTCTTGGCGAAGAAGGCGCGGATGTCCGGGCGTTCGGCCTCGCGGCGGCGGACGGGATGGCGCATCCGGCCCACGATCAGCCGCCCCGGCACGGTGGCGAAGACGTTGTTGGGGAACAGTGCGTCGGGCGACTGCGGCTCGCCGGGAAAGCAGACCGTCGGCAGCGCCGCGGCCATGGCGCGCTGCAGGTCGCGGTGCTGGGCGCAGGCGCGCGCGGCATCGAAGGCGGCGGCCTCGGCCATGTAGCGGTTGTCGGCGGCCGACTGCTCGGCACGGGCGAAGCCGTCCGGCGCCACCAGGAACGCCGCTTTCGCCGTCGCCGGGCCGAAGTCCGGCGCGCAGCCGCGGCCGAAGGCGAGGAAGGCGGCCGGATCGCGGGTGATCATGCGGCGGCGCGGCGCGTGGCTTCGGTGGCGGCGAGCGCCTGCTCGACTACACCCCAGCCGGCACCCGGCCGGTGTGCGCCTTCGCTCAGCACCTGGCGGAAGCGGCGCCCGCCCGGCTGGCCGTTGAACAAGCCGAGGACGTGCCGGGTGACGTGCTTGAGCGCCACGCCCCGGGCGAGTTGCGCCTCGACGTAGGGGCGCAGCGCGCGCAGCAGTTCGCCGCGCGACTGCAACGCACCGCCGAACCAGGCGACGTCGAGACGATGCAGCAGATAAGGGTCGTGGTAGGCCGCGCGCCCGAGCATGGCGCCGTCGGCGTGCTCGAGGTGCGCCGTCGCCTCGTCGGCGTCGGCGATGCCGCCGTTGACGACTACCGACAGGTCGGGCCGCTCGCGCTTGAGCCGCCAGGCCCAGTCGTAGCGCAGCGGCGGCACCTCGCGGTTCTCCTTCGGGCTCAGGCCCTTGAGCCAGGCGTTGCGCGCGTGCACAACGAAGACTCGGCAGCCGGCCTCGGCGATCGTGTCGACGAAGGCGCGGAAGCGGCCGTAATCGTGGTCGTCGTCCACCCCGAGCCGGCACTTCACCGTCACCGGCACCGGACGCGGCGCATCCGCCAGCGCCGCGATCATCGCCGCCACGCTGTCGGCCACCAGCGCCGGCTCGCGCATCAGGCAGGCGCCGAAGCGCCCCGCCTGCACCCGGTCCGACGGGCAGCCGCAGTTGAGGTTGACCTCGTCGAACCCGTACGCGGCGCCGATCGCCGCCGCCTGCGCCAGCAGTTCCGGCTCGCTGCCGCCCAACTGCAGCGCCACCGGGTGCTCGACCGGATCCAGCGCCAGCAGCCGCGCGCGGTCGCCGTGGATCACCGCGTTCGCGTGCACCATCTCGGTGTACAGCCGCGCATGCGGCGCCAGCAGGCGGTGGAAGACCCGGCAGTGGGTGTCCGTCCAGTCCATCATCGGCGCGACCGACAGGCGCAGGGAGGCCGGGTCGGGCAATGGACTCGGCAGCGGCTGGCCGGAAGCGGTCATGACGGAAGCGGACGGGCAAGTATGGATAGCCCGCTATTCTCGCTGGTCGCCGCCGAGGGGTCGAACCAAGACTGAAAAGCGAACCTGACCCTGAGGTTTCCCCACACTTCTTGGCGCTTGTCCTCCCCCTTTGAAAAAGGGGGATTGAGGGGGATTTGCTCTGATAAATCGCCAAATATCGGATTTGCCGCATGGACCAAAGCTTGGCGCTCATTCATTGACTTACCAATCAATCAACGCTATGTATCCGTTGATGAAAAAGTCAAATTCTCAACTCCCTGCCTTCCTTGCCGACCTCACCGCCAAGGCCCGGGCGCGCTCGCTGACGGACACCGACTGGTCCGCGCGCGCGGGCGTGCGCAACGAAACCCTCTCGCGCCTGCGCCGGCGCAGCAGCTGCGACCTGTCCACCCTGCAGGCGCTGGCGGCCGCGGTGGGCGCCCGGCTGGTCATCGACGACGGCGCGGCCGCGACGGCGACGACGCCCGACGGCCATTTCCCCGCATCCCTGGATCGCAACGACGAGGCGCGGCTGCTGAAGCTGGCCGCGTCCGGGAACCTGGCGCACGACGCATGGACGGCGGCGGGACCGCGCTTCTTCATGGCCGGCCTGGCGGTCATGCTGGCCGGGGAGCCGGGGCTCGACCGGCGCGGCCTGCTGGCGCTGGCCGAGCACCTGCATCCCGGCGCCACGGAACCGGCGGTGTTCACGCGCTGGCTGGAGCGCAGCCCGCTGCGGCCGTCGCGCTTCCTGCCGCTGCTGGCGATGGAGCGAAAGCATGCAGCCTAGAACCCACGCCCAGCGCGAGTACCTGACCGCACTCGGCGAGATCGTGCAGCGCATCGCCGGATCCCTGCGCAATGTTTCACCGCAAGCCCTGCCGATCCGGATGTACATCGCCGGCGGCGCAGCCCTGCACTTCTACACCGGCGAACGGGTGTCCAGGGACGTCGACGCCGCGTTCTCGCGCCGCATCGCCCTGCCCGAGAACCTGGAAGTCGCCTACCGCGACGCCGACGGCGCCGCGCAGCTGCTGTACCTGGACCGCAACTACAACGACACCCTGGCGCTGATGCACGAGGACGCCTACGACGACGCCCGGCCGCTCGCGCTCCCCGGCGTGGATGCCTGCGTGCTCGACGTCCGCCTGCTGTCGCCGCTCGACCTGGCCGTCAGCAAGCTGGGACGGTTTGCCGGCCAGGACCGCGAGGACATCGTCGCCTTGGCCCGGCACGGTCTGATCGACGCCGCGAGCCTGCGCCATCGCGCCGAAGCCGCATTGACCGCCTACGTCGGAGACACGGCAAGGGTGCAGAACACGATCGACATCGCCTGCCGCATCGTCGACAACACACTGACTTGACGCGCCGAGTCCCAGTAGCGCTTCCAGACGGCTGCGCGGCCGATGTCTGCCTCGCCCCCTGCGGGCCTGTGCATGCGGAAAGCTAGGATGTCTTCCGCGAAGCGTTGTGGGGGAAGCCTTGGCATGGCCAGCCACCCCGGCACGAACCGCCAGTGGTTGGATCAGCGGCATGGCGAGATCAGGCTGACCAAGCGCCATTCGTCCGTTAATCCCAAGTTGTGGACATTCCCCGGCCCTTAGTCCGCTCTTGTGGACGGCTTTGTCCTCTTGATCCTCGATCATGGCCGTCACTCGCCCGCCTGAAGTCGTGTTTGCGGACGCCTCCTCCAGCAAGCGCTACCAGCGCGAGGTGGCGGCCGGCCGCATGCGCGGATCGCCCACGGGCTGTACACGCCCAACCTGCAGGACGGCCTGGAGGTCATCGTGCAGCGCAACCGCCTGGAGATCGTCGATCACCTGTTCCCCGGCAGCGTGGTCTCGCACCGCAGCGCCATCGAGATCGGCGCCGCCCTCCAGCCACACCTCTTCGTCTTCGGTGCCGATCGGCAAGGCGCGCAACCTGGCATTGCCGGGCCTGATCGCGAGTTCAAGCTGCAGCGAAATCGCGCCGGCAACTCGGTCTTCGTCGAACCCGAACTGGTTGCCGGCACCCAGGTCGAGGCGTTCGCGCTCTACCGTGCCCTGCCACACGCGCTGGCACGGGCGATCTTCATGCAGGTTGCCGTTTCCGAAGTCCACCCTTTCGATGACGGCAATGGCCGACTGTCACGCGCGATGATGAGTGCCGAACTGACCGCAGCCAACGAGTGCCGCATCATCATTCCCACCGTGTACCGGGATGACTACATCACCACCTTGAAGGCCTTCAGCCGGACGCGCCAGATCGATCCGGTCATCCGCATGTTCGAGCTTGCCCAGGCCTTCACCGCCAGCATGGACTACACGGGCTACGACGCCGCGAAGGCGTCATTCACCGCCGCCAATGCATTCGAGAACGACCGCGACGCGCAACTACAGTTCCAGGAGCGTTGATCCGCACCTCAGCGCCCGGCACCACTGAGGTCCACTTCCCCTCATCGATTCGGCTACTTCATGGATCCGGGCACGACGGACTCGGAGACGATCCGCATCGGCAGCATCGGCGGCTGCCAAGGACGTTCCATCCGTTCCGTCACCGGCGCGACGGACAGGCGCAGGGAGGCCGGACCTGGTGTCGCGCTGAATTGCGCAGGCCGGGAGAGGTCATGGACGGAGCGGGCGGATGGGGGGACAGAGGGATCGCCATTCTCGCCGGTTGCCGGTGACGGGCCGAATGGGCGTCGGCGCCGAGGCCTGCTTTGCTCCTGTGTACGAAAATCAACCCGACCGTTCTCGGCCGTCCAGCCGGGGGCGGCAGGCCGCCCCCGGCGCTCCGGATCCCCGTCGCCGGATCAGTGCAGGCGCTGTGCGGGCGCCTGAGAAATGCATCCACGCTGCGCATGGGTAGGCGGCGGCAATGCGGGGCGTTGCGGGTCCGCAACCGGCAACGCAGCGCCTGCGCCATACACGGCCCGCGCCTCGCGTACGCCGCTTCGCCGCCTGCGCGACCCGTTGAGCCGCTGCGACGTCACCTGTTCGATGATGGCTTTCGCCGCCCTGGCGTCGTCGAAGACCGCATGCCCCACCATCGCCAACGTGCCGATGGCCAGGTCAGCCTCTTCGACACTGAACACCACGTCGCCGTGCGCCGTGATCATGTCGAGCCGGCGGTCGAGTTCGTCCATCTGGTCCAGGGTGACGCCGAAGACGAAGCGGGCTTCCGTGTCTGCCTCGCCTTCCACCGCTTCTGCCTCCACCGCTTCGTCGTCCGGCACCTCGTCGCCCGGCGCCCCGGCCTCCGGCGTCTCGCCCTCCAGCGCCTCGGCTTCAGTGGTTGCACACGCAGGCTCACGCTCGGCCTCCCGTTCCGCCGGCCACGACACCTCTTCCAGCACCAGCCCGGCCTGTTCCGCCAGCAACTCCAGGCAGACCGCCAGTTCGCCCACGCGGATCTCGGGCACCCATTCCTGTTCCTCGTCGTGCGTGCGCGGCTGCGCCAGGTGGGACAGGAACACCATGTGGTCGTGCAGTTTCTTCAGCCGGAACTGGCCGTCCTCAGGCAGAAAGTAGCCCGTCGATTCCATCTCCTCGGATTCATACTTCGACATCGTCGCCTCCTCAGTCCATGAAGTGCCCGCCCACCGGAATGGCGGACGGGAAGTCGGGAGGTTAGAAACCGCAGGTAGCCGGCGGGCGTATTCCCCCGAAGGGTGTTGTATTAGCCGCCCTCCCGACGCAGGCATCGCGTCGGTCGTGCCCGCAGCATACGGGCACAAAAAACCCACCGGTTTGACGGAGGTGGGGACCGCTACCTGAGGAGTTTCTACGCTCCTTGGGAGCGAGTTTGCAACGGTTCAAGTCCGACGTCAAGGTCATCCGCAGAAGTGAATCTGACCCTGGGGTTTTTCCCTGTTTTCCTGCAATCAGTTCAGTGGATTGGCTGTTTCCTCCCTTTGAAAAAGGGGGGCTGGGGGGAATTGCTCGGTGCGCGGCCAAGCAACAGCAACAGCAAATCCCCCTCAATCCCCCTTTTTCAAAGGGGGAAGATGGGCGGCAAAAAAATCTGGGGAAAGCTCAGAATCTGACCCGGTATTGAAGTCTCCATTGAGCCAGATTGTCGACGGGCGAGCATGCCGCTCTTTGGATTGCTACACCTCACGTCGTACTAACTCGTCTATGTTAAGAACAGCTATTCGATGTCGACCCGTCGCTACGCAATCCTGGAAGCGCCATCCACACTGGGCCTCGCGACCGGCGGCGTCGAGGGCTTGCCCGATCGGCTGCTCGAGCTGGGCCTTGCGGACCGCATCCTTGCGCGTCGCGCAGGGCGGCTGGCCGTGCCGCCCAAGGACCCGACGCCTGATCCCGGGACCCGGGTACTGAATGCGAAAGCGATCGCGGCATGGTCGCCAAGGCTCGCCGACGCCGTCGAGGAAGTACTGGATTCAGGCGAGTTCCCGGTGGTGCTGGGTGGCGACTGCACCATCCTTCTGGGGTCGATGCTGGCGCTGCGGCGCCGGGGCCGCTACGGCCTGCTTTTCATCGACGGGAACGCTGATTTCTTCCAGCCGGAGGCCGAGCCCAATGGCGAGGGCGCTTCCATGGATCTTGCGTGGGCAAGCGGCTACGGGCCTGCACTGCTCACCGACATCGAAGGCCGCCGCCCCCTTGTGCGCCCGGAGGACGTGGTCGCTTTCGGATACCGCGACCATGAGGACCAGGAGGCGTATGGCAGCCAGACGCTGCCGCCGGAGCTTCATGTCTATGATCTGCCGAGGCTACGTCGCGTTGGTGTAGAACCGGCTGCCCGCGAGGCTGTTGGAGATCTGACGAACCGGGGCCTGGACGGCTTCTTCGTCCATCTGGACGCCGATGTTCTCGACGACGCCGTCATGCCGGCGGTCGACTTCCGGGTGCCGGGGGGATTGTCCTGGGAGGACCTCAAAACGACGCTCCGAATCGCCTTCGCCAGCGAAAAGATCGTCGGCCTCGAAGTGACGATCTACAACCCGGCGCTCGACAGGACCGGTACAGCCGGTCGAGGCCTCGTGGGCGTGCTCGCCGAGGCGCTTGGCACAGCGGCTCGATGAGTTCCTCGGCATGCCCTCTGCAAGCCACACCATCCGATCAGGAGAGTTCCGATGGCCGTCCAGCTTGATTTCCAAACCTTCATCGAGGGGCTGCGCGCACCGGGCATGCCGCTGATCGCACCGGACCGCTTTGCCGAGGCACTGCACCTGCGCCAGCAGGAGCTGGCCCAGCTCGCCCGCGTCCACCGCACCACGGTGGCCGATGCTCCCGCCAATGCCAGGCTGCAGCAGTACATGCGCGACGCACTGCGGGTGCTGTCTGCCGCTTCCGAGACCGGCGGCGAGCGGGCGCACGCGATCGACTGGTACCGCAACGCGCCCATCCCCGAGTTCGAGCATCGCACCGCCGAACAACTGGTGTCCGCCGGCAAGGCCGACGCGGTTATCTCCTACCTGCTGTCCACCGGCGGCGGCTCGACTGGATGATCCTGACCGACCTCGGCCCCGAGGCGATCTTCTACCGCGAGCGGCGCCATTCAGCCGCGGGCGAACGGGCTTAGTGGAAATCCCGGCTGCGCACGTCCAGGCCCTGCAGCAGCGGGGTGAGGTCGTGCAGGCGGTGGGCCACCAGGTGGCGCACACCGGCCACCGCCTGCAACCGGCCCTCGACCTGCAGCAGGCGCGATTCCAGGTAGGCACGCCACTGCGCCTCGGCGATCTCGCGGCGGACGACGATGTTGACCATGCCGTGCTCGTCCTCGAGGGTCATGAAGGTGACGCCGCTGGCGGTCTGCGGGCGCTGGCGCAGGGTGACCAGGCCGGCGACGGTGATGCTGCGGCCGTGCGGCAGCGCTTCGATCTCGCGCGAGCTGCGGCAATGGCGCGCGCGCAACTGCGTGCGCAGCAATCGCAGCGGGTGCGGGCCGAGCGTGGTGCCGGTGCTGGCGTAGTCGGCGGACACGTCGGCGGCGGTGTCCGGCGGCGGCAGCACGACCGCCGGCTCCGGCGCGGAGGCATCGGCGCCGAACAGCGGCCGCTGCGCTTCCACGCCGGCGATCGCCCAGCGGGCGCGATGCCGATGCCCCGCCAGGCCGCGCAGGGCGCCGGCATCGGCCAGCAAGGCGCGGGCGCGCTGGTCGAGGCCGGCGCGCGTGCACAGGTCGGTGACATCGGCGAACGGCCGCTGCGCGCGCGCGGCCGCGATCCGCACCGCGTCGTCCTCGCGCAGGCCGCGCACCAGGCGCATGCCCATGCGGATCGCGAACGGCCGATCCGGCGGCGCGTCGTCCAGGCGCTCCAGCGAACAGTCCCAGTCGCTGTGGCGCACGTCGACCGGGCGCACGCCGACGCCGTGCCGGCGCGCGTCCTGCAGGATCTGGTCGGGGCTGTAGAAGCCCATCGGCCAGCTGTTGACCATGGCGCAGGCGAATTCGGCCGGGTGGTGGCACTTGAGCCAGGAACTGGCGTAGGCCAGCAGCGCGAAGCTGGCCGCGTGCGACTCGGGAAAGCCGTAGCTGCCGAAGCCCTTGATCTGCTCGAAGATGCGCGCTGCGAACTCGGGCGTGTAATCGCGCTCGAGCATGCCATCGGTCAGTCGTTTGCGATGCGGCTCCAGTCCGCCATGTCGTTTCCACGCCGCCATCGCCCGGCGCAGGCCGTCGGCTTCGCTCGGCTCGTAGCCGGCGGCGACGATGGCGATCTCCATCACCTGCTCCTGGAACAGCGGCACGCCGAGCGTGCGCACCAGCACGTCCTCCAACGCCGCGGAGGGATAGGTCACCTTCTCGTCGCCGCAGCGGCGGCGCAGGTACGGATGCACCATGTCGCCCTGGATCGGGCCCGGCCGCACGATCGCCACCTGGATGACCAGGTCGTAGAACTGCCGCGGCTGCAGCCGCGGCAGCATCGCCATCTGCGCACGCGATTCGATCTGGAACACGCCGATGGTGTCGGCGCGCGAGATCATGTCGTAAGTGTCTTCGTCCTCCGGCGGGACCGTCGCCAGCGCCAGGTCCGGGCCGTCGTGCCGGCGCAGCAGGTCGAAGCAGCGGCGCAGCGCGGTGAGCATGCCGAGCGCCAGCACGTCGACCTTGAGCAGGCCGACCGCGTCCAGGTCGTCCTTGTCCCACTGGATCACGGTGCGGTCCTCCATCGCCGCGTTCTCCACCGGCACCAGCGTGTGCAGCGGATGCTCGGAGATCACGAAGCCGCCGGGGTGTTGCGACAGGTGCCGCGGGAACCCGATCAGCTGCGCGGTCAGCGCCAGCACCTGCCGCAGCAGCGGGCTGTCCGGGTCGAAGCCGCGCTCGCGCAGGTGCGCGTCCGGCGGCAGCTCCACGCTCCAGCGGCCGAACGCGCGCGCCAGCGCGTCGATCTGGTCCTGCGGCATCCCCAGCGCGCGGGCGACGTCGCGCACCGCGCCGGCGCCGCGGTAGCTGATCACCACCGCCGCCAGCGCCGCGCGGTGGCGGCCGTAGTGCCCGAACACGTACTGGATCACCTCCTCGCGGCGCTCGTGCTCGAAATCGACGTCGATGTCCGGCGGCTCGTCGCGGTCGGCCGAGATGAAGCGCTCGAACAGCAGCCGCTGGCGCGAGGGATCGACCTCGGTGATGCCCAGCGCGAAGCACACCGCCGAGTTCGCCGCCGAGCCGCGGCCCTGGCAGAGGATGTGGCGGCTGCGCGCGAAACGGACGATGTCGTGCACGGTGAGGAAATAGTTCTCGTAGCGCTTGTGCGCGATCAGCGCCAGCTCCTTTTCGATCTGTTCGCGCACCGCGCCCACTTTCTCCACGTCCTTCAGCGCGCCCTCGGCCACGCGCCGCTCGAGGCCCTGCAGCGCCAGCGTGCGCAGCCAGCTGGCCGCGTCGTGCCCGGCCGGCACCAGCTCGTGCGGGTACTGGTAGTGCGGCTTCAGTTCGCCGAGGTCGAAGCTGCAGCGCGCGGCGATGCGCAGCGTCTCGGCCAGCAGCGCCGGCGGATACAGCCCCGTCAGCGCGTGCCGCGGGCGCAGGTGGCGCTCGCCGTTGGGGAACAGGCGCCGCCCGGCCTCGGCCACGGTGGCGTGGTGGCGGATCGCGGTCATGGTGTCCTGCAGCGCGCGGCGGCCGCGCGCGTGCATGTGCACGTCGCCGGCGGCCACCGTCGGCATCTGCAGCCGCCGTGCCAGCGCCTGCAGCTGCGCCAGGCGCGCGGCGTCGTCCGGGCCGCGGTGCAGTTCCACCGCCAGCCAGGTGCGCTGCGGGAACAGCGCCTGCAGCCAGCGCCCGTGCGATTCGTCGGCGGACGCGTCCGGCAGCCACAGCGCCAGCAACCCGTCGGTGCCGCCGGCGAAGTCCTTGCGCAGCAGCCGGTACGTGCCCTTGTCGGCGCGGCGGCGGGCATCGGTGATCAGCCGGCACAGGGTGCGGTAACCCTGCAGGGTTTCGACCAGCAGCACGCAGGCCGGGCCGTCGGCCAGGCGCAGCTCGCTGCCGACGATCAGCGGCAGGCCGACGTCCCGCGCCGCCTGCCAGGCGCGCACGATCCCGGACAGCGAGCATTCGTCGGTGATCGCCAGCGCGCGGTAGCCCAGCCGTCGCGCGCGCGCGAACAGCTCCGGCGCGCTCGAGGCGCCGCGCTGGAAGCTGAAGTTCGACAGGCAGTGCAGCTCGGCGTAGTCGGGCGCGGCGCTCATGCGAACCACCCGTGCAGCATGAAGTGCCCGCGCTCGTCCGGCGCCGCGTAGACCCAGGCGTGCTGGCCCTGGCGGGTGAGCACGCGGTAGTAGTCGCGGCGCACGTCGCCGTCCCACCAGCCGCTTTCGATGCGTTCCGGGCCGGCGAGCAGGTCCGGCGCGCCGCCGCGCAGCGGGACCGGCCGCGGCAGCAGCCAGCCGGGCCGCGGCGGCGCGTCGGCATCGGCATCGGGCCGCGTCGCGCGCTCGCCGCGCCAGGCCCGTTCGGGGCGGTGGTCGTGGTGCACGCGCAGGCCGTGCACGGCCTCGTCGCCGAGCCGCGCGCGCAGGCGTTCGCGCAGCTGCTCCCACGGCATCGACTGCTGCGGGCGCTCGTCGAACAGCTCGCGGTGCGCGGGCGCGAACGGCGGCAGCTCGCGCGCGACCAGGCGCAGCCCGCGCACCGGCGCCGGCACGCCGGTGCGCTCCAGCCGCGTGCGCGCGACCTCGAACAGCAGCGCCGGCTCGCGCTCGGTGCCGAGCAGGCCCACCGGCACCCGGGTGTCGGCCGCGTCCTCGTGCTCGAGCCGCAGCTCGAAGCGCTGCACGCCGCCGTCGCGGCCGGCGAGGTACGCGGCCAGGTCCGCGCTCAGGCGCCGCAGCGGGAACAGCAGCGCCTGGTGCGACTCCACCTCGAACCCGAGCTCGATGCGCGCATCGAAGCGGTCCGGCGGCCGGTACCACTGCAGCGGCTCGGGACGCTCGCCGGTCAATGTGTCCAGGTGCCGCAGCACCGCGGCCGGGAACCGCCGCACCAGGCTCGCGCGCGGCAGCGCCTGCACCTGCGCCAGCTTGCGCAGCCCCATGCGCTCGAGCGCGGCGGCGGCCTCCGGCGCGAAGCCCGCGCGCGCCACCGGCAACTGCGCCAGCGCGCGGCGCATGCGGTCCTCGTCGGGGATCGCCAGGCCGTCATGGGCATTGGCCAGCGCGCGCGCGGCGGCAGGGTTCGGCGCGGCCACGATGCGGTGATGGAAGCCGAGCGCGGCGAGCTCCCCGCGCAGCCGCGCCTCCAGCCGCGGCCAGGGCCCGAACAGGCCGAGGCTGGCGCCGATCTCGACGACTAGGGCATGCGGGTAGCGCAGGCTGACCTGGGAGCTGAAGCGATAGGCCCAGGCGGCGAGGAAGCGCTGCCAGCGCACGTCGTCCTCCGGATCGTGCTCGACGGTCTCGACCGCGCCGGCCAGCGCCTGCGCCGCGGTCAGCGTCATTCCCGGCTTCAGGCCGAGCGCGCGTGCGGCCGGATTGACCGCGTGCAGCACCCGGCGCTGCGCCGTGCCGGCGAGCAGCGCCAGCGGCGCGTCGCGATCGACGCGACGGCGCAAAACGCCGTCCAGCGCCAGTTGCGGCAGCAGGATGCAGGCCCAGCGCATGCCGCCCTCACCGGTCCGCCGCCGCGGGGAACGGCAGTGGCCGCGGCGGTGCCAATCCGCCGCGGCACTTGAGCACCCGCAGCTGCGCCGGCTGCGCGTCGAGCGCGATCCGCAGCGGCGCCGGCGACGGGTTGCGCGCCGTCGGCAGCGGCCGGGTGGCGAAGGCCAATGTCTTGCCGCTCTCCGCCGCCACCTGCAGCCGCCGCAGCGCGCGGTCGTCGGCGTCCTGCGGCCAGCACAGCACCGCGCCGCAGCTGCCCGAGCGCAGGCACTGTTCGGTCGCCCACAGCGCATCGCGCGGCCGCGGCGCCTGCACCACGTGCAATTGCCGCAGGTCCACGCCCGCCGCCTGCCAGGCGGCGGCGAACGGCAGGTACGGCGGCGCCACCAGCACGATGCGCTCGCCGGCCCGCGACAGCCGCGCCAGCGCCGGCCACAGCAGCCGCAGCTCGCCGATGCCGTCGGCCGCGACCAGCAGCTCGCTCAGCGCCGACGCCGGCCAGCCGCCGGTGGGCAATGCCGCATCCAGCGCGGCGTAACCGGTCGGCTGCGCGCTGGCGGGCGCCGGCGCCGGGCGCCCCTTCCAGATCCGGCGCTCGTGCAGCAGCGCGTCGAGGGCGACCACCGCACCCACTCAGCCGCGCCGGACCAGGCCACAGAACAGGCCCTCGATCGCGAACTCCTGGTCCGGCCGCACCACGATCGGCGCGTAGGCCGGGTTGCGCGGCAGCAGGCGGATGGCCTCGGCGCCGAGCGCCAGCCGCTTGATCGTCAGCTCGCCGTCCAGCCGCGCGACCACGGTCTGGCCGTCGCGCGCATCGCTGCCGCGGCGCACCCCGACCAGGTCGCCGTCGAGGATGCCGTCGTCGATCATCGAATCGCCCTGCACCCGCAGCAGGTAGTCGGGCGCCTGCGCGAACAGCCGTGCGTCGAGGGTGAGCGTGTCGGCCAGCCCGGCATCGGCGCCGATCGGCGCGCCGGCCGCCACCCGGCCCAGTACCGGCAGCCGCAGCAGGTCGGCGCGCGCGCGCAGCCCGGCGGGGCGGATGCCGCGCGCCTGCCCGGCGGCGACCTCGATCAGCCCGGCCGCGGCCAGCGCCTGCACGTGCTTGCGCGCGGCCCCGCGCGAGGCCAGGCCGCAGGCGGCGGCGATCTCGGCCAGGGTCGGCGGCTGGCCGTGCGCGGCGACCCGGTCGCGGATCAGGGCCAGGATCGCGGCGCGGCGGGGGCTCAGGGATCTCATGGAGTACATTTGTACTCCATCGCGCCCCGGTAGGCCAAGGCGATCATCCATTGGTCGCGCCAGGCAGCCGTTTCCGCTGCGATGCAGCCAGCCCCGTCGCCACGGGTGGTGTAAATAGGCAGCCGAGCCTTTCGCAATGGGCTGACAAACATCAAGGGTGGAGCGCGGGCTATTCATTGGCGAAACCCGTGGCGACGGCCCGTCTCGCACCGCAGCGGAAAAGTCTGCCTGGCGCGGTGCGCTCCTACGAAAGCCGGCGGTTCAGTCCGTACCCGACGCGTCCGGCTCCCAGACCAGCAGGTCGCCCGGCTGGCAGTCCAGGTACTCGCAGATCCGCCCCAGGGTCTCGAAGCGCATACCGCGGACCTTGCCGGACTTGAGCAGGGACAGGTTGGATTCGGTGATGCCGACGTGCGCGGCCAGGTCCTTGGAGCGCACCTTGCGCAGCGCCAGCATCACGTCGAGACGGACCACGATCGCCACGGCCGGCACTCAGACGATCGCGCGGCTGTCTTCTTCGAGGCGCGCGGCCTCGTCGAACAGCCGTGCCACGAAGAAGAACACCAGCGCCAGGAACAGCGCCAGCAGGTCGCCGCCGGAGAACGACAGCGTCACTGTCACGGACTCGCCCATCGCCGCCAACGCCACCACGGCCAGCGCCGGCAGCAGCAGCCGCAGCAGCGCGGCCAGCACCAGCAGCAGCGCGAAGCGGCGGAAGTGCCGCGTCGCCGCCGGCGCGAACAGCGCCCCGTGCCCGACCCGGCCCAGCATCCGCGCCAGCTCGAACAGGGCGCCGGCCACCAGGCCCGCCACGACCAGCGCGATCGCCGCTGCCCAGGCGTGCGGCAGGCCATCGGTGTCGAGGATGGCGGCGAGCAAGCCCCCGGGGCCGGCCTGCGGGGCGAAGACCGCCAGCCCGGTCACGGCCAGGCACAGCACGGCCCCGGCCCAGGCCGCCAGGCGCAGCCGGCGGGCAGCCCGTTGGAGCTTGGCGTGGGTTTCTGTTGAATCCATATTTATTTCTGTATTACGATAATTTTTTCATGCGGAACGAGCCCAGTATGCCGACCTTCCCCTGCTCCACAAGCCCCCTGCCGCGCTTCCGGCGCTATGGCGTGCCGCTGTTCCTCTGCCTGCTGCTCGCGCTCGCGCCGAGGGCCATGGCGCAGGCGGCCGGGGAGGCGCCGCCGCTGCCCGCGGCGCAGGCCGAAGCCCTGCTCGCGGACGCCCGCAAGGGCGAGGTGTTCGCGCTCGAGGCCGCGTCGCCGCGGATCGCCGATCTGCAGCTGGCCGCGCTGGCCCGGGCCCGCATCGCCGCCTCGCGGCTGCAGGACGATGCCGCATTGCGCGCCCTGGCGCCGTTCTTCTCCGGCCAGGACGCCGATCCGCGGCATCGGCGCATCGCCTGGTCGATCGCCGCCGACGCCGGTTTCGCCGCCGGCGACTATGCGCGCGCCGCCGAAGCCACCGGCGCCTGGCAGGCGCTGCTCGCCGCGCACGGCGATCCCGACGGCCGCGCGGCCGACGTCGCCCAGTTCCACGGCATCGCCACGCAGCTGGCGGCGGTCCCGCCGCAGGCGGTGCTGGCGTTCGCGCCGGAGACGGTGGCCACCCGCCGCGACGAGGTCGGCCTGCTGCGGGCGACGATGACCGTCAACGGCGCCGCGCAGGAGGCGGTGCTCGACACCGGCGCCAACCTGTCGGTGGTCTCGGCCTCCACTGCGCGCCGGCTCGGCCTGCGCCTGCTCGAGGGCGAGGGCAGCGTCGGCAGCGGCAGCCGCGATGCGGTCGCCACCCGGCTGGGCGTCGCCGAGCGGCTGGAGTTCGCCGGGCTGGCGCTGTCGAACGTGGTGTTCCTGGTGCTCGACGATGCGCAACTGGAGATGCCGGTCGCGGGCGGCTACCGGATCGACGCGATCCTCGGCTTCCCGGTGATGCGCGCCCTGCGCCGCATCCGCTTCGATGCCGACGGCCGCCTGACGCCGGAGCCCGTCGCCGGCGGCGACGCCGACGACCTGCCCGGCGATCTTCCCGGGAACCTGCGTGTCGTCGGCAGCGACCTGTATGTCGACGTCTCGGTCAACGGCATCGCCGTGCCGCTGCACCTGGACACGGGCGCTCCGCACTCGTCGCTGTCGTCGCGCTTCGCGCAGCGGCATGCCCCGCTGCTGCAGGGACTGCCGCAGGAACGCCAACGGGTCGGCGGCGCCGGCGGCACCACGGAGCGGCGCATCGCCACCTGGCCGGACGTGCGGGTGCGCGTGGACGCTCGCGAGATGCGGCTGCCGGAACTCGCCATCGCGACCGCGGATTCGGCCGACGTCGAGACCCGCAACATGGGCATTCTCGGCGGCGACGTCCTCGCCGCGTTCGCCTCCTTCACGATCGACTTCGCGCGGATGCGCTTCGAACTCGGCGAACCGGTCGATGCCACGCGCGCATCGCCGCCGGTCGGCGCCTCGCCCCCGGCTTCCGATGCGGTGGACTGAGCCGGTGCGCACCCGAGCCGGTGCGCGCGCAGCCGGTCGATCAGGACGCGTCGTCGTCCCCGGCGGCCTTGGCCGTCCGCGGCTCGCCGGGCGTTTTCGCGCCGGCTCCGGGCTCCTCGCCGGCGGCACTGCCGGCGCTCGCCTTGCCGTGATCGGGGAACGCCTTGCGCAGCTCGCCGTCGAGCACCAGCGGCCGCCCCCAGCGCTGGTAGCTGGGGACGAACCCGCGCTTGAGGCGCTGGAATTCCGGCGAACCGGGAGCGACGCCCAGCCGCTGCGCCAACGCTTGCCAGCCTTCGCCATGGCCGCGCTCCCACTCCTCCACCACGTGCCGGCACGGGCGGCCGACGATCTGGGCGAGGGAACAGGCGTAGTAGACGTCGCCCGGCGCCCAGCCACGATCGACGAGCAGGGCGGTCACGAGGTCGCGGGGCGCGTCGCGGTAGCGCACCAGTTCGTCGATGAAGGGATCGCGGTGGCGGCGGCCGTAGTCGTTGATGTCGCCCAGATGCCCGTCGATCCAGGCGTCGCCGCTGCGCGGGTCCCAGTCGTAGGCGAACTCCTGCGCCGCGGCGGTGGCCGCCAACGGCAGCGCGAGGACGAGCACGAAGGCCCGGAGCCGGTTGCGGATGGACATCGATGTTCTCCGTGGGACGGCGCCCGGGATCCGCGGGCGCGGGGTTCTGTCTGTCATTGACCGTCGCGGGCAACGACCGGTTCCAACGCATGGCGGCCGGTCCCGGGCGGCAGGCGGCGGCCGGCGCCGTCCCGGACCTGCAGGCGGCCGTCCGGCAGCACGGCGTAGACCCGCCGGCTGCCGTCCTCGCCCTGCATGCGGATCAACGCACCCTCCGCCCGCCACTGCCCGGCCTCGACGAAGGGCTCGTCGCGCCCGCCGACCCGGTAGGTCTCGGCGAGCCGGTAGCTGCGCGCATCGCCCTGCCGCTGCAGCACCAGGACGGTGTCGATGCCGTCGCAATCGGCGCATGGCGAGATGCCCCGCCATTCCAGCCGCCCGTCTCCGGCCTCCGGCGCCGGCGCCGCCACGCGCTCGCAACCGACCAGCGACACGCTGCCGAGCAGCACCAGCAAGGGAAGCATGCAGCGCATGCGGCGATTGTGCCCCAGCCTGCCGGCGGCGTCGCCTGCATGCCACGCACGCCTGCCCCCGTTCACCCCGCCCTCACCTGGATCGTGCTGTTCGTATCTCCGGAGACAGGTCGTCGATGCGTGGGAGGAGCGGCCGATGAACACGTCCATCAAGCCCCGCCATCGCCTGCGTCGCCGGCTGATCGGCCTTTGCGTGGTCGCCTTGCTGCTGGGCGCCTATGTCCTGGCCCTGGGCTGGTTCAGCCTGCAGATCGGCGACAGCGTGGAAGACAGCCTGCAGGCGGCGCCTGCGATCGAGGCTCCGGGCCGCGGCGCCGACTAGGCCCGGCACCGGCCGGGCGGCGCCGGCTCAACGCTCGGAAATCACGAAGCTGCCGAAGGCGATCCCGAGATCCCAGCCTTCGCCGGTCCCGGCCAGCGCCAGCGAGATCGACCCCTTGGTCACCACCTGCGCCTTCGCGGACTTCGCCGCGCCCGCATGGGCCTCGGCGGTGGCATAGCCGCCGATCACGTCGCGGATGTTGGCGACCCCGGAAAAACGCCCGGTGCCGTTGTCGATCCGGGTCTTGCCGAAGCTGATCCCGCCGCCCCTGGCGCTGATGCGCACCGGCAGGCTCTGGCCGTTGTCGCAGGTCACGGTGCCGGTGCCGTCCGCCGTCTTGTAGAACGCCGACCACCCCGACATGCTGAAGCTGAGCCGGCATTCGAGCGGTCCGGCAGCGGCCGCGGGCGCGAACGCCGACGCCAGCAGCAATGCGGTGCCCGCAAAGGCGGCCAGGCGGAAGCGCGGCTTTTTCATCTCACCCTCCAGTGGAAGCGTCGCTCGGCACAATAACGGGCGGAGCGACGCCGATCCGTGATCAACGCCAGCGGCGGTCCCGATACGCATGGCGCCGGTCGTCGCGATGGTCGCGATCGTAGCGCGGATCGTAGTAGCGCACCTCGCAGCGGCCCTTGCGGTCGCACCTGGCATTGCCGTAGCTGCCGTGCTTGGCGCGATAGCCGTGCGCCGGGGCATGCGCCGGGGGGCCCGGGCGATAACGGCCGGCCTGGTGATAGCGGGGCACCTGGCGGTAGTAGACCGGGCGGCCGTAACGGTCGCGTGACACGATCAGCCGATCGTTGTAGCCATAGTTGCCGTGGCGGTAGTAGGGCGTACTCCCGCGCAGCACCACGTCGGCGACGTCGACGATCACCCGCACCAGATCGTCGCCGGCACGCGCGGGCGTGGGCGTCAGCGTCGCCAGGCCCAGGCCGGCCGCCAGTGCGACCGGAGCGAACCAGCGGGACAGGTTGCTCGTGCTCATCGTCTTCTCCTTGCGTCTGTCTGTCGCGCCTGGCCGAAGGACTGCGCCAGGTCCGCCACGACCATGCGGCAGGACAAGTGAACCGCCGCGCAACTCCGCCGCCTGCGGGCGCTACCGTGAGGACGGCGTAAAGACGCGATTCATGCGGCCTGGCCGGGCGACGGGCTGCAAACGGTTTCAGCCGTCTCCACGATCTGCCGCACGGCCGCGGGCAGCTCCTGTGGCGTGGCGACGGTGCGCAACCGCCGCTCGCCCTCGCCGTCCACCGGACCGGCTTCGCGCTCGTGCGCCCAGGTCAGGTGGTAGGGCATGTGCACCGCCCAGCCGCCGAGCTGCAGGACCGGCGCGATGTCGGAGCGCAGCGAGTTGCCGACCATGACGAACTGCGGCGGTGCGATGCCGAACTCGCCGAGCACGCGTGCGTAGGTGGCCGGGTCCTTCTCGCTGACGATCTCGATCCGGCCGAACAGGTCGGCCAGGCCCGAGCGCCGCACCTTGTTCTCCTGGTGGAAGAGATCGCCCTTGGTGATCAGCACGATCCGGTGCTCGGCGGCGATCGCCTCGACCGCTTCGCGGATGCCGGGCAGCAGTTCCACCGGATGCTGCAGCATGTCCTTGGCGAGCTGCACGATGCGGTGCAGGTCGGCCGCGCTGATACGGGCGCCGGTGATGTCGACGGCGGCCTCGATCATCGACAGCGCCATGCCCTTCACGCCGTAGCCGAACAGCGCGAGGTTGCCCTTCTCCACCGTGTACAGGTGTTCGCGCGCCCGGCTGTCGTCGAGATCGACGTAGGCGCCGACGATCGCCTCGAACCGGCGTTGGGCATCGTCGAAGTAGTCCTCACTGCGCCACAGCGTGTCGTCGCCGTCGAAGCCGACCAGTCGGATGCGATCGTCCGCTGCAGGTTCCATCGCGACATTCTATAGGAGCGCCTGCTCGAGCCGCAGACGAACGGCGCCCGCCTGGCCGTCACTCCGGGCATCGCCTGGCAACGAAAAACGGGGACGGCCCTGCGGCCGTCCCCGTTCGTTTCGCTCGCGCCGTCGTCGTCGGCGCGAGTTCCGATGGATTCGCGCGGGCGAATCCGGTGACGCCTACTGGCCGCCGCCCGGGGGCGTGGCGCCCTGCGATGCGGCGAAGTTGCGGTACTCGTCCGGCGTCAGCTGGCCGTCGCCATCGGTATCGGCCTGGGCGAACACCGTGCTCAGGGCCGGATGCGCGCTGGCTTCGTCCTGGCTGAGGTTGCCGTCACCGTCGCCGTCCAGGTCGGCCCAGGTCACCTGCCCTTCGGCGGGCTGGGCCGGTGCGGCCTGTTCGGTCGGCGGGGTCTGGGCGGTCGGATCCTGCGTCGTGGTCGGGTCCTGCGTCATCGGCTCGGCCTCCTGCGCGAACGCCAGCGGCATCGCGACGGCGGCGGCGAGGGCGATCAGTCCAGCCAGGGGCTTGCGTGCATCGTTTTTCATCGGAATCTCCAGTTGGAAAGCCAAAGCGCGGAAGCGAATCGCCCGGTACGTGCCGATCCATATGCCGGCCGAGCCGCATGCACTCCGCACGATCCGCAGCTTGGCGGCGCACCGATGAATGTCAACGATCGTGCAGAGACACTCCAAACACATCGTTAACCAATGCCCCGGGCTTTTTCGCTAGGTCCGCCACGGCCGGCGATGCCGACGCGAACGGAAAGTCCGGAGGGCCGGGAACTTACATGTAGATGCCGGCGAGCGCGACGATCGCCCGGCACGGTCTTCGCGCATGAATGCAACACAACATTCACATCCTGCCATGTCAACGACACCCGTCAGACGGCATCGTCCGCGCGCGTTCGCACCTCGATTGCGCCGTCGGGACCGATGCGCACGGCGACCTCGATCGGACGGCAGCAGACATGGCAGTCCTCGACGTAGTCCTGGTCGCCAGCGGAATCGTCGACCTGCAGTTCGATCGGCTCCCCGCAGTACGGACAATGGATCGCGCGCGTGGGCAGCATCGGGCCTCCGGTCTTCGCGGCACGCGTCCGAATCGTGGTGCGTGCCCGTCCAGGCTATCGTAATCTCCCCCGTCCAGTCCGTCGGAGACCTTCCCGTGATCAAGCATCTGCTCGCTGCCGCCTGCGCGGCCATCCTGCTGGGCGCCTGCAACGGCGACACCACCGCATCGTCGCCGACGCCGGCGAAGCCGGCGGCGGCCCAGGCGGCAGCCGCGGACGGGCGATCCTTCGATGTCGAGGAGGTCACGCGATTCGCCGAGCCCTGGGCGATGACGTTCCTGCCCGACGGCCGCCTGCTGGTGACCGAGAAGGCCGGCATCCTGAAGCTGTACGATCCCGAGCGCGGGACCGGCGGCGACATCGGCGGCGTTCCCGAAGTCGCGTATGGCGGCCAGGGCGGCCTCGGCGACGTGGTGCTGCATCCGCGCTTCGCCGACAACCACCTGGTCTACATCAGCTACGCCGAAGCCGGCGACGGCGGTGCCGGCGCGGCGGTCGCGCGCGCGACGCTGACGCTGGACGGCAGCGGCGGCGGCGCGCTCGAGAACCTGCAGGTGGTCTGGCGCCAGGTGCCCAAGGTTTCCGGCCAGGGCCACTACGGCCACCGCATCGCCTTCGATCGCGACGGCATGCTGTGGATCACCTCCGGCGAGCGGCAGAAGTTCGACCCGGCGCAGGACATGCAGGCCAACCTCGGCAAGATCATCCGCCTCAACGACGACGGCAGCGTGCCGGCCGACAATCCGTTCGTCGACCAGGGCGGCGTGGCCGCGCAGGTCTGGTCGCTGGGCCACCGCAATCCGCTCGGCATCGTCTTCGACGCCGACGGCCGGGTGTGGAACCACGAAATGGGCCCGAAGGGCGGCGACGAGCTCAATCTCGTCGAGAAGGGCGTCAACTACGGCTATCCGGTCGTCTCCGACGGCGAGCACTACAACGGCAATCCGATCCCCGACCACAGCACCGATCCCGACTACCGCGCACCGGTGGTCAGCTGGACGCCGGTGATCTCGCCGGCGGGCTTCATCATTTACGACGGCGAGCGGTTCCCGCAGTGGCGGGGCGACGGCTTCATCGGCGGATTGTCGTCGCAGTCGCTGGTGCGGATCGCCTTCGACGGCGACGCTGCGCGCGAAGCCGAGCGCTTCGACATGGGCACCCGCATCCGCGAGGTGGAACAGGGGCCCGACGGCGCCATCTGGCTGCTGGAAGACGGCGGCCGCGGCAGCGAAGGCCGGCTGCTGCGGCTGACGCCGCCCGGCACGACCGGCGCGGATACCGACGCCTGACGCATCGGCTCCACGCCGGATGCGGGCAGGCGTCAGGCCCGCCCGCATCCATGAAGCCGCTCCGCCCGGAGCGCGACGGGACGACGACTCAGCGCCAGACGCGCCGGCACTGCGTTTCGACGATACGATCGCCCGTCGCTTCCTGGCGGTCGCCCTGGACCTTGCGGCCGATCGCACCGCCGGCGACCGCGCCGCCCACCGTGGCGAGTTTGCGTCCATCGCCGCTGCCGACCTGGTTGCCGACGAGGCCTCCGATCACGGCGCCGGCGGCGGTGCCGCCGATCCGGTTGGGATCGGTGCTGTTGCGCTGCACTTCCACGTCTTCGCAGACGACGCGGCTGCCGTCGTCGAAGCGCCGGCCGTCGTCCTCCGGGCCGTAGGTCTCCGCGGGCGGAGCCGGCTGCGCCGTCGTCTGCGCCTGCACCGCGCCGGCAGCAGCGAACGAGGCGATCCCCAGGCAGACCAGAGTTCGGATCGTTTTCATGGCACGTCTCCACGTTGGCGTGCGCCGATGCTCGCACCGGGCGCGCAAATGCACGGTGAAGCACGCAACCGCGGGCCGGCGGACGCACGGAACGGCGCCTGCGCCCGACAGGGGCGCTGCGGCTCGCGATCCGCGCTGCGATCCGGCAAGCTGGCCACTCGCTGAACCCATGCGAAAACGACCGGCAGGATGCCGATCCACATGACGACGAGCCTGCAATGACCGACTGGCGGCACCTGGTCCGCGACGTTCCCGATTTCCCGCGACCGGGCATCGTGTTCAAGGACATCACCCCGGCGCTGGCCGATGCCGGGGCCTTCGCCGCCGCGGTGGCCGAAATGGCCGCGCCATGGCGCGACGCCCGGCTGGATGCGGTGGCCGGCGTCGAGTCGCGCGGCTTCATCCTCGGTGCGGCGCTGGCGCAGGCGCTCGCGACCGGATTCGTGCCGGTGCGCAAGCCCGGCAAGCTGCCGGCACGGACGCTGACGCAGGACTATGCGCTCGAATACGGCAGCGACCGCCTCGAGATGCACGCCGATGCGCTCGCGCCCGGCGCCCGCGTGCTGATCGTCGACGACGTGCTCGCCACCGGCGGCACGTTGCAGGCCGCCCTCTCGCTGCTGCGGCGGCAGGGCGCGACGATCGCCGGCGCGGCGGTACTGATCGAGCTGCGCATGCTGCAGGCGCGCACGCGCTGGCCGGAAACGACGCCGCTGCTGGCGGCGGCCTGCTTCTGACCGCTGGCCGGTCCTTCGCGCGCCGATCCCGCGACGTGCGTGCAGGACGTTCCGGGTGATGCCGCGCGCCGCCGCCCTGCCGTGACGCGCTGCGGCCGCGGAACCCGCTGCGGGGCGCGTGCAGGACATGGCGCCGCAAGGACGAGCGCCGCCACGGCACGGTGGCGGGGCTTGGATTATCCTGCCCGCGATGAAGAAGCCTGCACAGACCCTGCTTCTGGTCGAGGACACCAGGAGTGACGCGCTGCTGTATGCCACGTTGCTCGAGCGGGCGACGGACACGCCACGACGGATCGACCTCGCCCCCACCCTCGCGGCCGCCTCGCACATGCTCGCCGGTGGCCACTACGACGCGGTGTTGCTCGACCTCGGCCTTCCCGACAGCCGGGACCTGCAGGGCGTGGAGCGGATCGTGGCGCGCCACCCGGACCTGCCGGTCATCGTCCTGACCGGGCAGGACGAACCCGGGATCGGCGAGCGCGCGATCGCCGCCGGCGCCCAGGACTACCTGCACAAGGGCGAGGTGAAGGCCGGCACGCTCGAGCGCGCGCTGCGCTATGCCTGCGCCCGGCAGCGCCTCGAGAACGCGGCGCGCGAGACCGCGCAGGAGCTGCAGGCGCTGTTCGACCGCAATCCGCTGCCGGTCTTCGTCTATGACGAGGAAACCTTCGCCCTCCTCGCCGCCAACGATGCCGCGCTGGCGTTCTACGGCCACGAGCGCTCCGCCCTCCTTCGACTGACGGCGCTCGACCTGCAGGCCGAGGAGCAGCGGGCCGACTTCGCGGCGATGCCGGGTTCGCCGCAGGGGGAGGGATTCGACGCCCGGGACTGGCGGCATGTCGCCGCCGACGGAAGCATCGCCACCGTGCGCGTCCACGTCGAGCGCCTGACGTTCCAGGGCTGCCGCTGCCGGATCGCGATCGTGCACGACGTGACCGCGCAGCGGCGCGCGCAACAGCGGCTGCAGCACAGCGAGCGCCGCTATCGCGAGATATTCGAGCAGAGCCTCGGCTGCATCTGCGTCCACGACCTCGCCGGGACGCTGCTGGCGCTCAATCCCGCGGCCGCCGACGCACTGGACCGGAGGGCGGACGACATGATCGGGCGCCCGCTTTCGGACTTCCTGCCGGAGGCGTCGCGGAAGGTCTTCCACGACTATCTCGCCCGCATCCGCGCGCATGGCGAGGATCGCGGCGTGTTCACGCCGCTGCACCGCAACGGCCAGGTCCGCAGCTGGATGTACCACAACCGGCTGTACCGGCACGAAGGCGAGGCGCCGGTCGTCCTCGGTTACGCCCAGGACATCACCGACCAACAGCTGGTGGAGAAACAGCTGCGGGCCAAGAGCGTGGAACTGGCGGCGGTGAACGACTCGGCCCCGATGGGGCTGTTCCGCGCCGACGCCGCCGGCCGCTGCACCTACGTCAACCGCACCTACGAGCAGATCTCCGGAATACCGCAGGCGCAGGCACTCGGCGACGGCTGGGCGCGGGCGCTGCATCCGGACGACCGCGATCGCGCCGTGTCGGAGTGGAGCCGTTTCGTCGGCGGCAGGGAGGAGCACTTCGCCGACAGCCACCGCTTCCTGCATGCGGACGGCCGCACCGTCTGGTGCAAGATGCACGCCGCGCCGATGACGGTCGACGGCGAGCTCACCGGTTTCGTGGGCACCGTGCAGGACGTCACCCGCGAACGCGACGCGCAGGCGGCGCGCAGGCGTGGCGACCGGCGCCTGGCGACATTGGCCGACGCGCTGCCGCTGCTGCTGATGTTCCTCGACCGCAAAGGCCGGGTGGAGTTCGTCAACCGTGGCTGGTCGCAGGAGCTCGAGCGCCCGCAGGAGCAGATGATCGGCAAGCCGATCGTCGACCTCATCCAGCAGCCGGCGACCCCGTACTTCGTCGAGGGCCTCGCCCGCGCCATGGCCGGCAAGGAATACAGCATCGAGTTCGAGGACCCGCATGGCGCGATCCTGCGGACCTGGCACGCGATCTTCATTCCCCAACACGACCCCCGCGGCCATGTCGACGGCATCCACGTCATGCTGCGCGACGTGACCCTGGACCGCACGCGGCAACGCGAGCTCGCCGACCGCGCCGAGCGCGACGCCCTGACCGGCCTGTTCAACCGCTCCGGTTTCGAGGCCCACGGCCATTACCACTGGCAAGTGGCCGGGGACCTGCACCACGCGGTCGGCGTGTTCTTCATCGACCTCGACGGCTTCAAGGCAATCAACGACGAACTCGGCCACGCCGCCGGCGACGACCTGCTGCGCGACGTTTCCACGGCGCTGGCCGAGACGCTGCGCGCGGACGACATCATCGGCCGCATGGGCGGCGACGAATTCGCGGTCATCGCGCTTCATGTCACCGACGACGACGGCGCGCGAAACGTGGCCAACAAGATCATCGAGGCGATCGGGGCCGCCGCCGCGCGGCATCCCTCCAGCACGCGCGAGCCGGTCTCCTGCAGCGTCGGCTACCACGTCGCCGACACCGCCGCGGTCTCGCTCGGGGAAGCATTGAAGCGGGCCGACGAGGCCCTCTACGTCGCCAAGCGCGGCGGCAAGCACCGCGCCACCGGCTGGCCGGGCGGGCGCTACCTCGCCTGATCCCGGCAGAGCGACCGGGCGCCGAGGGCGCCCGCCGCCTGCGGGATCGGCCGCCCCCGCGGCGCGTCGCTGCGCACCATGGGCTGATACCGTCGTCACGCCGCCGATGCTGCAATGTCGCCGGATCCCCACAGGCATGCGATCGCGATGAAGCTCGCACCGTTCTCCATCGCCCTGTCCGGTCTGCTGGCCGCGGCCTGCAGCAGCGGAGGTCCGCCGCCGGGGGACTCCACTCGGGTTGCGCAGCGGCCGTCGGTGCCGCCCGGCTACGCGCCCGGTACCGGACCGAACCCGGCGTTGCCGGAGCCGCGGACCTCGCTCATCCCCACCGTCAACATCGCGCCCGCGGTCGGCTGGCCGGACGGCGCGCGGCCGACGCCGGCACCCGGCTTTGCGGTGACCGGGTTCGCACGCGGCCTCGACCATCCGCGCATGGTGTACGTGCTGCCCAACGGCGACGTCCTGGTCGCCGAAAGCGACGCGCCCGAGGACCAGACGAAACAAGGCCTGAAGGGCAAGGCGATGGGCGTCGTGATGAAGCGCGCCGGCGCCGGCCTGCCCAGCGCCGACCGCATCACCCTGCTGCGCGACGGGGACGGCGACGGCGTCGCCGAAACGCGCACCGCGTTCCTGGAGCACCTGAAGTCGCCGTACGGCATGGCGCTGGCCGGCGACACCCTGTACGTCGCCAATGCCGATGCGCTGGTGAAGTTCCCCTATGCCGAGGGCGCGACCTCGATCGCAGCGGCGCCGGTCGAGGTCGCGCCGCTGCCCGGCGGCCCGATCAATCACCACTGGACCAAGGCGCTGCTGGCCAGCCGCGACGGCGAGAAGCTGTACGTCGGCGTCGGCTCCAACAGCAACGTCGGCGAGAACGGCATGGAGGCGGAGGTCGGCCGCGCCGCGATCCTCGAGATCGAGGCCGCCAGCGGCAAGGCGCGGGTGTTCGCATCCGGCCTGCGCAACCCGACCGCCCTGGACTGGAATCCGGAGACCGGCGAACTGTGGGCGGTGGTCAACGAGCGCGACGAACTCGGCAACGACCTGGTGCCGGACTATCTCACCTCGGTCCGGGAGGGCGGCTTCTACGGCTGGCCGTACAGCTATTTCGGCCGCCACCCGGACCCGAACTTCGGCGCGGACGAGCAGCGCCCGGACCTGGTGGCGAAGGCGATCGTGCCGGACTACGCCCTCGGCTCGCACGTGGCGCCATTGGGGCTGGCGTTCCACACGGCCAAGCCTGGATCGCGCGACGCCCTGCCCGCGCGCTACCGCAACGGCGCCTTCGTCGGCCTGCACGGCTCCTGGAACCGCGACCCCAAAAGCGGCTACAAGGTGGTGTTCGTACCGTTCGCGGACGGGCGGCCGGCGGGGCCGATGGAGGACGTCCTCGGCGGCTTCGTCAACGCCGAAGGCGAAGCGCAGGGCCGCCCTGTGGGCGTCGCCGTCGATGCGCACGGCGCGGTGCTGGTCGCCGACGACGTCGGCGATGCCGTCTGGCGGATAACGCTGGAAACGAGAAACGAGGAGTGAGAAACGAGTGAAAGCCTCCCGCGGACATGCTCCCCTCTCGTTCCTCGTTCCTCGTTTCCCGTTCCCCGCCCCATGAGCCATCCGGTCGCCACGCCTGCACCCTCCGGCAGCCCCGGCCACGGCCGCATCGAGGCGATCGATTTCGCCCGCGGGCTCGCGGTGTGCCTGATGATCCTCAGCCACGGCGTCAACGGCCTGCTGCAGTTCGAGGACTTCAGCGACTGGGGCATGGTGCCGGTGCATGCGATCACCAAGTTCTCCTCGTCGCTGTTCATCATGGTGTTCGGCATCGCGCTGGCGGTGGCCTTCGTGCCCAAGACCGGCGCCCCGGACTGGCCGCGGCGGCGCAACCGGCTGCTGTGGCGCGGGCTGGTGGTGCTGTTCTGGTACAAGGTGCTCACCGTCGTCGAGATGTACGCGCAGCATGATCGCGAGGCGGTCGTGGACACGCTGCTGTACCGCGACTTTCCCTCGTATGCCGAGATCCTCGGCTTCTACGCCATCGCCCTGCTGTGGATCCCATGGCTGCTGCCGCTCTGGGCGCGGACGCCGGCGCCGTTGCGCTGGGCGAGTCCGGTGCTGCTGGCGCTGGCTTCGGGGTGGTTGCTGAAGCATTTCGGTTTCTGGGGCATTCCGCAGTTGCAGGCGCTGCTGGTCGAGCATCCGGACTACTACACCTGGGGCCAGCTCGCGCGCGGCCCGCTGGTGCTGCTCGGCCTGCTCATCGGCGGCGTGCTGCTGCGCAGCTACGGCCGGACCCGCACGCGCATGGCGCTGGCCGGCGTGCTCGCGCTGGCGGCGGCGGCGTTGCTCGCGGCCTTTGCCGCGTTGGCCGGCGACGGCCTCGACGCGCAGCTCCAGGCCATCGCGCGCAACGCCGGCAAGCACCCGCCGGAGCTGATGTTCATGCTCTTCAGCCTGGGCGGCGCGCTCGGGCTGCTGGCACTGGCGGTCGCCGGCGGCGAGCTGCTGGCGCGGGTGCTGCGCCCGGTCACCCTCATCGGCAGCGACGCGCTGATGGCGTTCGTCTTCCACCTTGCGGTGATCTTCATCCTGTTCCGCGACGTGATGGGCTATCTGCACACGGTCCCGTACACGTTCGCCCTGGCGCTCAGCATCGGGCTGATCCTGGGGACGGCAGCGTGGATCGGGCTGCTGCAGCGGATTCAGCGCAAGTGATGGGGCGCCTGCGTACCATCGGCAGGCGATGATCGCGACGTTGCGCCCCTTGCTCCTCGCGCTGCTGCTGGGCGCCGGCCAGGCGGCCGCACTGCCGGTGCCCACCTCGCCCGGCCCGCGCCCGCCGGAGCCGCCATGGACCGAGCCGCTGCGCACCCGGCTCGAGGCCGCCGATGCGCGCTTCCCGGGCGAAATCGGCGTCTATGTGCAGCACCTCGGCCGCGACGAGTCGTTCTCGTTCCGTGCCGAGGAAAGCTGGTACCTGGCGTCCGGCATCAAGGTGCCGGTGGCGATCACGGTCCTGCGCCGGATCGAACGCGGGGAGCTGGCGCTCGACACGCGCATCCGCCTGCGCGCCGAGGATTTCGTCGACGGCGCCGGCCATACCAACTCGCATCCTGCAGGCACGCCGCTGCGCGTGGACTACCTGCTCGAGCAGATGCTGGTCTACAGCGACAACACCGCCACCGACGTGCTGATCCGCCGCGTCGGCGTCGACGCGGTGAACGCGGTCGCGACCGAACTGCTGGCCTCCGACGACCTGGTGATCACCACCCTGGCCGACGTCCGTCGCCGCGCCTACGGCATGCTGCATCCCGGTGCCGCGGGCCTGGGCGCGCAGGACCTGCTGACGTTGCGCCGCGCCGCCGCCGGGCCGGCGCGCGTGCGCCGGCTCGCGGCGCTGCTGGAGGTGACGCCCGGGGATTTCCTGCTGCCGGATCTCGACAGCGCCTTCGAGGCGTACTACCAGACCAACGTCAACGCCGCGTCGCTGCGCGACTTCGGCCACATGCTGGCGACGCTGTCGGACGGACTGGCGCTCGGACCGGAGGGCACCGCGTATCTCCTCGACCTGATGTCGCGGGTGAAGACCGGCGCCAGGCGCATCAAGGCCGGGCTGCCGCCCGGCGCCGTCTTCGCCCACAAGACCGGCACCCAGCACCGGCGCGCGTGCGATCTGGGCATCGTCAGCATGCCGGTCGAGGGCGACGTCGAGCGCGTGGTGGTCGCGGCCTGCGCGCGCGGCGCCGCCTCCAACGCCGCCAGCGAGCGAGCGCTGCGCGAGGTTGGCGCCGCCGTCACCGCCTCCGGGGTATTGACCCGGAGGACACCGGCGGCGATGAGACCGTGGGGTCCGCGATGAGGACATTGCCGATGCACCCGCTGCTGCCGCACCGGCTGCTGTCGATGCTGCTCGCCGCCGCCGTCCTGGCGGGGTGCCGTTCCGAGGAGGCGCCCGGGCGCGGCGTCGTCGAGGCGCCCGCCGGCGCGCCCGCGCCGCCGTGGGCGGAACCGCTGGAGGCCGCCACCGCGCGCATCGACGACGACATGCCGGGCGATTTCGGCGTGTACGTGCGCCGGCTCGGCGACGGGGCCGGCACGCTCGACCGCGTCGGCGACCGCCGCTGGTACCTGTCGTCGACCATCAAGGTGCCGGTGGCGATCGCCGTGCTCGAGCGGGTCGATGCCGGCGAGCTCGCGCTCGACCAGGAACTGGTGCTGGCCGGGACCGACTACGTCGACGGCGCCGGCGACCTGCTCCTGCAGGAGCCCGGCACGCGCTACAGCGTCGCCACGCTGCTGCAGAAGTCGCTGCAGGACAGCGACAGCACCGCCACCGACATGCTGATCCGGCTGCTGGGCGAGGACGCGCTCAACGACCGCATCGCCGCCTGGGTCGGCGACGGCTTCGGCCCGGTCACCACCATCCTGCAGGTGCGCTACGACGCCTATGGCGCACTGCATCCCGGCGTCGCCGAGCTGTCCAACATGGACCTGGTGCGCCTGCGCGAGGCCGGATCCCGCGACGCGCGCCTGGTGAAGCTGGCCGAGGCACTCGGCGTGGCCCGCGACGAGCTCGGCGCCGACAGCCTGGAGGAGGTGTTCGACCGCTACTACGAGACCGGCAAGAACGCCGCCACGCTCGAGGCCTACGCCACGATGCTGGAGAAGCTGGTGACCGGCGAGCTGCTGTCGACGCAGAGCACGCGGCGCCTGCTCGGCCACATGCGCGCGATCACCACCGGCGAGCGCCGCATCCAGGCCGGCCTGCCGGCCGGCGCCGACTTCGCGCAGAAGACCGGCACCCAGATCGACCGTGCCTGCAACGTCGGCGTACTCGATCCGGACCGCGGCGCCGAGGGCGCCACCGTCGTGGTCGCCTGCGCCGAGGGCTTCGGCGAGGAGATCGGCCACGCCGAGCGCGCCTTCCAGGCGCTGGGACGCGCACTCGCCGAGGCCGGGCTCGCGACGTAGCCGCCGGCGGCGGCCGCCCGGCGCGCACGGTCTTCCGGCACATACGCGCAGGCCTCGTGTCGTTCTACGCTCGCGGCAACCCGTGCCGGAGCCGACCGAGATGCCATCCACGTCCCGCACAACCGCGACGATCGCGCTGTGCTGCCTGCTGGCGGGCGTGGCCGTTCCCTCGGGCGCGACCGACGCGGTGCGCGAATCGTTCGACCTGCAGGTCCCGGTCGCACCGACGCCGGTTGCCGTCGACGGCCGCGAACGGCTCGTCTACGAAGTCCACCTGACAAATTTTTCGAACCAGCCGCTGCTCCCGCTCCGGGTGGATGTGCGGGACGCCGACAGCGGCGCGGCGATCGCCGCCTTTTCGGGCGCGGCCCTGCGGCAACGGCTGGCCTTCGTCGCGAGCGGGCCCGGCGAGGAATCCGCGTTGCCGCCAGGCATGCGCGGGCTGCTCTATCTCGAGCTGGATATCGGTCGCGATGCACCACCGCGCGCGCTGGAACACCGCGTGACCTATGCCGTGGCCGGGGACGATCCCGGCAGGCACTTCGACGTCCGCGGCGCACCTGCAGCGGTCGGCCGGCCCGCGGCGACGATCCTCGGCCCGCCGCTGCGTGGCGGGCCCTGGGCCGCCGTCTACGGCCCGGAATGGGAGCGCGGACATCGCCGGGTGGTGTACGCCGCCGACGGTCGCGCGACGATCCCGGGGCGTTTCGCGGTCGACTGGTTCCGCCTCGACGGCCAGGGCCGCCTGTCTCCGGAGGGAACCGGAACCGGCGACGCCCGCGCCGCGCACGGCTACGGCGAGCAGGTCCTGGCCGTCGCCGACGCCACCGTGGTCGGCGCGCACGGCGATCATCCGGAGGCGGGCGCCGATGGCCCGCCGCAGAAACGGCGACTGGCCGACGCTGCCGGCAACTACCTGGTGCTCCGCCTGGACGATGGCCGCCACGCGTTCTACGAGCATCTCGCCCCCGGCAGCCTGCGCGTCGCCGTCGGCACCCGCGTCCGGCGCGGCCAGGTCATCGCCGCACTCGGTTCCACCGGCGATTCGCGGCGCGCGCACCTGCACTTCCACGTCGCCGACGGTCCGTCCACGTTGGGCGAAGGCCTGCCGTTCGCGCTCGACCGGTTCCGGCTGCTCGGCCGCTACGCCGACATCGCCGACCTCGGCGCGACCGCTGGAATCCGCTCGCCGCGGGAGCGGTGGCGCTGCGCAGCGGCGAGTTGCCGCCGCCCAATCACGTGCTCACTTTCGGCGCCGACGAGGACTGACGTGCCGCGGCTCGTGGCGCCGCGCCCGTACCGTGGCCGGGAATGCGCACCAGCCGGATGAAGCCGGCGGCCCGCCCAAGCCCTTGGGCGGGCCTGCGCATGGGATGGCCATCCAGACGGGTCGCCAGGGGAATGGGGCCCGCCTGGCCACGCGCGTGACCGGCCGGTAAAGCTTGCCTGCCGCTGCCGGTGGCGTCGTTGGGAGGATTCCGAAAAGCGAGGCCGTCGCGTCCGCCTGCCTGCTGTCCCGCACCCGGCGTGCGCATCGGCATGCACGCGTGGCCGAGCCGGCGCTTGCTAGGCTGTCGCCGTCGATCAGCCGCCCCCACGATGCCGAACGCTCCCGCCTCCAGGCCGCCCGCACCGCAGACATCCGACCCGGACCCGAAGCCGGTCGCGCCGGAAAAGCCGTTGCCTTCCGACTGCTGCGAAAGCGGCTGCGAAATCTGCGTCTACGATCTCTACGCCGACGAACTGGCGCAGTACCGTGCCGCGCTCGCGGCGTGGCGGGCGCGGCATCCGGAGCGCGAACCGGAGGACTGAGGCGTCCACGGACCGCCCCGGACCAGGCGGTCCAGACGCGGCCGACACGGGCCGGCGGATAGCATGCCCGGCCCACGGTTGCGATCGAACATGAGCGATTCGGACGAACTCCCGGCCCCGGTGGCTACCGTTGCCGGCCTGGAAGAGCTGCTCGAGCGCCTTGCCGGGAGCGCGCGGCAGGCGGGACACGTCTCGGTCGCGGAGATGCTGGCGGCAGCCGGACAACGCTCGTTCGGTCCGCTGCTGCTGGTGCCGGGATTGATCGTGCTCTCGCCGCTGAGCGGGGTGCCGGGCCTGCCGAGCGCGGTCGCGGTGCTGGTCCTGCTGGTGGCGGTGCAGTTGCTGTGCCGGCGCCGGCATGTCTGGTTGCCGCAATGGACGCTGCGACGTTCGGTCTCCGCCCGGCTGCTGCAGCGGGCGGTGCGCGTGCTGCGGCCGGTGGCGCGCGTCGTCGACCGCCTGACCCGCCCGAGGCTGCGCATGCTGGCCGATGCCGAGGGCCCGGCCCTGTATCCGATCGCGCTGCTCTGCATCCTGATCGCGTTGACGATGCCGCCGCTCGAACTCGTGCCCTTCGCCAACTCCATCGCCGGCGCCGCGCTCACCGCCTTCGGGCTGGCGCTGATCACCCGTGACGGCCTGCTCGCGCTGGTGGCGGGCGTTCTCTGCGCCGCCGGTTTCTGGTTCGCGGCGTCGGGCGTGCTGTCCCTCGCCTGAGCGGCGGGCGCGGCGTCACGGCGCAGCGACGCTCGGCGCGGTCCAATGCGCTTTCCGCATTTGCAACCGGAGTCCCCATGAGCCGCTATCGGATCGCCGTGGTGGTCGGCAGCCTGCGTCGCGATTCCTTCAACCGCCGGTTCGCGCAGGCCCTGGCGCGGCTGGCGCCGCCCGGGTTCTCGTTCGAGCAGGTCGAGATCGGCGACCTGCCGCTGTACAACCAGGACGACGACGACGACCCCGCGGACCAGGTCAAGCGCCTGAAGGCGGAGATCACCGCCGCCGACGGGCTGCTGTTCGTCACCCCCGAGTACAACCGCTCGGTCCCGGGCGTGCTCAAGAACGCCCTCGACCACGCTTCCCGTCCGTACGGCAAGAGCGTCTGGAAGGACAAGCCGGCGGGCGTGGTCGGGGTGTCGATCGGTGCGATCGGCACCGCGGTGGCGCAGCAGCACCTGCGCAACAGCCTGGCCTACCTGGACGTGCCGACCCTCGGCCAGCCCGAGGTCTTCCTGAAGGCCGACGGACTGTTCGATGGCGACGGCGACATCAGCCAGGGCAGCCGCGAATTCCTGCAGGGCTGGATGGACCATTTCGTCGCCTGGGTCGAACTGCACGCGGGCCGCGCGCGGCGGGAGTCGCGATAACGGCGGGATCGCGCACGCGGCGCGCCCGGGACGCTACTGCTTCAGCGCGCGCTCGATGTCCTCCAGCGGCGCGTTGGTCAGCGTCTTCGGCACTTCCGACAGCAGGCGCTGCGTGGTTTCCTTGTGCAGCATCGGCCGGATCCGGCCGAGTGTCTGCGGATCGGCCATCAGCACCAGGTGCGCGTAACGGTCCTTCAGGGCGCCGTCGTTGAGTCCGTGCGCGAGCTGCTTGGCGAAGGTCGCCTCGTCGATCTGCATCCCGCTCGATTCGGCCGGCATCGAACCACCGGGGCCGTCGTCGTTCATGTTCATCAGCTCGAGCAGCGCCTCCTGCTTCAGCGTGAGCGTCCGGTCGTCGCCGACGTTGCGGAACACGCGCGCGCCGCCGCCATCGGCGATCACCACCAGCGTTCCGGCAGGGATCTTCATGTTGACCTCCTCGATCGATCGGGCGCCGCAGCCGGCGCGGAAGACCGGAGTCTAGGCGGGCGGGCGTGACGGCCACGCCACTCCCGCGACGCACCCGAACACCACGGCGGACCGGTGGCTGCGCCGGCTACAGCGACGCCAACGCCTGCACGATGTCGCCCTCGCCGGACGGCCGTACCAGTCGCGCCACTTCCTCGCCATCGCGCAGGAACACCAGCGTCGGCCACAGCTTGACGCGGTAGGCACGGCCGAGCGGACGCCCGCGGCCGTCCTCGACCTTCAGATGGCGCACGTCGCTGCGCGCCGCCAGCGCCGGTTCGAGCAACCGTTGCGCGGCGATGCAATGCCCGCACCAGGGCGCGCCGAACTCCAGCACGGTGCGGCCGGGCAGCGCCGCGACGGCGGCCGGGGTCGGCTCCTGGCTGGCATAGGCGGATTCGAAAGGCATGGCTGTCCGGCGGCGCCGCGCGCGGGTCATTCGTCCGTGCGCTCGTCGTCCGTCTCCTCCGGCGGCACCTTGCGGGTCCTGGTCGGGCCGTGCACCAGGCTCGGATCGTTGCCCTCGGCGGAGAGATTGCCGCCGCGCGCAAAGTCGCTGCCCTTGGATGCCTTCGCATCGTTCACGGCGGTATGCGCAGGACCCTCGGGGTCCATGCGCGGCGGAACCTCCTCCGGCGCAGGTCGCGTCCGGTCGCCGTCTTCGCGCTTTTCGTCTCTGCCCATGACCATCGCCCGTTTCGAAAGCCCCGACCCTGGCAGACCGGCGGTGAAGCGGCCGGCAAGGCCGATCCCCGCCCCGCAACGCCTAGGCGATCTCACCGCGCCGGTGCAGCGCGTCGAGGATGATCCGCGCGACCGGCGAGCAGCGGTCGCGATCGCGGTGCGCCAGCCAGGCGAACTCCGCGATCTCGGCGTCGGCCCGCAGCGTGCCGTCGTAATCGGCCGCGTAGCACGCCATGCGCACCTGCGTGCCTTCAGGTTTGCCGTGCGCCTGCGCCTGGAAGGTGCCGGCTGCGCGCAGGGTGGCCGCGCGCAGCGATACGCCGAGTTCCTCACGCACCTCCCGCTGCACGCAGGCCTCGTCGGATTCGCCGGGCTCGCGCTTGCCGCCGGGCAGGTAGAACGCGCCCTTGCCGTGCGAGCGTACGCACAGCACGCGTCCGGCTTCGATGTGGATCCAGGCGACCTTGTCGATGGCTGGCATGCGTCATCCCGTACATGGGCAGGAGAACCGGCAACGGCGCATCCGCTCGATCGCGACCGTGCCGCCATTATGGCGCGGCCCCGGGAAGACCTGTCGGTGCAGGATCGCGTTCTCGGGACCGCGGCGAACGTCTATCCTGTCTCGCATGCGCAGCCGAGACGAGGCCCATGAGCCCGACGCGAGACCCGCCGATTCGACCACCCGCCCGCATCCACCCGCCGGCCGGCCGGCCGGGGACCGGTCGATGACCGGCGTCGTCCGCTGCGCCTGGGCCGAAGGCGATCCATTGATGCAGGCCTACCACGACCGGGAATGGGGCATGCCGGTACACGACGGCCGGATGTTGTGGGAAATGCTGATGCTCGAAGGCTTCCAGGCCGGCCTGTCGTGGCGCACCATCCTGCACAAGCGCGAGGCGTTCCGGCGGGCCTTCGCCGGGTTCGATCCCGAGCGCGTCGCCCGCTTCGCCGCGACCGACGTCGACCGGCTGATGCAGGATGCCGGCATCGTTCGCGCCCGCGCCAAGATCGAGGCCACCATCGGCGGCGCACGCGCGTACCTGGCGATGCGCGAGGCCGGCGAGGATTTCGCCGGCTGGGCCTGGGCGATGGCCGGCGACCGTCGCCGCCGCACGCGCGGCCCGGTGCCGGCCAGCACCCCGGAGTCGGAGCGATTGTCGAAAGCGCTGAAGCGGAAAGGCTTCAAGTTCGTCGGCCCGACCATCACCTACGCCTGGATGCAGGCGGTCGGAATGGTGGACGACCACCAGGACGACTGCTTCCGGCGCAATGGGTGAATGCCGTTGCGCCGGAGGCCCGCTGCGGAGCGGCGCCCGGTCGACCCGCCGACGCGCCAGGCGGTCACGCCGAAGGCCCCCTGCTTCGCGGCTGAAGGGCGGGTAAATTCCCGTTCCGGCGGCCGGGCATTTTCACATCGGCCGCGATCTTCGCGAGCGTAGCGTGCGCGTGCAGACAGGTGTCTGCGCCCGCAACAGCACTCGGAGAAGTGGCAATGAACCGCAACGACAACAAGCGTCCGCAGAAATCGGCGCAGGGCAATCCCGGAACACCGGCCGGAAAGAAGACCGCGCCGAAGACCGGCCAGCAGAGCGGACAGCAGCCGGATCGCAAGCAGCCGAAGACCGCACGCTGATCCGGATTCCAGCGTCGCGCAAACGCGCGCCCGGCACAGCCGGGCGCGCTCGCGACCTGCCGACCCACTCGACCACGCATCGTGAACGCGCCGCACCGCGTCGGACGCGGCGCCCGCTTCACGTGCCCGATGCGCGAGCGCATGCATGGTCATGGCCGAGACCGCGCCGCATCCGTCACGGAGTACGCCATGACCCAGAATCCGAACCCGCGGCCGCCGGTTCCGGGCGAGATTCCCAACCCAGGACGAGACCCGACACCCGACCGGCCGGTCGATCCGGTCCCGGACCGGCCCGTCGATCCCACCATTCCGCCGATCCGCGATCCCGACAGCGACCCGGACGCGCCGAAGCGCGATCCCGAGGACCCGGCACGGCCCCCGCCGCCGTAACGATAGGCGCAGCTTCGACGCGACCGGTTGCCACGGCGCTCGATCGCACCGTCCCCGGGGCGACGATTCAGGCGCAGCCGTGGGATGTTCGACTGCGCGGCTCTTACTGTTCCGGGGCCGCTTGCCGGCCGCGCAGCCGCTGAAACAGCATCACGGCGCCGAGCACCAGCGCGCCGGCGACGATCCCCACCAGCGCGTTGCCGAGCGCGCTCGCCAGCGCGCCGGCCAACCCGTCCGGCAGCAGGCGCTCGATGGCGTGGTGCACCGGCGGAATGCCGTGCACCAGGATGCCGCCGCCGACCAGGAACATCGCCGCGGTGCCCGCAATCGACAGCCCGCGCATCAGCCACGGCGCCCCGGCCACGATGCCGCGGCCGAGCAGGGCCGACAAGCCGCCGCGGCCCGCCAGGTGCAGCCCCAGGTCGTCGAGCTTGACGATCGCCGCCACCAGGCCGTACACGCCGACGGTCATCGCCGCCGCGATCGCCACCAGCACCAGCAGCCGCTGCGTGAACGGCTCGTTGGCCACCACCCCCAGCGACAGCACGATGATCTCGGCCGAAAGAATGAAGTCGGTCCGCACCGCGCCGCGGATCTTGTCCGTCTCGCGCGCGACCACGTCCACGCTTTCGTCGGCGATGGCCTGCAGATGCTCCTCGTGGCGCTTCGCGTCTTCTTCCTTCGAGTGCAGGAACCGGTGCGCCAGCTTCTCCACGCCCTCGAAGCACAGGTAGGCGCCGCCGAGCATCATCAGCGGTATGACCGCCCACGGCAGCCAGGCGCTGATCGCCAGCGCCGCGGGCACCAGGATCACCTTGTTGCGCAGCGAGCCCTTGGCCACCGCCCAGACCACCGGCAGCTCGCGATCGGCCTTGACCCCGGTGACCTGCTGCGCATTGAGCGCCAGATCGTCGCCGAGCACGCCGGCGGTCTTCTTGGCCGCGACCTTGGTGAGGAGCGAGACGTCGTCGAGGATGCTGGCGATGTCGTCGAGCAGGGTGAGCAGGCTGGCGCCGGCCATGCGGTGCCTCCGGAATCCGAGATCGCCGATTCTCGCCGATTCCGCGGCGACGCGGCGAAACCGAGCAAAGGGTCCGCAGTCGCGCCGATCCTCACGCCCGGCCGGGCGCCGTGCCGGGGGCGATTCGGCAGTGACCGGATCGGTCGCCGATGTCACCAAACCCCCTCCCCTGGGAAGCCGCCCTGGGCGGCAGGTGCGCGGACCGTCCCTGCGTCCGGCGCGGTCATGGTTTCGTGACCTTCGCCACTGGGAGAGGCCGGTTCGCCCTGGTCATATCGTCGGCGCCGGATGCACGGCCGGATGGGACCGATCACGCATGAGAATTCCGCTGCTTGCCGCGCTCCTGGCGATCGGGCCGCAGGCCGCCGGACAGGCGGTGCCGGGGTCGCTGGACGTGCACTGGAACGCGGGCGCGCCGGATTGCGAGGCGGCGCCGCAGGCGCCCCTGCAGGTCCATGCCTACGAACCGCGGACGTTCATCCTGCGCCAGAGCCCCTGCGTGCACTTCGAGGCGAACTTCCTTTATCTGCTGATCGGCAGCGAGCGGGCGCTGCTGATCGACAGCGGCGCGATCGCCGACCCGGAGCGGATGCCGCTGGCGCAGCGCGTGCTGGAACTGCTGCCGCGCCGCGACGGCGCGCCGCTTCCCCTGATCGTCGCGCATTCGCACGGCCACCGCGACCATCGCGCCGGCGACGCCCTGTTCGCGTCGCATGGCGCGGTCGAGGTCGTCGCCGCGGACCTGGAAGGCGTCAAGGCGTTCTTCGGTCTGGACCGCTGGCCCGATGGCGTCGCGCGCCTGGACCTGGGTGATCGCGGGGTGACGGTCCTGCCCGCTCCGGGACACCACCCCGCGCAGGTCCTGTTCCACGACGAGAGGACGGCGCTGCTGTTCTCGGGCGATTTCCTGCTGCCGGGGCGGCTGCTGATCGACGACACGGCGGCCTATCGGGCGAGTGCCGCGCGCGCGGCCGAATTCTTCAGGGACCACCCGGTGACGCATGTGCTGGGCGGGCATGTCGAGCTCGACCTCGACGGACGCCTGTTTCCCCACGGTGCGCAGCACCATCCCCGCGAGCGCCCGCTGCAGCTGGACAAGCAGGCGCTGCTGGCGCTCCCGGCCGCGCTCGAAACGTTCAACGGCTTCCACGCACGGCACGACGATTTCGTCCTCGTCCATCCCATGCACAACCTCGCGGCGCTGGCCGCCGCTGCAGTGGCTGCATTGGCACTGGTCGGCTGGGCGCTGCGGCGGCTGTGGCGGCGACGGCGGGCCGTGTCCGCGCGTGGACGCGATTGAGCGCGGGCGGCAACGGCGGCGCCTGCACCTCGGCATCCAACTTGAGGTTACGGCGCAGGGTCTGCACGGATCGTGCCCGTGCCAGCGCCACGTCGTGGAAGCGGCAGATGCCGAAGCCTGGGTACCGGCAGCACCGCGGTTCACGGGCTTCCGTCCACAATGTCGATCCCGGCGCCACCCCTTCGTCGTATTCGTGAGCGCCCGGCAGCCGCGGGCGGTCATCGTTCCCAGACAGGAGGAGCCCATGCTGCAGAACAACCCGATGTATGCGTACTTGCCGGCCGCCGACGTCGCCCGGGCACGCGAGTTCTACGAAGGCAAGCTCGGATTCGTCCCCGGCAAGGAATTGGCCGACGGTGTCACCTATACGTTCGGCAAGGGCACGGCCTGCTTCCTTTATCCGACGACCAATGCCGGTACCTCGAAGGCGAGCCAGGCGTTCTGGCAGGTCGACGACATCGCACGCGAAGTCGCCGAGCTCAAGGCCCGCGGCGTGCGGTTCGAGCGCTACGACATGCCGGACGCGCAGGCCGACGGCGACATCGTGACCGCAGGCGGTGCCAAGGCCGCCTGGTTCAAGGATACGGAGGGCAATATCCTTGCCCTGGTCCAGGAGCTGTAGGCGCGCATCGACGACGCAATCTCCAGCGGGCTAGGAGGCCGCCGCGTCCCGGGCATGCTTCCGCGCCAGATGTTCCCGGCCCCAGAGGCGGACGGCATGGATGAGCGGCCTGACCGACTCGCCGTGTACCGAGATCGTGTACTCGACGTGCGACGGCGCCTGCGAATGCACCGTGCGGCGGACCAGGCCCTCGTGTTCCAGGTGGCGAAGCGTCTCGGCCAGCACCTTGTGCGAGATGTCGGGCATGAGCCGGCGCAGTTCGTTGAACCGGCGCGTGCCCGAGTCGAGCCAGTACAGGCAGATCAGGCTCCATTTGCCGCCGATCGCGTGCAGCGCCGCGGTGAGCGGACAGTCGGTCGAGCCGGCGACCGACGGCGTTTCGGTGGCAGGAGAACTGGCCATGTCGTCTCCCGGTTACCCGGAGGTGCGTCCTTGCGCTGCATGCGCCGGCAGCGCGAGGATGTCGCCGGAGCCTAGCATGATCGTCGAAATGCGCACCTACAGGACGAAGCCCGGCATGCGCCCGCGGTTTCTCGAGATCTTCCGCTCCAGGACGGTGCCGGAACACGCGGCGCTGGGCATGCGCATCCTGGGGCCGTTCCCTGCCGTCGAGGATCCGGACACGTTCTTCTTCATGCGCGGCTTTCCCGACCTCGCGTCGCGTGAACGGATGAAGGCCGGCTTCTACGAAGGGGATGCGTGGAAGCGCGAACTGGAACCGCTGCTCATGCCGATGCTGGAACACTACGACGTCGTCGTGGTGGACGACCCCGGCAACCTGATCCACTGGTGAGAGATCGCGGACATGTCCAGGCATCTTTTGTTCCTCCTCCTGTGCGGCCTTGTCCTTGCATCGCCGCTTCCGGGCGCCGCCGCCGGGGACAGCGCCGCCGCCGGGCACGACGGCCGGCACGACTTCGACTTCGAGTTCGGCACCTGGACCACGCACCTCAGGCGCCTGCGCAATCCCTTGAGCGGCTCCACGGAGTGGGTGGAATACATGGGCACGACGACCGTCCGCAAGCTCCTCGGCGGCCGCGCCAACACCGCCGAACTCGTGGTCGAAGGCGAGGCCGGGCACATCGAGGGCGTCGCGTTGCGCCTCTACGACCCGCAGGCGCGGCAGTGGCGCATCCACTACGCCAACGTCGCCGACGGCGAGCTGACCGGTCCGGTGACCGGCGCCTTCCGCGACGGCCGCGGGGAGTTCTACGGTGAGGAGACGATCGACGGCCGGGCCGTCCTCGTCCGTTTCGTGATCTCCGGCATCACCGCGGACTCATGCCGTTTCGAGCAGGCGTTCTCGGTCGACGGCGGCAGGACCTGGGAAGTGAACTGGATCGCGACCGATACGCGGGCGCCGAACGATCCCTAGATCGACGATGCAGCCCCCCGCAGGAGCGCACCGAAGGGGCGCGACGCCGCGTCAGGCAGGCCGATCGACCAATCCGGCCAGCTTCTTCGGTGCCAGAATGCAGTAGCTCTCGGTCAGCAGGTCCGCGACCTCGTCCCAATCCACCCGCTCGCCGAGCGTCATGCCGGCGATGTCCGGAAACCACGGCGGCCGGAAGAACGGAGGCCGCGTGAACCTGCGCGCGTGCAGCCTGTGCGCCGGCAGCCGGAAGGTCAGCACGAGGACCGGGCCATCCGAACCGGCCGCCCGTGCGTAGGCCGGCGGCCAGCCCGCATCGATCTTCACCACGTGCGCGAAGTTCTTCTTGCGGATGGTCCAGCGCATGCCCGTCCATGCCGGCTCCTCGCGAACCTCGGGCAAACCGAGGCAGATCGATCCGAGCCTGGCGAGGATTTCGGGCGGAACGCCTGCGTGGCCGGTCATCTGCGACTCCGGCTGGGGAAGCCCGTGCAGTCTACGGAAGGCGTGCGGTGGCGGCACGCGAACCTCGCCCTTCCCCCAGCCGACGGTCACGCGAACGCGGCGATCACCTCGAACTCGCCGTCGTCGTTCTGCGCTTCGACCGCCGTGGGCAGGCCATGGTACAGATTGCGGGCATCGGCCATGATCGTGGCGATTTCAAGCCCCTTTTCGCGCTCGGGAAACCACAGGACGGGCTTGCCGCCGTCGAGCAGTTGCCAACCGCCGCCGGACTTCACCAGCTGCAAGGAGGACGTGACCATGTAGGTGAGCTCCAACCGAAAAAAGCGCCCCGGCCCAGCGGAAGACTTGCTCAAGGTCGCGGCCGGGATTCCGTTGCGGAGCGGCATCCGTTGCCTTTGCATGGGCCGTGCTGCCGGGGCCCACACAGCATGCCCGGCCGGTGGCGGCGGCACAGTCGGCGCGTGCCGCGAGGTCGTGTAGGAAAAACCCTACGCTCGACGGCAAACGAGGCATGGGAACCCCCTCGTGCGTACGACCGCCGGCTATGGCGCGCCCGGGTTCCGCCGTAGCAACCGCCCCGCCCTGCCCACGCGCTCGCCGTTCTCGAACGCCGGACGGCCGTTCGCGACCACCAGGTCGAAGCCTTCGGCCGGCGCGAACGGATCGACGTAGTCCGAACGTGCGCGCACCCGCGCCGGGTCGAACAGCACCAGATCCGCCTTGGCGCCGGCGCGGACCACGCCGCGATCGGCGAAACCCATCACCGATGCCGGCAGGCCGGTCGCCTTGCGCACCGCCTCCTCCAGCGGCAGTTTCCCGGTGCCGGCGTACTCGCCGATCCATTTGGCATAGGTGCCGGTGGCGCGCGGATGGCGCATGCCGGGCGAACCATCGGTGCAGATGCCGATGATCGGGTCGAGCAGCAGCCGCGACTGCAGCGTCTCGTCCATGGTGAAGTGCGCGCCGGAGCCGCCGCCCGGGCCCAGTTCGACCAGGAAGCCCACGAAACCGCCGTCCACGTCCGCGGCCGCCTGCGCGAGGGTCTTGCCGGCGTGCGGGGCGCTGCCGAACAGCAGCGCTTCCGGACCGCCGCGCCGCGCCACCCGCGCCTGCAGGTAGGCGGCCAGCTCGTCGCGCCGCGCGGCACGCACCGCGGCGTAGTCGGCGGGCGGCAGCGCCCATTCCGGGAACAGGATCGCGATGCCGGTGTAGCCGGCGGTGTAGGGATAGGCGTCGGCGGTGAGCGGAACGCCCGCGCGGCGCTTGTCGTGCAGGAAGGCGAGCAGCGATTCCGCCGCCGCCTCGCCCTTGGCGTACATCATCTTCAGGTGCGAGATGTGGGTGCGCGCGGGCCGGCTGGCGGCGATGTGCTCCTCGATCGACTGCCGCACCTTGTCGTCGTCCTCCGAGCGCATGTGGCTCATCGCCACGCCGCCGTGGCGGGCGACGGTGGGACCCAGCGCCGCCAGCTCGCGCGGTTCGGCGTAGATGCCGGGGACGTATTCCAGTCCGGTGGACAGCCCGTGCGATCCGGCGCGCAGGTCGGCCTCCAGCAGCGCCCGCATCCGCTCCAGTTCGGCATCGGACGGCCGCCGGGTCTCGTCGCCGATGCGCGCCTGCCGGCGCAGCGCGCCGTGGCCGGACAGGGTGGCCACGTTGACGTCGATCGCGGCGCCCTCGACCGCGTCCAGCCAGGCCGGCAGTCCGGCGGCCTCGCCGTCGGGCAGCGCGGGGCTGCCGCCGTCCTGGCCGAGCACGATCGTGGTCACGCCCATCGCCAGGAAGCCGGCGTAGTCGTCGCGCAGCGGATCGCCGTGGGTATGGGTGTCGATGAAGCCGGGCGCCAGCACGCGGCCGCCGCCCTCGACGATCCGCGCACCACGCGCCGATCCGGCGGAGATGCGCCCGATGCGCTCGACCCGGTCGCCCTGTACCAGCACGTCGGTCAGGCGTCCGGGCTTGCCGGTGCCGTCCAACAGCAGCACGTCCCGCAGCAGCAGGCCGCCGGATCCGGAACGGCCGACGGCCGGCGCCAGCCCGCAGACGGCGCCGGCCGCCAGCGCGGCGAGGACCTCGCGTCTCGACCAGGTCGAATGCGTCATGGCGGTCAATCCCGTTGGAAGGCGCCCCAGTATGCGAGCGTGCGCGGCCTGCTCCAAGGACGGCGCGCGCCCGGCCAGACGCCTGCACTCCTACGGCAACGGAATGCGGCCTCTCGACGTGGACCGCCGGGATCTCACGCAGGCATCGGGTTCCAGCTGCCGGAGCCGCTTCTGTACCCGGAAATCCAGGCATAGGGAATGGCGTTGAGGAACGCGATTTCCGAGCAGGTGGGACTGTAGCTGGACAAGGCGATGATGCTGGCGAGATTGACCGATTCGCGCGCGTCCCACGCCCGCGGATTGTTGACGGCATTGACCGCGGTGTTGGTGAGCAGGCAGCGGTTGACCTGGCTCCTGGACAGGTCCTGGTCGCCGTTGACCACCGTGGGCACCGGCGCATTCCGGAAACCTTGCGAGCTCCACTGGTAGAGCGGCGTGGGGCAGTCGATCCGGTAGACGTTGCCGCCGCCGCCCTGCCCGCCGCCGTCCTCGCCGCGTTCGGTCGACACCTGGAAGGCGTCGATGTCCTTTCCGAAGGACTGCACCTTCACGTACAGGTCGTTGATGCTGATGAGGTCGGGTCCCATCGCGCCCAGCCAGTCCCGGATCGACTGGCCGCGGCCGGGCGGCAGGTGGACCGCGACGGTGGCGTCGAGCGTCGCGCGGACGACCAGCTCCCGCGCGACGGGCAGGTCCAGGTGCAGACCCTTCGGCTGAAATCCTCCCGCGTCCCTGATGTCCTCGGGGCTGCGTCCATCCACGCGATACACGGTGATCGTCACGATGCTCTCCTGGTTGCTGGCCGGAATCGGCGACGCGCGGACGACGCCTGCCGTCTTCCGCAAACGCGCCCCGGCGCATCGCGTGAATCGCGGCGCCGTCCAACCGCGGCGAACGTGCCGCCAACGCCGGACCGCAAGGCCGCCACGGAGCGCCGCGTGCTTCACGCCCTGCCTCCGGCGACGTTCGAACAAGGGCAGGCGCGACCGCGCCCACTTCCACGGAGTCCGCCATGACCATCGTCTTCGAGATGAGCACCGATCCCGACATCACGGCCACGCAGCTCGCGCCCGCCTGGCACCCCATCGCCGCGCGCTACGGCTGGCCGCAGGTCGCCCCATGCAATCTCGGCCTGCCCGGCGGGATCACCCTGGTCGTGATCGCCCATGGCAACGGCACCGAGATCGGCAACGCGGCGCCCGGCACCATCGACATCGGCGCTGCCGCGTTCCTCGCACTGGTCCAGGGCAACATGGCCGCCGGCGCGTTCCCGGCGGCGGTCTACATCTCCACCTGCGGCCCCGGCATCGCCGAGTTCGCCGCGGCGGTGCGGCTGCTGGCCGAGCAGAACAACGTCTGGGGCGGCACCCGCATCTTCGGCCATTCCGACCCGGTCGCCGGTGCGGTGCCGCCGCCGGGCGACATCCGCTGGACGCAGATCTTCTGAGCCCCCGCACCTGTCGCGCGGGCGCCGGCGGTCAGCTCGAAGCGCCCGCGCAGTCCGGCGCCACCGGCGGCGCGTCGTGGTCGACGCATTGCCGCAACCCGCGCGGCAGCCGCTCCAGGTGCTGGCGCTCGCCGGCGGACAGGGTGAATGCGTGCACCACCCGCGTGCCGCAGCCGCCGTCCGCCTTGCCGGCCGCATCGGCGGCGCAGTCGTCGACGAACAGCACGTAGTGGCAACGGCCGCTGACGCTGCGCAGGCATTCGAACTCGCCTTCGCCGCCGGTCACCGTCGAACGCGTGGCATTCACCGCCCGGCCCTCGATCGAGAGCTGGTTGACCGTGGTGAGGCCGGCCTCGAACTTGCAGCCGGCCAGCAGCAGGCAGGCGATCGGAACGATGGGACGCAGCATGGTGGTTCCTCCCGGTGCGTAACGCGTGTCACATGTTGCGGAACAGCGGCATGAACGGCTGGCTGACCGGCAAGGTCTCGTCGCGGCCGCGCAGGCGCAGCAGGCCGCGGCCGCCGTCCTCGCGCACCACCGCCGCGATCGCCTTGATGTTGACGACGGTGGCCCGGTGCACCTGCTTGAACACCGCCGGATCGAGCACCGCCAGCAGTTCGCGCACCGGCGTGCGCAGCAGCGCCTCGCCCTCGGCGGTGACCGCGACGGTGTACTTGTTGTCGGCGCGGAAATACAGCACGTCCTCCACCAGGATCAGGCGCGTCTCGCGGCCATGGCTGGCGGTGATCCACGACAGCGGCTCGGGTGCATCGGGACGCGGCTGCTCCTGCAGCTGCCGCAGCAGCACTTCCAGCGTGGCGGCGTCCGGATGGGCGTCGGCGCTGCGCGCCTGCAGCCGGCGGATGGTCGCGTCCAGGCGTTCGCGCGTCACCGGCTTGAGCAGGTAGTCGACCGCGCCGCGCTCGAACGCGTCCAGCGCGTACTGGTCGTAGGCGGTGACGAACACCACGCGCGTGGCCGGGTTGGACTCGGCCGCCGCGGCCGCGACCTCCAGCCCGGTCAGGCCCGGCATGCGGATGTCGAGGAAGGCGTAGTCCGGCGCGTGCGCGCCGATCGCCTCGAGCGCGCTGCCGCCGTCCTCGCACTGGGCGACGATCTCGAGCCCCGGCCAGGCATCGGCCAGCAGCGAGGCGAGCGCGGCGCGCAGCAGGTCCTCGTCTTCGGCGATGACGCAGCTAGGCATGGGCGGGCTCCCGGTGGCCGTGTTCCGGCTGCGCCGGCACGGTGACCGTCGCGGCGACGCCGGACGGGAAGTTGGCGGCGATGCGCAGGCCGGCCGCGTCGCCGTAGGTCAGGCGCAGGCGCTCGCGCACGTTGCGCAGGCCGATGCCGGTGCCGGCGCTTTCGCTGGAGAAGCCGCGGCCGTCGTCGGCCACGGTCACCGCCACCCGGCCGTCGCTGTCGCGGGCTCGGATCCACACCGTGCCGCCGCCAGGCTTCGGCTCGAGCCCGTGCTTGATCGCGTTCTCCACCAGGGTCTGCAGCATCATCGCCGGGAACGGCACCGCCAGCAGCGCCTCGGGCACGTCGATCTGCGTGGCCAGGCGGCCGCCCATGCGGAACTTCATGATCTCCAGCCAGGCGTTTGCGCGCTCGAGCTCCTCGCCCAGGGTGGACTGCCCCTGCAGCGTGCGCGGCAGCGAGCGGCGCAGGTACTCGATCAGGTGGCCGAGCATCTGGTCGGCGCGCGCCGGATCGCTGCGGGTGAGCAGCTGCGCGCTGGCCAGCGTGTTGTAGAGGAAGTGAGGTTCGACCTGCGCGTGCAGCAGGCTCAGCCTGGCCTCGCTCAGCTCCTTGGCGCTGGCGGTGCGGTGCGCGGCGGCCTGCTCGCCGCGGCGCTGCGCGCCGACCCGTCGCGTGATCGCGCGGGTGATCGCCTCGGCGGTCTCCAGGTTGCTGCCGTGGTCGACGCGCAGCCAGTCGGTCCAGGCCGCGCTCTCCGGTTCGCAGGCCAGGGTGATGGTGGAGGTGGCGCCGTTCGGGTGCACCGTCGCGGTGACCACGTCGCGCCGGCCGCCGAGCCGGCGGTCGATCCAGCCCATCGGGTCGAAGCGGCCCTGCTCGCCGTAGGGGCCGGTGCGCTGCACGCCGGCGTGCACGCGCAGGCTGTCGCGCGCCGACTCGATGTCCCCGACGTTGGGCAGCTCGCGCAGCGCGGCGTCGATCAGGTCGAAGGCCTCGCCCGCGGCGAACGGCACCTCCACCTGCCGCCGCTGGCGGTTGCGCAGATGCTCCGGCGCGGGCTGGCCGACGATCATCCGCACGCGGTGCACGTGCGAGATCGCGTCCGGAATCACCAGCGCCAGGGTCAGCACGGCCGCCAGCAGCACGACGAATTCCGGCAGCCCCAGGTTCGCCCAGACGATCAGCACCGCCAGGTAGAACAGGCACCAACCCAGGACATGGCGGAACACGAAGGAGAACGTGGACATCGCGGCGGCACGTTATGTGGACGGGACGAGCATAGCGAGCCACGCCCGCGCCGTGGCGCCCGCTGCGACGGAACCGGCCGTTGCGCCGATGGAGACCCGCGATTCCGGTGCGGAAGCATCCTCGCCGGCACCGGCTACCCGGCCGGATACCGGCGTTGACCCCATTCGCGCCGCTGCCCCGTATGTCCCTGTACCACCAGCCGCCCGGCGCCGCCGCCGGGCCCCGAACAAGGAGCATGCCATGGGGTTGCGATCGCTATTGGCGTCGATGCTTTGCCTGGGCGCCGCGTCCGGCGCCGTGCCGGCGTCGCCGGAGCCGGCCCACGATGGCGAGATGGAGGCCACGCCCGCCACCGGCCGCACCTTGCAGGCATTCCGGAGCGAGGCCGAGCTCGAGCGACTGCTGGCGCGCTGGACGCGGCGCGCGGACGCCCAGCGCCAGCGGCAGAAGACGTTGCTCGCGTCGGGCGCGGTTCCCCCGTCCCCCTCCCCGGTCGCCAGCGAAGCCGCCGCGCCCGCGCTGCTCGACGCCGTCACCACGACCGCAGGGCGGGCCGCCGGCGCCGGCGAGTCGATCACCAACGTGCAGACCGCGGGCGTCGACGAAGGCGGCATCGTCAAGCGCCACGGCGAGCACCTGGTGGTGCTGCGCCGCGGCCGGCTGTTCACGGTCAGGATCGGCGACGACCGGCTGCAACCGGTGTCGACCGTGGACGCCTTCGGTCCCGGCACCGATCCCGGCGGCGCCTGGTACGACGAGATGCTCGTCGGCGGCGACACCGTCGTCGTGGTCGGCTACAGCTACGCGCGCGGCGGGACCGAGCTGGTGCTGTTCGACATCGCCGGCAGCGGCGCGCTGCGCTATCGCGACACCTATCACCTGCGCAGCAGCGACTACTACTCGGCGCGCAACTACGCCAGCCGGCTGATCGGCCAGACCTTGGTGTTCTACACGCCGATGCCGCTGAACGCCTGGAGCCTGGCGCGGCGGGAATTCGGACCGGGACTGCGGCGCTGGCGCCCGGACGCGCCGCCCGCCGAGTTCCGGCGCATCCTGCCGGCCACGCGCATCTACCGGGCCGACGACGGACTCGATCCGTTCGAGACCAGCCTCGCGCTGCACACCGTGACCCGCTGCGACCTGTCCGCGCCGAGGCTCGACTGCAGCTCGAGCGCGGTCCTGGGGCCGAGCGGACGCGTGTTCTACGTCTCCGCCGACTCGGTGTTCGTCTGGACCACCGCACCCGGCGCCGGCGAGGCCAACGCTTCGTCGGTGTTCCGCATCCCGCTGGACGATGCCGCGCCCACCGCGCTCAAGGCCCGCGGCGCCCCGATCGACCAGCTGTCGTTCCTGCACGATGCCGACGACCATCTCAACGTGCTGCTGTCCGCCGCGGGCGCCGGCGAAGGCATGTGGGGCGACGAGTCGAGCGCCGGCGGCCTGGCGCTGCTGCGGGTGCCGCTGTCGAGCTTCGGCGACGGCCGCGGCGCCGCCCCCGCCAGCGCCTACCGCAGCCTGCCCGGCACCGCCGACGGCGCCATGCAGAACCGCTTCGTCGGCGACTGGCTGCTGTACGGCGCCGCGCCGTACCGCTGGCGCCGGACATCGGATACCGACGCCAATCCCGGCACCACCGCATACGCCGTGCGCTACGCCGCCAACGACGCCGTGCAGTCGCTCCGGATCGGGCATGGCGCCGAACGCATCGAAGCCCTCGGCCGCGATGCGCTCCTGGTCGGCAGCGCCGGCGGCGACCTGCACTTCACCAGCGTGCGGCTCGGCCGGCAAGCAGCGACCGGCATGGTCTACGTGCAGGCGGACGCAGCGCAGGGCGAGAGTCGCACGCATGGCTTCTTCTATCGCGCGGAATCCGCCGATCGCGGCATCGCCGGACTGCCGATCGTGGCGCAGCGCCGCAGCAATTCGATGCAGCGCTACCTCCACGAGTCGGCGTCGGTGCTCTACCTGCGCAACCGCGACCTGCGGCTCGCGCCGATGGGGCAGCTCGTCGCCGACGCCGACCGCGCCGTCGACGACGGCTGCCGCGCCAGCTGCGTCGACTGGTACGGCAACGCGCGCCCGATCTTCATCGGCGAGCGCGTATTCGCCCTGCTCGGCTATGAACTGGTCGAGGGGCGCATCGCGCGCGAGCGCATCATCGAACGCCGGCGCACCAGCTTCGCGCCGGCCGCGGCCGTGAGCGAATAGCGATATACACCGACGGGCTTCGCGTCGCCCGAACGGCCGCAACGGCGACGATCGCGGCCGGCATGGACCGGAGCGGCGATGCGGCGCAAGCTTGCTTGCCGTCGGAAGAACCGGCGCTCCGCATTCATCCGCATGGAGAACCCGCATGAAACCCAGCATCACCGTCCTTACGCTCGGCGTCTCCAGCCTGGAGCGCTCGCTCGCCTTCTATCGCGACGGGCTCGGCTTCGAGACCGAAGGCATCATCGGCCAGGAGTTCGAGCACGGCGCGGTCGTGTTCTTCGATCTGCAGGAGGGCCTGAGACTGGCGCTGTGGCCGCACGCGAGCATCGCCCGCGACACCGGACTGCCGCTGCACCGGCACCAGCCCGGCAACTTCACCATCGGCCACAACGTGGCGTCGGACGCGGAGGTGGACGCGGCGATGGCGCAGGCGGCGCGCGCGGGCGCCGTGATCGTCAAGCCGGCCGGCAAGACGTTCTACGGCGGCTACGCCGGCTACTTCCAGGATCCGGACGGCCATCTGTGGGAAGTCGTGCACCTGCCGGAAGCCGGCTGACGGATCGCTCCCGGCGCAGGGAACGCCCTGCGGCCGTCATCGGCCGGACCCCATCGGCACCCTGCAGGCTGCTCCGGCCCGCCAGCGACCGCGGCGAAAGCGAAGATCAGGCGCCGTAGGGATGGATGGTCACGATCCCGCCTTCGTCGTCGTAGTGCAGTTCCGTGACCTTGACCGAGCGCAGGTGGGTCACGCCGCCGGAAAGCAGGGCGTCGTGGTAGAAGAGGTACGACCTGCCCTCGAACTCGCAGATGGAGTGGTGGGTGGTCCAGCCGACCACCGGGGTCATGACCTTCCCGCGATAGGTGAACGGGCCGTAGGGATTGTCGCCCACGGCATAGCACAGGAAATGGGTGTCGCCGGTCGAGTACGACAGGTAGTAGCCGCCCCCGTGCTTGTGCACCCACGGTCCCTCGAAGTAGCGGCGCTCGTGGTCGCCGGCCAGCAGCGGCCGGCCGGCCTCGTCGAGGATCAGGATTTCGCGCGACGCCTCGCCGAGGCGCTTCATGCCATCGTCCAGGCGCGCCACGCGCGGCCCCAGTGCGGGCTGGTCGTCGGCCGGCTCGTCGAAGGCCGCGTCGTAGACGTTGTCGCGGTACTTCTGCAGCTGCCCGCCCCAGATCCCGCCGAAGTACATGTAGTGGGCGCCGTCGTCGTCGGCGAAGACGGCCGGGTCGATGGAGTAGCCGCCCTCGATGGGCTCGGGTTCGGCCGTGAACGGACCGTCGGGCCGGTCGCCCACGGCCACGCCGATGCGGAAAATGCCGTCGGCATCCTTGGCGGGAAAATAGAAGTAGTACCTGCCGTCCTTGCAGGCCGCATCCGGCGCCCACATCTGCCGCTCGGCCCAGGGCACGTCCTTCACGTGCAGCGCGACGCCGCAATCCATGGCCGCGCCCTCGGGCGAGTCCATGCGCAGCACGTGGTAGTCCTCCATGCCGAAGTGGCTGCCGTCGTCGTTGAAGGCGGCGCCCGCATCGATGTCGTGGGAGGAATAGACGTAGATCCTGCCCTCGAACACGCGCGCCGACGGATCGGCGATGTAGATGTGGGTCACCAGCGGTTGTGAAATGGCCGTGTCGGCCAGCGCCTGCAGATCGACGGGCGCCGATTCATCGGTCATCGGGGATCCTTGTCCAAAGTGGTTTCGAGCGATCAGGTGGCCATCCCGCCCTGCGGCCTGCGCGCGCCGAGTTCGCGCTCGATGCGCGATTCCATGGGCTTGTCGATCTCGTAGAAGAACAGCAGGGCGACGCCCAGCAGGAAGGGGATCGAGCAGTACACGCTGACCGCGAGGCGGATGCCGTGGACCACCTGCGGCGATTGCGCCGCTCCGGCGGCGTCGTAGCCGTAGAAGGCGAGAATGCCCGCCACCAGCGCGCCGCCGACGCTCAGTCCGATCTTCAGCCCGATCAGCATCGCCGAGAAGACGATCGCGGTGGCGCGGCGGTGGTTCTTCCACTCCGAGTAGTCCGCCACGTCGGCGATCATCGCCCAGAGCAGCGGAATGGTGATCCCGTAGCTGAAGCCGTGCAGGATGTACGAGGCGAACACCAGCCAGACGGCCGTCGGCGGATACAGGTAGAACGTCAGCAGGAACAGCGTGGAGACGAACAGCGCGCCCCTGAAGACGTCGCGCTTGCCGAACCGGTCGGCCAGCGGCCGCGAAAAGCCGATGCCGACGATCATGAAGATGATGCCGCCGGCGTTGAACAGGCTGAAGGCCGAGGTGGACGTATCCCGCGGCCACTGGAATCCCGCCATCCCCGCGTCGGTCAGCACCGCGTTCAGGCCGTCGATGAAGCCGGTGAACCCGATGCCGCCGAGGAATTCCGCCAGCGCGGCGTCGCTCAGGTAGTACTGGAAGTAGTAGACGTACATCCCGCCCTTGAGGGCCAGGTTGACGAACACCAGGATGGTGAGCGCCAGCATCACCCGCCACGGCCGGTTGCCGGCCAGGTCGGCCAGGTCCTGCAGCACGCCGCCGCTCTGCTCCGGCGTGGGCACGACCCGTTCCCGGGTGGTGAAGAAGGTGATCAGGAAGAACGCCGTGCCGACCACGGCGAACAGGGCGATGGCGTTCTGGAATCCCTGCACCTTGTCGCCGTCGCCCAGGATCAGCACCAGCGGCAGCAGCAGCACCTGGATGATGAACTGCGCGATCATCACCGCCACGAAGCGGTAGGCCGACAGGCTGTTGCGCTGGGCCATGTTGCCGGTCAGCACGCCGCTCAGCGCGGAATAAGGCAGGTTATTGGCCGAGTACACCAGGACCAGCAGGGTGTAGGTCGCCAGGGCGTAGACGATCTTGCCCTGCATGCCCAGGTCCGGCGTGCTGAACGCCAGCAGCGACAGCACCCCGAAGGGAACGGAGGTCCACAGGATCCAGGGCCGGAACTTGCCCCAGCGGGTGCGGGTACGGTCGGCGAGCAGGCCGACCAGCGGCGTGAACGCGAATGCGCCGAGCAGGCCGACCACGAAGATGATCGTGGCCGCCGTCCCGGCCGGGATGCGGTAGACGTCGGTGTAGAAGAACGCCAGGAAGGTGACCAGCGTCTGGAAGATCAGGTTGGCGGCCAGGTCGCCCAGGCTGTAACCGACCTTTTCCGTGACCGTGAGTTTCTGCAACGCACTATCCATGTTGGGGGCTCGGTGATGCGGATTCGCCGCCATGGCGGCGACGCGTCGATGTTACGGGGACCGGACAGCTGTCCTGCGCGGGCGCGGTGCGACCGGACGTTCGAAGCCGGTGCCCGCATCCGGCATCCCCCGCGAAGGGGATGCCGGCATCCTGCCCACTGCCCGCCCCGCCCCTGGGGAGCGCGGGACGGACAGCGGCAGGGCAACGGCGCGGGCGCGGGTCAGAACGTTCCCCGAACGCCCAGCAGGATCGTGCGACCCGGGTCGTAGTAGTCGTTGACGGCGTTGGGCCAATGGAAGTTCGAGCGTCGTTCCTCGCCGGTGATGTTGATCACGTTGAGGGTGATCTGCGGCGAGGACCAGACGTTCTGCAGCGTGTAGCTCGCCGACAGGTCGAACTGGCCGCGCGCCTCGCCCTTGAGCTGGGCGTACGGGATGCCCTGCTGGTTGGGACCGGTGGCGTCCAGGTCGTCGGCCCAGCTGTAGGACAGGCGGACCGAGGCGATGTCGTTCTCCCAGTACACGGTGCCGTTCCAAAGCTTCGGGGCGACGCCGAAGACGTTGCCGGCCAACCGGTCGGCGTCCTGGCCCTCGGGCTCGAGCTTGAGCTTGGTGTGGTTGGCCATGAAGCCGAAGCCCTCGAGCATGAAGTCGAGCGGTTGCACCCAGATCAGTTCGTAGCCGCGCAGGTCGAGCGAACCGTCGGCATTGACCTGCTGCTGCACGTTGACGGTGGCCGCGTCGGGGCCGCCGCGGGCCATGATCGCGCCCTGCTGGCCCTCGGTCAGGTCGTCGAACAGGATTCCCAGCTGCGAGAACGGGATCGTGTTGATGCCCTGGTAGGTGTAGCCTTCGACGCGCTTGTTGAAGAAGGTGACGCCGACGAAGCCCTCGCCGCCGGTGTACCACTCGCCGCCGATGTCGAAGTTGGTGGAGACGTAGGGCGTCAGGTTGGGATTGCCCTGGCTGGCGTTGAGCGCCGACTGGTCGGTGAAGGTGGTATTGGGCAGCATGAAGCTGGGATTCGGCCGGGTCATCGTGCGCGACCCCGACAGCCGCAGCACCACGTCCTCGGCCACGTCCCAGGCGGCGCTGAAGGACGGCAGCCATTCGTCGTAGTCGCCCTCCAGGACCTGCCACTGCCGCACCCCGCCGATGGTGACCGGGCCGCTGACCTCCTGGTCGGTGCTGACGTAACGCACGCCGGCGTTGAAGCGCATCGGCCGCTCCCACACGTCGGCCTCGCCGTTGATCTCGACGTAGGCGCCGAGGGTCTTCTCCTTGATGCCGCCGGTGGAACCGCCGGTGTTGGGGCCGGCCGACTCCGGCGCCTCGTCGCGGTAGCGGTAGTAGTCGGTGTCGTTCTTGAAGCGGTCGAAGTCGACGCTGATGAAGCCGTGCGGCCCCGGGGTCAGGTACGAGGCCAGGTCGGCGTCGGAGATCGTCGCCAGCACGTGCTCCTGCCAGGCCGTGCTGTTGTCGAAGCCCTGGATGCGGCGGGAGAACTTGTCGTAGGCCACGCCCACCTTCACGTTGCGGCCGTCCTCGCCGAACTGGAGGTCGGCACGCCCGCCGCCGACCTCGGTCACGCGCTTCTCGTTCTGCACGTTGACGCGGCCGCCGGCCCAGGTCCAGCCCAGGTTCGGATCGTTCAGGTCGAGGTCGGTGTCCCATGCGGGGAGATCACCGGTGTTGACGTAGTCGATGTTGGTGTGGGGCGTGTTGACCAGGATGGTCGGCGACTCGCGGAACATCCAGCTGCGGCTGGCGTTGGCCCGCACGTCGAGCTTGAGCAGGTCGTCGCGGCCGAACCAGAACGTGGCGCCGGGATTGATGCTCCAGTACTGCACGTCCTCGATGTACGGGCGCGCCTCGAGGAAGAACTGCGCGTTGGTGAAGGTGGCCTCGGTGACCACGCCGTTCTCGTCGACCTGCATGTCCATCGGCAGCAGCCCCGAAGGGCCGAACACGCGGCCGACCAGGTTCACGTCCAGGCGGTCGTTGGTGCGGTGCGCCTTCGAGTACAGCGTGTCGACGTAGAAATGCATGCTGTCGTTGGGCCGCCACTCGAACGAGCCCAGGAATGCATCGCGGTCGCGATCGCCCGACATGTGCACCGGGCGGCCCAGTCGCGGCATCAGCGCCTCGCTGATCTGGTCGATGGTCAGGCCCGGGTTCAGCGACAGCAGCAGGTCGCGGTCGACCACCTGGCCCGGGGTGAGGCCGGCGGCGATCGTGGCCGCATTGTCGGGAACGGTGTTCGGGATCAGCCAGCCGCCGCCGCCGCCGCGGTTGCATTCCGGAGGCCGCACCGAGACGGGATCGACGCCGTCGGGCGCGTCGATGCCGCACTGCACGTAGTTGAGGCCGGGGTTGGTCCAGCCGATGGTCTCGAAGCCCTCGACGCCGATTCTGCCGCGCGACGACGAGACGCCGACCAGCGCGCCGAAGGTGCCTTCCTCGTTGGTCCAGCTGCCGGTCACCGACCCGCGCGGGCTGATCTTGTCGCTGATGTCGTTGTACTCGCCCTGCAACTGATAGGTGAAGTGCTCGCCCGGGTTGTCGAAGGGCCGCGCGCTGCGCATGTCGACCACGCCGGCCGCGCCGCCCTCCAGCAGGCTCGCCATCGGCGTCTTGTGCACCGTGAGCTGGGTGAAGAACTCGGTGGGGAACAGGTTGAGGTCGACCTCGCGGTTCTGGTTCTGCGCGTCCAGGCCGATGGAGGCGGTCGCGACCGGCGCGCCGTTGATCACCGTGCGGGTGAAGCTGTTGGGCAGGCCGCGGATGCCGATGTTGAGGCCTTCGCCGTTGACGTCCCGGGACATCTGGATGCCCGGTACGCGGTTGAGCGACTCGGCGATGTTGAGGTCGGGGAACTTGCCGATGTCCTCGGCGAAGATCGAGTCGGTGAAGCCGGTGGAATCGCGCTTGGCCTCGGTCGAGAACTGCAGGCTGCGGCGGTATCCGGTCACCATGACCGAATCGAACTCGGTGACGCGTTCGGCTTCGGCATTCGCCGCCGTTGCCGGCGGCGGCGTCTGGCCTTCGGTCTGCGCCTGCGCCTCCTGTGGCTGCGCCTGTGCGTCCTGCTGCGCTTGCGCCTGTGCGAAAAGCGGGCCGCTGGCCATGCCCAGCAAAGCCAGGCTCAAGGCATGCGACAGCGTCGTTCTTGCGATATGGATTTGCACCGTACTCCCCTCCCGTTTCTGGTGGCTCGGCGACCCGCGATCTGCCGTCGCATGCGCGCCGATTGGCTGTTTCCCGACGGATCCGGATGCCGCTGGCGTGCGTCGGCCCGGACCGACGGCGGCGATGGTAGCGCTACCATCAATCGCCCGCACGCTGCGTAGCAGCATGACGGTCCGACCCGCTCTCCCTCGGTTTTCGCTGCACTGCAGCAGCATCTGCAGAGCGCATCCGGGGTTTTGCGGCCTGCCATGGGTCGGTAGCCACCCCGGCGCCGCCTGTGCTACTGATAGCGCTACCATCATGGCGGCACCGCCTGGGCAGGGGAGAAAACGGCGATGAAGCGAACCGGTCGACACCCGCGCGGCGCGTTGCACGGCAACGATCCGCATCGCGTCCTGCACGTTGGCGCCGCGTGCACGCGCGCCGCCGCGCTGCCGGCGCCAGGCCGGTCATGAGCAGCGCGCACGCCACCGGCGCATCGGCGCCGACCGCCATGGTCAGCCGCTACCGCTGGGTCATCTGCGCGCTGCTGTTCTTCGCCACGACCATCAACTACGTGGACCGCGCCGTGCTCGGCGTGCTCGCGCCCACGCTCCGCGCCGAGCTCGGCTGGAGCGACCAGGACTACGGCGTCATCAGCGCTTCGTTCACCCTGGCCTACGCGATCGGGTTCCTCGTCGCCGGCTGGTTCATCGACCGCGTCGGCACGCGGATCGGCTACACCGTGTACCTCACCGTGTGGTCGCTGGCTGCAGCGGGGCACGCTCTGGTGAAGTCGGTGGCGGGGTTCAGCCTCGCGCGCTTCACGCTGGGGCTGGGCGAGTCGGGCAACTTCCCGGCCGCGGTCAAGACCGTCGCCGAGTGGTTCCCGAAGAAGGAACGGGCGCTCGCCACCGGCATCTTCAACGCCGGCTCCAACGTCGGCGCCATCGTCGCCCCGCTGGTCGTGCCTTGGCTCGCCCTGACCTGGGGATGGCGGACGGCGTTCGTCGCCACCGGTCTCGCCGGCCTGGTCTGGATCCTGTTCTGGTGGCCGGTCTACCGCCGCCCGGCGCAGCACCCGAAGGTGTCCAGGGCCGAGCTCGCGCACATCGAAAGCGACCCGCCCGACCCGCCGGGGAGAATGCGGTGGGCGCGGCTGCTGCGGTTCCGCCAGACCTGGGCGTTCGCCGTGGGCAAGTTCCTCACCGACTCGATCTGGTGGTTCTACCTGTTCTGGTTCCCGCTGTTCATGGCCGACCGCTTCGGCGTGGACCTGCGGACCATCGGGCTGCCGATGGTCACGGTGTTCCTGCTGGCCGACGTCGGCTCGGTGGGCGGCGGCTGGCTGAGCTCGGCGCTGATGAAGCGCGGCTGGAGCGCCAACGCCGCGCGCAAGACCGCGATGTTCGCCTGCGCGCTGTGCATCCTGCCCGTCGTGTTCGCGCCGCATGTGGAGGGCCAGTGGGTCGCGGTGTGGCTCATCGGCCTGGCCGCCGCTGCGCACCAGGGGTTTTCGGCCAACCTCTTCACGCTCACGTCCGACATGTTCCCGCGCACCGCGGTCGGCTCGGTGGTGGGCATCGGCGGGTTCGCCGGCGCGATGGGCGGCTTCTGCATCAATCTCGGCGCCGGCTGGCTGAAGCAGCACACCGGCAGCTATGCGGCGATGTTCGTCATGGCAGGCTGCGCCTACCTGAGCGCACTGCTGGTCATCCATCTGCTGGCGCCGCGCCTGGAACCGGCGCGCCTGGCGGACCAACCGGCGGCGGGCCCTTGATTCCGATGCCTGCCGTAGGAGCGCACCACGGGGGCGCGACCGCGCAGTCGGATACGCGCGGCCGCGCCCGGTCGCGCCCCTGCGGTGCGCTCCTACACGCGGCACGGACAACGTTTACGGCATCCACACCCGGAGGTAGGCAGCGATGAAGAAGAACCCGGCCCGTCTGCTCGCGATGCCGATCGCGCTTGCGCTCTTGCTCGCCGGCTGCGGCACGCAGGATCCGCCGGCGGCAGCGGAGGCGGAAGCGCCCGCCAGCACCGCGATCGCGGCAGGGCATGCGAAGTTCCTGGGCAGCGCGCACAGCCCGCCGCAGGAGCGGGACTTCCTGCGCTACTGGAACAAGGTGACGCCGGAGAACGGCGGCAAGTGGGGCGAGGTCGAGGCCGAGCGCGACGTCATGGACTGGACTGAGCTGGATGCCGCCTACCGCACCGCCGAGGACAATGGCCTGCCGTTCCAGATGCACGTGATGGTCTGGGGCAACCAGCAACCGGAATGGATCGAGGCACTGCCGCCGGAGGAGCAGCGCGCCGAGATCGAGGAATGGTTCGCCGCGGTGGCGGCGCGCTATCCGGACATCGATTTCGTGGAGGTGGTCAACGAGCCGCTGAACGACCCGCCGAGCCAGGACGACGAGGGCGGCGGCCACTACATCGAGGCGCTCGGCGGCACCGGGGAGAGCGGCTGGGACTGGATCCGCGAGGCGTTCCGCATGGCGCGCGCGCATTTTCCCGACGCCCACCTGATGATCAACGAGTACAGCGTGACCAACGACCCCGAGGCCACCCGGCGCTACCTGGAGATCATTGAACTGCTGCAGCGCGAGCAGTTGATCGACGCCATCGGCGTGCAGGGACACGCCTTCGCCACCACCACAGAAACACCGATGTCGGTGCACCGCGAAAACCTCGATGCCCTAGGCGCGACCGGCCTACCGATCTACGTCACCGAGTTCGACATCGACGGTCCCGACGACGAGACGCAGCTGCGCGATTACCAGCGCGTGTTCCCGGTGTTCTGGGAGCACCCCTCGGTGCAGGGCGTCACCCTGTGGGGCTTCCGGCCGGGGCTGTGGCGCGAGGAGGAGGGCGCCTACCTGGTGCGCGAGGACGGCAGCGAGCGGCCGGCTCTGGAATGGCTGCGCCGCTACATCCGCGGTGTGACGGGGGTGGCGAAATGAACCTGCTCGCTTCCATCCGCGCCCTTTGCCAAAAGGGGCCGGCGCCGAAGGCGACGGGGAGATTTGCTTTGGCTTGTCGAAAAGCAAATCCCCCTCGATCCCCCTTTTTCAAAGGGGGAAGTATCAAAGGCTTCGTCGCGGCAGTCGTCCTGTTCGTTGCCCTGCCCGCGTACGCCACCGATTGCGTGCAACCGGCCGCCGTGTGCGAAACCGCGCAGCCCGGCGCAATGCCGCTGATCGAGAACGGCCGGCCCGCGCAGATCCTTGCCGACGCGAACGACTTCGCCGGCATACTGCGCGCGGTGCGCGAACTGAAGGGCGACCTGGCCGCGGTGTCCGGCGCTCAGCCTGCGCTCTCCACCGGCAATGCGCGCGGCAGGACCGCGATCATCGTCGGCACCCTGGGCAAGAGCGCGCGCGTCGACCGCATCGTGCGCAACAAGCGCATCGACACCCGCGGCGTGCAGGGCGAGTGGGAAGCCTACTTGTTGCAGGTGGTCGACAAGCCCGAACCGGGCATCGACCGCGCCCTGCTGATCGCCGGCGCCGACAAGCGCGGCACCATCTTCGGCGTCTACGAGCTGTCGCGGCGCATCGGCGTGTCGCCCTGGCACTGGTGGGCGGACGTGCCGGTGCCGAAGCGCGCTGCGCTGCACGTCGCGCCGGGTCGTTTCGTCGACGCGCCGGCGGTGAAGTACCGGGGCATCTTCATCAACGACGAGGATCCCGCGCTCGGCGGCTGGATGAAGGCGAAGTTCGGCGGTCCGAACCACAAGTTCTACGAACACGTATTCGAGCTGATCCTGCGCCAGAAGGGCAATTTCCTGTGGCCGGCGATGTGGGGCCGCGCGATCTACGACGACGATCCACGCAGCCCGGAGTTGGCCGACGAGATGGGCGTGGTGCTGGGCACCAGCCACCACGAGCCGATGACGCGCGCCCATGTCGAGTGGGAGCGTCACGGCAAGGGCCCGTGGGACTACACGAAGAACGCCGAGAACCTGCGCGCGTTCTGGCGCGACGGCATCGAACGGATGGGCGACAACGAAAACGTGGTCACCATCGGCATGCGCGGCGACGGCGACGAGGCGATGAGCGAAGGCACCGCGATTTCGCTGCTGGAAACCATCGTGACCGATCAGCGCAAAATCATCGCCGACGTCACCGGCAAGCCGGCGGAACAGACGCCGCAGGTCTGGGCGCTGTACAAGGAAGTGCAGGACTACTACGACCAGGGCATGCAGGTGCCCGACGACGTGACCCTGCTGTTCGCCGACGACAACTGGGGCAATACCCGCCGTCTGCCGAAGCTTGGCGACAAGCCACGCGCCGGCGGCTACGGGGTGTATTACCACTTCGATTACGTTGGCACCACGCGCAACTACAAGTGGCTCAACGTCACCCAGATCGAGCGCACGTGGGAACAGATGAACATGGCCCATGCGTACGGCGCGCATCAGCTATGGGTGGTCAACGTCGGCGACATCAAGCCGATGGAGTTCCCGATCTCGTTCTTCCTCGACCAGGCGTGGAACCCCGAGGCGATGACGCTGGACGCGATGACCGCGTATCCGGCGCGCTGGGCCGCCGAGCAGTTCGGCGCGCAACACGCGCAGGAGATCGGCGACCTGTTGACCCGCTACACCCAGTACAGCGCGCGGCGCACGCCGGAACTGACCGATGCCGACACCTGGGACCTGGCCAGCGGCGAGGCCGATCGCGTCGAGGCCGAATGGAGCGCCCTGATCGCGCGCGTGGAAGCGGTGAAACGCGAACTGCCCGCCGAGGCGCACGACGCCTTCTTCCAGTTGCTCGAATACCCCGTGCTGGCCCTGGCCAACCTGAACTCGATGTACATCGCGCAAGCGAAGAACCACCGCGACGCCGCGCAGGGGCTGGCCTCGGCCAACCATTGGGCCGACGAGGTCGAGCGGCGCTTCGAACGCGACGCCGAACTGCAGCGTATTTACGAACAGGACATCGCCGGCGGCAAATGGCCGTGGATGATGTCGCAGACCCGCATCGGTTACACCAGCTGGCAACAGCCGGAACGCAATGTGCTGCCGGCCACGGTGCGCGTGCCAGCGAATGCGAAGCCGAAGCAGCCCGCCACCCCGGCCACGCCGGCCTGCGACATTCCCGCAGACGCGCGCGGCTTCGTCGAATGCAACGGCGTGGTCGCGATCGAAGCCGAGCACCACGCCCGCGCCGTCGGTGGCGACGGCATCGAATGGATCACGATTCCGAACCTGGGCCGCACGCTCTCCGGGGTGACCTCGTGGCCGCAGACGGCGCGGGAATCGGCGTTGGAGGCGGACGGTCCGCGCCTGGAATATCCCCTTTGGCTGCGCGACGCAGGCGAAGTCGAAGTGCGTGTCACCCTGTCGCCGACCCTGGACTTCCGCGGCGGCGATGGTCTGCGCTTCGGCGTTTCCATCGGCGACGAAGCCCCGCAGATCGTCCGCATGAAGCTGGAACCCGCCCCTACCGGTGCGGACACGCCGGAAAAGATCGCGTGGAGCAAGGCCGTTTCCGATCGCGTGCATATTGCGATTTCCCGCCACGCCGCCGGCGCCGGCGCGCAGACCCTGAAACTGTGGCGCATCGATCCGGGCGTAGTCTTCCAGCGCGTCGAGGTTGTCCGCGGCCAGGCGAACACGGGCTACCTCGGCGCGCCGGAAAGCCCGCGCCGCTGACCCACACACGCAATCGCAAGAGAGTCCCCCACGCAATGAACGCCGCACCGAAACCGCTGTCCCTGCACGAAGACCGGTTGTTCGCCGCCGATCCAGTGCAGCGCGCGATCGCCCGCCGCCTCTACGCGCAGGTCGGCGCGCTGCCTATCGTCAGCCCGCATGGCCACACCGACCCAGCGTGGTGGGCCACCGATGCGCCGTTCGCCAACGCGACCGAGCTGTTGCTGGTACCCGACCACTACGTGTTCCGCATGCTGTACAGCCAGGGCGTGCCGCTGGACGCGCTGGGCATTCCGCGTGCCGACGGCTCGCGTGCGACGTTCGACCCGCGCGAGGCCTGGCGCGTGTTCGCGCGCCACTTCCACCTGTTCCGCGGCACGCCATCGTCGCTGTGGCTGAACCACGTCTTCCACGACGTGTTCGGCCTGCGGATGCGCCTGGACGCATCCACGTCCGACCTCTACTACGACACCATCACCGACGTGCTGCAAAAGCCAGAGTTCCTGCCGCGCGCACTGTTCGAGCGCTTCAACATCGACGTCATCGCCACCACCGAATCGCCGCTGGACACACTCGAACACCACCAGGCGATCCGCAACAGCGGATGGGGCGGCCGCGTCGTCACCGCCTACCGGCCCGATCCGGTGATCGATCCCGAGCACGAGCAGTTCCCCGACGCGCTGCGCCGCTTTGGCGAGCTCACGGGCGAGGACGTGCACGACTGGGACGGCTACCTGCGCGCGCACCGCCAGCGCCGCGCCTTCTTCGCGCGGATGGGCGCGACCTCGACCGACCACGGCCACCCCAGCTGCGCCACCGCCGACCTGGCGCCGGGCGAGGCGCGGGCGCTGTTCGAGCGGATCGTGCGCGGGCGCTTCAGCGCCGCCGACACCGAGACCTTCCGCGGCCAGATGCTGACCGAGATGGCGGCGATGAGCGTGGACGACGGCCTGGTGATGCAGATCCATCCCGGCTGCTTCCGCAACCACAACCGCGGCCTGTTCGAGCGCTTCGGCCGCGACAAGGGCGCCGACATCCCGCTGCGTACCGATTACGTGCACGCGCTCAAACCGCTGCTGGACCGTTTCGGCAACACGGCGGGCTTCCGGCTGATCCTGTTCACCCTGGACGAAAGCACCTACGCGCGCGAGCTCGCGCCGCTGGCCGGCCACTATCCCTGCCTGTTGCTGGGCCCGGCGTGGTGGTTCCACGATGCGCCCGAGGGCATGTGGCGCTTTCGCGAACAGACGCTCAGCAGCGCCGGCTTCTACAACACGGTCGGCTTCAACGACGACACGCGCGCGTTCCTGTCGATCCCGGCGCGCCACGACGTCGCCCGCCGGATCGACTGCGCGTTCCTGGCGAAGCTCGTCGCCGAGTACCGCATGGCCGAGGACGAGGCCGCCGAGGTCGCGGTCGACCTCGCCTACCGCCTGCCGAAACGGGCCTACCGGCTATGAGCCCTGATCGGCGCCGGCGGACCGGTGACAACACCCGCGCACCGCGCCCCTGTGGGAGCGACGGAAGTCGCGACGGGGCCTTCCCTTCGCGGCATCGCGACTTCCGTCGCTCCCACATGGCGCAGCGTTCGCTACCCGCCCCGCACCCACCGAGGTCCCACAAGGAGGATCGATGAAAGCGAAACGCCTCCCGGCGAGCCCATGGCCGTTCGCGCTGCTGGCGGTGCTTGTGCTGGCCGGCTGCACGCGGGCCGGCACGCCGGCGGGCGGCTCCGTCGACGGCCCGCCCTCCGCCGGGGCGACCCTGAAGGACGCCTACGCGGGCAGCTTCCTGCTGGGGACGGCCGTCAACGCCGACATCGTCTCCGGCGAGGACGCGAGGTCGCAGGCCCTGGTGCCGCAGCACTTCAACGCCATCACCGCCGAGAACGTGATGAAGGCGGAAGTGCTGCACCCGGAGCCGGGCGTCTGGGACTTCGACGCCGCCGACGCCTTCGTCGCCTTCGGCGAACGGCACGACATGTTCGTGGTCGGCCACACCCTGGTCTGGCACAACCAGACGCCGGAGTGGTTCTTCCAGGACGATGCCGGCCGGCCGAACGCCCCGGAGGCGCAGCTCGAACGCATGCGTGCCTTCATCGCCACCGTGGCCGGGCGCTACGCCGGCCGCGTGGACGCCTGGGACGTGGTGAACGAGATCATCGGCGAGGACGGCGCGTACCGCGACACGGTCTGGACCCGCACCGTCGGCGACGGCGACGCCGTGGTGCGCGCCGCGTTCGAGGCCGCCGCGCGGCATGCCCCGGACGCCGAGCTCTACTACAACGACTTCAACGCCTGGCGCCCGGCCAAGCGCGACGGCATCGTGCGCATGGTGCGGAGGCTGCAGGCCGCCGGCATCCGCATCGACGGCGTCGGCATCCAGGGCCACTGGGGCCTGGACTATCCGAGCACCGAGCACATCGAAGCCGCCATCGACGCCTATGCCGCGCTCGGCCTCAAGGTGATGATCACCGAACTCGACGTCGACGTGCTGCCGCTGACGAAGGAAGGCCAGGTCATCGGCACCGGGCTGCTGCACCCGCAGTTCCAGTTGCCCGAGTTCGAGCGCTTCCTCGACCCCTATGCCGACGGCCTGCCGGCCGAGGTGCAGCAGCGGCTGGCCGATCGCTATGCCGAACTGTTCCGCATCTTCCACGACCGGCGCGATGCGATCCACCGCGTCACCCTGTGGGGCGTGCACGACGGCATGAGCTGGAAGAACGACTACCCGATCGGGCAACGTACCAACTACCCGCTCCTCTTCGATCGCGAGCGGCAACCCAAGAGCGCGCTCGATGCCGTCCTGGCCGTGCCCGCCGAGCGCTGACGCGCGGGACGCGCGGGCAGAGTCGAGGGAGGCGAAGGAGGAGTCGAGACGAAGCGCTTGATCTTCCCTTGCCCCGCCTGCGGGGGAAGAGCCTGCCCCGGGACTCGATCCGGGGTGCCGAAGGCGGATGGGGGACGCGCCGCAGGCGCGTGCTCTACTCCCACACACTACGTCCACCCGCACGCCAAGGAAGTCCGAGATGCGTCCTTTTGCCAAACCTGGTCTCATCCTCCCCGTGATCACCCTGCTCGCCGCCTGCGCAACGCCGACCGATCCGGCGCCCGCCGACGCCACGGTCGGCCGCCTGACCGCGTTCGACCCGTCGTTCCACGCCATCGTCGCCCCCGATGCCCGTATCGAGCGACTCGCCGACGGCTTCACCTGGGCCGAAGGCCCGGCCTGGATCCCCGATGCCGACGGCGACGGCGGCCATCTGCTCTTCACCGACGTCCCGGAGAACAAGCTGTACCGCTGGTCGGAGGCCGACGGCCTCTCGCTCTTCCTAGACCCATCCGGCTACGGCGGCCCGCCCGACGACGCGTTGCGCGAGCCCGGCGCCAACGGCCTGCAACCCGAGCCCGCCGGCACCGTGCTGCTGGCGGACTCGGGCAGCCGGCTCGTCGCCCGCCTCGACCCGGCGACGAAGCGGAAGGTCACGCTCGCCACGCATTTCGAAGGCAAGCGCCTCAACAGTCCCAACGATCTCGTCCGCCGCAGCGACGGCACCGTCTTCTTCACCGACCCGCCCTACGGCCTGAAGGGCCTGGACGACTCCCCGGTCAAGGAACTCGACTTCAACGGCGTCTACCGCCTCGACCCCGACGGCACCGTCCACCTGCTGGACGACGGCCTCGGCTTCCCGAACGGGATCGCCCTCTCGCCCGACGAGCGCACCCTGTACGTCGCCAACTCCGACCCGGAACGCCCGATCTGGATGGCGTACGCCCTCGATGCCGAGGGCGCGGTGCGGGACAGGCGCGTGTTCGCCGACGCCTCGGACCTCGTCGGCGAGGACAGCCCCGGCCTGCCGGACGGCATGGCCGTGGCCGCCGACGGCACGCTGTTCGCCACCGGCCCCGGCGGCGTGCTCGTCTTCAATCCTGCGGGCAAGCGCCTGGGCCGCATCGAGACCGGCACGGCGGTGGCCAACTGCGCCTTCGGCGACGACGGCCGCACCCTCTACATGACCTCGCACGACTCCCTCGCCCGCGTGCAGGTGCGGGCGAGCGGCATGCGCATCCGCGAATAGCGGCGGCGCCGGAAGTGCACCCTGGGAGCCGAAGCGATCCAGGGCGCTTCCCGGCAGGTCAGAAACGTCCGCTGAGCGTCACGCCGTACATCCGCGGCGAGCCTTGGATGAAGGTGGGCGTCCCGAACAGGCGGCCGGTATTGCCGGCGTCGATCAGGTAGTCCTTGTCGGCGAGGTTGCTGCCGTACACGCTCACGTCCCAGCGGCCGTCGCCGAACTGCACGCCGGCGCGCAGGTTGTACAGCGCATAGCCGCCCTGCTCGATCCCCGGCGTGTTGTCGTCCTCGAAATACACCTGCGAACGCCAGTTCCAGCTCGGCCGCAGGTACAGCCGCGCGCCGTTGCCGAGGTCGAAACCGGCATCCAGCCCGGCCGAGGCGCTGTGCTCGGACGTGAGGCGGAAACGGTTGCCGGCCAGTTCCTGCGGATTGCCGTCGTCGTCGGTGTCGTCGAAGGTCGCATCGACGTAGCCGTAGTTGAAGAACGCGGACAGGTTGCGGCTGGCGCGCCACAGCAGCGACAGCTCGGCGCCGTTGGCGGTGGCGTTGCCGCCGTTGGCGGGCACGTAGAGCAGGGTGTCGTCGTCCCGCACCGTGGTCTGGAAGTTCGAGTAGTCGTAGCGGAACACGGCCAGGTCGTAGAGCAGGTGGCCGTCCGCGAAGGCGCCCTTCAGGCCGAGCTCGTAGCTCCACACGATCTCGTCGTCGATCACTTCCGACGAGAACGCGTCCACGTTGATCACGTTCGGCCGGCGCCCGCGCGAGACCGAGACGTAGCCGTTGTGGTCGTCGTCGAAGCGGTAGTCGGCCACGGCGCGCCCGACCAGGCTGCTGAACGACTCGCTGCGCGAGAGGCGGCCGTCGGTCGGCGCGAACAGGATGTTGGTGGGATTGGCCGGATCGGGGCTGCCGCCCAGGCCGGCCAGGCCGAGATAGCTCGGCACGCCGAAGTAGTCGGCCTGGTAGCCCGCGGTCACGTCCTCGTGCGTGCCGCGCAGGCCGAGGGTGAGGTTCAGCCGGTCGGTGGCGGCGAAGGTGCCGTCGGCGAAGAACTCCCAGGCGTCGGTCTCGCCGAAGTTGGCGTACTGCTCCTCGTGGAAGGGCTTGAGCGGCACCACCACGCCGGGCGCGAGCGGCAGCATGTCGACCGTGGTGTTCGGGGTGCCGTCGGGCAGCAGCGGCGGGATGCCCAGGCCGACCGCCGGCAGCGTGACGAAGCTGCGTTCGTCGGCGCGGAACGGCACGCGCTGGCTGCCGTTCTCGTGGAACCAGGACACGCCGGCGAAGCCGGTGAAGCGGCCGCCGCCGTCGTAGTTGAAGCGGAACTCCTGGCTGAGCTGGCGGCCCTCGGCGATCTCGGCGAACTCCAGCGCGTAGATCTGCGCACCGTCGGCGTCGAACTCCTCGGCGGAGTCGAAGTCGCGCCAGCCGGTGATGGTGGTCAGCGACCACGCCGGGCCCAGCGCGAAGTTGCCGAGCAGGGTCGCGCCGCGCACGGTGCGGTCCAGGCCGAGCGCTTCGCCGCGGTTGAGGTCGGCGGTGCGGTCGAGCACGTCCAGGCTGCCGGTGCGGGTCGGGATCGAACCGCTGCGGAAGGCGGTGCCGGGCGGCGTGTCCTTCTGCCAGTTGAGGATCAGGTCGAGGGTATCGGTCTCGCGCAGGTCGAGGCGGAAGCTGGCGCGGATGGCCTGGGTGTCCTTGCCGTTGAGGTCGCCGCCCGACAGGTTGTCGACGAAACCGTCGCGTTTTTCGTGGTACACGGCGACGCGGCCGTACAGCTTGTCCTCCACCAACGGCGTGTTGGCGTAGCCGGTGAACAGGGTGGCGGATTCGTTGCCGGCACCGACGGTGAAGCCGGCCTCGGTGCCGTTGAACGCCTTGTTCTGGATCAGGTGCACCGCGCCGATCTGCGCACCGCGGCCGAACAGCGTGCCCTGCGGGCCGCGCAGCACCTCCACCCGCTCCAGGTCGAACGGCTGCACGATCGAGCCGCGCGACTTGGAGATCGACACGCCGTCCTGGAACACCGACACCCGCGGCTCGACGTTCGCCTCGCCGCTGTCGGAGGTGATGCCGCGGATCACGAAGCCGGGGTTGTTCGGGCTCTGCTCCTGCACCACCAGCCCCGGCACCAGATGGCCGATATCGGAGAATTCGCGGACGTTGTAGTCCTGCAGGAACTCGCCCGAGTACGCGCTGATCGCGATCGGCACCTCGCTCACCTGCTGTTCGCGCTTCTGCGCGGTGACCACCATCGTGTCCAGGTAGGCGATCTCTTCCGACGCGTCCGCGCCGGGCACGGCCTGCGCGGCGACGGCGTACGGCAGCGCCGCGGCCACGAGGCCGAGATGCAAGGCGAGCGCGAGCGGATGGCGGCGGTGCGGCATGCGTGTTTCCCCTGAGGTGGTGCCCGGACGGGCGAGGACGAACCAAAGCCCGCTAGCCTCGGCAGCCCGCGTTGCAGCGGCATGACATGGACGCGTCGTCGCGGTGACGCGGCGGCGGCCATGTCAACGCACGGTCATCTGCACGCCGTATCAATGCGCGCTTTCCGGCAACGCGGAACCACCCGTGCACACGATGAATCGCCGCCGCTTCCTCGAGATCGTTGCGGTCACCGCCGCCGCGGCCGCCGTGACGCCTGCCGGTCGCGTGCTCGCGGCGATGGCCGCCGATGCGGTGCGCATCTCGCGTCCGCATTTTCCGCAGTCGGTCGCCTCCGGCGATCCGCGCCCGGACCGCGTGCTGCTGTGGACCCGGGTGGCGGCCGAACGCCTGCCGCACGCGTTGCGCGTGCAGGTGGCCGAGGACCCGGCGTTCACCGCGCTCCGGCTCGATCGCGAGATCGCCGTGCCGGACGACAGCGACGGCTGCATCAAGCTGCGCGTCGACGGGCTGGAGGCGGCGCGCACGTACCACTACCGCTTCCTCATCGCCGATGGGGCCGGCTTCTTGTCCTCGCCGCATGGGCGGACCCGCACCGCGCCCGCCGCGGACGCGGACGTACCGCTGCGGTTCGCGTTCCTCAGCTGCCAGGACTACGGCGGGCGCTGGTACAACAGCCTGTTGCCGCTGCTGGAACAGGAGCTGGATTTCGTCCTGCACCTGGGCGACTTCATCTACGAGACCGTGGGCGATCCGCAGTTCCAGAGCCGTGGCGGCGACCGCGCCATCGCGTTCGAGGACCGTGCCGGCGCCATCGAACTGGGCGACGCGGGGGCCGGTTTCCAGGCCGCGCGCAGCCTGTCCAACTACCGCCAGCTGTACCGCACCTTCCGCGGCGACGAAGCGCTGCAGGCGCTGCTCGAACGCGCGCCGCTGGTCGCGATCTGGGACGACCACGAGTTCTCCGACGACTGCTGGCAGGACGTGGGCACCTACCGCGACGGCAGCACCGACGAGCGCGACCGCGAACGCCGCCGCAACGCCGAGCAGGCGTACTTCGAATACATGCCGGTCGACCTGGACTTCGGCCAGGCGCCGCTGCCGGTCGACCGCGGCGGGTTGTTCCCCAACGCGCAGCTGTGGCGCGGCCTGCGCTTCGGCCGCGCGCTGGACCTGGTGCTGACCGACTACCGCAGCGCCCGCCCGGACCACCCCATTCCCGAGGACGCCTTCCCCGGCGCCGTGGTCTACGACCGCGCCGCGCTGGAGGCGCGCCTGCCGAAGCTCGGCATGGATTACGCCACGCTGGCGCCGTCGCTGGTGCCCTACGTCGACCTGGCCGCGCCGGAACACCGGGCGCTGCGGGAAGCGACGCGCCTGGCCGTCGCGCAGGCTTACCGGGACGCCGGGCAGGCGCCCGCGGCGGCCGGGGAGCGCGCAACGGCCGCCACAGCGGGCCCGATGGCGCTGCCCGTACTGGCGCGGTTCCTGGCCGCCTACAACGCCGCCGCACCCGCGGAGGCGCAGGTCGCGCCACCGCCGGCCGAAGGGTTGGACCGCGGCCTGCCCTGGCTGGCGCTGGGCAAGACCCAGCTGTTCGGTTCGCTCGGCGCGCGCTACCTGGTGGTGAAGGATGGCTACGACCTGTTCGCCGCGCTGCGCGCGCTCGACGGGATGCCCAGCGCCTACGGGGTTGCGCAGCGCGCGTGGCTGGAAGAACGCCTGCGCGGCAGCGACGCGCGCTTCAAGGTCGTGGCCAGTTCGGTGTCCTTCACTTCGCTGGTGCTGGACCTGGCACGGCCGGAGATCGCCGCGCCCGAGTCGATGCGGCGCCGCTTCTATCTCAACGTCGACCACTGGGACGGCTTCCCCGTCGAGCGCGAACGGCTGATGGCGGACCTGTTCGATCCCGCCGGCGGGGTGATCCTGCTCTCGGGCGACATCCATGCCGGCTTCGCCACCCAGCACAGCGCGGGCACGGTCGAGTTCACCGCACCGGCGGTGTCCTCGGAGACGCTCAAGGGCATCCTCGCGCGCAGCAGCGAAGGCGACGGCGAACAGGCCGCGGCCGGCAGGCGCATGGTCGCGATGCTGGAACGGCTTTTCGCCGACGGCTTCGCCCCGCTGCGCTACGTACAGACCGAACGCCACGGCGTCGGCGTACTGTCGATCGACGGCGCCCGGGTGGAGGCGACCTTCCACGAGCTGCCCGACGACGTCTGCCGCGCGCGGCTCTACGACACGCCGGAGGCGCTGCGGTCGCGCGCGCGCACGCAGCGCTTCGCCCTCGATCGCGCCGACATGCGGTTGCGGACAGTCGGTTAGTCGACGCGTCCGGCGCGCGTCCGATCGACCGCAGGCGGTGCCACTCCGGCCGCCCCGTCGTCTTATCGCTGACATGTCCGGACCCGATCATGCTCGCGCACGGACGCACTGGCTCTCTCGAGCTCGTGCGTCTTTTTTTTGCGTCATCCCACCCGGAGTCCCGATGAAGTACAACGCACTGGCCGCAGCGGCGCTGCTGGCCCTGTTTCCGCTCGCCCCGAATTCCGCCCGGGCCCAGTCCGCGTCCGCGACGGCCGACGACGTGACCTCGCTCGACGCGATGGTCGTCACCGGATCCCGCGGGTCCAGCCGCACGCAGTTCGACACCCTGGTGCCGGTGGACGTGTTCGGTGCCGAGGAGATCCAGGCGGTCGAGAGCGCGGACCTCAACGACGTGCTCGCGCAGCTGGTGCCGTCGTTCGTCGTCCAGCGCCTGCCGATGGCCGACGGCCTGGTGTTCGTGCGCCCGGCTTCGCTGCGCGGGCTGTCGCCGGACCATGCGCTGGTGCTGGTCAACGGCCGCCGTTTCCATCGCACCGCCCTGCTCGGCTCGCGCGGCGCGCAGGCGCCGGACCTGTCGCAGATCCCGACCGCGGCGATCGAGCGCATCGAGGTCCTGCGCGACGGCGCATCCGCGCAGTACGGGTCCGACGCCATTGCCGGCGTGATCAACATCATCCTCAGCGACGATGTCGGCACCGAGCTCACCGCCCAGCTGTCCGAGTACGCCGAAGGCGACGGTTTCACGCAGCAGTACGGCGCCCGCCACGGCATCGCGCTGGGCGATTACGGCCACCTGTCGATGTTCGCCGAGATCGCGAGATCCGACGCCACCTCGCGCACCCGCCAGCGCGCGGACGCGATCGCCTTCCAGCAAGACCACCCGGAACTGGACGTGCCCGACCCGGTACAGCGCTGGGGCCAGCCGGACCTGGAGAGCGTCCGCGGCGGCTTCGACGCCAGGATCCCGCTGACGCAGACCGTCGCCCTGTACGGCTACGCCCTGCTCGGCACGAGCGAGGGCGTCAGCGATTTCAACTGGCGCAATCCCGATGGCACCGCATCGGTCTACAGCGACACCGACGTGTTCCCGGACTGGAACGCGTCCGAGGTCTATCCGGTCGGCTTCTCGCCGCGCTACGGCATGGAGCAGGAGGACCTGCAGACCGTCGTCGGCCTGAGCGGCGAGTTCAATCCGGACTTCACCTGGGACGTCAGCGCGTCCTACGGCAGCAACGACATCGACTTCTTCCTCGACGATTCGATCAACGCATCGCTCGGCCCGGAGAGCCCGACCGGATTCTGGCTCGGCCGCCTGTCGCAGGACGAACTCGACTTCAACGCGGACTTCGTCTATGCGTGGGCGGTCGACGCGCTGCCGCTGCCGGTCAACATCGCCTTCGGCGCCGAGCACCGCACCGAGACCTACGGCATCACCGCGGGAGACCCGGCGTCCTACGCCGTCGGTCCCGGCGCCGTGGCGGGGCTGGCGCCCAATTCCAACGGCGCGCCCGGCTTCAGCACGCAGCAGGCGGGCGAATGGGACCAGACCTCCCGCGCCGCCTACCTCGACGTGGAAGTGCCGCTGACGGAGCGCTGGAACGTCGGCGCCGCCGCGCGCTACGAGGACTATTCCGAATTCGGCAATTCGCTCGACGGCAAGTTGTCGAGCCGTTTCGAGTTCAACGACCATGTGGCGCTTCGCGGCTCGGTCTCCACCGGCTTCCGCGCCCCGACCCCCGGCCAGCTGTACGCCACCAGCACCACCCAGGGCCTGGACACCAACACCCTGCAGGTCTTCACTTCCGGCCGGCTCTCGCCCAGCGATCCGATCGCGCGGATGCTCGGCGCCACGCCGCTGACGCCGGAGGAGTCGAGGTCGGTCACGGCCGGCCTGGCCTGGCAGTCCGGCAACGGGTTCTCGGGCTCGGTCGACCTCTACGACATCGAGGTCACCGACCGCTTCTCGACCTCGCAGAGTTTCCAGATTCCCGAAGGCGTCCCCAATCCCAACCAGTACACCTCCGTCAGCTTCTTCACCAACGACTTCGACACCACCACCCGCGGCATCGACGTCGTCGCGACCTGGCGGGGCAGCCTCGGACCCGGACGCCTCGGCACGACCCTGGCCTGGAACTACAACAAGACCGAAGTGGACGGCGGCGACACCGGCGTGGCCAGCAACGAGACCCAGCGGGTGGTCTTCGAGCGGCGCATCCCGCGCCAGAAGGCGACCTGGACCAACACCTGGGAGCAGGGCGACTGGAGCCTGCTGGGCCGCGTCCGCCACTACGGCTCGTGGACGGATTCGTCGGGCAATGCCGACGGCGACATCTTCCAGCGCTTCGGCGCCGAGACCTTCCTCGACCTCGCCGTGAGCTGGCGGGCCACCGAGATGCTGACGCTGCGCGCGGGCGCCGACAACGTGCTCGACAGCTATCCGGACGAGGCGACGTTCCAGGCCAGCCGCGGCCTGATCTACTCGCGCAACGCGCCTTACGATACCGACGGCCGCAACGTCTACGCGCAACTCCGGGTGGCGTTCTGATGCAGGCCTCGCGGCGCCGGCTGTTGCGCGCCACCGGACTGGCGCCTTTGGCGGCACTGCCGGCCGCCCCGGCCGGTGTCGCGGGTGCCGACCTGCCAGTGCCAACACCGTCGGGGCCGCCGGAACGGCTGGCGCGCGACGAGGCGCACTGGGGCGGCGTGGCGCGGCTCTACGACGTCACCCGCGAGGTCGCCCAGCTCGACAACGGCTTCTTCGGCTCGATGGCGCGCGCGACCATGGCGCGCTACCGCGACGCCCTGCAGCAGGTGAACCATGGCAACGCGTACTTCGCGCGGCAGGACTACCCGGCGGTCCATCGCAGGCTGGCCGCGACACTGGCGGCCGCGCTCGGCGTCGATGCCGACGAAATCGTCCTGACCCGCGGCGCCACGGAAGCGCTGCAGGCCCTCATCGGCGGCTACAACCGCCTGCGCCCGGGCGACGCGGTGCTGCACGCCGACAGCGACTACGACAGCATGATCACCGCGGTGCGCTGGCTGCACCGGCGCCGCGGCGTCGACGTCGTATCGATCGACCTGCCCGTGCGGCCGCAACGCCAGCAGATCCTGGACGCCTACGCCCGGGCGCTGCGCGACCATCCGCGCGTGCGCATGATGCTGCTCACCCACGTCAGCCATCGCAACGGACTGGTGCTTCCGGTGCGCGAGCTGGCGGAGATGGCGCGCGCCGAAGGCGTCGACGTGATCGTCGACGCCGCGCATTCCTGGGGCCAGCTGGATTTCGAGCTGCCCGAACTCGGGGCCGACTTCGCGGGCATCAACCTGCACAAGTGGATCGGCGCACCGGTCGGCACCGGCGCGCTGTACATCCGCAGGCCGCGCATCGGCGACATCGACCCCTACATGGGCGAGCCGGATCCGCACGGCGCCGTCCACGCGCGCGTCCATACCGGCACCGCCAATTTCGCGGCCTACATGGCGCTGCCGACGGCGCTGGAGCTGCACCGGCGCATCGGGCCCGCGCACAAGGAGGCGCGCGTGCGCTATCTGCGCGACCGCTGGGTGGACCAGGTCCGCGACCTCCCCGCACTGGAGATCCTGACGCCCGACGACCCGGCGCTGCACGGCGCGATCACCTCGTTCCGGTTGCGGGGCCAGACCGGCGTTGAGGCCAACAAGGCGCTCGCCCGCCGGCTGCACGACCGGTTCGGCGTCTTCACCGTGCACCGCGCCGGCCTGGCCAGCGGCGCCTGCGTGCGGGCGACACCGGCGATCTTCACCTCGGCCGACGAGGTGGATCGGCTGGCGAAGGCGTTGCGGGTGCTGGCTGCGGCATAGCGCGCCTGCCCTGGAGCGCGCGCATGCGCAGGACGGGTGCTACGCATCCATGCTTGCGCAGGCGGCGTCGAGTGCATGCGCCACCGCCGAAGGGCTGGCGTCACCGAGCGCGGCGTAGGCCCTGCGCAAGGCCTCGGCGAACCCGGCATTGCCCGACACCGGAGCGAACACCGCGTCGAGGACGAGAAACGCGGCGGCATCGTCCCGCGCGTCGCCGGTCGCGGCGCGCCCGACCTCCCGCAAGGTCGCGTCCAGCGGATCGACCAGCGCGACGCCGGCGCGTGCCTGTCGGCACACGAACCGCATCCAGGCGGCCACCGGCAGGCACAACCGGTCGACCGGGCGGCCGTCGGCGAGCGCGTCGGCGATGGTGCCGAGGATGCGCACCGGCAGTTTCTGCGAACCGTCCCAGGCGATCTGCGAGAGCAGGTGGCGGATGTCCGGGTTGCGGAAGCGGGCGAGGATGGCGTCGACGTAGGCCTGCGGGTCGAAGCCGCGCGGTGCGTCGAGGGTGGGGACGATGTCCTCGCGCATCAGGCGTTCGACGAAACCGGCCAGGGCCGGCTGGCGCATGGCGTCGGCGACGGTCTCGATGCCCATCAGCGAGCCGAGATAGGCCAGCGCCGAGTGCGGGCCGTTGAGCAGGCGCAGCTTGGCACGGTCGTAGCCGGCGATGTCGTCGCTGATGGTGGCGCCGGCGCGCTCGAAAGCCGGGCGGGCGTTGCAGAAATGGTCCTCGATCACCCACTGGGCGTAGGGTTCGCGCTGCACCGGCCAGGCGTCGGTGCAGCCGAGATGCGCGGCGACGCGCTCGCGCAGGGCGTCGTCGGTGGCGGGGGTGATGCTGTCGACCATCGAGCGCGGGAAGGCGACCTCGGTTTCGATCCAGCGCGCGAGGTCCGGATCGAACGCCTGCGCGTACTGCAGCGCGGCGCGGCGCAGGCGGCCGCCGTTGTCGGCGAGGTTGTCGCAGCTGAGCACGGTGTACGGGGCGGTGCCGGCGGCGCGGCGCAGGGCCAGGCCGGCGACGACGTAGCCGATCGCGCTTGCCGGCGCCTGCGGGGCGGCCAGGTCGTGGGCGATGTCGGGATGGGCGAGGTCGAGGGCGTCGCCGGACAGGCGGTAGCCCTTCTCCGTGATCGTCAGGCTGACCAGGCGGACGGCGGGGTCGGCCAGGCGTGCAAGCACGGCCTGGGACTCTTCGCGTGCGCACAGCAGCTCGCGGATCGCGCCGATCACGCGCAGGCTCGGGTGGCCGTCGAGCAGGGCCAGCGTGTACAGGCCGTCCTGCGGGCGCAGGGCGTCGCGGACGTCGGCGCTGCGCAGGGAGACGCCGCAGATGGCCCAGTCCGGGTCGTCGGCGAGCAGGTCGTCGATATACACGGCCTGGTGCGCGCGATGGAAGGCGCCGGCGCCGATGTGGACGATGCCGATGCGGGTGTTGCCGCGGTCGTAGGTGGGGCGGGTCACGTCGGGCGGTATCGTGGCGAGCGCGACTTCATTGAGGCGGGGCATGGCAGGAGCGGGATCGGTCATCAGTGCTGCGTCTCCAAGATGATCTTTCAGCCGCCGTCTCAGCGGAAGGCTGCTCTTCCTTCTCACTCCGGGAGAAGGTGGCGCGTAGCGCCGGATGAGGGTACGGCGAAGGCGCAGGCAACTGAATCATCGCGGCGTCTCCGTACCCTCACCCCAACCCCTGCTCCGCGCCCCAGCCCGCGCCAGCGGCGCGGGCGCTCCGGCGCACGCGCGCCAATGGCGCGCAAGCCGTGCGCCGTCGCCCCGAAGGGAGAGGGGCTAGAGCTACTCGGCGCTTACGGTGAAGCGCTCTTCCACGCGGATGTCCGCACTCGATGCGCCGACCTGCACTTCGTAATCGCCCGCGTCGACCGCATAGGCCCCGGCTTCCTCGTCGTAGTGCTTCAGATCGGTTTCGGGAGTGAACGTGAACGCCACGGTGCGCGCCTCGCCGGGTTGCAGGTGGATGCGCTGCACGCCGCGCAGCTCTTTCAACGCGCGCTCGCGCTGCGGCTCCAGCGAACGCAGGTACAACTGCACGACCTCGTCGCCGGCGCGCTTGCCGGCGTTGCGCACGTCGACCTGCACGGTCAGCGCGTCGTCGGGAGCGACGGGATCGCCATCGCGGTCGATGCGCAGGTTGGCGTAGTCGAAGCGCGTGTACGACAGCCCGTGGCCGAACGGGTACAGCGGTTCGCCTTGGAAGTAGCGATAGGTGCGGCCGACCATGGCGTAGTCGTCGAAGGCGGGCAGTTGCTCCTCCGCCTTGTAGAAGGTCACCGGCAGCCGGCCGGCGGGATTGGCATCGCCGAACAACACGTCGGCGACCGCGTTGCCGCCACGCTGGCCCGGGTACCAGGCCAGCAGGATCGCGGACAGGCTGTCCTGCGCCCAGTCGATGGCCAGCGCCGAGCCGGTGGTGAGCACCAGGACGACGGGCTTGCCGGTGGCGTGCAGCGCCTCGAGCAGCTTGCGCTGGGGGGCGGGCAGCCGCAGGTCGGTGCGGTCGCCGCCGGCGAAGCCGGGATAGCTGACGTCCATTTCCTCGCCCTCGACGTCGCCGGTGAGGCCGCCGACGAAGACCACGACATCGGCCCCACGGGCCGCTTCGAGCGCTTCCTCGAACGGCGGCTTGGCGCCGGGCATGCGCCATGCCAGGCGCACGCCGGCGTCGCGCTCGGCCTCGTAGTATTCCAGCCGCAGGTCGTAGGCGCGATCCGCCTCCAGGTCGAGGGCGACGCTGTCGCCGGCCAGGCGTTCGGTGCCGGTCCAGCGTTCCAGCACCGGCTCGCCATCGAGGAACAGGCGGAAGCCGTCGTTGGCGGCCACGTCCAGCTCGTAACGGCCGCTCACCGGCGGCAGCAGCTGCCCGCTCCAGCGCACGCTGAAGTCGTCGCCGGCCAGCGCCTGCGCCGGGGTGACCTGGCCGCGCGCGGCCAGGTCGTCGGTGGGTGCGCCGCGGTCCCAGCGAAAACCGACCTGCGCATCGACGCGGGTGAGCACGGGTTCGCCGGCCAGCTCGCGACCGCGGAAATACTCGCCGCGCAGGCCGCGCTCCGCCGAATCCGGCGCCGGGCGCAGGTACCGCGGTTCGATCAGCGGCGCGGCGGCCGGGTCTTCGCGGCCCTCCACCAGGTCGGCGCCGCGCGCGTGGATCACCTCGGCGTCCGGCAGCGCCTCGCGGATGCCCCGCAGTACGGTGACGGGATCGGCAGGCGTGCCGTAGTAGTTGCCGAGCAGCGCCATGGTGTCGTCCGCGGTCGGACCGATCACGGCCACGCGGCGCAGGTCCTTCGACAGCGGCAGCAGGCCATCGTTCTTCAGCAATACGATCGATTCCTGTGCGGCACGGCGCGCCAGGGCGTCATGTTCGGGCGACTGGTTCACTGCATACGGAACCTGCGCCCACGGCACCAATTCGGGCGGATCGAACATGCCGAGGCGGAAGCGCGACGCCATCAGCCTCGTCAGCGCCTCGTCGAGTTCGGCCTCGGTGATCAGCCCGTTGCGCACCGCGGCCGGCAGCGCCTTGGCATAGCTGTGGCCGCAGTTGAGCTCGGTGCCGTTCTTGACCGCGAGCGCGGAGGCCTCCTCGACGGTGGCGACGATCCTGTGGTTCTTCCAGATGTCCTCGACTGCCCAGCAGTCGGACATCACGTAACCGTCGAAGCCCCAGTCGCGGCGCAGGATGTCCTGCAGCAGGAACCGGCTGGCGCTGGCCGATTCGCCGTAGACGCGGTTGTAGGCGCCCATCACCGCGGCCACCTGCCCTTCCTGCACCAGCGCCTGGAAGGCGGGCAGGTAGGTCTCGTACAGGTCGCGCTTCGACGGGTGCACGTCGAAGTGGTGGCGGTCGGCCTCGGGGCCGCTGTGCACGGCGAAGTGCTTGGCGGTGGCGTCGAGCTTGCGGTACGGCGTGTCGACCCCGGCGTCGCCGGCGCCGTCGCCCTGCAGTCCGCGCACGAAGGTCACGCCCATGCGCGCGGTGAGGAACGGATCCTCGCCGTAGGTTTCCTGGCCGCGGCCCCAGCGCGGGTCGCGGAAGATGTTGATGTTGGGCGACCAGAAGGTCAGGCCCTGGTAGCGGCCGCGCTGGCCGCGGGCGGCGAACTCGTGGTGCTTGGCGCGGGCCTCGTCGCCGATGGCATGGGCGACTTCGGCCATCAGGTCCGTGTCGAAGGTCGCAGCCAGGCCGATCGCCTGCGGGAACACGGTGGCGCCGCCGGCGCGGGCGACGCCGTGCAGGGCCTCGTTCCACCAGTCGTAGGCGGGCACGCCCAGACGCTCGATGGCCGGGGTGTCGTGCTGCATCTGCGCGGCCTTTTCCTCGAGCGTCATCCGCGACACGAGTTCGGCGGCGCGTTCCTCGAAGCTGCGGCCGGAGTCGCGCCAGGGGGCCGCGGATTCCGGTTCGTCGGCGTCGTCGGCCGCGCATGCAGGCAATACGAGTGCGCAGGCAAGCAACATGCCGGCTGCCAAGGTTCCACGCGCGGTGATGGCGGATACTCTCCGCCCGTCATTCCCGCGAAGGCGGGAATGACGGGGGAAGAAGTCGATTGCCCGGATGATTCCAGCTTCTCATTTCACTCACCTCTCGTGGTTCTGCGTGATGCGCGCATGCGGCCCGAGCACGGCGCCGATGAAGCCGCCGGCCACGTCGGTGCTGAGCAGGGTGCCGTCCTGCCCCCGGGCCAGCCATTGCCAGCCCTGGCCGGCATCGAAGCCGAAGGCGTAGTCGCCGCCATCGCCCTCGATCTTCAGAAGCAGCGTGTCCGTGGCGGGCAAGGCACGGGTGGCGACGACCTGCCTGCCTGCATGGCTGCTCTTTTCCAGGAACAGTTCGATGTGCCCGCCCTCGGCATCGCCTTCGCCACCGCCCTCGCCGACGGGCTCGGCCACACGGCGCGCGCCGAGGAAGTACCAGTGGGTCTCGTTCTGGAATGCGGCGATGCCGGCCTCGGTACCCGCCTCCGCCGGCACCTGCAGTGCGGTGCCGGCCTCGAAGGCGAGATGCTGCTGCCGACGCGCGAGGAACGCGGGGTTGCGCAGCGTGTCCAGGCCTTCGGCCAATGGTTCGATCGCCAACCGGCCGGGATGGCTGGCCAGGTCCGCCCATGCCTGCTTCGGCACCCGCACGAACATCCACTCGCGGCCCAGCTCCGGCGTATCGAACTCGTCGCGCCAGGTGAAGTTGCCCGTCGATGGCGCCTGCGAGGCGCGGCGCGACAGGAATGCCGGGCCGGGGGCGACATAGGGAATCTCGAGGCCATGGTCGAGGATCGTCGGCCACCCGTCCTTCCATTCCACCGGCAGCAGGAAGGTCTCGCGGCCGGTGTTGTAGTGCACGCCGCCGTAGTTGCGGCTGGCGAGGAACGTCGCCCACCAGTTGCCGTCGGGGGCCTGCACCAGGTCCGCATGCCCGGCGTTGGTGACCGGATGGGCACGGTCGGCGGGCAGGTCGCGCTGGGTGAGGATCGGATTGCGGCCGTAGGGCACGTACGGGCCCCACACCTCGCGGCTGCGCAGGACCACCTGCGAATGCTGCGGGCCGGTGCCGCCCTCGGCGCAGTTCAGGTAGTACCAGCCGTCGCGCCGGTAGATGTGCGGGCCTTCGATCCAGATCGGATTCGCGGACGGGTCGACGCCGCCGTCGACCAGCACCCTGCGCGGCCCGACCGGCTGCAGCTTCGCGATGTCGAAGGCCTGCATCCAGATCGCACGATGGCCGTCGTAGCGCGGTTCGCCCGCGGGCGGACCGTTGTTGAGCAGGTAGGCCTGGCCGTCGTCGTCGAAGAACAGCGACGGGTCGATGCCGTCGACGGTCGGCAGCCAGACCGGGTCGGACCATGGCCCGGCGGGGTCGGTGGCGGTGGCGATGAAGTTGCCGCCGCTGTCCACCGCGGTGTTGACCACGTAGAAGGTGCCGTCGTGGTATTCGATCGCCGGCGCGAACACCCCGCGCGACATGCCCAGGCCGTCGAAGTCGAGCATGCCGGGACGATCGATCACGTGCCCGATCCGGTTCCAGTGCACCAGGTCCTCGCTCTCGAACACCGGGATGCCGGGAAAGTAGGCGAAGCTCGAGTTCACCAGGTAGAAGCGGTCGCCCGCGCGCGTGATGCTGGGGTCCGGGTGGAAGCCGGCCAGGATCGGATTGCGATAGTGGCCTTCGGGCAGCGGGGTCCCGAAGGCGATGTCGCGGCCTGTGTATTCGAACCAGTCGAAGAGGACGGGTGCCGGCTCCGCGGGTTGCACCGCAAGGACCGGCGTCGCCAGCGCGACGGAAAACAGCGCGACCGCTGCCATCGGCCGCACGAGAGCCACTGCGCGGCGGCGTTGCCGGCGATCGAGGCCGGCAACCCGTAGGAGCGGCTTCAGCCGCGCCCCCATGCCGACAATGCCGGTCGCGGCTGAAGCCGCTCCTACAGGGTTCCCTGCGGACGTTCGTGCCGGGGCTTTCGCGGGCATGCGCGTCACCAGTCCCACATCGTGCCGTCTTCCAGCCGCGCGACCGGCAGCTGTTTCGGCGCATAGGGGAATTTCGCCGCCAGCGCCTCGTCGATGTCGACGCCGTGGCCGGGTGATTCGCCGCAGTGCAGGCGCCCGTCCCGGAACGTGTAGTCGTGCGGAAACACCGCATCGGTCTCGTCCGAGTGGAACATGTATTCCTGGATCCCGAAGTTCGGCACCCAGGTATCGAAGTGCAGCGCCGCGCCCATGCACACCGGCGACAGGTCGGTGGCGCCGTGGAAACCGGTGCGCACCTGGTGCAGCGCGGCGAAGTCGGCCAGTCGGCGCACGTGGGTGATGCCGCCGCCGTGGACGATCGTGGTGCGGATGTAGTCGATCAGCTGCCGCTCGATCAGGTGCTTGCAGTCCCAGATCGAGTTGAACACCTCTCCCACCGCCAGCGGAGTGACCGAGTGTTTGCGGATCAGCCCAAAGGATTGCTGGTGCTCCGCCGGCGTCGCGTCCTCCAGCCAGAACAGCCGGTACGGCTCGAGGTCGCGGGCCAGGCGCGCGGCTTCGATCGGCGTCAGGCGATGGTGCACGTCGTGCAGCAGCTCGATGTCGTTGCCGTGGTCGGCGCGCAGGCGCTCGAACAGCTTCGGCGCGGTCTCCAGGTACTTCGGCGTGGACCAGACGGTCTCGGCCGGCAGCTCGCTCTCGGCCGGCTCGTAGGCCTTGCCGCTGGAGATGCCGTAGGCCTTCTTGACGCCGGGCACGCCGCACTGCGCGCGCACCGCGCGGAAGCCCTGTTCGATGAAGCGTCCCACCGCCTCGCTGGCCTCGCCGACATCGCGGCCGTTGGCGTGGCCGTAGACCAGCGCGCCCTCGCGCGAGCGCCCGCCGAGCAGCCGGTACAGCGGCAACCCGGCCATCTTGCCCAGGATGTCCCACAGCGCCACGTCCACCGCGGCGATCGCGGTCATCGTCACCGGGCCGCGGCGCCAGTACGCGCCGCGGTACAGGAACTGCCAGGTGTCCTCGATGCGGCCGGCGTCGCGGCCGATCAGGTTCGGCGCCACGTGCTCCTGCAGGTAGGCGGCGACCGCGAGCTCGCGGCCGTTGAGGGTGGCGTCGCCCAGGCCGGCGACGCCCGAGCGGGTCGTGATCTTCAGGGTGACGAAGTTGCGCCCCGGGCAGGTCACGATGACCTTGGCCTCGACGATCTCGCGCTCGCGCGACGAGCCCTGCTCCGGGTGTCCGGGTTCCGGCGTCTGGTTCATGGGGTGTCGTCCGTGGTGGGGTTCTTCATCGTTGCTCCCGCGGGCGCGAGCCCGGAATGCAGTACATGAAAGGCGTCCGCCAAAACATCGTGTGGATGGAATGGCGGCTTCATGGCTCGGTGGAAATCTGCATTTCGAACGGGCCCGCGGGCAGGCCCGTGGCGTCGTACAACGTGCAAATCGGGCTGTCGGCCCAGCAGTAGCGCACGCGCGTGGCGGCCGGCGCCGAGGATGCGCGCAACCTCACCCGGTCGCCGTCGATCCGCGCGCTCGCATAGCGGCACGTGCCCGCCCCGGCGGCGCACAGCTCGAAGCCGATGGGGCCGTCCGCGCCGTAGGCCACCAGGCCGTCGTCGATGTCGCCGAAGCGCACCACGACCGCGTCGTCTTCGCGCCATGCCGACCGCGGCACCGGGCCCGACGGCGGCAGCCGCTCGCCGTAGGCCGCGTGACGCGCCACGCGCGCGAGCCGGCGGCCGAGCTCCTGCTTGTTCGGAGGATGCACGTCGTAGCGGTCGCCGATGTCGATCGTGACCGCCAGCCCGGTCAGCGGATCCTCGCCGGCGACCCGCCGTTGCGCCTCGCGCAGCTCGGCCCAGCCGCTCTCGGTAGGCTGCGTCGCAGGCATGCCGTAGCCGGGCAGCTGCACGACCAGCAGCGGCGAGTCGGCGCCGAAGCGCGCACGCCAGTCGCTCCTGAGCGCCTGCAGCAGTCCGCGGTAGCGGTCGGCCTCGAAGGTGTTGGATTCGCCCTGGTACCAGACGATGCCGCGCAGGTCGTAGCGGCCGATCGGCGCGATCATGCCGTTGTACAACGTCGACAGGCCGGCGGCCGACTGCCAGGGCGCGCGCGGCGGCCAGTCGACACCCGGCACGACGCGGTAGCGCCAGGTGCCGTCCAGCGCCACGCCGGAGCCGTCCTCGAACCGCAGCGCGTGCCGGGAGGCGGGCCCGGCCAGGCCGCCGTCGCGGTAGGTGTCGAGCACGTTGACGACGACGACGTTGTCGCCCTCGCGCAGCAGGCCGGGCGGCAACCGATACTCGCGTGCGTCGCCTGCGCCGTAGGTGCTGCCGACGGCGCGACCGTTGACCCAGGTCATGTCCATCTCGTCGGCCGGGCCCAGCGCCAGCACCGCGCCCTGCGCCGCCTGCCGCGCGGTCAGCGTCACCGTCGTGCGGTACCACACCATGCCGTCGAACGCGGCCAGTTCCGGCACGCCCCAGCGTTCCCACGCGCCGAGCTCGCGCGGCGCGTCGTGCCAGTCGCCGGCCGGGGCGGCATCCGGACTCCACGGCTCGTCGCCCATGGCCACGTCGGAACGCCCGCGCCACCACTCGGCCCACAGGTCGCCCCAGCGCCCGACGGCGGCCGCGGGGTCATCGGCATACAGCGCCAGCACGTCGAGTTCCCCGTCGTATTCGCCGGTCGCGCGCAGCGCGTCGGCGCTGGTCCACGCCTGGATCCGCGATCCGCCCCAAGCGGCGCTGATCAGGCCCATCGGCACGTCGACCCGCTTCTGCAGCTCGCGCGCGAAGTAGTAGCAGGTGGCGGAGAAGTCGCGCACCGTGTCGGGATGGGTCTTCAGCCAGCGCACCGGCGTGGCGAAGGTTTCCAGCGGAACCGCGCTGCCGGCCTCGCCGACCGTCAGCATGCGGATCGCGTCGTTGTCGGCGCCCGCGATCTCCGCGCGCGAATCCAGCGTCCGGTGGACCTGGAGCACGATGTTGGACTGGCCGGAGCAGAGCCACACGTCGCCGACCAGCACGTCGTCCACGGTCTGCGTCGCACCGCCCGACGCAGCGGCGACCAGGGTGTGGGGCCCGCCGGCCGCCAGCGCCGGCAACCGGACCTCCCAACGCCCGCCCTCGTCGGCGCGGCCACGCGCGCGCGCGCCGCCAAGCGCGACACGCACTTCCTCGCCGGGCCGCGCCTGGCCCCAGATCCGGATCGGCCGGTCGCGCTGCAGCACCGCGTGGTCCTGGAACATGGCATGCAGCAGCGGCCCGTCGCCATCGTCGGCCGCGCGCGCGAGGGGTGCGCCGCAGAACGAGAAGGCCAGCAGCACGGACGCGATGCGCGACGAAGCCTTCGGCGAACAGGCAGCGATGTTCATCGCCCGCTCCCCGGCGCATGGGGAAATTCGAGCGACTGGTAGTCCTCCAGCGAACGCCGCGGCGTTGCGTAGCCCTCCGGCAGCGGAAGGCCTGAAATGCTCTGGAAATAGGCGATGCTGGCGTCGCGCCACCACTGCGCTTCCTTTTCCTGGATGGCCAGGAACGCGGCCACCTGCGCGTGGCGTTCGGCATCCACGTGGCCGTCGAGCCGGTCCCAGGTCTCGCGCATGCCGCGCACGTAGTCCACGCCCCGCGTGTACCGGTGCACCAGTTCGTCCCACAGCGGGCGGCCCGACTGCGTGCGGTAGTCCCAGGGGACATGATGGAACCAGAGCAGGAACTCCTCGGGCACGGCGTCGAGGTCGCCGAACTCGCGGGCGACCGGCGGCGCATACTGCGCGACCGCGTTGCTGCCGGTGGCGGTGCGGTCGAAGCCGATGCCGTGGCGGGTGGCGCGGTGGTAGTACACGGACGTCCAGTCCGCGCGCGGCCCGCCTTCCACCCAGGGGCCGGGGCCGTAGTGGTGGCCGCGTCCCATCAGGTGGTGCAGTCCGAGCGGGGTCATGTAATCCACCGCCGCCTCGCGCGAGCCCATCATCATGTCGACGACGGCGGCGACGAAACCGGGGTCGCCCGAGAACGTCATCCGCACCCAATCCCCGGCGATGTCGCGCGAATCCAGCCCCGGGTTCCACGCCAGGCGGCCATAGGCGTACCAGTTGGCCTGGTCGAAATGCGAGCCGCTCCAGTTGCGGTCGGCGCCGATGTTGGCCACGCCGGCCATCCCGGTGGTGGCGTAGCCGTGCAACGAACCGTCGATCACCTCGGCCACGGTCGAACCCGCGCCGCGGACATGGGTGTCGGCCGCCAGCGCCTCCTCGAACAGCGGCCCCAGGTAGACCAGGTGCGTGGCGAAGCCCAGGTATTCCTTGGTGATCTGGAACTCCATCATCAGCGGCGTCCGCGGCATCGCCCCGAACAGCGGATGGAACGGCTCGCGCGGCTGGAAGTCGATCGGGCCGTTCTTGACCTGCACCAGCACGTTGTCGTGGAACTCGCCGTCGTGCGGCACGAACTCGGTGTAGGCCTGCTTGGCGCGATCGTCCGGTTCCTCGTCCGAGTAAACGAATGCGCGCCACATGACCGTGCCGCCATGCGGCGCGAGCGCCTCGGCCAGCATGTTGGCGCCGTCTGCGTGCGAACGCTCGTAGTCCTGCGGGCCCGGTTGCCCTTCCGAGTTGGCCTTGACCAGGAAACCGCCGAAATCGGGAATGGTGCGGTAGATCTCCTCCGCCTTGTCCCGCCACCAGCGCCGCACCCGCGGATCCAGCGGATCGGCCGTCTCCAGCCCGCCGATCTCGATGGGCGCGCTGAAGCGCGCGCTGAGATACACGCGGATGCCGTACGGCCGGAACACGTCCGCGAGCGCCGCCGCCTTCTCCAGGTACATCGGCGTCAGGCTCAACGCGTCCGCGTTGACGTTGTTGAGCACGGTGCCGTTGATGCCCAGCGAGGCGTTGGCGCGCGCGTAGTCGGTGTAGCGCGGGGCGCGCCAGTCCGGCAGCTTGTGCCAGCCCCAGATCGAGGCCCCGGCATAGCCGCGCTCGACATGGCCGTCCAGGTTGTCCCAGTGGTTCAGCACGCGGAGCTTCACCCGCGGCGCTTCGCGCACGTCCAGCCGATCGAGCGATTGCCCGGTCTGCAGCAGGCGCAGGAAATGGAACGCGCCGTACAGCGCGCCGATGTCGTCGTTGGCCGCGATCACCGTGGCCGCATGGCCGTCCACGGTGACGCTGCGGATGAGATAGCCGTCGCGCCCGAGGTCGTCGAGTTCCAGCCCGAGCCCGGCGATCACCGGCGACGACGCCGGCGTGCCGACGACGACGGCGCCGTCGGCGACCGTCTCCGACAGCGGCGGCGCGGCGCCGAACAGCCCGCCGAGCCCGCGCAACAGTTCCGCACGGGTCGCGGCCTGCGTCGGCGTGGCATCGCCGGCCACCAGCCGCGAGGCCTGTGCGCGGTACGCATCCGCAGGCGCGCCCTCGACGGGTCGATAGCGCAGCCACAGGTCGTAACCGTCCTCGGCGCCGGCCATGGGCATGTACAGCGCGCCCGCCAGCAGGACGACCGCAAGCGCCGCGACGCTCCTGGCGAACGACGCACGCCGGCGAACGAACCGGCGTTCCGGGATATGCTCCATCGATGCAGCCCTTGCGCCCGCTCCGTCGCCCGGCGTGTCCGTTAGCGGTAACATCTGCGGCGTTTTCATGTCTGGTCCTGGATCGGGTTTCATGACGGTCTCGATGGCGAGTGCGGCGTGGTATTCCTGTCGCCACGCCCGGGGCCGGCCGACTGAAGGAACGAACGTTGGAGAAACCTAGAAAATCCGCCCGCCGCAGGGGCCGCGCCGTCACCATCGACGAGGTGGCGGCGCTCGCCGGCGTTTCGCCGATGACGGTCTCGCGCGTGGTCAACGGCCACGGCAAGGTGCGCGACGCCACCCGGGAGCGGGTGATGCGCGCGGTGCGCGAGCTGGACTACACGCCCAACCTGGCCGCCAGCACCCTCGCCGCGGCCCAGCACACGCGCATCGCGCTGATCTACACCAACCCCAGCGGCGCCTACCTGCGCGAACTGCTGGTCGGCCTGCTGCGCGTCGCCTCGCGCACCGCGATCCAGCTGGTCATCGACTACTGGGACGACCTCGACGCCGAGGCCGAGCGCAAGGCCGCGCGCAAACTGGCCGGGAAAGTGGCCGGGGTGATCCTGCCACCGCCGCTGTGCGATTCGAAGGCCGCGGTGATGGAACTGGTGCGCGCCAACGTCCCCGTCGTCGCGATCGCGTCGGGACGCTTCAGCGAGGAGATCTCCTGCGTGCGCATCGACGATTTCCGCGCCAGCAAGGAGATCACCGAGCACCTGATCGCAAAGGGCCATACCCGCATCGGCTACATCAACGGCCGTCCCGACCTGAGCGCCAGCGCGCGTCGCTTCGAGGGATTCCAGGCCGCGCTGGACGGGGCCGGCATCGTGCTGGAACGCGGCCTGGTGCAGCAGGGCGACTACACCTACCGCTCCGGCCTGAAGGCCGCCGAGCGGTTGCTCTCGCAGCGAAAGCCGCAGACCGCGATCTTCGCCGGCAACGACGACATGGCCGCGGCGGCGATCTCGGTGGCGCATCGGCGCGGGCTGGACGTACCGCGCGACCTGTCGGTGGTGGGCTTCGACGACACCTCGGCGGCGACCACGGTGTGGCCGGAACTGACCACGATCCACCAGCCCATCGCCTCGATGGCGGACGCGGCCATCGACATCCTGTTGCGCAGCATCCGCCGCAAGGACCGCAGCACGCGCGTGCTGGTCGACCACGTGGTGCCGTACCGCCTCATCAGCCGCGACTCCGTGGCGCCCCCGCCCGCACGACGTCGGTCCGGGGACGAGTGACGCCGGCGCGCCGGCCGTGATCCGCCGCTGGCCGCAGAGCCGCGCCGGGGATGGCGGGCGATGCGCGTCGGTCATGGCGAGACCCCGCCGCCGGGGGCCGGCCGGGCCGAGGCTCCGAGCGCCGGCGCCCGGACCGGCGCCGCGGCCCGTGCGCAGCTTCCCGGCCGAGAAAAGTTAGCGCTACCATCGAATCGGCAAAAAAACACATCGGCGGAAGGAACGACCAGCCCTGCCATCGTCGCGATCAACCCCGGGGAACCTCGTATCACTGTACCAGCGGCCCCCGCCGATGCATTGCTGCAGCGCAGAACGACCGCGATCGACGCCGTTACCGGCGCTCGCCCGCCTGCGGCTCCCACACCATGTACACGTCGGCGCGCGCGTAGTGCGTCCCGGGCCTGGGCGCCGGCCGATGGCGGAAGCCGACGCTCTCGTACAACGCCAGCGCCGGCGCGAGCTTGCTGCTGGACTCGAGAAACAGCTCGCGGCCGCTGCACGCATGGAACGTGTCCAGCGCCGCCAGCATCAACGCGCGGCCGATGCCGCTGCCGCGCAGGCGCTGCGCCACCGCCATCTTGGTCAGCTCGTAAACGCCGTCGCCCTCGTGCCTGAGGGCGACGGTGCCGACCGCGCATTCGTCGGCATCGAGCGCGAACAGGATGCGGCCACCGGCGGCGAGGATGTGGCTTTCCGGATCGCCCAGCACCTCGCGGTCGACCGCCTCGACCGTGAACCAGCGCTGCAGCCACTCCAGATTGAGACGGGCGAAGTCCTCGCGCCAGCGCGGCGCGAAGGCGACGACGCGGATGGGGAAGTCGGCGCGCATGGCGCGATGATAATGCCGCGGAGCGACGCTCCGGCTACGGCCATGCCGACCGCTTCGGGGCCATCGCCCGCCGCGCTGCCCGGTGGGCGCCGCCGCGCAGGCATCCACCCGGAAGGAAGCGGCGGCCCCGCCGGTTACCATGGCCGGCCCTCCTTTCCGGTCCGCCGCCTTGCCCGGCTACTCGTCCGAACTGGTGTTCTTCGGCCTCGGCCTGCTGCTGGTGCTCACCGTCCTGGCGGGCAGCCTCTCCAGCCGTTTCGGGCTGCCGGCCCTGATCGGCTTCATGCTGCTGGGCATGCTTGCCGGTTCCGAGGGACTCGGCGGGATCTCGTTCGAGAACGTCGGCATGGCGCAGGGCATCGGCGTGCTGAGCCTGGTGTTCATCCTGTTCTCCGGCGGGCTGGACACCGTCTGGCGCGAAGTGCGCCGCTCCGTCGCGCCGGCGCTGGTGCTCGCCACCGCCGGGGTGATGGTCAGCGCCGCGGTGGTGGCGGCCGCGGCGATGTGGCTGCTCGGTTTCTCCCTGCTGCAGGGATTCCTGCTCGGCTCGGTGATCGCCTCCACCGACGCCGCGGCGGTGTTCGCGATCCTGCGCTCGCGCGGGCTGCCGCTGCGCGACGAACTCAAGGGCGTCATCGAGCTGGAATCCGGCTCCAACGACCCGATGGCGATCTTCCTGGTGGGTGCCGCGCTGCTGCTGATCTCCACACCGGAGACCTCGCCGGCCACGCTGATTCCGGCCTTCGGCCTGCAGATGGCGGTGGGCGCGGCGGTGGGCTACACCATCGGCGCGGGCTTTCCGGCGCTGCTGCGGCGTGCCCGCCTGCGCGTGGGCGGGCTGGCGCTGGTGGTGTCGATCGCCACGGCGCTGCTCGCCTATGGGCTGGCCGGCCTGCTGCAGGGCAACGGCTTTCTCGCCGCATACGTCGCCGGGATCGTTGCCGGTACCCGCGAGTTCCCGTCCAAGCGCACCGTGTCCCTGTTCCAGGACGGCCTGGCCTGGCTGGCGCAGGTGACGATGTTCCTGACCCTCGGGCTGCTGGTGTTCCCGAGCGAGCTGGCGGCGGTGCTGGGCCCCGGCCTGGCGATCACCGCGGTGCTGATGCTGGTGGCGCGTCCGCTGAGCGTGTTCCTGTGCCTGGCGCCGTTCCGCGGCTACGACTGGCGCGCCAAGCTGTTCGTGTCGTGGGCGGGGCTGCGCGGCGCGGTTCCGATCGTGCTCGCCACGTTCCCGGTCGTCGCGGGCGTGCCCGGCGCGCAGTCCATCTTCAACATCGTGTTCTTCGTGGTGCTGCTGTCCAGCGTGATCCAGGGACCGACCCTGGGCTGGGTGGCGCGCAGGCTGGGATTGAATACGCAGCAGGCACGGCCCGGATAGCGGAAGCCGTCACCCCGCCTCGACTGCAAGCGGCGGCGGAGGCTCGATGGCGGTGTGGCCGCCGCGTCCCCGGCATTCGCCGGCTCCTCAGCCGGCTGGCGCCGGTTGCACCTGGCGCACGTGGCGCATGATCTCGATGAGGTTTCGACCCAGTCCCCCTCCCGGTGCGCAGCGAGGTGCGTCAGCAGCTCGGCATGGGCCGGTGTGGAGACTGCGTACCGCCGGGCGGGAAGAGTTCCACCTGAGAGGCCGCCCTTACCTGGCGCCGCCGTCCTTCTCCTCCTGATCGTCCGAGGCCCGCTTGCGCTTCACGCTGGCCGCGTCGGCCGCCAACTTCTCGTACTTCCTGCGGATGATCTCCAGTTCGTCCTGGTCCATGTTTTCCAGGTCGAGCAGCACGTTGTCGGCACTCTTGATCACCCGGATGAGCTCGTCCAGCTTGATCTGCACGGCCGCGGCGTCGGCGTTCTGCGTGTGCTGGATCAGGAACACCATCAGGAACGTGACGATGGTGGTGCCGGTGTTGATCACGAGCTGCCACGTATCGTTGAAGCCGAACACCGGCCCGCTGACGGCCCAGACGACGACGATCATCAGCGCACCGAAGAATACCCAGGGTGTTCCCGCCGCAAAGGACGCCTTCTTGGCCAGGGTATTGAAGGTGCCGTTCTTCATTGTTCCTTTCCAGCCGTCATGGGCGGCTGATCCTGCGCAGATGCGCGTCTATTCGACGTGATCAGGCGGGGCTCCGGCCCGGGGCCTGGGCCGGCGACACCGCGGCGAGCGCGGCCGCCGGGGAGGCGCCGCGGCTGTGCTCTAATCGGCGGACTACCGCCACCGGAGATCCCGATGCCCCGGCCGCTCCGCCACGAGGCCAGCGACTTCGATCCGGAAGTACTGCGCCTGTTCGACCAGTACGTGCATGGCCAGATCGACCGCCGCGGATTCCTCGCCGGCGCCGCGCGGTTCGCGGCCGGCGCGGCCGGCCTGCTCGCCGCCCTGAGCCCGCGATTCGCCGCCGCGCAGCAGGTCAAGCCTGGCGATGCGCGATTGTCGACCGACCGTCTCGCGTTCTCTTCGCCGCAGGGCCACGGCACCGCCCGGGGCTACCTCGCCAAGCCGGCGAAGGCCGACGGCCCCCTGCCGACCGTGCTCGTCGTGCACGAGAATCGCGGCCTCAATCCGCACATCGAGGACGTCGCACGCCGGCTGGCGCTGGAGGGCTTCATCGCCTTCGCGCCGGACGCGTTGTTCCCGCTGGGCGGTTACCCGGGCGACGAAGACACGGCGCGTACCCTGTTCGGCAAGCTGGACCAGGCGAAGACCCGCGAGGACTTCCTGGCCGCGGCGCGCATGCTGCGCGGGATCGACGGCGGCAACGGCCGGCTCGGCGTGGTCGGCTTCTGCTACGGCGGCGGGATGGCGAACTTCCTCGCCACCCGCCTGCCCGACCTCGAGGCCGCCGCGCCGTTCTACGGCAATCCCGCCCCGCTCGAGGACGTGGCGAATATCAAGGCCGAACTGCTGGTGGTCCTCGCCGAGCACGACGAGCGCATCAACGCCGCCTGGCCCGAGTACGAAGCGGCGCTGAAGGCGGCGGGCGTGCGCTACACGCTGTTCCAGCCGCCCGGCACGCAGCACGGCTTCAACAACGACACCACCCCGCGCTACGACGAGGACGCCGCGGGCGAGGCCTGGCGCCGCATGCTGGCGCTGTTCGGGCGCACGCTGCGCAACGACACCGTCGAGCCGGCCAACGCCTAGCCAGCGGGCGCCGGGTCAGGCCGCGATGCGGCGATCGTACGCCTCGCGAAGCCGGCTCCAGCGGTCCCAGAACGGCTCCGGCTTCTCGCCTTTCGAGCGCGCGACCAGGATGTCGAGGTGCGCGTGCCAGCCGGCGCCGACCATCAGCTTGTTCTCGCGGTCGGCCAGGCCGCGGTGGGTCAAGGTCAGGAGCACCTCGTCGCCCCTTGGCGCCAGCTCGAACGTGACATCACCGTCTCCCCAGGTAAAGGCAAGCTTGCGCGGCGGCTCGAGCACCGTGATCCGGCTCTGCATCCGGTGCTCGACGTCGAAGCCGGACGGGCGCCTGCCCGGCGGATCGGTGAGCTCGTCGTTGCGCCAGACGAGTTCGAAGGGCGCGCCGGCCTGCATCTCCATCTCGCCCGCCGCCAGCCACTGGCGGCGCAGTTCGCTCTCGGTGAGATGCGCCCAGACCCGTTCGATCGGGCCCGGCAGCAGGCGCTCGATGCGGACGGTGTCGGCGGCGGTGAAAACGCCGTACTCGGTTTCGTTTTCCGGCATTGCGATGTTCATGCTTTCCTCCGTGGGGATCCGGGTTTGCGGGTGGATTTCGCCGCGGACGTCCCGAGGTCCTCCGCCTTGAGCAAGGCATCGAGGACGTCGAGCTTCCGGTTCCAGAAGCGCTCGTAATGGCGGATCCATTCCGCGCCGGCATGCAGCGGGCGTGCATCGAGCCGGCAGGTATGCACCCGGCCCTGCACCTTGCGCTGGATCAGACCGGCACGTTCCAGCGTCTGGATGTGCTTGGAGGCGCCCGCCAGCGAGATGTCGAAAGGCGCGGCGAGTTCGCCGACGGTGCGCGGCCCGGCGGCGAGCTCGCGCAGCATCGCCCTCCTGGTCGGATCGGCAAGCGCGCGGAAGACGGCGTCGAGGCGTTCTGATGTATCAACCATAAGGTTGAATATACGCCGCTCCGGAAGATTGTCAACCGACAGGTGAAATATTCCCGCTGGGTTCACGCCCGCCCCGCTAGAGCGTTCTTGACCGTACGGAGCGCACCCCTGACGCGCTCGTGGAGAGCACCGGATGATCGAGGCAATCGTGGCAATCGCGCGGAATGCGCAGACCGCTCTCATTCCCGAGAGCGCAACCGTGGTGTTGAACGGATCGCAAGGGCAGGCCGACTGCACGGTCTTCCTGCGTGTCGATCCGGACGGCGTCGGCCCCACCGGCAGGACCTACCTGCATCTGCGCACGCAGGCGCCCTGGTACGCGCTGGAGGGCGCGAACACCCTGCAGTGGTTCGGGTCGGAGCTGGTGGAGACGCCGGTGCTGAGCGTGGAGCGTTTGCGCTAGGCGGCAGCCCCAGGCGGCACCCCGCTGATTCCAGGCTCGCGCCGACCCGGCGGCCGGCCGATCCGATGTGCGCATCGGGTCGGTCCGCTTCCGGCGCACCGCCCGTCCGCCGCCGGGAGCGTGCCGCTGCCGCGTGCGTGGGTGATCCCGAGGCACCCGGCCTGTGCCGTACCGGCACCGACGCGTCGAAATTGTCGCCGGCATCTTTTGTTCTTATCCTCCACCGATGGGTGGAGAACCGAAAGCGGACGGGGAGGTGCTTGCGGCCGCCAGCGGCCCCGGGGCCGCTACCCCGCCCCCGGGGGAAACGCCGGCGCCGGACGCTTCGCCTGCGGCCTGCCGCAACTGCGGCGCGACGCTCGGCGGCCGCTACTGCAGCGACTGCGCCCAGCCCGCGCACATCCACCGCAGCCTGGCGGCGTTGGCTCACGACATCCTGCACGGGGTGTTTCATTTCGAAGGCAGGGTCTGGCGCACCCTCCCGGAGCTGTTCTTCCATCCCGGCCGCCTGACCCGCCGCTACATCGATGGCGAGCGCGCCAGGTTCGTTTCGCCCATGGCGCTGTTCCTGTGCACCGTGTTCCTGATGTTCGCGGTGTTCTCGATCGTCGGCGGCGCCGGAAACCGCGACGGAGGCGGGCCGCCCGGCGCCACGCCCTTGCAGAAGGACGGCCCGGTGAGGATCTGGAGCCCGATGCGGGACGGAACGGGAGAGGTGCCGTGGATCGGGACCGGCTGGCCCGCGATCGACGGCAAGCTCAACGAAGGCCTGCGCCAGCTCAACGAGAACCCGAGGCTGCTGCTCTACAGGCTCAAGACCAACAGCTACAAGTTCTCCTGGGCGCTCATCCCGATGAGCCTGCCCTTCATGTGGCTGATGTTCTTCTGGCGGCGCGACGTCCGCCTCTACGACCATGCCGTTTTTGTGACCTACTCCATCAGCTTCGTCATGCTGCTGACGATCGTGCTGGCGATCGCCGCTGCCGTCGGGGTCGGTACGGACCTCCGCGAGGCGGTCATGCTGGTGGTGCCGCCGGTCCACCTGTACCGCCAGTTGCGGGGCGCGTACGGCGTATCGCGCGCCGGCGCCCTGGTCCGCCTGTTGCTGCTGCTGGTCTCCATCGGCATCGTGCTGGCCACGTTCACGGCGTTGCTGTTGCTGTTCGGGGTGCTGGACTGAGGATGCGCGGCACGCCGCCGCCGGGCCCGGAGGATTGAAAAGCCGGCCAACCGGCCGCAACTCCGGTTGGAAGGCGGCACCCGCCGCCTACATCCCGTGCAATGCCGGAGCAAGACCATGGCCAAGTACCAGAGGACCGAGGAGGCCGTCGCGCGACTGTCTCCCGAGCAGTTCCGCGTGACGCAGCACAGTGGCACCGAGCCGCCCGGAACGGGCGAGCATCTCGACAACAAGGCGCCCGGCATCTACGTCGACATCGTGTCGGGAGAACCGCTGTTCGCGTCATCCGACAAGTACGAGTCCGGCTGCGGCTGGCCGAGCTTCACCAAGCCGATCGAACCGGCCAACGTCAACGAACTGGCCGATGAGAGCCACGGCATGATCCGCACCGAGGTCCGCTCGACCCACGGCGACAGCCATCTCGGTCATGTGTTCCCCGACGGCCCCTCCGACCGTGGGGGTCTGCGCTATTGCATCAACTCGGCGGCGCTGCGTTTCATCCCGCGCGCCGACATGGAGGCCGAGGGCTACGGCGACTACCTCGACCAGGTGGAGGACATCCGATGAACACCCGACGTGCCGTCCTCGCCGGCGGCTGCTTCTGGGGCATGCAGGACCTGGTCCGCAGGCTTCCGGGCGTGGTCTCCACCCGGGTGGGCTATACCGGCGGCGACGTGGAGAACGCGACCTATCGCGATCACGGCACCCATGCCGAGGCGATCGAGATCACCTACGATCCCGACGGGACCAGCTACCGCAAGCTGCTGGAGTTCTTCTTCCAGATCCACGACCCGACCACGCCCAACCGCCAGGGCAACGACCGCGGCATGAGCTATCGGTCCGCGATCTTCTACGTGGACGAGGAACAGAAGGCCGTCGCCGAGGACACGATCGCCGATGTCGACGCCTCCGGGCTGTGGCCCGGCAAGGTGGTCACCGAAGTGGCGCCTGCAGGCCCGTTCTGGGAAGCCGAACCGGAGCACCAGGACTACCTCGAGCGCTACCCGGACGGATATACCTGCCACTTCGTGCGGCCGAACTGGGTGCTGCCGCGCCGGGCCGGCGCCGCGGAATGAGGGCCGCGATTCCTGCTGCGTCCACTACAACCCAGCCCATGCCCACGACGCATCCGCGCCAAGCCGCCGAGGTGGCGGCGCTGCTGGAAGAACGCTTCGGCGACGACCTGGCTGCCCTCTACCTGTACGGCTCGTACGTGGATGGCGGGCTTCGGCCCCAGAGCGACATCGACCTGCTCGGTGTCCTCCGGCGTCCGCTCTCCGCTCCGGAACGATCGTCGGTCATGGATGCGCTGCTCTCGCTGTCCGCGCCTCCCGGCAGCGCTTCGTCGACCCGCCCGCTGGAACTGACGCTGATCGTCCTTTCGGACGTCACGCCCTGGCGGCATCCGGCCCGACGCGAGTTCCAGTTCGGCGAATGGCTGCGCGCGGAGCTGCAGTCGGACAGCATGCCCCCGCCCCAGACCGATCCCGACCTGGCATTGCTGCTGACCCAGGCACGCGCGAAAGGCATGTCGATCAAGGGGCCAGCACCGGACGCGCTGCTGCCCGCGGTGCCCGCGGAAGACATCCGCAGGGCGATCGCCACGATGCTACCGGAAGTGGCGCAGAACTGGCTGGGCGAGGAAAAGCATGCCCTGCTCACGCTCGCCAGGATGTGGATCACCTTGCAGACGGGAGACATCGTGGCGAAAGACGCGGCCGCCTCCCGCGTGAGCGCCCAGTTGCCGGCCGAACACCGCCCGGCACTGGAGCGGGCTCGGGATGTCTACCTGGGCAGCACTCCCGACGATTGGCGCGCGTGGCAGGACAGGGTGGCATCCTGCGTCGGGCACATGGCCGGAATGGCCCGCCGTGCCGGCTGGCCTGCAACACCAGGCGAGGAGGGCGGCTGAACCGCAGCGCTCCTGCCTTCCCCAGCCGTGACCGTCGACGTTCTTCACGGCCCCGGCAGAGGACGTTCAGCCTGCCGTCGCGTACCGTGCCCGGTCCGGGCGCCAGCCCAGCAGACGGGCGGGCAGGAAGAGAAGCGCCTGCAGGAACGCGAACAACGCCGCGAAGGTGATGCCCAGCAGGCGGAACGGCAGCGTGAGCAGCCAGGCGATCGGCCACAGCACCACCGCGAGCAGCGCGAGTGGCCAGCACAGGACGAAGAGGATGCACCAGGCGACGATCGCGATCAGTGTCTTCATGTCCGGGCTCTCCGCGGCTCGATCCGCTCCGCGGGTCGCGGTGGCGGCAGGCACAGGTTGCAGACGCGAGGCGATCGCGCGCAAGCGACGTGCGACGAACCCCCGGGAACAGCCGACGAGACGGCATTCAGGGCGACGCGATGCGGCCCATGGACTCGGAGCGAGCCCCGGAGGCTCGCCTCCGCCGGCGTAGGTGCCACATGGCGGCACCGGAGCCTTCGGCGGCGCGCCTCTAGAATCTCATGCTCAGCCTGAGCTGAAGCAACGCCCATAACGGTAGCCGCCCTGCGACAGCAGCGGATTGCCGTTGACCCGGTTCCTCGATCCTCAGGGGGCGGCCACCGAATACTCGGCGCCGGTCACGCACGCCCTCGCCTCGGCTTCGCTGTCGAAGTCGTCGACCGTGAGAATGCCCCAACCGTTGCCCGTCACGCCGACCCAGAAGAAGCGCACGTCGCCCGACTCGACGTCGAACGTCATGAAGCCACCGGCGCCGCTGTTGATGCCGTCATGCCGCAGCAGGACGCCATGCTTGCCAGGCTCGACCTCGGTGTGGACGAAGCTGTTCTGTTTCAGCGTTCCGATCGGCTCGTTGTCGATCAGGACCACGGTCTTCACCCCGCGAGCGACCAGCAGCGCCGGCTCCCTGCAGACGTACACGCTGGCCTTGCCCGGCACGGGCTCGAACCGCTTGAGCACGGCAGCCTTGTCGGCACCCCCCAACTGATAGGTCGCACATCCTGGCGCAAGCGACAGTGCCGCGAGCAGCGCCGCAGTAAGAGCCCTTTGCATCGAATCCCCCTGTCCCGGAATCCCGTCCCCACGGGATATGGGCAGTCTACCGGAGAATCATCGGCACGCGGCCCGGGATCGGCGGGTGGCGTTCGAGGCACCCGAGTCATAGCCCAGCCGGTTGGCGGCGACCGCGATGCGCATGCCGTTTGTGCGATCCAGCGGCGGGCCTGGAACATCTTCACCTTCGCGACGTACCGGGCCGGCCGGGCTGTCGCCGACCATCCGGTGCAAGCAGGAGGGACCGGCAGGCAATCGTCCCCGACACCGCTCCGGCGCGGCCTTGAAGTTCATTCCGGCAGGGAACGATCGAGTCCGTTGTACCGTTCGCGCCATGCGCTCATTGGCCTGGCGATTCCTGAAGGCGCGCCGGCTTGGGGAAAGGCCTTCGCGTCCCGGATGTCGGAGGCCATCACGAACATCATCTCCTCGGATTTCGTCAGCGCCAACCTGTCCTTGGCGGCCGCGGCCCCCAATCTCCGATAGAGCTGCTCCAGCGTCACGTCGCTGTTTGCGGACAACGTTGCATATTCACCGCGGAAGAAGGATGCGACCTTTCCGGCGAACGTGGTCTTCTTCGCGAAGGCTGGACGCGGTGGTGGCAGCCCTTCGTTTTCCGCCTCCTGGAGCGCGTGAACCAGTTCGGCCCGTTCGCTGGCCGAGGTGCCTTGTTCCATCGAAATCATCGAAGCCTGTCGCCTGATGTCGTTCATGACGCGATCCTCCTGGCGACCAATCTCCAAGCGGATGCTCATCATGTCGATCGCGTATCACCATAGCACCCATCGTGCGGCATCCTGGGCAGCCGGACCGACGGTCTTTATGCGCCAGTAACAGTCGAAGGCGTACGGTGTGCCTGCACTACGACGCAATGTCGTAACGGCCACTCAGCCGCGCCGCACGTCCACTCACTCTCCGCACTGGGCATCGCACTCCTGCAGTCTGCAGGAGGCTTGGCTTCGGCCATCCTGGATTCGCAATTGGCGAATCTTCTTACAGGCGATCAGTATCATGAGCATTCAGACCAGTCCCACACCCCTCAACGTGCTTGACACCGCCGCTGCGAACGGCACGTTCAAGACCTTCGGCACCGCCGTGGAAAAAGCGGGCATGGGCGAGACCCTCCGCGGCGCCGGGCCGTTCACCGTCTTCGCACCGACCGATGCGGCGTTCGAACAGCTGCCGGCAGGCCGGCTCGAGACGCTGTTCAAGCCGGAAAACAAGGCCGAGCTGACCTCGATCCTCAACTACCACGTCCTCAGCGGCCGCAAGAGCGCGGAAGACATCGGCAAGTGGGACAAGGCCAGGACCGTCAACGGCCAGTCCGCTCCGATCCAGCTGACCGATGGCAAGATCAGCATCGACGGCGCACAGGTCACGGCGGCCGACATCGGCTCGAGCAACGGCGTCATCCATGGCATCGACAAGGTCAACATGCCCAGCAAGACGAATTGACCGTTCCTCTTGTCTGCAGCGCGATGGCGGGGAGAAATCCCCGCCATTTCGTTGTCAGGAACAGTGGCCTGAGCGGACTTCCCCCTTCCCCAGGCGATCATCCCCACTCCACTCCCTGCATGAACGGACGAGGCGCATCGGCCGAGTTGCTGGTGGCCGGTGCGCAGTTCGATGCGGGCCAGCAACGCCGACGGGTGGAACGATCCGGCCCGGAAGGCGCGGTGGTTGCGGAACCCGCGCGCTTCACCGGCGCAACCACCCGCGCGCGCGGACCCGCCGGGCGTACAGCCACAGCGCCAGCGAGGCCAGCAGCACGGCCATCGGCAGCGCCAGCGCCGAGGCGTGCAGCGCACCGCGCGCGGCCAGGACCGCCGGCGCGGCCGCCGCCTGCACGGCCGCGGCGCCCAGCGACACCAGCAGCATCGGCACCGCCCAGCGCCTGCGCAGCAGCAGCGCGATCGCGCCGGACAGACCGGTGACCACCGCGGCACCGAACGCCAGGTCGACCCACGCCGGCATCTCGGCCGCCGCCGCGGCGGCACCGCCGACCTGCTCGGCCAGCTTCGGCGTCATCGCGATCCGCACCACGAACAGCACCACCCCGAGCAGGTTCCACGCCACGGCCAGCGCCGCGATCGCATGGCGGCGCAACGGCACCCCGGATTCAGCGGCGGCCGGCATCGGCGGCTCCTTGCGGTCGCGGGACGATTCCGCCCGACCGTAGCGCAGCCGATGCGATGCCGATGTCTCGAACCGCGCCCACCGCCTTTCCCGGCGAGACCGCCTGCGCCCGCTTCCACTCGCGCGGCGACAGGCCGATCTGCGCCTTGAAAGCGCGGGACAGCGCCGCCTCGCTGCCGTAGCCGACGTCGGCGGCCACCACCTTCAGCGGCCGCCCCCGGCGCAACGCGTGCTGGGCCAGGCCGACGCGCCAGCCCTGCAGGTACTGGCCGGGCGTGATGCCCACCGTCTCGCGGAACGCGTTGGCGAACACGCTGCGCGACATGCCCGCGGCCGCGGCCAGGTCCTCCAGCGTCCACGCCTTCGCCGGCGCCTCGTGCATGGCGACCAGCGCGTTGCGCAGGCGCGGATGCGACAACCCCGCCAGCATCCCGCTCCGCACGTCGCCGTTTTCCATGAGCTGGCGCAGGATCAGGATCATCACCGCCTCGAACAGCCGGTTCACCAGCGCGTAGCGCCCGCAACGCTGCGCGAAGGCTTCATCGAACAACAGGCCCAGCACCGGCGATGCCCCGTCGACCGCCTCCAGCGGCAGGCAGGCGAAGGCCGGCAGCGCCGCGGCGATCGGATTGCCGGCGCCGCCTTCGAAGCGCACGTTGGCGCAGGCCATGTCGGCGCCGCGCACCGGATCGGTGACGAAGCGATGCGCCATGGGCCGGGGATACAGCAGCAGGCTGGGCGCCTCGATGCGCAAGGCCGCATCGCCGTGGAACACCTCGACCGGCCCCGCCCGCACCAGATGCAGCTGGCCGAGGTCTCCCTCGGGCTCCAGCGTGTTGATGCCGCACAGCGCACCGGCGTGGAACACCTGCGCGGTGACCGAGAAGCGCTCCAGCAGCACAGCCAGCCGGTCGACCAATCGATACTCCCGGTCAAGTATTCAGGACTTTACGTCGCCAATCGTAGCGGCTGGGCGCGCAAAGTACACCTACCCACCGGCACGGCACCACGCCGGCTCGTCCCACCAACCCAACTGGGAGCACCACGATGTCCATCGAGAAGATCCTCTACACCGCCACGGCCACCGCCACCGGCGGCCGTGAAGGCCAGGCCACCTCCTCCGACCGCGCGCTGGACGTGAAGCTGTCCACCCCGCGCGAACTGGGCGGCGCCGGCGGCGACGGCACCAATCCCGAGCAACTGTTCGCCGCGGGCTATTCCGCCTGCTTCCTCGGCGCGCTGAAGTTCGTCGCCGGCAAGCAGAAGGTCGCCCTGCCCGCCGACACCACCGTCACCGGCAAGGTCGGCATCGGCCAGATCCCCACCGGCTTCGGCATCGAAGTGGAGTTGAGCATCGCCGTGCCCGGCCTGCCGCGCGAGCAGGTGCAGGCGCTCGTCGAGCAGGCCCACGTCGTCTGCCCGTACTCCAACGCCACCCGCGGCAACATCGACGTCTCGCTGGCCGTCGCCGGCTGACGCGTTCCCTCCCCGTCGCCCCACCTGAAAAGAGGCACTGCCATGAACGCCATCACCCGCAATGTCGCCGCCACCCTGCTGGCCGTCGCCACCCAGGCCGGCGCTGCCGCCCACGCCGCGCAACCGCAGGCCGGGGCCGCCCCCGGCAACGCCATCGCCGGCAGCTACGTCACCACGCCCGACGGCGTGCAGCTCTATTACAAGGACTGGGGCCCGAAGGACGGCCCGGTCGTCACCTTCAGCCACGGCTGGCCGCTGAGTTCGGACAGCTGGGAATCGCAGATGCTGTTCCTGGCCTCCCAGGGCTACCGCGCAGTCGCGCACGACCGCCGCGGCCACGGCCGCTCCAGCCAGCCATGGGACGGCAACGACATGGACCACTACGCCGACGACCTGGCCGCGGTGATCGAGGCGCTGGACCTGAAGGACGTGACCCTCGTCGGCTTCTCCACCGGCGGCGGCGAAGTGGCCCGCTACATCGGCCGCCACGGCACCGCGCGCGTCAAGAAGGCCGTGCTGGTCAGCGCCGTGCCGCCGCTGATGCTGAAGACCGAGAGCAATCCCGGCGGCCTGCCGATCGAAGTGTTCGACGGCCTGCGCAAGGCCTCGCTGGAGAACCGTTCGCAGCTGTACCTGGACCTCGCCTCCGGCCCGTTCTTCGGCTTCAACCGCCCGGGCGCCGAACCGAGCCAGGGCCTGATCCAGTCGTTCTGGGTGCAGGGCATGCAGGCCGGGCACAAGAACACGTACGACTCCATCGCCGCGTTCTCGGCCACCGACTTCCGCGAGGACCTGAAGAAGTTCGACGTGCCGACGCTGGTGATCCATGGCGACGACGACCAGGTCGTGCCGATCGACGCCGCGGCCAAGGCCTCGGCCGAGCTGATCGAGGACGCGCAGCTGATCGTCTATCCGGGCGCGCCGCATGGCCTGGCCGATACGCACAAGGACCGGCTCAACCAGGACCTGCTCGAGTTCATCGGCAAGTAACGACGTGCGTGTCATCGGCCCCGTTCCCGGGACCGATTTCTTCGGCTCTTCTGCCGACCGGGAGAGGTGTCCCCAGATGGGCAAGAAAGCGACCTGAGCCTGCTTCTGCCCGGCTCGTCCGTTTTCCCGGCACGGGAGCCCTCGCGAGGGCTCCCGTATCGCTCCGGCACTACAGCGGGATGCAACCGTTGCTATCGCAGTAATACTGCAACAGGAAGGTCCAGGAGCCGTTATGGCACTCCCACAGAATGTAGCCGTTCGACAGGTCGGTCGTCGTCTGCTGCCCATCCACGCAGGGGCCGGGCGGAACGATCGTGGAAGCTCCCGCCCCACCCATGCCCGCCAGGCCCATAAACAGCACGACAGCTGCACCGCGCATGATCAATCCTTTCATCTAGAGACTCTCCTTGCAGCGTTGATGCCGCCCATCTTCGGGAATGTGCCGGCAAGCGGCGGCGCAGTCGCCGGCGATTCGTATTAGCACGGCCTGGCAAGATGGAATTTGACGGAAGTCCCACAACAACTTGTGATGTCCGGGACCGCTCCCGGATCGCTATGCAGCACTCCAGCCGCGCAACGGCACCGGAGGCCGAGGTGCGGTCTGGATCCTTCTCCTCACTCCTGTTCCCGTATCACCGGATCGGGCGGGATATCCGGCTCCGGCGGGGGCGGCGTGTCGATCGGGGTGCCGGGCAGGTAGAAGTTCACGCGGTCGAACAGGCGGCTGTAGAACTCCTGGTTCTGCACGGTGTTGCTGCCGACCCGCACGAGGTTGGCGTTGCTGCCGCCGATGGGGATCGGCACCGACACCGAACCGATCATGCTGACGCCGACGCTGGCCGAACTGGACTGGGCCTTGAGCGCATAGCGCTCCTGCACGGCGTTGATGAACACGATCGAGCCGCCACCCGCCTTCGGCACGCAGGTGGTGCGGACGGCGAGCTGGGTGTGGATATCGGACTCGGGCTGGAAGTTCTTGGTCGCCTCCACCGCCTCCGGCGTCATCCTGCCGATCAGATAGCCTTGCCCCAGCAGCGCGCGGCGCGCGGCCTCGCAGGCGACGGCCGGCACCACCGGGTAGCTGCGCGAATACGTGTCCTCGGCGCCGAACACCTCGCCCAGGGGCGGCGCCTGCGACTTGCTGCGGTTCGAGCCGCAGGCGGCCAGCGCCGCCACAAGCACGACGGCGAGCGCGACGGACCGATGAAATCGCATCGTGGAGGGCATGGGGGACGCGCAATCACGGGGAGCGCCCGAGTGTACCGGCGGTGGCGTGCAAGCCGACTGAACGTGCCGTCGCGGCCCAGGATAGGTCGCCACGCAGGGCTTCAACCGAATATCGGTTCACGCATCCCGGCCACCAGGAAGTGAACCGGGCGCCCGCGACATGTCGAATCCGCATCCTCGGAACAGCGGCGCCTGGCCGCAGGCGTCAGTATCGGTGACGCGGGCCTGGCCCGTGTTCCGGCGGACCGGCCGGGGTCCGCGGATCCGCATGGTCGGTCGGCCGGTGTCGATTCCGGCCCGGCCCGTTCGACGTCATGGCAGGCAGGCGGCATTCCTGCCGATCCCGCCAAGCGACCCCATCCGTGCCCTCAACCCGACAGGAGCCCGCAATGCCCAAGATGATCTTCGTGAACCTGCCCGTGACCGACCTCGCGGCGTCGATGGCCTTCTACCAGGCCCTCGGTTTCGAGAACAACCCGCACTTCACCGACGAGACCGCTGCGTGCATGGTCTGGAGCGAGGCGATCAACGTCATGCTGCTCACCCACGACAAGTGGCGCACCTTCACCAGCCGGCCGATCCCGCCGTCGACCTCGAGCGAGGTGCTGCTGGCGCTGTCGTTCGACAGCCGCGCGGCGGTCGATGCCGCCAACGAAGCCGCCGCCGCGAACGGCGGCACGGCCGACATCAATCCCGCCCAGGACCTCGGCTTCATGTACAACCGCAACCTGGCCGACCCCGACGGGCACGTCTGGGAGGCGATGTGGATGGATCCGGCGGCGATGCCTTCGGACTAGATGCCGCGGAGAGGATCAACGCGGAACGGACTTCCCCGTCCCGGGCCGGCACGGCCGGCCAAGCGGTCCCCGCACCCGGGCGCGCCCGCCGCCCTCTTCCCGCTCACCGCGTCGCCGGCGCCAGCCGGCGCATGCCGCCGGGCGTCGAGGCGACATCGAGCAGCGCCGCCGTCTCCGCGTCGGGAACGCCCGCGATGTCCGCGGGCCGGTACTTCATCTGGAACGTGCTGAGCGCGGCGCGCGTGGCCTCGTCCAGCTCGCCGCCGCGCGGGACGCGATAGCCCACGGCGGCCAAGCGCTCCTGGAACCAGGCGGTCGCGGGCAGCGGATTGCGCCGGTGGAAGGCCAGCCGCCCGGCGACCTGCGCGGCATCCGGCCAGAGGATCAGCCCGGCCTCGGCCAGCTGCCGCCACGGGAACGCCGGGCCGGGATCCTGCTTGCGGCCCGGCGCCACGTCGGCATGGCCGAGCACGTGCTCCGGGCGGATCCCGTGCCGCGCCACGATCTCCCGCGCCAGCCGGATCACCGTGTCGATCTGTTCCTGCGGATATGGCGCGTACACCCGCCCCGCCGGGGTGTCGGTGTAGCCGGGATTGACGATCTCGATCCCGACCGACGACGCATTGAGCGGTGTCGTGCCCGCCCACCAGCTTTCGCCGGCATGCCGCGCCAGCCGGCCCTCCTCGACCAGCCGGTACACCCGCACCGGATCGTCGCGCACTAGGTAGTGCGCGGAGACACCGGGCTCGGTGCCGGTCAACAGCCGCAGCGACTCGTCGAAATCCGCCACCGTGTAGTGCAGCACCAGGAACTGCACGCGGCTGGCCTGCACGGCGGCCTGGTGGCGGGTATCGATCCGCAGCGGGGAAGTCGCGCAGCCCGCCAGCAGCAGCGCGGCCGCCATGGCGAGCAGTCGGGAGCGCAGGAATGGCATCGAGTCGGCCCGGTTCTTCGGAGCAACGCACTGTGCCTGCAACGCAGGCGCGGGTCGAGCCGGCGCTTCGTCGCGGGAAACCTATGGGTTGATGGCGTGGCTCCCGGAAACAGGGCCGCTCAGGGTTTGACGCTCCGCCCCAGGAACTCCCGCATGGCGTCCGCGATTTCCCTGCCGTGGGTCTCGGTGGCCAGGTGGCCGGTGTCGAGGAACCGCACCTCGGCGTTCGGGTTGTCGCGCTTGAACGCATCGGCGCCGGCCGGGACGAAGAACGGATCGTTCTTGCCCCAGATCGCCAGCGTCGGCGGTCGATGCGCGCGGAAGAACTCGTGCAGCTGCGGGTACTGCTTCACGTTCTGGCCGTAGTCGAGCAGAAGGTCCATCTGCGCCCCACGTAGAGAACACGTTGCATGGCATCACCTCTGGTGCCGGTTGGGCTCGCGATGGTACCCACGAATCGATTGATACCCTCATCTCTTTGGCCGAAGAGATCGCCGCGTAGCACGTTCTGCGCAGCTGACTCGCGAATGAACCGACAGCCCTCGTAATAAGATCATAACAAGAATCTTATTTATGGAGATCGTCCGCAGTTTAGGATTCAGTGAAGAATCTTATGACTCCTGCGAGGCGGCCGCCCACGGGAGAACGAAATCCCCCGACTGGAGATTCCCCATGCCTCCCCTGCGCGCGCTTGCCTCGCTCATCATCGTGCCCGTACTGGCGGCCTGTACCGCCAACATAAAGAAGGATCCTGCCGCCGGCGAGTCCGTGCCGGTGGAAGCCAGCGTCCGCTCGGGCAGCGCCTCCATCGGCCTCTCCGGTGTGCCGGCCGGCACACCGGAGGACCTTGGACGGGCGACGAGGCCGGATCGTGTGGATCTGTCCGGCGATGGACCCGCCACCGCCCAGGACGCGCCCATGCCCGCGGTTGAGCCGCCGGCCACCCGGATCGATGCCTCGCCGGTGGACGGCGGCGGCCCTACCCGCGCCGAGCTCGACGCCGAACTCCTCTATCCCGAAACGGCCATCCGTGATCCCTGGGAGCGCTACAATCGCCGGATGTACTCGATCAACATCAGGGTGGACAAGTATGTCGCCCGTCCCATCGGCGTGGCATACGACAAGGTGGTCCCCGATGTCGTGCAACACCGGGTCACGGCCTTCTTCGCGAACCTCAAGGAACCGCGAACGTTCGTCAATCAGATCCTGCAGGGACGGCCAATCGGCGCGGCCACGACGCTCGGCCGCCTGTTGGTCAATACCACTGCAGGAGTCGGCGGCATCTTCGACCCGGCCAGCAGGATGAAGCTGGAACGCGCCACTGAAGATTTCGGCCAGACGCTGGGCGTATGGGGTTGGGACGACTCGCGGTACTTCGTCGTGCCACTCCTGGGGCCACGCACGGTCCGGGACTTCGTCGGGTACTTCGGCGACAGGCCCGCCGCGCCGATCCAGTACTTCGACAGTGACGGGGTGAAAACGGGCCTGACGATCTTGCAGCTCGGCAGCATGCGATCCGCGGCCCTGCCCTTGGACAAGATGCGCGCCGAAGCCGTAGACGAGTACGCGCTCGTGCGCGATGCGTGGATGCAACGGCGCCGCCAGCAGATCGAACAGCGGCCCTAGGGACGGCCGGCAGGCGAACGTACGGGAGCGCCATCCCACGGGCGGACGAAAACGCCTCCTACCGAACCGGTGAGGTCCACGGCCGGCGGGCGACCATTCAGCCCGGCCTCGGCCGGTCCGCCCGCACCAGCGGCAGAAAAATCGTGTCGACCCAGGCTTGGCGCAACTTCTCCGACGGGGCCGACCGGTTCATGATGGCGTAGTGCCGGTACAGATCGCTCAGTAGCTCGGAAACGACGGGCGTCAGCGTGCTCGGATCGATTTCGCCACGCTGGACCGCGCGATCCAGAATGGCAGACAGCACACCGCCCTCGCCCTGCCGCAAGGCGGCACGCAGTTCTTGCGGTGTTCCGGCGCCGACTGGCGCTGATTCGACATGGAGGAGGGAGAACACCACCGAAATGATCCCCAGTCGCGCGCCCGCGCGGTCGAGGAACTCGAGCAACTCGGTTCTCAGATCCCCGCTCTCCCAGACGGTCAACGGGTGCTTGGACATCTGATGGCGCAGGGTCGCCATGGCGAGCGCAGCGCGGTTCTCCCAGCGTCGCGCCAGCACGGTGCGGCTCGTGCCGGCGCGAACGGCGACTGCTTCCATGGTCAAGGCCGCGTACCCTTTTTCGGTCAACTCGGCCCACGCGCTCTCGAGAATGGCCTTCTCGAGCGCCGGGCCTCTGCGCCTGGACCTTGTCGCCTGGATCGCTGCCATCTGGATGTCGGAACGAAGACGGGCATCAGGATACAACTGTGGACCTTCCAGGCAATCCTGTTTTCGTGGCCGGCAGACCGAAGGTGCGCATGATGCAGGCCGGCGCCCGGTCCGAGGCAAAGTTCGATTCTCTCGGTCGACAGGCTTCCAAGTGGAGAGTTGATCCTGATCCCCGGCTCGCCGTTGTTGTCCCTGGCACGAATGGCGCCTACTCCAGGTGCTCTTGCTCGTTTGCATGGACAAGGCATCAGCCGACGGCCGATGCGCGCGGCCGAAATCCGTAGGAGCGTGCCGCGCCAGGCAGTCCTATCCGCCGCAGTGAAGAGTGGGCCGTCGCCACGGGCGGTGTCAGTGAACAGCCCGCACCTCGAACCAACGGGTGCGGTGCTGGTCCACCGCGAAGAGCTTGGCTATTCATTCGTGCCGCCCATGGCGACGGGGTTTGTCTCGCCGCAACGGAGAAGACTGCCTGGCGCGGCATCGCGCGCATGGCGCGCTCCTACGAAGCAGCGACGCAGCGCTGTGGATACCGCGAGCGGGCGAAACCTAAAGCAAGTGCTACTCATCCTTGCCATCCTTCTGACACCCCTGACACCTGTTTCCCCGCAGCTAATTGCCCCTGACACCGTTTCCCCGGTCAGCGGAGCGAACCCAGCCTGCGCGCTTGCCTGCATTGAAGATCGCCAAGCTCAACGCCGCGAGCAGCCAGACGCCCAGGGCGGCATACAGCATCAGCCAGTCGAAGCCCTGCGCGAGCGCGGCATGGACGGCGTCGGAGGCGGCCAACCCATGCGGCAGCGCTTGCGGACCATCCAGCGCAGACAGATTGCCGGCGGCAATCTTCTCTGCCGCACCACGCAGGCGCTCGGCACCGATCCGGTCGCCAAGGCTATCCCGCAGACTGGAATGAATGCCGGCAAGCAGGAGGAATCCCATGACTGCGATATTGATCGACAGACTGATGAAACGCGCGCTCATGTCCATGCCGGAAGCCATGCCCGCCCGGTCGCCCGGGACCGATCCGGTCGTCGTGTTCGTCACCGGCGTGTTGGTCAGCCCCAGTCCGATGCCGGCCAGCATCAAGCCGGGCAGCAACGTCGCCCAGCTGGCCTGCACGGCGCTACCGCCGAACCGCATCAGCAGGAAGCCTGCGCCGATCACGAACAACCCCCCCGGGATCACCCATCCCGCGCGGTAGCGCAAGCTCAGCCGCTCGGCCAGCGGCGGCATCGCCAACGCCGGCAACGTGTACGCGAACAGGCATGCGCCGGCGGCGAAGACGCCGTAGCCCAGCACGCCTTCCAGGTAGATCGGCAGGTAAACGATGAACGGCCAGAAGCTGAAGTTCATCGCCGTCGCGCCGACCATCGCGCCGGAGAAGTCGCGCAGCCTGAACACCGAAAAATCGAACATCGGATGCGGGTGCGTCTTCTCGGCCCACGCAAAGGCGACGAATCCCGCCACGGTCACCGTGGCGATCGCGATCGCGGTGGTACTGGCCGGTCCCAGGCCCGGTGCCTGGGTGATGTAGAAGACCAGTCCGAACACCGCCAGCGACAGCGTGGCGATGCCGAGGCCGTCGAGCTTCTTCGCCTGCGGATCGCGCGATTCGCGCACGCCGATGAGCAGCGGAAGCAACGTCGCCACCATCAATGGCACATGCACCAGAAACACCCAGCGCCAGTTGGACAAGGCGACGATCGCGCCGCCGACGAGCGGCCCGAAGCCGAGCCCGATGCCGAACACCACGCCCCACGCCGCGAAGGCGCGCGCACGTTCGCGACCGGCCGGAAACTGATGCGACAGGATCGCCGTGCCGCAGATCAGGATCGCCCCGCCGCTGGCGCCCTGCAGGAACCGTGCGGCGACCAGCGTCCAGGCGCTGCTCGCCAGGCCGCAGATCAGCGAAGTGAGCCCGAACAGGAGCAGGCCGATGACGAAGATGCGCTTGCGCCCATAGCGGTCGCCCAACGTCCCGACCGCCATCAGCACCGAGGTGCAGGCCAGCGTGTAGGCGTTCATGATCCACTGCATCTGCGCGAAGTCCGCATGCAGCTGGCGCTCCAGCGTCGGCAGGATCACCGGCACGCTCGAGATCTCCAGGCCGAACATCAGGGAAGACAGGCAAACGGCCATCAGGGCGGCCGTGTTGTGGCTGACGCGGGTCATCATGGCTCCAGGGGCTCCAGGGGCAAGCGGTCGGGAACACCGCGGTCGCAGCCATCGCCGCAGCCGGGGGGCCGGCGACGACGGCGAGCGGGGCCACTACTGGCGCGGGCGCTCCGCAGCGGTGGAGCGGCATTGTCGGCAAGCCCCTCTGATGAGGGAAATGATTAAGTTTTGCGACTATCATTAACTGTCGTCATGTATCCACGACCACCATGGACTTCGACCCGACCCTGCTGCGCACCTTCGTCGCCGTTGCCGACACCGGCAGCTTCACCCGCGCGGCGCAGCGCCAGCACCTGACCCAGTCGGCCGTCAGCCACCAGATCCGGCGCCTGGAAGAACAGGTCGGCCGCCGCCTGCTCAGCCGCACGACGCGCAGCCTGACGGTGACCGAGGACGGCGAGGAACTGCTCCGGCACGCGCAACAGATCCTGCGCTCGTTCGATACGCTGGCCCGGCGTTTCCGCCCTTCCCCGCTGTCGGGCACGGTGCGCTTCGGCGCACCGGAAAACTTCATGCGCGCGCGTCTTCCGCGGCTGCTGTGCCGTTTCGCGCGTGATTTTCCGGCGGTTCGGCTGGACGCCAGCATCAGCGCCAACCTCGACCTGCCGGCGCTGATCCGGAGCGGCGACCTGGACCTGGCCGTGGTGATCTCGGTGCGCGATCCGGACGGCCCGGCCGCGGGACGACTGCTACGGCGCACGCGGCTGGTCTGGGTGGTCGCCGAGACGTTCGAACCGCCGCGCAACGCGCCCCTGCCGTTCGCGTTCTACCCGCCGCCCTGCGTGCATCGGCAGGTCGGCGTCCGCGCGCTCGACGAGGCCGGCATCGACAGCCATATCGTCTTCACCTCGCACAGCCAGGAGGGCATCCACGCCGCCGTGCTGGCGGGGTTGGCGATCACCGCGATCGCCTGCGACGACATCGAGCCCGGGATGCGGATCGTCGACGGCGCGTACGGCCTGCCGCCGCTGCCCGACATCGATTTCGCGCTGGTCTGGAGCAGCGGCGGCAGGACTCCCGCCTCCACCGCCTTCGGCGAGCTGATCTGCGAATTGGCCTAGCGCTACGGCTACAGGCGGCTCACCCGGAACCTGCGCCCCTTGATCCGGCCTTCGCGCAGCGCCGACAGCGCCTTGACCGCGTGCGCGCGGGCGATGGCGACATAGCTGCGGGTGGCGAACACGTCGATCCTGCCGATCGCATCCTTGTGCAGCCCGGCGTCGCCGGTGAGCGCGCCGACGATGTCCCCGGCGCGCAGCTTGTCGCCGCGGCCGCCGTCGATGCGCAGCGTGGCCATGGCGGCGGCCGGCACGTCGCCCGGCTTGCCCGACAGCGGTTGCAGAGGTTCCCAGCGCAGCGGCTGGCCCTGGCGTTCCTCGATGGCCTGCGCGCGCGGGAGTTCGCGCGGCGCACACAGGCTGAGCGCCAGTCCGTCGCGGCCTGCGCGCCCGGTGCGGCCGATGCGATGCAGGTAGGTGTCCGGGTCGGTGGGCAACTCGTAGTTGACCACGGCGCCGAGATCCTCGACGTCCAGCCCGCGCGCGGCGACGTCGCTGGCCACCAGCACGCTGCAACTGCGGTTGGCGAACTGCACCAGCACCTCGTCGCGATCGCGCTGCTCCAGATCGCCGTGCAGGGCAAGCGCCGAAAAGCCGTAGTGGGACAGCGAGCCGACGACCTCGACGGTATCGGCGCGCGTGTTGCAGAACACGACGGTCGATGCCGGCCGATGGCGCAGCAGCAGCGCCGCCAGCGCCGGCGCGCGGCGCGCCGGGTCCACCTCGAAGAACAGCTGCTCGATGGTGGCCGGCTGCGCGCCGCCGTCGATGCTCACTTCCAGCGCGTCGCGCAGCATGGCGTTGCCCAGCACGCGGATCGCGTCGGGGAACGTGGCCGAGAACAGCAACCCCTGCCGGTCCTTCGGCAACCGCCTGGCGATGTCGCGGATCGCCTCCTCGAAGCCCATGTCGAGCATGCGGTCGGCCTCGTCCAACACCAGCGTACGCACGCCGCCCAGCTGCAGCGCCCGCTGCTTCGCCAGCTCCTGGATGCGGCCGGGCGTGCCGACCACCACGTGCGGCGGGTGCGTCAGCGAGGCCAGCTGCGGGCCGAGCGGGATGCCGCCGCACAGGATCGAGAGCTTGAGGTTGGGGATGCCGGTGGCGAGCCTGCGCAGCTGCTTGCCGACCTGGTCGGCCAGCTCGCGCGTCGGGCACAGCACCAGCGCCTGGGTCCCGATGCGCCCGGGGTCGACCCGGGTCAGCAGTCCCAGGCCGAACGCCGCGGTCTTGCCGCTGCCGGTGGGCGCCTGCGCGATCAGGTCGCGGCCGTCGAGGATCGCGGGCAGGCACTGCGCCTGCACCGGCGTCATCATCGTGTAGCCGAGGGCGTCGACGCCCTGCAGCAGCGCGGGCGATAGGGCGAGGCGGGTGAACGGGAGCGGCGTGGTCATGCACGCATGATCGCAGGTCGGAGGCGGCGCCCGCGCTCGCATCCCGCACCCGGCGCGGCGGGATGCGCACGACCCCGCCGGCGCCGGCCGTGAATGAAACCAACCCGGCGCCCGATCTTCGGCCACAATCGGCACCACCACCCCACGTCCAAAGGCCATGTGATGCGCGACGCACTGACCATCGCCATCGGCGAGCTCTACCAGGGCATCCGCCACGAACATTGGCACGGCAAGACCTTCCGCCAGTTCTGGGAGTGGTTCAACGCGCGCTGCATCCAGATCGTCGGCGCCGCCGACGCGGGTGAGCTCGTCGAACTGGAAGAGAAGCTGCTGGAGGTGCGCGTCGAGGTCGAGAATGACGGCTACGCGGTCGCATCCGATCGCCTGGACGAGGTCATCGAGCCGCCGATGTGAACGGGAGAATAGCGATGGAGGGAACTAAAAGGCCGAGGGGTCTGGTTCCTGAGGCTTCCCCTGTTTTCCTGCAATCAGTTCAACGGCTTGGCTGCTTCCCCCCTTTGAAAAAGGGGGGTTGGGGGGATTTGCTCGGTGCCCGACCAAGCAACAGCAACAGCAAATCGCTTTGCGATTCCCGGCCCCCGCGCAGCGCGCGGGAGCGCTCAAACCGCCGCAAGCCTGCGGCTTGCAAGCGGCGGCTTTCGCCCCCCTCAATCCCCCTTTTTCAAA